>NZ_JBXAMV010000005.1:0-506784 GCF_058801005.1 Variovorax sp. GW822-FHT04A09 | reverse complement strand
AAACCCCAGTCAGCAATGACTGGGGTTTTTTGCTTTGCGCACAGCAAACGCCAAACGCATAAAAAGCGCTGACTCGAAAGAATCAGCGCTTTTTTATTGCAGCAGACAACCACCAATCAGGCGTTGCGGACTCCCAAAGCATCGGATCAGGCGTTGCGGACTCCCAAAGCATCGGATTGCGCTGCGCCAACTGCAATCAGCTCTGCAAGCAGCTCTCCCGTCAGAGCCGCCAGCGTCTCATCGGCAAAGAATCGAGCCCGGATCCGCTCGAAATAGGGCGTTCCAGCAAGCCATCTATCCCACTCAGCGCGCGACACCGCATGCAGCTCCAGAAGCTTGAACTTCATCAACACCTTCATCGCATGGCGCGCGTGCTTCACAGGATCGCGCTCCAAGCCAGACCGCCACCGGCGCGCCGTATGTAAGGCTTGGACGACACCCTCGCAAACAAAAAAAGCCCGATGAGATGAACTCATCGGGCTTTCTATTGGGCCTTCAAAACCCGCACTTCGCAGGCTCCATGAGCCCGCGAGAAGAGCTTACTTAAGCCGCCAGCCGCTGCTCAATCGCAGCCTTCGTCTCCGGCAGTTCCTTCGGCAGATGGTGCGCCAACTGCTGGAACAGCTCCGTGTGCAGCTTCAGCTCAGCCTGCCAAGCCGCCTTGTCGATGCTCGTGACCGTCGCGAACTGCTCGGCGCTGAAATCCAGCCCAGTCCAGTTCAGGTCTTCATAACGCGGGCTCACGCCGGTGATGTGCTCGACGCCTTCCGTCGCCTTGCCTTCCACGCGGTCGATCATCCACTTCAGCACGCGCATGTTCTCGCCGTAGCCTGGCCAGACGAACTTGCCGTCCGCGCCCTTGCGGAACCAGTTGGTCGTGTAGATCTTCGGCAGCTGAGCGCCGGAGGCTTGCAGCTTCTTGCCCAGGTCGAGCCAGTGCTGGAAGTAGTCGCTCATGTTGTAGCCCATGAACGGCAGCATGGCGAACGGATCGCGGCGCACCACGCCTTGCTGGCCGGCGGCCGCAGCGGTGGTTTCCGAGCCCATCGTGGCGGCCATGTAGACGCCTTCGACCCAGTTGCGGGCTTCGGTGACCAGCGGCACGGTCGTCGAACGGCGGCCGCCGAAGATGAAGGCGTCGATCTTCACGCCCTTCGGGTCGTCCCAAGCTTCGTCGAGTGCCGGGTTGTTGGTGGCGGCGACGGTGAAGCGCGCGTTCGGGTGGGCGGCCTTGGCGCCGGTTTCCTTGGCGATCTGCGGCGTCCACTCCTTGCCTTGCCAGTCGATGCAATGCGCGGGCGCGTCGCCCATGCCTTCCCACCAGACGTCGCCGTCGTCGGTCAGCGCCACGTTCGTGAAGATCACGTCACGGTGCAGGCTGGCCATGCAGTTCGGGTTGGTCAGGTCGTTGGTGCCCGGGGCCACGCCGAAGTAGCCTGCTTCCGGATTGATGGCGCGCAGCGTGCCGTCGGCTTGCGGCTTGATCCAGGCGATGTCGTCGCCGATCGTCGTGACCTTCCAGCCGTCGAAGCCCGCCGGCGGGATCAGCATGGCGAAGTTGGTCTTGCCGCAGGCGCTCGGGAAGGCGGCGGCCACGTGGTGCTTCTTGCCCTCGGGGCTGGTCACGCCGAGGATCAGCATGTGCTCGGCCAGCCAGCCTTCGTCGCGGCCCATGTTCGAGGCGATGCGCAGCGCGAAGCACTTCTTGCCCAGCAGCGCGTTGCCGCCGTAGCCCGAACCGTAGCTCCAGATCTCGCGCGTCTCGGGGTAGTGAACGATGTACTTGGTCTTGTTGCAGGGCCAGGTCACGTCCTTCTGGCCGGCCTCGAGCGGTGCGCCCACGGTGTGGACGCACGGCACGAACTCGCCATCGGTGCCCAGCACTTCGTACACGGCCTTGCCCATGCGGGTCATGATGCGCATGTTGACGGCGACGTAGGGGCTGTCGGACAGCTCGATGCCGATGTGCGCAATGGGCGAGCCCAGCGGACCCATGCTGAAGGGCACCACGTACATGGTGCGGCCCTTCATGCAGCCGTCGAACAGGGGCTGCAGCGTCGCGCGCATTTCGGCCGGGGCCATCCAGTTGTTGGTGGGGCCGGCGTTTTCCTTCTGCGCGGAGCAGATGAAGGTGCGGTCTTCGACGCGTGCCACGTCGCTCGGATCGGACATCGCGAGAAACGAGCCCGGGCGCTTGGCGGGGTTCAGCTTCTTGAAGGTACCGGCGTCGACCAGTTGCTGGCAGAGGCGGTCGTATTCTTCCTTGCTGCCGTCGCACCAGTGGATGGCGTCGGGTTTGCACAGCGCGGCCATCTCGGCCACCCAGGCGATCAGCTTGGCGTTCTTGACGTATGAGGGCGCCTGAATGGGAAGGCCCTTCATCGTGGGTGCGTTCATCGGAAATCTCCTAAGTTGAAAAATCGTCTTTCCGAACGGGGCGCCGCGCCTGACCAGGCACGGAGGTCCGTTTGAGAAAACGTTTCGCTTCGGGAGATTGCGTCAACGCGGGCCGCACAGCCCGCGGACAAAGGCGCGAAAGCCTGTCAGTTCAGGCGAGAAAAACGGCGATCGACGCCAGCAGCAGCATCAGCACGCCGCCAGCCAGCGGGAGCACGAGCGGCATCAGGTGAACGACCGATTCGACGGCGTCATGTTCGGCGGCGGCAGCGTGGCCGTGCTCGGCGGGGGTGGGATGGGACATCGGGAAATACCTCGAATACGCAAATGACAACGCATCAAATGCAGTCAACCGCAAATGACAAAACTCCCGCCATTTTACCGGCGAGGCGCCGTCGGCGGGTCTAGGGGGTTGCGAGGAGCCCTCAGTGCTGCTCCACCGCTTCGAAACCGGCGTCTTTCAGGGCGCTCAACACGCTCGCCAGGTGGGCCCGACCGCGCGTTTGCAGCACCAGCTCGACGTCGACATTCTGCGCCGCCAGCATGGTAAAGGCGCGCTGGTGGTGCACCTCGTCGACGTTAGCGCCCGCTTCGGCCACAGTGGCCGTGATCTGGGCCAGCGAACCCGGCACGTCGCGCGCGCTGACGCGCACCCGGGCGAGCCGCCCGGCGCGCACCATGCCGCGTTCGATGATGGCCGCGAGCAGCAGCGGATCGATGTTGCCGCCCGACAGCACCAGGCCCACGCGCTTGCCGCGAAAGCGTTCCGGGTGCCGGATCAGTGCCGCCAGGCCGGCCGCGCCTGCGCCTTCGACCAGGGTCTTTTCGATCTCGAGCAGCATCAGCACGCCCTGTTCGATGTCGCCTTCGTCCACCAGCAGCAGGTCGTCGACCTTGGCGGCGATGATCTCCCGCGTCAGCACGCCGGGCGTGCCGACCGCGATGCCTTCGGCGATCGTGCTCGTGCCCTGCGCGTGGTGCGTGCCCTTGACGGCATTCACCATCGCCGGAAAGCGCTGCGTCTGCACGCCGACGACCTCCATGCCGGGCTTGATCTCGCGCGCCGCGACGGCCATGCCGGCGATGAGCCCGCCGCCGCCGACCGCCACCACCAGCGTGTCGAGGTCGGGCACGGCGTCGAGCATCTCCAGCGCGATCGTGCCCTGGCCGGCAATGATGGCTTCGTCGTCGTAGGGGTGCACGAAGGTCAGACCTTCGCGCTCGGCCAGCGCCAGCGCGTGGGCGCGCGCTGCGTCGAGCGTGTCGCCGTGCAGCACCACTTCGGCGCCGAAGCCGCGCGTGCGCTCGATCTTCACGCCGGGCGTGAAGCGCGGCATCACGATGAGCGCGCGCAGGCCCAGCCGCTGCGCGTGATAAGCCACACCCTGCGCATGGTTGCCGGCCGACATGGCGATCACGCCGCGCGTGCCGCCTTCAGAAAGATCGACCAGCTTGTTGCACGCCCCGCGTTCCTTGAACGAGGACGTGAACTGCAGGTTCTCGAACTTGAGGAACACCTGCGCACCCACGATTTCAGAGAGCGTGCGCGACTCCACGCAGGGTGTGTTGAGCACCTGTCCCTGCAGGCGCGCCGCGGCGCGACGGATAGCTTCGATTCCGACCATGGCGCGCATTGTGGCTGGAATCCAGCGGATCAGGGTTTTTACTCTTTCGGCGTCTTCCCGAAGCCAAAAGTCTGCGTTATGGTCGCTCCAAGTATTTCCTCGCAGGAGGTTGCCTGATGGTCAAGCGTGCGGGTGTCGATGTGGTGGCTGCTGCGGTGCGCGGGCAGGCCTTGCCTTCGCCCGGCCTCAAGGAAGCACCGGTGCTCGAGCTCATGTGCTCGCACTTCGTGCTCACGCTCGCCGCCAAGCAGGGGCCGCGCTTCAATGTGCGGCGCGATATCAACGGATTGCTCTCGCTCACCGGCCGCCACCTCGTGTGGCCCGCCGCGGTGTTGCAGCGATTGCGCGAGTTCCTAGGCCGCCGCTGTGCGGGCAACGAAGCGTGGAAGGGCGTCGAAGATTTCGACGGCCGCACGCTGCTCGAACGCCACGGCGTGTGGCGCGGCCCGTATGAAGAAGGCACGCTGTTCTTCTACCTCGACGAGTACGCGAAAGACCAGCCGAAAGACCTGCTCTCGGTGCTGGCCGTCACGCGCGACTGGCTCACGCACGCGCTGCGCAAGCAGTCCACGCTGGTCGAGAAGAACATCGATGCGCTCGCTGGCCTTTTGCAGCTCAACAAGGCCGAGCGCGCGCTGCTTCTGTACGGCACGCTCGCGCGCTATCAGCGCGACCTGCGCTCGCTGTTGGTCGAGTTCAAGGTCAACAACGCGCCCGAGGCCTATGCTGCCATCGCCGACATCGCAGGCGTCAACGCGAGCGAAGTGGGCGAAGCGCTGCGCGCGGGCTCGCGGCTGGAGCGCATCGGCCTCGTCGAGAACCTCATCTCCGAGCACAACATCACCGACCTCGCCGACCTCATGAAGGTCAGCGAGAAGCTGCCGCCCGTGCTGATGCGCGAGTACCGCGACCACAACGAGCTGATGGCCGTGTTCACGCGGCCCTCGGCCAAGAGCGCGCTCACGCCGCACGATTTTTCCTTCGTTCAGGAAGACGCGCAGATGCTCGTCACGCTGCTGCGCGCTGCGGTTGCGCGCAAAGAGCCCGGCGTCAACGTGCTGCTCTACGGCCCGCCCGGCACCGGCAAGACGGAGCTGGCCAAGGTGGTCGCGCAGGCGGCGGGCCTCGAACTCTTCGAGGTCGAGTACGCCGACCGCGACGGCAACTCGCTCAGCGGCCGCGACCGCTACCGCTCGCTGCAGATCGCGCAGGTCTTCCTCAAGGGCAGCGCGCAGGCCGCGCTGCTGTTCGACGAGGTCGAGGACGTGTTCCCGCCCATCAGCACCGAGGCCGCGCAGTTCATGGCGCGCGCCGAGCAGATCCCCGCGCCCGCCAGCGGCAGCGTGAGCGGCAAGGCCTGGGTCAACCAGATCCTCGAGGCCAACCCCGTGCCCACCCTGTGGGTCACCAACCGCATCGAGCAGATCGACCCGGCCTTCCGCCGCCGCTTCGCTTACCACCTGGAGCTCAAGTCGCCGCCGCCCGGCGCGCGCGAGCAGCTCGTCAAGAAGACGCTCGAAGGCGTGATCGTGTCCGAGGCCTTCACCGCCAAGCTGGCCGAGCGCAAGGGCCTCACGCCCGCGCAGATCCGCACCGCCGTGCGCTTTGCCGGTCTTGCGAAGACCGACGAAGCCTCGGTCGAGGCCCTCATCGAGCGCCAGCTGCGCAACGCCGACCTCGCACTGGGCACGCTCGACAAGAGCCCTGCCGAGCGCCGCAGCGTCACCACCTACGACCTGGACATGCTCCACGTCGAAACGCGCTTCGAGATCCCGCGCATCGTCGAGGCGCTGAAGGCACGCGGCCACGGCACGCTGTGCTTCTACGGCGCGCCCGGCACCGGCAAGACCGCGCTGGCCGAGCACATCGCCAAGGCCGTGGGGCGCCCGCTCATCGTCAAGCAGGCCAGCGACCTCATGAGCAAGTACGTCGGCGAGACCGAGCAGAACATGGCCGCCATGTTCAAGGAGGCCGAGTCCGAGAAGGCCGTGCTGCTGCTCGACGAGGCCGATTCGTTCCTGCAGGACCGGCGCGGCGCGCAGCGCACCTACGAGGTCACCGAGGTCAACGAAATGCTGCAGGGCATGGAGCGCTTTCGCGGCGTGTTCGTGTGCACCACCAACCTGCTCGACCGGCTCGACCAGGCGGCGTTGCGGCGCTTCACCTTCAAGATCAAGTTCATGCCGCTCACCGCGGCCCAGCGTGAGCGCATGTTCGTCACCGAGGCGCTCGCGGGCGACGCGGCCCTGCTCACCGGCGAGGTGCGCGCGCGCCTGGCGCTGCTGTCGCAGCTGTGCCCGGGCGACTTCGCGGCCGTGAAGCGGCAGACCGACATCCTCGCTGCCGAGTTCTCGGCGGCGGAGTTTCTCGAACAGCTCGAAGCCGAGCATCGCATCAAGCCCGAAGTGCGCGAATCGCGCGGCATGGGCTTCATCCAGTAGCGGGCGCGCGTCCCGCCCCCGCGCCCCGAACAAAAACCAGTCAGCACTGTCCGCCGCCGCGGACGCCAGGAGGACCCCGATGGCCTTTCGCAATGCACACGCGTCGCGGCGCTCGCGGGCCCTGGCCGCCACCACCGGCGCGATGGCGCTCGCCCTGGCCGGCCTGCTGGCGGGGTGCGGTGGAGGCGGCGGGGGAGGAGGTGGGGGAGGAGGTGGCGGCGGTGGCTTCCCGATCGGCGTGCTGCCGACGCCCGCGCCGGGAGGCGGGGGCAACGGTGGCGAGGGCGGCATCGTCGCGTCCGCGACCGTCGCCGGCCAGTGCGTCGCGCCGCGCCGGGGCACCAATCCGGCAACGGGCCGCGCCTATCCCGACACCGCCGGCACCGTCGACAACGAGAAGAGCTGGGTGCGCGGCTGGATCGACGAAACCTACCTTTGGTACAACGAGGTGCCCACCACGCTCAAGGCCTCGGACTACGCCACGCCGTTGACCTGGTTCAGCGTGCTCAAGACGCAGGCCACCACGCCCTCGGGCCAGCTCAAGGACCGTTTCCACTTCTACCTCGACACCGAGGCGTACCGCCTGGAGTCGGAGGGCGGCGTGTCGGTCGGCTACGGCATGGACACGGCGGCGGTGCGCAGTTCGCCGCCGCGCAACATCCGCCTTGCCTTCGTCGAGCCGGGCTCGCCGGCGGCGGCGGCCGGCCTGGCGCGCGGGGCCAAGCTGGTCGCGGTCGACGGCGTCGACGTGGTGGCCAGCACCGGGCAGGCCAATGTCGACATCATCAACCGCGCGATCTCGCCGCAGAACCTCGGCGAGAAGCACACCTTCACCTTCGAGGTGAGCGGCACGCGCGGCAGTCCGATCGAGCTCACGGCCCAGCGCATCACGAGCAGCCCGGTGCTGTACACCCGCACCATCGGGCCGGCCGGCAACCGCGTGGGCTACCTGCTGTTCAACGACCACATCTCGACCGCCGAGGCGCAGCTCGTCACGGCCATGAACGCGCTCAAGCAGGACGGCGGCGTCCAGGACCTCGTGATCGACATGCGCTACAACGGCGGCGGCCAACTGCGCATCGCGAGCCAGCTGGCCTACATGGTGGCCGGGCCGGGCCCGACGAACGGCAAGACCTTCGAGTTGCTGACCTTCAACGACAAGAATCCGTACCGCACCACGCTCGCGGACAACCTCACGCCCTTCTTCACGACCACCCGCGCCGGCCAGCCCCTGCCCACGCTGGGCCTGTCGCGCGTCACGCTGCTGACGGGCCGCAGCACCTGCTCGGCCAGCGAATCGGTCATCAACAGCCTGCGCGGCGTGGGCGTCACGGTCAACCTCGTGGGCGCCACCACCTGCGGCAAGCCCTACGGGTTCGTCCCGCAGGACAACTGCGGCACCACCTACTTCGCGGTCAACTTCAAGGGCGTCAACCAGGCCGGTTTCGGCGACTACGGCGACGGCTTTGCACCCAATGCCAGCTGCGCCGTGGCCGACGACTTCGACCACCCCCTGGGCGACGCCGCTGAAGGCCGGCTGGCCGCGGCGCTGCGGCTGCGCGACACCGGTTCGTGCGCGGCGGCATCCGCCAAGGCCGCGGACACCCCGGGCCTGGAGAAGGCCGCTGCGCCGGCGGAAGAAGACGAACCCTTCCTGCGCCCCCGCTCGCCGCTGCGCGAGAACCGGCTGATCGACCCCCTGCCCAACCCGGGTTGATGACGGCCTGACCCCGCGCGCGAGGCCGGCCCCGGCCTCGCGGAAAACCCCTAGCCGCACCCCATTGCCACGCCTGCGGCCTGCCACTTAGAGTTTGGCAAACGTTTGCGCAAAGGTTTGCGCAAACGTTTTCACTCCCTGGCGTCCCTCTGGAAACCGGGCTGGAAACCAAACACTTAGGAGAAGCAGATGCGCAAATGGACAGTGACGACCTTCTGGCTCGTCGTCGTGGCCGTGCTCACGGCATGCGGCGGCGGCGGGGGCGGCAATGACGGCATCGGCCTGGCGCCCGGGTTCGCCGCGCCGCCGGTGGCGCAGAAAGTCATCATCGACAGCGACTACAACACCATGAGCGACGACGGCCAGCTCGGCGTCATGGCCGCGCAGCTGCAGGCCGAGGGCAAGGTGCAGGTGATGGGCATCAGCGTGGTGTCGGGCAACCAGTGGCTCAAGCAGGGCGTGGCCGACGCGCTGATGTCGGTCGAGCGCCTGGGCGTGGGCCAGCGCATCGGCGTCTACGTGGGCGAGAACTACGCCATCAACCACGACTACGCGACCATCGAGGCCGAGATGAAGGCCGGCGCGGGCGGCGACGGCTACCTGGGCGCCTGGAGCGGCCCCGAGCCCAAGACCGACGCCGACCTCAAGCCCTCGCCCGACGGCTTCGCCACGCGCACCGTGGTGCAGCGCAAGAGCGCGGTCGACTTCATCATCGACACCGTCAAGGCCAACCCCAACGAAATCACCATCCTGGCCATCGGCCCGCTCACCAACATCGCGCTGGCCGTGAAGAAGAGCCCCGAGATCGTGCCGCTGATCAAGAAGATCATCTACATGGGCGGCGCCGTCGACGTGGCGGGCAACACCACCCATTTCGCCGAGTTCAACTGGTGGTTCGACCCCGAGGCCGCGCAGTTCGTGGTGCGCCTGCCGATCCCGCAGGTGGTGGTGCCGCTGGACGTGACCGACACCGTGTTCCTCACCAAGCCCGTCTACGACCGCATCGCGCACCCGGCCAAGCCCACGGCCGTGACCGAGGTGTTCCGCAAGCTCAACGGCTACGGCTTCAGCGGCACCAACGGCTTCGAGAACAACCCGAACTACACGCAGAACATCTGGGACACGCTGGTGCTGGCCTACCTCATCGATCCGCGCTACGCCACGCAGACCGTCGAGCGCTATGTCGACGTGGTCGCCAAGCCCGGCGCCGCCGACAACGGCCGCTCCATCGGCTACACCACGCCGCCCGCGGGCGTGCCGCTGCAGAAGATGACGGTGGTGAAGAAGTTCGACAACGCGCGCTTCTTCGAGCTCTACATCGACCTGCACACGCGACCGGTGCCGATCACGCTGCCGGCGAGCGGCTCGTAAACCACCTGCCGTCAGCCGGCGCGCGGGGCCGGAGCGCCGATACTTCGGCCCTCGAACAGGGAACACACGCATGCTGATCGGCATCGATATCGGAACCTCCGCGGTCAAGATCGTCCTGACCGACCTGCAACTGCTGCAGGTCGTGGCCACGGTCGATCGGCCGCTCACTTCGCAGTACCCGCAGCCGCTGTGGTGCGAGCACGACCCCGACCAGTGGTGGGCCGCTGTGGCCGACGGCCTCGACGAACTGGCGCGCACGCACCCGACAGCGATGGCCGGCGTGCAAGGCATCGGCCTGTCGGGCCAGATGCACTCGCTGGTGCTGCTCGACGCGGCCGACCGCCCCGTGCGCCCCGCGATCCTCTGGAACGACGGCCGCGCCGCCGCCGAGGCGGCCGAGCTCATGCAGACCGACCTCGAACTGCGCCGCGCCGTCGGCGTGCAGCCGATGGCGGGCTTCACCGGCCCCAAGCTGCGCTGGCTGCGCACCCATGAGCCCGAGGCCGTGGCGCGCGCCCGCTCGCTGCTGCTGACCAAGGACTACGTGCGCCTGCAGCTGTCGGGCGAGAAGGTGACCGACGTCACCGACGCGGCCGGCACCTGGCTGTTCGACCAGGCGCAGCGCCGCTGGTCGCCGCAGGCGCTCGCCGCCTGCGGGGTCGATCCCGCCTGGCTGCCGCGCGTGGTCGAGTCGTGCGAGCCCTGCGCCACCGTGCGCGACGCGCTGGCCGCGCGCTGGGGCTTGCCGCGCGGCGTGCCGATTGCGGGCGGCGCGGGCGATGCCGCGGCAGGCGGCGTCGGCATCGGCGTGGTCGGGCCGGGCGACGGCTTCGTGTCGCTCGGCACCTCGGCGCAGATCCTGGTGGCCGACACCGCGCACCGCCCCGACCCCGAGCGGCTGGTGCACGCCTTCTGCCACGCGCTGCCGCAGCGCTGGTACCGCATGGCGGCGCTGCTCAACGGCGCGAGCCCGCTCGCGGCGCTGGCGTCGTGCACCGGCGGTGCCTCGGTGGGTGAGCTGCTGGCCGAGGTCGAGGCCGCGTACGCCGGGCCGTCGCGCCTGCTCGCGCTGCCTTATCTGTTCGGCGAACGCACGCCGCACAACAATCCCTTCGCACGCGGCGCGATCGTCGGCCTGTCGGGCGCCACCACGCGCGCCGACCTGATGCAGGCGGTCTGCGAAGGCATCGCCTTCTCGCTCGCCGATGGCCTGGAAGCGCTGAGCGCGCAGACGGCGCGGCCCGAGCGCCTGGCGCTGATCGGCGGCGGCGCGCGCTCCGCCTTTCTGGCGCAGCTGATCGCGTCGGTGCTCGATGTGCCGCTGGTGCTGTACGAATCCGCCGACCGTGGCCCGGCCTTCGGCGCGGCGCGGCTCGCGCGGCTGGCGGTCACAGGGGAAGATCCGGCGGGGGTGGTGGTGGCGCCGGCGGTGCGCCAGGTGCTGGCGCCCGACGCCGCCTTGCATGCGGCCTACCAGCCCCGGCTGGAGGCCTTCCGCGCGCTCTACCGCGCGATGGCGCCCGTGTGGGCATCGGTGGCCTGACGAGGCGTTCGCCGGCTCAGTCCGGCGTGAGCCCGGCGGAGTCCACCACCTTCTTGTACACGTCGAACTCGGCGGCGATCTGCTGCGTGAATTCCTGCGGCGTGTTGCCGACGACGAAGGAGCCGGTGTCCTGGATGCGCTTGCGCACGGCAGGCTCTTCGAGCGACTTGCGCGCCGCCGCGTGCACCTTGTCCACCACGTCCTTGGGCAGGCCCTTGGGGCCCACGATGCCGTAGTACGCCATGCGGTTCACCGGCGCGAGGCCGACCTCCTTGAAGGTCGGCACGTCGGGCAGGTCCTTCAGGCGCTCGGACGCCGCCACGACGATCGGGATCAGCCGGCGGTCCTTGATGAACGGCAGGGCGGAAGGCAGGTTGTCGAAGATCATCGCGACCTGGCCCGCGACGGTGTCGTTGAGCGCCGGGCCCGATCCGCGGTAGGGAATGTGCGTGACGGACGCGCCGGCCATGCCCTTGTACAGCTCCATCTGCAGGTGCCCGATGCTGCCCGTGCCTGCGGTGGCGTAGGCGTACTTGCCCGGGTTCTTCTTCAGCACCTCGATGAAGCCCTTGTAGTCCCGGGCCGGAAAGCTGGGATGGACCGCAATGACATTGGGCGTGGCCGCCAGGTTGATGATCGGCGTGAAGTCGGCCTTCGGGTTGTACGGCACCTTGGGGTTGATGGCCGGATTCGCCGCCGTCGTCGACACGGTGCCGATGCCCAGCGCGTATCCGTCGGGCGTGGCGCGCGCGGTCTCGGCGGCCCCGATCGCGCCGCCCGCGCCCGACTTGTTCTCGACGATGACGCTCTGCCCCAGGTGCCTGCCCAGGGGCTCGGAGATGACGCGCGCAATGATGTCCGTCGTGCCGCCCGGCGCGAACGGCACCTGCAGCTTGACGGGCTTGTCGGGGTAGCCCTGCGCGTGGGCGGGCACGGCCGCTGCCAGCAGGCAGGCGAGGGCGAACAGGGTGGGGTTTTTCGGCAAGGTGTCTTCCTCCTCTTGGATTGATGGAATGGGTGGGATGAGTGGGGGGCGGGTCAGGGGCTCCGCGGGATCAGGCAGCTCGCGTCGAGTTCGCCCGGGTCGTTGACGCCGAGCATCGCCATGTTCCGGTCGACCTCGTCCCGCAGCAGCCGGATCGCGTGCGTGACGCCCGCGTGGCCGCCCACGGCGGCGGCGTACATGAACGGGCGGCCGGCGAACACGGCCTTGGCGCCCAGCGCCAGCGCCTTCAGCACGTCGCTGCCGCGACGCACGCCGCCGTCGACCATCACGGGCAGCTCGCCCGCGGCGTCCAGCACCTGCGGCAGGGCGCGCAGGGCCGGGGCCGCGCCGTCGAGCTGCCGGCCGCCGTGGTTGGAGACGATGAGGCCGTCGGCGCCGAGTTGGCGCGCGCGCCGCGCATCGGCCGGATGAAGAATGCCCTTCAGGATCAGCGGCCCGCGCCACTGCTGCCGGATGCGGGCGATGTGGTCCCAGTGGATGTGGTCGCGGCCGGTCGTGTCGCGGATCGCGGTGCTGGAGAAAAGAGGCGCGCCGCGCGTGGCGAACGAGTTCTCGAAATGCGGCATGCCGTGCGTCACGAAGGTCCGCGCGAGCGTGCCGAGCAGCCAGCGCGGCCGCACGAGGCCGTCCCATGCAAGCCGCAGGCTGGGCCGCAGCGGCGTCGTGAAGCCGGCACGCACGTTGTTTTCGCGGTTCGCCCAGACGGGAATGTCGACCGTGACGACCAGATGGCGAAAGCCCGCGCCCGCGATGCGCGCCACCAGGCCGTCGATGCGCGCCGCATCGCCCGGCAGGTAGGCCTGGAACCACGTGCCGGGCGCGGCCTGGGCCACTTCCTCCATCGGAATGAGCGAGGTGCCGCTCATGACCGCGGGAATGCCGGCCGCCTGCGCCGCCTGCGCGAGCACCAGGTCGCCGCGGTAGGCCGACAGCGCGCTGATGCCGACCGGCGCGATCCCGAAGGGCGACGCGTAGCGCTGGCCGAACAGCGTGACCTCCTGCGAGCGCTGGGAGACATCGACCAGCACCCGGGGCAGGAAGTCGTGCGCGTCGAACGCGGCGCGGTTGGCGTCCAGCGAGCGGTTGTCTTCCGCCGCGCCGGCGATGTAGCCGAACAGCGGGCGCGGCAGCCGGCGCCGGGCCGCGTGCTCGAAGTCCTGCAGCGACAGGATGCCGGCCAGGCGCCGCGGCGTCGCGGTGGCAGCAGCAGGGGCTTGCGCCGGCGCGGTGCGCGGGGCATCGAAGGCACGCGAGAAAACAGTCATGTCCGCCATCCAGTCAGTCGTTCGGTCCGCGCTGACTGTAGGCGTGCAGAAGGTTTTGAAAAAGCGAATTTATGGTAATTTATCATTTCGCTTTTTTCGAAATGACAGAGGGGACGGCGCATGACGCTGAAGCAACTGGAGGCCTTCTACTGGGCCGCGACCTGCGCCAGCTTTGCGCTCGCGGCGCAGCGGCTGCACCTGTCGACCTCGTCGCTGTCCAAGCGCCTGGCCGAACTGGAGGTGTCGCTCGGCGCGCCGCTGTTCGACCGCGCCGGGCAGCGGGCCACGCTCACGGACGCGGGCGAGCGTTTCCTGCCGCGCGCCGCCGCGCTGCTGCTGGCGGCCGACGAAACGAAGCGGTCGATCGGCGCGCCCGCCAGCCTCGGAGGTCGCTGCACCTTCGGCATCGGCGAACTGAGTGCGCTGACCTGGCTGCCCCAGCTCGTCGCGCACGTCGGTCGGCACCTGCCGGACCTGCGCCTGGAGCCGCACGTCAACTTCGGCTCGGCGCTGGACGAACGCCTTCGCAACGGCGAGCTCGACTGCGCGGTGATCGCCGGGCGCTCACCGCACCACGGGCTGATCTCGTCGCACACCGTGGGCCAGGCGCATTTCGTGTGGGTGGCCGCGCCTGCGCTGGCGGGCAAGACCACGACCCTCGGCGCGCCGCTGCTCGCGCAACATCCCATCGTGACGCTGCCGACCGGCGCGGGCACCAGCCGCCTGCTCGACGAATGGCTCATGGCCGAGAACCTCGAGGCGCCGCACCGCCTCAGCTGCAACAGCTGGGGCGCCGTCGCCGGCCTGCTGATCGAGGGGATCGGTGTCGGGTTCCTGCCGGAAGGCTGGGCGCGCCTGCTGTCGCGCCGCGGCGACCTGCGCATCCTGAAGACCCGCCAGGCCTTGCCCGCGCTGACCTACACCTTCCAGAAGCGCAGCAACGACGAGCGCCATCTGCTGACGGCCATGCGCGCCGCGGTGCTCGCGTCCATCGATTTCTCGAAGGCCGCGCGCCTGCTCTAGGTGGAGGGCGTTAGAAGGCTTCGCACACGCGAAGCACCTCGGCGCCGTAGGCCTCGAGCTTCTTCGTGCCGATCCCGCTGATGCCCTGCAGGTCTTCGAGCGTCGCGGGCGCGCGCTCGGCAATGGCGGCCAGCGTGGCGTCGTGGAAGATCACGTAGGCCGGCAGGTTGTGTTCCTTCGCCACCTCGGCGCGCCAGGCCTTGAGCGCCTCGAAGCGCTTCTTGCCGGTGTCGTCCAGCGAGGCCGCCGCCGGCGACGGTGCGCCCTTGGCCACCTTCTCGCGCCGGGGCTTGCGCTCGGCCGGTGACGACACCGACTCGCGCAGCGACACCGAGGTCTCGCCCTTGAGCACCGCGCGCGAGCCCTCGGTGAGCTTCAGCGTGTTGAAGGCCTCGGCGTCCACCGCCAGCGCGCCCGTGGCGATCAGCTGGCGCAGCACGCCGCGCAGCGCCACCTCGCTGAACTCCGCGCCGATGCCGAAGGTGCTGATGCGCTCGTGCCCGAACTGCTTGACCTTCTCGGTCGCCTTGCCGCGCAGGATGTCCATGATGTGGCCCGCGCCGAAGCTGATGCCGCTGAGCTGCTGCACGCGGTAGATCGTGCTCAGCAGCTTGCGCGCGGCATCGGTGCCGTCCCACACCTGCGGCGGGTTCAGGCAGTTGTCGCAGTTGCCGCAGGGCGTGCTCTTCTCGCCGAAGTAGCCCAGGAGGCGCACGCGGCGGCAGTCGCTGGCCTCGGCCAGCGACAGCAGCGCGTCGAGCTTGCCGCGCATCACCTGCTTGAACTCTTCGCCGGCCGGGCTTTCGTCGATCATGCGGCGCTGGTTCACCACGTCGTTCAGGCCGTAGGCCATCCAGGCGTCGGCGGGGGCGCCGTCGCGGCCCGCGCGGCCGGTTTCCTGGTAGTAGCCCTCGATGTTCTTGGGCATGTCGACGTGGCCGACGAAGCGCACGTCGGGCTTGTCGATGCCCATGCCGAAGGCGATGGTCGCGACCATCACGATGCCTTCTTCGCGCAGGAAGCGGTCCTGGTGCTTCTGGCGCACCGCCGCATCGAGGCCCGCGTGGTACGGCAGCGCGTTGATGCCGGCGCCCTGCAGCGTCGTCGCGAGGTCTTCCACGCGCTTGCGCGACTGGCAATAGACCACGCCCGCATCGCCCTCGTGCTCGCGCTCGATGAAGCGCAGCAGCTGCGTGGTCGCGTCCTTCTTCTCGACGATGGTGTAGCGGATGTTCGGACGGTCGAAGCTGGAGACGAACTGGCGCGCTTCTTCCAGCTGCAGCCGCTCGACGATGTCGGCGCGCGTGAGGTCGTCGGCCGTGGCCGTGAGCGCGATGCGCGGCACGCCCGGGTAGCGCTCGTGCAGCACGGTGAGCGCGCGGTACTCGGGGCGGAAGTCGTGGCCCCACTGGCTCACGCAATGCGCCTCGTCGATGGCGAACAGCGAGAGCTTGCCGCGCTCGTTCAGCGAATCGAGCTGCGAGAGAAAGCGCGGCGTGTTCACGCGCTCGGGCGCCGCGTACAGCAGCGTGATCTCGCCGCGCAGCATGCGGCGCTCGACGTCCTGCGTCTGTTCCCAGTCGAGCGTCGAGTTCAGGAAGGCCGCATTCACGCCCGCCTCGTGCAGCGCGCCGACCTGGTCGTGCATCAGCGCGATCAGCGGCGACACCACCACCGCCACGCCGCGCCCCGCGCGCTGCCGCGCAATGGCCGGGATCTGATAGCAGAGCGACTTGCCGCCGCCGGTGGGCATCAGCACCAGCGCGTCGCCGCCGCCCACCACGTGCTCCACGATGTCCTGCTGGGCCCCGCGAAAGCGCGCGTAGCCGAACACGTCATGAAGGATGTCGGCGGGGGCCGCGCTGCCGGGGCTGCTGCCGTCGCTGGAAGCGTCGAAGGGGCGGGGAGCGAGGGAAGACACAGGCGGGGGTGCGAAGGGCGGGGAGGGGGGAGAAAAGGGCCGGAGCCGGGGCGGACGCCGATTGTCCCCCAGCGGCTCCGATATGACTGTGGCACGGCGTTTGCAATGGTGAACCCCGTCCCGGCACCCCTCTTGTCTAGACAGCAAACTGGGGCATTTCTCTCGGAGATGCACCAAAACAGGACTTTCGGGTTATCCTGTATATACAAGTTGGGGCGCCTGGCAACAATGCGAGGCGTGCTGCCCATATCCCCCGGGCATGTATCGCCGAGTCACCTCTCTCAAAAAATGGAACCAGGAGTCCCCATGGTCAAGACGGTAGTTGTGAAAGTCGCTTCGCTGCTGGCAGCAGGTGCATGTGCAGCGGGCATGGCCGGAACGGCCGCCGCCCAGGACACGAAGATTTCGCTCGGCATGTCCGGCTGGACCGGCTTTGCGCCGCTGTCGCTGGCCGACAAGGCCGGCATCTTCAAGAAGAACGGGCTGGACGTCGAACTCAAGATGATCCCGCAGAAGGACCGCCACCTGGCGCTGGCCTCCGGCGCGATCCAGTGCGCGGCCACCACGGTGGAGACGCACGTGGCCTGGAACGCCAACGGCGTGCCGATCGTGCAGATCTTCCAGATGGACAAGTCCTACGGCGCCGACGGCCTGGCCGTGCGCAACGACGTGAAGAGCTTTTCCGACCTCAAGGGCAAGAGCATCGGCGTGAGCGCCCCGGGCACCGCGCCGTACTTCGGCCTGGCCTGGATGCTCAGCAAGAACGGCATGAGCCTGAAGGACGTGAAGGTGGTCTCGCTCGAGCCGCAGCCCGCTGCGCAAGCTTTCGTGGCCGGCCAGAACGACGCCGCCATGACCTACGAGCCCTACCTCTCGACCGTGCGCGCCAACCCGGCCGCCGGCAAGATCCTGGCCACCACGCTCGACTACCCGATGGTGATGGACACCGTGGGCTGCGCCCCCACCTGGCTCAAGGCCAACGCCAAGGCCGCCGCCGCGCTCACCAAGTCGTACTTCGACGCGCTGGACATGATCAAGGCCGACCCGGCCAAGGCCAACGAGCTCATGGGCTCGGCCGTCAAGCAAAGCGGCGAGCAGTTCGCCAAGTCGTCGGCGTACCTGCGCTGGCAGGACAAGGCCGCCAACCAGAAGTTCTTCGCGGGCGAGCTCACCAGCTTCATGAAGGAAGCCGCGGCCATCCTGCTGGAGGCCGGCGTGATCCGCAAGGCGCCGGAAGACTATGCCGCCACCTTCGACGCCAGCTATGTCAAGTAAGGCCTTGCCGCAGATGCAACCGATGACCGCCGCCCCGGCGCGCGCCGTGACGCCGCCGCCCGCGCCTCCCGTGCGGCGCCGCGTGTTCGCGCCGCTCGAACCCATCAGCGCGTCCGCGCGCACGATGCTGGGGCTGGGCTTCTTCGTGCTCTTCGTGGTGGTGTGGGGCATCGCCACGCTGGGCGGCTTCGTGTCGCCCACCTTCCTGGCGAGCCCGATCACGATGGTCAAGGAGGGCTGGCTGCTCTTCACCGAGTACGGCTTCATCGGCGACATCGGCATGACCGTGTGGCGCGTGTTCGGCGGCTTCCTGCTGGCGGCCGTCATCGCGGTGCCGCTGGGCGTGGCCATGGGCACCTGGAAGACCGTCGAGGCCTTCTTCGAGCCCTTCGTGTCGTTCTGCCGCTACCTGCCGGCCTCGGCTTTCATCCCGCTGCTCATCCTGTGGGCGGGCCTGGGCGAAATGCAGAAGCTGCTGGTGATCTTCATCGGCTCGTTCTTCCAGATCGTGCTGATGGTGGCCGTCACCGTGGGCGGCGCGCGGCGCGACCTCGTCGAGGCCGCCTACACGCTGGGCGCCAACAGCCGCGGCATCGTGGCGCGCGTGCTCATTCCGGGCGCCGCGCCGGGCATCGCCGAAACGCTGCGCCTCGTGCTGGGCTGGGCCTGGACCTACGTGATCGTGGCGGAACTGATCGGCTCCTCGTCGGGCATCGGCCACATGATCACCGACAGCCAGGCGCTGTTGAACACCGGCCAGATCATCTTCGGGATCATCGTGATCGGCGTCATCGGCCTGTTGTCCGACTTCGCTTTCAAGGCGATGAATCGCCGTCTGTTTGCATGGGCTGCACTGTGAAGAACCAACTTTCCATCCAGGGCGTCTCGCGCGTCTTCACCGGCACCAAGGGCCAGCGCACGCAGGCGCTGCAGCCGATCGACTTCGAGGTGAAGGAGAACGACTTCGTCACCATCCTCGGCCCCTCGGGCTGCGGCAAGTCGACGCTGCTGCGCATCGTGGCGGGGCTCGACTTCCCGACCACCGGCCAGGTGATGCTCGACGGCGAGCGCATCGAAGGCCCCGGCGCCGACCGCGGCGTGGTGTTCCAGAGCTACACGCTGTTCCCGTGGCTCACGGTGGCGCAGAACATCCGCTTCGGCCTGCGCGAGCGCGGCATGAGCGAGGCCGACCAGAAGGAGCGCAGCGAGTTCTTCATCGCCAAGGTCGGCCTGCGCGGTTTCGAGCACCACTTTCCCAAGCAGCTCTCGGGCGGCATGCAGCAGCGCACCGCCATTGCGCGCGCGCTGGCCAACGACCCCAAGATGCTGCTGCTCGACGAGCCCTTCGGCGCGCTCGACAACCAGACCCGTGTGCTCATGCAGGAGCTGCTGCTGGGCATCTGGGAGTCGGCGCAGAAGACGGTGCTGTTCGTCACGCACGACATCGACGAGGCGATCTTCATGGCCAACCGCGTGGCGGTGTTCAGCGCGCGACCGGGCCGCATCAAGACCGAGATCGCGGTCGACTTTCCGCACCCGCGCAGCTACACCATCAAGACCTCGCCCGAGTTCATGGACATCAAGGCGCGCCTGACCGAAGAAATCCGCGCCGAGTCGATGGCCGCCGCGGAACACTGAAAGCACGATGAAACGCGACCTGCCGTCCCTCGCGCTCTATGCGCAAGTCAAGGATCACATCTCCCGCAAGATCCAGGACGGCACGTGGCCGCCCGGCCACCGCCTGCCTTCCGAGAACGAGCTGGTCGCGCAGTTCGGCATGGCGCGCATGACCGTGAACCGCGCCCTGCGCGAGCTCATGGAGCAGGGGCGCATCGTGCGCGTGGCCGGCGTCGGCAGCTTCGTGGCCGAGAACAAGCCGCAGTCCACGCTGCTGCAGATCGCCAACATCGCCAGCGAAATCCGCCAGCGCGGCCACGACTACCGCTGCGAGATGCTCGCGGTCGAGCGCCTCGCGGCCTCGCCCGACGTGGCGGCCTGGCTCGACCTGCGCGCGGGCGACTCGGTGTTTCACAGCGCCTGCCTGCACCTGGACAACGACACGCCCGTGCAGCTCGAGGAGCGCTACGTCAACCCGCAGGTCGTGCCCGACTTTCTCGAGCAGGACTTCACGGCCGTGCCGCCCAGCGAGTACCTGGTGCGCAACGTGCCCTTCGACCAGATCGAACACGTCGTCGATGCCGTGCTGCCCAGCGCCGAACAGGCCGAGCGGCTCGCGATGGCGCCCACCGACCCCTGCCTGCTGCTGACGCGCCGCACCTGGATCCGCAACACGCCCGTGACCTGGGTGCGCTGCCTGCATCCCGCGTCCCGCTACAGCCTGGGCAGCCGCTTTAAATCCGACGGCAACCCGACCTTCGGCTAGACAGACCGTTTTTTTTCGACCCTCAGAGGCTTACGTTTTCTCTCGCAACCACTTGTATAGACAGGTTCACATGCCAAGCAATCACACCGCCACCCCCAACGCCACATTGACCCTCACGCCCGGCAAGGTCGACCTCGCGATGCTGCGACGCATCCAGGCCGGCGGCGTGCACCTTGCGCTCGACCCGTCGGTGCAGGACGGCATGGCCAAGGCCGAGGCCGCGGTGCGCCACATCGTCGAGAACGACGAGGTGGTCTACGGCATCAACACCGGTTTCGGCAAGCTCGCCAGCACGCGCATCGGCAACGACCACCTGGCCGAGCTGCAGCGCAACCTCGTGCTCTCGCACAGCGTGGGCACGGGCGAGCCGCTGGCCGCGCCGGTGGTGCGCATGATCCTCGCGACCAAGGCCGTGAGCCTGGCGCGCGGCCACTCGGGCGTGCGGCCCGCGCTGGTCGATGCGCTGCTGGCGCTGTTCAACGCGGGCGTCACGCCCAGCATCCCGTGCAAGGGCTCGGTCGGCGCCTCGGGCGACCTGGCGCCGCTTGCGCACATGGCCTGCGTGCTCATCGGCGAAGGCGAAGCCACGCTGGCCGACGGCCAGAAGGTGAGCGGCGCCGAAGCCATGCGCAGCATCGGCCTCGAACCCTTCGTGCTCGGCCCCAAGGAAGGCCTGGCGCTGCTCAACGGCACGCAGGTGTCGACCGCGCTGGCGCTGGCCGGCCTGTTCGGCGCCGAAGACGTGTTTGCCGCCGCGCTGATGTCGGGCGCGCTGTCGCTCGAAGCCATCCAGGGTTCGATCAAGCCCTTCGACGCGCGCATCCACGCCGCGCGCGGCCAGCCCGGCCAGATCGCCGTGGCCGGCGCCGTGCGCACGCTGCTCGACGGCAGCGAGATCGTGCCGTCGCACGCCGACTGCGGCCGCGTGCAGGACCCGTACTCGGTGCGCTGCATCCCGCAGGTGATGGGCGCCTGCCTCGACAACCTGGCCCACGCCTCGCGCGTGCTGGTCATCGAAGCCAATGCCGCATCGGACAACCCGCTCGTGTTCTGCGACACCGGCGAGGTGATCTCGGGCGGCAACTTCCACGCCGAGCCGGTCGCCTTCGCGGCCGACATCATTGCGCTGGCCGTGAGCGAAGTCGGCGCCATCGCCGAGCGCCGCCTCGCGCTGCTGCTCGACAGCGGCCTGTCGGGCCTGCCGCCCTTCCTGGTGCGCGACGGCGGCCTGAACTCCGGCTTCATGATTGCGCAGGTCACGGCCGCCGCGCTCGCGTCGGAAAACAAGTCGCACGCGCACCCGGCCAGCGTCGACAGCCTGCCGACCTCGGCCAACCAGGAAGACCACGTGTCGATGGCCACCTTCGCGGCGCGCCGCCTGGGCGACATGGTCAACAACACCGCCGTGGTGGTGGGCATCGAAGCGATGGCCGCCGCCCAGGGCATCGAACTCAAGCGCAAGCTGAAGAGTTCGCCGCTGGTCGAAGCGGAATTCGCCCGCATCCGCCAGAAGGTCGCGTTCCTCGAGACCGACCGCTACCTCGCACCCGACATCGAAGCCATGCGCCTGTGGGCGCTCGCGGCCGACCTGCCGGCCGCGCTGCTCGACATCCTGCCCAGCCACTCGAAGTGATCCGTACCGACCGCCACCCGACAAGGAGAACCACGCCATGAACGCACCCGACAAATTCGCCCTGAACACCACCACCGGCGCCGATCCGCGCCATGACCCGACCCGCGTGATCCGCGCCCCGCGCGGCACCGAGCTCAACTGCAAGAGCTGGCTCACCGAAGCGCCGTACCGCATGCTGCAGAACAACCTCGACGCCGAGGTGGCCGAGCGCCCGCAAGACCTCGTGGTGTACGGCGGCATCGGCCGCGCTGCGCGCGACTGGGCCTGCTACGACCAGATCCTCGCGTCGCTGAAGGAACTGGAAGACGACGAGACCTTGCTCATTCAATCGGGCAAGCCCGTGGGCGTGTTCAAGACGCATGCCGACGCACCGCGCGTGCTGCTCGCCAATTCGAACCTCGTGCCGAAGTGGGCCAACTGGGAGCACTTCAACGAGCTCGACCGCCAGGGCCTCTTCATGTACGGCCAGATGACGGCGGGCAGCTGGATCTACATCGGCAGCCAGGGCATCGTGCAAGGCACCTTCGAGACCTTCGTCGAAGCCGGCCGCCAGCACTACAACAACAGCCTCGCGGGCAAGTGGATCCTCACGGCTGGCCTGGGCGGCATGGGCGGCGCACAGCCGCTCGCGGCCACGCTGGCCGGCGCCGTGTCGCTGAACATCGAGTGCCAGCAGTCGAGCATCGACTTCCGCCTGCGCACGCGCTACGTCGACAAGCAGGCGCGCGACATCGACCACGCCTTCGAACTCATCAAGCAGCATTGCGATGCCAAGGAAGCCGTGTCGATCGCGCTGCTGGGCAACGCGGCCGACATCCTGCCCGAGCTGGTCAAGCGCGCGAAGGCCGGCGGCCTCAAGCCCGACCTCGTGACCGACCAGACCTCCGCGCACGACCTGATCAACGGCTACCTGCCCTCGGGCTGGACCGTGCCGCAGTGGCAGGCCGCCATGAAGGACGCGTCGCAACACGACGCCCTGAAGAAGGCCGCCGCCAAGTCATGCGCCGTGCACGTGCAGGCCATGCTCGACTTCCAGGCCATGGGCATCCCCACGGTCGACTACGGCAACAACATCCGCCAGGTCGCGTTCGACGAAGGCGTGAAGAACGCCTTCGACTTCCCGGGCTTCGTGCCGGCCTACATCCGTCCGCTGTTCTGCGAAGGCAAGGGCCCGTTCCGCTGGGTGGCGCTCTCGGGCGACCCGGAAGACATCTACAAGACCGACGCCAAGATCAAGGAGCTGTTCCCCGACAACACCCACACGCACCGCTGGCTCGACATGGCGCGCGAGCGCATCGCCTTCCAGGGCCTGCCCGCGCGCATCTGCTGGCTCGGCCTGGGCGAGCGCCACATCGCCGGCCTGGCCTTCAACGAGATGGTGAAGAACGGCGAGCTCAAGGGCCCGATCGTCATCGGCCGCGACCACCTGGACACCGGCTCGGTCGCCAGCCCGAACCGCGAGACCGAAGCCATGAAGGACGGCACCGATGCCGTCTCCGACTGGCCGCTGCTCAACGCCCTGCTCAACACGGCCGGCGGCGCGACCTGGGTCAGCCTGCACCACGGCGGCGGCGTGGGCATGGGCTACTCGCAGCACTCGGGTGTGGTGATCGTGTGCGACGGCACCGACGCGGCGGCCAAGCGCATCGGGCGCGTGCTCTTCAACGACCCGGCCACCGGCGTCATGCGCCATGCCGACGCGGGCTACGACATCGCCGTGGCCACGGCGAAGAAGCAGGGCCTGAAGCTGCCGATGATCAAGTAAGGCCGGCAGGCGCCGCAGGTGAAGTAAAAAAGCGGGTCACCCGACACCCGACACACGAAGGAGACCCGACGATGACCCTCGATGCTTGCGACCTGCAGCGCCGCGTGCGCGAACGCGTGGACGACGCGCTGGTGGCGCAGTTCCAGCGCGACGGCGCGGTCTGCATCCGCCAGCTGCTCACGACCGACGAACTCGCGCTGCTGCGTGACGGCATCGAGGCGAACCTGGCGGCGCCCAGCCCGCGCGCCAAGGTCGCGAGCCGGCCCGACGATCCGGGCCGCTTCTTCGAGGACTTCTGCAACTGGCAGGAGATCGACGCCTTCGGCCGCTTCATCCGGCAGGCGCCGCTGGCGCCACTCGCGCAGCGGCTCATGGGCTCCGACACCGTGCGCCTGTACCACGACCACCTGCTCGTGAAGGAGCCCGGCACGCGCCAGCGCACGCCGTGGCACCAGGACCAGCCCTACTACAACATCGAGGGCATGCAGAACGTCAGCATGTGGATTCCGGTCGATCCGGTGTCGCGTGCCGCCACGCTCGAGTTCGTGGCCGGCTCCCACAAGGGGCCGTGGCTGATGCCGCGCACCTTCATGGACAACCACGCCAAGTGGTTCCCCGAAGGCAGCCTCGACGACCTGCCCGACATCGAGGGCGCGCGCGAGCGCTTTCCCATCGTCGGCTGGGACATCGAGCCCGGCGACTTCGTCTGCTTCCACATGCTCACGCTGCATGCGGCGGCCGGCGTGGAGGGGCCGAACCGGCGCCGGGTGTTCTCGGTGCGTTTCCTGGGCGACGACATCCGCCACGCCCCGCGCAGCTGGAAGACCTCGCCCGATTTCCCGGGCCTGGCCGAGCGCCTGCCGGCCGGCGCGCCGATGGACGATCCGCTCTTTCCGCTGCTGGTGCGCTGAGCCTCGGTAAGACGAAGGTAGAAAGAAAAAACGCGCTCATTCCCATCGCGTGGGAATTCGGGCTTGGTCGTGAGAACGGCGAGCAAGATACTGCACGCCGCATCCACTTTCGACCGCCCAGCGATTGCCCCCGATGACGACCCCCCTTGACGCTCCCGCCCACAACGACCGCGCGCTGTTCGTGCTGTCGGTGCTGGCGCAAAGCAAGGCGGCGATGACGGCGGCCGAGCTGGTGCAGGCCACCGGCCTGTCGCAGAGCACGCTGTACCGCCAGGTCGCCACCTTGCGCCGCTGGGGCTTCGTGATGGAGTCCGAGGGCCGCTACTCGCCGGGGCCCGTCAGCGTGCAGCTGGCCAGCGGCTTCGACGGCAACTCCGACCTCGTGATGGCCGCGCGCGCCGACATGCGCGTGCTGGCGCAGCAAAGCCACGAGAGCGTGGCGCTCGTCACCCTGGTGAACGAGCGCGTCGTGTGCCTGGAGATGATCGACAGCGAACAGTCGCTGCGCTGCTCCTTCGATCGCGGCCGCAGCGTGCCCGCGCGCGACGGCGCCAGCGCCAAGTGCCTGCTGGCCCACGCACCCGACGACGCGCGCGACCTGCTGCTCGACGGGCTCGACGAAGGCCCCGAACGCCGCGCCGAGCGCGCCGCCGAACTCGACGCCATCCGCGCCGCCGGCCATGCCGTGACGCACGGCGAGGTCGATGCCGGCGTCTGGGGCGCGAGCGCGCCGGTGCTGGCCGCGGGCCGGCGCCTGCGCGGGGCGATCACGCTCATGGCGCCGCTCACGCGCGTCGAAGGCATGGAAGCTGCATTGGTCCACATGACCGTCGTCACGGCGGCCCGCATCTCGCGCGCACTGCAGTAGTCGCCGCTTTTCTTTTTCTTTCTCCCTCCCTCACCTCCACGAAAGCCCTCCCATGAACACCCGTCGCACCCTCGTCGCCGCCGCCCTGTCCGGCCTCGCCTTCTTCGGTTTCGCTGGCGCCGCGCAAGCCCAGGGCGAGCCGCTGCGCGTGGCCACCGACGCCACCTTCCCGCCGATGGAGTTCGTGGAAAACGGCAAGCGCACCGGCTTCGACGTGGAGCTGGTCGAGGCCATCGGCAAGACGCTGGGCCGCAAGATCGAGTGGATCGACATCGACTTCAAGGGCCTCGTGCCGGGCCTCATCTCCAAGCGCTTCGACATGGCCGTGTCGGGCATCTACATCACCGACGAGCGCAAGAAGGTCGTCGACTTCACCGTGCCGTACTACGCCGGCGGCCTCGTGGTCATGGTGAAGGACAACAACACGACCATCAAGAAGCCGGCCGACATCAACGGCAAGAAGGTCAGCGTGCAGGTGGGCACCAAGTCCGTGTCGTACACGAAGGAGAAATTCCCGCAGGTGCAGCTGATGGAAGTCGAGAAGAACCAGGAGATGTTCAACCTCGTGGACATCGGCCGCGCCGACGCTGCCGTCACCGGCAAGCCCGCCGCCTTCCAGTACGTGCGCACGCGCGGCGGCCTGAAGGTGCTCGACGAGCAGATCACCACCGAGGAATACGGCATGGCCATCCGCAAGGACACGCCCGAGCTCACCAAGGCCGTGAACGGCGCGATCGAGAAGCTCAAGGCCGACGGTACCTACGCGGCCATCGTGAAGAAGTGGTTCAGCGCCACCGCCAAGTAAGCGCGCCATGGATTTCGATTTCTCGCCCGTCTGGCAGGGCTGGCCCGACCTGCTGCGCGGCGCGCTGGTCACGGTGGAGATCACCGCCTGCGCGCTGGCCCTGGGGTGCGTGCTGGGCCTCCTGGTCGGCATCGGCCGGCTGAACCCGAAGCGGCGCTGGATCTACGGCGTGTGCACCGCCTACGTGGCGGCGATTCGCGGCACGCCGCTGCTGGTGCAGCTGTTCATTTTGTTCTTCGGCCTGCCGCACTTCGGCATCCTGCTGCCGGCCTTTGTGTGCGGCGTGCTGGGGCTCGGCGTGTACTCGGGCGCCTACGTGTCCGAGATCGTGCGCGGCGCGATCCAGTCGATCGACAAGGGCCAGACCATGGCCGCGCAGTCGCTGGGCATGACGCCCGGCGTGGCGATGCGCCAGATCGTGCTGCCGCAGGCCGTGGTGCGCATGATCCCGCCGCTGGGCAACGAGTTCATCGCGCTCATCAAGAACTCGGCGCTGGTGTCGCTCTTGACCATTCATGACGTGATGCACGAAGGCCAGAAGATCATCAGCGTGTCGTACCGCTCGCTCGAGGTGTACCTGGCCATCGCGCTCGTGTACTTCATGCTCACGGGCACCATGACCCTGATCCTGCGGCATTTCGAGCAGAAGCTGCGCCAGGGCGGGTTGATGCGATGAGCGTGCAGCGTTTTTCGCGCGCGACCCTGCGCGCCACGCCCTGGAAGAACGGCGGCGGCACCACGCAGGAAATCGCCAGCTGGCCGCCAGGCGCGGGGCTCGACAGCTTTGGCTGGCGCGTGAGCATCGCCACCATCGCGTCGCCCGGCCCGTTCTCGGTGTTCCCGGGCATCGAGCGCCAGATCATGCTGCTCGAAGGCGACGGCGTGCGCCTCTTCACGCACGACGGCCGCGTGTCGCACCGGCTCGACGTGCCGCACCAGCCCTTCGCTTTTTCGGGCGACGACCCGATCGATTGCACGCTGCTCGGCGGCGCCTCGAACGACTTCAACGTGATGGCGCGCGGCGGCCAGTGGCGCGCCGAGGTGCAGGTGCTGGAACGCGCCGCCGACGTCGCCCCTGCGCCGCACGGCGTGCTGCTGGCGTTGCGCGGCGAGTGGCGCTTGAATGACGGCGAAGCCCTGGGTGACGGCGACGGCCTGTGCTGGACCGACGCCGCGCAGGCATGGCAGGCCGCACCGGCGAGCGACGGCGCACGGCTGGTGGCCGTGCGCTTCGTGCCGGCCTGAGCGGCCCAAGCAAAGAACAGGAGATGACGATGACACCCCCCAGCGAATTCCCCTCGGCCGACGGCCTGTGGACCGGCCTGCGCCTGGCGCCCGGTGCGGCGCCCGGCGTCACCTTGGCGCCCGACGCCGAAGCCGCCCTCGTGGTCGCGCAGGGCACGGTCCGCTGGGTCGGTGCGCGCGCCGACCTGCCCGGCGAGTTCGCGGGGCTCGCGCCGCACGACGGCGGCGGTGCGCTCGTCACGCCCGGCCTCGTCGATTGCCACACGCACCTGGTCTACGGCGGCCAGCGCGCCAACGAGTTCGCGATGCGGCTCGCGGGCGCGACGTACGAAGAAGTGGCGAAGGCCGGTGGCGGCATCGTCTCGTCGGTGCGCGCCACGCGCGAGGCCGACGAGGACACGCTGTTCGCCCAGGCCGCCGCGCGCCTCGAGCAGCTGCTGGCCGACGGCGTCTGCGCCATCGAGATCAAGTCGGGCTACGGCCTGGCGCTCGAACACGAGCGCAAGCAGCTGCGCGTGGCGCGGCGACTTGGCGAGGCTTACGGCGTCACCGTGCGCACCACCTTCCTCGGCGCGCACGCGCTGCCGCCCGAGTACGCCGGCCGCAGCGGCGACTACATCGACCTTGTCTGCAAAGAGATGCTGCCCGCGCTCGCCGCCGAAGGGCTGGTCGATGCGGTCGACGTGTTCTGCGAACGCATCGCCTTCTCGCTCGCGGAGACCGAGCAGGTCTTCCAGGCCGCCAAGGCGCTGGGCCTGCCCGTGAAGCTGCATGCCGAGCAGCTCTCGGACATGGGCGGCGCGGCGCTGGCCGCGCGCTACGGCGCGCTGTCGTGCGACCACATCGAGCACCTGTCGGCCGACGGCATCGCGGCCATGCGCCAGTCGGGCACCGTGGCCGTGCTGCTGCCCGGCGCCTACTACACGCTGCGCGACACGCACCTGCCGCCCATCGATGCGCTGCGCGCCGCGGGCGTGCCGATGGCCGTCTCGACCGACCACAACCCCGGCACCTCGCCGACGCTGAGCCTGCTGCTTATGGTCAACATGGCCTGCACGCTGTTCCGCCTCACCGTGCCCGAGGCGCTGGCTGGCGTCACCGTGCACGCCGCGCGCGCGCTCGGCCTGCAGGACACGCACGGCGCCATCGCGCCCGGCATGCCCGCCAACTTCGTGCTCTGGAACCTGCACGACGCCGCCGAGCTGGCCTACTGGTTCGGCCAGCAGCCGGTGCGCGCCGTGGTGCGCCAGGGACGCATCGCCATCGGAGCCACCGAATGACACACACGCTTTTCGCAGCCGATGCGCTGCTGCCCGCGGGCTGGACGAAGAACGTCCTGCTGTCGTGGAACGACGCCGGCCGGCTCACGCAGGTGCAGGCCGGCGCGCAACCGCCAGCGGGCGCGCAGGTGGCGACCGGCCCGGTGATCCCCGGCATGCCCAACCTGCATTCGCACGCCTTCCAGCGCGCCTTCGCGGGGCTCACCGAGCACCGCGCCGAACAGCAGGACAGCTTCTGGAGCTGGCGCACGCTGATGTACCGCTTTGCCGCGCGCCTCGGTCCGCAGCACATGGAGGCCATCGCGACCTGGCTCTACGCCGAGATGCTCGAGGCGGGCTACACCAGCGTGTGCGAGTTCCAGTACGTGCACCACGACACCGACGGGCGTCCCTACGCCGACGACGCGGCGCTGAGCCGTGCGCTGCTGCGCGCCGCGCAGAACACCGGCATCGGCTTCACGCTGCTGCCCGTGCTCTACCAGACCAGCGGTTTCGGCGACCAGCCGCCCACCGACGGGCAGCGCCGCTTCATCCGCTCGACCGAATCGATGCTGCGCCTGCTCGACACGCTCAAGCCCGACTGCGACGCGCAGGGCGCGCGCCTGGGCCTGGCGCCGCACTCGCTGCGCGCCGTGCCGCCCGAGGCGCTGCGCGAGGCGCTCGCCGGCCTGGACGCCATCGACCGCACCGCGCCGGTCCACATCCACATCGCCGAGCAGACGAAGGAAGTGGACGACTGCGTGGAGTGGAGCGGCCTGCGCCCGGTCGAATGGCTGCTCGACCACGCGAGCGTCGATGCGCGCTGGTGCCTCGTGCACGCCACGCACATGAACGACGCCGAGTACGAATACGCGGCACAGAGCGGTGCGGTCGCGGGCCTGTGCCCGACCACCGAGGCGAACCTGGGCGACGGCATCTTCGACTTCGCGCGCTGGCGCAGCCACGGCGGCGCCTGGGGCGTGGGCTCCGACAGCCATGCCAGCGTCAACGCGGCCGAGGAGCTGCTGATGCTCGAGTACAGCCAGCGCCTGGGCCGGCGCCAGCGCAACGTCGGCGCCAGCGCGGCGCAGCCGCACGTGGCCACCGCGCTCACGCTCGAAGCCGTGCAGGGCGGGGCGCAAGCTTCGGGCCGCGCGGTCGGCGGGCTGGCCGTGGGGCAGCAGGCCGACTTCGTCGTGCTCGACGCGCATCACCTCGCGCTGCAGGGCCTGTCGGCGCCTGACATGCTCTCGGCCCATGTGTTCGCGAGCCACCGCACCTCGGCCGTCGACGCGGTCTGGGTGGCGGGCCGCCCACGCGTCACGGCCGGGCGCCACGCGCTGCATGGCGATGCCGCAGCCGCCTTCGTTGCCGCGCGCACCCAACTCCTCAAGGACTGAATTCCCATGGCCTTCACCACCACCGAACCGGCGTTCCGTTTCCGCCAGGGCACGCGCCCGCTGCTGATCTCGATGCCGCACGTCGGCACGCACGTGCCGCCCGCGCTGGCCGCGCGTTTCACCGACGAGGCGCGCCACGTGCCCGACACCGACTGGCACCTCGAGCAGCTCTACGACTTCGCCGACGCACTCGGCGCCTCGGTGCTCGTGGCCACGCACTCGCGCTACGTGGTCGACCTGAACCGTCCGCCGGACGGCGCCAGCCTGTACCCGGGCCAGAGCGTGACGGGCCTGTGCCCGGTCGACACCTTCGATGACACGCCGGTCTACGCGAAGCCCGAAGACCACCCGTCCGACGAAGAAATTGCCGCGCGCCGCGATGCCGTGTGGCGCCCCTATCACCAGCAGCTGCAGGCCGAGCTCGACCGCCTGCAGGCCGCGCACGGCACCGTCGCGCTGTGGGACGCGCACTCGATCCGCTCCGTGCTGCCGCGCTTCTTCGAAGGCAAGCTGCCCGACCTGAACCTGGGCACCGCCGACGGCAAGAGCTGCGACCCCGCGCTGGCCGCCACGCTGCGCGGCATCGCCGAATCGGCGCCGGGCTACACCGGCGTGCTCAACGGCCGCTTCAAGGGCGGCCACATCACGCGCCAGTACGGCAACCCGGCCGGCGGCGTGCACGCGGTGCAGCTGGAGATGACCCAGTCGAGCTACATGCAGGAAGCGCTGCCCTTCGACTACCTGCCCGACGTGGCCGCGGGCGTGAAGCCGCACGTGCGCCGCATGTTGGAAGCGGTGCTGGCCTTCGTCGAAGGCGGCGCCCGGTGAGCGCCGCCATCCACGCGTTCGCGCGCCCCGAGGTGCCACCGCTGCCGCCCTACAACGCGGGGCTGTCCTCGGACGCGGTGCGCGCGCGCTACGGCGTCAGCGAGATCGCGCGGCTGGCGAGCAACGAGAACCCGTACGGCCCCAGCCCCGCGGTGGCGCGGGCGCTGGTCGACTTGGCGGCGCGCGCGGGCACCTACCCCGACGCCAATTCCACGGCGCTGCGTGCCGCCATCGCACAGCGCACCGGTGCGCTGCCCGGCGAGGTGGTGATCGGCAACGGCTCCGAGGACATCCTGCAGATGCTGTGCCAGGCGCTGCTGTCGCCGGGCGACCGGGTGCTCACGCAGCGCCCGGCCTTCGGCCTGCACGAGATCTACCCGCGCATGATGGGCGCGCAGGTCGAGCTGCTGACGCTCACGCCGGAACTCGGCTTCGACGTCGATGCCTGGTGCGCGGCGCTCGCGCGCGGACCCAAGGTGGTGATGCTGGCCAACCCCTCGAACCCGGTCGGCTGCATGTTCGATGCAGCCGACTTCGCGCGCCTGCTCGCGGCGGTGCCCGCGGGCACGCTGCTGGTGGTGGACGAGGCCTACTACGAATATGCGCGGCTGGCGCCCGGCTACCCCGACGTGCTCGCCCTGCTGCGCGCATGGCAGGCGGCCGGCGAAGGCCGCTCCCCCTGGATCGTGCTGCGCACCTTCTCCAAGGCCTGGGGCCTGGCCGGCCTGCGCGTGGGCTACGGCATTGCGTCCGACGCGGCGCTGGTGCAGTTGCTCGACCGCGTGCGCACGCCCTTCAACGTGAACCTGGCGGCGCAGGCCGCGGCGCTGGCGGCCTGGGGCGACGAGGCCTTCATGGCGCAGGCGGTGGCGCGCACCGTGCAACAGCGCGAGGCGCTGGCGGCGCAGCTGCGCGCCCTGGCCGGATCGGTCTGGCCGGGCCTGCGCATCGCGCCGTCGGCGGCCAACTTCCTGTTCGTCGACCTCGGGCGGCCCAACGCGCCGGTCAACGAGGCCCTGCTGGCGCGCGGGATCATCGTCAAGCCCTGGAAGGAGCCGGGCTTCGAGACCTTCATCCGCGTGTCGGTGGGCACCGACGCGGACAACGCGCGCTTCGTGCAGGCGCTGGCGGAGATCGCGGGCGGGCAAGGCTGACACTGGGGCCGGGTCGCCAAGACCCGCCTGCGCGCCGGGCCAGACCGGGGTTTTTACAATCGCGGACATGACCAAGCCCCTCATCTATACCCGCGGCCAGGCGCTGCCGGGCATCCTGGCCAACCGCATTGCCATCCTCGACGGCGCGATGGGCACGATGATCCAGCGCTTCAAGCTCACCGAAGCGCAGTACCGCGGCGAGCGCTTCAAGGACTTCGAGCGCGACGTGAAGGGCAACAACGAGCTGCTGTCGCTCACGCGCCCCGACGTCATCACCGACATCCACGAGGCCTACCTCGCGGCCGGCGCCGACCTCATCGAGACCAACACCTTCGGCGCCACCACCATCGCGCAGGAGGACTACAAGATGGCCCACCTGGCGCGCGAGATGAACCTCGAATCGGCCAAGCTGGCGCGCGCGGCCTGCGACAAGTACAGCACGCCCGACAAGCCGCGCTTCGTGGCCGGCGCCCTCGGCCCGACCCCCAAGACGGCGAGCATCAGCCCCGACGTGAACGACCCGGGCGCGCGCAATGTCGATTTCGAATCGCTGCGCGCGGCGTACTACGAGCAGACCGAGGCGCTGGTCGAAGGCGGCGCCGACGTGATCCTGGTCGAGACCATCTTCGACACGCTCAACGCCAAGGCCGCACTGTTCGCGGTGGACGAATATTTCGACAACAGCGGCCAGCGCCTGCCGCTGATCATCAGCGGCACGGTCACCGATGCCTCGGGCCGCATCCTCAGCGGCCAGACCGTCACCGCCTTCTGGCACAGCGTGCGCCATGCGCAGCCGCTGGCCATCGGCCTGAACTGCGCGCTGGGCGCGACGCTCATGCGCCCCTACATCCAGGAGCTGGCGCGCGTGGCGGGCGACACCTACATCAGCTGCTACCCGAACGCCGGCCTGCCCAACCCGATGAGCGACACCGGCTTCGACGAGACGCCCGACGTCACCTCGCGCCTGCTGCACGAGTTCGCGGCCGAGGGGCTGGTGAACATCGTGGGCGGCTGCTGCGGCACCACGCCGGACCACATCGCGGCGATCGGTGCGGCGGTGGCGCCTGCGAAGGGCCGTCTCCTGAACAGCAACGGCTTCTACAAAGAAGCCGCCTGAAGCCGGGCGCCGCGCGCGCCCTCGGCTGATTGACGGCTCCCCGCCCCACGCCTACGCTGGGGCGCACAGGAGCCTCCCATGAACGCCACATCCTTCTTGCGCCGCGCTGCCTTGGGCGCGCTCGTCCTGCTGCTGCCGCTCGCCGCGGCGGCGCAGCAGGCCTTCACGCGCGGCGCGGTCAACCTGCGCGCCGGGCCTTCGGGCGACTACCCGCTTGTGGCACGGCTCGGGCCGGGGCAGCCGGTCGACGTGGTCGGCTGCACCAGCGGCTACGGCTGGTGCGACGTGGTGCTGCCCGACGGCGGGCGCGGCTGGGTCTGGGCCAGGAACCTCGACTACGCCTACCAGCAGCAGCGCGTGCCGCTGGCCACCTACGGCGCGGTCATCGGCGTGCCGATCGTGAGCTTCGTGATCGGCAGCTACTGGGCCGACTACTACCGCGACCGCCCCTGGTACGGCGACCGGCGCTGGTGGGGCCACCGGCCCCCGCCGCCGCCGATCGCGGGCTGGCGCCCGCCGCCGCCCGTGCACCCGGGCTGGCAGCCGCGGCCCTGGCCGGGGCCTGGCGTGCGTCCGCCCCACGGACCCGGGGTCCGTCCGCCTCATGGGCCTGGGGTTCGTCCCCCGCACGGGCCGGGCATCCGGCCGCCCGTCGACCCCGGGTTCCGTCCGCCGCGCCCGCAGCCGGGCTTCCGGCCCGGGCCGCCGCCGGGCGTGTCGCATCCGCATCCGGGCGGCGGCCGGCCCGGTGGGGGCGGCGGGGGTGGAGGAGGGCGTCCGCACGGCGGGGGCGGTGGGCACGGCGGTGGAGGCGGGCACGGCCACGGCCACGGAAAGAATTGACCCGGCTCACACGGCCGGCGTCCCGATGCCGGCCGCCGCCTGACGGTCGCGTGCGATCAGCGCCACGAAGCGCTGCGCGCCCAGGCCCAGCGGCCGTTCGCGCGACCACACCACGTCCACCCACAGGTCGAGTCCGTTGCTGAGGTTCTCGAACGGGATCTCGACCAGCGCGCCCGCCGCCACGTGCGGCCGCGCGAAGTTGCGCGGCAGCCAGCCCCAGCCCAGCCCGGCGGTGATCAGGCTCAGCGCGGCCAGCGCGTTGTCGGTGCGCCAGACATGCCGCGCGAACACGAAGCGCGGGTCGCTGGTGGCCAGGTCGCGCCCCGCGACCACGATCTGGCGCGTGTTCGTCAGGTGCTCCTCGCGCAGGCGCCCGCCGGCCGCCGCGCGCAGCACGGGGTGCTCGGGCGCCATCACGGCCACCATGGTGTCGCTGCCCACCTCCTGGAAGCCCTCGCGGCCGTCGAGGCTGGGGCGCTCGAACACCAGCGCCAGCTGCGCCCGGCCGCTGTGCAGCAGCGCCAGCGCGTCGGCCTGCGGCGCAGCCAGCACCTCGACCTGCAGCAGCGGGTAGTCGTCGGCCAGCGCGGCCAGCGGCCCGCTCCAGGGCGCGGCCAGCAGCTCGGGCGCGATGGCCAGCGTGAGCCGGTCTTCCAACCCCTGCGTGAGCGCCAGCGCCTGCACCTGCAACTGCCGCAGCTGGGCCGCGAGCAGCCGCGCCTGCGGTTCGAGCGAGCGCGCGGCCGACGTGGGCTGGGGCTCGCGGCCGCTGCGGTCGAACAACGGCAGCGCCAGCTCGGCCTCGAGGTTGGCGATGGCCATGCTCACGGCCGACGGCACTTTGCGCAGCGCCCGCGCGGCGGCCGAGAACGAGCCGTGGTCGATCACGGCCAGGAAGACCTCGACGTTGTCGCTGGAGAAAGCCATGGCGCCCCGATCTATCAATAAAACTGAAATAAGTTAACTTTTTATATCAACTAAAAGCAAATAAAGTCCCTCCATCGCAGTCAAACACACAGAGAAACAGTCATGCAGGGCCTTCAGCGTCGGATCGTTTACATCTCCCTCTACGAGGGCATCGCCATCGTGGCGGCCAGCGCCGGCCTGGCCCTGATGTCGGACGCGGGGCTCGGCCACTCGGGCCTGCTGGCCGTGGGCGCCTCGGTGATCGCGGTGATCTGGAACCTGACCTTCAACGCCCTGTTCGAGCGCTGGGAGTCGCGCCAGGCGGTGCGCGGGCGCAGCCTGAAGCGCCGCATCGCCCACGCCATCGGCTTCGAGGGCGGCCTGATCGCCTTCCTGGTGCCGATGCTGGCCTGGGGCCTGGGCGTGTCGCTCTGGCAGGCGCTGGTGATGGACCTGGGCCTGGTGGTGTTCTTCCTGGTCTACACCTTCGTCTTCAACTGGGCCTTCGACCGCGTGTTCGGCCTGCCGGCCTCGGCCATGGGCGAAGCGCAGCCTGCGTAAGCCTGCGCTTACTTAGCGGATTTGTCGCGCCGGCTTGGGCGCGGCGGCCGAGCGCATCGCCAGGGCACCGCTCAGGCGCAGGCGCTCGTTCTCGTTGAAGAGCGTCTCGCGCAGCTGGGCCCGCTCGGCCTCGGGCGCGCTGGCGTAGCGGTCGAGCCGGGCGTTCCATTCCTGGGTTTCCTGGTCGAGCGTGGCCAAGCCGCGTGCCACCTCGTAGCCGTAGGTCTCGCTGCGCGCGGCAAAGCGCTCCTGGGGGCTGGCGCCGCGCGCCTGCAGGGCCTCGGTCTGGCGCATCACGTCCAGATGCGCCACCGCCTCCTTGCGCACCTCGCGCTGCGCGGGCGACAGCCAGGCCTGCTCGCTTTGGGCCAGCGCCGCGGCGCGCTGCTCGGGCGTGAGGTCGGGGTTGGACAGCAGCTCCATCTTCTCGGCCATGAACCGGTCCTGCCGGATCTGGTCGCCGAACAGGCCTTCGATTTCCTCGGGCGCGAAGAACTGACGGCGCACCGCCTCGCGTGCCTCCAGGCTGCGCCGCAAAAAGGCCGGGTCGCCGGGCGCGGGCGGCTGCAAGGTGCGCAGGGCTTCCTGCATGTCGACGTAGCGCTCCAGCAGGCCCAGCGCGCGCACGCGCCAGTCCTCGCGCAGGCGCTGGGCGAGCAGGGCGGGTGCGCGGGCCATCAGCGTGGCCTTGCTGTCGGCCTGCGCTTCGGCGAGCACCTGGTCGAAGAGGGTGATGAGGTCGCTGGTGAGCAGGGCGTCGGGGGCCGCTGCGGTGGACTGCGCCGGACGAGGCGCGGTGGGCACCGCGACCGCCGCCGTGGCGCGGGGCGCGGCGGCCTGCGGCGCATCGACCGCCCCGGGGCCGAGTGCCAGCCAGCCGGTCCCCGCGGCCACCAGCGCGACGGCGCCGATGGTCAAGGCCACACCGCGCATGCGCAGCGTCCTCAGAGCCCCGCGCTCTTGAGTCGCGCGGCCTGTTCCCTGAACAGCTCCGGCGGCTTCTTCTCGTAGTACGGGAACTGGCTGCCGTAGGTGTTGCCGAAGGCCTGGTTCACCTCGTCCAGGTGGTTCTGGCGGTAGTCGCCCAGGTGGGTGCCCAGGCGCGTGGTGCAGACCGCGAGCAGGCCGTCGTTGGCCTCGCCGAAGAAGAACAGGCTGCCCAGCGTCGACAGCGCCGTGTCACTCGGGTCGAACAGGTTGAAGCTGGTCGACACGCCCGACCACGAGTAGTAGCGCACGCCGTTGGCCACGGCCGCACCGCTCTTCACGTCGCACGACGAGCCCGGCGCGGGGCGCCCTTGCGGGAACTTGGCGTCGAAGGCCGCACCGCCCGCCGTGGTCAGCGAGGCCAGCGCGTTCAACGGCACCTCGGGCAGCTGGCTCGGGTCCTTGCCCGAGAGAAAGCCGATCAGCCCCGTCAGCAGGCCGACGGCCTTCACCACCAGGGTCTGGCCGATGCCGCCTTCGGGCAGCTTGGCCAGCAGGTCGGCCACCTTCGAGCCGCCGTTGGCGCCGCCCACCGACGTGACCGAGGCCACCATGTCCGGCGCCACCGCCGCCACGTAGCGCACCGTGGGCGAGCCCTGCGAATGGCCGATGAGGTTGAACTTGAGCGTGGGGTTCTGCTCCAGCGCGCGGATGGTCTTGAGCTCCTGCAGCAGCTGCTCGCCGCGGATCTCGGAGGTGTTGGTGCCCGACACCTGCGCCACGTACACCTTGGCGCCCGCGGCGGCCAGCCTGCCGGGGATGTCGTAGAAGTAGTCGACGCCCAGCAGGTTGTCGAAGCCCAGCAGGCCGTGGACCAGCACGATCGGGTACTTGGTCTTCGCCGTGTCGGAGGTGACGCGGGCCTCGACGCGGGTGGCGCTGTCGCCGGCGGCGGCACGCGCTGGTGGCGCGTGAACCGCGAGGGCCGCGGCGGCCAGGAGGCCGCAGCTCAGGGCCACGGCGCGCATTGGGGTGGCTGCATGCTGCAACCGGACATTCCACTTCCTGGCCATCGGCGAACTCCCTTACGTTTGGTTAAAAACACGAACGTTCGTTCAGAAACGGTGGGCGCATTCTGTTGACACGTGCAGGAATGAAAACTGGGGTTTTCCCAGGGCGCAATCGAATCGACCTAAAATGCGCGACTTCCCAAGGAGCGTTGCAGCGGTTCGCCACAGAGGCGAATCGTCAGGCTTGGGGCGACAACGACGCTCGCCTGTCCGACTCTTCCGCAGGTGAGGCCATGTCCCAGATTCCCGCATCCGTTTCCGCTCCCGTTGCTCCCCCTCCCATGAAGCTGTCCGGCCTCGAGCCGGTCGCCATCGGCGAGGGCACGCTGTTCGTCAACATCGGCGAGCGCACCAACGTCACCGGCTCCAAGGCCTTCGCGCGCATGATCCTCAACGGCCAGTTCGAGGACGCCCTGGCCGTCGCGCGCCAGCAGGTGGAGAACGGCGCGCAGGTGATCGACATCAACATGGACGAGGCCATGCTCGACAGCAAGGCCGCCATGGTGCGTTTCCTGAACCTCATTGCCAGCGAGCCCGATATCGCGCGCGTGCCGGTGATGGTCGACAGCTCCAAGTGGGACGTCATCGAGGCCGGGCTGCGCTGCATCCAGGGCAAGGGCATCGTCAACTCCATCTCCATGAAGGAGGGCGTGGACAAGTTCAAGCACGAGGCCAAGCTGGTCAAGCGCTACGGCGCTGCCGCCGTGGTCATGGCTTTCGACGAGAAGGGCCAGGCCGACACCTACGCGCGCAAGATCGAGATCTGCGAGCGCGCCTACCGCGTGCTGGTCGACGAGGTGGGCTTTCCGCCCGAAGACATCATCTTCGACCCGAACATCTTCGCCATCGCCACCGGCATCGAGGAGCACGACAACTACGCGGTCGACTTCATCAACGCCGTGCGCTGGATCAAGCAGAACCTGCCCGGCGCCAAGGTGTCGGGCGGCGTGAGCAACGTGAGCTTCAGCTTCCGCGGCAACGACCCGGTGCGCGAGGCCATCCACACCGTGTTCCTGTACCACGCGATCCAGGCGGGCATGGACATGGGCATCGTCAACGCCGGCATGGTCGGCGTGTACGACGACCTCGAGCCCACGCTGCGCGAGCGCGTGGAAGACGTGGTGCTCAACCGCCGCCCCGATGCCGGCGAGCGCCTCGTCGAAGTGGCCGAGACCGCCAAGAGCGGCGCCAAGGACGACAGCAAGAAGCTCGAATGGCGCGGCACGCCCGAGCACCCGGTGCACGTCAACCAGCGCCTGTCGCACGCGATGGTGCACGGCATCACCGACTTCATCGTCGAAGACACCGAAGAGGCCTACCAGCAGATCCTCGCCAAGGGCGGGCGTCCGCTGCACGTGATCGAAGGCCCGCTCATGGACGGCATGAACATCGTGGGCGACCTGTTCGGCCAGGGCAAGATGTTCCTGCCGCAGGTGGTGAAATCGGCGCGCGTGATGAAGTCGGCCGTGGCCCACCTCATCCCGTACATCGAGGAAGAAAAGCGCCAGGACGAGGCCGCGGGCCGCGACGTGCGCACCAAGGGCAAGATCATCATCGCCACCGTGAAGGGCGACGTGCACGACATCGGCAAGAACATCGTCACCGTCGTGCTCCAGTGCAACAACTTCGAAGTGGTGAACATGGGCGTGATGGTCCCGTGCCACGAAATTCTGGCGAAGGCCAAGGTCGAGGGCGCGGACATCGTGGGCCTGTCGGGCCTCATCACGCCCAGCCTCGAAGAGATGCAGTACGTGGCCGGCGAGATGCAGAAGGACGACCACTTCCGCATCAAGAAGATCCCGCTGCTCATCGGTGGCGCCACCACCAGCCGCGTGCACACGGCCGTGAAGATCGCGCCGCACTACGAAGGCCCCGTGGTCTACGTGCCCGATGCCTCGCGCAGCGTGAGCGTGGCGCAGTCGCTGCTCTCGGACCAGGCCACCGCGTACATCGACGAGATCAACGCCGACTACGAGAAGGTGCGCACGCAGCACGCCAACAAGAAGCAGGTGCCGATGTGGCCGCTGGCCAAGGCGCGCGCCAACAAGACGCCCGTCGATTTCGCCAACTTCGTGCCCACCGTGCCCAAGTTCATCGGCCGGCGCGTGTTCAAGAACTTCGACCTCACCGAGCTGGCCAAGTACATCGACTGGGGCCCGTTCTTCCAGACCTGGGACCTGGCCGGCCCGTTCCCCGCCATCCTGAAGGACGAGATCGTCGGCACCGAGGCCGTGCGCGTGTACGCCGACGGCCAGCGCATGCTCAAGCGCCTCATCGAAGGGCGCTGGCTCAGCGCCAGCGGCGTGGTCGGCTTCTGGCCCGCCAACACCGTGAACGACGACGACATTGAGCTGTACACCGACGAGACGCGCAGCGAAGTCGCGCTCACCTGGTACGGCATGCGCCAGCAGACCGAGAAGCAGATGATCGACGGCGTGATGCGCCCCAGCCGCTGCCTGGCCGACTTCGTCGCGCCCAAGGACAGCGGCGTGAAGGACTACGTCGGCGTGTTCGCCGTCACGGCCGGCCTGGGTGTCGAGAAGAAAGAGAAGTTCTTCATGGACGACCTCGACGACTACTCGGCCATCATGCTCAAGGCCCTGGCCGACCGGCTGGCCGAGGCCTTTGCCGAAGCCATGCACCACCGCGTGCGCACCGACCTGTGGGGCTACGCGCCCCACGAGGGCCTGAGCAACGACGACATGATTGCCGAGAAGTACCGCGGCATCCGCCCCGCGCCCGGCTACCCGGCCTGCCCCGACCACAGCGTGAAGGGCCCGATGTTCGACCTTCTGAACTGCGCGGACATTGGCATGACCCTGACGGAGAGCCTCGCTATGATGCCCGCCGCCAGCGTGAGCGGCTTCTACCTCGGGCACCCCGATGCGACGTACTTCAACGTCGGCAAGATCGGGCACGACCAGTTGCAGGACCAGGCCGCGCGGCGCCGCACGAGCGAAGCGGAGCTCGAGCGCCTGCTGGCGCCGAACCTTTGAACCTGCCGGCCGGTCGGCGCGACCGGAGTGACCGGCCACGGGAGTTGATATTCAGAAGCTGATCTTTGCCGCCGCGCACTACGCCCAGTTCGCGATCTTCGTGATTGCCTGCTGGGGTGCCGGCCGCGCGGTGCTCGCGCGCCTGCGTCCGCCCTCGCGCCGCGACGCCTGGCTCGAAGCGGCCATGTCGGCCGCGCTCGGTGTCGGCCTTTACATCTGTGCCTTCCAGGCGCTGGCGATCTTCGGGCTCTTTCGCCGCGAGGCCACGCTGGGGCTGGTCGGCGCGGGCGTCGTGGCCGCCGCATGGCAGTGGCGCGGTTGGCGCGCCGAGGTGCGTGCGCTGCGCGCGGCCGCGCCCGCCACCCCGCCGTGGACCCGCTTCGAACGCATCGCCGCCATCGCGCTGGCGCTGGTCGCGCTGCCCGCGCTGGTGGCGCCGCTCGCGCCGCCGGCCGCCTTCGACGAGCTGATGTACCACCTGCCGTATGCGCGCCTGGTGGCGCAGCAGGGCACGCTGGGCATCCACGACTGGCTGCGCTACCCCTGGTTCCCCTACAACTACAACCTGCTGTACGCCGCCGCGCTGCAGGTGGGCGACGACGTGCTGCCGCACTTCCTCAACGCCCTGGCGGGCGCGCTGTCGGTGCTGATGATCTTCCGCCTGGGCATCCTGCATGCCAACCGGCTCACCGCCTGCATCGGCGCGGCCATCTGGCTGGGCATGGGCGACTACGCCAACGCGCTGATCGACATGGGCGTGGCGCTGTTCGTGCTGTCGGCCTTCGTGGCGCTGTGGTGGTGGCGCGAGTCCGAACCGCTGCGCGACGGCACGCGCTGGCTCTGCCTGGCGGCGTTCTGCCTCGGCGTGGCGGCGGGCTCCAAGTACCAGGCGCTGATCTTCCTGCCGCTGGTGGCGCTGTTCGTGGTGCGCCACGAGCGCCGCCTGTTGCAAGCCTGGGCGCCGGCGCTGCTGTGCTTCCTGATCCCGTGCATCTACTGGTATGCGCGCAACGCGATCATGACGGGCGACCCCTTCAACCCGATCGGCGCGCGCGTGTTCGGCTTCACCGAATGGGTGCCGGCCGACTACGTGCAGCAGGTGGCCGACGTGCGCGACCACGCCGAGATGCCCAACGCGCTGATCTGGTCCGTGTTCCTCGCGCCCTTCAGCGTGTGGTGGAAGCGCTCCGCCGCGGTGCGCGCGGCGGGCTGGTTCTGCCTGTACTCGGTGGCCGTGTGGGTCGTGACCTCGCGCTACCCGCGCTACCTCATGGCCTCGTTCCCGCTGCTCGCGATGACGGCCGCCGTGGGCTGGCAGGTGCTGTTCGGCTGGATCGCGGCGGGCGTGCGCCGCCTGCGCGGTGCGCCCGCTGCGGTCGCAGCCGACGGCCCGCGCAGCGGTGCCGGCGTCGGCGACTGGATCGTGGTGCTGCTGCTGGCCGTGCTGGCCGCCGTGTCGGTGGGCCAGACGGCCACCAAGGTGTCGATGATCTCGCTCACGCCCGAGGCGCGCGAGGCCTTCCTGCGCAAGCACGTGCCCGGCTACGGCGTGATGGACTACGTGCGCCGCAACGTGACCGGCCGCGTCTACCAGATTGCGCTGAACGAGGCGATCTACTACGGCCCCAATCCGATCTGGGGCGACACGCTGGGGCGCTGGCGCTACCGCGACTACCTGCTGATGTCGCCCGGCGACACGGCGCGCAAGCTGGCGGCCGAGGGCTTCACCACCGTCGTCATGTCGCCCGAGATGGTGAAAGTGCTCAGCGTGCGGCCCGGCTTCGACCAGTACTATGGCCTGCTGCACGAACAAGACGGCAGCCGGGCCTACCGACTCCTTCCGACGACCGCTCGATGACCGACCACCGACCTGCTCCCGTGTCCGCCATGCCACGCATTGCCGCCGTCATTCCCTGCTTCAACGAAGCCCTGGCCATCACCCAGGTGATCGAGGGCTTCCGCGCGGCCCTGCCGGGCGCCGAGATCCACGTCTTCGACAACAACTCCACCGACGACACCGCCGCCGTGGCCCGCGCGGCCGGCGCGATCGTCACGCACGTGGCCGCGCGCGGCAAGGGCAACGTGGTGCGGCGCATGTTCGCCGACGTCGAGGCCGACATCTACGTGATGGTCGACGGCGACGCCACCTACGACACCACCGCCGCGCCGCGCCTCATCGCGCGGCTGGTCGAGGGCAACCTCGACATGGTGGTCGGCAGCCGCGTGGACGACGGCCAGGACGCGCTCACCTACCGCGCCGGCCACCGCTTCGGCAACTGGCTGCTCACGGGCACCGTGGCGCAGCTCTTCGGCGGCGGCCTCACCGACATGCTCTCGGGTTACCGCGTGTTCTCGCGCCGCTATGCCAAGTCGTTCCCCGCGCTGTCGCAGGGCTTCGAGATCGAGACCGAGCTGACCGTGCACGCGCTCGAACTGCGCATGCCCTACGCCGAGGAAGCCACCGCCTACAGCACGCGCCCCGAAGGCTCGCACAGCAAGCTCTCGACCTACCGCGACGGCTGGCGCATCCTGAAGACCATCGGCAAGCTGTTCGTGAGCGAGCGGCCGCTGCAGTTCTTCTCGATCGTCGCGGCCGTGCTCGCGATCGCTGCGCTCGCGCTGGCCGTGCCGCTGTTCATGACCTACGCCCACACCGGCCTGGTGCCGCGGCTGCCCACGGCGGTGCTCGCCACCGGCGCGATGCTGGCGGCGCTGCTGTCCTTCGTCTGCGGCGTGGTGATGCACACCGTCACGCTCGGCCGGCAGGAGGCCAAGCGGCTGCGCTACCTGGCGCAGCCTTGCGTGCGCGAGAGCTTGCGCAAGAGCCTGCGCGCGCACTGACGGCGGCGCGATGAAGATCGGGCGCGAGTTCCTCTCGTTCGCCGTGGCCGGCGTGATCGGCTTCGTGGTGGACGTGACGGTGCTCTACCTGCTGGCACCGCTCTTGGGGTGGTACGGCGCGCGCGTCGTGTCGTTCCTGGCCGCCGCCACCACCACCTGGCTCTACAACCGCCGCTACACCTTCGCGGCGAGCGCGGCCGGCGCCGCCACGGGGCGTTCGGTCTGGCGCGAATACCTGGGCTACCTCACGACCATGCTGGCCGGCGCGGTGCTGAACTACGGCACCTACGTGCTCACGCTGCACTGGGTGGAAGGCCGCTGGGCCGCCGCGCTCGGCGTGGCGCTGGGCAGCATCGCGGGCATGGGCGCCAACTTTCTCTCGGCGCGCTATCTGGTTTTCCGCTCGCACCGCAGCGGCGGCTGAGGCCGCCGGGCGCGTGCACTCAGGTTCAGTGCCCGCCCGACACCACCACCGGGATCTCGGTGGCCGGCGGCGTGTTGCGGCTGCGGCCGCAGCGCACGAGGCCGTCGATCATCACCATGCCCACGCCCGGGATGTCGCCCAGCTGCACGCTTTCGAGCAGGCCCGGCGCGGGCGAATGCTGGGCACGGTCCATGAACACGAAGTCGGCCGCGCGGCCCACTTCGATCAAGCCGCAGTTGAGCTTGCGGATCTTCGCCGTGTTGCCCGTGGCGAAGCAGAACACCAGCTCGGCCGGGATGTTCGCGATGGACGACAGCATCGCCACCATGCGCAGGATGCCCAGCGGCTGCACGCCCGAGCCCGCGGGCCCGTCGGTGCCCAGGATCACGCGGTGCGGGCACTTCAGTTCGAGCGCCGCCCGGGCCGCCGCGATGGCGACCTTCTCGTTGCCGTTGTGCACGATCTCGATGGCGCGCGTGCTCTTCTCGCACAGCTCGCACACGTGCGCCTCGGGCAGCGAGGTGTGGCCGCCGTTGATGTGGCCGATGATGTCGGCGTCGGCTTCGAGCACCACGTCCTTGTCGATCAGCCCCGAGCCCGGGATCGACGGGCCGCCCGTGTGGATCGTGCTCTGGATGCCGTACTTGCGCGCCCAGGCCACCATCTCTTTCGCCTCGTAGCCGGCCTTCACCGAGCCCAGGCCCACTTCGCCCAGCAGGCCCACGCCGGCTTCGGCGAGTTCCTTGAAGTCGCTCTCGACCATGCCCTTCTCGATGACTGGGGCGCCGGCCAGCACCTTCACGCCACCGGGGCGGAAGTTGTCGAAGGCGCGCTGCGCGGTGATGGCCAGCGCCTTCAGGCCGACGATGTCCTTCGGGCGGCCGGGCAGGTGCACCTCGCCGGCGGAAATCATGGTGGTCACGCCGCCGTGCATGGTGGAGTCGATCCAGCCGATCTGGCCCTGGCGCGGCGTCCAGTCGCCGAACACCGGGTGCACGTGGCTGTCGATGAGGCCGGGCGCGACGCAGGTCTTGCGCGCATCGATGACGGTCTGTGCGCCTTCGAGGTCGCAGTCTTTCTCCTTGCCGACCGCCACGATCAGGCCGTCGTTCACCACCAGGGTGTCGGCGTCGAGGATGGGCTTGTCGATGTCGCCCGAGAGCAGCAGCCCGATGTTCTTTATGACGACCTTGCCCGACTTTGCGCCGGCTGCGATTTCTGCCATTTCGTGGTGTCCTCGTCGTGGGGTGGGGAGTTGTTGTCTTGTTCCTGGATGTCGTCCGCGCGCACGGTGCGCAGCAGGGTCTCGATGACGAAGTCTTCCCAGTGCGCGACGGCTTCCGGCGACTCCAGCGGCTCGCCGAGGAAGGCCGTGAGCGTGTGCCGGTTCGAGGTGTAGAAATAGCCGGTGGACGCGATCAGCAGGTAGATGTCGCGCGCCACGAGGTCGGTGCGGAACAGGCCCTGGGCCGCGCCGCTGGCAAGGATTTCCGAAATGATGGCCACCGCCCGCGACGAGTACTCGCGCGCCCGCAGCGACTTCGAGATGTGCCGGCCCTTGTGCAGGTTCTCGGTATTCAGCAGGGTGACGAACTCGGGGTTCTTGCGGTAGTAGCCGAGCACGAAGCGGATGACTTCGGTGAGCGCTTCCACGGGCCGCGAGGCATCGAGCGCAATGGCGGCCTCGGCGTCGTCCATGCGCTGGTAGATGCCTTCGAGCACCGCGATGAACAGGCCCTCTTTGCTGCCGAAGTAGTAGTAGATCATCCGGTCGTACGACTTGGCGGCCTTGGAGATCTTCTCCACGCTGCCGCCGTCGTAGCCGTACTTGGCGAACACCTTGGTCGCCGCCTTGAGGATGCTGTCGCGCGTGGCCTGGGCCGCGGCCTCGCGCACGCCGGTGCGGCGCTGGGGCTTGGGCTTGCTGACGGAGCGGGAGTCGGCCATCGTGCGCGCAGCGCCTGTGTGTCGGGTCTTACTTCTCGGCGAAGGCGCGTTCGACCACGAAGTCGCCCGGCGTCGAGGTGTTGCCTTCCTTGAAGCCGCGCTTTTCCAGGATGTGCTTCAGGTCGACCAGCAGGCCGGGGCTGCCGCACAGCATCACGCGGTCTTCCTCGACGTTCAGCGGGGGCAGGCCCAGGTCGTCGGTGAGCTTGTTGCTCTCGATCAGGTCGGTGACGCGGCCCTGGTTGCGGAACTCCTCGCGCGTGACCGTGGGGTAGTACAGCAGCTGCTTGGCGATCATCTCGCCCAGGATCTCGTGCTTGGGCAGGTGGTCGGTCACGAGGTCGTGGTAGGCCAGCTCATCGACCTGGCGCACGCCGTGCACCAGGATGACCTGCTCGAACTTCTCGTACGTGTCGGGGTCGCGGATGATGCTCATGAACGGCGCCAGGCCGGTGCCCGTGCCGAACAGGTACAGGCGCTTGGCCGGCAGCGTGTAGTCGATGAGCAGCGTGCCGGTGGGCTTGCGGCCCACGATCACGGTGTCGCCCACCTGGATGTGCTGCAGCTTCGAGGTGAGCGGGCCGTCTTCCACCTTGATGCTCAGGAACTCCAGGTGCTCCTCGTAGTTCGGGCTCACGATGCTGTAGGCGCGCAGCAGGGGCTTGTTGTTGACCTTCAGGCCGATCATCGTGAAATGACCGTTCGAGAAGCGCAGCGCCGGGTCGCGCGTGGTGGTGAAGGTGAACAGGCGGTCGGTCCAGTGGTGGACGCTCAGGACGCGTTCTTCGCTGAATGCACTCATACAGAACTCAAGTGTTGGTTGAAGACAGAAAAGGGTGGCTGAGCCGAAATGCACGCCTTTGGGGCGTCCGCCATCGGCCGGCTAGCAACCCTCCATTGTCGTTGGTCGGAAAAACCCCGATGAACACCGCGAGAAAACACCATTGCAAGCATCGGGCCTGTTTGCTACATTGACCTTTGATGTAGTGAACGCAACATGAAAGTGTAGGGGATGCTACACAAACGAAAGCCGCCGCACAAGCACCTGCACGGCACGTTTGTTGCAAACCTCCGGGGCCTGAAGACCCGCTCCGACAGCACCACACCACGAGATCGCCCCGATGACTGAACACACCAAGACAGACGGACTGCCCGGCATCGACATGCCCCTGGTCGCGCAGGCCGGCGGCGCCGCCTTCGGCAAGGCGCCGCCGCGCAACGAGAAGATGAGCACCGCCAAGGTCGAGTGCAACGCCTGCCCGGTGCTGTGCCAGATCTCCGACGGCCGCACCGGCGCCTGCGACCGCTACGCTAACCGCCAGGGCGTGCTGGTGCGCGTCGATCCGGTGGTGCTGCTGCGCCGCACGCTCGCCAGCGAACAGCCGGCGCTCGTGCCCTTCGACCGGCCCGGCGCCGAGGCGGCCGAGGCCGATGCCGCACCCGACTGGAACGGCGACCTGCTGCACGCCGACGAGGTCTTCGTCACCGGCGTGGGCTCGTCCACCACGTATCCCGACTACAAGCCCGCGCCCTTCATCGTGGCTTCCAAAGCCCAGGGCGTCGACATGGTCACCGTCGTCACCGAAGGCATCTTCAGCTACTGCAGCTTCAAGGTGAAGATCGACACCGACCGCTTCCTGGGCGCCGAGCAGGCCAACGTGCGCTACAAGGGCGAGGTCGTGGGCCACGTCACCACGGCCGAGTACGGTTCGCAGATGCTGTCGCTGGGCGGCGTGCACCACCTCACGGGCGGCAGCAAGAAAGAGGGGCGCATGACGGCCGAGCTCATGCAGCTCTTGGGCAACAAGCAGGCGGTCGAATGCACCATCGACGGCGGCGCCAGCCTCGTCATCCAGGCCGGCAAGGCGCCCATCGTCAACGGCGTGGAAGAGCAGCGCATGCGCGTGGGCTGCGGCTCGGCGGCCGTGGGCATCTTCGCGCGCCAGTTCGCCGGCGTGGCCGACGAGGTGGTGGTGGTCGACGACCACATCACCGGCGTGCTCACCGAGCACCAGGCCGGCCGCTGCCTCGACATGACGCCCTCGGGCATCCAGATGCTGGGGCGCAAGTCGACACCCGGGCGCTACTTCCAGGTCGCGAACCCGGGCAACGGCTGGGGCGGCACCGACATCGCCGACCCGCTGGCGATCATCGAAGGCTGGGAAGAGGGCGTGGCCCGCCCCGGCCTGCGGCTGCTCATGACCTCCACCACCGGCGAGCACGCGCAGTGGTACGTGCTCGACGAGGCGCTGAAGCCCATCGAGCAGCCCATGCCGCCCGAGGTGCGCCGCATCGTCGATCGCATCGGCGAAAACTGCGAGCCCTCGCTGTGCACCGTGCTGTTCCTCGGCGGCGCCGGCGGCAGCCTGCGCGCGGGCGTCACCGAGAACCCGGTGCTGCTCACGCGCGCCATCAAGCGCGCGCTGGTCAACGTCACCTGCGGCGGCGCGCCGGCCTATGTGTGGCCCGGCGGCGGCATCACGGTGATGGCCGACGTCATGCGCATGCCCGACAACAGCTTCGGCACCGTGCCCACGCCGGCCATCGTCGCGCCCATCGAGTTCAGCATGCGGCGCGCCGACTACGAGGCGCTCGGTGGGCACGTCGAACACATCTTTCCGCTCGAACAGGCGCTCGCACGCGGTGCGTGGCAGGAAGACGGCGCACCGCTGGCGCGCCAATGGCTCGTCATCGACGATGCCAACCCGTGGCCGCTCGGCCACGCCCCCATGCTGGGCTGAAACCATGTCCGCCCAACGCACGGCGCTCGACGCGGGCCGCTGGCATTTCAACCACGGCCCGATCGACATCGTGGCCGAAGCGCACGGCGACCCGTACGCCGTCGCCGCCGCGCACGACGCGGCCTGGGCGCGCTTCGGCCATGTGCTCGACGAACTCGTGCGCGAGCTGCCGCAGCTGCGCCTGCCCGTGGCCGCACGCCAGCGCCCGCGCGGCGTGGTCGCGCGCCGCATGTGGGACGCCTGCGATGCGTTTTCGCCGCTGTTCCTCACGCCGATGGCGGCCGTGGCCGGCAGCGTGGCGCAGGAACTCATCGCTTTCTACGACCGGCCGGGCATCGAGCGCGCCTGGGTCAACAACGGCGGCGACATCGCGCTGCACCTCGCGCCCGGCCACACGGCGCGCGTGGGCCTGTTCGCCGACCTCGCGCGCTTCGACTGGCGCGACAGCGGCATGCTGACCACCGACGGCCAGTTCGAGCTGCACGCCGACCAACCCGTGCGCGGCGTCGCCACCAGCGGCTGGCGCGGGCGCAGTTTCTCGCTGGGCATCGCCGACAGCGTGACGGTGTTGGCCGCCACCGCGGCGCAGGCTGATGCGGCCGCCACCGTGATCGCCAACGCCGTCGACGTGGCCGACGCCCTCATCCAGCGCCTGCCCGCCAGCGACTGCAAGGACGACAGCGACCTCGGCGACACCCTCGTCACCGTCGACGTGCCGCCGCTGGCGCCCGTGCAGGTGCACCATGCACTCGATGCGGGCGCGGCGTGCGCCCGCGTGCTGCAGAAAAGGGGGCTCGTGTGGGCCGTTCTGCTCGTTTGCCAGGGGCAGTGGCGGCGGGTGGAACCCTTATGCTCGAAGTCGCTGGACATCGCGCTGCCCGAAGCAGTTGGTTCAGTATTTGCTTAACGAAAAGCAAGGTTCTTTTTCATGATCGAAATCCGTCGCGTCTTCACCCATGTCGAGCACATCCACCACGAGTTCGGACCGCGTGCCGAAACCCCGCTGGTGCGCGGTGCCATCGGCGCGGTGCTGACCAATCCTTTCGCGGGCCGCTACGAGCCCGACATCCTGCCGATGATGGCGCTGCTCGACCCCGTGGGCGTCGACATGGCGCACCAGCTGCACGCTGCCATGGACGTGCCGCTCGAACAGATCGCCACCTACGGCAAGGGTGCCATCGTCGGTGCCGACGGCGAGCTGGAGCACGGCGCGCTGTGGCACGTGCCCGGCGGCTACGCCATGCGCGAGCTGCTCGGCTGGAAGGGCAGCCGCGCGGCCTACACCGCGGGCAAGGCCGAGGAGAAAACCGGCCAGCCCGGCAACGCGCTGTCGATCGTGCCTTCGACCAAGAAGGTCGGCCCGCCCGGCGCCGCGCTCGACGTGCCGCTCACCAACATCAACGCCAGCTACGTGCGCGGCCAGTTCGACGCCATCGAGGTGCGCGTGCCCGGCGCGCCGATGGCCGACGAGATCGTCTTCATCCTCGCGATGAGCACCGGCTACCGCGTGCATGCGCGCGTCGGCGGCCTGCTCGCCAAGGACATCAGCAAGTGGGACGGCCTGCGCTGACCGCACAAGACAAGAGACAAGACAAGGAACACACAGACATGACCGCCAACATCCGCAAGCTCGTCATTCAGGTCGATGAAACCCGCAAGGAAATGGGCCAGGACGTGACGCCGCCCACGCGTCGCGCCGTCGCCATCGCCGTGATCGAGAACCCCTACGCCGGCCGCTACAGCGAGAACCTCGACGAACTCATCGCCATCGGCGAAGAGCTCGGCGCGCTGCTCGGCCAGAAGGCCGTGAAGGCGCTGGGCATCGAGCCTGGCCAGGCGCAGAGCTACGGCAAGGCCGCCATCGTCGGCGAGCGCGGCGAGCTGGAGCATGCCGCCGCCATCCTGCATCCCAAGCTGGGCGCGCCGCTGCGCGTGGCGGTCGAGAAGGGCGCCGCGCTCGTGCCTTCGGCCAAGAAGCAGGGCACGCTGGGCACCGCCATCGACGTGCCGCTGGGCCACAAGGACGCCGCATTCGTGCGCAGCCACTTCGACGCCGTCGAGGCCCGCGTGGCCGACGCGCCGCGTGCCAACGAGATCGTCGTGGCCGTGGCCGTCACCGACAGCGGCCGTCCGCTGCCGCGCGTCGGCGGCCTGCAGGTCAGTGAAATCAAGGGCGAAGACGGTCTTCGCTGACCTGTCATTGCATCGTCACCCGCATCGTGTTTTCTGTTCGAACTTCTAGGAGCTTCCCGATGAATCCATTGCGCCTTGCCTTCTGCGCCGCTTCCGTCGTCACGCTGGCCACCGCCCTCGTCCCCGCGCATGCGCAGGGCGTGATCAAGATCGGCGAAATCAACAGCTACAAGGCGCAGCCCGCCTTCCTCGAGCCCTACAAGAAGGGCATGGAACTGGCGGTCGACGAGATCAACGCCAAGGGCGGCGTCAACGGCAAGAAGCTGGAGCTCATCAGCCGCGACGACAACGCCAACCCCGGCGACGCCGTGCGCGTGGCCGAAGAACTCATCTCGCGCGAGAAGGTCGACGTGCTGGCCGGCGCCTTCCTGTCGAACACCGGCCTGGCGCTGACCGACTTCGCCAAGCAGAAGAAGTTCTTCTATCTGGCCGCCGAGCCGCTCACCGACAAGATCGTCTGGAGCAACGGCAACAAGTACACCTACCGCCTGCGCCCCTCGACCTACATGCAGGTCGCGATGCTGGTGCCCGAGGCCGCCAAGCTCAAGAAGAAGCGCTGGGCCATCGTGTACCCCAACTACGAATACGGCCAGTCGTCGGTCGCCACCTTCAAGACGCTGCTCAAGGCGATCCAGCCCGACGTCGAGTTCGTCGCCGAGCAGGCGCCGCCGCTGGGCAAGGTCGATGCGGGCAGCGTGGTGCAGGCCCTGGCCGATGCCAAGCCCGACGCCATCTTCAACGTGCTGTTCGGCGCCGACCTGTCCAAGTTCGTGCGCGAAGGCAACACGCGCGGCCTGTTCAAGGACCGCGAGGTCGTGAGCGTGCTGACCGGCGAGCCCGAGTACCTCGACCCGCTGAAGGACGAGGCGCCCAACGGCTGGGTCGTCACCGGCTACCCCTGGTACGGCGTGAAGACCGCCGAGCACAAGGCCTTCAACGACGCCTACCAGGCCAAGTTCAAGGACTACCCGCGCCTGGGCTCGGTGGTGGGCTACAGCGCCATCTACTCGATTGCCGCCGGCGTGAAGAAGGCCGGCAGCACCGACACCGAGAAGCTCGTGGCCGCCTTCAAGGGCCTGCAGGTCGACACGCCCTTCGGCAAGATCAGCTACCGCGCACAGGACAACCAGTCCACCATGGGCGCGTACGTCGGCAAGACCAAGAACGATGGCGGCAAGGGCGTGATGGTCGACTACGTGTACCTCGACGGTGCCAAGTTCCAGCCCACCGACGACGAAGTGAAGAAGATGCGCCCTGCGGACTGACCGCACGGCTCCTGCAACGCGTCCGCCGCCGCTTCTTGAGCGCGGCGGGGCGCGGTGTCTCCAGTTTCCTCAGGGTCCCTCATGAGCTTTTCAGGCTTCGTTGTTCAGTTGCTCAACGGGTTGGCCGGCGCGTCTTCGCTGTTCTTGGTGGCGGCCGGCCTCTCGTTGATCTTCGGCGTGACGCGCATCGTCAACTTCGCCCATGGATCTTTTTTCATGGTGGGCATCTACGTCGCGTACACGCTGGTCGAGAAGCTCGGCCCGAGCGTGGGCTTCTGGCCGGCGCTGTTGATCGCCGCGCTCGCGGTGGGCGTGCTGGGTGCGCTCATCGAGGTGCTGCTGCTGCGCCGCATCTACAAGGCGCCCGAGCTGTTCCAGCTGCTCGCCACCTTCGCGCTGGTGCTGGTCATCAAGGACGCGGTGCTGTGGCTCTGGGGGCCTGACGAACTGCTCGGCCCGCGCGCGCCGGGCCTGAAGGGCTCGGTCGAAATCCTCGGGCGCCAGTTTCCTTCCTACGACCTGTTCCTGATCGTCGTCGGCCCGCTGGTGCTCGGCCTCGTGTGGCTGCTGCTCACGCGCACGCGCTTCGGCACGCTGGTGCGCGCCGCCACGCAAGACCGCGAGATGGTCAGCGCGCTGGGCGTCAACCAGGCCTGGCTCTTCACCGCCGTGTTCGCGCTCGGCGCGCTGCTCGCGGGCCTGGGCGGCGCACTGCAACTGCCGCGCGAACCCGCCACGCTCGAGATGGACCTGAACACCATCGGCGCCGCCTTCGTCGTCGTCGTGGTCGGCGGCATGGGCTCGCTGCCCGGCGCCTACGTGGCCGCGCTGCTCATCGCCGAGATCAAGGCCGTGTGCATCTGGCTGGGCGTGGTGCAGGTCTTCGGCATCGACGTGTCGTTCTCCAAGCTCACGCTGATGGTCGACTTCCTCGTGATGGCCATCGTGCTGGTGTGGCGCCCCTGGGGCCTGTTCGGCCGGCCGCAGGCGCCGAGCCGCTACGTCGGCATGCAGGAAGAGCCGCTGCGCCGCCCCAGCACCGCCTACATCGTGGCCGCCGCCGGGCTGGCGCTGGTGCTGGCCGCGCTGCCGCTGCTGACGGCCGGCTCGCCCTACACCACGGTGCTGATGATCGACCTGCTGATCGCCGCGCTGTTCGCCACCAGCCTGCACTTCATCATGGGGCCGGCCGGCATGCACTCCTTCGGCCACGCCGCCTACTTCGGCCTCGGGGCCTACGGCGCGGCGCTGCTGGTGCGCGCGCTGCACCTGCCGATGGAGCTGGCACTCGTGGTCGCGCCGCTGGTGGCCGCACTCGGCGCCTTCGTCTACGGCTGGTTCGCCGTGCGGCTGTCGGGCGTGTACCTGGCGATGCTCACGCTGGCCTTCGCGCAGATCACCTGGGCCGTCACCTACCAGTGGGACAGCTTCACGGGCGGCAGCAACGGCCTGACCGGCGTGTGGCCCTCGGAGTGGCTGTCGAACAAGCAGGTGTACTACTGGCTCACGCTGGTGCTCGTGGGCGCGGGCGTGTGGTGGCTGCGCCGCGTGCTGTTCTCGCCCTTCGGCTATGCGCTGCGCGCGGGCCGCGACTCGGTGCTGCGCGCCGACGCCATCGGCATCGACGTCAAGCGCATGCAGTGGGCGGCCTTCGTCATCGCCGGCACCGTGGCCGGCCTGGCCGGCGCGCTCTATGCGTTCTCCAAGGGCAGCATCTCGCCCGAGAGCCTGTCGGTCGGCAAGTCGGTCGACGGCCTCGTGATGGTGCTGCTGGGCGGCATCCAGACGCTGGCGGGGCCCGTGGTCGGCGCCGTCACCTTCACCTGGCTGCACGACACCGTGGCACGCAACACCGACTACTGGCGCGCGATGCTCGGCGCCATCATCCTGATCCTGGTGCTCTTGTTCCCGCAGGGCATTGCCGGGTCGATCAAACAGCTCGTCGATCGCTGGCGTGCACCGAAGCATGATGAAGCAGACGCCAAGCTCAAGGAGGTGAAGGCATGAGCCTCCTCAAAGTCACCAACCTCGGCAAATCGTTCGGCGGCGTGAAGGCCGTGGACGGCATCAGCTTCGAGCTGCCGCCCGGCGAACTGCTCGCGCTCATCGGCCCCAACGGCGCCGGCAAATCGACCACCTTCAACATGGTGAACGGCCAGCTCAAGGCCGACCAGGGCTCGATCACGCTCGACGGCCACGAGCTCGTGGGCCGCAAGCCGCGCGAGATCTGGCGCAAGGGCGTGGGCCGCACCTTCCAGATCGCCGAAACTTTTGCCTCGCTCACCGTGGTCGAGAACGTGCAGATGGCGCTGCTCTCGCACGACCACAAGCTGTTCTCGATGTGGCGCCGCGCGGCCGACCACAAGCGCGACGAAGCGCTGGCGCTGCTCGACCAGGTCGGCATGAAGGCGCAGGCCGACCGGCCCTGCAGCGTGCTGGCCTACGGCGACGTGAAGCGCGTCGAACTCGCCATCGCCATGGCCAATTCGCCCAAGCTGCTGCTCATGGACGAGCCCACCGCCGGCATGGCGCCCCAGGAGCGCAACTCGCTCATGGCGCTCACCAAGGACCTCGTCATCCAGCGCGGCATGGCCGTGCTCTTCACCGAGCACAGCATGGACGTGGTGTTCGCGTACGCCGACCGCATGATCGTGCTGGCGCGCGGGCGCCTCATCGCGCAGGGCAAGCCGCTCGAAATCCGCGACCACCCGAAGGTGCAGGAGGTGTACTTCGGCAGCGGCAAGACCTTCGAGAAGATTGCAGAGAAAGCCGCAGCGCTTGGAGTCACCGCATGAGCACGCACGAACCTCTTCTGGAAGCCAAGGCGCTGTGCGCCTGGTACGGCGCCGCGCAGATCCTCTACGACGTCGACCTCGAAGTGCGGCGCGGCGAAGTCGTCGCGCTCATGGGCCGCAACGGCGCGGGCAAGTCGACCACGCTCAAGACGCTCATCGGCATGCTCACCAAGCGCCGCGGCGCCGTGCGCTTCCTGGGCCACGACATTTCGAAGAGCGAGCCGCACCACGCGGCGCGCCTGGGCCTGGGCTTCGTGCCCGAAGACCGTCGCGTGTTCACCGACCTCACGGTGATGGAGAACCTCGAGGTCGGCAAGCAGCCCGCGCGCCAGTGGGCCGACGGCACCGCCGCGCCGCTGTGGACGCCCGAGCGCCTGTTCCAGCTGTTCCCCAACCTCGGCGAAATGCCCAACCGCCCCGGTGGCCGCATGAGCGGCGGCGAGCAGCAGATGCTCACCGTGGCGCGCACGCTGATGGGCAACCCGTATCTCGTGCTGCTCGACGAGCCCTCCGAGGGCGTGGCCCCGGTCATCGTCGAGCAGATGGCCAACATGATCCTCGAGCTCAAGGCGCAGGGCGTGAGCATCCTGCTGTCGGAGCAGAACATGCACTTCGCCGAGCTGGTCTCCGACCGGGCCTATGTGCTCGAGAAGGGGCAGATCCGCTACCACGCCACGATGGCCGAGTTGGCGGCCAACGAAGAAGTGCGCAGGGCCTACCTCAGCGTCTGACCGTTTCCTTTCCTCAACCACCGGAGTCCACACCATGCATCGCAGAACCGTCCTGAAGTCCGCCGCTGCCCTGGGGCTCGCCGGCAGCCTCGGCAGTTTCGGCCTCTCCGCTTTCGCGGCCGGCAAGATCAAGCCCGGTGGCAAGGCCGCGCTGATCGTGGTCGATGTGCAGAACTGCTTCCTCGATGGCGGCACGCTCGCGGTGAAGGGCGGCAACGAGGTGATCCCGGTCATCAACGCGCTGGCGCCCGCGTTCCAGAACATCGTCGTCACGCAGGACTGGCACACGGCGGGCCACGCCTCTTTCGCGAGCACCTACTCGGGCAAGAAGCCCTTCGAGACCACGAAGCTCAACTACGGGACACAGGTGCTGTGGCCCGACCACTGCGTGCAGGGCACCGACGATGCCGCGCTCGGCAAGGAGCTCAAGGTGCCGACCGCGCAGCTCATCATCCGCAAGGGCTTCCACAAGGACATGGACAGCTACTCCGCCTTCGAGGAGGCCGATCACAAGACGGCCACCGGCCTGGCCGGCTACCTGAAGGCGCGCGGCATCAAGACCGTGTTCGTCACCGGCCTAGCCACCGACTTCTGCGTGGCCTGGACCGCGATGGACGCGCGCAAGGCCGGCTTCGAGGCCTACGTGATCGAAGACGCCACGCGCGGCATCGACCTCAACGGCTCGCTGGCCGCCGCCTGGAAACAGATGACGGCCAAGGGCGTCAAGCGCATCCAGTCCGGCGACATCCAGGCCGGCTGACGACCCCGAAGTCCGCGGCGCCGCCGCGGCAACACCCCTCCGACGACAACAACAAAGAGACAGACGACGCATGAAGCTTTCGATTTCAAGGCGCACCCTGGTGGCGGGCGGCGCGGCCCTGGCCTTCGGTCCCGGTCTGCTGCGGCCGGCGCGCGCGGACAACGGCGTGACCGACAGCACCATCCGCATCGGCCAGTCGGCCGTGTTCAGCGGCCCGGCGAAAGACTTCGGCGTCGACTACCGCGCGGGCATCCAGCTGTACTTCGACCGCGTCAACAAGTCGGGCGGCATCCACGGGCGCAAGATCGAACTCGTCATCTACGACGACGCCTACGAGCCCGCGAAGACGGCTGCCAACACGGCCAAACTGATCGACGAGGACAAGGTCTTCGCGCTCACCGGCTACGTCGCCACGGGCAACCTCGCGGCCGCCATGCCGCTGGCCGAGAAGGCCGGCGTGCCGATGTTCGCGCCGCTGGTGGGCACCACGTCCTTCCGCACAAAAACCAACCGCTACCTTTTCCACGTGCGCGCGGGCTACGACCTGGAGCTGCGCAAGATCATCAGCCACCTTTCGACGCTGGGTATCCAGTCGATCGCCGTGGTCTACCAGGACAGCGCCTTCGGCAAGTCGAACCTCGCCACCTGCGAGCAGCTGGCCGCCGAGTACAAGGTGAAGGTGGTGCAGACGCTGCCCATGGCCATCGCAGCCGAAGACGCCAAGCAGGTGATCGGCGGGCTCGCCGAAGGCCGCCCCGGCGCCGTCGTGATGATCATGGCCGGGCGCATGACCGAGGTCTTCATCCGCGACTACCGCGCGAGCGGCGCGGCCGCGCCGCTGTACACGCTGTCGGTCGGCATCACCGACGCGGCGGGTTCGGCCAAGCGGCTGGAAGGCAAGCTCGCCGGGCTGGTCACGGCCAGCATCGTGCCGCCGCCCGGTGCGCAGCGCGTGCCCATCGTGGCCGACTACCAGCGCGACCGCGCCGAGTTCGGCCAGAAGATCGACAGCTACACCGCGCTCGAGGGCTACATCGTCGCGCGCGTGATGGCCGAGGGCCTGCGCCGCGCGGGCAAGGCGCTCACGCGCGACAGCTTCATCGCCGGGCTCGAGAGCATCGGCAGCACGCGCTTCGGCGACTTCCCCGTCGACTACAGCGCGAAGAACCACAACGGCTCGACCTTCGTGGACCTGGAGATGTACACCCGTGACGGCCAGTTGCGGCGCTGAGCCGCTGCACCTGCAGGTCAACGGCCGGGCGCACACGCTCGCCGGCGTGCCGCGCGAAGCCTCGCTGCTGCACCTGCTGCGCAACGACCTGGGGCTCAACGGGCCCAAGTACGGCTGCGGGCTCGGGCAGTGCGGTGCGTGCACGGTGCATGTCGACGGCGTGGCCGCGCGGTCCTGCGTGATTCCCGCGCACGGCGTGGCAGGGCGCAGCATCACCACGCTCGAAGGCCTGGGCATGCGCGGGCGCTGGCACCCGGTGCAGGCCGCCTTCGAAGACGCGCAGGCCGCGCAGTGCGGCTACTGCCTCAACGGCATGGTGATGCAGGCCGCGGCGCTGCTGGCACGCGACCCCAATGCCAGCGAGGCGCGCATCCGCAGCGAGCTCTCGGGCAACCTGTGCCGCTGCGGCACGCACATCGAGATCCTCGACGCCGTGCAGCGCGCCGCCGTGCGCCTGCGTGCGGCCCCGCCGGACGCCCCCGCCGCATGACGCGCCGCGCCGACCTGCCGCAGACGCGCGCGGAATTCCTTGCCGCCGACGGCGTGCTGCTGGTGGTGCGCGAGGCACCGCCCCCGCCGCCGCCCGCCAAGGGCCAGCCCGCCTTCATCGCCAGCCACCCCAGCGAAGGCGACGAGGTGCTGCTCGCGCTGTGGGACGACGGCAGCGTCTCCGCGCTCAACGGCCACGTCGACCTGGGCACCGGCATCCAGACCGCGCTGGCGCAGATCGTGGCCGAGGAGCTCGACCTCGGCATGCCCTGCGTGCGCATGATGCTCGGCGACACCGCGCGCGCGCCCAACCAGGGCGCGACCATCGCGAGCGCGTCGATCCAGATCCACGCGCAGCCGCTGCGGCTGGCCGCCGCGCAGGCACGCGCCTGGCTGCTGGCGCGCGCGGCCGAGCGGCTGGGCGTGGCCGTCGATGCGCTGCAGGTGCGCAACGGCGTGGTGCGCGTGGTCGAGGCGCCGGAGCGCCACCTCAACTACGCGGACCTCGTGGCGCACCAGCGCACGGTGCTGCGGCTGGACCTCGATGCCACCCCCAAGAACCCGGCCGACTACCGCCTCGTCGGCACGCGCCAGGCGCGCGTCGACATCCCGGCCAAGCTCGCGGGCGACCTCGTGTTCGTGCACGACAGGCGCGTGCCCGGCATGCTGCACGGCCGCGTGGTGCGCCCGCCGTATGCGGGCGCGGACCACGGCGAGTTCATCGGCAACACGCTCGAATCGGTCGATGAATCGTCGATCGCGCACATCCCCGGCATCCGTGCCGTGGTCGTGGTGCGCGACTTCGTCGGCATCGTCGCCGAGCGCGAAGAGCACGCCGAGCAGGCGATGCGTGAGCTGCGCGTGACCTGGAAGCCCTGGCCCGGCATGCCCGACCTGCGCGACGTGGCGCAGGCCCTGCGCGACAACCCCTCGACGCAGCGCCTGCTGGTCGACGAGGGCGATGTCGATGGCGCGATGGCCACCGCCGCGCAGCCGATGCAGCGCACCTACGTGTGGCCGTACCAGATGCATGCGTCCATCGGCCCGTCGTGCGCGCTGGCCGAGTGGCAGCCCGCCGACGGCAGCGGCAGCGGCATGCAGCTGCGCTGCTGGGCCGGGTCGCAGAACCCGCACGTGCTGCGCGCCGATCTCGCCAAGCTCATGGGCGTGGACGACGTGCAGGTCGACGTGGTGCGCATGGAGGCCGCGGGCTGCTACGGCCGCAACGGCGCCGATGACGTGGCGGCCGATGCCGCGCTGCTCGCGCGCGCCGTGGGCGCACCGGTGCGCGTGCAGCTCTCGCGCGAGCAGGAGCATGCGTGGGAGCCCAAGGGCGCCGCGCAGCTCATGGAGATCGACGGCGGGCTCATGGCCGACGGCCGCGTCGCCGCCTACGACTTCGAGACCTCGTATCCGTCGAACGGTGCGCCCACGCTGGCGCTGCTGCTCACGCGCACGGTCGAGCCCGTGGCGCAGGCCTACGAGATGGGCGACCGCACCGCGCGCCCGCCTTACAGCTACGACAACCTGCGCGTGAAGGTCAACGACATGGCGCCGATCGTGCGCGCCTCGTGGCTGCGCGGCGTGTCGGCGCTGCCGAGTTCGTTCGCGCACGAGTCGTACATCGACGAGCTGGCCACGGCCGCGGGTGTCGACCCCGTGCAGTTCCGCCTGCGGCACCTGGACGACCCGCGCGCGATCGAGCTCGTGCAGGCCACCGCGCAGAAGGCCGGCTGGCGCATGCGCACCGGGCCGCAGGAGAACGCCGACGGCGGGCTCGGCGAAGGCGGCGACATCCTCTTTGGCCAGGGCTTTGCGTACGCGCGCTACATCCACAGCAAGTGGCCGGGCTTCGGCGCCGCGTGGGCTGCGTGGGTGGCCGATGTCGAGGTCAACCAGAAGACCGGCGAGGTGCATGTGCGCCGCGTGGTGGTGGGGCACGACGCGGGGCTGCTGGTCAACCCGGCGGGGGTCGAGCACCAGGTGCACGGCAACGTGATCCAGACCACGAGCCGTGCGCTCAAGGAGCAGGTGCAGTTCGCGCCGCAGCAGGGCGCCGCAACGGGTGGCGCGCAGTTGCCGGGCGTGCTGCCTTCGGGCGTGGTCGCGAGCCGCGAATGGGGCAGCTACCCGATCCTCAATTTCCGCGACGTGCCGGTGATCGAGGTCATGCACATGCCACGCCCCGGCGAGCCGTCGCTGGGCGCGGGCGAGTCGTCGTCGGTGCCGGGCACGGCGGCGATCGCGAATGCGATCTTCGATGCGACGGGCGTGCGCTTCCGCTCGCCGCCGTTCACGCCGGAGACGGTGCTGGCGGAATTGAACCGGGGGTCGCTGCCACCGCCGCCGGGGCAGGGCGAGGGACGCGCGAAGGGCGATGCCGCCGGACCCTCTCCCGCACCTGCCTCAGGCGCAGGTGTGCGGGACGCCCTGTGGCCGCGTCGCAAGGGCCTGTGGGCCACCGGCGCCGCGCTCTTCATCGGCGGCCTGGGCGTCATCGCCGGCCTGCTCGGCTGGCGCTCGGCCATCGCGCCGGTGTCGCTCAGCGCACCGGTCTACAGCGAGTCCACCATCGAGCGCGGCCGCGTGCTCGCCGCGCTCGGCGACTGCGCCGTGTGCCACACCGCGCCCGGCGGCGCGCCCAACGCCGGTGGCCGCGCGATGGACACGCCCTTCGGCACGCTCTACACCACCAACCTCACGCCCGATGCCGAGACGGGCCTGGGCCGCTGGTCCTTCAGCGCCTTCCAGCGCGCGATGCGCGAAGGCGTCTCGCGCGACGGCCACCACCTGTACCCCGCGTTCCCCTACACCGCCTTCGCGAAGACCAGCGACGACGACCTGCAGGCGCTCTATGCGTACTTCATGGCGATGCCGGCGGTGCGCGCGCCAACGCCCAAGTCCGAGCTCAAGTTCCCCTTCAACCTGCGCCCGCTGATGGCCGGCTGGAACGCGCTGTTCCACGACCCCGCACCGCTGCCGCCCGTGCCCACGCAGAGCGCCGAATGGAACCGCGGCGCCTACCTCGTCAACGGCCTGGGCCATTGCGGCGCCTGCCACACGCCGCGCAACGCGCTCGGCGCGGAGCAGGGCGGCAGCGCGTTCCTTTCGGGCGCGATGGTCGATGGCTGGGAAGCGCCCGCACTCACGCAGCTGTCGAAAGCCGCCGTGCCGTGGGACACCGACGCGCTGTACCGCTACCTGCGCAACGGCCACTCGCCACGCCACGGCATCGCGGGCGGCCCGATGGCCGAGGTGGTGCGCGAACTCGCGCAGGTGCCCGACGCCGACGTGCGCGCCATGGCCGTCTACCTCGGCTCGTTCAATCCCGAGCCGGTCGCGCAACCGCAGGCGCTCGCGCAACAGGCCATCGACAACGCGGCGCGCACGCAAGGCCAGCTGCTCGGCCCCGCGCAGCGCATGTTCGACAGCGCCTGTGCCTCATGCCACCACGACGGCGACGGCCCCACGCTGTTGGGCGTGAACACGCCGCTCGCACTCAACAGCAGCCTCACGAGCACACGGCCCGACAACCTGCTGCGCACCATCCTCGACGGCGTGCGCGCGCCCGCGCACCGCGACATCGGCTTCATGCCCGCATTCCGCGAGGCGCTCGACGACCGCCAGATCGCCGACCTCGCCGGCTACATGCGCGCACGTTTCGCGCCGCAGGAAGCGCCGTGGACGAACCTGCCCGCCGAGGTGGCGCGCGTGCGGGCCACGCCGGGCCACTGACCCGCGGCGGGCGTGGCCGCAGGCCCGCGGCTACGATGGCGCGCAGACCTTATTCACGGAGACACCCCACCATGCCTTTGGACCTTTCGACCGCTTCCAGCCTGCCCCGCGACGCCGAGCGCGCCACCCTTGTCGGCCGTCTCTGGCAACCCGGCGTGGGCCCGGTGCTGGTGGCCGTGCAGGGCGATGGCCTGCACGACCTGTCAAAGCTCGCGCCCACCATGAGCGACCTGCTCGAAGGCAAGGGCTCGCCGGCCGAAGCCGTGCGCGCTGCATTGCAGAGTGGCACCGCGCCACGTATCGCCGCACTCGATGCCGTGCTGGCCAACAGCGACGAAAGCACGCGCGACAGCCACCAGGCCTGGCTGCTCGCCCCCTGCGACCTGCAGGTCGTGAAGGCCAGCGGCGTGACCTTCGTCGCGAGCCTGCTCGAACGCGTGATCGAAGAGCAGGCACGCGGCGATGCCTCGCGCGCCGAAGCCACGCGCGCGGCCATCGGCGATGTGCTGGGCGACAACCTCGCCGACATCGTGCCGGGCTCGCCCGAAGCCATGAAGGTGAAGGACGTGCTCATCGCGCAAGGCATGTGGTCGCAGTACCTCGAGGTCGGCATCGGCCCCGACGCCGAGGTCTTCACCAAGGCCCCGGTGCTCGCGGCCGTGGGCACGGGCGCCGACGTGGGCATCCACGCGGACTCGGCCTGGAACAACCCCGAGCCCGAAGTCGTGCTCGCAGTGAACAGCCGCGGCGAGACGCTCGGCGCCGCGCTCGGCAACGACGTCAACCTGCGCGACTTCGAAGGCCGCAGTGCACTGCTGCTGGGCAAGGCCAAGGACAACAACGCCTCGTGCGCCATCGGGCCGTTCATCCGTCTGTTCGATGCGCACTTCGGCATCGCCGACGTGCGGCGCATCACGGTCGCGTTGAACGTGACCGGCCCCGAAGGCTTCACGCTCGAAGGTTCGAGCTCGCTCGCGAAGATCAGCCGCGATCCGCTCGACCTCGTGGCGCAGACACTCAACCGCCACCACGCCTACCCAGACGGTTTCATGTTGTTTCTGGGCACGATGTTCGCGCCGACACAAGACCGTCACGGACCGGGGCAAGGATTCACGCATGTCGTGGGCGACCATGTGCGCATCGCGGCCCCTGAATTGGGTGCGTTGAACAACCGCGTCGTGCATGCAGACCAGGCGCCGCGGTGGTCTTTCGGCCTCGGTGCGTTGATGCGCAACCTCGCGTCGCGTCGGCTGCTGTAGCCCGTACTTCTGCACTTTAAAAGCAGATGTACTCCTTTGGAATTCAGAGGCTGCACTTTGCATTCTGTTGCGGTTGACCATGCCTCTTCTTACCCTCAAGATGACTACCATCGCGAGTGGATAAATCAAGGGAGTCGTGGTTGCTGCCGAATGAGATCGATCTGTTGCAGACGCCCGTCGAGGGCCCGCTTCCCTGTGGTGAAGATCTGGAATACGACGCCGATTTCATGGCGCTCCAACAGGCGGCCACGGGCAAGCGCGAGCAGCAGTTCGGCGACACCATCATCCCCGCCGAGCCGCCCGACTGGGCGCGCGTAGACCGCATCGCACGACAGCTGTGCCTGCGCACGCGCGACCTGCGCGTGCTGGTGCCGCTCACGCTCGCATGGACCGAAAGCCGCGGCCTGCCGGGCTATGTCGACGGGCTGCGGCAGGTCGATGCGGTGCTGCAGACTTTCTGGAACGACGTGCATCCGCGCGTCGTCGATGGCACGAACGAAGACCCGCTGCCGCGCATGAATGCGCTGGCCGCACTGGCCGAAGCCGAAGGGCTCGGACGCAGCGTGCGCGATGCGCGGCTGCTCGAAGACGGCGGCACGGCGATGAGCCTGCGGCAGGTCGAGGCGCTGCTCGATTCGAGCAAGAGCGACCAGGTGGACTACCCCGGCGGCGTCGGCCGCCTGCGCGAGGCCGCACGCCGCGCACACGACAAGGCGGCAGCGCCGGTCGTGGCCTTGCGTGAGGCTTTGGCACTCCTGCAGCGCATCCGCGAGACCTGCGAGCGCGCGCTGGGCCAGAGCTGGGCGCCCGATTTTTCAAGGCTCGAGCGGTCGCTGCGCACCGTGGGCCAGTTGCTGCCGGAGCAGCCGCACAGCGAAGTGCCGCAGGCGTCGGCAACGGGCAGTGCAGAAGACACAAGCGGTGCGGCGCACGTGCACGCACCCGCAGCGCACGTTGCAGCGGCCATGCAGGCTGCAGTGCGCCCGCTGCGGATTCAAGAGATTGAAATATCGGCTCGTGAAGATGTGCAAGTGTTGTTGGAAAAAGCATGCGAGTTCCTGGAACGAACGGAACCGAGCCATCCGGCACCCATGCTGATCCGCAGGGCCCAGCGACTGATGGACCTCAACTTCTTCCAGATCATCGAAGAGCTCGTGCCCGAGGGATTGCAAAAGATAGAAAGCCTTGCCGGCCGCCCGTTGAACGGCGACGCCGCATTGCCCTAGCGGCCGTTGCTGCCGGCGAGCAGGAACAACGCGCCGGCACCGGTCGACCGGTACGACCCATGCATTCAGTTTCAAGAGGACGCTTATGGCAGACAACCGTGTCAGGAACAGTGGTCAGAAGTTCATCGCGCGCAACCGGGCGCCGCGCGTGCAGATCGAGTACGACGTCGAGATCTACGGCAGCGAACGCAAGATCCAGCTGCCCTTCGTGATGGGCGTCATCGCCGACCTCGCGGGCAAGCAGACCGACCCCATGCCCGATCTCGCGGAGCGCGAGTTCATGGCGGTGGACATCGACAACTTCGACGAGCGCATGAAGTCCATCAAGCCGCGCGTTGCGTTCCAGGTGCCCAACACGCTCACCGGCGAAGGCCAGATGAACGTGGACATCACCTTCGACAGCATGGACGACTTCTCGCCCGCGCGCATCGCGCGCCAGGTCGACGCGCTGCAGCAGCTGCTCGAGGCGCGCACCGAGCTGTCGAACCTGCTCTCGTACATGGACGGCAAGAACGGCGCCGAGCAACTCATCGCGCAGGCGCTGCAGAACCCGGCGCTGCTCAAGTCGCTGGCGTCCGCGCCCAACCCCGCGGTCGCGCAGGCGGCCGCCGATGCCGCAGCAGCCAAGCAAGCCGACGACAGGACCGCACCATGAGCACCGCATCCCAGCAAGGCGCACGCGCCCGCACCGCCACCGTCGAAGCGCTCGAGCCCAACGAGTTCTCCGACCTCCTGCAGCGCGAGTTCAAGCCCAAGACCGAGCAGGCGCGCGAGGCGGTGGAAAACGCCGTCAAGACGCTGGCCGTGCAGGCGCTCGAGAACACCGTCACCATCTCGAACGATGCCTACCGCAGCGTGCAGGCCATCATCACGGAGATCGACCGCAAGCTGTCGGAGCAGATCAACCAGATCCTGCACCACGAAGACTTCCAGCAGCTCGAAGGTGCATGGCGCGGCCTGCACTACCTCGTGAACAACACCGAGACCGACGAGCAGCTGAAGATCCGCGTCATGTGCGCCTCCAAGCGCGAAGTGGCGCGCTCGCTCAAGCGCCACAAGGGCATCGGCTGGGACCAGAGCCCGATGTTCAAGAAGATCTACGAAGCCGAGTACGGCCAGTTCGGCGGCGAGCCCTTCGGTGCGCTGATCGGCGACTTCCACTTCGACCACAGCCCGCCCGACGTCGAGATGCTCGGCGAGATGGCCAAGATCGCCGCCGCCGCGCACTGCCCCTTCATCGCCGGCGCCTCGCCCACCGTGATGCAGATGGACTCGTGGCAGGAGCTGTCGAACCCGCGCGACCTGACCAAGATCTTCCAGAACACCGAGCACACCGCGTGGCGCTCGCTGCGCGATTCGGAAGACGCGCGCTACATCGGCCTGGCCATGCCGCGCTTCCTGGCGCGCCTGCCCTACGGTGCGCGCACCAACCCGGTCGACGAGTTCGAGTTCGAGGAAGAAACCGACTCGGCGCTGCACACGCGCTACACCTGGGCCAACTCGGCCTACGCCATGGGCGTGAACATCAACCGCTCGTTCAAGCAGTTCGGCTGGTGCACCTCGATCCGCGGCGTGGAGTCGGGCGGCGCGGTCGAGAACCTGCCCACCCACACCTTCCCCACCGACGACGGCGGCGTGGACATGAAGTGCCCGACCGAGATCGCCATCAGCGACCGGCGCGAGGCCGAGCTGGCCAAGAACGGCTTCATGCCGCTGGTGCACCGCAAGAACTCCGACTTCGCGGCTTTCATCGGTGCGCAGTCGCTGCAGCAACCGGCCGAGTACTACGACGCCGACGCCACGGCCAACGCCAACCTGGCGGCGCGTCTGCCGTACCTGTTCGCGTGCTGCCGCTTCGCGCACTACCTGAAGTGCATCGTGCGCGACAAGATCGGTTCGTTCCGCGAGCGCGAGGACATGGAGCGCTGGCTCAACGACTGGATCATGAACTACGTCGACGGCAGCCCCGGCACCTCGTCGCAGGACACGAAGGCGATGAAGCCGCTGGCGGCGGCCGAAGTCCAGGTGGAAGCCATCGAGGACAACCCCGGCTACTACGCCGCCAAGTTTTTTCTCCGGCCGCACTACCAGCTCGAGGGGCTGACGGTGTCGTTGCGGCTGGTTTCGAAGCTGCCGTCCAACAAGAAGGACAGCAGCTAATTCCACTGTCCCGCTACCGGGCAATTCATCGATAACTTTTGGGGGTCAATCATGGCAGTAGACATGTTCATGCGCGTCGAGGGTGCAAACGGCGAGTCCAAGGACTCCAACCACAAGGACTGGACCGACATCAAGTCGTTTGCATGGGGAGCGACGCAGCCTGGCAACATGGTCAGCGGCGGTGGCGGCGGCGTGGGCAAGGCCAGCTTCAACGACCTGCAGGTGCTCGCGCGCATCGACAAGGCCGCGCCTTCCGTGCTGAAGAACTGCGCGAGCGGCAAGCACCTGAGCAAGGTCGAAGTGGCCGTGTGCAAGGCCGGCGGCTCGCAGATCGAATACACGCGCGTCACGCTCGAAGAGGTGCTCGTCACCTCGGTGCAGTACACGGCCGAGCAGGGCGGCGACGCGGTGCTCGTGCAGTACGCCTTCCAGGCCGCGAAGGTGAAACAGCAGTACTGGGAACAGACCGACAAGGGCGGCAAGGGCGCCGAGACGGTGCTGGGCTGGAACATCAAGGAAAACAAGGAAGCCTGATTTCCTTGTTGCGCGGCGGGGCCGTGGCCTTCAGGGCCATGCAGCCCCCGCCGGCGGTCCACAGCCGTTTGTCTGTCTCCTGCGGCGCCCCTTCGCGGCGCGCCGCCTTTCACCTTTCAGCCAGTCAACGGGGAAGTTTCATGGGCGATGGGTTTGCAGTGCTGGGCGAGCGCTCCGTGGCCGAGCACACCGAATGGGTACAGCGGCAGATCCGCGCCAGTCCCCAGAATGCCGGCCTGCGCCTTGCCCTGTGCCACTTCCTCGCGCTGCGCAGCGAATGGCAGCGGGCCGAAGACCAGCTCAAGCTCGCGACGAAGCTCGACCCCACGTTCACGCCGGCCAGCGTCACCTGCGCGATGGCACTGCGGGGCGAGCGCGAGCGCACCGACTTCTGGGCCGGCGGCGGACGCACGCCGGCCATCGTCTCGGGCAATGCCGACTGGGTCGAGCAACTGCTCGGCGCCGCCGTGTTGCCCGCCGAACGTGCCGACGAAGCTGCGGCGCTGCGCGAGGCCGCGCGCGATGCGGCGCCCGCGCTGCAGGGCACGCTGACCACCGTCGACCGCTCCGACGCGCGCGCCGTGCAGGCGCTCGATGGCGAGCCCGCGGCGCACAGCGACTTCGCCTGGCTGTGCGACGGGGACGCGCGCATCGGCGCCGTGCTCGAACTGTTCACGCCCTCGGGCTATGCGTGGCTGCCGCTGCCGGCGGTGCGCCGCATCAAGTTCTCGCGCCCGCAGCACCTGGTCGACCTGCTGTGGGCGCCGGCCGAGATCGAGCTGCACGACGGGCGCGGCCTCAACGGCCTCGTGCCGGTGCGCTACCCGGGCGCGCTCGCGGACCTGGACGACGAGACCGCGCTGGGCCGCCGCACCGACTGGCAGCCGCTCGCGGGCGACGACCAGTTCGCAGGCGTCGGCCAGCGCACGCTGATCAGCGAAGCCGGCGATCACTCGCTGCTCGACCTGCGGCGCATCGAGTTCGCCGCAGCGACGGAAGGCGTGGCTGCATGACCCCCGCCGTCACCACCGACATCGACGGCGACGCCCAGGAAAGCGTCGCGCGCGACCGCCTGCAACCGGTGCTGCTCGACCGCCTCACCGACAAGGCGCCGCAGAACGGCCAGGAGCGCGCGGGCGCCTTCCTCATGAGCGGCAAGCTGCTGCGCGACTCGGTGCTGCGCGACCTGCAGTGGCTGCTCAACACCACCAACTTCGGTGCCGACCACCGCATCAACGGCATGCCGCGCGCCCGCGGCTCGGTGGTGAACTACGGCGTGCGCGGCTGGGCCGGCGGGCGCATGTCGGAGGTCGACTTCGCCGACGTCGAAGCGGCCATCCGCGCGGCCATCATCGACTTCGAGCCGCGCATCATGAAGGACAGCATCGACGTGCGCTGCGTGACCGATGCGACCGACCTGGAGCACCACAACCTGCTCGCACTGGAGATCCGCGGCACGCTGTGGTCGGTGCCGTACCCGATCGAATTCATCCTGCGTTCGGAGCTGGACCTTGAAAGCGGGCACATGGTGCTGCGGCCGACAGGAGGGCTGTGATGGACGCCAAGCTCCTCGACTACTACAACCGCGAACTCACCTACATGCACGAGCTCGGGGCCGAGTTCGCGCAGCGCTACCCCAAGATCGCGGGCCGCCTGGGCATGCGCGGCATCGAGGTCAGCGACCCGTACGTGGAGCGCCTGCTCGAAGGCTTCAGCTTTCTCACGGCGCGCATCCAGCTCAAGATGGACGCGGAGTTTCCGCGCTTCTCTCAGCGTCTGCTTGAGGTGGTGTACCCCAACTTCCTCGCGCCGCTGCCCGCGATGGCCGTGGTGCAGATCGACGGCAACCTCAACGAAGGCTCGCTGAAGGCGGGCTACGAGCTGCCGCGCCACACGCTGCTGCGCGGCCGCATGATCAAGGGCGAGCAGACGGCCTGCGAGTTCCGCACGGGCCATGCCGTCACGCTGTGGCCCATCAAGATTGCCGAGGCCAGCCTGGGCCCGGTGCCGGCCGAGATCGCGCATGCGCTGCCGATGGCGGCGCGCCAGGCGAAGAGCGCGATCACCATCAAGCTCGAGGCGGTGGGCGGCGCGCGCTTTTCGGAGATGCCGCTCGATCGGCTCGAGTTCTTTCTCTCGGGTGCCGAGCTGCACGCGCTGCGCGTGCTCGAACTGGTGGCTCACCACAGCGTGGCGACCGTGTGCCGCGCCGGCCCCGGCAGCACGGCGCGCATCGTGCCGCTGGGCGACGAGGCGATCCGCCACGAGGGCTTCGACCCCGAGCAGTCGCTGCTGCCCTACGACGCGCGCTCGTTCCAGGGCTACCGCCTGCTGCACGAGTACTTCGCCTTTCCCGAGCGCTACCTGTTCTTCAGCGTGAAGCACCTGCGCGCGGCGGCCTTGGCCATCGGCGGCACCACGATGGAGATCGTGATCCTGCTCGACCGCGCCGACGCCGACCTGGAGCGGCTGGTCGATGCCAGGCACTTCTCGCTGTTCTGCACGCCCATCATCAACCTCGTGCCGCGCCGCAGCGACCGCATCCCGGTCGGGCCGGGCCAGCACGAGCACCATGCGGTGATCGACCGCACGCGCCCGCGCGACTTCGAGATCTTCACCGTCGAGCGCGTCACGGGCCACATGGCCAATGGCTCGGAAGAGCGCGAGTTCCGGCCCTTCCTCGGCTCGTTCGCTTCCGACGACGGCGACTTCGGCGCCTACTTCTCGCTGCGCCGCGAGCCGCGCCTGGTGTCCGACCGCGCGCGGGCGCAGGGCACGCGCACCAGCTACACCGGCAGCGAGGTGTACGTGTCGCTGGTCGACCAGCACGACGCGCCGTTCCCGCACAGCCTGCGCCACATCACCATCGACGCGCTGTGCACCAACCGCGACCTGCCGCTGCTGCTGCCCACCGGGCTCGAATCGGACTTCACGCTGCGCGTGTCGGCGCCGGTGCGCGGCGTGCGCATCCTGCGCGGGCCGTCGCGGCCGTACCCGGCGCTGGCCGAAGGCGCGCTCACCTGGCGCCTCATCAGCCACCTGGGCCTGAACTACCTGAGCCTGACCGACGTCGATGCCACGCAGGGCGCCGCCGCGCTGCGCGAGATGCTCGACCTGTACGGCAACCTCGCCGACCCGGCCGTGCGCCGGCAGATCCAGGGCGTGCGCTCGATGGCGCTGGCGCCCGTGTTCCGCCGCCTGCCCGAGCCGGGCCCGATCGTGTTCGGGCGCGGCGTGGAGATCGCGCTGCAGATCGACGAGGTCGCGTTCTCGGGCGCGAGCCCGTACCTGTTCGGCGCCGTGCTGGAGCAGTTCTTCAGCCGGCACGTGTCGCTCAACGCCTTCACCGAGTTCGCGCTGTCCAGCCTGCAGCGCGGCGAAATTGCGCGCTGGACCCCGCGCGTGGGACGCCGCCCCACCGTATGAGCACGACCGGCCTCACCGACGACGCCATGCTGCAGCTGCTGCCGGCAGAGGCCGAGGCGCGCGACGAAGCGGCCGTCGATGCGCGCAGCCCGGCGCAAGTCAAGGCGAAATCCCCGCCGCGCCGCGGCGTGCCCGAGGCCGACCCCGCGCTGTGGGCCCGGCTCGTCGAGCAGCCCTTCGAGCACGACCTGTTCATGCTGCTGCGCCGGCTCGACGCGCAGGGCGACCATCCGCTGCTGGGCCGCGCGCCGCGCCCGCGCGACGAGCCGCTGCGGCTGGGCCAGGAGCCCTCGATGGCCTTTGCGCCGTCGAACGTGTCGGGTGTCGAGGTGGACGAAGACGGCGCGCCGCGCATCTCGATCTACGGCTTCGGCCTGTTCGGTCCCAACGGCCCGCTGCCGCTGCACCTGACCGAGTACGCGCGCGAGCGCAAGCGTCACCACGCCGACAACACGCTCAGTGCGTTCGCCGACCTGTTCCATCACCGGCTGATCCTGCTGTTCTACCGCGCCTGGGCCGACGCGCAATCGGTCAACAGCCTGGACCGCCCCGACGGCCACCGTTTCGTCGACTACGTGGCCAGCCTCATGAACATGGGGCAGCCCGGCCTGAAGGCGCGCGACCGCATCGCCGACCATGCGCGCACGCACATGGCGGGGCACCTGGTGCGCCAGACGCGCAACCCCGAGGGGCTGATCCAGATTCTTCGCCTGTACTTCGACGTGCCCGTGCGCGTGGTCGAGTTCGTGAGCGACTGGGTGCACATCGACGAGCGCCAGGTCAGCCGCATCGGCCAGCTCGGGCGCAACCACCGGCTCGGCAGCGGCGCGACCATCGGCCTGGCGGTGCGCGATGCGCAGGGCAAGTTCCGCCTCGAACTCGGCCCGCTGTCGCAGCAGCAGTTCCGCGAGTTCCTGCCCGGCAGCCCACGGCTGCAGCAGGTGGTCGACTGGGTGCGCCAGTACGTCGGCATCGAATTCGCCTGGGAGCTGCGGCTGGTGCTCAAGAAGCCCGAGGCGCGCGGCATGCGGCTGAGCAGCGACCAGCGCCTGGGCTGGGGCAGCTGGCTCGGCACCCGCCTGTCCGACACCGACGCCGGCGACATGGTGTTCCAGCCCGAGGCGCTCTTTTCCCGCAACGCACCGGCTTCCTCATGACCGACATCCGCCGCGTCTCTCTTTTTTCGAAACTGAATCCGATGCTCTACAAGGCATTGGAGACCGCCACCGCCTTCGCCAAGCTGCGCGGCAATGCCTACGTGGAGCTCGTGCACTGGCTGCACCAGATCCTGCAGCTGCAGGACAGCGACCTGCTGCGCATCATCAAGCGCGCGGGGCTCAACCTCGACGCGGTCGAGCAGGACCTCGTGCGCGCGCTCGACCGGCTGCCGCACGGCGCCACGTCGATCAGCGACATCTCCGAGCACGTCGACCATGCGGTGGAGCGCGCGTGGGTCTATGCCAGCCTGCGCTTCGAGGCCACCTCGATCCGTGGTGCCTACCTGCTCGCCGGCATCGTGAAGACGCCGGGCCTGCGCCAGGTGCTCTCGGGCATCTCGCGCGAGTTCGACAAGCTCGTGCCCGACGTGCTGGTCGCGCAGCTCGCGGCGTGGACCGAAGGCTCGCCGGAAGACGACTACGACGCCGCGTCGGACGCGGGCGGTGGCGCACCTGTTGCGCAACATCAAGGCGATGCCCCCGCCGCCGGCGGCTCGGCCCTGGCCAAGTACGCGAGCGACCTCACGGCCAAGGCGCGCGCCGGCGAGCTCGACCCCGTGTACGGCCGCGACGACGAGATCCGCCAGATCGTCGACATCCTCATGCGCCGGCGCCAGAACAACCCGCTGCTCACCGGCGAGGCCGGCGTCGGCAAGACGGCCGTGGTCGAAGGCCTGGCCTCGCGCCTGGCCGCGGGCGATGTGCCGCCTTCGCTGAAGGACGTGTCGCTGTGGGTGCTCGACCCCACGCTGCTGCAGGCCGGCGCGGGCGTGAAGGGCGAGTTCGAACAGCGGCTGCGCCAGGTGATCGACGAGGTCGAGAAAAGCCCGAAGCCGATCGTGCTGTTCGTCGACGAGGTGCACACGCTGGTGGGCGCGGGCGGCACGGCCGGCACCGGCGACGCGGCCAACCTGCTGAAGCCTGCGCTCGCACGCGGGCGGTTGCGCACCATCGGCGCCACGACGTGGTCGGAGTACAAAAAGTACATCGAGAAAGACCCGGCGCTCACGCGGCGCTTCCAGACCATCCAGGTGCACGAGCCCACCGAGCCCAAGGCCGTGGTCATGCTGCGCGGCATCTCGGCCGAGCTGGAGAAGCACCACGGCGTGCTCATCCTCGACGCCGCGCTCGAAGCGGCCGTGAGCCTGTCGCACCGCTACATTCCCGCGCGCCAGCTGCCCGACAAGGCCGTGAGCCTGCTCGACACCGCGTGTGCGCGTGTGGCGCTGAGCCAGCATGCGCTGCCTGCGGCGCTCGAAGATTTGAAGCGGCGCATCGAGGTGCTGGGCATCGAGTCGGGCATCGCGGGGCGCGAGGCGGCGATCGGGGTCGGCGAGCACCAGCGCGTGGAAGACATCGCGGCGCAGGTGGCTGCCGCGCAGGCTGAACTCGAACTGCTGGAGCAGCGGCGCGTGGAAGAGGCCGCGCTGGTCGAGCGCATCGTTGCGCTGCGCAAGCTGCTGTCGCCTGCGGCGGTGCCGGTGCAATCTGAAGCGGAAGATGACCGCGAAGAGGAACGGCCCGCCGAGCCCGAGCGAACACCCGAAGCCATCCGCGCCGAACTCAACGAAGCGCAAGACCAGCTCGTGAAGCTGCAGGGCGAGACACCGCTCATCCTCGCGGCCGTCGATGCGCAGGCCGTCGCCACCGTGGTCGCCGACTGGACCGGCATCCCCATCGGCCGCATGGTGCGCGACGACGCGCAGTCGGTGCTGCGCCTGGGCGAGATTTTGTCGGCCCGCGTGGTCGCGCAGCCCGATGCGCTGGAGACCATCTCGCGGCGCATCCGCACCGCGCGTGCGCGCCTGGACAACCCCAACAAGCCCGTCGGCGTGTTCCTGCTGTGCGGCCCCTCGGGCGTGGGCAAGACCGAGACCGCGCTCGCGCTCTCGGAGGCGCTGTACGGCGGCGAGCAGAACCTCGTCACCATCAACATGAGCGAGTTCCAGGAGTCGCACACCGTCTCCACGCTCAAGGGCGCACCGCCCGGCTACGTGGGCTACGGCGAAGGCGGCGTGCTCACCGAAGCCGTGCGCCGCCGGCCCTACAGCGTGGTGCTGCTCGACGAGATCGAGAAGGCGCACCCCGACGTGCACGAGATCTTCTTCCAGGTCTTCGACAAGGGCTGGATGGAAGACGGCGAAGGCCGGCACATCGACTTTCGCAACACCGTGATCATCATGACGTCGAACGTCGGCACCGACCTCGTCATGCAGCTGTGCGAAGACCCGACGTTGCGCCCCGACCCCGAGCCGCTGGCGGCCGCGTTGCGCGAGCCGCTGCTGAAGGTGTTCGCGCCCGCGCTGCTCGGGCGCCTGGTGGTCGTGCCTTACTACCCGCTGCAGGCCGACGCGCTGCACCGGATCATTCGCCTGCAGCTGGACCGCATCGCGGCGCGGCTGCAGGCCAACCACGGCATTGCATTGGCTTACAACGACAGCGCCGTCGCGCTTGTCGCCCGCCGCTGCACGGCCATAGAGTCGGGTGGCCGGATGATCGACGCGATCCTCACGCACACCATCCTGCCCCGGCTGAGCGAAGAAGTCATCGGCGCCACCGTCAGTGCGCGCAAGCTCGCCGGCGTGCAGCTGGGCGCAGCGGGCGACGACTTCCAGTACGAGTTTTCAGAACGCCCCGCGTAGACCCAAGGGAGAGCCGCATGGACAGAGTCGTCAAAGCCCACACCCCGCTCGGAGAAGAACAGCTGCTGTTTCGCTCGATGCACGGCAGCGAAGGGCTGTCGCAGCTGTTCGAGTTCGAGGTCGACCTGCTGAGCCCGAACACCTCGGTCGACATGAAGGGCCTGCTCGGCAAGCCGCTCGCGCTCGAAATACAGACCCTGAGCGGCACGCCGCGCTACCTCAACGGCCAGATCACGCGCTTCACCATGATCGGGCGCGAGGGCGGCTCTTCGCGCTACACCGTGTACCGCGCCTCGGTGCGGCCCTGGCTGTGGTACCTCACGCGCACCAGCGACTGCAAGATCTTCCAGAACAAGTCGGTGGTCGAGATCCTCGAAGACGTGCTGGGCGAGTACGGCTTCGCCTTCGAGAAGAAGCTCAGTGCCTCATACCGCCAGTGGGAGTACTGCGTGCAGTACCAGGAGACCGACTTCGCCTTCGTGAGCCGGCTCATGGAGCACGAGGGCATCTACTACTACTTCAAGCACGACAGGAACCAGCACACGCTGGTGCTCGCCGACGACATGAGCGCCCACGAGACGCTGCCCGGCTATCCGAAGATCGGCTACCTCGCGAGCGACCGCGCCAGCGACCCCGGCCGCGAAGTGATCGACCAGTGGGAAGTGACCGAAGAGATCCGCCCCGGCACCTACGTGGTCGACGACTTCGACTTCAAGAAGCCCAGGGCCGACCTGCTCAACACGCGCAGCCAGCCGCGCGGCAACGACCACGGCCGCTACGAGATGTACGAGTGGATGGGCGGCTACAGCGATGCGGGGCAGGGCGAGCACTACGCGCGCATCCGCCTCGAGGAAGCGCAGGCCCAGGCCGAGGTCGACACCGGCCACACCAACGTGCGCGGCATGGCGCCCGGCTACCGCTTCACCATGCAGAACGCACCGCGCAACGAGGACAACCGCGAGTACCTCGTCGTCTCGGTGATGTACAGCCTGCGCGAAGGCGGCTACGCCAGCGGCGGCATGCCGGGCGAGTACAGCTTTCACTTCGGCGTGCAACCCACCTCGTTCCCCTTCCGCGCGCGCCGCATCACGCGCGTGCCGAGCACCCAGGGCCCGCAGACCGCCACCGTGGTCGGCCCGCCCGGCGAGGACATCTGGATCGACAAGTACGGCCGCGTGAAAGTGCAGTTCCGCTGGGACCGCTACGGCCAGCGCAACGAAGACAGCTCGTGCTGGGTGCGCGTGTCTAGCGCCTGGGCGGGCTCCAACTTCGGCGCGGTGAACCATCCGCGCGTGGGGCAGGAGGTGATCGTCGATTTCATCGCCGGCTGCCCCGACCGGCCGATCATCATCGGGCGCGTCTACAACGCCGACCAGATGCCGCCGCTGGAGCTTCCTGCCAAGGCGACGGTCAGCGGGTTCATCAGCCGCACGATCAAGGGCGACGGCGAGCTGGCCAACCACTTCATCATCGACGATGACCCGGGGTGCGAGTCGATCAAGATCCATGCGCAGAAGGATCTGACGATCGAGGTGGAGAACAACGAGACGCACACGGTGGAGGGCGAGCGCACCACCTTCATCGACGGGGCCGACAAGTACACGGGCGACACTTCGCTGGACGAGACCATCAACGGCCCGCACACCCTGACGGTGAATAAGGGCGGGCCGCAGAAGATCACCGTCAACGGGGGTGACCAGTTCATCAAGGTGGATGGCGGCAACCAGCAGGTCGATGTCATCGGCAACCAGACCATCCACGTGACCGGCAAGCGGCACGACACGGTGGACACGGGCGAAGACCGGTTCATCAAACCCCACCTGAACGAAACGGTCACCGGGACGAAGGACCTCACGGTCACCGAAACGCACACCGAGACCGTGGGCCGCAAGATTCTCAAGACCACCAAAGGCCGGTGGGAGGTGGACGTCGCCATGTTCGCGACCCTGAAGACGGGCGGCTTCTACAAGGCGAACATCAAGGGCAACTACACCGTGGAAACCGAAGGCGGGGACATCACCTTCAGGGCGCCGGGGAAGAACTGGCTGGTCGAAGCCGACAAGATCACCCACAGCTCCAACCAGAATGAGGTGAGGTACAAGAAAGGCGTGAACACGGAGGCTGGCGAATACGTCACGACCCACGCCAAGGACCTGATCAAGTCCTCGTCCGACACCAAGGTGCATTCGAAGGCGCCGGAGATTCGGACGGAAGCGACGACCGTGCTGGACATCACCGCGCCTTTCAACATCTCGTCGACCTATGTCCTCGCCTTCAATTACGCCACGGCGCTGGTGGACATCAAGGTCGCCAAGCTCAACATGTCGGGTGTCAACATCGCGCTCGACGTGCTTGCCTTCGGCGGGGCCGTCTGGCGCAACGAGACCTCCTCGCTGTACACGTACTGGTGATGACGGCCCGCCGGATCACGCTGCTGGTGTGCGTCGCGTCGATCGCGGTGCTGCTGCTGGTCGGCCTGATCTTTCCACGCATCGCCGGGACGTCCACGGCGGCGAATCTCACGCTCGGGGCCGTGGTCGGCGGCGGGATCGTGCTGACGATACTGCTGTGCGTGGGCGTGCACTTCTGGGTGTCCCGCAAGCCCGAACCCCATGACACGCGGCCGGCGCGCATCGTCGAAGCCAGCTCGGACAACACGATGGTGCTGAACCAGTACGTCATCCGGCTTGTCGTCGAGTTCGACGGGCCGGGTGGCGAGCGACGCCGCGCACAGGTGGAGCAGGCCGTCGACATGATCGACATGGCGGGCTACGCGCGCGGCCGCGAAGTGCTGCTGCACCGCGGCAGCCGTGGCGGCAAGGAAGTCGCCTGGGTGAGCCAATCCGATCCGCGCATCGACGAAGGAGCCGCCTCTTGAGGACCGTGAAGCCGATCCACCTGAGCATGCTCACGCATCCGTACCGCTGGCAGCGCAGCGACCACCTCGGGGTCGCGGTGATGGCCATGAGCACCCTGGGCGACAACCCGCATCTGGTGCTGGAGCAGGAGCTGTGGAAAAGCACGGCCGAACTCATCGGCCCCGGCGCAGTGCTGGACCTGGGCGTGCCCAAGCTGGTGCCCGAGGTGCTGGTCAGCGGCTACGCCTACACGAGCCACCAGCAGGACAAGACCAGTTGCGCGGTGAAGCTGCAGATCGCCGGGCTGCGGAAAACCCTCACGGTCCACGGTGACCGCTACTGGCTCGACCGCCGGGCCACGGCGCCGCAGCCTTTCGAGAAGATGCCGCTCGATTGGCGGCATGCCTACGGCGGCCCTGGCGTGCCGGAAAACCCGCTGGGCATGGGGACGGTCGAGGAGCTCGTCAACGGCGTGCGCGCCACGCGGCTCGCGCACATCGAGACGCCGGGCCGGCAGCCCACGTCGCCGAAGCAGGCCGTGCCGCCTGCCGGCTTCGGCGCGATCCCGCCCGACTGGCCGCAGCGCGCGTCGCTGATGGGCACGCAGTACGGCCAGGCATGGCTGGAGAACGACTACCCGGGTCTCGCCAAGGACGCCGACTGGCGCCACTTCAATGCGGCACCGGCCGATCAGCGCTGGGAAGGCCTGCAGGAGGTGCCCACCGGCGCGGCCTACGAACTCTGGAACATGCATCCGGACATTCCGGTGCTGCGCGGGCAGCTGCCGCGCTGGCAGGCCCGCTGCTTCGTGCAGCACACGCCCAGCGGCCCCGCACTGCGCGAGGTGCCGCTGCGCCTGAGCACGGTCTGGTTCTTTCCGCACCTTGAACGGATGGTGCTGATCTGGCACGGCGTGTTCCCGGTCACGCAGGACGACGCGGCCGACGTGCCGCTGGGCATGGCGGCGCTGGAGCGCATGGACGACACGCCGCGCACCCTGGCGCACTACGAGTCGGTGCTCAAGCTGCGCTCGGAACCCGAACGAGGCGGCCTGCACGCGATGCGCGACAAGGACCTGGCGCCCCCGGAGGTGCTGAGCGACTGGGCCGATACCTTTCCGGCATCGGTCAACGAACCGCTCGTGCGCAACTTGCGCGCGGGACAGCAGCGCGATCACGAGCGGCGGCGCGAAGAGCTGCGCGCACGCGGCCTGGACCCGGAAGTACACCTGCCCGCGCTGGCCCCGCCGGAACCTCCGCCGCACGTCGATGACCTGGTCGAGCACCTGGAGCGGATGGAGGCGCAGGGCCGCGACGCCAAGGCAAAGATGGAGGCGTTCGCCAGGCAGGCGGACGCCTCCGGTGTGTTCGCCCTCGATGCGCTGGGCGCAGGGCCGTCCCTGGCAGAGGAAGATGACGGCGACGGGAAGGACGATGCGCTGGTGCTGCCCGTGCCGCCGCCTTCCGACACCGCGTCGGCGTTGCGGCAGCAGGCCGGTCTTTATTCGGCCCACCTGTCGAGTCCCCGGCCACCGGCGCCCTCGTTCCGTTCCGCCAAGTGGCGCCGGCGGCTCGAAGCCGTGGACCCGGCGCAGCGCGACTTCTCGCGGCTCAACCTCACCGGCGTCGACCTGTCCGGCATGGACCTGCGCGGCGCACGCTTCGTGGAGGCCGTGCTGCAGGACACGAACCTGCGCGGCGCGCAGCTCGACGACTGCGATTTCTCGCAGGCCGTGCTGGTGCGGGCCGACCTGAGCCAGGCCTCGATGGCGCGCGCGAAGCTCGTCAAGACAAACCTGGGCAGTGCCCGCTGCGAGCAGACCGTCTTCGACGGGGCCGAGCTGCGGGAAGCCAGTTGCGACAAGACGCGCTTCGACGGTTGCCGCATGGTGGGCATGCGCTTCGAGCTGACGCAGTTGGGCGAAGCGACGCTGCAGCGCTGCGACCTCAGCCGCTCGCATTGGCAGCAGATGGTCGTGCTGCGCCTGAAGCTGGAAGACCTGCGCTTCGACGGTGCGAGCTTCGACCAGGTGACCTGGGTCGAATGCCGCCTGCAGAACGTGTCTTTCGTGGGCGCGCGCCTGGAGCGCTGCGGCTTCGTCACCGCCGACTGTTCGAACGGCGTCGATTTCTCGAACGCGCACCTCGAAGGCAGCGGCTTCGCGCACGGCTGCACGCTGGCGCAGGCCCGTTTCAACTCGGCCCTTCTCAAGGAGTGCGGCCTGCGGACCACGCCGATGCGGCAGGCCGACCTGAGCGATGCGCGCATTGACAACAGCGACCTGTCGGAATGCGACCTGAGCCATGCGCGGCTGGACCGCATGGTGGGTGGCGACAGCCTGTTCATCCGCACCAATTTTTCCGGTGCGTCGCTGCGCGAGGCCAACCTGATCGACGCGAACCTTGCCAAGGCCGACCTGCGCGGCGCCGACCTGACGCGCGCCAACCTGTTCCGCGCCGACGTGTCCCAGGTGCTGTTCGACCCCGCGACGCGCATGGATGGCACCTACACCAAGCATGCCAAGGTATGGCCGGCGCGTCGACCCGAGGCGCCGACCGCATGACCCGCGATGAACTGCTCGACTACATCCGCCATGGCGTCCAGGTCCGCACCGCCGACTGCCGGGGGTGGGACATGAGCGGGCTGGACCTGTCCGGCGCGATGCTCGACCACGTCGACTTCAGCGGTGCCCGCTTCACCGGTGCCAACCTGGAGGGCAGCGTGCTGACGCACTGCCGCCTGGACGGCGGGGACCTGTCGCGCAGCACGCTCGACAACGTGCAGTTCTTCAGCTGCCGGCTGCCGCAGGCGACGCTGGACGGTGCGCGGTGCGAAGGCACCCGTTTCTCAGAATCGACGCTGCCGCAGACGAGTTTCCTGGAAGCCCATGTCGATAACGCGCTGTTCTTTCGCTGCGAGCTGACGCAAAGCCGCCTGCGGTCGGACCACTTCAAGCAGGTTTCCTTCACGGAGTGCCGCCTGGAGGGGATCGACTTCTCGGGTTCCACGCTGCACTCGGTCACCTTCCATCGCCAGGACCTGACCACGGCGGTGTTCGCGGGCGCGAGCTTCGACACCACGCTGTTCATCGAGTGCGACCTGACGAAGCAGCGCTTTCCCGCGCAACGGTTCTTGCGCTGCGTGTTCACCGACAGCCGGATGGACCACGTCGATTTCGGCAACGCCGCCCTGGTGCAGTGCATCTTCAAGGGAGCCTCGCTGCGCCAGGCCAACTTCGCGCAGGCGGATGCGCCCAACGCGCTGTTTCCGGCCGCGGACCTGCGCGGCGCCACCCTGCAGCGCGGACGCTTCGATCGCGCCATCTGGGTGGAAGCCCTGCTCGAAGGCGCGGACCTCAGCGAGGCCCACATCCACGAGAGCGTGTTCCATCGGGCGCGCTGCAAGGGCGCCAGCTTCCGGGGGGCCAGCCTGCACGACGCCGATTTTTCCTACGCCGAGCTCGTCGATGCCGACCTGCGCGACGCGCAGTTCCTGCGAACGCGCGTGCATCGCACGGTGGAGGACGGTGCGCGGTTTTCGAGGCGCAAGGGCCTCATCGAGAGCGATCCCGAGCTGCACAAGGCGCAGACGTGGTCCAAGGTTCAGTGACGGCGAATGCAGCAATGCGCCGCATCGCAGGTCTTCCCGCAGATCAGACAAGGAGATTCACCATGACAGTCGTTCCACTGCGCATACCGGTCGAAGTGTCCGGGCCGGTCCAGCACCTGGGCCAGCTGGTGTCCGTCGATGCCGACGGGCTGTTCGAGGTGCACACCGAAGACGGCGCCACCTGGCACTGCCGCCGCGCCGCCAGCTGCCTGCTGCAGCCGCAGCCGGGCGACACCGTGCTGCTGTCGGGGCCGGACTCCCGGCGCGTCTACCTCCTGGCCGTCATCGAGCAGGCTGACGCGTCGGTGAGCCGCATCGAGGCGCCCGGCGATCTGCGCCTGGCGGCGCCCGCGGGGGCGATCTCGATCGAAAGCGCCGCGGACCTGCGCCTTCACAGCGCGGCGACGCTGCAGATGCAGGGCGCGCAATGGGCGCTCGACGCGCAACAGGCGCAGTGCGACGTGCGCGAGATGCGCTACACCGGGCAGGCGCTCGATGCCACGGTCGGCCGGCTGCGCCTGGTCGGCCAGGTGTTCGAGTCGGTGGCCGAGCGCGTGATGCAGATCGCGCGCAACGCACTGCGCTTCGTCGACGGCGTCGAGCAGGTGCGCGTCGGCCACCTCGACCTGCGCGCGCAGGAGACCGCCATCGTCCACGGCAAGCACGTGGTGATCACCGGCAAGGAACTGATGAAGGTCGACGCCGGGCAGATCCACATGGGCTGAAACAGACGCATCCCACCCCACAACAAACCCAAGGAGAAAACACGATGTTGGCGACACACCAATGGATGGGCGGTGCACTGGCGTTCCCGGACGTCTGCAAGATGCCGTTCCCGTTCCCGTTCTTCAACCTCGGCCTGCGGCCGATGACCATTCCGGCGTGCTGGCACATCCTGCTGTACGGCGGTCCGATGCACAACCTCTTCGCCAAGACGCCCATCACGCTGCTCGACCAGCCGGGGGTGCTGGGCGGCATCATCTCGCAGGTGTTCATGCAGGTGCAGCGGCACATCACAGGCTCATTCACCCTGCTGCTGCGCGGCGGGCCGGCCACGCGGCTGACCAGCCTGGCGATTCAGAACCGCATGAACATCATCGGCTTCGAGTGCATCCCCGGCCTGCACTTCAAGTTCTTCAACTTCAAGTTCTGAAGCGCTTCGGTCGCGGCCTGACGAGGGGTCAGGCCGCCGTCCCCGCCAGCGTCACCTGCTGCGGCGACCCCACCCACACCGCCAGCGCCGAGTAGTTGTCGCGCGACTTGTCGGCCTTGGCCTCGGCCGCGCGGCGCAGCAGCGCGAGCCACTCTTCCGCGCTGTCGGCCAGTTGCAGCGATCGTTCCATCACCTGCTGCGAGATGAGCTGCCAGAGCCCGTCGGTGCACAGCAGGAAGGCATCGCCATCGGCCAGCCGCTGCGGTGTCGACACCGAGGTCTCCGCCGTCGCACGCGCACCGAGCGCGCGGTACAGCAGGTTGCTCTTCACCAGGCGCTCGCCGCCGTTGGCGCCCTGGCCCGCGGCGGCTTCGCCCGAGCGTTCGGACAGGCTGTGGTCTTCGGTGCGCTGCATCAGCGCGCCGCGGCGGAACCAGTAGAGGCGGCTGTCGCCGACGTGGGCCCAGCAGGCCTCGCCGGTGGCGCGGTCGACGAACAGCGAGACGATGGTCGCGCTCATGCGGCTCTGGTCGGCCAGCTCGCGCTGCTTGGCGAGCACGGCGTCGTTGGCTTCCTTCACCGCGTGGCGGATGTCGTCGGCCGCGACGGAGGGGTGGTCGACAAAAGTGTTGAGCGCGGTGTCGACCACGATGCGCGAGGCCAGCTCGCCGCCCGCGTGGCCACCGACGCCGTCGCTCACGACGAAGCAGGCGTTGCGTTCGTCCAGGTGATAACCGATGGCGTCCTGGTTGCCGCTGCGTTCGCCCACGCACGAGAACTGCGAGGTCGAGATGGGCACCGCGAAGGCGTGGGTGGCTTCAAGCACGGCGCGCCTCCTTCAAGCGTTCCATCTCGCGGTCGTAGGCCTGCTGGAAGGCGCGGCCGAAGACGGCCTGGAAGTCGTCCTCGACGGCGGCGGTGGTGTGGGCGTGCAGCTGCTTCAGCTGGCGCCACAGCCGCGCCTCGCGACCGCCCGGCAACAGCTTCTCGCCGAGCCCACCGTCGTGCGGCGTGGCCTTGTCGAGGCCGCCCGGGTCGAAGCGATGCAAGAGCGTGAGCAGCGCGGCGCGCATGCCGGCGACCATGCCGAGCTGGTGCGACTGCAGGTCGCCCAGCGCATCGTGCACGGCGGCCTCGGGCGTGAGAAAGCCGGGCATGCGCGCGCCGAACATCTGCATCAGCACGGCGCGGCCGTTGGGCAAGATCTTGAAGGGGTTGTTCTCTTCGTCCACGATCATGGTGATCTCGGCGCGCACCTCGCGCTTGAGCATCGCGCGCGACGACAGCAGTTCGATGGTGCCGTCGGTGAAGGCGCGCATCAGCCGGCCGAGGTGGCGCATCGCCTCGGCATCGAGCGGCTGCTGGCCCGCGATCTCGGGCACGCCGGCGCCTTCGAGAAACGCCTTGAACAGGTCGTCGCCGGAGGAGGGCGCGCGTGGTGAGGTCGCCGCTGGTGCAGGGACTGCAGCGAGGGGCAAGGCTGGCGGTGCTTCTTCCTCAAGCACGGCGGGCTGCGCCACCGCGACCGGAATCTCCGGCGCTGCGACAACAACGGGCTCCTCTTCAACAGGCGCAGCCTCTTCCACTGGCTCCGGCATGGCGACCGAGGGCGTGATCGCCACCGGCTGCGGCGGATTGAACTGCGACGTCATCTCCCGCGCATGGTTCGCGAGGCTGTGCCCTGATGACACTGCCGGCGGCCGTGCGATCAGGTCCATGGCCGGGTGCACGTCGTCGAGCGGGTTGTCCTGCGTCAGCGCCGTAGGTCGCGGGTCGGACAGCGGCGAGGGCGCATCGCGGTCTTCGGCGAAGAAGGAGAGCGGGTCCATGCTGCGCTTGAGCGCGAGGTCCGAGAGGCCCTGCGTCGCCTGCGGGTCCAGCCCGGCGAGCGGATCGACGGGGTTGCGCTGCGCCTGCGAGGGCAGGGCGAAGGGCTCGTGCGCCAGCGGGTCGGGCATGGGCGTCGCCGCGGCATCGTCGGCACGGCGCGGTGCGTTCGCGAGGATGGCGTCCCAGTCGGCGGCCGACGGCATCTGCGCGGAGACCTGCGTGGCAGTAGCGGACGACAACGGCGGTGGCGGCGGTGCAGGCAAGGGCGCGGGGGCCGGTGCATTCACCGGCGCCGGCGCGAACGTCGGCATCGCGACCGTCGTCTCGGGTGGCGCATCGCCCAGGGGCAGCGCGCCTTCGCCGAACAGGTCCGCGAAGACATCGGAGGCCGGCGACGCGGTGGGCAGCAGCGCGCTGATCGACGGGGCCGATGCGAGGCTCGATGCCACAGGCGGAGCAGACACCAACTGCGACAGCGACGGCTCGGTGATCGGTGCGGCCGGTGGCTCGGTGAGCGGCTCGGTGATGGGCGCCTCGGCGATCGCCGGCGGTGGTGCCTGGCTTGCACTCGCGGCTTCGAGCACGTAGCTGCCGATGGTCACGCGGTCGCCGAGCGCGACGCGCGATTCTTCTTCGTGGCGCAGCGTGCGTCCGTTCACGCTGATCGGCAGCACCGCACTCATGTTGCGCACCACGGCGGCGCCGTCGTCGTCGAAGCGCACGGTGGCCTGCAGGCGCGAGATCTGCCGGTGTTCGTCGGGCAGCACGAGGTGGTTGTCGGGGCTGCGGCCGATGGTGCCGCCCGGGGCGGCGAGCAGCGCCGAAGGCCCCGAGGCCACGGGCATGCCGCCGTGTTCAATCACTGTCCAGCGCATGGCATCTCCATGTTCGTCGCGGTGGGCGCGAGCGTGCCCGGGCGCGGCCGTGGCCGGCCGCGTGTCATCCGCGCTTCATCTTCTTCGCGGCCTCGAACGCGGGGCCCCACACGGGGTGGGTGCGTTCCGCGACATTCAGGTCGAAGCTCGGGAACACATCGAGGAGCTTGCGGAATTGCGTGCGGCATTCCGCGATCTGGTTGTTCACGCAGTAGCTGAAGGCCTCGAGCTTGAGTGCGGCCAGCCGCGTCGCGGGCTCGGCCCCGTCGAACACCGACACGCCGCCGCTCTTCAAGGTGGAGATGGCCTTGGCGTAGTCGCCCGCATCGTAGGCCTGCTGCGCGCGTTCGAGCGTGGTGCGTGCCACTTGCTGGCTCAGGCGTTCGGGTTGCTGTGAGGCATCCGGGGTGCTCTGGCAGCCGCTCAACAGCGCAAGCATGAAGGCAAAAGACAGAACAGGCAGGCAAGACTTCAATCTTTTCTCCTACTTCGCGAGCGGCAATGCGTGAGAGAGGGCGTGCTGTTGCATCACGATGCAACAGCACGCAATGCACACCGTGCGCGTGCATGGTTTCGATAATATAGATCGCGAAGCTTTCAGGGAGATCTCATGCATCGACGGACCTTGATTCAAGGCGCATTGGCCACATCGCCGTTGCTCGCAGGCCTCGCAGGCCTCGCTGGTTGCGCATCGACAGCGAAGTCGATGCCCACGCCGTATGCCATCACCGTGCGCATCGACGACGGCGTGAATCCCGATGGTCGCGGCCAGGCCGCACCGATTCTCGTGAAGGTCTTCGAACTGAAATCTTCCGGCAACTTTGAAACGGCAGACTACTTCGCGCTGCAGGACCGCGACCGCGAGACGCTCATGACCGAGCTCGTGAACGCGGACCAGGCCATCTTGCGCAGCGGCGAGGAACGCGTGTTCAAGCGCGAGGCCGGACTCGACTCGCGCGCCATCGGCGTGATCGCCGGCTATCGCAAGCTGGAAGCGGCGCGGTGGCGCATCGTGTTGCCGTTGAAGGAGCCGAAACAAACGAATCTTTACAAGGTGTGGCAGTTTTCTCCGGGCGAGCAGAGCGTGCGCATCGCGGTGCGCAAGAGCGGCCTCGAACTGCTACCAAGTCGTTAAGTTTCAGCGCGCGCTAATACGAAAGTGCGGCGCATTCGCCCCTGAAAAGGCATGCAAAACGCAAGAGGCGCCGTGTAGCATCAGACGCGAAAGAAGATCGAGCGGGGAGCCGCTGTACAGCGCATTTCCCGCCTCCGTGTGAGCACTCCAGGAGGTTCTTTGGTGACAGTTCGCAACGCGGGCGCAGCCGGTCAGGGCGCCCAATCTCAGGCATTGGCGAATCGCGTGGTGTGGTCCGAAGGCATGTACCTGCGGCCCCAGCACTTCCAGCAGATGGAGCGCTATGTCGAGCAGTACGTCACTCGCCGCACCGCGGGCATGCAGGGTGCCTACTGGGGATGGCTGCACCTGGACATCGACCGCGATGCCTTCGCGCTCGGGCGCGTGTCGCTGCTCGGCGGCGCGGGCGTGCTGCCCGACGGCACGCCGTTCTCGTTCGGCCTCGAAGACGCACCGATGCCCTTCGATGTGCCCACCGACCTCACCGACGAACTCATCGTGCTCGCACTGCCACTGCGCAGGCCCGGCAGCGAAGAAGTGATCTTCTCGGAAGACGAAGGCTCGGCCGCGCGCTTCGGCGTGGTCGAGCGCGAAGTGGCCGACGGCAACGCGGTGGCGCTCGGCCCCGCGGTGCTGCAGCTGGCGAAGCCGCGCCTGCGGCTGGCGCGCGCGTCGTCGCTCACCGCCGAGTGGCAGGCCATCGGCGCGGTGCGCGTGATCGAGCGGCGCACCGACCACAAGCTGGTGGTCGATGCCAACTACATCCCGCCGGTGCTCGATGCCTCGGCGCACCCGATGCTGCGCAGCATGACGGCCGAGCTGCACGGTCTGCTCACGCAGCGCTCCGAGGCGCTGGCCTCGCGGCTGTCGCAGCCGGGGCGCGGCGGCGTGAGCGAGGTCTCCGACTTCCTGCTGCTGGAGCTGGTCAATCGCTACCTCGCACTCACCTGGCATGCGCAGCAGGCGGTGCAGGTGCACCCCGAGACGCTGTTCGTCGACTGGCTCAAGCTGGCCTGCGACCTGGCCACGCACACTTCGCCCACGCGCCGTCCGGTGGTGTGGCCGGTGTACGACCACGACAACCTCAACGAGAGCATCCGCCCGCTGATGGAAGAGCTGCGGCGTTCGCTGTCGGCGGTGCTCGAGCAGAGCGCCATCGCCATCGAACTCGAAGAGCGCAGCCACGGCGTGCGCGTGGGCCGCATGCCCGACCCGGTGCTGGTGCGCAACGCGGCCTTCGTGCTCGCGGTGCATGCCGACCTGCCGGCCGATGCCGTGCAGCAGCGCTTTCCGACGCAGGTCAAGATCGGCTCGGTCGAGCGCATCCGCGACCTCGTGCAGCTGCAGCTGCCCGGCGTGGTCGTGCGCTCGCTGCCGGTGGCGCCGCGCCAGATCCCGTACCACGCGGGCTACCACTACTTCGAACTCGACAAGGGCGGCGACATGTGGCGCCAGCTCGAGAAATCGGGCGGCGTCGCCATGCACCTGGCCGGCGACTTTCCGGGGCTCGCCATGGAGTTCTGGGCCATCCGTCCGTGAGGGACCCTATGAACGGTGCCAATGACATGGCCGTCGGCCCGGGTGGTTTCGTGCCGCCCAATCCGGGCGGCGGCGCGACCACGCACGGCGGCCCGGGGCCGCAACCCCAGCAGCAACCCCAGCCCGATGCCTTCACCGCGTGGCACGACGCGCGGCGCCCGCATGCGGGCGACACGGCGCTGGCGGGCAACAACCCGCTGGTGGCGGCGGCCAACCCGCTGCTCGACCTGATCCCGCAGATCCGCGCCACCGGCCACCACCCGTCGCCCGCGCAACTGCGCGAGCACCTGGTCGACGAAGTGCGGCGCTTCGAGACGCGCGCGCAGCAGGCCGGTATCGCGCCCGAAGTGATCATCGGCGCGCGCTACTGCCTGTGCACCGCGGTCGACGAGGCCGCGGCGCTCACGCCGTGGGGCGGCAGCATCTGGTCGTCGCAGAGCCTGCTCGTGATGTTCCACAACGAGACCTGGGGCGGCGAAAAATTCTTCCAGCTGCTGTCGCGGCTGGTGCAGAACCCGCAGCAGCACCTGCACCTCATCGAGCTCATCTACTTCTGCCTGGCCATGGGCTTCGAGGGGCGCTTTCGCGTCATCGACAACGGCCGCTCGCAACTCGAGACGCTCAAGCAGCGGCTGCTGCAGATCATCCGGCAGGCGCGCGGCGAAATCGCGGCGCCGCTGTCGCCGCACTGGCAGGACGCGAGCGCGCCCGTGCGCCGCACGCGCCACTGGCTGCCGGTGTGGGCCGTGGGCGCGGTGGCGGCGGTGCTGCTGGTGCTGGTGTTCGCGGTGCTCACCTTCAACCTCGCGGGCCATTCCGACGGCGCCTTCTCGGCCGTGAACGCGGTGCGCCTGCCGCAGACGCAGCGCGCGGTGGCGGTGCCCGCGGCGCAGCCGCGCCTGCAGCGCTTTCTCGAGCCCGAGATCCGCGACGGCCTGCTCACGGTGCGCGACGAGGCCGACCGCAGCGTGGTGGTGCTGCGCGGCGACGGCCTGTTCGCCTCGGGCTCCGACCGCGTGCTCGACCGCTACGCGCCGGTGCTCGCGCGCGTGGCCGACGCGCTCAACGCGGTGGAAGGCAACGTGCTGGTCAGCGGCTTCAGCGACGACCAGCCGATCCGCAGCGTGCGCTTCCCGTCCAACTGGCAGCTCTCGCAGGCGCGCGCCGATGCGGTGAAAGCCATGATCGCCACGCGCCTGAGCCGGCCCGAGCGCTTGCGCGCCGAAGGCCGCGGCGATGCCGACCCGCTGGTGCCCAACGACTCGGCGGCCAACCGCGCGCGCAACCGGCGCGTCGAGGTGACGCTGCTGGTGGCGCCGGTGGCGGGCGTGCCGATGCCGGGGTCTGCGCCGCAACCCCGGCAGCAACAACCACAAGGAGGAACCCGCTGATGCTGCGCGCGCTCTTCCGTTTTCTCGTCAGCCGCGACCTCTGGGTCTTCTTCGGGCTGGTCGCGCTCGCGTTCCTGATCTGGGTCATCGGCCCGGTGATCGCCGTGGGCCGCTACCGGCCGCTCGAAGGCGAGTTCGTGCGCATCGTCGTCATCGCGCTGATGTTCGGCGTGTGGCTGGTGCGCGTGGCCTACCGCAAGTGGCGCGAGCGCCGCCTCAACGCGCAGCTGCTGCACCAGCTGCGCACGCCGTCGCCCAAGGCGAAGGAGGCCAAGCCCGAAGAGGCGCCCGAGATCAAGGAGCTGCACAGCGGCTTCGCCGACGCCACCGCGGTGCTGAAGAACATGCGCTTCGGCCCGGGCCCCGGCGGCAAGGCGGCCGGGCGCTTCGCGCTGTTCGACCGGCAGTACCTCTACCAGCTGCCCTGGTACATCTTCATCGGCGCGCCGGGCTCGGGCAAGACCACGGCGCTGGTCAACTCCGACCTCGACTTTCCGCTCGCCGACCAGCTCGGCAAGGCCGCGGTGCGCGGCATCGGCGGCACGCGCAACTGCGACTGGTGGTTCACCAACGAGGCGGTGCTCATCGACACGGCCGGGCGCTACACCACGCACGAGAGCCACCGCGAGACCGACGAGGGCGAGTGGAAGGGCTTCATCGAGCTGCTCAAGAAGTTCCGGCCGCGCCAGCCGATCAACGGCGCGATCCTCACCATCAGCATCGCCGACCTGCCGCTGGCCGACGACGCGCAGCGCGCGCGCCATGCGATGGCGCTGCGCAAGCGGCTGCTTGAGCTGCGCAACGACCTGGGCATCAACTTCCCGGTGTACGTGCTGGTCACCAAGACCGACCTGCTGGCCGGCTTCAACGAGTACTTCGGCTCGCTGGGCCGCGCCGAGCGCCAGCAGGTGTGGGGCTTCACCTTCCCCATCGAGGGCAACCCCGCCGACCCGGCCAAGGCCGACCTGCGCGAGCGCTTCCACCAGGAATACAAGCTGCTGCACCAGCGCCTGGACGAGCGCCTGCCCGAGCTGATGGCCACCGAGCCCGACCCGATGCGGCGCGCGCAGGCCTACCTGCTGCCGCAGCAGTTCGCGAGCTTCGAGGACATCCTGGGCACCTTCCTGGCCGACGTGTTCAACCCGTCGAAGTTCGAGGTGGCGCCGCTGCTGCGCGGCGTGTACTTCACCAGCGGCACGCAGGAGGGCACGGCCTTCGACCGCGTGATGGGCGCCATCAAGCGCTACCTGCAGGTGAACGCGCCGCCCGCGCCGCCGCCGGGCCCGGGCAAGAGCTACTTCCTCAAAGAGCTGCTGCAGCAGGTGATCTTCCGCGACGCGGGCGTGGCCGGCACCAACCTGCGCTGGTACCGCCGGCGCCGCGCCATCGACCTGGCGGGCTACGCGCTGGTCGGCGTGCTCGCGGTGGTGCTGCTGGGCGCGTGGGCCAACAGCTGGCGCCACAACAAGGCCTACGTGGCCGAGGTCGACGGCAACGCCAAGGCCTTCAACAAGGCCGCCGCGCGCGGCGAGCTGCCGACGGTGGTCGATTCGAGCGGCGACATCGCGAGCTCGCTGCTCATCCTCGACCGGCTGCGCGACCTGCCCAAATCGGCCGAGTTCGACATCGGCGATCCGCCCGTGGGCTACCGCTTCGGGCTCTACCAGGGCGAGAAGCTGCAGGCCGCGACCGACGGCGTGTACCAGCGCGCATTGGAAACCGTGCTGCTGCCGCAGGCCGCGCAACGCGTCGAGCAGTCGCTGCGCGAGGCCGCGAAGGCCGACGCCGAATACAGCTACGAGGCGCTCAAGGCCTACCTCATGCTGTACGACCCCGAGCGCTACGACGCCGACTTCCTGCAGGCCTGGCTGCTGACCGACGTCGACCGCAAGATCGGCGCCTCGCTCACGCGCGAGCAGCGCACGAACCTCGAAGCGCACCTGAAGACGCTGTTCGCCGACCGCGTCGTGAGCTCGCCCTTCACCAAGGACGACAAGCTCATCGCGCAGACCCGCGAGCGCCTGGCCGGCGTGCCGCTGGCGCAGCGCTCGTACGCGCGGCTGCGCCGCATCCTCTTGCAGACCAGCGCGCCCAATGCCTTCACCATCGCCGAGGCGGGCGGTGCGGAGTCGGCGCTGGTGGTGCGGCGCGCCAGCGGCAAGCCGCTGACCGACGGCATTCCCACGCTGTTCACCTACCGGGGCTACTGGGACATCTTCGACAAGCGCATGGCCGAGACCACGCTGGCGCTGGAGCAGGAAGACCGCTGGGTGCTGCAGATCCGCGCGCCGGGCATCGCCGACATCACCTCGCGCGAGCTGCTGCTGCGCGAAGTGCGGCGCCTGTACCTCAGCGACTACATCCGCACCTGGGACGAGTACCTGGCCGACATCCGGCTGGCCGAGAGCAAGTCGCTGCTGCAGAGCATCCAGATGACGCGCGTGCTGTCGACCGGCGAGTCGCCGATGTCGCGCCTCATCCGCGGCGCAGCGCGCGAGACCGACCTGCTGCGCAACCACGACGAGGCCACGCGCAGCCTGCTCGACCAGGCGCAGAACCGCGTGACCAGCACGCGCGAGCGCATCGAGCAGCTCATCGGCCAGCCCGACGGCAGCCAGCGCCGCAACACCGCGCCCGACCGGCCCGAGTCGCTGGTCGACAACCACTTCGCGCCGCTGCGGCGCATGGTGACCGCGCCCAAGGCTGGCGGCCAGACGCCGCTGGACCAGACGGCCGCACTCATCAACGAGCTGTACACCTTCCTCACCGCCACCGACACCGCGCTGCGCAGCGGCAACATCCCGCCGCCCGGCGACGCCGTGACCAAGCTGCAGGCCGAAGCAGGGCGCCTGCCGGTGCCGTTCCAGGGCATGCTGAACGACCTGTCGGCCACCGCGTCGTCGAAGGCCGCGGCGGTGACGCGGCAGAACATCGGCCAGAACGCGGCCGCGACCATCGGGCAGTTCTGCAGCCAGGCGATCGCGGGGCGCTACCCGTTCGCGCGTGGTTCGAACCGCGACGTGGCGGCCGGCGACTTCGCGCAGCTGTTCGCGCCCGGCGGGATGATGGACGACTTCTTTCAAAAGAACCTCGCCTCGCAGGTCGACACCTCGGTCAACCCGTGGACCTTCAAGCGCGGCGTGGACGGCAGCGCGTCGGGGCGCTCGGCCTACCTCGATGCGTTCCAGAAGGCGCAGGCGATCCGCGACGTGTTCTTCACGGGCATGGCGGGCGGGCGCACGCCCTCGTTCACACTCGACATCCGGCCCGAGGACATGGACGCCACGCTCACGCAGTTCACGCTGGACATCGACGGCCAGACGGTGCGCTACGCCCACGGCCCGCAGGCGCCCAGCAGCATCAAGTGGCCCGGCCCGCGCAACAGCAACCAGGTGCGGTTGCAGGTCACGGTGGCCAACGGCACGCCGGCCGGCGGCATCGTGACCGAGGGGCCGTGGGCGCTGCACCGGCTGTTCGACAAGGCCTCGATCTCGTCGGGGCGCACGCCCGAGTCGTTCAACGCGACCTTCGACCTGCAAGGCAAGAAGGTGGTGCTCGCGGTGACGGCCAACAGCGTCTACAACCCGCTGCGGCTGTCGCAGATGAACAGCTTCTCCTGCCCCGGGAAATCCTAGGATGACGCCTCCCCCGCACGCCTGGTCGCCGCTCGACGAGCAGATCGGCTGGTACGGCAAGCTGCCGTCGGCCGGCGACTTTCTCTACCGCCGCATGCCGCGCGAACTGCAGGCCTGGTGGGACCGCTGGATGCAGAACGGCCTGGGCAGCTTCAAGCGCTGGCCCGACGCCATGACGCGCCACTACGCGGTGGCCCCGGTCTGGAACTTCGCCATCCCCGCGACGCACGGCGTGAACGCGGTGCAGCTGGGCTGCATCGCGCCCAGCTGCGACCGCGTGGGCCGCTACTACCCGGCCTGCGTGGCGCTGCAGGTGGACGCGGCGCGCTACCACCCCGCGCTGCTCGAAGGCTCGGCCGCCTGGTACTGGCAGTGCGGCAGCGCGCTGCTGCAGGCCATCCGCCACGGCGTGGCGCCCGACCTCTTCGACGGCCAGGTACTGGCCGCGGGCCGCACGGGCTTTCGCACCGCCAGCGGCGGCTCGGACGACATCCTCTCGATCCTCGGCGCGGCCGCCGGCCCTGCCAACGGTGCGCGCGGCGCGAGCGCGCAGCAGCGCCTGGGCTGGCCCGAGCTGCCGCTGTGCTTCGACCCCTTCGGCGGCACCAGCTACTGGTGGACCAACCAGGCCGACGGCTCGCCGCTGCGCACCGCGGCGCACGGCGGCGGGCTCAACACGCCGCTGTTTTCCCAGTTGTTTTCGCAAGGCCACGTGCCATGGGCATGACGCGCCCGACCCACCCGCAGGAAGAAGAGACACCCCATGACGACGCCCGCCAGCCCTAGCGCGACGCCCGACCCGCAGGAGGAGCGCCCCCATCCCCTCGGCACGGGCCACCGGCTCGACGAGTTCGAGCTGCTCGAAGTCATCGGCGAGGGCGGCTTCGGCATCGTCTACCGCGCCTACGATCACTCGCTGCAGCGCGAGGTGGCGGTCAAGGAATACATGCCTTCGATGCTCGCGCGCCGCGTGGGCGACAACAGCGTGCACGTGCGCTCCGAGCGCCTCACCGCCACCTTCGCGGCCGGCCTGCGCAGCTTCATCAACGAGGCGCGCACGCTGGCGCAGTTCAGCCACCCGGCGCTGGTGCGGGTGCATCGCTTCTGGGAGGCCAACTCCACCGCCTACATGGCGATCCAGCTGTACAAGGGCCGCACGCTGCGCCAGCTGGCCGAGAGCGAACCGGCCACGCTGACCGAACCCTGGCTGCTGGGCATGCTGGGGCCGCTCTTGGGCGCGCTCGACACGCTGCACCACAGCCAGTGCTTCCACCGCGACATCGCGCCCGACAACATTTTCATCCAGCAGCAGGACGACCGCCCGGTGCTGCTGGACTTCGGCGCCGCGCGCAAGTCGATCGCCGACCTGGTCGACGAGGTCGCGGTGATGGTGAAGTCGGGCTATTCGCCGATCGAGCAGTACGCCGACGACAACACGCTGCTGCAGGGCGCGTGGACCGACCTCTATGCACTGGGCGCCGTGCTGTACCGCGCGGTGACCGGCCACCCGCCGCCCTCGGCCGTGGTGCGCAGCGTGCAGGACGCCTACGTGCCGCTGTCGTCGATGGACCGCGACGACCTGAGCCCGGCCTTCTGCGCCGCGGTCGACCACACGCTGGCCGTGCACAGCAAGGACCGCACGCAGACGGTGGCGGCTTTCGCGGCGGAGCTGGGGCTGGTGAAGCTGGGCGATCTCTATGTGGTGGACCGGTCGGCGCCGGCGGTGGTGGCTGCTGCTGCCGTGCCCGTCGCGGCGCCCGTGCCGCAGGAGCCGCCTGCGCCGGAGCCGGTGGAGGAAGCGCCACCGCCCGCGCCCGAGGTGCAGCCCGTGCCCGTGGAAGCGGCGACCGCGCGCGTGCAGGCACCACCGCCGCCTGCGCCGCCATCGCCTGTCGCACGACCGAAGAAGGCATCGAAGCGCCCGCCGTGGTTCCTTGTCGGCGCGCTGGTGCTGGCGCTGTTCGCGGTCGGCGGCTGGATCGGCTGGCGGCTGACGGCCAAGGCACCGTCCGATCCGATGATTGCGGCCGCGCCACCGCCGGGCACGCCGATGTCCGATCCGGGCGCGCCCCCGGCCGCGATGCCGCCGGCCGGCGCGACCTCCGAGGCCCCGCCGGCGTCCGCGCCCGCCGCATCGGCCAGTGCCCCGCTGAGCCCGCTCGACAACGTGCCCATCGCCGCCGCGCCCACGCCGCCTGCTGCGCCGCCGGCCGAGCCCGAGGCACAGCCCGCACCGACCGCACAGCCGGCGCAACCCGAAGCGCCGCCGCCCCCCGACCCCGCCGTGGTCGCCGAGGTGGAAGACTGGAACCTGGCCCAGGCCGAGAACACCCGCGAAGGCTACGAGGCCTACCTGCGGCGCCACCGCCGCGGCCTGCATGCGCGCGAGGCGCGCAACGCCATCGCCCAGCTCAACCGGCAGTCACCGCCTCCGCCGGCCGCGGGCAGCACGAACCCCGTGCCGACCGTGATCGCGGGCGCACCGCCGGCCCCGCCACCGCCGCCGGCCGCGGCACCCGGCATGGGCCGCGTGCAGTTCAACATCCGGCCCTGGGGCCAGGTCTTCGTCGACGGCGCCGACCGCGGCGTGAGCCCGCCGCTCAAGTCGCTGCCGCTGCGTCCGGGCATCTACACGATCGAGGTGCGCAACGGCGACCTCACGGCCTACCGCCAGCGCGTGACGGTGCAGGACAGCAAGTCCGCACCGGTGGTGAGCCACGAGTTCAAGTAAGAGGGCCGCGGGTCAGGGCGTGCCGGTGCGCAATGCGCGGCGGTACTGCACCGCCTCCGCCACGTGCGCGGCCTGCACGGCGTCCTGTCCCGCGAGGTCGGCGATGGTGCGCGCCACCTTCAGCGCGCGGTGCGTGCTGCGCGCCGACCAGCCCAGCCGCGCGGCCGCCTGCTGCAGCAGCTGGCGCGCGGGGCCGTCGAGCACGGCGTGCGTGTCGATCGCACGCCCCTGCAACGCCTGGTTCGCGTGGCCCTGGCGTTGCAGCGCGCGGTCGCGTGCGCCCACCACGCGCGCGCGGATGCTGTCGGTCGATTCGCCCGCCGGCGCATCGAGCAGCTGCGGCGCCGACACGGCCGCCACCTCGATGTGCAGGTCGATGCGGTCCAGCAGCGGGCCGCTGAGCTTGCCCTGGTAGCGCGCGACGCGCTCGGGCGTGCAGCGGCAGGGCTTGAGCGTGGAGCCGAGGTAGCCGCAGGGGCAGGGGTTCATCGCGGCGATGAGCTGGAAGCGCGCCGGAAACTCTGCGCGACGGGCGGCGCGGGTGATCGTGATGGTGCCGGTCTCCAGCGGCTCGCGCAGGGCTTCGAGCGCGGCGCGCGTGAACTCGGGGAATTCATCCAAAAACAGAACGCCGTGGTGCGCGCGCGAGATCTCGCCCGGCCGGGGCGGCGAGCCGCCGCCCACCAGCGCCACCGCGCTCGCCGTGTGGTGCGGCGTGGCCGTCGGCCGGCTCATCCAGCGCTCGGGCGCCAGCCGGCCGTCGAGGCTGGCGATGGCCGCGCTCTCCAGCGCTTCGTCCACGTTCATCGGCGGCAGCAGGCCGGCGAAGCGGTGTGCCAGCATCGACTTGCCCGAGCCCGGCTCGCCCACCATGAGCAGGCTGTGGCCGCCGGCCGCGGCGATCTCGAGGGCGCGCTTGGCGCCGGTGTGGCCCTTGACGTCGGCCAGGTCGGCATAGCGCGGGGCGCCGTCGCCGGGCGCGGCGCGCACGTGGGTCCAGCCGTCGTCGCTCGCATCGACCGGACCGCCGCCGCTGGCGGCGAACTGGCGCACCACGTCGAGCAGGTGCCGGGCCCCGTACACCTGCGCACCGGGCACCAGCGCGGCCTCCTGGGCGCTGTCCAGGGGCAGCACCAGCCGCACGGCCGTGCCCTGGGTGTAGGTGGCCACGGCCATCGCGAGCGCGCCGCGCACGGGGCGCAGTTCGCCCGACAGCGACAGCTCGCCGGCGAACTCATGGCCGGCCAGCCGCGCGTTCTCGATCTGCCCACTGGCCGCGAGGATGCCCAGGGCAATGGGCAGGTCGAAGCGGCCCGAGTCCTTCGGCAGGTCGGCGGGCGCCAGATTGACCACGATCTTCTTGTTGGTCGGAAATTCGAGCCCGGCGTTCTGGATCGCCGAGCGCACGCGTTCGCGTGCTTCCTTGACCTCGGTCTCGGCCAGCCCGACCAGCGTGAAGCTCGGCAGGCCGTTCGCCAGATGCACCTCGACCGTGACGGCGGCGGCCTCCAGGCCGAGCAAGGCGCGGCTTTGCACCAAAGACAGACTCATTTTTCTCCCTCTCCCCAAGTTGGTGCGCCTGCGACGTGCAAGCCCAGGACCGTGCAGCGTGCAAGCGTGTGCAACTGCCGGAAACAGGGCTTGTAACGATTTGGCGCTCATCGCCGGACACCTGCGCCCTCTGGCCGGGGCGGTATTCGTGCAGTTTGGCACGCTCCCTGCTTTGAGGGTGCTCAGGTCCAACAACACACTTGCGAGGAGTTCCCTGATGACGCACCGTACCGCCGCCCAGGCGTTGATCGTTCTGGCCACTGCACTGACCGCCTCGGGCGCCGCCATGGCCCAGGCCGCCGACGCCGCCGCACCGGCGCCCGCGCCCCTGCTCACGGGCAATGTCTCGCTGACCACGAACTACAAGTTCCGCGGCCAGGACCAGGACATGATCGGCAAGAACGACTACGCCAAGACCAAGGGTTTCAAGCCCGCCATCCAGGGCGGCTTCGACTACGCCTTCGGCGACAGCGGCTTCTACATCGGCAACTGGAACTCCAGCGTCAACTGGCTCAAGGGCAACAGCATCGAGAGCGACCTGTACGGCGGCTACAAGTTCAAGGCCGGCCCGGTCGACATGGACGTGGGCGCGCTCACCTACATCTACCCGGGCAACTCGGTGGGCAACACCACCGAGCTGTACGTGGGCGCCACCTACGCCAACGACAGCTTCGGCTCGTTCACGGCCAAGTACTCGCACACGGTGTCCAAGGACTACTTCGGCTACGCCGGCGCCAAGACGGGCTCGGGCCTGAAGGGCCGCAACACCGGTTACCTGAACCTGGCCTACAGCAAGGAGATCGTGCCCAAGGTCACGCTCAAGGCCGCCGTCGGCTTCACCAACATGTCCAGCGACATCCGCAGCCTGGGCTACAAGAGCTACGTGGACTACAACATCGGCGCCACCTACGACTTCGGCAGCGGCCTGACGCTCACCGGCTCGGTGCAGGGCGCCAACAAGAAGTCCAACTACCAGGTCGTGGCCTACCCGGGCATCGAGATCCCCGACTTCGGCACCTTCGGCACCACCTACTACTCGCCCAACAAGGCACGCTTCATCCTCACGCTGACGAAGACGCTGTAATCGACACAACAACCAGGCGCGGCCCACGTTGCCGCGCCGCCTTTCATCCATCCAGAAGGAGCAACTCATCATGAAGCTGGTCACAGCCATCATCAAACCGTTCAAGCTCGACGAGGTGCGCGAAGCGCTCTCGGCCATCGGCGTGCAGGGCATCACCGTCACGGAAGTGAAGGGCTTCGGTCGCCAGAAGGGCCACACCGAGCTGTACCGCGGCGCCGAGTACGTGGTCGACTTCCTGCCCAAGGTGAAGATCGAGGCGGCCATCTCCGACGAGCTGGTCGACCGCGTGATCGAGGCCGTGGAAGGCGCCGCGCGCACCGGGAAGATCGGCGACGGCAAGATCTTTGTCTACAACCTCGAGCAGGTCGTGCGCATCCGCACCGGCGAAACGGGCCGCGAAGCCCTCTGATCGAGTCCTGGCCCGAAAGAACAACGACTATGAAAAAACTTCTTGTCTCTCTTGCGCTCGGCTTGAGCGTCTTCGTCGCCGGTACTTCGGCGCTGGCCCAGGCACCCGCCGCCACCCCTGAGGCACCGGCTGCATCGGCACCTGCCGCTGCTGCGCCCGCGCCTGCAGCAGCTGCAGCACCCGCGGCCGCCGAGGCCGCGCCCGCCGCACCGGCCGCCGCCCCCGCGCCCAAGGTCGACTCCGGCGACACCGCCTGGATGCTCACCTCGACCCTGCTCGTGATCCTGATGACCATCCCCGGCCTGGCGCTGTTCTACGGCGGCCTGGGCCGCTCCAAGAACATGCTGTCGGTGCTGATGCAGGTCTTCGTGATCTTCTCGCTCATCAGCCTGCTGTGGGCCATCTACGGCTACAGCCTGGCCTTCACGGGCGACGGCAACTTCTTCGGAAGCTTCGACAAGATCTTCATGAAGGGCATCACGCAGGAGACCTTCGGCGCGCTGACCACGATCCCCGAATACGTGTTCTTCGCCTTCCAGGGCACCTTCGCGGCCATCACCGTGGCGCTGATCGTCGGCGCCTTCGCGGAACGCGCCAAGTTCTCGGCCGTGCTGCTGTTCTCGGTGATCTGGTTCACCTTCAGCTACGTGCCCATGGCCCACATCGTGTGGGGCGGCGGCCTGCTGGGCAAGGACGGCGCGCTGGACTTCGCCGGCGGCACCGTGGTGCACATCAACGCCGGTATCGCCGGCCTGGTCGGTGCCTACATGGTCGGCAAGCGCGTGGGCTACGGCAAGGAAGCCTTCACGCCGCACTCGCTCACGCTCACCATGGTCGGCGCCTCGCTGCTGTGGGTCGGCTGGTTCGGCTTCAACGCCGGCTCGGCAGGTGCGGCCAACGCCGCCGCCGGCCTGGCTTTTGTGAACACGGTGCTCGCCACCGCCGCCGCGGCCCTCTCGTGGATCCTGGGTGAGAGCCTGCACAAGGGCAAGGCCTCGATGCTGGGCGCCGCATCCGGTGCTGTCGCCGGCCTCGTGGCCGTCACGCCCGCCGCAGGTTTCGTCGGCCCGATGGGCTCGATCGTGATGGGCCTGCTGGCCGGCCTGGTTTGCCTGTGGGGCGTGGGCGGTCTCAAGCGCATGCTCGGCGCGGACGACGCGTTCGACGTGTTCGGCGTGCACGGCGTGGGCGGCATCCTGGGTGCCATCCTGACCGGCGTGTTCGCTGCCAAGGGCCTGGGCGGCACCGGCGGCCTGACCCCCGACACCTTCTCGATGGGCGCGCAGGTCTGGATCCAGGTCAAGAGCGTGCTGTTCACCATCGTGTGGTCCGGCGTGGTTGCGTTCATCGCCTACAAGATCGCCGACCTGACCCTCGGCCTGCGTGTGTCGGAAGAGGAAGAGCGCGAAGGCCTCGACATCTCGTCCCACGGCGAAACGGCTTACAACCGCTGATTCGCACACAGACAGCGGGTGGTCCGGCACGGCGCCGGCCCCCGCGCTTCAAAGACCACCACCACCCTTTTCGATACAAAGAAGAACAACCACTCCCGGTTTTTTCAGGCGAGTCTCCTTTGGATGTTCAGCCCGCGAGCGCTTCGGCGTCAGCGGGCTTTTTTTTGCCCGCGGCCCGCGTGGGCGGGGGCACAATCGCCCCACCATGTGGACCTCCATCGAAGACAGCCTCTGCGAGCTGGGTGAATCGCCGTTCTGGCATCCGCACGAACGCGCGCTCTACTGGCTCGACATCCCGGGCCGCGCTGTGCTGCGCACGCGCGGCGAGATCGGTTCGCCCACGGCCACGGTCGAGCGATGGGCCTTGCCCACCGAACCCGGCTGCATGGCGCCGGCACGCAGCGGCGGCCTCGTGATCGCGCTGCGCGACGGCATCTACCGGGCCCGCGAGTGGGGCGGCAGCCTCGTCGCGATGGCGCGCGCGGAGCACGACGTGCGCACCATGCGCTTCAACGACGGCAAGTGCGACGCGCTCGGCCGCTTCTGGGCCGGCTCGCTCAACGAGGCCAAGGACCGCGCCAACGCCGCGCTCTACTGCTTCGACGCACGGCCGGGGGACGTCTCGCCCACCATCACGTCGATGCTGGAACACGTCACCACCGCCAACGGCCTGGCGTTCTCGCCCGACAACCGCACCCTGTACTGGGCCGACACCGCCGCGCACGTGGTGCGCGCCTGGGACTGGGACGCCGAGGCCAACACGCTCTCGCATGCGCGCGTGTTCCAGCAGTTCGACCCCAAGCCCGCGGGCTGGGTACCCAGCACGCCCACGCATTACGACGGCCGCCCCGACGGCGCCACCGTCGACGCCGCCGGCCACTACTGGGTCGCGATGTTCGAAGGCGCGCAGCTGCTGCGCTTTGCGCCCACGGGCGAGCGCGTGGCCGCCATCGCGGTGCCGGTGCAGTGCCCGACCATGCCCTGCTTCGGCGGCGACGACCTGCGCACCCTGTTCGTCACCAGCGGGCGCAAGGGCCGCCCGGCCGACGAGCTGGTGCAGCGCCCGGCCTCGGGCACCGTGCTCTCGATGCGCGTCGACACGCCGGGCCTGCCGGTGAATTTCTTCGAAGACTGAGTCGGGCCGCTGCCGAGGATGGCCCTGCACCACATCCCCCCGATCCAATGCCTGCTGACCTTCGAGGCCGTTGCGCGCCTGCGGCATGCGGGCCGCGCGGCCGACGAGCTGTGCGTGACGGCCAGCGCCGTGAGCCACCGCATCCGCCAGCTCGAGGCGCACGTGGGCTTCAAGCTCTTCGGGCGCAGCGACTTCAGCCTCACGGCCGACGGCGCGGCCTACCTGGCGAACGTGCGCGTCGGCCTGGCCGCGCTGCAGCAGGCCACGCCCGGCAGCCGTGACGCGGCGCTGCGCGCACCGCGCCTGAGCGTGGCGGTCACGCCCACCTTCAGCCGCCAGTTCTTGATGCCGCGGCTGGAGCTCTTTCGCAACATCTACCCCGACATCGAGCTGGCGCTGCATGTGTCGATCCCGCTGCTCGACGTCACGGCCGAGCAGACCGACCTGCAGGTGCGCTACGGCATCGGCGCGTACGCCGACTGCGAGCACCGCCTGCTCATCGCCGAGGACGTGGTGCCCGCCTGCAGCCCGAGCTACCTGAACGAGTTCGGGCCCTTCGACGGCTTTCGCACCGCGGCCGAGATCGCCAGCGCGCGGCTGATCCGCAGCCCGCTCGAGCCGTGGGGCACCTGGTTCGCGAGCTGCGGCATCGACCAGCCCGAGCCGCACCTGGGCGCGCAGTTCAACGATCTGGGCCTGGTCTACGACGCGGCCGCCAGCGGCTTCGGCGTGGCGCTGGTGCGACAGAAACTGGGCGCCGCATGGTTCGAATCGGGCCGGCTGGTGGCGCTGTCGGAGCGGCCCGTGCCCTCGCCGCACCGCCACTACATCTGCTGGCAGCCGGGCACGCTGGAGCGCTGGGAGTGCGCGGCCTTCGTCGACTGGATCGTTCAGACGCTGCATTGACCGACACGCCGGCCCGACAAATTTTTATCAAGGTCCGGGCAAAAAACCTTCAATCCGGACGGCGCGCTTCTCCCTAGAGTGCGGGGCACAACAACAGCCTCCCCGGAGACAACGCATGACCTGGCAGCAGATCTACGACCCGTTCGGCAACATGATCATTTCCACCGCGCTCGCCGCGATCCCGGTGGTGGTGATGCTTGCGTGCCTCGGCTTCTTCCACATCAAGGCCCACATCGCCGCCGGCCTGGGCCTGCTGGCGGCGCTGGCCGTCGCCGTGTTCGCCTACGGCATGCCGGCCGAGATGGCCGGGCGCGCCGCGCTCTTCGGCGGCTTCACGGGCCTGCTGCCGATCGGCTGGATCGTGCTGAACATCATCTTCCTGCAGCAGCTGGCCGAACAGAACGGCAGCTTCAAGGTGTTGCAGGACTCGCTCTCGGGCATCACCGAAGACCGGCGCATCCAGCTGCTGCTGATCGCCTTCTGCTTCGGCGCGTTCTTCGAGGGCGCGGCGGGCTTCGGCACGCCGGTGGCGGTCACGGCCGGCATCCTGATCGGGCTGGGCTTCTCGCCGCTGGCCGCCTCGGGCCTCTCGCTGATCGCCAACACGGCGCCGGTCGCCTTCGGCGCGCTCGGCACGCCGGTGATCACGCTGGCCAAGGTGCACGGCTACGACCTGATGGAAGTCACCGCGATGATCGGCCGGCAGCTGCCGTTCTTCTCGCTGCTGGTGCCGTTCTGGCTGGTGTGGGCCTTCGCCGGACGCAAGGCGATGATGGAAGTGTGGCCCGCCATCCTGGTCACGGGGGTGTCGTTCGCGGTGCCGCAGTACCTGGTGTCGAACTTCATCGGCCCCGAGCTGGTCGACATCATCGCGGCCATCGTGTCGATGGCCAGCCTGGTGCTGTTCCTGCGCGTGTGGCAGCCGAAGAACGTGTGGCGCTCGCCCTCGCTGCGCGGCAAGGACGTGAGCGCGCACGAGGCCAAACCGCCGGCCGCCATCGTCGTGCACAGCCGCGAAGCGCTGGTGCGCGCATGGATGCCCTGGGTGATCCTCTCGGTGTTCGTCTTCATCTGGGGCCTGCCGTCGGTGAAGACCGCGCTCAACGGCGTCTTCGCGCCCTCGTTCCTGATGGGCGGGCTGCACAACCTGATCGAGAAGATGCCGCCGGTGGTCATGGCGCCCACGAAGGAAGGCGCGGTGTACGTGCTGAACCTGCTGTCGGCCACGGGCACCGGCATCCTGCTGTCGGCGATCGTGAGCGCGCTGTTCATGAAGTACAACCCGGTCGAGATCGTGCGCACCTTCTTGCGCACGCTCTGGATGGTGCGCTACTCGCTCATGACCATCGTGCTGATGCTCGCGCTGGGCACGCTCACGCGCTACTCGGGCACCGACACCACGCTGGGCCTGGCCTTCGCCAACACCGGCGTGTTCTATCCCTTCTTCGGCACGCTCATGGGCTGGATCGGCGTGGCCATGACGGGCTCCGACACGGCCTCGAACGTGCTGTTCGGCGGCATGCAGAAGGTCGCGGCCGAGCAGCTGGGCCTGGCGCCCAACCTCATGGGCGCGGCCAACAGCTCGGGCGGCGTGATGGGTAAGATGATCGACGCCCAGTCGATCGTGGTGGCCTCCACCGCCACGCGGTGGTTCAATCACGAAGGCGACATCCTGCGCTACGTGTTCTTCCACTCGATCGCGCTGGCCTCGCTGGTCGGCCTGTACGTGACGCTGCAGGCCTATGTGTGGCCATTCACCCTGATGGTCGTCCGCTGAAAGTTGTTCCCGCCATGAATGCTCCCGTCACGACCGACCAGCACACGCAGCTGTCGAAGGCGGAGCGCCAGGCGCAGGTGGTGCGGGCGCTGCAGGCGCACCTGCCCGCGCATGCGCTCATCTGGCACGCCGAAGACACCACGCCCTACGAGTGCGACGGCCTCACGGCCTACCGCCAGCGCCCGCTGGTGGTGGCCCTGCCCGAGACCGAGGCGCAGGTGGCCGCCGTGCTGCGCGCCTGCCATGCGCTGGCCGTGCCCGTGGTGGCGCGCGGCGCCGGCACCGGGCTCTCGGGCGGCGCCATGCCGCACGCGCTGGGCGTGACGCTGTCGCTGGCCAAGTTCAACCGCATCCTGAAGGTCGACCCGGTGAGCCGCACGGCCGTCGTGCAGTGCGGCGTGCGCAACCTCGCGATCAGCGAGGCTGCGGCCCCTTTCAACCTCTACTACGCGCCCGACCCGTCGAGCCAGATCGCCTGCACCATCGGCGGCAACGTGGCCGAGAACTCGGGCGGCGTGCACTGCCTGAAGTACGGCCTCACGCTGCACAACGTGCTGCGCGTGCGCGGCTTCACGGCCGAGGGCGAACCCATCGAATTCGGCGGCGAGGCGCTCGATGCGCCGGGGCTCGACCTGCTCGCGCTGGCCATCGGCAGCGAAGGCATGCTGGCCGTGACCACCGAGGTCACGGTCAAGCTCGTGCCCAAGCCGCAGCTGGCGCGCTGCATCATGGCCAGCTTCGATGACGTGCGCAAAGCCGGCGACGCGGTCGCGGCGGTGATCGCGGCGGGCATCATCCCGGCCGGCCTGGAGATGATGGACAAGCCCATGACCGCCGCCGTCGAAGACTTCGTGCACGCGGGCTACGACCTTGATGCCGCCGCCATCCTGCTGTGCGAATCCGACGGCACGCCGGAAGAGGTCGAGGAAGAAATCGGCCGCATGACCGAGGTGCTGCGCGGCTGCGGCGCCACCGCCATCGCCGTGAGCACCAGCGAAGACGAGCGCATGAAGTTCTGGAGCGGCCGCAAGAATGCCTTTCCGGCGTCGGGCCGCATCAGCCCCGACTACATGTGCCTCGACTCCACCATCCCGCGTAAGCGGCTGGCCGACATCCTGCTGGCGATCCAGGAGATGGAGAAAAAATACAACCTGCGCTGCTGCAACGTGTTCCACGCGGGCGACGGCAACCTGCACCCGCTGGTGCTGTTCGATGCCAACGACCCCGACGAGCTGCACCGCTGCGAGCTGTTCGGCGCCGACATCCTCGAGACCAGCGTCGCCATGGGCGGCACCGTCTCGGGCGAGCATGGCGTGGGCGTGGAAAAGCTCAACAGCATGTGCGTGCAGTTCACCGCGGCCGAGAACGAGCAGATGTTCGGCATCAAGCGCGCCTTCGACCCCGCCGGGCTGCTCAACCCCGGCAAGGTGATTCCCACGCTGCAGCGCTGCGCCGAGTACGGCAAGGAAGTGGTGCGCGGCGGCCGGCTGGCGCATCCCGACCTGCCGAGATTCTGAGAACGTGATGAACATGGACACCGCCCTCCAGCAGGTCGTCGAGCGCGTGCGCGCCGCCGCGGCCGATGCCACGCCGCTGCGCCTGCGCGGCGGCGGCACCAAGAATTTCTACGGCCAGCCGCCGCGCGGCGAGCTGCTCGACCTGCGCGCGCTCGCCGGCATCACGAGCTACGAACCGAGCGAGCTGGTCGTCACCGTGCGCGCCGGCACGCCGCTGGCCGAACTCGAAGCCGCGCTCGCCGAACAAGGCCAGTGCCTGCCGTTCGAGCCGCCGTGCTTCGATGTCAGCGGAACAGTGGGCGGCATGGTCGCCGCCGGCCTCAGCGGCCCGTCGCGCGCCAGCGTGGGCGCGGTGCGCGACTACGTGCTCGGCACCACGCTCGTCAACGGCCGCGCCGAGGTGCTGAGCTTCGGCGGCCAGGTGATGAAGAACGTCGCCGGCTACGACGTCTCGCGCGTGCTGGCGGGCTCGCTCGGCACGCTGGGCGTGATCGCCGAAGTGAGCCTCAAGGTGCTGCCCGTGGCGCCCGCCGAGGCCACGCTCGCCTTCGCCTGCAGCCAGGCCGATGCGCTGCGCCTGCTCAACGAATGGGGCGGACGCCCGCTGCCGCTGAACGCGAGCAGCTGGTTCGAACATGCGCCCGGTGCGGGCGTGCTGCGCCTGCGGCTGCGCGGTGCCGTGGCGGCCGTCGAAGCCGCCTGCGCGCAGCTCGGCGGCGAACGCCAAGACCCGGTGCGCGCCGCCACCGGCTGGGCCGCGCTGCGCGACCAGCGCATGCCGTGGTTCGCGCTCGATGCCGACGGCTCGCTGGCGCTGTGGCGCCTGTCGGTGCCGCAGACCGCGCCGGTGATCGCCATCGAGGGCTGCGCCGCGCCGCTGGTCGAGTGGCACGGCGGGCAACGCTGGTACCTCGCGCCGCCCGCGCAGGCCGCGCGCCTGCGCGAGGCCGCGCGTGCCGCCGGTGGCCACGCGACGCTGTTCCGTGTGCCCGCGGCTCAATCAGCTGATTGCGACCTGCCGCGCTTCGACGCACTGAGCGCGCCGGTGGCGCGCATCCATCGCGCGCTGATGCAGGAGTTCGATCCGCACGGGGTCTTCGACCGTGGCCGGCTCTTCGCAGGCGACCAATAAAAAAAGAAACGACACCACCCCGCGATGCAAACCGAACTAGCCCCCGAATTCCGCGACACCGACGCGGGCCGCGAAGCTGAAGCCATCCTGCGCAAGTGCGTGCACTGCGGCTTCTGCACCGCCACCTGCCCGACCTACCAGCTGCTCGGCGACGAGCTCGACGGCCCGCGCGGGCGCATCTACCTCATCAAGCAGGTGCTCGAAGGCCACGCGCCCACGCGCAGCACGCAGCTGCACCTCGACCGCTGCCTGACCTGCCGCAACTGCGAGAGCACCTGCCCGAGCGGCGTGCAGTACGGGAACCTGGTCGACATCGGCCGCAAGATCGTCGACGAGAAAGTGCCGCGCCCGGCGATGGAGTCGGCCACGCGCTGGTTGCTCAAGGAAGCGCTGCCGTCGCCGCTGTTCGGCCCCGCGATGGCGCTGGGCCAGTCGGTGCGCGGGCTGCTGCCCGAAGCACTGAAGGCCAAGGTGCCTGCCAAGCAGGACGCCGGCCGCTGGCCCACCGCCACGCATGCGCGCAAGGCGCTGATGCTCGCGGGCTGCGTGCAGCCGTCGATGGCGCCGAACATCAACAGCGCCACCGCGCGCGTGCTCGACGCGGCCGGCATCCAGGCCGTGATGGCGCCCAAGGCAGGCTGCTGCGGCGCCGTGAAGTTCCACCTCAACGACCAGGAGGGCGGCAAGGCGCAGATGCGCGCCAACATCGACGCGTGGTGGCCCTTCGTCGAACGCAACGAGGTCGAAGCGATCGTGATGAACGCCTCGGGCTGCGGCGTCACCGTGCGCGAGTACGGCCACCTGCTGCAGCACGACGCGGCCTATGCCGCCAAGGCCGCGCGCATCAGCGCGCTCACGCGCGACCTGAGCGAGCTGCTGCCCGAGCTCGTGCCCGCGCTGCAGGGCCGCGTGCGCGCGCCCGAAGGCGTGGTCGCCTACCACCCGCCGTGCACGCTGCAGCACGGCCAGAAGCTGCGCGGCGGTGTCGAGACGCACCTGCGCGCGCTCGGCTTCGACGTGCGCGTGGCCATGAACGAATCGCACCTGTGCTGCGGCTCGGCCGGCACCTACTCGGTGCTGCAGCCCGAACTGGCCTACCCGCTGCGCGACCGCAAGCTCGGCCACCTGAAGCAGCTGCAGCCCACGACCATCGCCTCGGCCAACATCGGCTGCATCACGCACCTGCAAAGCGGCAGCGGCGACACGCCCGTGCGGCACTGGGTCGAGCTGCTCGACGCGGCGCTGCAGGCGCCCGCAGGGTAGGGCGCGCGCGCACGGCAGGGTACGTTGCCGTCCGACGTGCGCACCGCGCGTCGGGGCGCATCATGGCGGGCCGAAGACGCTGCAAGGAGTTCGTGCCATGTCTTTCGTTTCTGCTTTTTCGCTGCGCCGTGCGTTGCTGGCCGCTGCCTGCATCGCAGGCACCGTCGCCGCGCAGGCGCAGCAGCCGCCCTCGGCCCTGCCGCCTTGGCAGGGCATCGGCGCCACGCGCTATGTGTGCGGCGGCATCGGCTCCGACGAGTCGAACGCCATGCGCGCCGCCATGAAGAACCATCCGCTGTCGCTGCTGTTCGCGCGCGCCGACGGGGCCTATCTGGCCAATCTGAACGTCGCGATCAAGGGCGGCGACGCGAACTCGTCCGCCGCCATGGCCTTCACCGCCACCGGTCCGGTGTGCCTCATCGACCTGCCGGCGGGGCGCTATGTGATCGACGTGAGCACGTCGACGGGCGAGACCAAGAGCCAGACCGTGACGGTCGGCGGCGCGCCGAAGAGCGCCGACTTCCGCTTCTGAACTCAGCCGGCGGCCAGCGCCGCCTCGATGTCGCGCGTGAGCGAAGCCGGCGTGTCCAGCGGCGCATAGCGCTTGAGCACCGCGCCGTCGCGCCCGACCAGGAACTTGGTGAAGTTCCACTTGATGGCCGTGCTGCCCAGCAGGCCCGGCTTTTCCTTGGTGAGCCACTGGTACAGCGGCAGCGCGTTGCTGCCGTTGACGTCGATCTTCTCCATCATCGGGAAGCTCACGCCGTAGTTGGTCATGCAGAAGGCGCCGATTTCCTCGTTGGTGCCGGGGTCCTGGCCGCCGAACTGGTTGGAGGGAAAGCCCAGCACCGCGAGGCCCTGGCCGGCGTACTTTTCGTGCAGCGCTTCCAGGCCTTCGAACTGCGGCGTGAAGCCGCAATTGCTCGCCGTGTTGACGATCAGCAGCACCTTGCCGCGGAAGGTCGAGAGCTTCACCGGCTTGCCGTCGATGCGGGTAGCCTGGAAGTCGTAGACGCTGGTCATGGAGAGAGCTCCTCAGGTGGACGCGGAAACGCCATCATCGCGCGCGGGCGGGGTTCGCGCAAACGCCGACCACACCGCGCCCAGCACGATCAGCGCGCCGCCGACGAGGATGCGCGAGTTCATGGTGGACGCCCCCAGCGCCACCGACGAGACACTGGCGAACAGCACCTCCGACAGCATGATCACCGAGGTCGCGCTGGCCGCCAGCTTGGGCGCGCCGTACTGCAGGCACACGTTGGCGACGATGAAGCCCGTGCCCAGCAGCGCGGCCCAGCCCAGCCAGCCGGGCGAGGCGAGCAGGGGCGAATCGATGCCGCCGAACGCGGTGCCGCTCACCGCGCCGACGCCCGCCACCACCGTGCAGCCCCAGAACATGGCCAGCGCGCGCGACTCGCCCGGCGCATGGCGCAGGTGGCGCAGCACGATGTTGGTCACGGCAAAGCCGAAGCCTGCCGCCACGCCCAGCCAGTCGGGCAGGCTCGAGGGCACCGGCCAGTCGGTGCCCGGCGCCTTCAGCACCACCACCACGCCGGTGAGCGCCAGCGCCACGCGCATCAGCGCGCCGCCCGTGGGCCGCTCGCCCAGCAGCAGCCAGGCCAGCAGCACGCTCCACAGCGGCATCAGATAGAACAGCAGCACCACGCGCACCACGTCGCCCTGCGTCACGGCCCAGTTGAAACCCACGTTGGTGAAGCCCGCCGCCAGGCCCAGAGCCACCAGCATCGGGAACGCGGCAAAGGCCTTCCAGGCGTGCCGGCGCACGAGGCCCATCGCCGTCGCGATGACGAGGTAGATCAGGCAGGTGGTCCACAGCGGATGCAGGCCGTGGCTGGCGATCTGGCGGAAGGGAATCCACGAAACGCCCCACACGAAGGCGTTGAACATCAGGGCGAGGGCGGGCATGGGGCGAGGTCTTTTTCAAGGAACACCGCGGAACCGGCTTTGCCGGGCCGCTGGTGTTGCCCCCGGCGAGGGGGTTGGCGGAGCGACACGAAGTGCGCGCAGCCTGGGGGAGGTCAGTGATGCTTGTCGCTGCGGGCGATGGCAAGCAGGTGCTCGACTTCCTCAGGATACTTCTTGAGGTTGTTCTCGTGCCAGCGCTTGATGATCCACATGCAGCCCGCCACCACGAGGCCGAAGGCACTGATCGCACCGTAGGCCGACAGGCCCAGGCCCGTGCACACGCTGTAGAAGCCGCCCAGCAGAAGGATGCAGGCCTGCTCGTTGAAGTTCTGCACGGCGATGGAGCGGCCCGCGCCCATCAGGTTGTGGCCGCGGTGCTGCAGCAGCGCGTTCATCGGCACCACCAGGAAGCCGCCCAGGCCGCCCAGGATGATCAGGAACGGCACCGCCAGCCAGACGTTGCCGATGAAGTTCATGCAGATCACCATCAGGCCCATCGCGATGCCCATGGGGATCACGCGCGTGGCCATGTCCAGCCGCATGTACATCGAGGCCACGATGGCGCCCACCGCGGTGCCGATGGTGACCACGCCGGTCAGCGCCGAGGCCTGGGTGGTGTTGTATTCGAGCGCCACGGCGGCCCAGGCCAGCACGATGTACTTGAGGTTGCCGCCCGCGCCCCAGAACAGCGTCGTGGTCGCCAGCGAGATCTGGCCCAGCCGGTCGCGCCACAGGCGGGCGTTGCAATGCCAGAAGTCGGGCAGCAGGCCGGCCAGGTTGCGCACCATGCTCTGCTCGGGGTTGGAGCGCAGCGGGCGCATCTCGACGCCGGTGTGCGGGATGCGGGTGTTGAACCAGGCCGCGAGCACGTAGACGAAGATCAGCACCGCAATGGCGGCTTCGGCCGGCGAGTCGATGCCGGTGTCGATGAACGGCAGGTCGATGAGCAGCAGCTGGCTCGACACCGCATGGCCCACCAGCATGCCGCCGAGCACGATGCCCAGCAGGATCGAGGCGATGGTCAGCCCTTCGATCCAGCCGTTGGCCTTGACCAGCTGCGACGACGGCAGCAGCTCGGTGAGGATGCCGTACTTGGCCGGCGAGTAGGCTGCGGCGCCCAGGCCCACGATGGAATACGACAGCAGCGGGTGCGAGCCGAACAGCATCATCAGGCAGCCCACGACCTTGATCGCGTTGCTGATGAACATCACCTTGCCCTTGGGCAGCGCGTCGGCAAAGGCCCCCACCAGCGGGGCCAGCACCACATAGAAGACCGCGAAGATCGGCACCAGGGCGGCCCGCTGCCATTCGGGGGCGCCCGAACTTCGCATGAGATCGACGGCAACGACGAAAAGCGCTTGGTCGGCCAGCGACGAAAAGAACTGGGCCGACATGATCGTGTAAAAACCGCGCTTCATCGATGGGCTGGCTGGCCAGAGGGTCTGCTGGCGGTAGTGAAAAAGTGTCGCGTCAGGCGCGAATGGGCGGTTATAGCATGGGGGTACGACGCGAATTCAGGCATCCCCACTGGATTCGACCCCATTCCCGAAGATGCTAAAACGTGGTCTGAAACCACCCCAACACCCGCCATGCCGCGCCCCATTCTCGCCACCGTCCACACCGCCGCCCTGCGCCACAACCTCGACCGCGCCCGCCGCTCGGCCGTCGACGCCCGTGTCTGGGCCGTGGTCAAGGCCAACGCCTACGGGCACGGCATCGAGCGTGTCTTCGAGGGCCTGCGCGGCGCCGACGGCTTTGCGCTGCTCGACCTGGCCGAGGCCGAGCGCGTGCGCGCGCTGGGCTGGCGCGGCCCGGTGCTGCTGCTCGAAGGCGTGTTCGACGCGCGCGACCTGGAGCTGTGCTCGCGCCTGGACCTGTGGCATTCGGTGCACTGCGACGAGCAGATCGACATGCTCGCGGCCCACAAGACCCTCAAGCCGCAGCGCGTGTTCCTGAAGATGAACTCCGGCATGAACCGCCTGGGCTTCTCGCCCGAGCGCTTCGGCTCGGCCTGGACGCGCCTGAACGCGCTCCCGCAGGTCGACGAGATCTCGCTCATGACGCACTTCAGCGACGCCGACGGCCCGCGCGGCATCGAGCACCAGCTCGAGGTGTTCGAGCGCGCCACGCGCGACCTGCCCGGCGAGCGCTCCATCGCCAACAGCGCCGCCACGCTGCGCCATGCGCCGCGCACGCGCGGCGACTGGGTGCGCCCCGGCATCGTGCTGTACGGCAGCGCCCCCGACTTCCCCGAACACGACGCGGCGCACTGGCAGCTGCAGCCGACCATGACGCTGTCGACCCGGCTCATCTCGGTGCAGACGCTGAAGGCCGGCGACACCATCGGCTACGGCTCGCGCTTCGCGGCCGAGGGCCCGCTCACCATCGGCATCGCGGCGGTCGGCTATGCCGACGGCTACCCGCGCCACTGCGACACCGGCACCCCGGTGCTGGTGAACGGCGTGCGCACCCGCATGGTGGGCCGCGTGAGCATGGACATGATCACCGTCGACCTCACGCCCGTGCCCGATGCCGCCTTCGGCGCCGAGGTCACGCTGTGGGGCCGCTCGGCCCTGACCGGCGCGGTGCTGCCGATCGACGAGGTGGCCCAGGCCGCCGGCACCGTCGGCTACGAACTCATGTGCGCGGTCGCGCCGCGGGTGCCCTTCGCACCCGCCGACGAATGAAGTGAAGGTTCTTTCCAACTGGCGTTCCGTGCGCCTGTGGGAAACCCAGGTCGAACGCGACCTGCACCGCGATCACAGCCTGCGCACGCACGGCCTGCTGATCGGCACTTTCACGCTGCTGCTGATGTGGGGCGTGTCGGCGCTGCAGATGCACCTGCTGCATGTCGAGTCGCTGGCCGCGCGCTACCTCGTCACGCTCGGCGTGGGCTACGTCGGGTACCTGTGCGTGCTGCGCTGGTGGGCACAGCGGCTGGTGGAGCGGCGCACCGAGGTCGAGGCGCCCGAAGACCTGGGCATCACCAGGGACGGCGCTGACGATCCGGGGTGCGCGACCGACGCCGCCGACGGCGGCAGCGCACTCTCCGACGTGGCCAGCGGCGCGCTCGACGCCGCGGGCGGCGCCGACGAGGGCGCGATCATCGTCGTGCCGGTGCTCGCCATCTTCCTGCTGTGCGTGGCCGTCGTGCTCGGCGCGGGCTCGCTGGTGCTGCTGTACTTCAGCTGGGACGCGCTGCTGGCCGTGGCGATCGAGGTCGCCTTCTCCTATGCGTCGGCCCGCGCCGCCGTGCGCGTGGCGCGCGAAGGCTGGCTCATGGCGGCGGTGCGGCTCACCTGGAAGCCGCTGCTGGGCGCGGTGGTCTGCGCGGTGGCGTTGGGCGCGCTCATCGACCACTTCATGCCGCAGGTCCACTCGCTGCCCGAGGCCGTGCGCGTGCTCACGGGGAAGGCACCGCGCTGAGCAGGTGCTCGACCAGCACCCGGCACTTGGGCGGCAGGTAGCGGCTGGGCGGGTACGTCAGCCACGCGTGCCCCTGGTAGGCGCCCTGCAGCGCCCAGTCGGGCAGCACGCGCACCACGCGGCCGTCGTCCAGCGCCTCGCGCGCCGTGAAGGCCGGCACGCAGGCCACGCCCAGGTCCGCGAGCGCGCCGTCGAGCCGCATCTCGCTGTGGTTGCAGACGTAGCGGCCGTCCACCACCACCTCGACCTCGTCCTCGCCGTCTTTTCGAAAGCGCCAGTGGTTGTCGCGCTCGTGCTCGCCCAGCGACAGGCAGCTGTGCGCGCGCAGGTCGTGCGGGTGCGCGATGGCGCCGTGGCGCGCCAGGTAGGTCGGTGTGGCGCACAGGATGTGCTCGACCGCCATCAGCCGCCGCGCCACCAGCCCCTCGGGCGGCGCCGTGGTCAGCCGCACCACGAGGTCGACGCCTTCGCGGATCGGGTCGATGTCGCGGTCGGCCACGATCAGCTGCACGTCCACCGCCGGATACTGGCGCAGGAAGTCGAGCAGGTGCGGGTGCAGCACGCGCCGCGCAAAGGCCTTCGGCGCGCTCAGGCGCACCCGGCCGGCCGGCGTGCGCGCGAACTGCGCGCCGATGTCCATTGCGCCCTGCGCCGCCGCCACCAGCTCGCGACAGCGCGCAAAAGCCTCGGCGCCGGGCTCCGTGAGCCGCAGCTGGCGCGTGGTGCGCTGCAGCAGCTGCACGCCGATCTCCTGTTCGAGCCGCTTCACCTGCCGGCTCGCGGCCGAGGGTGTGATGCCCAGCAGGTCGGCCGCGGCCGAGAAGCTGCCCAGTTCGGCGACCCGCACGAAGGTCACCATCTCGGGCAGCACCTTGAGAAATGAATTCGTTCCGACCACGCAAGAGTCCTGTTCCGGCCGACGGCTGTGCGGCCCTGGTGCCGCCCGGAACAATGCGCCTTCTCTTCTTCTTTCAGGCGCCCCGGGCCGCGGGCAGACAGTATGGATTCAAAGGCGTTGCAAGGTGCGGTCCCGGCGGGGCGCGGGTCGTGGACAGCCGGCTTCGGCCCGGCCGAGCTCATGCTGCTGCTCGTGGCGGCGGTCTGGGGCGGCAGCTACGCGGTGGCCAAGCAGGCGACGCAGCAGCTGCCCGTGCTCGAGTTCGTCGCGCTGCGCTTCGGCCTCACCTTTCTCGTGCTGCTGCCCGCGCTGCGGCCGCTGTGGCGTGACCCGCAGTGGCGCCAGGGGCTCGCGGTGGGCGGCCTGCTGGGCGCCAACCTGCTCGCCATCTTCCTGTGCGAGACCTTCGGTGTCTCGCTGACCCTGGCGAGCAACGCCGCTTTCCTCATCAGCCTGTGCGTGGCGATCACGCCGTTCGTCGAATGGTGGCTGCTGGGCCGGCGGCCCGCGCGGCGCGTGTTCTGGGCGGCCGGGCTCTCGGCCGTGGGCGCGGCCCTGCTGTCGGCGCCCTCGCTCGCCGACCTGTCGATGGGGTGGGGCGATGCGCTCATGTTGGTTGCCGCCTTCCTGCGCGCCGTCATGGTGTGCCTGACGCGCCGCCTGGCGGGCCGCCACACCCTGCCGGCGCTCACGCTGACGGCCGTGCAGTCCGGCGTGATGGCGCTGGGCGCGGCGGCGCTGTCGCTGCTGGCTGCGTCGGGCGGGCGCGCCTGGCACCTGCCGCCCGCCACGGCCGGCTTCTGGTGGGGCATGGCGTATCTCGTGCTGCTGTGCACCGTGTTCGCCTTTTTCGCGCAGAACCACGCGGCCTCGCGCAGCAGCCCGAGCCGGGTGTCGCTGCTCATGGGCAGCGAGCCGGTGTTCGGCGCGGCCATCGCGGCGCTCGGGCTGGGCGAGCGCATCGGCGCCTGGGGCTGGGCCGGCGGCCTGCTGATCGTGGGCGCCGCCCTGTGGGTGAGCCTGGCGCCGGAGGAGGGCGGGCAGACGAGGCGCCCCTGACGGCGGAAGGGGGCCGGCTGGGCGCGGCCCCCGGCTCGTGGCATCCTCGGGGGCTGCGGCGTTTCGCCGCCCCCCACAACACCAAGGAATGCAGACATGGGCGCGCAATGGAAAGCCAAGCACAAGGACGTGGCCGCGAATGCCAAGGGCCGGCTGTTCGGCAAGCTGGCCAAGGAAATCATGATCGCCGCGCGCAACGGCGCCGACCCGGCCTCGAACGCGCGGCTGCGGCTGGTCGTCGAGCAGGCCCGCAAGGTCTCGATGCCGAAGGACACGCTCGACCGCGCCATCAAGAAGGGCGCCGGCCTCACGGGCGAGGCGGTGCACTTCGACCACGTGATGTACGAGGGCTTCGCCCCGCACCGCGTGGCCGTGATGGTCGAGTGCCTGACCGACAACGTGAACCGCACCGCGCCTGAAATGCGCGTGCTGTTCCGCAAGGGCCAGCTCGGCACCTCCGGCTCGGTCTCGTGGGACTTCGACCACCTCGGCATGATCGAAGCCGAGCCCGCCAGCAAGGACGCCGACGCCGAAGTGGCCGCCATCGAAGCCGGTGCGCAGGACTTCGAGCCCGGCGCCGAAGACGGCACCACCCTGTTCCTGACCGAGCCCGCCGACCTCGACCTCGTGAGCCGCGCGCTGCCGGCCCAGGGCTTCACCGTGCTGTCGGCCAAGCTGGGCTACCGGCCCAAGAACCCGGTCGATCCGGCGAGCCTGAGCGCGGCGGACCTGGAAGAGGTCGAGGCGTTTCTGGCGGCCATCGATGCGAACGACGACGTGCAGAACGTGTACGTCGGGTTGGCGGGTTGAGCGCCTGATACTCAGGGCGACGCTCCCGCCGACGGGGCACCTTGCTCCGCGAATGTCCTCCGCCCTTCGGGCTCCCCCTTAATTTCGCTGCGCAAGGCACCCCATCGACGTGAGCGTTGGGCAGTGCGGCTGTTGATCGGCCGCACACCACCGCCGCGTCCCGTGCGCAGGACACTGGGTGCTTCCCGCAGCGAAATCAAGGAGGAGGCCGGAGGGCGGAGGACATTCGCGGAGGGAAGTACCCGGTGGCCTGTGCACACGCCCTGAACCTCCCCGCATGAACTGAGCACGCCGCCGGAGACAATCCGCGCCGGAGGAAAACAGTTCAATGACCCATTCGACGAAGAAACGAGCGCCGTCGCGTGCCACACGGCAGGCCCTCGGCCTGGCACTGGCCATCGCCGGCTTCTCGGCGCAGGCCCAGACCGAAGCGGCCGCACCGCCCATGGCCGCAGCCTCGGCACCCGCCGAAGCCACCCCAGCCGCAACCCCATCCCAAACCCGCGTGCGCTACCTGCGCATGCCCCAGCAGAGCGGTGCCGACCACCTGCGCGTGGTGCGCCGCGAAGACACGGTGGGCCGCGTGGCCGGCCAGGTCGCGTTGAACGTCGCGTTCGCCGTGCTCGGCACCGGCGCGGCCGTGCAGGGCTTCTCGAAGGACGGCCTCGGCGGCACCACGCTCGAAGCGTTGCGCGACGACCCGGTGAGCGTCAACCCGGCGATGAGCGACCTGCAGGAGGCCCTGAGCAAGATCGCCACCGACATCTACCGCCGCCGCACCGAGACGGCGCTCGCCACCGCGCTGACCGACGGTTCGACGCCTGAAGAGATCGAGGCCGCGCGCCAGACGCAGAAGGAGGCCGACTCGCCGCTGGTCCCGGGGTCGTGGCACCTCGTCTACGAAAACCTGATGGGCTCGGACGAACTGTTCCGGCTCAAGTACGGCGCCTCGCTGGGGCGCGCCGGTTTCATGCGCCCGCCGATCGGCTGCAGCTACGAATCGGAGCCGCTGGCCTGGACCCAGTGGCAGGCCGACGGCTGGCAGCGGCTGCGCGAGGAACGCGCGAAGATCGTGGCCCGTTGCATCGAGGCCATCGGCGCCGCGCCGGAAAACCGCTGGTAGCCAGCGGCAGGCCGCTCAGTACAACCCGAGCTGCCGCGTGCGCAGCCGCGCCAGCCCCAGCAGCGCATCGGTGAACGGCGTGGCCACGCCTGTCAGCTCGCCCAGCTCGCGCACCACGGTGACGAGCGCGTCGAGCTCGACCGAACGGCCCGCCTCCACGTCCTGCAGCATCGAGGTCTTGAACGCGCCGAGCTTCATCGTCACCGCATGCCGGTCCTCGGGGCTCTGCGTGATCTCGATGCCGATGCGCCGGCCGATCTCCTTGGCCTCGAGCATCACCGCGGAGATGAAGCCGCGCACATAGTCGTCGCCCATGATCAGGTCGGTGGTGGCACCGGTGAGCGCGCTGATCGGGTTCACCGTCATGTTGCCCCACAGCTTGAACCACACGTCCTTCTGGATCTGCGGCGACAGCGTGGTGTCGATGCCCGTGCTTTTCAGAAGCTCGACCAGCTTCTGCACGCGCGGCGTGGCCTGGCCCGAAGGCTCGCCCACGATCAGGCCGTTGCCGAAGTGGTGCCGCACCACGCCGGGCCCGTCGAGCGAGCAGCTCGCGTGCACCACGCAGCCGATCACGTTGCGCGACGGAATGGCCTTCGCAATGGCGCCGTCGGGGTCGACGGCCGCGAGGCGGTGCCCCGTGATCTCGCCGCCGAAGCCGCCTTCGAGGAACCACCACGGCACGCCGTTCATGGCCACCAGCACGATCGTGTCGGGCCCGATCAGCGGCCCGATGCGCTCGGCCACGCCGGCCAGCGCGGGCGCCTTTACGGCGATCACCACCAGGTCTTGAACACCCAGTGCCTCGGGGTCGGCCACCGCGTTCACCGGCACGCGCGTGCGCACGTCGCCGCGCATCAGCGAGAGGCCGTCTTTGTGGAGCGCGTCGAGCGTGGCGCCGCGCGCCACCACGTTCAGGCGCTGGCCTGCCTGTGCGAGGCCGACGCCGATCCATCCGCCGATCGCGCCGGCGCCGTAGATGCAAATCTTCATGGGAACAGGCGCCTCAGTTGCGGTAGCTCGGGTCGATGCGGTCCACCTGCCGCACCAATGCATTGAACACGTCCTGCCCGGCGCCGTGCGCGGGGCTGAACTGCAGCGCGTCGCGCGTGCAGCGCTGCGCGATCTCTTCGCTCACCGGAATCGCGGCACCCATCGAGAAGGTCGCCATCTGGATCTCGCAGGCGCGTTGCAGCGTCCACAGGATCGCGAAGGTCTGCGGCAGCGTCTGGCCCCAGGCCAGCAGGCCGTGGTTGCGCAGGATCACCGCGTTGCGATCGCCGATGCTCTTCAAGAGGCGCGGGCCTTCGTCGGCATGGATCGTGATGCCCTCGAAGTCGTGGTACGCCACCATGCCGTGCAGCTGGGCGGTATAGAAATTGGTCTGCTGCAGGCCGCCCTGCAGGCAGGCCACGGCCACGCCGGCCGTGGTGTGCGTGTGCATCACGCAGTGCGCGCCGGGCAGGCCGTCGTGGATGGCCGCGTGCACCACGAAGCCGGCCGGGTTCACCGGGTAGGTCGAGCCGTCGAGCACCTTGCCCTGCAGGTCGATCTTCACCAGGTTGCTGGCCGTCACCTCGCTGTAGTGCAGGCCGAAGGGGTTGATGAGGAACTGCTTCTCGCCACCCGTCACGCTGTCGGGCAGCCGCACCGTGATGTGGTTGTAGATCATCTCGGTCCAGCCCAGCATCGCGAACACGCGGTAGCAGGCCGCGAGCTCCTCGCGCGCGGCGCGCTCGTCGGGATGGATCGAGGGATGGACCAGCGCCGACGGCGCGGTGGCGAGTGTGTTCATGGCAGTTCCTTCATGTGATCAACCTTCAGCCGTGAAGCCGACCTCTTTCACGATCGGCGCCCACTTGGCGGTGTCCTTCTTCAGCAGATCGGCCAGCTCGGCCGGCGTGGAAGACATGGCTTCCAGGCCGAAGGTGCCGAGGCCGTCGATCACGTCCTTTTGCGCGAGCGCGTTCTTCATCGCCGTGTTGAGCTTCGTCACCAGATCGGGCGAGGCCTTGGCCGGCAGGAAGAAGGCGAACCATTCGCTGTGCGCCATGTTCTTGATGCCCTGCTCGCCGAAGGTCGGCACATCGGGCGCGAAGCGGCTGCGCTTGGCACCCGACACGCCCAGGATGCGCACCTTGCCCGACTGCAGGTGCTGCGTGATGTCGCCGATGGGGCCCGACACCGCCGAGATGTTGCCGCCCAAGAGGTCGAGCATGGCCGGCTGCGTGCCGCGGTAGGCCGCGTGCTTGAGCTCGACGCCGGCCTGCTTGCCCAGCAGCGCGCCGATGAAGTGCGGCGTGGAGCCCGCGGCCGGCGAGCCGTAGTTGGCGCCGGCCGGGTTGGCCTTGGCCCAGGTGAGGAACTCGGGCACCGTCTTGATGGTGGCCGGCACGGCCGGGCCGACCGCGAAGCCGAAGTCGAAGATGCAGGCCAGGCTCACGGGCGTGAGGTCGACCATCGGGTCGTAGGGCAGCTTCTTGTAGATGTGCGGGTAGATCGTGAGGATCGACGTGGGCGTCTGCAGGATGGTGGTGCCGTCGGCCGGACGGCCCTTCACGTAGCTCACGGCAATCTGGCCGCCCGCGCCGGTGCGGTTCTCGACCACGGCGGTCTTGGCGTAGTCGGGGCTCAGCTTCAGCGCCAGGCGCCGGCAGGTGGTGTCCGAGGTGCCGCCGGCCGCGAAGCCGGTGACGATGGTGGCGTTCTCGAGCGCGGCAGCCTGCGCAAAGGCCTGCTGGCCGAGGCTGGCGAGCAGCGCCGAGGCGCCGGTGGACTGCAGCATGTGGCGGCGGGTGAAGGTCATGTCTGTCTCTTTTCGGGTGGGTGAGGAGGGAACAGGATCACGACTCGTCGCGCAGCCAGGTGACCGCGCCCGAGTGGGTCACGGCGCCCTGGTGGGCAGGGCGCACGGTGAGCGCGTATTTTTCCAACAAACCACCGTGCGCCGCCCCCGCGTTTACCTCACGTCCGGCCAGCCGCGACGCGATTTCTTCGGCGCTCAGTTCCACCGAAATGCTGCGCGCCGCGGCGCGTGCATCGATGGCCACCATGTCGCCGTCGCGCAGCACCGCGATCGGCCCGCCGTCGGCCGCCTCGGGCCCCGCGTAGCCGATGCACAGGCCGCGCGTGGCGCCCGAGAAACGCCCGTCGGTGAGCAGCGCCACCTTGTCGCCCATGCCCTGGCCGTACAGCAGCGCGGTGATGCCCAGCATCTCGCGCATGCCGGGGCTGCCCTTGGGGCCTTCGTTGCGGATGACGATCACGTCGCCCGCTTCGTAGCGGCGGTTCTGCACGGCGGCCTGGGCTTCTTCTTCCGAATTGAAGACGCGCGCCGGACCGCGGTGCACCAGTGTCTTCAGGCCCGCCGTCTTGAGCAGCGCGCCGTCGGGGCAGAGGTTGCCCTTGAGCACCGCCAGCCCGCCGTCGCGCGTGATCGGGTTGCCGGCTTCGCGCACCACGCGGCCGTCGGGCGCGGCGGCGTCGGCCACTTCCTCGGCCAGCGTGCGGCCGGTGAAGGTGAGGGCGTCGCCGTGCATGAAGCCCTGCTCCAGCAGCGTGCGCAGGATCACGCCCGCGCCGCCGATGTAGTACACGTCGCGCGCCAGGTACTGGCCGCCGGGGCGCAGGTCGGCAATGAGCGGCGTGCGCGCGAAGATCTCGGCCACGTCGTCCAGGTGGAACTTGATGCCCGCCTCGTGCGCGATCGCCGGCAGGTGCAGCGCGGCGTTGGTCGAACCGCCCGTGGCCGAGACCACGGCGCAGGCGTTTTCGAGTGCCTTGCGCGTCACGATGTCGCGCGGCAGCGGGCCGTCGCCCATCACCGCCTTCATGAGCTGTTTCGCGGCGCGGCGCATCAGCGGCGCGCGTTCGCTGAACACCGCGGGCACCATGCTCGAGCCGATGGGCGCCAGGCCCAGCGCCTCCGACACCATGCCCATGGTGTTGGCCGTGAACTGCCCCGCGCAGGCGCCGGCCGTGGGCAGGCAGGCGCGGCTCATGGCGTCGAGCTCGCCGTGCGTGGCGGTGCCGGCCAGCACCTTGCCGATGGTCTCGTAGGTGTCGACCACGTTCAGGTCGCGCCCGTCGGGCCCGGGCATCTGCCCCGGCAGGGCAGAGCCGCCATGCACGAACACGCTGGGCACGTTGCAGCGGACCATGCCCATCATCAGCCCCGGCAGGTTCTTGTCGCAGGCACCGATGGCGAAGATGCCGTCCCACTGGTGGCCGCGCGTGGACGCTTCCACGCTGTCGGCAATGAGCTCGCGCGAGATCAGCGAGAAGCGCATGCCCGAATGCGCCATCGTCAGGCCGTCGCTCACCGACACCACCGGGCATTCGTGCGGCGTGCCGCCGCCCGCGTAGATGCCGGTCTTGGCGTGCTGTGCCTGCTCGCGCAGGTTGAGGTTGCACGGGCTCATCTCGCCGCCCGTGTGAAACACGCCGACGTGCGGGCGCGCGATGTCCTCGTCGTCCTGGCCCAGCGCGTGCAGGAAGCTGCGCGTGGTCGCGCGGATCGTGCCCTCGCGGATGGTCGCGGAGCGGAAGCGTTTCGTGGGGTCGGTGGGCGTGGTCATGCGGCTGGCGAAGGCTGGCTCGTGGAAGGGCGGGGCGTCAGAACATGCCGTTCGTGTTCGCGGCGGTTTCGGGCACGGGTTGCACCACGTCCCAGTGCTCGACGATCTTGCCGTTCTCGAGCTTGAAGATGTCGACGATGGCGCTGCCGCGCGTGCCGGGTTCGCGCACCGCGTTCACATGCAGGATCACGTAGTCGCCGTCGACGAAGCTGCGCTTGATCTCGCTCTTCGAGTTCGGAAACTTCTCGCGCAGGAAGGCGATGAACTTGCGAAAGCCCTCGGGCCCGTCGGCCGCCGTCGGGTTGTGCTGCACGTAGCGGTTGCCCACGTACTGCAGCGCCGCGTCGGCGTCCTTCTGGTTCAGGCCTTTCTCGTAGAAGGCGAGCACGGTCTGGCGGTTGGCTTCCTGCCGCGCCTGCGCGGTCGAGGCCGGGCCCGTCTGGGCGCAGGCGCCGAGGAACAGGGCGGCGGCAGCGGCGAAAGCCGCGAGGGTGGTGCGTTGCATCGAAATTTCCTTGACGGTGGATCAGTAGCCGTTGGGCGCGGTGGCGCCCGGCGCGGCCTTGTACTTCGCGAGCAGCTGCTTGGCGGCGGCCGCGAGCAGGATCGTGTCGACACCCACGGCCACGAACAGCGCGCCGGCAGCGAGCCACTTGCGCGCCTGCTCCTCGGTGGTCGACAGGATGCCGGCCGCCTTGCCGGCCTTGCGGATGCGCGCGATGGCGTCGGCGATCGCGGCCTGCACCTCGGGGTGGTTGGGCTGGCCCACGAAGCCCATCGAGGCCGACAGGTCGGCCGGGCCGATGAACACGCCGTCCACGCCCGGCGTGGCCGCGATGGCGTCGATGTTCTTCATCGCCTCGACCGTCTCGGCCTGCACCAGCAGGCAGGTCTGCGCGTTGGCTTCGTGCAGGTAGTTGGGGTACGCCTGCCAGCGCGAGGCGCGCGCCAGCGCACTGCCCATGCCGCGGATGCCTTCGGGCGGGTAGCGCATGCCCTGCACGAGCTGGGCGGCCTGCTCGGCGGTATCGACCATCGGCACCAGCAGCGTCTGCGCGCCGATGTCCAGGTACTGCTTGATCAGCGTGGTGTCGCCGACCGGAATGCGCACGACGGGATGCGAGCGCTGCGCGTCGGGCTGCGCCGACCATGCACTGGAGATGCCCTGCAGCTGCGCGAGCACCGAGCGCACGTCGTTGGGCGCGTGCTCGCCGTCGACCAGCAGCCAGTCGTAGCCGGTGCCGGCCAGCAGCTCGGCCACGTAGCCGTCGCCCAGGCCGACCCACAGGCCGATCTGGGGTTGGCCGGCTTGCAGGGCCTGCTTGAAGGTGTTGAGTGGGGTGTGCATGAAAAAACTCGTCAGACGAAACGGAAGGCGATGGAGCCGAGCGGCCCGTAGTCCGCGTGGAAGGTGTCGCCCGGCACGGCGTTGGTCGGGCGCGTGAACGAGCCGCCCAGCACGATCTCGCCGGCTTCGAGGCATTCGTCCCACGGCGCGAGCTTGTTCGCGAGCCAGGCCACGCCGGTGGCCGGGTGGTTGAGCACGGCCGCGGCCACGCCCGACTCCTCGATCACGCCGTTCTTGTAGAGCAGCGCGCTCACCCAGCGCAGGTCGACCGCGTCGGGCTTCACCGGCCGGCCGCCGAGCACGATGCCCGCATTGGCCGCGTTGTCGGCGATGGTGTCGAACACCTTGCGCATGGCCTTGGTGTGGCGGTCGAACTGCTCGATGCGCGCGTCGATGATCTCGATGGCGGGCACCACGTAGTCGGTGGCGGCCAGCACGTCGAAGATGGTCACGTTCGGGCCCTGCAGCTTCTTGCCGAGTACGAAGGCCAGCTCGACCTCGATGCGCGGTGCGATGAAGCGCGTGAACGGGATGTCGCCGCCCTGCTCGAAGAACATGTCGTCCAGCAGCGTGCCGTAGTCGGGCTCGGTGATCTGGCTGGCCTGCTGCATGGCGCGCGAGGTGAGGCCGATCTTGTGGCCCTTCACGATGCGGCCTTCGGCGATCTTGTGCTTCACCCATTCGCGCGAGATGGCGTAGCCGTCCTCGATGGTCATCTCGGGAAAGCGCTTGGAGAAATGCTCGACCTGCACGCGCGACTTCTCGCTCTCGTGCAGTTCGGCGGCCAGTTGGGCGATGGTGGCGGTGGAGAGCATGGGGGCTCGCTTCTTTTTTATGATTTGTTGAACAGGGGATGCAGGTTGCTGTGCTTGCCGTCGTACACCTGCCCCGGCGCTTCGTCGATCTGCAGCGTGATGCCGATGTGGCGCTGCGTGAAGACGGGTTCGAAATGCGCGCGCACGGCGGCCAGCAGGGCGTCGCCGGCTTTCTTCTTCACCGCTTCGGAGCGGCCCGAGGCCATGCGCAGGTTCAGGTACACGAAGGCGTAGTCGGCCTGGCCGTCGGCCACCGCGTAGTGCGCGGCGGGGTAGGCCAGCACGCGCGTGCCGCCGGTGGGGAACACCGGCTTGCCGGCCTCGTCGCGCTGTTCGAGCATGGTGTCGGCCAGCGTGCGGCACAGCGCCGACACGTCGGTCTCGGCCTCGATGTTGGGCGTGTACAGGATCACCAAGTGCGGCATGGTCGTGCTCCGTTCAAACCACCGACATCGTCGCGGCCGTGCAGGTCACCGCGAAGATCGGGATGGCTTTCATGTGGAAGATCTCGCCCTTGCCGCGTGCGGCCGCGGCCACGCTCAGGAAGGTGCGGATCTCGAAGCCGCCCTGGCCCGCTTCGCGGTAGGTGGCCTCGTCGCCGTAGTCGGCCTGCGACAGCAGCGCCTCGCGGTCGTTGGCGCACCAGCGGCGCATGAACTCGGCGTCCCACTCGGCATTCACCTTACCCGAGTCGGGCGTGGCGGGCCAGTGCGAGATGCCGCCCGTGCCCACCAGCGCGATGCGCTCGGGCACCTTGTCGCAGGCGCGGCGCAAGGCTTCGCCGAAGGCCCACGCGCGGTGCAGCGGCGTGAGCGGCGGGCCCTGGCAGTTGATGTTCACGGGAATGACCTTGGTGTCGAAGTTCGGCGTGAGGAAGTTCAGCGGCACCATGATGCCGTGGTCGAACTTCCATTCTTCCGCGTAGGCCACGTCCACCGTCTGCATCACCTCGCGGATCAGGCGCTGCGACAGCGCGGCGTCGCCGGGGATGGTGTGCTTCTCGATGCCCAGCCACTTCGGGTCTTCGATCGGGCCCTCGTAGCTGTCGGCCATGCCGATCGCATAGGCCGGCATGTTGTTCATGAAGAAGTTCGCGAAGTGCTCGGCCGCGATGACGATCACCGCGTCGGGCTTCGTGGCGCGCATCGCCTCGCCGAAGCGATGGAACTGCGCGTGGAACTCGTCCTTCACCGCCGGGTCGGCGAGATGCGCGCGGCCGGTGATGCCGGGGGCGTGGCTGCACACGCCTGCGAATACGAGACTCATACGCCTGCCACTTTCTCGTCGGTGCCTGTTGTCATTGCGTAGATGCCGGCGCGCACGGGCCCGTACTTGCGCACGCCCTCGCGCATGGCTTCGAGGTAGTCGGCCCATGCCACGCCGAGCAGCGGCGCGAAGTGCATCAGCAGCTGGCCGTTGCACCCGAGCACGTAGAGCTTGCCGATGTCGCCGGTGCCGATCGCTTCGCGCTCTTCGTCGTTCAGGTCGTAGCCGGCCAGCAGCGTGGCGCGCGTGTCGCCGCCTTCGCCGAAGCGGCGCTGCACCTCGGCGTCGCGGTTCAGCGCGAACAAGAATTTCTGCATCGCATAGAGGCTCATGGGTCAGCCCTCGATCTGGATGTTGGCCTTGCGGATCACGTCGCCGTACTTCGCGATCTCGCTGCGGATGAACTCGGCAAAGCGCTCGGGCGTGCCCGACAGCGATGCGATGCCGCCCTTGTGGAAGGCCTCGGTCACCGCCGGAGAGGCGAGCGCGCGGTTCACTTCGGCGTTCACGCGTTGCACGATGGCGTCGGGCGTGCCGGCCGGGGCCAGCAGGCCGTTCCACGAATTGGACTCGATGGCCACGCCCTGTTCGGCCAGTGTGGGTATCGCGGGCGCGTACTGCGAGCGCTGCGCGGTCGCCATGCCCAGCGCCACCAGCTTGCCGGCCTGCACATGGCCGCGGAACTCGGGCCAGTTGCCGAACATGACGGTCACCTGGCCGCCGAGCAGGTCGGCCAGCGCCGGGCCCTGGCCCTTGTAGGGCACGTGCACGATGTCCAGGCCCATCTGCAGCTTGAGCATCTCGCCCGACAGATGCGCCGAGGTGCCGTTGCCGAAGGAGGCGAAGCTCAGTGTGCCGGGCTTCGCCTTGGCCTGGTTGCGCAGGTCGGCCAGCGTCTTCAGGCCGCTGCCCGGGTGCGTGGCGAGTACGTGCTCCGACATGCCCATGAGCGCCACGGGGCGCAGGTCTTTGAGCGTGTCGTAGGGCAGCTTGCGCACGAGCGTCTGGTTGGCCGTGAAGCTGTTGGCCACGCACACGAAGCTGTAGCCGTCGGGCGCCGACTTGGCGACCGCGTCGACGCCGATCACCGTGCCGGCGCCGGGCTTGTTCTCGACGATCACCGGCTGGCCCAGCGCCTTGCCGAGTTCGAGGCCGACGAGGCGCGCGACGAAGTCGGTGGTGCCGCCGGGCGTGAAGGGCACGACGATGCGCACCGGCTTGGCGGGCCATGCCGTCTGCGCGCGTGCCAGTGCCGGCAGGGCCGCGAGTGCGGCCGCGCCCTGCAGCAGCAGGCGGCGTTGAACGCTCACGCCACGCCCCAGTGCGGAATGTGGTGCGAGCCCATCGACACCGCGATGTTCTTCGGCTCGCAGAACACTTCGTAGCTCCAGGTGCCGCCTTCGCGGCCCGTGCCCGAGGCCTTGGTGCCGCCGAAGGGCTGGCGCAGGTCACGCACGTTCTGGCTGTTGACGAAGCACATGCCGGCCTCGACTGCGGCGGCCACGCGGTGCGCCTTGCCGATGTTCTCGGTCCACACGTAGCTGCTCAGGCCGTAGGCGATGTCGTTGGCCAGCTCGATGGCGTGCGCCTCGTCCTTGAACGGGATCAGGCAGGCGACCGGGCCGAAGATCTCGTCCTGCGCGATCTTCATGCGGTTGTCGACGTCGGCGAACACGGTGGGCATCACGTAGTTGCCCTTCTTCACGCGGTCGGGCAGGTTGCTTGGCGCCTCGAGGCCGCCGCACAGCAGCGTCGCGCCTTCCTTCGGGCCCAGTTCGATGTAGCTGCGCACCTTGGCCAGGTGGGCCTGCGAAATCATCGGGCCGACGATGGTCTTCTCGTCGAGCGGGTCGCCCACGGTGATGCGCTTGGCGCGCTCGGCGAACTTGGCGGCGAAGTCGGCGTAGATCGACTGCTGCACCAGGATGCGCGAGCCGGCCGTGCAGCGCTCGCCGTTGTTGCTGAAGATCATGAACACGGCCGCGTCGAGCGCGCGGTCGAGGTCGGCATCTTCGAAGATCACGAAGGGGCTCTTGCCGCCCAGCTCCATGCTGAACTTCTTCAGGCCCGCGCTCTTCACGATGCGGTTGCCGGTGGCAGTGGAGCCGGTGAACGAAATCGCGCGCACGTCGGGGTGCGCCACCAGCGGCTCGCCGGCTTCCTTGCCGTAGCCGTGCACCAGGTTCAGCACGCCGGCGGGAATGCCCGCTTCGAGCGCCAGCTCGCCCAGGCGCGCGGCCGTGAGCGGCGACAGCTCGCTCATCTTCAGCACGGCCGTGTTGCCGAAGGCCAGGCAGGGCGCGACCTTCCAGGTGGCCGTCATGAAGGGCACGTTCCAAGGGCTGATGAGCGCGCACACGCCCACCGGGTGGAACAGCGTGTAGTTCAGGTGCGTGGGCGTGGGGTAGGTGTGGCCGTCGACGCGCGTGCACATCTCGGCGAAGTAGTAGAAGTTGTCGGCCGCGCGCGGAATGAGCTGCTTGCCGGTCTGCGCGATCACCTGGCCGCAGTCGTTGGTTTCGGTCTGCGCGATCTCGGGCACGTGCTTGGCGATCAGGTCGCCGAGCTTGCGGATGAGCTTGGCGCGCTCGGGCGCGGGCAGGCCGGCCCACTTGGGGAAGGCGGCCTTGGCGGCGGCCACGGCGGCGTTCACTTCGGCCTCGCCGCCCGAGGCGACTTCGGCCAGCACTTCCTGTGTGGCGGGGTTGACGGTTTCGAAGTAGTCGGCGCCTTGGACTGGCTTGCCGTCGATGAGGTGATGGATCTGTTGCATGGGCGTGAAGGTGTTGCGGCCTTGCGGCGGTGTGTCGTCAGTCGAGCTTGATGTCGCGCGCCTTGATCAGCGCGTGCCACTTCTTGCGTTCGGTGTCCACGAAGCGGGCCATCTCGGCGGCGTCCGTGGGGCGGGCTTCCCAGCCGGCGTCGTAGAGCTTCTGCTTCACGCCGGTGTCGTTCATGCTTTTCAGCAGGTCGGCGCCCAGGCGCGCCTGGATGTCCTTGGGCGTGGCGGCCGGTGCCACCAGCCCTTGCCAGGTGTAGGCCTCGACGGCGTAACCGAGCTCCTTGGCCGTCGGCAGCTGGGGCAGCTGCGGCACGCGCTCGGTCGACATGGCCAGCAGCGGGATCACCTTGCCGGCCTTCACGGCGCTGATGCCGCTGGGCAGGTCGAGCATCATCAGCGGCACCTGGTTGCCCATGAGGTCCTGCAGCGCGGGCGCGCCGCCCTTGTAGGGAATGTGCAGCAGCGACACGCCGGCCTCGCGCTGGAACAGCTCGTAGGCCAGGTGGTGCGGGCTGCCGGTGCCCGGCGTGGCGATGCTGTACTTGCCCGGCGAGGCCTTGAGCGCCGCGATGAGCGCCTTGGCGTCGCTGAAGCCCGCGCCCGGCGCGGCCGTGATGATGAGCGGCGAGCGGCCCATCATGCCGAGCAGCGCGAAGTCTTTCTCGGCGTCGTAGGGCAGCTTCTTGTAGAGCGCGGGGTTGTAGACCAGCACGCCGTTGTCGGCCGAGAACACGGTGTAGCCGTCGCCCGGCGAACGCGCCACGTTTTCCGACGCGATGATCGCGCCCGCGCCGGGACGGTTGTCCACCGTGACGGGCTGCGCGAGCTGCTGAGAGAGCTGCGCGCCGGCCGTGCGCGCGAGGTAGTCGGTGCCGCCGCCGGCCGGGTAGCCCACGACCCAGCGCACGGGCTTGGTCGGGTAGGCCGAGGCGGTCTGTGCGGTCGCGGCGGGTGCGAGCAGCAGCGTGGCGGCGCTGGCCGCCACGAAGGCGGCAGCAAGGCGGAAGGTCCGGGTTCTGGCGGTCGTCATGGCGGTGTGTCTCCGTTTTTTTGAAAGGGGGGGCGCAGTCGATCAGCGCGCGGCGATGGTGTTGACCAGCGCGCCGATGCCGTCGATCTCGGTCACGACCACGTCGCCCGGCTGGCAATCGACCACGCCGTCGGGCGTGCCGGTGAGGATCAGGTCGCCCGGCGACAGCGTCATGAAGCGGCTGAAGTACTCGATGAGGAAGGGCGCGTCGAAGATCATGTCGCGCGTGTTGCCCTGCTGCGTGACGGTGCCGTTCACCGTGGTGCGCAGCGCGAGCGCCATCGGGTCGGCCACGTCGGCCGCATCGACGAACCACGGCCCCAGCGGCGTGCAGGTGTCGCGGTTCTTCACGCGCAGGTTGGGGCGGTACCAGTTCTCGAGGTAGTCGCGGATCGCGTAGTCGTTGGCCACCGTGTAGCCGCCGATGAAGTCGTACGCGTCGTCGCGCTTCACGTGCTTCGCGGTCTTGCCGACCACGATGGCGAGCTCGCACTCGTAGTGCATGAACTTCACGTCGGCCGGGCGGTGCGTGAGCTGGCGGTGGCCGATGAGCGTGCTCTGGCCCTTGACGAACACCAGCGGTTCCTCGGGCGCCTTGAACTCCAGCTCTTTCGCGTGGTCGGCGTAGTTCAGGCCCAGCGCGAGGATGGTGCGCGGGCGCGCCGTGGGCGCGAGCGGCGGCAGCCACACGAGCTGCTCCTGCGGCACGACGCGGCCATCTTGGAGCCGCACGGCGGCGTCGGCCTGGCCGTTGAATTCGTGCGCGGTGCCGGTGTGCTCGCGGCCTTCGAAGATGACGCGTGCGTGCTTCATGCCGTTGCTTCCTTCACCAGCGTGTTGCTCAGGGTCTCGAACCCCGGCGCGGAAATATCGATGCGGTCGCCCGCGCAGGCCAGCGGACGGCCCAGGTCGCAGCCGAGCATCAGCACGTCGCCGTGCGCCAGCGTCATGAACTCGCCCACGTCGGCCAGCAGCTGCGGTGCGGGGCGCACGAGCTGCGAGAAGTCGATCGACTGCTTCAGTTCGCCGTTGATGCGCACCTCGACGCGGAACTGCGCCGGGTCGGCCACCTCCTGCGCGTCGCGCAGCGCCGGGCCGATGCCCAGGAAGCCGTCGACGCACTTGAACTTCACCGGCGGGCGGAAGAAGCTCGCATGCGGGATCGACAGGTCGTTCAGCAGCACGAAGCCTTCGACGTCGCCCTCGGCGCCGATCACCATGCCGATGCTGGCGCCGACTTCCACGTCGGACACCGCGGCGGGCACGGTGACGGTGCTGCCGTGCGGGCTCCAGGTGTTGGCCGTCTTCACGTAGAGCACGGGCGCCTTCGGCGGTGCCTTGTAGGGCGCCTCGGTCATCTGCGGCGCGAGCGCTGCGGCCTCGGCGCGGAAGTTCAGCAGCGTGCCGTACACGGTGCCGGTGGGGAGAAAGGAGGTGGTCATGGTTCGGGTTGCTCCAGCGCGATCAGTTCGTCCAGCAGGCCGTAGAGCTGCGTCAGCTTGGCCTTGCCCAGCGACTGCTCCATCCAGTCGTAGTGCGCCTCGATGCTGGTGCCCAGGCGCTTCACGAGCTTCATGCCGTGCGGCGTGGCCTCGACCACGGTGCGGCGCTGGTCGGCCGGGTCGCGGGCGCGGGTGATGAGGTTGTCGCGCTCCATGCGCGCCAGCACGCCCGTGAGGCTGGGGCCGAGGATGAAAGCCTCGCGCGCGACGCGGCCGGTGTCGACCGCGCCGTGCTCGCCCAGCACGCGCAGCACGCGCCATTGCTGGTCGGACAGCGCGTGCTCGCGCAGGCTGGGCCGCGTGTGGGCCATCACGGCTTCGCGGGCCTGCAGCAGCAGGCGCGGCAAATTGCGGTGCGTGAAGGTGGTGCTCAAAAGCTGTGCCTCTCAGAATTATTTAACATGTTAAATGAATTCGGGGAGAAATCCTAGCTCGTGCTTATGAGTGTTTGTGCTGATGCTGCCTACACTCGATACGGGTCCGTTTCAAGCGGACTTGGCGAGGAGCCTCCGGGCTCTTGTGGGACGTCAAGCATCGGATGCCCGAAGGGCGAGTCACGTTGGATATGGACGAAGGGGCTTCAGCACCAGTTGCTGAAGTCCTTATAGGTCAAAAAATCAAAGCGCTATTTAGCTAGGAGTGCCATGTACGTAAAGTCAATTCGTCTTGAAAACCTTAAAGGCTTCGAGGAGTTGGAGTTTGATTTCGAGCGCCCTGATCACACCTATGCAGGATGGACCGTATTAGTGGGTGGAAATGCCTCTGGGAAATCCACGCTCCTTAAAGCAATTGCTCTTTCATTAATTGGCCCAGAGGTGGGGCGTCAGCTGATGGGGAGCACCGCGGGCTGGGTAAGCCCAGCCAAACCCAAGGCAGAAGCAGCATTGAAGTTAAGTTGGGATAAATCGCACGATGCGTTTAAAACGGGAGGCCAGTCGCCAGGTCCTCTTTTTGATGCAGGGGTCAGATGGACCGTGACTACTGGCGATGTAAAGAAAGAAGGCTGGGAAACTTTGGTTCCAGAGTTCAGAGCAATCGACCAACGCAATGCAAAACAAACACGAATTAGAACTTCAGAGCGCGGGCCTTGGAATCCAAATGCAAGGGGGTGGTTTAGCGCCGGCTATGGCCCTATGCGCCGCTTGTCCGGGAGTTCTTCTGAATCAATTCGGTTAAGTGTTGGTAGTGGCGCCATGAGTCGTTTCGTGACTCTTTTTCGCGAAGATGCTGCATTGAGCGAAAGTGAGACATGGCTTCGACTAAATCACTCGCGACAGATTGAGTCGCGCGATCCAGACTTGATTGTGCTTTTGGATTCTGTGAAAGCCCTTCTGGGTGACGGCTTGCTTCCTCATGGAATGAAGATTTCTCGAATCACGGTTGACTATGTATATGTTACGGACGGCCGTGGAATTGAATTGCCAATGAGAGACGTTAGTGATGGATGTCGGAGCATATATGCAACTGTCTTGGATTTAATTCACGGCATGGCTGACGTCTACGGAGTTTCTGGGCTTTTTACGCAAACTCCCGACGGGCGTACCATCGTTTCAAAACCTGGCGTTGTTCTTATCGATGAAATCGATGCGCACTTGCATCCGAAATGGCAGCATGAAATTCCCGAGTGGCTAAAAACCCACTTTCCACTCGTGCAGTTCATCGTTTCGACCCATAGTGCTCTTGTTGCGCAAGCTGCAGATCCGAATGGGATATTTGTTCTTCCATCACAAGATGATGTCGGAAGGCAGCCTCGGCAATTGGATGCTCACGAATATGAAAAAATAAAACTAAGAAAGGCGGAAAAAACCCTTCTCGGTTCGGCTTTTGGATTGAAGACGACGCGATCTAAGTGGGCGAATGATCGAATTGCCGAGTGGAAAGTATTGCAGGCCAAAAGTGTAGCTGGAGTTCCTCTTTCTGGCTCTGAAGCTAGGGCCTATGAAGAGCTTAGAGGTCAAATGGAAATTGCATACGACACAGAAGACAGAAGTTGAATTGCAAAATGAGAACTTTCCCGTCGCGATCTGAAATTTCAAAAGCAATCAAAAGAAAGTTGGAGGAATTGACTGCAGGAATTGTCGCCATTCCGAACTTGGATGATAGAAAGCTGGCAGCTGCAAGAGTCTATGAAAACTCTAGGAAAGCGGTTTGGTTTCGTCCATTGTTGAATTCTCTTGCTTTGATGGCTGGCGATGGCCAGCGTTGTATGTGCTGTAGCGGAAGTGAGTCATCTCAAGTTGAGCACTACAAGGACAAGGCGAGTCACCCTGAGTTGGCGATGGTCTGGGAGAATTATCTTTGGATTTGCGGAATTTGTAATCTGGCCAAGGGGAAGAGATTCAATCCGTTGCTGCCTCCAATTAATCCTTTGGTTGATAGAGTTTGGGATTACTTTTTTTTGGATGATTACGGGAATCTTTGTTCTCGATGGGATGTGAACTCTAACTCCTTGAATGCTCGCGCGGAAGAGACAATTGCCTGTTATGACTTGGATCGGCAAGCTTTGCAGGAGACGAGACTCGCAAGACTTCAAGAGTTACGGCGCTCCATAAAAGATTCATTGCAGTTAATGGATGACGATCGATTGCAATTGGAGGACCTCGAGTTGAGGATTTTGGAGTGGCATTCAAGTCCACTGCAGCCCGATGTAGCTGACTTCTTTTTCAATGGCCCGGGTGCGGAAAAAGAGCCGTTCAAGCAGGCGCTGGAGAGGGCGGAGCTTTAATCTCAATGGCCAAGGACAAAACAACTTTCGTCTGCAGCGAATGCGGCGGCACCAGCCCCAAGTGGCTCGGCAAATGCCCGAGCTGCGGTGCATGGAACACACTCATCGAACAGGTCGCCGGCGCGGCCAACGGACCGGCCAACAACCGCTTCGGCACGCAGTTCGCGTCGCTCGCGGGCGCCTCCGAACTCGCCACGCTCTCGGAAATCGAAGCCACCGATGTCGCACGCACGCCCACTGGGCTCGACGAGCTCGACCGCGTGCTCGGCGGCGGCATCGTGTCGGGTGGCGTCACGCTGATCGGCGGCGACCCGGGCATCGGCAAGTCGACGCTGCTGCTGCAGGCGGTCGACGCACTGCAGCGCGCGGGGCAGAACGCGCTGTACGTCACCGGCGAGGAAAGCGGCTCGCAGGTGGCGCTGCGCTCTAAGCGGCTCGGGCTCGATCACTCGCAGGTGCAGGTGCTGGCCGAGATCCAGCTCGAAAAGATCATCGCCACGCTCGACGCCACGCGCCCGGCCATCGCGGTGATCGACTCCATCCAGACCGTGTACTCCGACCAGCTCACCTCCGCCCCCGGCTCGGTGGCGCAGGTGCGCGAATGCGCGGCGCACCTCACGCGCTTTGCCAAGACCAGCGGCACGGCCGTGGTGCTGGTGGGCCACGTCACGAAAGAAGGTGCGCTGGCCGGCCCGCGCGTGCTCGAGCACATGGTCGACACGGTGCTGTACTTCGAAGGCGACACGCACTCGAGCTTTCGCCTCGTGCGCGCCATCAAGAACCGCTTCGGCGCGGTGAACGAGATTGGCGTGTTCGCCATGACCGAGCGCGGCCTGAAGGGCGTGACCAACCCGAGCGCGATCTTCCTGAGCCAGCACGCCGAGCCGGTGCCCGGCAGCGTGGTGCTGGTCACGCTCGAAGGCACGCGGCCGATGCTGGTGGAAATCCAGGCGCTGGTCGACAACGGCGGGCCGAGCCCGCGCCGGCTGTCGGTGGGCCTGGACCGCGACCGCCTCGCGATGCTGCTGGCCGTGCTGCACCGCCACGCGGGCGTGGCCTGCATGGACCAGGACGTGTTCGTCAATGCGGTGGGCGGCGTGCGCATCAGCGAGCCCGCGGCCGACCTGGCCGTGATGCTGGCCATCACCTCCAGCCTGCGCGGCAAGCCGCTGCCCAAGGGCTTCATCGCCTTTGGCGAAGTGGGCCTGGCCGGCGAGGTGCGGCCCGCGCCGCGCGGCCAGGAGCGCCTGCGCGAAGCGGCCAAGCTGGGCTTCAGCGTGGCCGTGGTGCCGAAAGCCAACGCGCCGCGCAAGGGCACGAAGGAGATCGAGGGCCTGACCATCCACCCGGTCGACCGCATCGAGGAAGCGATGGACGTGGTGCGACGGCTCGACTGACGCGCACCCGCACGACAACACCCCCACCAGGAGACCCCCCATGCAACTCATCGTCTCCGCCGGGCTGATCGCCGTGGTCGTGCTGTGGGGGCTGGTGTCTCCCGCGTCGCTCGACCGCGTGTTCAGCACCGCGCTCGCCGACATCACGCGCAACTTCGGCTGGTTCTACCTGTGGGTGGTGCTCGGGCTGGTGGTGCTGGCCTTCTTCCTGGCCTTCAGCCGCTTCGGCGACCTGAAGCTGGGCGACGAGGACGACGAGCCCGAGTTCTCCATCGGCGCCTGGTTCGCGATGCTGTTCGCGGCCGGCATGGGCATCGGCCTGGTGTTCTGGGGCGTGGCCGAGCCGATCTCGCACTACGCGAACCCGCCGCCGGGCGTGATCCCCGGCACGCCCGATGCGGCCGGCGTGGCCATGCGCTACGCCTTCTTCCACTGGGGGCTGCACCCCTGGGCGATCTACGGCATCGTCGGCCTGTCGATCGCCTTCTTCAGCTTCCGCCGCAAGGCGCTGCCGCTGGTCAGCTCGGCCACCGAGGCGCTGCCGTGGCGCTTCGTGCAGCGGCTGTCGCCGGCCTTCAACGTGCTGGCCGTGGTGGCCACGGCCTTCGGCGTCGCGGCCTCGCTGGGCATGGGCGCCACGCAGATCAACAGCGGGCTGCACGCGGCCTTCGGCACGGACATCGGCCGCTGGACTCAGGCGGTGATCATCGTGGTGACGACGGTGCTGTTCATCACCTCGGCGGTCACGGGCGTCGAGCGCGGCGTGAAGTGGCTGTCGATGGGCAACCTGGTGCTGGCGGCGCTGCTGGCGCTCACGGTGCTGGTCGTGGGGCCGACCATTGCCATCGTCGAGACCTTCACCAACACGCTGGGTTCGTACCTCGCCGAGTTCGTGCGCATGAGCCTGCGCATGAACCCGTTCCGCAACAGCTCGTGGGTGGCCGACTGGACGCTCTTCTACTGGGCCTGGTGGCTGGCGTGGTCGCCGTTCGTGGGCCTGTTCATTGCGCGCGTGTCGCGCGGGCGCACGATCCGCCAGTTCATCCTGGGCACGGTGATCGCGCCCACGCTGGTGGGCTTCGCGTGGTTCTCGGTGTTCGGCGGCGCCGCGCTCAACTTCGAGATCTTCCAGGGCGTGCCGCTGGTCGAGTCGGTGAAGGCCGACGTGTCGACCACCATGTTCGTGATGTTCAAGGCGATGCCCATGGGCGGGCTGCTGTCGATCGTGGCCACGCTGCTGGTGTTCGTGTTCTTCGTGACCTCGGGCGATTCCGCGACGTTGGTGCTTGGCATCATGAGCACGAAGGGCAATCCGAACCCGCCTGCCCGCGTCAAGATCACCTGGGGCGTGCTGGTGGCGGCCATTGCGCTGAGCCTGCTGTTCGCGGGCGGCATCAAGGCGATCCAGACGGCGACCATCGTGTTCGCGCTGCCCTTTGCGTTCGTGATCCTGCTGATGGCGCTGTCGGTCACGCTGGCCATCCGCGACGACTGGAACGCCGAGCAGAAACGCGAACGCGAGCTGCGACGCAAGATGCGGCAGCTCGTGAACTGGTAGGACGGACAAAAAAACGCCCGGCGCGCGGTGGACACGCGCCGGGCCTACCCTCCCTACCTTCCCTGGCCTCCCTGGCCTTCTGTGTTCTTTGCTTAGCTTCCGATGTGCATCGTGAACGCCGGCCCGTTGTTGAGCACGCACTGGCCGCTGCCCAAGGTGGCGGAGTTCATCGTGTACTGGCAACTCAGGTTGCCGCCGCGACTGCCGGTGGCGTTTGCCACCCCGGCGGTGCGCGAGCCGGCCACACGGGTCGCCTCTCCCTGAAACTGTTCGGCGCCGATCTGTGCATTGAAGTGGCCGCGGCCGTTCATGTCGTTGGTCACCGTGCCCCCGACGGCGCCGTAGCGCGCGGCTTCGGCGTTCGACGGATACAGCCGCGCGCTGAAGGTCTGCGACACCGGCCCCGGTGCCACGGCGTAGCTTTGCTGCGACGGCGCGACGGGAGCGGGTTGACCGAGCGGCACCACGTAGCAACCGCTGAGGACGGTGCCCGCGAGTGCGGCGGCAAGGGTGAGTCGAACGAAGGTGACGGAACGCGGGATGTTCATGCGTTTCTCGGTGGCCCGGGCAGATGCCCGTGCGGCGAAATGTGCCCGCACCCGCCTCGGTACCCTGCGCATTTCGCCGCGAGTACCGCTTTCTGCGCCCGGCGGTAGCCACGGCGGCTACTGCGACGGGGTCGCGGCCGCACAATCGCGGGCCGTTTCTCGCAGGCACCGAATGAAATCCACCGCACCGCCCATTGCCGCCGTCATGGTCCACGTCACCGATGTGAACGCCGCACTGCGCTGGTACGCCGACGCCTTCCCCGATGCGGTGCCGATGTCGATCGGCTCGCCGGCCTTCGAGTGCCTGTCGGTCCACGGCGTGCTGCTGGAGCTCGTGCCGGCCGATGCGAAGGTCGGCGCCGGTGCCTGCGGCTCGGTCGTGTACTGGAACGTTGCCGACTTCGATGCGGCGCTGGCTCACCTTCAATCGTGCGGCGCGCCGCTGTACCGCGGCCCCTTGCGGCTGGAGGGCGACGAACACATGGCGCAGGTGCGCGACCCCTGGGGCAACTGCATCGGCCTGCGGGGGCCTTCCAGCGGGCGGCGACAATGCGCCCCATGAATTTCCAGAAATTGCTGGTGCCCGTGGGGGCCGTCGTTCTCCTCGGCCTGTCCTGGCACCAATACGGCTGGGCCGGCGTGGCGTTCGCCGGCGGTGCGATCGTGATGTTCCTGCTGATGCACTTCAACCGCACGATGCAGGTGCTCAAGCGGGCCGCCGACCGGCCCATCGGCACGGTGGCGAGTTCGGTGATGCTGAATGCCAAGCTCAAGCCCGGCGTGACGCTGATGCACGTCATCGCGATGACGCGCGCGCTCGGCGAGCAGCGCTCGCCCGAGAACGAGCAGCCCGAGCTGTACCGCTGGACCGATGCCGGCGGTTCCTACGTCGATGCCGTGTTCAACGGCGGCAAGCTGCAGAGCTGGACGCTCACGCGGCCCGAGACGCCGGCCGACGAAGAAACGCCCGCGGCCTGAAGGCGGCGCGGGCGCTTCGCCTGACTCAGAACGTCAGAACGGCGCGTCTTCTTCTTCGGGCGTGTCGGCCTGCGCTGCGGGTGCCGTAGCCGCAGCCTTCGGTGCCTCGTCCGGCGGTGCCGCCGAGAACGCCGCCTCGCCGCCCAGCGCGTCGAGCAGCGCCGGCACCAGCTGGCCGAGTTCGCCGGTGGCAATGGCCACGTCGGCGTCGAAGTTGTCTTCCTTCTTGCCACCCGCCGCACCGTCGCCCGTGCCTTCGAGGAAGGTGATCTTGCGGATCAGCAGGCCGTGCGTCAGCTCGAAGGACACGCGGTCGTCCCAGGTGAGCGCCAGGCGCGTCGGGCGCTTGCCGTCGGTGATGTGCTGCTTGACCTCGTCGATGTCCAGCGCGTGCTTGGCGTAGCGCACCACGGCCTTGGAGTCGTCCGAGGCCTTGAGCTCGCACTCGCGGTCGATGCTGAAGCCGGCCGGCGGCTCCTGCGTCAGCAGCCAGTTGGCCATGGCGGCGGCCGGCTCGATCTGCGTGTTGATCAGCGCCACGGCAAAACCGTCGAGCGACTTCACGAGGCTGGTGACCACTTCGTCGGCGCGCGCCGCGTTGCCGCAGTTGATCACGAGGCGGTTCTCGGCCTTGTCGATCCACACCGTCACGCGCGCGCTGCGCGTGAAGGCCATGGGCAGCAGCTCGAGGGTGATGTCTTCCTTGAGCTCCTTCTTTTCCTTCTTGCCGGGCTTGCGGCCGGTGGTGGTCTCGATCTGGGCGCAGCGCTCGTCGAGCTTGCGGCGCACCACGGAGCCGGGGACCTGCTTGCTTTCGATCATGTACTCGACCAGCCACTGGCCGTCGATGGACTCCACCAGCGGGCCGTTGGCCTCGCCGCGCGGCTCGACCCAGCCGGCGGACTTTTCCTGCGAGGGGCCGCAAGGCACGAAGCGTTGCTTGCCGAGCCCTTCTTCTGCCTCGGTCAGTGATTGGGACCAGGCAGGTTCGATGCGATAGACGATGACGTTCTTGAATACGGACACGGGAACCCTTTTTCCACTGGTTGGCACAACCGGCCATTGTCGGGCACCCGGTTCCGGGCTCGGCCGTAAAATCGAAAGCTTTTGCGACTTCCCAGTGGGTCGCACCCCCACACCGCTCCCAAAGGAATCAGGAAATGAGCTCGATCCCCCCCTCGCTGGACGACCGTGACGGCAAGATCTGGATGGACGGCGAACTCGTGGACTGGCGCGACGCCAAGATCCACGTGCTGAGCCACACGCTGCACTACGGCTGCGGCGCCTTCGAGGGCGTGCGCGCCTACAAGACGGCCGACGGCGCCACCGCCATCTTCCGCCTGGCCGAGCACACCGAGCGCCTGTTCAACAGCGCCAAGATCCTGCGCATGAAGATTCCCTTCACGCAGGAGCAGCTGAACGAAGCCCAGAAACAGGTCGTGCGCGAGAACAAGCTCGAAAGCTGCTACCTGCGCCCCCTCATCTGGATCGGCTCCGAAAAGCTGGGCGTGAGCCCCAAGGGCAACAAGATCCACGCCATGGTCGCGGCCTGGTCGTGGGGCGCCTACCTCGGCGAAGAAGGCATGCGCCGCGGCATCCGCGTGAAGACCTCCAGCTACACCCGCCACCACGTCAACATCACGATGACGCAGGCCAAGACGGTGAGCAACTACACCAACTCGATCCTCGCCAACATGGAAGCGCTGGACGACGGCTACGACGAAGCGCTGCTGCTCGACGCGAGCGGCTTCGTGTCCGAAGGCGCGGGCGAGAACGTGTTCGTGGTCAAGGGCGGCGTGGTCTACACGCCCGACCTGTCGGCCGGCGCCCTGAACGGCATCACGCGCAACACCATCCTGCACATCTGCAAGGACCTGGGGATCGAGCTCGTGCAAAAGCGCATCACGCGCGACGAGGTGTACGTGGCCGACGAAGCCTTCTTCACCGGCACCGCTGCTGAAGTGACGCCCATCCGCGAACTCGACCGCATCGAGATCGGCAACCGTGGCGACGGCGGCGCGCGCGGCCCGGTCACCGAGAAGATCCAGTCGGCCTTCTTCGACATCGTGAACGGCAAGAACCCCAAGTACGCCCACTGGCTCACGAAGGTCTGAGGAACAACATGTCCACCAATGCAGTCGTCGAACTCCTCGCGAAGGAGCTCAACCACCAGGGCGGCGTGTTCTGCCCCAGCCCCAAGGCCGACATGAAGCTCTGGAACAGCCACCCGAAGGTCTACCTCGACGTGGCGCGCACCGGCGAAGCCAAGTGCCCGTACTGCGGCACGGTGTACCGCCTGAAGGCGGGCGAGACCGTGTCCAGCCGCCACTGAGCGGCCAGGCGGAAAAAAAGAAACCGGCCCTCGCGGCCGGTTTTTTCGTTTCAGCTTGGCCGGGCCCGGGGCCACAGGCCGCGCCACGGATCGGGGTCCTGCGATTCCTGCGCCAGCCGCAGGTAGACCATCGCGATCCACAGCACGGCCAGCCCGATCTGCGCGTCGCGCATCGCCGAATTCACGCTCGACGCGATGAGCGCGATGAGCGTGGCGGCCAGCGCGTAGCGGCCGGCGATGTCGGGCCGGCGCCAGGCCTGCCAGACGGCGACGAGCATGATCGCCAGCAGGCTCAGGATGCCGGGGATGCCGCTTTGCGCGCCCACCCAGAGGAAGTCGTTGTGCGGCATGTTGGAGTCGGCGAACAGCGCCGGGCCGCGCTTGTGCCACTGGTCGGTCCAGCCGCCGATGCCCCAGCCCGCGACGGGCTGGTCGGCGATCATGGCGCCGGTGTCGCGGTACATGTAGTAGCGGATGATCCAGCTGCCGTGGAACACGGCGCCGGTCTGCGCCTTCTCGAGTTCCTCGATGCCGGTCTCGACCTTCTGCTGCAGCTGCGGCAGCTGGTACAGGCCCGCGCCGATCACCACCGCGCCCAGGATCAGCGCCGCCGACAGCGCCTTCAGGTGGTTCTTCCACTGGTGCAGGCAGACCACCGGAATCACCAGCAGCAGCGCGAGCACCGAGGTGCGCGACGTGAGCGGCAGCGCGACGACGGCGCCCAGCCCGAGCACGAGCGCGAAGGCTGCCAGTGCGCGCAGGGGCCGGTGCCCCGTGATCTGCGACAGCCCGTAGACCGCGGCGCTGGCCGCGACGATGCTGAACAGCAGCGCGTTGCTGATCGACTTGTTGCCCACTTCCATCACCACGCCGCGCAGCGCGCCCGGCACCGGAAAGCCCAGCGTGTAGTGCAGCACGATGAGCGCGATGTTGAGCGCCGCGATCAGGAGGAAGCCGCGCAGCGCCCACAGCGCCTCTTCGCGCGTGAGCGCCATCGCCATCAGGAAGGTGAAGGCGATGCGCAGCCCGTGGAACAGGTTGGAGGGGGTCTCGGGGTAGTGCGGCCGCACGGCCAGCACGATGAAGGTCCACGCCACGTAGGCGACCACCGGCCACCACAGCGGGTTGGCGCGCAGCCGCGCATAGCGTTCGCGCAAGCCGCCGCCCACCAGCAGGGCAAGCAGCAGCACGATGGCCGACAGGTAGGTGACGCCGACCGGCATGAACACCACCAGCCCCCAGAACATGGCCGCGGGCCGAACGATGTGCGATCTCTGCATAGGGCCGGGATTTTAGGTGCGGCCCCTCGGCCGAACCTGACTTGCCCCTGCGCACCCGAAGGCGCTCAGTGCGCTGCGGCGGCAGGGCCCTTGGCCGGCAGGCGGATCACGAAGCTGGCGCCCCCGCCCGGCCGGTCTTCGCACTGCACCGAGCCGCCGTGGCGCTCGGCGATCGACTTCACCAGCGCCAGCCCCAGGCCGACGCCGCCGTTGCGCTCGCTGGCGCCCGGCAGGCGGTAGAAGGGTTCGAAGATGCGTTCGCGCAAGGCCGCCGGCACGCCCGGCCCGCGGTCGTTGACGCGCACCGTGGCGTAGCCGCCGGCGCTGCCGAGTTCGACGCTGATCTCGCCCGCGCCGTAGCGGCGGGCGTTCTCGAGCAGGTTGCGGATCGCGCGGCGCAGCAGGCGCGACACGCCCGGCACGGTGAGCGTGGCGTTGTCGGTGCCTTCGGCCAGGTCGAGCTCGGCGTTGACCTGCGCGCACTCTTCGGCGGCCAGGCCCGTCAGGTCGACGGCTTCGATGGTGCCCATGTCGGCCTCGCTGGCGTCGAGCCGGCTGGCCAGCAGGATCTCGTCGATGAGCTGGTCGAGCTCACCGATGTTGCGCGAAATCTCTTCACGCGCCGTCGGGCTCGGCCGGTCGCCCATGAGCTCCAGGCCCATGCGGATGCGGGTGAGCGGCGAGCGCAGTTCGTGCGAGGCGTTCGCCAGCAGCGACTTGTGCGAACGCACCAGCTGTTCGATGCGTTCGGCGGAGGCGTTGAAAAGTTTGGAGAGATCGGCCACTTCGTCTTGTCCTTCCTCGGGCACACGCGCCGACAGGTCGCCCTCGCCCCAGCGCTGCACGCCGCGCTGCAGGGTCTCGAGCCGCTGGGTGATGCGCCGCACGATCGGGTAGACGCCCAGCGCCACCGCCACGCCCACCAGCGCGATCATCCAGCCCAGCCCGAACGGGGTGCGCCAGGGCGCGAAGCCGCCGGTGCCGGTGGGGCGCTCGCGCGGCGCCACGCGCAGCGTCATGTCGCGGCCGTCGCTCAGCTGCACATCGAACTCCAGGCCCTGGCCGGGCACGCGCATGGCCTTGCCGGTGCCGATGGTGCGGTCCTGGCTGTCGAGCACGACCACCTCGCGCGGCACCGGCGCCAGGCGTTCGCGCTCGGCTTCGGCGGCCACGCGCACGATCCAGTTGGCCATCAGCGTGAGGATGACCACGCCGCCGACCACCGCGAGCCAGATGCGGACGTAGAGGTGGCGGCGGTAGAGGCTGCGCAGCATCGCGGGGCGGTCCTAATCCTGTTGCTTGGCGAAGACGTAGCCCACGCCGCGCACGGTGAGGATGCGCTTCGGGTTCTTCGCGTCGACCTCGATGGCCGCGCGGATGCGGCCCATGTGCACGTCGATCGAGCGGTCGAAGGCTTCGAGCTCGCGGCCGCGCACGGCTTCCATGATCTGGTCGCGCGTGAGCACGCGGCCCGCGCGCTCGGCCATCGCCACCAGCAGGTCGAACTGGTAGGAGGTGAGGTCGGCCAGCGCGCCGGCCACCGACACGGTGCGCGCGTTGCGGTCGATCTCCAGCGTGCCGAAGCGCATCACCGTGGAGGCTTCGGCCTCGGTGGCGTTCTCGCTGCGCCGGCGCAGCACGGCGCGGATGCGCGCCAGCAGCTCGCGCGGCTCGAAGGGCTTGGGCAGGTAGTCGTCGGCGCCGATCTCCAGGCCGATGATGCGGTCCATCGGGTCGCCCTTGGCCGTGAGCATCAGCACCGACACCTTGGCCAGCGGGCCGGGCAGGGCGCGGATGCGGCGGCAGACCTCGAGCCCGTCGGTGTCGGGCAGCATCAGGTCGAGGATCACCAGGTCGGGCGCGTGCTGCTGCAGCTGCTCCAGGCCGGTGGCGCCGTCGCCGGCGTGGTTGAAGGCGAAACCCGACTGCGTCAGGTACTCGCCCACCATCTGCGCCAGGCGGGCGTCGTCTTCGATCATCAGGAGTTGGGGGGTGCTCATGCGCTTCATGGTCGTTCACCGGGAGCAAGCGGGCTTGAACGCTCCGTAAAGTTGGGTAAACGCAGCATCGCCCTGTCAACCTGGATCGCTGCGAAAAACATAGCGCCTCGCCCAGGTTGCGTGGGCGCCATGCGGCAATGATGACGTACCGGGGCGCGGTTGCGTGTGTCAACACGCACCGCCGCCCCCCGGCGCAGGCCGGTCAGCCCGCGGCCTGCAGGCGCAGCCGCAGGGCCAGCGCGGCCGACAGCGGCAGGTCGATGGGCGCGTCGGCGCTGCCCGGGGCCTGGGCCAGCGCCTCGAACAGGGGCAGGGCGTCGGCCATCGGGTTGATGTCCTTCAGCGTGGCGGCGGCGGCCGAGCGCGGCGCGGTCGCCGCACCGTCGCCGACCAGCGACCAGTCGAGGCTGGCCACCGTGCGGGCCGTGCGTTCGGGCGCGATCACCAGCGCCACGGCCAGCAGGCCGCGGCTGTCGGTCACCGAGGCCAGCGCGCCGACCGTGGGGGCGTCGTAGCCCACCAGCAGCACCGGCGTCTGGTCGGCCGCGCACTGCACGGCTGCTTCGAGCAGGCCGGCGGCAAAGCTGTGGCCGTAGGCCGAGACGGCGTTGCTGGCCGCCATGCAGCCGGTGCCGATGGTCCAGTAGCCCACGGCCGCGTTGTGCACCGAGTTGTGGAACTTGGTGGGCGACAGCATCTTCGGGTCGCCCGCGAGCGTGCTGCACATGTAGTCGTTGATCGACAGGTCGCCGTGCGCCGACGTGAACACGCAGGGCACGTCGGCCGCGGGCCGGTCGGCGCCCGCGATGGCTGCGGCGGCCACTTCGAGCGCCAGCGCCACGGTGTCGGGCGCGCGGCGGCGCTCGGCCGGGGCCAGCACCTGCGGCGAGGGCCGCTTGGCGGGCGGATCGGCCAGCGCGCCTTCGCCGCGGAAGGCCGCGCGCGCGGCCTCCCAGCCGGGCAGCGTGGGGGTCCAGAAGGCGGGGCCTTCGATGTAGAGCGTCGGAGGCGTGTTCATGCGTTCACCGCCTTGCCGAAGACCAGCGCGCAATTGTTGCCGCCGAAACCGAAGGAATTGGACAGCGCGTAGCGCACCTCGCCCTTTGCGGGTTCGAGCTTGATCTGCGGGCCGAAGCCCTCGTCCAGCGTGCGCGTGTTGACCGTGCCCGGCATCAGGCCGCGCTCGATCGCCAGCAGGCAGACGACGGCCTCGACGATGCCCGCGGCGCCCAGCGTGTGGCCCATGAAGCCCTTGGTCGAGCTGGCGTGCGTGCGCGCCGGGAAGCGGCGCGCCACCAGCGCGCCCTCGACCTCGTCGTTCTTCTGGCTCGCCGTGCCGTGCATGTTGATGTAGTCGATGGCGTCGGCGGCCAGGCCGGCGCGCGCCAGCGCGTCGTCGAGCGCGCGCTCGGCGCCCAGGCCCTCGGGGTGCGGCGTCGACATGTGGTGTGCGTCGCTGGCTTCGCCGTAGCCCAGCAGCTGCGTGGCGCTCTCGCCCGCCTGCACGCGCTCGACCAGCGCGAAGCCGGCTGCCTCACCGAGGCTGATGCCCTTGCGGTCGGCGTCGAAGGGGCGGCAGGGCTCGGTGGAGACCAGCTCCAGCGAGTTGAAACCGAACAGCACGCTGCCGCACAGCGTGTCGGCGCCGCCGACCACGGCCGCGTCGGCCAGGCCCAGGCGGATCAGGCGCTCGGCCGAGGCGAACACCTTGGCGCTGGACGAGCAGGCGGTCGAAATCGTCTCGCTCGGGCCGTCGATGCCCAGCACCTGCTGCACGAACATGGCCAGCGAATGCGGCGTGTGGACGGCCGCGCGGCGCTGGTCCGGCGGAAAGTTGCCGTCGGCGTCGAGCTGCGTGTAGGCCAGCTCGGTCTCGCCGATGCTGGCCGTGGAGGTGCCGAGCACCAGCGCGATGCGCGTGGCACCGTACTTCTGGCGCGCGGCGGCTACGGCCTCAAGGAAGCCGTCGGCCTGCAGGCCCAGCCAGGCCAGCCGGTTGTTGCGGCAGTCCCAGAACGCGGCCGATTCGGGCAGGCGCACGTCTTCCAGGCCGTCGACGCGGCCGATCCAGGTCGGCAGCGGCGCCTCGCCGAAGTCGTTGGCGCGCAGGCCGCTGCGGGAGTGCGCGAGTGCGTCGGCGTGCGCTTCCTTGCCGACGCCGACGGCCGAGGTGGCCGTGTAGGCACTGATTTGAAGGGGAGAAATTCGGGACGGCACGATGGATGTGGGGGCAGGCGACAGGCGAAAGGGCGTCGGCGACAGAAGAAAAAGCGGGAAAGCGCAATTTTCACGCAATGAATGTCGCAGCCTACCAGCGTTGCGTATCAGGTTGCGTCGGCTGTTTCCTATAGATGACAGCTCCGGCGCAGGCCCTATTGACGCTCGCCGTCGCCTGTGCGGGCCGCCATGCGCGAGGCCAGCGCCACCAGCAGCAGCACCGGCACGCCCAGCAGCGCGGTGGCGGTGAAGAAGGTGCTGTAGCCGTAGGCGTCGACAAACGCGCCCGAATAGCCGGCGATGAACTTCGGCAGCAGCAGCATCAGCGAGCTGAACAGCGCGTACTGCGTGGCCGAGTAGCTGATGTTGGTCAGGCTCGACAGGTAGGCGATGAAGGCCGCCGAGGCGATGCCGCCGGCCAGGTTGTCGGCCGAGACCACCGCGATCAGCGCCGTCAGGTCGTGCCCGCGCGTGGCCAGCCAGGCGAACAGCAGGTTGCTCGCGGCGCTCAGCACGGCGCCCAGCATCAGCACCCGCATCACGCCCAGGCGCATCGACAGCACGCCGCCCACGAAGGCGCCCACCAGCGTCATGATCACGCCGTAGATCTTGCTGACCGTGGCCACCTGGTCCTTGGTGAAGCCCATGTCCACGTAGAAGGGGTTGGCCATGATGCCCATCACCACGTCGCTGATGCGGTAGATGGCGATCAGCGCCAGGATCAGCGCCGCCTGCCACTTGTAGCGGCGGATGAAGTCGGCAAAAGGCTCGATCAGCACGCTTCGCAGCCATTCGCCCGCGTTCTTCGCCTTCGGCAGCACGCGCCGCACCGGTTCGGGCGACAGCAGCACCGTGAGCACGCCCACCGCCATCGAGGCCGCCATGACGAGGTAGGCCGTCTTCCAGGCGCCGTTCTGGTAGGCCGCCGCGCCGGTGACCGCCACGGCGGGCGCCACCTCGGCCCAGGCCGCGACCCACAGCACGCCGGCGCCGGCCCAGATCATCGCGAGCCGGTAGCCCGTCTGGTAGGCGGCGGCCAGCGCGGCCTGCTTGCGCGTCTCGGCCGATTCGATGCGGAAGGCGTCCAGCGCGATGTCCTGCGTGGCCGAACCGAAAGCCACCAGCAGCGCGCACCAGATCAGCGGCTGCAGCCCCAGGCGCGGGTCGTTCATCGCCATGCCGACCAGCCCGACGATCACCATGCCCTGCGCCAGCAGCAGCCAGCCGCGCCGGCGCCCGAGCAGCGTGGTCAGCGGCGGCAGCGGCAGCCGGTCGACCAGCGGCGCCCAGACCCACTTGAAGCCATAGGCCAGCCCGACCCAGCTCAAGTAGCCGATGGTGGTGCGGTCGATGCCCGCCTCGCGCAGCCGGAAACTCAGCGTGCCCAGCACCAGCAGCAGCGGCAGGCCGGCCGAGAAGCCCAGCGCGAGCATGCGCAGGGTGGCGGGTTCGAGGTAGACCTTGAGCGCGTCGCGCCAGGGCAGCGCGGTGCTCGCGGGGGCTTGGGTGGTTTCGGCGGGCGGTGCGGACATGAGTGGGGGATTGTCCATGAGCTATGGAGGACATCGGTGCGCCCGCTCGTCTCCATTTGTTCCTATCATCCGGGCACCTATGTGCACACGATGCGAACGCCCCCTTTCCGCCCTCTCCGAAGCCTCGGCCTGGAACCCGCGCCGGGCCTTCCTGCTGGCCGCCGCCGGTGCGGCGCTGAGCGCACCGGCGCTGGCGCAGGTCAATGTCGGCAACGCCTCGGTGGCGCGCAACCTCGTGCCCGCCGACCAGATCGAAGCGGCTGGCGTGCAGCAGTACGGCCAACTGCTCGAACAGGCGCGCGCCAAGGGCGCGCTGGCCGGCGATGGCAACGCGCAACTGCAACGCCTGCGCACCATCGCGCAGCGGCTCATTCCCTTCGCCCTGCCGTGGAACACCCGCGCCCGCGAATGGAGGTGGGAGGTGAACCTGATCGGCAGCAAGCAGATCAACGCCTTCTGCATGCCCGGCGGCAAGATCGCCTTCTTCACCGGCATCCTCGAGCAGCTCAAGCTGAGCGACGACGAGGTCGCGATGGTCATGGGCCATGAAATGGCGCACGCGCTGCGCGAACACGCCCGCGCCCGCATGGCCAAGAGCGTCGGCACCGGCGCGGCGCTGTCCATCGGCGCGCAGCTGCTGGGGCTCGGCCAGGTCGGCGACCTCGCGGCGCGCGCCGGCACGCAGCTCATCACCTTGAAGTTCAGCCGCAGCGACGAGACCGACGCCGACCTCGTGGGCCTGGAGCTCGCCGCGCGCGCGGGCTACGACCCGCAGGCCTCGGTGTCGTTGTGGAAGAAGATGGCCGCGGCCTCCAAGAACCAGGGCGGCCTGAGCTTCCTGTCGACCCACCCGAGCGGGCCGGACCGCATCGCCAAGCTCGAGGCGAACGTGCCGAAGGTCGAGAACCTGTACCGGGCGGCTGCGCGCAAGTAGCTGCGCTTCCCGCCGCGTTCAGTCGGCGGTGATGTTCCCCTTCTTCACCACCGTCGCCCAGCGCTGCGCATCCTTCTGGATCAGCGCGCCGAACGCCGCCGGCGTCGAGCTGGCGGGCACCATGCCCTGCGACTCGAAGGACTTCGCCACCTCGGGCGACTTCAGCACCGCGGCGATCTCCGTGTTCAGCCGCGTCACCACGTGGGCCGGCGTGCCCCTGGGTGCGAGCACGCCGTACCACATGTCGACGTTGTCGGCGGTCACGCCGGCCTCGGCCAGGGTGGGCACGTCGGGCAACTGCGGCAGGCGATGGCTGCTGCCGGTGGCGAGCGCCTTGAGCTTGCCGGCCTGGATGTGCTGCAGCGCCACGTGCACCGGCAGGAACATCGCGTCGATGCGCCCGCCGAGCAGGTCGGTGACGGCGCCGGCCGTGCCCTTGTAGGGCACGTGCAGCAGGTCGGTGCCGGTGCCCTGCATCAGGAGCGCCATCGACAGGTGGTGCGGCGTGCCGACGCCGGGCGTGGCGTAGGTCAGCTTGCCGGGGTTGGCCTTGGCGGTGGCCACCAGCTGCGCGAGCGAGCCGGCCTTCTGGGTGGACGGGTTGGTCACCAGCAGCAGCGTGCCCCACGAGGTCTGCGACACCGGCGTGAAGTCGGCCACCGGGTCGTAGGCGAGCGACTTGTACAGGCCCTTGTTCATCACCAGCGTGTTGACCTGCACCAGCAGCGTGTAGCCGTCGGGCTTGGCGCGCGCCACCTTCTCGCTGCCGATGTTGCCGCTGGCGCCGGCCAGGTTCTCCACGATCACCGGCTGGCCGAGCACGGCAGGCAGGCGGGCCGAGAGCTGGCGCGCGATCAGGTCGATGCCCGTGCCGGGCGTGTAGGGCACCACCAGCGTCACCGGCTGGTCGGGCCAGGCATGGGCCGCGGCGGCGCTGGCCGCAACCAGCAGGGTGGCGAAGGTCCGGGTCAGAAATCTCATGGGGTCTTGTCTCCGTCTTGTTCGGTGAATGTGCCGGCGCTCAGAGGTACGACGCGCGCGCCTTCAGCGCCGCCGGGTCGTAGCCGGCCACGCGCTTGTAGTGGTCGGAGATCGCCTGCAGTTCCTGCTGCGTGACGATCGCGTCGAGGTTCTCGACGCGCTGGCCGCCCGAGCGCTCGAACACCTCGCGCAGGATGGTGTCGGGCGGGTTGCTGCGGTTGGTCAGCACCACGTCGGTGGTGGCCTTCACGCGCACGCGGTCGTAGGTCTCGAGCGCCGCGATGCCCACGCCTTCGCGCTTCATCGCGCCGGCGAGAAAGCGCGCATCGATGATCGCCTGGCCCGCGCCGTTGGAGCCGCGCGGCACCATCGGGTGCGCGGCGTCGCCCAGCAGCGTGAGGCGGCCATGGCTCCAGCGCGGCAGCGGGTCCTGGTCGACCATCGGGTACTCCAGGATGGTGTCCGAGGCCAGGATCAGCGCGGGCACGTCGAGCCAGTCGAAGTGCCAGTCGGCGAAGGCGGGCAGGAAGTCCTCGAGGCGGCCGGCGCGGCTCCAGTCGCGCATCGCGGGCTGGGGCGCGTGGATCTCGGCCACCCAGTTCACGAGCTGGCGGCCCTGGTCGTCGATGTCGTTGCGGATCGGGTAGATCACCATCTTGCCGACGGTGAGCCAGCCCGCGCGCACCATGCTGCCGCCCGAGAGAAAGGGCTTCCACGCCGCAGTGCCTCGCCACATGTTGATGCCCGAATAGCGCGGCGCACCTTCGTTCGGATACAGCTGCTTGCGCAGCGCCGAGTGGATGCCGTCGCAGCCCACCGCGACCGCGCCGCGCACCGGCGCGCGGCCGTCGGCAAAGTGCACCGTCACGCCGTCGGCGTCCTGTTCGACGCCGGTGCAGCGGTGGCCGCACTGCACGCTGTCGGGGCCCAGGCGCTTCAAGGTTTCGTTCAGCAGCACGGTCTGCAGGTCGCCGCGATGGATCGAGTACTGCGGCCAGTCGTAGCCCGCGTGCTGCCCGGCGGGCTCGCGGAACACCAGCTGGCCGTGCTCGGTGAAGAAGACCGCCTCCTGCGTGCGCACGCCCACGGCGTCGAGCGCGTCGAGCAGGCCCAGCTCGGACAGCTCGCGCACCGCATGCGGCAGCAGGTTGATGCCCACGCCGAGCGGGCGCAGCTCGGGCACGGCCTCGTACACGCGGCAGGCGATGCCGGCCTGGTGCAGGCTCAGGGCGAGGGTCAGGCCGCCGATGCCGGCGCCGAGGATGATGACTTCGTTAGGTGCGGTGCTCATGGGGTCCGTATTGGGACCGCAAACGAGACATATGGGAAATTTAGATGTGATATGGATTTATCATGGATCCTTATGAACCTGACCACGCGCCAGATGCGCGCCTTCCTGCAGGTGGCGCGCATCGGCAATTTCACCCGCGCGGCGGAGCAGGCGCACATCACCCAGGCCGGCCTGAGCATCCTGATCCGCGAGATGGAGAAGCAGCTCGGTTGCCGCCTGTTCGACCGCACCACGCGCATGGTGAGCCTCACGCCGGCCGGCCGGCGCCTGTTGCCGGTGGTGGAACGGCTCGTCACCGACCTCGATGACGTGGCCGCCGAACTCGGCGCCGAGGGCGATGCGGCGCGCCAGACGCTGCGCATCGCGGCCACGCCGCTGGTGTCCTCGCACCTGCTGCCCTGGGTGTTCGCGAGTTTTCGCCAGGCGCATCCGCAGGTCGTGCTGCGCCTTTTCGACGCCGACCTGCGCGACGTGGAAGCGATGGTGGCCGCGGGCGAGGCCGACCTCGGCCTGGGCTTTTTCTTCAAGGCCGCGGCGGGGCTCGACCGCACGCCCGTGGGGCGCTTCGAGCTGATGCGCGTCACGCAGGCCGTGGCCGACGGCGAACCGGTGGGCACCGCGCCCTGGTCCGCGCTGCGCGGCGCCACGCTGATCGGCCTGCCGCCCGGCAACCCGATCCAGAAGGTGATCGAACGCCAGCTCGGCGAGATCGGGCTGGCCGACGCGCAGCGGCCCGCCTTCAACTTCTTCGGCACGCTGATCTCGATGGTCGAGGCCGGCTTCGGCACCGCCGTGATGCCCACCTTCGCGCTGGCGGCCTGCCGCCGTCACCGCGTGAAGACCGACGTGCTGCTGAAGCCGCGCGTGGGCATGGACTTCTTTCGCCTGACCAAGCGCGGCACGCACGAGACCGAGGCGATGCGCGCCTTCAGCGAGACGCTGGCGAAGGCGCTGCCTGCGCTGTCCCGCTAGCGGTCACACCATCGCGTTGTCGCCGCCGGGGATCTCGTGCGCCTTGATCTGCCGGCGCGTGAGCTTGTAGAGCGTGGACGACAGGAAGCCGTCCTGGTGGGTGTTCTTGGTCACGTTCACCACGAACTCGTCCTCGGGCGCCACGGCCTGCGCGCCCATGATCCAGCGCACGCTCTCGCGGTAGTTGTAGAGCACCTTGTCGTTGGCGTCGGCCAGCAGCGTCGACAGCGTGGCCATGGCGATGGCGTCGCCGTTGGTGGCGTGCTCGCGCACGAAGTCCAGGTGGCGGTGGCGCACGGGGATCTCGGACAGGTCGCTGATGAACATCAACGCGCCCTCGGTAGCGTCGTCGTGGCCCAGCTCGCGGGCCTTCAGCATGGCCTCGACCGCCTGCGCCTGCAGCGCGGGGCGTTGCGCCGCGGGCGTGGCGTCTTCCCAGGCCATGTCGTGGCACAGGTAGCCCAGCTTGTAGGCCGCGACGCTGTTGCCGGCTTGTGCCGCCTGGCCGTAGCAGTGCATCGCCTGTTGCCGGTCCTTGGTGCCGTGCTCGCCGCCCGCATGGAAGATGCCGAGCGTGAGCAGGCATGAGGTGTCGCCGGCGGCCAGCCCCATCTCCAGGATCTCGAAGGCTTCCTGGTTGCGCGGCACGCGCCACAGTGCGCGCGCCAGGTCGTCCCAGTTCTCGGTGCCGGCGTTGCGTTCGCGCGCGGCCGCCAGCCAGGCGTTGCCGGTCGCTGCGTTGGGCACGAAGCCGAAGGCGCCCTTCAGGCTGCAGTAGCCGTGCAGGATCAGCGCGGTGTTGCATTCGTAGGCGTTGGCGCTGTTGCAGATGGCCTGGCCCAGCCACTGGCCGTCGGGGTCCTGCTCCAGGGCGACGTGCACCGCCATGTTCATCGCGTAGTCGTCGTCGATGGGATGGTGGCTCTCGGCCTCGCGCAGACAGGCCAGCGCTTCGGCGTGCTCGTCGAGCATGTAGTGGCTCACGGCCAGCCAGCGCAGGGTTTCCCAGCGGTGGTAGGGGTAGAGCGCCTCCTGGGCACGCTGGCGCGTGGCAGCCATGCGCTGCTGGGCTTCGGCCGGGTCTTCGTCCTTGTCGACGCTGTTGCCCTGGTAGTCGTCGCGCCAGATCTCGTGGCGCAGCCGGTCTTTCTCGACCTCGTTCAGGTGGGCGCAGGCGGGCGAGGCGATGAAGGCGCGCACGCGCTCGTGGCTGCCGCCCCAGCGCGGCTGCTGGAACCAGACGCACTGGCGCATGAAGAAGAACAGCCGCGGGTGCACGTGCAGCGTGGCGTGGATCCAGTAGGACGTGCCGCTGATCACCTTGCGGCCCTGCACGGGCGAGGGCAGGGCGGTGGGCGCGGCCTCGGGGCAGGCGACGCGCTCGTCGTGCGCCAGGCCGGAGCGCGCGAGCTGCGCCAGCAGCTCTTCGCGGGTGGCCTCGTCGTCGTCCAGGGAGAAGTCGTGCTGCAGCGGCTTGTCGGGCCAGCGGCCGCTGCGCACCAGCTCGGTCAGCCAGTCGGGCTCGTTGAAGGCCGAGGTGCTCTGCAGCAGCAGGGCGCAGGCGGTCCACATCGTGGGCGCGAGCGTGAGGGCGCGCAGCGCGGCCACGGCGCAGCGCGTGGCGCAGGCATGGGCGCATTCCCAGCCCAGCGCGGTGACCGTGCTGGCCCAGCCCGAACCGCGGTACTCGTAGGCCCAGTGGTACCAGTAGTGCGCTTCGCACAGCCAGGCGTGGGCCGATTGAGGGCGGGCGGCCTGCCACGCGGCCAGGCGGGCCAGGCCTTCGGCGCCGGCGGCGGTGCAGCCGGCCAGGTCGTCGGGCAAGGCGCCGTAGTAGCGCTCTTCCTCGTCGCGGTCTTGAAAGCTGGCGGCCAGCGCGTCGTCGAGCCGCTGGTCGAGTGCGGCGTAGTCGCCGGCGCGCAGCAGGGCGTCGATGTCGCAGAGCTTCCAGCGCGCGGGCGCGGGGGGAATCACGGTCGCTGCGGCGGGGGGCGTGTGGGTGGTCATGGGCGGGGCTCGCGCGTCAGGCCGACGCGGCGGGGGCGAGAGTGACGGGTTGGGGATCGAAGATGCGGTAGCGCTTCCAGGGCAGCGTGAGCCAGTTGCCCTGGGTGTTCTGCAGGTGCTCCTGCACCTCCAGCGTGGCGCGCGACGAGGCGGGGCCGTCCTGGCTGCTGATGCGCAGCCAGTGCAGCCGCGCCCGCGCATAGGCGTGGCCGAAGTCTTCCCAGCTCTCGAAGCTGTCCTGCGCGCGCTGTGCGTTGAGGAACAGCACCAGCCAGGCCTGCGACTCGGGCACCCAGCCCAGCAGCGCGATGCAGCGCACCAGGAAGGCGGTGCGCGCGCAGTCGAAGGCCAGCGCGTCGCGCACCTGGCCTTCGGCCGCGAGCTGTTCGTAGAAGTTGGCGTGGGTGCGGCCGAGCCCGCCGACCCAGCCGACCAGCGCGGCCTGCATCTGCGTGGCGATGTCGCGTTCGGGCAGGTCGGCGGCCATGTTCATTTCGCGCAGCACCTGCTTGGCCAGCCGCTGGCGCAGCTCGGCGGGCACGTCGAGCGCCAGCGTGTCGCTGTCGCAGCGCAGGCCGTTGCGCAGCAGCAGGATGTCGCCGAGCGCCAGCGCCCAGCGGCGGCGGTTGGGCACCACCTTGCCGGCGTCGGCCCGGGCCTGCGCGGCGCGCACCGCGAGGTCGGCGTTGGCCTTTTCCATGTGGCCGATCGCCGTGCCCGAGCCGCGCACGACGATACGGAACGCGGTGCGCACGACGAACCACGCGATGCGCACCCCGAGGTACAGCAGGCCCAGGAACACAACGATGACGATGGCCTGCGTCATGGCAATGCCGCTCCCAGCGGCGGCGCGCACACGGCGGCGCTCAGCGAGATGCCTTCGATCTCCAGCATCGTGGCGGGCGCCGGCGTGGGGGCCGCTTGCAGCGACGGCGGCAACCGGTTCGGGGGCAGCGTCAGCCGGGCGGCGGCGGCCACTGCCACGTCCATCTGCCGCAGCCGCGCCAGCTCGTGCGGCGCGATGCGCAGCAGCAGCCATTGCAGCGCCGGCGGCGGCTGCTCGAAGTGCTCGATCAGGTGGAAGTTGCCGCTCATCACGCTGAGCAGGAAATCGGGGCTCTGTACGTCGGTGACGAACTTCCATTCGCCCCGGGCGGCATCCGAAGCCTCGGGCTCGAACACCAGGCCCATGCCCTCGCAGTCGCTGTGGCGCTCGCCGCGCGGCGGCAGCGTGCGCAGGAACTGCAGCACGTCGTCCGCGTACTTGCGGATCGGGTGGCGGTTCTGCTTGCCCTTGATCTGGTCGACGCGCAGCCCGTCGGGATGCACTTCGAGGCTGATGGTCACGTGCGGCAGGTTGCCCGCGCTGCGCAGCGTGAACAGGCGCAGCCGGCCGCTCTGCGCGGCGCTCGCGTACTGCTCGCCGTAGCCGCCGTTCAGCTTCTTGATGTTGGCGAACTGGCCCAGGCAATGCTGCATGTGGAACGACTCGTAGGCCATTTCCTCGCGCAAGGCCGCATGGCTGCCGATGAACTCGAAGATCACGCCGTTGGGCGTGCGCAGCACTTCCTTCAGCGCCAGGCCGCTGCTGGGCACCCAGCCCTTGTTGCGCTTGGCCTGCATGCGCTGGTGCTCCTGCTCCCACAGGGCCATGGCCATGAAGCAGGTGATGCGCTGCAGCTTCTGTTCGAGCCGCGTGCCGCGCCGCGAGCGCAAAAACTCGACCAGCATGCGTTCGCGGTCGACCAGCAGCAGGTGCTCGGGGTCGAGGTAGTAGAAAGTTTTCGGGGCGGCTTCGGCGGCGGGCGATTCGGCCTTGTTGCCCGTGTTGCCCTTGGACTTTTCCTTGTCCTGCACGGACGCCGCGTTCGCCGCGGCAGGAGCGCGCGGCTGCAGCTGCTTCGCCAGCCACTCGGGCAGCGGCTTGTCGGGCCCGGCCGCGGCCAGGTAGTCGGCGGGCGACTGCACCGGCAGCACGTTGCCGAAGCTGCCGATGGCCCAGCGGAAGAAGTGGTTCAGCAGCCAGGCCGCCATGTCGGCGTCGTCGCCGCGCTCGGCGCTGCGCCGCGCGATCGCGGCCTTCACCTCGGGCGCGTTCACCACGTCGCGCGGCAGGTACACCGCCGTCGCCGCGGCCGTGGGCGGCGAGGACGGGTTCGTGGACGGAGACGGAGTCGGGATCGGCATCGACGGGCGGGCGACTTACAGCGTGAAGTCGTACTCCACCGTGATCGGCGCGTGGTCGCTGAACTTGACCGTCTTGTAGATCGCCTCGGTGCGCGCCAGCGCGCCCATCGCCGGCGTGGCCAGGTGGTAGTCCAGCCGCCACCCCACGTTGTTCGCGTAGGCCTGGCCGCGGTTGCTCCACCAGGTGTAGGCGTCGCCCGTGGTGTCGGGCTTGAGGCGGCGGTACACGTCCACCAGGCCCGCGCCTTCGGTGCCGGCGTCGAGCAGGCGCGTCATCCAGGCGCGTTCTTCGGGCAGGAAGCCGCTGTTCTTCTGGTTGCCGCGCCAGTTCTTCAGGTCGATTTCCTGGTGCGCGATGTTGATGTCGCCGCACAGGATGAACTCGCGCTCCTTCTTCAGCGCCAAGAGGTGCGGGAAGAAGCCCTTCAGGAAGCGGAACTTGGCGGCCTGGCGCTCCTCGCCCGAGCTGCCGCTCGGGAAGTAGCAGCTGATCACCGAGAACTTGCGCTTGGGCGTGTCGAAGCGCAGCTCGAGGTAGCGGCCTTCGGCGTCGAATTCGGGATCACCCCAGCCCACCACCACGGCGCTGGGCGCATGCTTCGTGTAGATGGCGGTGCCCGCGTAGCCTTTTTTCTCGGCAAAGTGGAAGTGGCCCTGCAGGCCCGCCATCTGCTCGAAGCGGCCTTCGACATCGCTGGCCTGGACGCGGATCTCCTGCATGCAAATACAATCCGGCGCGAGTTCGGCCACCCAGTCGGCGACGCCCTTGGTGGCCGCCGAGCGCAGGCCATTGAGATTGAGACTGGTCAGTTTGAACACAAGGAATTTCCAATGGCTGTAGACGGTCAGACAAGCAGCGCGGTGGCACAGGACTTCGTCCAGTTCGCGCTCGACGCCGGCGTGCTTCGCTTCGGCGAATTCAAGACCAAGGCCGGTCGCATGAGCCCGTATTTCTTCAATTCGGGCCTCTTCGACGACGGCGCCAAGATCGCGCGGCTCGCCGGATTCTATGCAGACCGCCTGGTCGAAAGCGGCCTCGAGTTCGACATGATCTTCGGCCCCGCCTACAAGGGCATTCCGCTGGGCGCCACCGTGGCCGCCGAGCTGGCCCGGCGCGGGCGCAACTACCCCTTTGCCTACAACCGCAAGGAAGCCAAGGCGCACGGCGAAGGCGGCAATCTGGTGGGCGCGCCGCTGAAGGGCCGCGTGCTGATCGTCGACGACGTGATGTCGGCCGGCACCGCGGTGCGCGAATCGATCGCCGCGATCCAGGCCGCGGGCGCCACGCCGCATGCCGTGGCCATCGCCCTGGACCGGCAGGAAAAAGCCACCGAGAACGGCGTCGACGTGGACCACAGCGCCGTGCAGTACGTGCGCAACCAGCTCGGCCTCGCGGTGGTGCCCATCGCCACGCTGGACGACTTGCTGAGCTACCTCTCGGGCAACGCCGCCGCCGACCTCGGCGCGCACCGCGAGCGCGTGCTGGCCTACCGCACGCGCTACGGCGCCTGAGACGCAGCGCCGATGCGACGCCCCGCGCGCGATCCCTCTTCTGCTGCCGCCGTGGCGTCGCTGTGGCTGGGCCTGGCGGCCCTGTCGTCATGCGCAACGGCGCTGGCCCAGCCCGCCAGGACGGACGGGCCCGGCGTCGGCATCTACACCTGCGTCGACGCGCGCGGGCGCACGCTCACGGCCGACCGGCCGATCGCCGAGTGCAGCGACCGCGAGCAGCGCGAACTGGGCCCCAGCGGCACGGTGCGCCGCAAGCTGGAGCCGACCTACACGGCGCGCGAGCAGCAGGAGCGCGAGGACCGCGCGCGCGAAGCCGCCATCCAGGCCGCACGGCTCATCGACGAGCGCCGCCGCGAGCGCGCGCTGCTGGTGCGCTACCCCAATGCCACCACGCACGACCGCGAGCGCGTCGAGGCGCTGTCGCAGATCGATGCGGTGATCCAGGCCGCGAAGAAGCGCCTCGTCGAGCTCGCTGACGACCGCAAGAAGATCGACGAAGAGCTCGAGTTCTACAAGCAGGACACGAGCAAGGCGCCCGGCGCCGTGCGCCGCCGCATCGAGGACAACACGCAGAGCGTGGCCGTGCAGAACCGCTTCATCGCGGAGCAGGAAGAAGAGAAGAAGCGCGTGAATGCGCGCTTCGATGAAGAGCGCGGGCGCCTGAAGACGCTCTGGTCGCCGCAGAACGGCGGTAACCCGCGCTGAACGAATCCGCCGGGGCCTGGCGCAAGGCCCCGGGGCTCGTTCGTGATCAGCCCAGCTTGGCTTTCAGCAGCTCGGTGACCTGCGCAGGGTTGGCCTTGCCGCCGCTGGCCTTCATGACCTGGCCCACGAGGCCGTTGAGCGCCTTTTCCTTGCCGCCGCGGTATTCCTCGACGTTCTTCGCGTTCTTGGCAATCACCTCGTCGAGGATCTTGTCGAGCGCGCCGGCGTCGTTCATCGGCTTCAGGTCCTTGGCTTCGATGATCGCGTCGACATCGCTGCCTTCGCCGCTCCACAGCGCTTCGAACACCTGGCGCGCCGCGTTGTTGGGCAGCGTGCCGTCGGCGATGCGCGTCACCAGCTGCGCAAGCTGCGCGGCCTTCACAGGCGCGGCCTCGATGCCGATCTCGGCGGCGTTCAGGCGGCGTGCCATCTCGCCGGTGATCCAGTTGCTGGCCAGCTTGGGCGCCGCGCCGGCGTTCACCGCGTCGTCGAAGTACTGCGCCAGCGCCACGCCCTGCGTAAGCTGCGCGGCGTCGTATTCCGACAGGCCGTGGTCGCGCACATAGCGCTCGGCCGTGGCACGCGGCAGCTCGGGCATGGTGGCGCGCACGCGCTCGATCCACTCGGCGGCCACCACCAGGGGCGGCAGGTCCGGATCGGGGAAGTAGCGGTAGTCGGCCGCGTCTTCCTTGGTGCGCATGGTGCGCGTCTCGCCGGTGGCGGGATCGAACAGCACGGTGGCCTGTTCGATGGCGCGGCCTTCTTCGAGCTCGTCGATCTGCGAGTTGATCTCGTAGTCGATCGCCTGCTGCATGAACTTGAAGCTGTTCAGGTTCTTGATCTCGCGGCGCGTGCCGAGCTTCTCGCCGGGCTTGCGCACCGACACGTTGGCGTCGCAGCGAAAGCTCCCTTCCTGCATGTTGCCGTCGCAGATGCCGATCCACGTGACGATCTTGTGCAGTTCCTTCGCATAGGCCACGGCCTCGGCGGTGGAGCGCATGTCGGGCTCGGTCACGATCTCCAGCAGCGGCGTGCCGGCGCGGTTCAGGTCGATGCCGCTCTGGCCGATGAAGTCTTCGTGCAGCGACTTGCCCGCGTCTTCCTCGAGGTGGGCGCGCACCAGGCGCACGGTCTTCTTTTCTTCGCCGAGGAAGAACGACACCGCACCGCCTTGCACCACCGGGATCTCGAACTGGCTGATCTGGTAGCCCTTGGGCAGGTCGGGGTAGAAGTAGTTCTTGCGTGCGAACACGCTGCGCGGTGCGATGTGCGAGCCCAGCGCCAGGCCCAGCTTGATGGCGCGTTCGACCGCGCCCTTGTTCATCACGGGCAGCGTGCCGGGCAGTGCCAGGTCGACCGCGCAGGCCTGCGTGTTGGGCTCGGCGCCGAAGGCGGTGGAGGCGCGGCTGAAGATCTTGCTCGCGGTCGACAGTTGCGCATGCGTCTCGAAGCCGATGATGACTTCATAGCCGCGCACCAGCGGGCCGGTCGGGCGGCCTTGTTGTTGTGCTTCGAATGTGTTCACGGTCTCGCTCATGTCAGAAGCCCTCCGGCGTGCGCGTGTGCCAGTCGGTGGCTTGCTGGAAGCGGTGCGCTGCATTGAGCAGCTTCGCTTCGCCGAAGTAGTTGCCGATCAGTTGCAGGCCCACGGGCATGCCCGCATCGAAGCCTGCGGGCACGCTCATGCCGGGCAGGCCGGCCAGCGACGCGGGCAGCGTGAAGATGTCGGCGAGGTAGTCGGCCACGGGGTCGTCGCCGTGTTCGCCGATCTTCCAGGCGGTGGTCGGTGCGGCGGGGCCGGCGATCACGTCGCACTGCGTCAGCGCCTGCTGGAAGTCGTCCGCGATCATGCGGCGCACCTTCTGCGCCTGCAGGTAGTAGGCGTCGTAGTAGCCGTGCGAGAGCACGTAGGTGCCGATCATGATGCGGCGCTTCACTTCGTCGCCAAAGCCTTCGGCGCGCGTGCGTTCGTACATCTCGGCCAGGTCCTTGTACTGCCTGGCGCGGTGGCCGAACTTGACGCCGTCGAAGCGGCTCAGGTTGCTCGAGGCTTCGGCCGCGGCCAGGATGTAGTACACGGGAATCGACAGCTCGGTGCGCGGCAGCGAGACCTCGACACGCTTCGCGCCGAGCTTCTCGTACTGCGCGAGCGCCGCGTCGATGGCGGCGCGCACGCCGGGTGCCACGCCGTCGCCGAAGAACTCCTTGGGCACGCCGATGCGCAGGCCTTCGAGCGAGTCGTTCAGCGAGCGGCCGAAGTCTTCGGCAGGCTTGTCGAGCGAGGTCGAGTCGCGGTCGAGATCAGGGCCGCAGAAGGCCGACAGCAGCAGCGCGCAGTCTTCGGCCGAGCGGGCCATCGGGCCGGCCTGGTCGAGGCTCGATGCGAAGGCCACCATGCCGTAGCGCGAGGCGCGGCCGTAGGTCGGCTTGATGCCGGTGATGCCGCAGAACGACGCGGGCTGGCGGATCGAGCCGCCGGTGTCGGTGCCGGTGGCGGCAGGCGCGAGGCGTGCCGCGACAGCCGCCGCGCTGGCGCCCGACGAGCCGCCCGGAATGCGTTCGAGGTTCCAGGGGTTGCGCACCGGCACGGCTTGGTCGTGGCCCACGGCGGGCACGGCGACGTTCTCGTTGGCCGAGCCCATCGCGAACTCGTCGCAGCTGAGCTTGCCGAGCGTGACCGCGCCGGCTTCGGCCAGGCGGCGCACCACGGTCGCGTCGAAGGGCGAGCGGTAGCCCGCGAGCATCTTCGAGCCGGCGGTGGTGGCGAAATCGGTGGTGACGAAGATGTCCTTGTGCGCAATGGGCACGCCGGCCAGCGCGGGCGCGTTGCCGGTGGCGAGGAGCGCGTCGGCCGCGCGGGCCTGGGCCAGCGTGACTTCTTCGTTGACGTCGACGAAGGTGCCGAGCGACTCGTGGGCCTTCATGCGGCCGAGAAACGCCTGCGAGGCCTCGACGGCCGAAACCTTGCGCTCGGCCAGGGCCTTGGCCAGGGCGACCACGCCCATCTGGTGCAGTTGCTCGCCGCTCATTATTCGATCACCTTGGGCACGAGGAACAGGCCGGCTTCGACGGCCGGGGCGCTCTTCTGGTTGGCTTCGCGGTTGTTCGGCTCGCTCACGACGTCGTCGCGCAGGCGCAGCGTCACGTCTTCGAGCGCGGCCACGGGGTGCGCCAGCGGCTCGACGCCGGTGGTGTCGACCGCGCGCATGCGTTCGACCAGATCGAAGAAGCCGTTGATTTGAGTGAGCATGCGCTCGCTTTCATCTGGGGCAAGCTGCAGCCGCGCCAGGGAGGCGATGCGTGCAATATCGGAAGCGGAAAGAGACATAGATGGCTGACGGGTCGAAAAAACCGGAGGCAATCGCACGCCGAAGAGGGTGCCGACACGGGATTCAGAGGGGATTCGGTTATTATCCCGCCTTTGCCGCAACCCCCGCGAACGCGCCGGCTTTTGCGCCAAAAACGATCAATTCACCCCGTCAAACGACCCAAAAATAGAGCGACGACCTGCCGATGCGCAGGCCGTGCTCAGAGGATTCCGCACATGTTTGGAGCTTTCCGTCGGTACTTCTCCACCGACCTGGCGATCGACCTCGGCACCGCCAACACCCTGATCTTCGCCCGCAACAAGGGCATCGTGCTGGACGAGCCCTCCGTGGTCGCGATCCGCCACGAAGGCGGCCCCCATGGCAAGAAGGTGATCCAGGCCGTCGGCCGCGAAGCCAAGGCCATGCTGGGCAAGGTGCCCGGCAACATCGAGGCGATCCGCCCGATGAAGGACGGCGTCATTGCCGACTTCGTGATCACCGAGCAGATGATCAAGCAGTTCATCAAGATGGTGCACCCGCGCACGCTGCTCACGCCGAGCCCGCGCATCATCATCTGCGTGCCCTGCGGCTCGACCCAGGTCGAGCGCCGCGCCATCAAGGACGCGGCCGAAGCCGCCGGCGCCACCGCCGTCTACCTCATCGAAGAACCCATGGCCGCGGCCATCGGCGCCGGCCTGCCCGTCAGCGAAGCCTCGGGCTCGATGGTGGTGGACATCGGCGGCGGCACCACCGAAGTGGGCGTGATCTCGCTGGGCGGCATGGTCTACAAGGGCTCGGTCCGCGTGGGCGGCGACCGCTTCGACGAAGCCATCATCAACTACATCCGCCGCAACTACGGCATGCTGATCGGCGAGCCGACGGCCGAAGTCATCAAGAAGAACATCGGTTCGGCCTTCCCGGGCTCCGAAGTCAAGGAAATGGAAGTCAAGGGCCGCAACCTGTCCGAAGGCGTGCCGCGCAGCTTCACCATCAGCAGCAACGAAGTGCTGGAAGCCCTGACCGACCCCCTGAACAACATCGTCTCGGCCGTGAAGAACGCGCTGGAACAGACGCCTCCCGAACTGGGCGCCGACATCGCCGAGCGCGGCATGATGCTCACCGGCGGCGGCGCGCTGCTGCGCGACCTCGACCGCCTGCTCGCCGAGGAAACCGGCCTGCCGGTGCTCGTGGCCGAAGACCCGCTGACCTGCGTGGTGCGCGGCTGCGGCATCGCCCTGGAGCGCATGGACCGTCTGGGCAGCATCTTCACGAGCGAGTAAAAGGCGAAAGCCATCATCGGCCGGCCTCTGCTTGCGCAGGCCGGCTTTTTGTTATTTGATGCCGCACCACCGCCGGGTCTGACTACATGCCTCTGGGCACGCTCGATCGCACAGCGCCACCCCTGTTCAACCAGGGGCAATCGGCACTCAGCAAGCTGATCTTCTTCGGCGCGCTCTCGCTCTTCCTCATGGTCGCCGACGCCCGCTTTCACCTCGTGAAGCCGATCCGCTCGGCCATCGGCGCGGTGCTCTACCCGGTGCAGATGGCGGCGCTCAAGCCGGTCATGCTGGTGATGGGCGGCAGCCGCTACTTCGAAGAGCTGCAGACCGCGCAGCGCAACGAAGACGAGGCCCGCAAGGCCCTGATGCTGCAGGCCGAGACCGCCAGCCGCGCCGACACGCTCGCGCAAGACAACGCCCGCCTGCGCGAGCTGCTCGAGCTGCGCCAGACCACCACCACGCCGGGCCGTCCGGCCGAGGTGCTGTACGACGCGGCCGACCCCTACACGCGCAAGATCGTCATCGACCAGGGCCTCGCGCAGGGCGTGGCCGCCGGCTCGCCGGTGATCGACGCGCGCGGCGTGCTGGGCCAGGTGACGCAGGTGCTGCCCTTCACGAGCGAGGTCACGCTGGTGATCGACCGCGACCTGGCCATTCCCGTGCAGAACACCCGCACCGGCGTGCGCAGCGTGGCCTTCGGCGATGCGTCGGCGCACGGCGGCGGCATGGAGCTGCGCTTCATGGCGGCCAATGCCGACCTGCAGGAGGGCGACCTGCTGTCCACCAGCGGCGTCGACGGCATCTACCCGGCCGGCCTGCCGGTGGCGAAGATCGAGCGCATCGAGCGCCGCGCCGACTCGGCCTTTGCGCGCATCTACTGCGTGCCGCTGGCCCGCGTGACCGCGGCGCGCTACGTGCTGGTGCTCGAGCCCTCGGGCGCCCCGGTGGCGCCGCCGCACGTCGAGGCCGCGTCCACCCAGCGCAAGCGCCCCGAAGGCAAGCCGGGCGCCGGCAAGAACGAGAAGAAACCGGCGGGAGCCACGCGATGATCAAGCGCCCCGGCCAGCAGCAGCTCTTGCTGCCCGTCAGCCCCGTCTTCATGTGGACCAGCCTGCTCGTGGCACTGCTGGTCAACATGATCCCCATCGGCCGCGCCGCCTGGATGCCCGACCTGCTGGCGCTGGTGATCGTGTTCTGGGGCGTGCACCAGCCCGCGCGCGTGGGCATCGGCGCGGCCTTCATGTTCGGCCTGCTCATGGACGTGCACCAGTCGTCGATGCTGGGCCAGCATGCGCTGTCCTACACCACGCTGGGCTTCTTCGCGATCATGATCCACCGGCGCCTGCTGTGGTACCCGGTGCTCTCGCAGGCGCTGCAGGTGCTGCCACTGTTTGCGCTGTCGCAGTTCATCGAGGTGATCACGCGCATGATCGGCGGCGGCGTGTTCCCGGGCTGGGGCGTGCTGGTCTCGCCGGCGCTCGAGGCGGCGCTGTGGCCGCTGGCCACCGCGCTGCTGCTGGCGCCCCAGCGCCGCACGCCCGAACCCGACGAGAACCGCCCCCTCTAGTCATGGTGCCCCCCGGCTTTTCACTTCGCTTCGCTGCGTGTAACTCCACCCCCCGAGGGGGAGGCGCGGCCCGCCTTGGGGCGGCCCGGCGGCGGCCGCCCGTCGCATTTGCCATCGCACCTGCGCACGCCTAAGCTTCCTGACGCCATGACCGAAATCCGCAACGTTGCCGCCGACCTGGCGCGCTTCAAGCGCCGCGTGATCGTCATCGGCCTGGCGGTGCTGTTCGCCTTCAGCCTGCTGGGCTCGCGGCTGGTCTACCTGCAGGTGGTGCGCCATGCCGACCTGGCCGAGCAGGCCGAGAGCAACCGCACGGCCGTGGTGCCGGTGGTGCCGAACCGGGGGCTCATCCTCGATCGCAACGGCATCGTGCTGGCCTCCAACTACTCGGCCTACACGCTGGAGATCACGCCCTCCAAGGTCGGTGATGTCGAGGAGACCATCAACAGCCTGACCAGCGTGCTCGAGGTGTCGCCGCGCGACCGCCGCCGCTTCAAGCGCCTGCGTGAAGACTCGCGCAGCTTCGACTCCATTCCGATCCGCACCCGCCTGAGCGACGAAGAGGTGGCGCGCTTCGCGGCGCAGCGCTACCGCTTCCCGGGCGTGGAGATCAAGGCGCGCCTGTTCCGCAACTACCCGCAGGGCGAGCTGGCCTCTCACGTGCTGGGCTACATCGGTCGCATCAACCAGCGCGAAAAAACCGCGATGGAAGACTGGGACGAGGAAGACCAGGCCAATTACAAGGGCACCGACTACATCGGCAAGCTGGGCATCGAGCAGAGCTACGAGAAGATGCTGCACGGCCAGACCGGCGTCGAGCAGATGGAAACCTCGGCCGGCGGGCGCGCCGTGCGCCGGCTCGCGAGCCACCCGGCCACGCCGGGCAACACCGTCATGCTGTCGCTGGACATCAAGCTGCAGAAGCTGGTGGAAGACATGTACGGCGACCGGCGCGGCGCGCTCGTGGCCATCGACCCCAAGACCGGCGAAGTGCTGGCCTTCGTGAGCAAGCCCACCTTCGACCCCAACCTGTTCGTCGAGGGCATCGACACCGAGAGCTGGCAGGCGCTCACCGAATCGATCGACAAGCCGCTGCTCAACCGCGCGCTGCGCGGCACCTACCCGCCGGGCTCCACCTACAAGCCCTTCATGGCGCTGGCGGCGCTGCAGACCGGCAAGCGCGCCGCGAGCGTGGTGGTGAACGACCCCGGCTACTTCAACTTCGGCGGCCACCGCTTCGGCAGCCCCGAGGGCTACCTGGGCGGCGTCGACATGCGCCGCTCGATCCAGGTGTCGAGCAACATCTACTACTACTCGCTGGCCAACGAGATGGGCGTGGACCTGATCCACGACTTCATGAAGCCGATGGGCTTCGGCCAGATCACCGGCATCGACCTGGGCGGCGAGGTGCGCGGCGTGCTGCCCAGCACCGAATGGAAGCGCAACGCCTACAAGCGGCCCGAGCAGAAGAAGTGGTACGCGGGCGAGACCATCTCGCTGGGCATCGGCCAGGGCTACAACGCCTTCACCATGCTGCAGCTGGCGCAGGCCACGGCCATCGTGGCCGACGGCGGCATGAAGCACCGGCCGCACCTGGCGCTGGCGATGCGCAACACGGTCAGCGGGCAGGTCGTGCCGCTGCCGCAACCGCCGGCCGAGAACCTGGGCTACACGGCGGCCAACGTGGCGGTGATCCGCGAGGGCCTGACCAGCGTGGTCACCAGTGGCACGGCGCGCGGCGTGTTCGCGGGCGCGGGCTACCAGGCGGCCGGCAAGACCGGCACGGCGCAGGCCGTGACGCAGGCCAAGAACACCAAGTACAACGCACGCGCGCTCGAAGAACACCAGCGCGACCATGCCCTGTTCATGGCCTACGCGCCGGCCAACAACCCGAAGATCGCGCTCGCCGTCATCGTCGAGAACGCCGGCTGGGGCGCGGGCGCCGCGGCGCCGCTGGCGCGCCGCGTGTTCGACTACTGGCTCATGGACCAGTATCCGAGCGAGGCCGACATGGCCGCCGTGCGCATCGGCCGCGCGGGCGCGCCGATGGGCAAGCCGCGCGTGGCCAGCGAGGTGGCCTGGCCCGCGGCGGCCGCGGTGCCGGCACCGGCGGGCGCGGCATCGTCGGCGGCGCCGACGCCCTGACAGGTGCGCCCCGCGGGGCGCACCGTCGCTCAGGCCAGGGTCAGACCACCGTCCCGGCGACTTCACCCAGGCCGATGCGCACCGCGCCTTCGCGCTCGCACCAGCCGCGCATCACCAGCGTGTCGCCGTCTTCCAGGAAGGTGCGCTTCTCGCCGTTCGGCAGCGTGACCGGCTGCTTGCCGCCCAGCGTGAGTTCCATCAGCGAGCCGGCCTGGTCGGGCTGCGGGCCCGACAGCGTGCCCGAGCCCAGCAGGTCGCCGGGCTGCAGGTTGCAGCCGTTCACCGTGTGGTGCGTGATGAGCTGCGCGGCGGTCCAGTAGGCGGCTTCGGTGGTGTTGCCGAGCGTGAGGCGCACGGGCGCCACGCCGTCGGCGCGCATCTTCGCGGTCTGCAGCAGCACTTCGAGCGTGATGTCGAGCGCGCCGCTGTCGCGGTTCGAGGGCGCATCGAGGTAGGGCAGCGGTTGCGGGTCTTCGGCGGGGCGCTCGAACTTCGCGCGGAACGGCGCCAGCGCTTCGGTCGTCACGATCCAGGGCGACAGCGTGCTGGCGAAGTTCTTCGCCAGGAACGGGCCCAGCGGCTGGTATTCCCAGGCCTGCAGGTCGCGCGCCGACCAGTCGTTGAGCAGGGTCACGCCGAACAGGTGGTCTTCGGCGTCGCCGATGGCGATGGGTTCGCCCAGTGCATTGCCGCGGCCCACGAGGAAGCCCAGCTCCAGTTCGTAGTCGAGGCGCTTCGAGGGGCCGAAGCTCGGCGCCACCGCATCGGGTGCCTTGGTCTGGCCCTGCGGGCGCTTGAAGACCTGGCCGCTCACGCCGATCGACGAGGCGCGGCCGTGGTAGCCGATGGGCACCCACTTGTAGTTGGGCATCAGCGGCTGGTCGGGACGGAACAGCTTGCCGATGGTGGTGGCGTGGTGGATGCCCGTGTAGAAGTCGGTGTAGTCGCCGATGCGGCAGGGCACGGTCATCTCGGCCTGGGCTTGCGCGAGCAGCGCCTTCGACCATGCGGCTTGCTGGCCGCTGCCTTCGGCCAGTCCGGCGGAGATCGCGGCGCGTAGCGCCTGGCGGTCTTTCACGCTGGCGTTCATCAGCACGTTCATGTCGTCGGTGTCGATGAGGCCGGAGGCGCGCAGGTCGAGGATCTGGTCACCGATGGCCACGCCGATGCGGAAGGCCTCGCTGCTGCCGGCGGCGCGGAAGCGGCCGAAGGGCAGGTTCTGGATCGGGAAGTCGGTGCCGGCCACGTTGGCGGCGGCGACCCAGCTGCGCAGCTTCGGGTCGTGGGTGGCGTTGAGTGCGGTCATGGAGGTCTTTCGGTTCTTGAATCGGATCAGTCTGCGGTCATGCCCGCTTTTTTGGCGACGTCGCCCAGGCGCTTGTATTCGGTGTCGGTGAGCGTGGTGAGCTCCTGCGCGCTCGAGCCGCGCGGCGAGAAACCGGCCTGCTGCAGCTTGGCTTTCACGTCAGGCATCGCGAGCGCTTCGACGAAGGCTTCGTTCAGCGCCTTCACGATCGGCGCCGGCAGCTTCGCCGGCCCGTACACGCCGAACCACGGCTCCAGCGCATAGCCCTTGAGGCCCGCCTCGGCCATCGTCGGCACGTCGGGCAGCGAGGGCGAGCGCGTGGAGCCCGCCACCGCCAGCGCGCGCAGCTTGCCGGCCTGGATGTGCGGCAGCGACGCCGGCAGGTTGTCGAACATCACGCCGATGGTGTTGCCCAGCATGTCGGTGATGGCCGGGCCGCTGCCCTTGTAGGCCACGTGCGTGAGCTCGGTGCCGGTCATCTGCGCGAACATCACGCCGGCCAGGTTCATCGAGGTGCCGGCGCCCGCGGTGGCGTAGGGCAGGCCGGGGTTCTTCTTCGCGGCGGCGATGAGCTCGGGCACGGTCTTGATGGCCGAACTTGCGGGCACTTCGAGCACGATGGTCGACATGCCCAGCAGGCTGATGGCCGTGAAGTCCTTGCGCGGGTCGAAGGCCATCGACTTGTAGATGTGCGGGTTTAGCGCGTTGGTCGAGATGGCGCCGAAGCCGATTGTGTAGCCGTCGGGCGCGGCCTTGGCCACGGTGTCCATGCCGATGTTGCCGCCCGCGCCGCTGCGGTTGTCGATGAGCACCGGCTGGCCCAGTTTCTCCGACACCTTCTGGCCCACGGTGCGCGCCACCAGGTCGGTGGTGCCGCCGGCCGTGTAGGGCACGATGAATTTGATGGGCTTGGACGGAAAGTCGGCCGCGTGCGCCAGCAGGAACGGCGCCGCGAGCAGTGCGACGGCCGCCGCGCGGCGGGTGAGGGCGAAAGCGCTCTTCTTCATCTTCATGGCTTGAATTGGTCCTTGAGGCCGGCCCAGCAGTCGGTGTAGTCGGTGTCGAGCGCCGGGCTTTGCAGCGCGAAGTTCGTCGGGATGAAACGGTAGCGGCTCTCGAACATGAAGGCCAGCGTGTTGTCCAGCTTGTGCGGCTTGAGGTCGGCGTGCGTGGCCTTGTCGAAGGCTTCCTCGTCCGGCCCGTGCGGCACCATGCAGTTGTGCAGGCTCGCGCCGCCGGGCTTGAAGCCGCCCGGCTTGGCGTCGTACTCGCCCAGCACCAGGCCCATGAACTCGCTCATGAGGTTGCGGTGGAACCACGGCGGACGGAAGGTGTTTTCCATCACCATCCAGCGCGGCGGGAAGATCACGAAGTCGCAGTTGGCCGTGCCGGGCGTGTCGCTGGGCGAGGTCAGTACGGTAAAGATCGACGGATCGGGATGGTCGAAGCTGATCGAGCCGATCACCATGAAGTTCGCCGTGTCGTACTTCACCGGTGCGAGGTTGCCGTGCCAGGCGACCACGTTGAAGGGCGACTGTTTCGTCGGCGCGGTCCAGAAGCGGCCACCGAATTTCTTCACCAGCTCGTAGGCGCCGCCGTCTGCCTCGAAAGCCGCCACGGGCGCCTGGAAGTCGCGTGCGTTGGCCAGACCGTTCGAGCCGATGGGGCCGAGTTCGGGCAGGCGGAAGTGCGCGCCGTAGTTCTCGCACACGTAGCCGCGCGAGAGCCCGTCGGGCAGCGCGACCTTGAAGGCCATGCCGCGCGGCAGCACCACGATTTCGCCGGGCTTCACGTCGAGCACGCCGAGTTCGGTCGTGACGACGAGGCGGCCTTGTTGGGGCATCACCAGCATCTCGCCGTCGGCGTTGACGAAGGCGCGTTGGTCCATCGAACGGCCCGCCATGTACATCAGCGAGCCGATGCCGACCTGCGATTCGGCGTCGCCGTTGGCGGCCAGCGTGTGCATGCCGTCGATGAAGTCGACGTCGGCCGCGCCGTCCAGCGGCAGCGGGCCCCAGCGCATCGGCTCGGGCGGCAGCGCGATCTCGCGGTCGGCGCCGGTGGTCCAGTGCGCCTGCGCGTACGGCTGGTAGCGGCCCGACACCACCGAGGGCTGGCGGCGGTACAGCCAGGTGCGGCGGTTCTCATGGCGCGGCGCCGTGAAGGCGGTGCCCGAGAGCAGCTCGGTGTACAGGTCGAAGGGGCCGCGCTGCGGGTTGTTGCGGCCTTGGGGCAGCGCACCGGGCACGGCCTCGGAGGCGTACTCGTTGCCGAAGCCGCTCTGGTAGCGCCGTTCGGCGGCGGGTGTTGCTTGGGTCATGGGCTTGTCTTTCGAAAGTCGCGATGAGGTGGGAACGTGCGGCCGTTCAGCCGGCGCGCGCCGCGTCGAAGGCTTCGCGCAGCACGGCCAGCGAGCCGACGTGGTTGGCCAGCACGAGCACGAGCCGTGCGTTGAAGGCGTGGCTTTCCTCGGTGGAAAGCCCTTGGTGGGCCTCGATGAGCGCCTCGTAGAAATCGTCGGGCGCTTCGAGGTTCGGCGTGGTGATCAGTTGCGGTTGCATCGGGGTCATGCCTTTGCCAGTGCGTGGTCGAGGGCCGCGCGCAGGTTCGCCGCCGTGGGCTGCCGCCAGCGCGCGCACACGTGCTGGTCGGGCCGCAGCAGGTAGACGGTGCCGGGCTGCGCGTCGTAGCGCTGCGTGGCGAGTTCGGCGTCGGCGCCGGTGCCTTCCACGCGCACGACGTGCAGCGCGAGGTCGCTGCTCTTCAGCGCCTGCAGGCTGCGCTCGGCGGCGTCGCCGGTGCCGAACACCAGCGCGGTGAAGCGCGCCACATGGCATTCGCGCAGCAGCCAGCCGGTGCTGCCGTCGGCGCGCCGCACGGGCGCATCGGCCGCGGCGGCGCCGGGCACCATCGCGCCGGCGAAGGTGTCGGCGTCGGGCGTGTTGAGCGGCGAGTCGCGCAGCACCGTGGCCACCGACAGCCGCCCGCTGTTGACCAGCGAGCGCGCGAAGGCGTGGCGCTTGGTCAGCTCGAGCACCGCGTCGCGGAAGAGGCGGCTCACCTCGCTCTTGGGAGTGATGAAGTCGGTGGCGCGCGTGGAGTTGCGGATGTTCTCGTCGGCCGCGAACTCGCGCTCGCTGGCGTAGCTGTCGAGCAGCGCGTCGGGCGCGTCGCCGGCCAGCACGGCCGCGAGCTTCCAGGCGAGGTTGTCGGCGTCCTGCACGCCCGAGTTGGCGCCGCGCGCGCCGAAGGGCGACACGCCGTGCGCCGAGTCGCCCGCGAACAGCACGCGGCCGTGGCGGAAGCGCTCCATGCGCTGGCAGGCGAAGGTGTAGACGCTGGCCCAGCCGATCTGGAACTGCACGCCTTCGAAGCCGATGCTGTCCAGCAGCGCGCGCACGCGCGGCGTGATGCGCTCGGGCTTGCGCTCTTCCACCGGGTCGGCGTCCCAGCCGAGCTGGAAGTCGACGCGCCACATGCCGTCGGCCTGCTTGTGCAGCAGCACGCTCTGGCCGGGGTGGAACGACGGGTCGAACCAGAAGCGGCGCTCGGTGGGCAGCTGCGCGTCCATCGTGATGTCGGCGATCAGGAAGCGGTCGCGGAACACGCGGCCCTTGGCTTCCTGCCCCAGCATCTGGCGCAGGTTGGAGCGCGAGCCGTCGCAGGCGGCGACGTAGCCGGCCTGCAGGCGGTACTCGCCCTCGGGCGTTTCCACGGTCAGCACCGCGCCGTCGTCGCCTTGCTCGATGCCGGTGACCTTGTTGTTCCAGCGCAGGTCGATCAGCGGCAGCGCCGCGGCGCGTTCGACGAGGTAGCCCTCGACGTAGTACTGCTGCAGGTTGATGAAGGCCGGGCGCTCGTGGCCGGGCTCGGGCAGCAGGTCGAAGCGGTAGACCTGCTCGTCATGGAAGAACACCTTGCCGACGTTCCACGACACGCCCTTGTCGACCATGCGGTCGCCGCAGCCGAGGCGGTCGAACACCTCGAGCGTGCGCTTGGCGAAGCAGATCGCGCGCGATCCGCTGGACAGGCTGTTGTCGTTGTCGAGCAGCACCACGGGAACCTGCCGCAGGGCGAGGTCGATGGCGAGCGTGAGGCCCACCGGGCCGGCGCCCACGACCACCACGGGGTGGCGGGCGGGCGCGGCGGCGTCCTGGTCGGCGTGGCGGGTGTAGTCGAAGCGCAGGCTTTGATAGTCGATCACGTGGTGTCTCCGTGTTCTTGTCGTTTCCGTCGCCTTCCCCGCGCGGGGGAAGGTCGCGGCGCGATCAGCCTTCCAGGGCCTTCCACATGTCGATGTCGCGCTGTGCCGTCCACACGCGCGGGTCGGCGTGGCCCGAGGCCTCGTCGTAGGCGCGGCTCACGTCGAAGGGCATGCAGTGGTCGAAGATCACCCACTGGCTGTACTTGGGCTTGAGCTTCTCGTAGGTCTCCTTGTAGACCGCGTTCAGGTCGCGGCCGGCCTTCACGCCGTCCTGCACGCTGGCGTACACGTCGGCGATGAAGGCGCGCGTTTCCTGCAGGCCCTTGGCCACGTCTTCGGGCGTGGTCAGCGCGGCGCCGCGGCCCGGCACCAGGGCCAGGGGCTTCAGGGCGGCGAGGTTGTCCAGCGTCTGCGGCCAGTCCTGGAAGTAGGCGTCGCCGGCGTACGGCGTGGCGCCGAACTCGACCAGGTCGCCCGACAGCAGCGCGCGCTCCTGCGGCAGCCAGACGACCGTGTCGCCCTTGGTGTGGCCGCGGCCCAACTGCAGCAGCTGCACTTCGAGCTTGCCCAGCCACAGCGTCATCTTGCCGGTGAAGGTCATGGTGGGCCAGGTCAGGCCCGGGGGCACGGTCTCGACGTTCTGGAACAGGCGCGGGAAGCGGCCGATTTCGCTGGCCTTGTCTTCCTCGCCGCGCTCCACGATCAGGTCGCGCGTGTCCTGGCTGGCCAGGATGTGTTCGGCGCCGTAGCCCGCCGCGCCCAGCACGCGCACCGCGTGGTAGTGGGTGAGCACCACGTACTTGATGGGCTTGTCGGTCACTTCGCGGATGCGGCGCACCACGTCGGCGGCCATGGCGGGCGTGGCCTGGGTGTCGGCCACCAGCACGCAGTCGTCGCCGATGATGATCCCGGTGTTGGGGTCGCCCTCGGCCGTGTAGGCCCAGGCGTGCTCCGAGATCTGGCTGAAGGTGATCTTCTTTTCTTCCAGGTCGGCCTGGCTGGCGAATTTCTTGGCTTGGCTCATCGTGTGTCTCCGGTGGGGTGGTTTTGGGATTCGTCTGATTCGTTTAAGGCGAACGAGTTTGCAGATAACGAATGCGCGGAGTGTAAGCCCGAGATCAGTTCATGTCTAATGCCTTCTTCATGAACGAACAACCAGACGGCAAGGCGGCCATGGCAGCGACTGACACCGACCGCGCCCAGCGCGGCATCCAGAGCATCGAAGTCGGCGGGCAGCTGCTGCGCGCGCTGGTGCACCACGGCCGCCCGATGGCGCTCAAAGACCTTGCCCGCGAAGCGGACATGACGGCCGCCAAGGCCCACCCGTACATGGTGAGCTTCGGCCGGCTGGGCCTCATCGAGCAGGACCGCGCCAGCGGCCACTATCTGCTCGGCCCGCTGGCCTTGCAACTGGGGCTGATCAGCCTGCAGCAGGCCGACCCGGTGCACATCGCCACGCCGCTGATCGGCCAGCTCGCGCAGCAGATCGGCCACACCGTGGCGCTGGCCGTGTGGGGCGCGCGCGGCGCGACCATCGTGCGCACGGCCGAGTCGCCCTCGCCGGTGCACGTGAACATGCGCCACGGCACGGTGTTCTCGCTCACCAACACGGCCTCGGGCCGCGTCTTTGCCGCCTACCTCGACCCGGCGGTGGTGCGTGCGCAGCTCGAGGACGAGCGCCAGCGCCAGAAGCAGCGCAAGGGCGCCGCCGAACCCGCGCCGCCGGCCGGCATGCCGCCGGTGCAACCGCTGCCCTCGTGGAGCGACTTCGAGCGCCAGTGCCAGGAAGTGCGCGACCACGGCATCAGCCGCTCCGACGGCGAGGTGATCGAGGGCGTGAGCGCCATGGCCGCGCCGGTGTTCGACCACACGGGCGCCATCGTGCTGGCCGTGACCGCCATCGGCCCGGCCGGCATCTTCCACACCGCCTGGGACGGCGAGATCGCGCGCGCGCTCAAGGCCTGCGCGGGCACGGTGTCGCAACGCCTGGGGGCGAGCGCCACCGGCGCCGTGGTTCCCTCCGTCTCCGATCGATGACCCTGTTTTCTTCCGCCTTGTCTTCTTTCTCTTCTTCCGACGACCTCGCGCTGCGCATCGACCGCACCGTGGCGCTGCTGCGCGGTGCGCGGCGCATCGTGGTCTTCTCGGGCGCGGGCTTGTCCAAGGCCTCGGGCATCCCGACCTACCGCGACGCCGACGGCCTGTGGATGAGCCAGAACGCGCTCAAGTTCTCGCATGCCGACGACCTCGCGCGCGACCCGGGCGGCTTCACGAAGTTCTGGGCCCAGCGCCTGGCGCTGATCGAGACCGCGTCGCCCAACCCCGGACATCTCGCGCTCGCGCAACTGCAGCGGCTGCGCCCTGCGACCCGGCTCATCACGCAGAACGTCGACGGCCTGCTCGGCAAGGCCGGCGGGCAGGACGTGCTGGAGTTGCACGGCTCGCTGCGCCGCTGGCGCTGCGACCACTGCGGCAACCGCAGCGGCCCGTGGCCCTTTCACCGCTGCCTGCGCTGCGGCTCGCACGCGCGGCCCGACGTGGTCATGTTCGGCGAGATGCTGAACGCCGGCGTGCTGCTCGACGCGCAGGTGGCGGCGCAGGAGTCCGACCTGTTCCTGGTGGTCGGCAGCACCACCATCGTCTACCCGGCGGCCGAGCTGCCCAAGCTGGCGATGGCGCGCGGTGCGCGGCTGGTCACGCTGAACATCGAGCCATTGCCGCATCTGGACGATGCGGCGGCGGTGGTGTTGCGGGGGGCGTCGGAAGACCTGCTGCCGAAGTTGGTTGCCGGGATGGCCGGCGACTGAAGCGCTAGCCGGCCCGCATCTTCTCGCGCAGCACGCGCCAGCGCGCGAGGCTCTCGGCGGGCCAGTAGTCCTTGCGGTCGTAATACTCGTGCACCGCCGGCGCGCCAGGCGGCAGCACCACCCACGGCTGCTTGGACATCGTGAAGATGTGCAGGTCCGGCGGCAACCGGTCGGGCGTGTCGAGCGTGCCCACGCGGATGAAGCTCACGGCGTCGCCGGCGCCTGCGTAGTGGCTCCACAGCGCGACGTGGCAGGCGGGGCAGCGCGCGTATTTCTGGCCGCGCCCGCTGGCCGAGGGCGTGAGCACCAGATCGACCGCGCCCTGCAGCACCTGCACGTGTTCCGGTTCGATTAGCGCATTGAGCGCGAAGGACGAGCCCGTCTCGCGCTGGCACCAGCGGCAGTGGCAGCAGTGCACGAAGAGCGGCGGGGCGTTCAGGCGGTAGCGCACCTGCCGGCAGGTGCAGCCGCCTTCGAGCGGCACGAAGGCGTCGGCCATGGCGGTGGTCGACGGGCGCTCAGCCCTTCTTGCCACCCAGCAGCACCAGCGCGCCGCCCACCACGATCGCCGCCACGCCGGCCCAGGCCGGGATGTTGATGGTCTGCTTTTCCTTCACCGAGAACTCCAGCGGGCCCAGCTTGGCCTGATGGGTTTCCTTGGTGAAGCTGAAGCCGCCCAGGCCGAGCCCGGCGATGCCGGCCACGACCAGCAGGATGCCGACGATGCGCGTTGCGTTCATGGGACGGGTCTCCTCAGGGTTGGTTGGAATGAAAAGCCGTTCAGCGCCGCGGTGCCGCCGTGCGCGGCTGCGGCGGCTCCTGCTGCTGCAGCTGGTCGACCCATTGCACGACCTCGGCCATGGCCGCGTCGCTCGCCGCGATGAGCGCCTTCACGCCGCCGGGCGCGTCGGCGCTGGCGGCGGGGCGGCGCACGGTGAAGGTGCGCTGGCCCATCACGCGGTCGCCGCCGGTGGCGGTGCGGACCAGCGTGGCGCGCAGGCGCACCAGGCCCGTGCTGCTGGCCGGCGCGTCGAAGTAGTGGCTGAACTCGTCGAGCGAGATGCGCAGCGTGTCGGGCACGATGCCCTCGGTGCGCGCGAGCGTTGCGCTTTCTTCGGGGCCGAGCACGGTGCGGCGCTCGGCCAGCGTGTCGCGCAGCCGCTGGCGCAGCAGCTGCGCGGGCGGCAGGCTCCAGCGAGACTGGCCGTAGGGGCGCAGCTCGTTGGCGTCGGCATAGCCCAGGCGGTACAGGATCTGCGTGCCGTCCAGTCGCGTGTTGCTGTCGAACTCCGCGAGGGACAGCGCCGGCAGCGCGGTGGCCGGCGCGGCAGCGGCGGCAGGTGCGGCGGCGGAGAGGCCGGGCCCGAAGTCGTACAGCGTGGCGCGCGCCGGCTTGTCGGGCAGCATGCCGCAGCCGGCGACCAGCAGCACACAGCCGAGGCTGGCGAGGGCGTGGAGGGTGTTCTTCATGCGCATGGTTGGTCTGCTCCCGGTCAGTGGCGTGCGGCGGGTGCAACGAAGCCGGGCTCGCCCGGGCCCGCGGCGGCGCCGCCGTTGCCGAACAGCAGCGATTGCGGGTTGTCGTTGATGCTGTCGGCCGCGCGGCCCAGGCGGCGCACCGCGTGGGCGGTGTCGTCGGCCACGCGGTTCACGCGCGGCAGGGTGGCGGCGTTGAACGAGTCGACCGCCTGCGCCAGCGCCTTGGTGCCCTCGCTCAGGCGCTCGACCGGACCGTCGGGTGCGTTGAGCCGGCCCACGGTGGAGTTGAAGTTGTTGGCCACGCGCGAGACGTCGCCGGCGGCTTTCTTCACCGTCGACAGCGTCTCGGGCATGGCGGCCAGCGTCGGGTTCAGGCCGGTCTTGACGGTGTTGTCGAGCTGCTTGAGCAGCGTGTTGGCACTGGCCGAGGCGGCCGCGATGTTCTCCAGCGCGTCGGCCACGCGCTTCTGGTTGGCGTCGGCCAAGAGCGCGTTGGCGCGCTTGGTCACTTCTTCCACCTGGTCGATGATTTCCTCGCCGCGGTCCTGCAGCTTCGCGAGCATCGAGGGCTTGAGCGGAATGCGCGGCGGGTTGTTGTTGTCGGGCTTGAGCGCGACGGTCGATTCGCCCTCGTCGTCCAGCGCGATGAAGGCCAGGCCGGTCACGCCCTGGTAGCTCAGCGTGGCAAAGCTGGAGGTGGTGAGCGGCACGCGCTCGTCGACCGTGATGCGCACGCGCACGTTGCCTTTGGTCTTGGGGTCGAAGTCGATCGAGGTCACCTTGCCGACCGAGATGCCGCGGTAGCGCACCTGGGCCTGCGGCTGCAGGCCGCTCACGGCGTCGCGGGTGGAGAGTTCGTACACGTTGCGCACGGTGTTGTCGCGCGTGAACCAGACCACCAGCGCGACGAGCGCGGCGATCAGGCCGAGCACGAAGGCGCCGGCGGCGAGGGCATGGGCCTTGTTTTCCATGAGGGGACCTACCTTTCGTCAGCGCGCGCGGCCTCGGGCTGCGGCGCGGGGGGTGCTTTGCCGGCGGCGGGCTTGTCGTGCAGCGCCTCCAGGGCGCGCTGGCCGCGCCCGCCGAGAAAGTATTCGTGGATGAAGGGATGCGGGTAGGCGATGACTTCGCGCGCCGTGCCGCTCACGATCACCTTCTGGTCGGCCAGCACCGCGATGCGGGTGCTCAGGTCGAACAGGGTGTCCAGGTCGTGCGTGACCATCACGACCGTCAGGCCCAGCTCGCGGTGCAGGCCGCGCAGCAGGTCGCAGAAACTGTCCGACGCTTCGGGGTCGAGGCCGGCCGTGGGCTCATCGAGCAGCAGCAGCGGCGGGTCCATGATGAGCGCGCGCGCCAGCGCCACGCGCTTGATCATGCCGCCCGACAGGTCCGACGGGCTCTTGTTCGCATGCTGCGGCTCCAGCCCCACCATCTGCAGCTTCACGAGCGCGGCGTTGCGGATCAGCTCGTCGGGCAGCAGCTTGAGTTCGCGCAGCGGAAAGGCGATGTTCTCCAGCACGCTGAAGGCCGAGAACAGCGCACCGTGCTGGAACAGCATGCCCACGTTGGCCGCGCCGGCCGCGCTGAGTTCGCCCGGCGCCCGACCCAGCACCTCGACTGCGCCCTTCGTGGGTTTCTGCAGCCCGAGGATCTGCCGCAGCAGCACCGTCTTGCCGGTGCCCGAGCCGCCGACCAGCGACAGCACCTCGCCGCGGTCGAGGTGCAGGTCGAGGTCGCGGTGCACCACCTGTTCGCCATCGGGGCTCTTGAACACGGTCCAGAGCTTGCGGATGTCGACCACGGTGCTCGAGGGGGACGTCACGGCGGCGTTCATCCGCGGAATCCTATGCCCTTGAAGAGCACTGCGAAGAGCGCATCGACCAGGATCACCGCGGTGATCGAGGTCACGACCGACGACGTGGTGCCGCGCCCCAGGCTCTCGGTGTTGGGCTTGACCTTCATGCCGAAGTAGCAGCCGATCAGCGCGATCAGCACGCCGAACACCGCCGACTTGGCCAGGGCCAGCCAGAGGTTGGAGATGGGCACCGCGCGCGGCAATGCCGACAGGAAATACGACGGCGAGATGCCCAGCGCCGCATCGGCCGCGAGCATGCCGCCGGCCAGTGCCGCCATCGAGGTCCACAGGCTGATCAGCGGCATCGCGATGGCCAGCGCCAGCACGCGCGGCATCACGAGACGGAAGCCGTGCGGGATGCCCATCACGCGCATCGCGTCGAGCTCCTCGGTGACGCGCATCACGCCGATCTGCGCCGTGATCGCCGAGCCCGAGCGGCCCGCGATCAGCACGGCGGCCAGCACCGGCCCGAGCTCGCGGATCAGCGACAGCCCGAGGATGTTCACCACGAAGGCCTCGGCACCGTAGTTGCGCAGCTGCTGCGAGATCAGGTACGCCAGCACCACGCCGATCAAGAGGCCGACCAGCGCCGTGATGTGCAGCGCCGTGGCGCCGAACTGATAGAGGTGGCCCGAGAAGTCGCGCCACGGCGCGCGGTGCGGCGCGCGCGCCAGCGTGCACAGGTCGAGCGCGAGCTGGCCGATCAGGCCCACGAAGTCGCGCAGCACGACCATCGCGCGCGGGCCGTGGTGGGCCAGTGCGTGCAGCCGGTCGCTCAGCGACTTGGGCGGCTCGTCGGGCGTGGCCACCGTGAACTTCGCCACCTGGTCGAGCACCGCCTGGTGCTGCGGCGACAGCTCGATCGTGGCCGGCCAGGCCTGGCGCCAGTGCTCCCACAGCAGCTGGGCGCCGATGTGGTCGAGCTGGCCGATGGGGCGCAGGTCCCAGGCCCGGTCGTCCGCGGGCGGCAGCGCCGCGAGGTCCTTGGCCAGCGCTTCCCAGGCCGGGCGCGTCGACATCGCCAGCGTGGTCCAGCAACCGCTGGCCACGGCCCAGGTGCGGCCGTCCACGTCCTGCGTCTGCGCGCGCGGCGGCGCGAAGGCGTCGTCGGTGGCGGGGGCGTCAGCGGGCGACGGGGTGGGCGACATGGGCAAAGGTGCGGGACAAAACGTAAACAAAGGTCCAAGCGAGAGCGCGCATCGTAACCGCGTGCATCCGGGGCTTGTGTGCGTCTGGCCCTTCGTTTGCGTAGGGCCAGACGCCGTTTTTTTCAGCCAATCTTCAGCTCCAGGCCCGGGCCAGCGCATCCCAGGCGCTGGCGATCACGGGCTCGTCGCGCCGCGCGGCCAGCGAGACGAAACGCAGCGCGCAATCCAGCCGCACGCGGTCGGCCAGCACGAGGCCGTGGGCCTGGCTTTCGCGGATGGCGATCGAGTCGCGCACCAGGCTCAGGCCCACGCCCGACTTCAGCAGGTCGAGCATCGAGGCCTCCTGGTCGACCAGCGCCACGCGCCGGGGCGCCAGGCCGAGCGGGCCGAACACGCGTTCCAGCAAACGGTGGTGCGCCGACTCGGGCGGCGTCGCGAGCCAGGGCAGGGCGGCCAGCGCCTTCCAGTCGCGCCCCAGCACCTGCGGGCCCCAGCCGGCCGGCGCGACCACGCGGTAGCTGAAGCGGGTGAGGGTGCGCACCGCCAGCGGCGCCGGCGCGGCGTCGTCGGGTTCATCGCCCGGGTCGAGGTGAAAGCCCACGTCGAGCTCGCCGCGCAGCACCTGCGCCAGCACGCTGCCGCTCATGCCGTGGCGCAACTCGGTCTCGATCTGCGGCGCGGCCTCGACCAGCTCGCGCAGGAACACGCCCAGCCGCGTGAACTCCGGGTCGAGGATGGTGCCGATGCGCAGCGCCCCGCGCACCGTGACCTGCAGGTTGCGCGCGGCCTGCTGCAGGTCGCCCACGGCCGCCAGCACGCGCTCGGCCTGCGGCAGCATGGCCGCGCCGTCGGCCGTGAGCGCCAGCCCGTGAGGCGTGCGGGTGAACAGCACCAGCCCGGTTTCTTCCGCGAAACGCTTGAGCTGCAGGCTCACCGCGGGCTGCGTCAGGTGCAGCTTTTCGGCGGCGCGCGAGACGTTGCCCTCGCGCGCCGCCAGGATGAAGGCGCGCAGAATCTGGAGGTCCATCGATGACGTAGTCATATAAGACTGATTTATAGCGCCATCGACGCGAATTCATTGGCTTTCTCTTCGTGGATTGGGCCAAATTGCCTTCAGGAGACCCGCACATGTCCATCAGCACCCGAAATATCGATCACCACATCGCCGGCGCCCCCGCCGCCAACACCTCCGGCCGCACGCAGGACGTGACCAACCCCGCCACCGGTGCCGTCACCGGCAAGGTCGGCCTGGCCGACGCCGCCCAGGTGGGGGCCGCCGTGGCCGCCGCGCAGGCCGCGTTCCCGGCCTGGGCCGACACACCGCCGATCCGCCGGGCGCGCGTGATGTTCAAGTTCCTCGAGCTGCTCAACCAGCACAAGGACGAGCTCGCCCACCTCATCACCGCCGAGCACGGCAAGGTCTTCACCGACGCGCAGGGCGAGGTCAGCCGCGGCATCGACATCGTCGAGTTCGCCTGCGGCATTCCGCAGCTGCTCAAGGGCGACTTCACCGACCAGGTGAGCACCGGCATCGACAACTGGACGCTGCGCCAGCCGCTGGGCGTTGTGGCCGGCATCACGCCCTTCAACTTCCCGGTGATGGTGCCGATGTGGATGTTCCCGGTGGCCATTGCCGCGGGCAACACCTTTGTGCTCAAGCCCAGCCCGACCGACCCGAGCCCGTCGCTGCTGATGGCCGAGCTGCTCAAGAAGGCCGGTCTGCCCGACGGCGTGTTCAACGTGGTGCAGGGCGACAAGGCCGCGGTCGACGCGCTGCTGGAGCACCCCGACGTCAAGGCGATCAGCTTCGTGGGCTCCACGCCCATCGCCAACTACATCTACGAAACCGGCGCACGCCACGGCAAGCGCGTGCAGGCGCTGGGCGGTGCGAAGAACCACATGGTCGTCATGCCCGACGCCGACATCGACCAGGCCGTCGACGCCCTCATCGGCGCCGGCTACGGCTCGGCCGGCGAGCGCTGCATGGCGATCAGCGTCGCGGTGCTGGTGGGCGACGTGGCCGACCGGCTGCTGCCCAAGCTCATCGAGCGCACGAAGACGCTGAAGGTGCTCAATGGCGAGAACCTCGCGGCCGAGATGGGCCCGATCGTCACGCGCGCCGCGCACGAGCGCATCACCGGCTACATCGCGCAGGGCGAGAAGGAAGGCGCGAAGCTGCTGGTCGACGGCCGCCAGTTCGACGGCAACGCCGCGGGCGAAGGCTGCGGCGACGGCTTCTGGATGGGCGGCACGCTGTTCGACCACGTCACGCCCGAGATGCGCATCTACAAGGAAGAGATCTTCGGCCCCGTGCTGGGCTGCCTGCGCGTCGCGACCTTCAAGGAAGCGGTGGACCTCATCAACGCGCACGAGTTCGGCAACGGCGTGAGCTGCTTCACCCGCGACGGCAACGTGGCGCGCGAGTTCGGCCGCCGCATCCAGGTCGGCATGGTCGGCATCAACGTGCCGATCCCGGTGCCGATGGCCTGGCACGGCTTCGGCGGCTGGAAGAAGAGCCTGTTCGGCGACATGCACGCGTATGGCGAAGAGGGCGTGCGCTTCTACACGAAGCAGAAGTCGATCATGCAGCGCTGGCCCGAAAGCATCGGCAAGGGCGCAGAGTTCGTGATGCCGACAGCGAAGTAAAAAGGGGGCGCCGCACGCGCGGCGCTGCTTCCATCCGAAGAACAACGAGAGACAAAAAGCCAGCCGCCATGAGCGACACCACCTTCGACTACATCATCATCGGCGCCGGCACCGCCGGCTCGCTCATCGCCAACCGCCTGAGCGCCGACAAGACCAAACGTGTGCTGCTCATCGAGGCCGGCCGCAAGGACGATTACCACTGGATCCACATTCCGGTGGGCTACCTGTATTGCATCGGCAACCCGCGCACCGACTGGCTCTACAACACCGAGCCCGACGCGGGCCTCAACGGCCGCACGCTGCGCTATCCGCGCGGCAAGACGCTGGGCGGCTGCTCCAGCATCAACGGCATGATCTACATGCGCGGCCAGTCGCGCGACTACGAGCACTGGGCTGAGCTCACGGGCGACGAAGGCTGGCGCTGGGAGAACGTGCTGCCGGCCTTTCGCAAGCACGAAGACTTCTACCTCGGCGCCGACGAGATGCACGGCGCGGGCGGCGAATGGCGCGTCGAGAAGCAGCGGCTGCGCTGGGACATCCTCGATGCGTTTGCCGACGCGGCCGTGCAGGCCGGCGTGCCGCACACCGCCGACTTCAACCGCGGCAGCAACGAAGGCGTGGGCTACTTCCAGGTCAACCAGAAGAACGGCTGGCGCTGGAACACCGCCAAGGCCTTCCTGCGGCCCACGTGCTACGGCCGCCCCAACTTCGAGCTGTGGACCGGCGCGCAGGTGTCGCGCCTGCTGTTCGAGACGCTGCCCGACGGCACGAAGCGCTGCACCGGCGCGCAGGTGTGGGACGGCACCGAGATGACCACCGCGCACGCCGAGTGCGAAGTGATCCTGAGCGCGGGCGCCATCGGCTCGCCGCAGATCCTGCAGCTGTCGGGCGTCGGCCCGGCCGAGCTGCTGCGCCAGCACGGCATCGAGGTGGCGCTGGACGCACCCGGCGTCGGCGCCAACCTGCAGGACCACCTGCAGATCCGCGCGGTCTACAAGATCGAGGGCGCGCCCACGCTCAACGTGCTGGCCTCGTCGCTGGTCGGCAAGGCGAAGATCGGCCTCGAATACCTGTTGAAACGCAGCGGCCCGATGAGCATGGCGCCGTCGCAGCTCGGCGCCTTCACGCGCAGCTCGCCCGACCGCGCGTGGCCCAACATCCAGTACCACGTGCAGCCGCTGTCGCTCGATGCCTTCGGCGAGCCGCTGCACAGCTTCCCGGCCTTCACCGCGAGCGTGTGCAACCTGAACCCGACGAGCCGGGGCTCGGTGCGCATCAAGAGCGCGCGTTTCGAAGACGCGCCCGCCATCGCGCCGAACTACCTGAGCACCGAGGAAGACCGCAAGGTCGCCGCCGATTCGCTGCGCGTGACGCGCCGCATCGCGCAGCAGCCCGCGCTCGCGAAGTACAAGCCGCAGGAGTGGAAGCCCGGCGTGCAGTACCAGACCGACGAAGACCTCGCGCGGCTGGCCGGCGACATCGCCACCACCATCTTCCACCCGGTCGGCACCACCAAGATGGGCGCCGACGGCGACCCGATGGCGGTGCTCGATGCGCGCCTGCGCGTGCGCGGCGTGCACGGCCTGCGCGTGGTCGATGCGGGCGCGATGCCCACCATCACGAGTGGCAACACCAACAGCCCGACGCTGATGATGGCGGAGAAGGCGGCGGGCTGGATTCTGGAAGACAACCGCAACCGCTGAGCCGGCCTCAGCGGCGCGGCTTGGCGCGGCTCTTGGTGTCAGCCGCCAGGCGCGCCTTCGCGCCTTCGAGCATGAGGTCCACGCCGACCTCGAACATCGCATCGGGGCCGGCCTTGCGGTAGCTGGCGAAGGCCTCGGCCAAGAGCGGGCGCGAGGCCGCAGCGGCATCGAGTGCCTGCTGCCGGATTTCCGCATCGGGCGGTGCCGCCTGCTCCTCCAGCCCACGGCGCAGGGCTGGCCGGCGCCGTGCGCTATCTGCTGTGCCTGCCGGTGATGCTGCGCAGGTCGCCTGCGGCGGGTGGCTAACTGTCGAAGAACGCCAGCTTGCGTGCGCGAGGCAGCGCCTTGAGCGCGATCTCCGCCCGCAACGCGGCGCCCTTGTTGGGATACTGGCGTGCCGCCAGCACGCGCTGCGGCGGACGCGCGCGCGTGAACTTGGCGCCCAGCCCGAAGACATGCTGGAAGAAGCGCTGCTCCACGTCGAGCGCGATGCCCGCGTAGTACACGCCGCCTTCGCATTCCAGCAGGTAGAGCCAATAGGGTGGGGGCGGCGAGGGATCGGGCGGTTTTCGGGGCACGCGCGCATTGTGCGGGCAGGCGCTTATCGTGCGTCGAACGAAGGTGTCACCACGAAGTTCATTCGCAAAACGCACCAAGTCCTTCCAATTTTTCGCTAGGCAAGGGCGCGGGTTTCGCACATATTGGCCCGTTCCTGCTGTCGCATTTCTTCTTCTGTCCTTCCTTCTCCCTGGAGCGTCCATGCCAGAAGCCCAGACCCCCGTGTCCCTTCCCGCCGAGGTCGAACAACTGTTGCATCGCCTGGGCGTGCCCCGCACCGCCCACACCCGCGGCGAGCTCACGGTGCGCTCGCCGGTCAGCGGCGAGGTGATCGCGCAGGTGCCGCAGACCACGGCCGTGGAAGCCACCGGCGCCATCGGCCGTGCGCACGAGGCCTTCAAGGCCTGGCGCCTGGTGCCGGCACCGCGCCGCGGCGAGCTGGTGCGCCTGCTGGGCGAAGAGCTGCGTGCCGCCAAGCGCGACCTGGGCCGCCTCGTCACGCTGGAGGCCGGCAAGATCCCGTCCGAGGGCGCGGGCGAGGTGCAGGAAATGATCGACATCTGCGACTTCGCCGTCGGCCTCTCGCGCCAGCTCTACGGCCTCACGCTGGCCACCGAGCGCGCCGAGCACCGGATGATGGAAACTTGGCATCCGCTGGGCGTGTGCGGCGTGATCTCGGCCTTCAACTTTCCCGTGGCCGTGTGGTCGTGGAACGCGGCGCTCGCGCTGGTGTGCGGCGACCCGGTGGTGTGGAAGCCTTCGGAAAAAACACCGCTCACCGCGCTGGCCGTGCACGCCATCGCGCAGCGCGCCATCGAACGCTTCGGCGACGCGCCCGAAGGCCTGCTCGGCCTGCTGCTGGGCCGGCGCGACATCGGCGAGGTGCTGGTCGACGACCCCCGCGTACCCATCCTCTCGGCCACCGGCTCCACGGCCATGGGCCGGCAGGTCGGGCCGAAACTGGCGGCGCGCTTCGCCCGCGCCATCCTCGAACTGGGCGGCAACAACGCCGCCATCGTCACGCCCTCGGCCGACCTGGACCTCACGCTGCGCGGCATCGCCTTCGCGGCCATGGGCACGGCGGGCCAGCGCTGCACCACGCTGCGGCGCCTGTTCGTGCACGAGAGCGTGTACGACCAGCTGGTGCCCAAGCTCGTGAAGGTCTACGGCAACGTGCAGGTGGGCGACCCGCGCGAGGCCGGCACGCTGGTCGGTCCGCTGATCGACCGCGCGGCCTTCGACGGCATGCAGAAGGCCCTGAACGAAAGCCGCGAGACCGGCGCCACGGTGCACGGCGGCCAGCGCGTCGAGGGCATCGGCACGCAGGACGCGTTCTATGTGCGCCCCGCGCTGGTGGAGCTGAAGTCGCACGCCGGCCCCGTGCTGCGCGAGACCTTCGCGCCCATCCTCTATGTGGTGCGCTACAGCTCGCTCGACGAAGCCATCGAATGGCACAACGCGGTGGGCGCGGGCCTGTCGTCGTCGATCTTCACGCTCAACGTGCGCGAGGCCGAGCGCTTCATGTCCAGCGCGGGTTCGGACTGCGGCATCGCCAACGTCAACATCGGACCGAGCGGTGCCGAGATCGGCGGCGCCTTCGGTGGCGAGAAGGAAACCGGCGGCGGACGCGAAGCGGGCTCGGACAGCTGGAAGGCCTACATGCGCCGCGCGACCAACACCATCAACTACTCGACGGCACTTCCCCTTGCGCAGGGCGTGACCTTCGATATCGGCGACTGAACAACCCCGGCCCGTGGTGCCTGCTGCGCGGCATTTCGCCGCAGCGGCCAGGCAGCGGCCGCACCTATCCCCCCAGAAAAACCACCAGGAGACAACGAAGATGAAGATGCAACTGAAGACCCTCGCCACCGCCGCGCTGCTCGCGCTGGCCTTCGGCACCACCGCCACCGCGCAGCAGGCACCCACCGGCGGCACGCTCGACAAGATCAAGACCAGCGGCAAGGTCGTGCTCGGCGTGCGCGAAGCCTCGCCGCCCATGGCCTACATGCTGGGCGCGGGCGAGAAGTACGTGGGCTACCACGTCGAGCTCTGCGAGCGCGTGCTGAAGGACATCACGCCCAACGCCAAGCTCGAGTACATGGCCGTGACCGCGCAGAACACCATCCCGCTGGTGCAGAACGGCACGCTGGACATCGGCTGCGGCCCCACCACCAACAACACCGCGCGCCAGCAGCAGGTGGCCTTCGCGCTCACCACGTACGTGAGCGAAGTGCGCATGGCCACCAAGGTCGACTCGGGCATCACCACGCTCGACCAGCTCGCGGGCCGCAACGTGTCGGCGTCGACCGGCACCACCGCCGTGCAGCTGCTGCGCAAGCGCGAGCGCGCGCAGAACGTCTCGTACAACACGATGCTCGGCAAGGACCACCTGGAGAGCTTCCTGCTCATGGAGTCGGGCCGCGCCGATGCCTTCGTGCTCGACGACAACCTGCTCGCCGGCATCATCGCGAACTCGAAGAACCCGACGGCCTACCGCATCACCGGCGAGGCGCTGGGCTCCGAGCCGATCGCGCTGCTGTTCCGCAAGGACGACCCGGCCTTCAAGGCCGCGGTGGACGACTCGCTGCGCAAGCTCATGAAGAGCGGCGAGCTCGAGAAGATCTACACCAAGTGGTTCGTGGCCGCGATCCCGCCGAAGAACACCAGCCTCAACCTGCCGATGAGCCCCGCGCTCAAGCAGCTCGTGCTCGAGCCCAACGACAAGCCGCTGGAGGCCTACGCCAAGTGACAGACGCCGCCGTGTTCTCGCCGGCGCAACGCGTGCGCGCCATCCAGGTCTCGGAGATCCTGCGCATCACCGACCACGCGCAGGCGCTCAAACGCGCCGGCCGCCCGGTGATCGTGCTGGGCGCGGGCGAGCCCGACTTCGACACGCCCGAGAACATCCGGCATGCAGCCTCGCAGGCCATTGCGCGTGGCGACACGCGCTACACGGTGCTCGACGGCAGCCCGGCGATGAAGGCGGCGGTGCAGCTGAAGTTCAAGCGCGACAACGCGCTGGACTTCGCGCTCGACGAGATCAGCGTGAGCGCGGGCGCCAAGCAGGTGATCTTCAACGCGCTGATGGCGAGCCTGAACCCGGGCGACGAAGTGATCCTGCCCGCGCCGTACTGGACGTCTTACGCGGACATCGTGCAGATCTGCGGCGGCGTGCCGGTGTCGGTGGCGTGCGGCGAGGAGAACGGCTTTCGGCTGACCGCGGCACAACTGCAGGCGGCCATCACGCCGCGCACGCGCTGGCTGTTTCTCAACTCGCCGTCGAACCCGAGCGGCGCGGCCTACAGCGCGGCGCAACTGAAGCCGATCACCGACCTGCTGCTCGACCACCCCCACGTCTGGGTGCTGGCGGACGACATCTACGAGCACATCCTCTACGACGGCCTCGCGTTCGCAACGCCGGTGGCGGTGGAGCCGCGCTTGCGCGAACGCACGCTCACGGTGAACGGCGTGTCGAAGGCCTATGCGATGACCGGCTGGCGCGTCGGCTACGGCGCGGGACCGCGCCCGCTGATCGCCGCAATGGCCGTGGTGCAGAGCCAGTCGACCTCGTGCCCCTCATCGGTGAGCCAGGCCGCCGCGATCGAGGCGCTCACCGGCCCGCAGGGCATCGTGGCCGAGCGCTGCGCATCCTTTCAACAGCGCCGCGACTTTGTCGTGGCCGCGCTCAACCGCACGCCAGGCCTGCATTGCCGCGTGCCCGAGGGCGCCTTCTACACCTTCGCAAGCTGCGCCGGCGTGCTCGGCAAGCGCACCCGCAGCGGCGCGCTGCTGCAGACCGACAGCGACTTCTGCCGCTACCTGCTGCAGGATTTCGAGGTGGCGGTGGTGCCGGGCAGCGTCTTCGGGCTCGCACCGTATTTCCGCATCTCGTATGCGACGTCGATGGCGCAACTCGAAGAGGCGTGCGCGCGCATCGCCGCCGCCTGCGCCGCGCTCTCCTGATCTCTCCTCTTCATTCCACTGGAACCCTCATGACTTCCTCCCGCACCGGCGGCCAGATCCTGGTCGACCAGCTCATCACCCACGGCGTCCGGCAGCTTTTCTGCGTGCCCGGCGAAAGCTTCCTGGCCGTGCTCGACGCGCTGCACGACGCATCGATCGACGTGACGGTGTGCCGGCAGGAAGGCGGCGCGACGATGATGGCCGAGGCGCAGGGCAAGCTCACGGGACAGCCCGGCATCTGCTTCGTCACGCGCGGCCCTGGCGCCACCAACGCGGCGGCGGGCGTGCACATCGCGCACCAGGACTCGACGCCGCTGCTGCTGTTCGTCGGCCAGGTCGCGCGCGACGCGATGGGCCGCGAGGCCTTCCAGGAGCTGGACTACGGCGCGGTCTTCGGCACGATGGCCAAGTGGGTCGTGCAGATCGACGACCCGGCGCGCGTGCCCGAGCTGGTGTCGCGCGCTTTCCATGTCGCGACCTCGGGCCGGCCCGGTCCGGTGGTGATCGCACTGCCCGAAGACATGCTGACCGAAGCCGCCGTGGTGGCCGATGCGCTGCCGTATGCCGTCACCGAAACGCATCCGGGCGCGGCGCAGATCGCCGAGCTGCAGCAGCGCCTGTCGCAGGCGCAGCGGCCGGTCGTCATCCTGGGTGGCAGCCGCTGGTCGGAAGCCGCGACGCAGCAGTTCGCGCAGTTCGCCGAGGCGTATTCGCTGCCCGTGTACTGCTCGTTCCGCCGCCAGATGCTGATGTCCGCCGAGCACCCCTGCTATGCGGGCGACCTGGGGCTCGGCGCCAACCCGCGCATGCTGGCGCGCATCCGCGATGCGGACCTCGTGCTGCTGGTGGGCGGGCGTCTGTCGGAAGTGCCGTCGCAGGGCTATGAGCTGTTCGCGATCCCGCAGCCGAAGCAGGCGCTGGTGCACGTGCACGCCGATGCCGACGAGCTCGGCAAGCTCTATCGCCCGACACAGGGCATTCACGCCACGCCGCAGGCGTTCGCCGAAGCGGTGTCCGCGTTGCGTCCGGCGTCACAGCCCGTGTGGCAGGCCGAGACGAAGACCGCGCGCGAAGACTTTCTGCGCTGGAGCGACCCGGCCGCAGTCCGCATTCCCGGCCCGCTGCAGATGGGCGAGGTCATGCAGCACCTGCGCGAGGTGCTGCCGGCCGACACCATCTTCTGCAACGGCGCGGGCAACTTCGCGACCTGGGTGCATCGCTTCTGGCCGTTCCGCGCGTTCGCGAGCCAGCTTGCGCCGACCAGCGGCTCGATGGGCTACGGCCTGCCCGCCGGCGTCGGTGCCAAGCGGCTGTGGCCCGAACGCGAGGTGGTCGTGTTCGCGGGCGACGGCGATTTCATGATGCACGGCCAGGAGTTCGCCACTGCCGTGCAGTACGGTCTGCCGATCCTCGTGGTGCTGCTGGACAACGGCATGTACGGCACGATCCGCATGCACCAGGAAAAGCACTACCCCGGCCGCATCAGCGCCACGCAGCTGAAGAACCCCGACTTCCGCGGCTACGCCGAGGTGTTCGGCGGCCACGGCGAACGCGTGACCACGACGGAAGAGTTCGGCCCCGCACTCGCGCGTGCGCGTGCCAGCGGCAAGCCGGCGATCCTGCATTGCCTGCTGGACCCGGAGGCGATCACGCCCGCGAGCACGCTGGCGTCGATCCGCAAGGCGGCACTGGCCGCGAACTGAGGCGCCGTCAGCGCAGGCCGCCGACGTAGCGCGGCGACGGTGTGGGCGGCAGGCCGTCGGGCTGGCGCGCCGCCAAGCGCGCGGCGCGGGCCAGCGGCTCCATGGCCTGCTCCAGCCGCGTGGCGAGCTGGTCGAGTTCGTCGTCCTTCGTTTCGGCGGCGTGCTGGCGCGTCATGCGCACGATCTCGGCGGCGTACTCGGCATTGGTGGCCATCCATTCGGTGTCGGTCACGCGTCCGTGCTTTCGCCGCAGTGCCACGTGAAGGCGTGCTGCAAGCGCGATGCGTTCGCTTTCGGACATGGATGGCATGGCGGGTCTCCGTCTTTTAATCAGGCTCCCAGGTGTTCCTTGTGTTGAGCAAGATCGAGGCCCACGAGTTCGCTCTCGGGGTCGACGCGCAATCCGACCAGCACATGCACGAGGAACAAGACGATCGCCGTGCCCGCCGCGCTGTAAATCGCCACACTGCCGACCGCGATCGCCTGTGTCAGCACATTGCCCGTCGCGCCCGAGATGCGCGGGTCGGCGAACACGCCCGTGAGCAGCGCGCCCACGATGCCGCCGATGCCGTGCACGCCGAACACGTCGAGCGAGTCGTCCGCACCGAGCAGGTGCTTCAGGCCCGTGGCGCCCCAGTAGCAGGCCAGCCCGGCGATGGCGCCGATGGCCAGCGCCGACAGCGGCGTGACGAAGCCGGCCGCCGGCGTGATCGCCACCAGCCCGGCCACGAGGCCGGAGCACAGGCCCAGCAGCGAGGGGCTGCGGCGCACGATCCATTCGCCGACCATCCAGCTCATGGCGCCGGCCGCCGCCGCGATGTGCGTCACCAGCATCGCCAGGCCCGCGCGCCCGTCGGCCGCCACCGCCGAGCCGGCATTGAAGCCGAACCAGCCCACCCACAGCAGGCCCGCGCCGGTCATGGTGAGCGCCAGGCTGTAGGGCTCGAAGGCCTCGCGCCCGTAGCCCCGGCGCGGCCCGAGCGCATAGGCGCACACCAGCCCCGCGATGCCCGCGTTGACGTGCACCACCGAGCCGCCCGCGAAGTCGAGCGCGCCCATCTGCGCGAGCCAGCCGCCCGGCTCCCACACCCAGTGCGCGACCGGTGCGTACACGAGCAGGCTCCACAGCAGCGCGAACCACAGCAGCGCCGAGAAGCGCATGCGCTCGACAAAGGCGCCGAGCACCAGCGCGGTGGTGATGATCGCGAAGCTCAGCTGGAACATGGCGTAGACCGACTCCGGCACGTTCGGCGCCACGTGGCTCACGGCCACCTGGCCGGCCTCCTTCAGGTACTCGAAGCCCGAGAAGCCGATGCGCGAGAGCTTGCCCAGCCAGGGCCAGCCGGGCGTGAAGGCCAGCGAGTAGCCGAGCGCGAACCAGGTCAGCGAGACCACCGCGGCGATCGCCACCACCCCGGCCATGGTGGCCAGCACGTTCTTGCGCCGCACCATGCCGGCATAGAAGAGCGCGATGCCGGGCAGCGTCATCAGCAGCACCAGCGCGGTCGAGGTCATCATCCAGGCGGTGTCGGCCGCGTTCAGGGAGGCTTGGGGTGCCAGCAGGGCCATGACCGTTTCTTCTTGGAGTGGTGGACAAGAGGCCTGTGTGCACGAGTCATGCCATCTTGTTAACTGACTGAAACACTTTGGTTTCCCAACCGGAGGGTCGAAGTAACACGAAGCGGGTAATTCCTAATGCACCGGGCGGGTGCGCGCTTGCACAATCTGCGCACTCGCGACGGGCCCTGCTCGTACTGCCGAGGGTCCGAGGAGACAAGCTTCCGATCGATCAACAAGAACATTCTTCAAAGGCTCCGTACGAGATGCCTGTCTGATATTTGAAAAGCGCCGCTGGTCGGCGCTTTTTTTTGCCTGTTCGCAGCGCGAATGCAGGCCCTTTCCTCCAAGCCAAACAGGCCTCTTGGCCAGCCGGTACCGGCCACCACAGCTATCGTTTCGATAGCGATTCCGGTGAGACAATCGCCCGCATGGAAATGCTGGTGGTCACGGGCGCCTCACTGCTCGCGGGTTTTATCGATGCGATCGTGGGCGGCGGCGGGTTGATTCTGGTGCCGGCCCTTTTTGCGGTGTTTCCGGGCGCGCCGCCGGCCACGCTGCTGGGCACCAACAAGAGCGCGTCCATCTGGGGCACGGCGGCCTCGGCGGCCCAGTTCAGCCAGCGGGTGCAGATGCGCTGGAGCGCGATGTGGCCGGCCGCGCTGCTGGGTTTCGGCGGCTCGATGCTCGGCGCCTGGACCGTCACGGTCTTCCCGGGCGACTTCCTGCGCCGGGCGCTGCCGGTCATCCTGCTGGGCGTGCTGGTCTACACGCTGGCACGCAAGGACATGGGCCGGCTGCACGCACCGCGCTTCAGCGGCCGCGCCGAGACGCTGGCGGCCAGCACCATCGGCCTGACCATCGGTTTCTACGACGGCTTCTTCGGGCCGGGCACGGGCAGCTTCCTGGTGTTCCTGTTCGTGCGCTGGATGGGCTACGACTTCCTCAACGCCTCGGCCTCGGCCAAGGTCATCAACACGCTGACCAACGCCGCCGCGCTGATCCTGCTGGCCGCCAAGGGGCACGTCTGGTGGCACTACGGGCTGGTGATGGCCGTGGCCAACGTGGCCGGCAGCCTGGTCGGTACGCGCGTGGCGCTGAAGCATGGGGCGGGCTTCGTGCGGATCGTGTTCATCGTGGTGGTGAGTGCGCTGATCCTGAAGACGGCTTACGACGCGTTCCTGAAATAAAAAAGCCCCTGGCGTCCGGCCAGGGGCTTTTCTTTGAGGGCACCGAGGTCAGTCCTCGACAAACGCCTCTTCGCGTTTCGCCTTGATCGCCGGCAGCAGCACGATGGCCAGCAGCAGCGCCGCGGCGATCAGCAGGCCCGCCGACAGCGGCCGCGTGACGAACACGCTCCACGCACCGCGCGACAGGAGCAGCGCGCGCCGCAGGTTCTCTTCCATCATCGGCCCGAGGATGAAGCCCAGCAACAGCGGGGCCGGCTCGGTGCGCAGCTTCAGGAACAGGTAGCCGATGAAGCCGAAGATCGCCACCATCCACACGTCGAAGGTGTTGTTGTTGGTCGAGTACACGCCGATCGCGCAGAACAGCACGATGGCGGGGAACAGGAACTTGTAGGGCACCGTCAGCAGCTTGATCCACATGCCGATCAGCGGCAGGTTCAGGATGATCAGCATCGCGTTGCCGATCCACATCGAGGCGATCAGGCCCCAGAAGAGTTCCGGGTTGCTGGTCATGACCTGCGGGCCCGGCTGGATGTTGTGGATCGTCATCGCGCCCACCATCAGCGCCATCACCGCGTTGGGCGGAATGCCCAGCGTCAAGAGCGGAATGAAGGAGGTCTGCGCGCCGGCGTTGTTGGCCGACTCGGGAGCCGCCACGCCGCGGATGTTGCCCTTGCCGAAGGGCACTTCGCCCGGGCGCATCTTGATCTTCTTCTCCAGCGCGTAGGCCGCAAAGGCCGCCAGCAGCGCGCCGCCGCCGGGCAGGATGCCCAGGGCCGAGCCCAGCGCCGTGCCGCGCAGCACGGCGGGTGTCATGCGCTTGAAGTCGTCCTTGGTGGGCCACAGGCCCTTGACCTTGTGCGTGAACACCTCGCGCTCGTCGTCGGGCTGCGAGAGGTTGCCGATGATTTCGCCGTAGCCGAACACGCCCATGGCGATCACCACGAAGCCGATGCCGTCGGTGAGCTCGGGAATGTCGAAGCTGAAGCGCGCGACGCCCGAATTCACGTCGGTGCCCACGATGCCCAGCAGCAGGCCCAGCACGATCATCGCCACCGCCTTGAGCAGCGAACCCGAGGCCAGCACCACCGCGCCAATCAGGCCCAGCACCATCAGCGAGAAGTACTCGGCCGGGCCGAACTTGAAGGCCAGCTCGGTCAGCGGCGGCGCGAAGGCCGCAAGAATCAACGTGCCGACGCAGCCCGCGAAGAACGAGCCCAGGCCGGCCGCGGCCAGCGCAGGGCCTGCGCGGCCCTGCCTTGCCATCTGGTAGCCGTCGATGCAGGTGACCACCGAGGACGACTCCCCGGGCAGGTTCACCAGGATGGCGGTGGTCGAGCCGCCGTACTGGGCGCCGTAGTAGATGCCGGCCAGCATGATCAGCGCCGACACGGGCGGCAGCGCGTAGGTGGCGGGCAGCAGCATCGCGATGGTCGCGACCGGGCCGATGCCTGGCAGCACGCCGATCAGCGTGCCCAGGATGCAGCCGACCAGGCAGTACAGCAGGTTGGTGAAAGTGAAGGCGACGCCGAAGCCGGTCGCCAGGTTGTGGAACAGTTCCATGGCGGTGTGCTCCTCAACCCGAAATGAACGTGGGCCAGACCTGGATCTGCAGCTTGAGCGCCCAGATGAAGGCCACATAGCTGCCGGCTGCCAGGATGGTCGCCAGCACCAGCACGTCGCGCAGCTTGAAGTGCTCGCCCGCCATGCTCGAAATGATGGTCAGCGCGTAGATCGCGATGATCATGCCCATCGCCGGCAGCCCGACGCTGGGCAGGCCGCCCAGCAGCACGCCGAAGGCCAGGTTGGCGCCGAGCACGAAGGCCAGCGGCTTCCAGGCCCATTTGCCGATCTTGTCGCCGTCGGCGCTCTCGACCACCATGGCCTGGAACATGATCAGCGCGCCCAGCAGCGCCAGCAGGATGCCCAGCATCAGCGGGAAGTACCCCGGCCCCATGCGGGCGCCGTCGCCGATGGTGTAGGTGGTGGCGCCGATGGCGAACGCGCCACCGACGGCGGCGAACATGACTCCTGAGAAGAAGTCCGCCTGTCTCTTGATTTGCATTGTCTCGACCCTCTGTTTTCGAAGGGACGAGGGTCGTCGCCAGCGGCTGACCGTCGGCTGACCAGCGCGGTACGGACAAATGCTTACAGGGAAAGTACGGGCTCTCCCCCAGGCTTCGCGCACTTCGTGTCGCTGCGCCAACCCCCTTCCGGGGGCAACACCAACGGCCCGGCGAAGCCGGTTCCGCGGTGTTCCACGAAGGGGCGGGGAGTGAGGGCGGGTTGTGTGGGGGATTGGGGCCGGAAACGAAAAAAGCTCCCGAAGGAGCTTTTCATTCATTCAGAGCGCCGAGGCGCTCATGAGTGTGTGGGGGAGGGCTTAGTAGCCGCCGCGGCCACCGCCGCCGCCGCCGTAACCACCGCCGCCACCGCTACGGCCGCCACCGCCGCCGCCGTAACCGCCGCCGCCACCACCACCGTAGCCGCCGCCGCCACCACCGCCGTAGCCGCCACCACCGCCGGTGCGGGGGGGACGTGCTTCCATCGGACGGGCTTCGTTCACCGTCAGGGCGCGGCCCTGCAGCGATGCGCCGTTCATGCCTTCGACAGCTGCGAGTGCTTCAGCGTCCGTGCCCATTTCGACGAAGCCGAAGCCCTTCGAACGGCCGGTGTCACGTTCCATCATGACCTTGGCGCTGACGATCGAGCCGAACTCGCCGAAAGCCTGTTCCAGGTCGTTGTCACGCACGGAGTAGGCGAGGTTGCCCACGTAAAGTTTCTTGCCCATGGAGGGACTCCTAATTCAAACCAAAAAAACACAAAGCGATGGAGTCCCAGAATCACAACAAACTAATGCGCTGTGGCGCGAAACTGACCGATCACCAAATTACGTGCACGGGAGCCGAAGCTCGCAGACACGTGAGCCGGATTATCCGGCCCGATTTCCGAAAAAAGGGGGGAAATCTTGTGTTATCGAGAAACATTCCGACCCGACGGGCGGTTTCGCAACGGTTTCAGGAGGTCGGACAGGCCGTTGTGGTCTATTTCATGCATCAAAGCGAGCAGCCGGCCAATTTCTCCCGCGGGAAAACCCTCGCGCGCAAACCAGGTCAGGTAATTTCCGGGCAAATCGGCAATCAGCGTGCCCTTGTGCTTGCCAAAAGGCATTTCGAGCGTCACCAGGCGCTGCAGGTCTTCGGGGTTCATGCGTGCTTCAGCCGCCTGCGCGCTTGACCGTGTGGCCCTGCTTCACGAGGGCGGCGATGACCACCTCGCGGTGATCGCCCTGGATCTCCACGGTGCCGTCCTTCACCGTGCCGCCCGTGCCGCAGGCCGCTTTCAGCTGCTTGCCCACGGCCGCCAGCGCCGCCGCGTCGAGCGGCAGGCCCTTGACCACGGTCACGCCCTTGCCCTTTCGGCCCTTGGTCTCGTGCGATACGCGGACAATGCCGTCCGTGGCCGCCGTGCGGGCCTTCGCGAGTTCCTTGCAGCGGCATTGCGCCATCGGGGCGCCGCAGTCGGGGCACATGCGCCCGCCCGCCTCGGTGGAGTACACCAGCGTGCTGCCGGTGCGGCTGTTCTTCATCGTTCCCATTCGATCCGTCTTTCTTTCGATCTCTCTTTTTTTCCCGGTGCCCGTTCCATGCCATTCGATACCCTGGGCCTGACCCCCGCGCTCGCGCAAGCGGCCGCCGCGAGCGGCTTTGCCGCGCCGACCGCCATCCAGGCGGCGGCCATCCCTGCCATTTTGCAGGGCCGCGACCTGCGGGGCTCGGCACAGACCGGCTCCGGCAAGACGGCCGCATTTTCCCTGCCGCTGCTGCAGCGCCTGGCCGCCGAGCCCGCCTCGTCAGCGTCGCGCCGGCTGCGCGCGCTGGTGCTCGTGCCCACGCGCGAACTCGCGGCCCAAGTGGGCGAGACGCTGGAAGACTTCGCACGGCACCTGCCCGAGCGCCTGAAGATCGTCGTCGCGGTCGGCGGCGTCTCGATCAACCCGCAGATGATGCGGCTGCGCGGCGGCGCCGACATCGTGGTCGCCACGCCCGGCCGGCTGCTCGACCTGGTCGAACACAACGCGCTCGCGCTCGACGCCGTGTCGACGCTCGTGCTCGACGAGGCCGACCGCCTGTTCGACCTGGGCTTTGCCGAGGAGCTGCAGCGCATCCTGGCGTTGCTGCCGGCACGGCGCCAGAACCTGCTCTTCTCGGCCACCTTCCCGATCGCCATCCAGGCGCTGGCCGACGACATGCTGCACGACCCGGCCCTGGTCGACGTGCAGGGCGAGCCCGGCACCCGCCCCGACATCGTGCAGCGCGCCATCGAGGTCGACGCTGCCCGCCGCACCCAGCTGCTGCGCCAGCTGCTGAAGGACAACGAAGGCACCTGGGACCGCGTGCTGGTGTTCGTCGCCACGCAACACGCCGCGCAGACCGTGGCCGAGAAGCTGTACCGCAACGGCATCTACGCCGTGCCCTTCCACGGCGACATCGCGCAGGGCACGCGCCGCGACATCCTGGCGCAGTTCAAGCAGAGCCGGTGGGACGTGGTGATCGCGACCGACCTGGCGGCGCGCGGCCTGGACATCGCGCAGCTGCCCGTGGTCATCAACTACGACCTGCCGCGTTCGCCCACCGACTACATCCACCGCATCGGCCGCACCGGCCGCGCGGGCGCGAGCGGGCTGGCGATCAGCTTCGTGAGCCCGGCCACCGAGGCGCACTTCCGCCTCATCGAGAAGCGCCAGGGCCAGCGCGTGCCGCGCGAGCGCATCGCGGGCTTCGAGCCGACCGAGGCGGCGCCGGTGGTGGTCGACACCTCGGGCAACGGCGGGATCAAGGGCGCGCGGCCGAGCAAGAAGGACAAGCTGCGCGCGGCGGCGGCGCTGGCCGCACAGGCGGGCGGTGGGGAAGACGCGGACTGACGCGCGTCAGGCGTCAGTCGGCATGCAAGGAGGCCGGCGGGTGCTTCGAACGGTTTCCCGCTTTCGTGCGTTGCGCGTTACGTGTGCTGCTTGCCGAGAAAGCTCGCCATCAGGTCCACCGGCAGCGGAAACACGATGGTCGTGTTCTTGTCCGAGCCGATCACCGTGAGCGTCTCCAGGTAGCGCAGCTGGATGGCCTGCGGCTCCTGCGCCAGCACGCGCGCGGCCTGGAACAGCTTCTCGGACGCCTGCAGCTCGCCTTCGGCATGAATCACCTTGGCGCGCCGTTCGCGTTCCGCCTCGGCCTGCCGTGCGATGGCGCGGATCATGGATTCGGTGAGGTCGATCTGCTTGATCTCGACGTTCGACACCTTGATGCCCCATGACGCCGTCTGCACGTCCAGCGATTCGCGTACATCCAGGTTGAGCTTCTCGCGCTCGGCCAGCATGTCGTCCAGCTGGTGCTTGCCGAGCACCGAGCGCAGCGTGGTCTGGGCCAGCTGGCTGGTCGCGTTGAAGAAGTCCTTGACCTCGATGATGGCCTTGGCCGCATCGACGATGCGGAAGTAGACGACCGCGCTGACCTTCACCGACACGTTGTCGCGCGAGATCACATCCTGCGTCGGCACTTCGAGCACCACGGTGCGCAGGTCGACGCGCACCACCTGCTGGATGGCCGGGATCACGAACACCAGCCCCGGCCCTGCCACCTTCGAGAAGCGCCCCAGGGTGAACACGATGCCGCGCTCGTACTCCCGGAAGATCCATATCGCCGAAAAGAGCAACGCCGCCAGCAGGACCAGAACGACGGCGCCGATGCCATAAGTGAAAGAGAGCATGGTGATCTCCCGCGACTCAGCAAAGGTGCTGAACGGTTGGACACCCGCTGCGCAGCGGCGTTCCGGCCGGGCCGGAAGAAAGGTCGGCGCCGCCGCTACACCCACCCGAGCTGGCGCGCCGCCAGCTCCTTCATGAGCTCCTCGGCCCCGCCGCCGATCATCATCACCTTGACCTCGCGGTAGACGCGCTCGCTCACGGTGCCGCGCATGAAGCCCATGCCGCCGAGGATCTGCACCGCCTGGTCGGCGCAGAACTGCATGGTCTGCGTGGCGTGGTTCTTGAGCAGGCAGACCTGCGCCACCCACTCGGGCGCATTGACGCGGCCCGCCGCCTCGTGCGCGTCACCCTCGGCGGACACGGCCTCGAGCCAGGCCTCGGTCGAGGCGATGCGCATCTGCATGTCGACCAGCTTGTGGCGCACGGCCTGGTGCTCGATGAGCGCGGCGCCGAAGGTCTTGCGCTCGCGCGACCAGGCCAGCGCCTCGTCCAGGCAGGCCTGCGCGAAGCCCAGCGCGCCGGCCGCGAGCCCGACGCGCTCGCCGTTGAAGTTGCCCATGACCATGCGGAACCCGCCACCTTCTTCGCCGAGCAGGTAGCGCGCGGGCACGCGCACGTTGTCGAAGTGCAGCGTCGCGGTGTCGGAGCACAACCAGCCCATCTTCGCGAGCCGCATGCGCGAAAGGCCGGGCGCGTCGCCCGGCACGAGCAGCATCGAGAGCCCGCCCGTGCTGCGGCCTTCGCCGGTGCGCACGGCCACGGTGATCCAGTCGGCGCGCATGCCCGAGGTGATGAAGGTCTTCTCTCCGTTCAGCACGTAGTGGTCGCCGTCGCGCTTGGCTGTCGTGCGCACCGCGGCCACGTCGGAGCCGCCGCCGGGTTCGGTGATCGCAAGCGCGGCGATCTTTTCACCGCGCAGCACCGCGGGCACGACCTCGCGGCGCACATCGTCGCTCGCATGCAGCACCACGGGCGGCAGGCCGATGTTGTGCGAGAACAGACTCGCGAGCACGCCGCCGCTCTGGCCGTGGCGCGCGAGCGCGACCCAGGCCGGCAGCTTGAGCGCATACGAGGCGGGCGTGCCGCCGAGTGCTTCCGGGTAGCCCAGGCCCAGCAGGCCCAGCTCGGCCGCGCGGGCGTACAGCGCGCGCGGGAATTCGCCGGCCTCGTCCCAGGCCTGCACGTTCGGTGCGATCTCGGCCTGGGCGAAGCGGCGCACCGTGTCGGCGAGCGCCGCACGGTCGGCCTCCAGTTCCGCGTCCATGGCGTGCCCGATCAGCCGCGCGGCGGGCGCTTGGCGATGCCCATGGTCTTGGCGAGGATGCCGAGCATCACCTCGTCGGCGCCGCCGCCGATGGAGCCCAGGCGGCCGTCGCGGTACAGGCGCGAGACGCGGTTCTCCAGCGTGAAGCCCATGCCGCCCCAGAACTGCAGGCAGGTGTCGGCCACCTGGCGCGTGAGGCGGCCGGTCTTGAGCTTGGCCATCGACGCGAGTTCGAGCACGTCCTCACCCTTCACGTGCAGGTCGCAGGCGCGGTAGGTGAGGGCGCGCAGCGCCTCCACCTCGGTCTTCAGTTCGGCCAGCTTGAACTGCACCCACTGCTGGTCGGCCAGCGTGGCGCCGAACATCTGGCGCTGCTGCGCCCACTCGATGGTCTGCGTGATGCAGTCGTCCATCGGTGCGAGCGAACTGGCCGCGCACCACAGGCGCTCCTCCTGGAACTGCTGCATCTGGTAGACGAAGCCCTGGCCCTCTTCGCCGATGCGGTAGCGCTGCGGCACGCGCACGTTGTCGAAGTAGATGAGGCCGGTGTCGCTCGAGTCCATGCCGATCTTGCGGATCTTCTTGGCCTTCTCGATGCCGGGCAGGTTCATCGGCACCATCACGAGCGACTTGTTGCGGTGCACCGGGCCCTCGCTGGTGTTGACCAGCATGCACATCCAGTCGGCCTGCAGGCTGTTGGTGATCCACATCTTCTGGCCGGTGATGAGGTAGTCGTCGCCGTCCTTCTTCGCATAGGTCTTCAGGCCCGCCACGTCGCTGCCCGCGCCGGGCTCGCTCACGCCGATGCAGCCGACCGTGTCACCGGCGATGGCGGGCACCAGGAACTCGCGGCGCAACTCGTCGCTGCCGAAGCGCGCGAGCGCGGGCGTGCACATGTCGGTCTGCACGCCGATGGCCATCGGCACGCCGCCGCAGCTGATGTGGCCCAGCCCTTCGGCGAAAGCCATCGCGAACGAGTAGTCGAGCCCGGCGCCGCCGAAGGCCTCGGGCTTGTTCAGGCCCAGCAGGCCGAGGTTGCCGAGCTTCTTGAAGACCTCGTGCGCGGGGAAGATCTCGGCCTCTTCCCATTCGTCGACGTGGGGGTTGATCTCCTCGTCGATGAACCGGCGCAGGGTGTTCTGCATCTCGAGGTGTTCATGGGTGTACTGCATCACTGGTCTCCGTTCGTTCGTTCGTTCGCTCGTTACTTGTCCTGGAACACGCGCGGTGTCTGCGCGAGGTGAAAGCCGTCGTAGGGCCGCACCGCGGGGCGCTGCTGCGCCTGCGCGTCGGGCAGTTCCATCGGCCAGCCCATGCGCGCCTGCGGGCGCGCGCCGTCCACGCGCAGCACGGTGCCGCTGATGAAGGCGGCGGCCGGGCCCAGCAGGAAGGCGATGGCGGCGGAGGTCTCGGCCTCGTTGCCGAAGCGGCCGGCCGGCACGGTGCGGCGCATGGCGCGCAGCATGTCGCCGGCCTCGGGCGGGTAATGGTCCATGCCGCTGGAGGCGATGTAGCCCGGCGCCACGGCGTTCACGCGCACGCCGCTCACGGCCCATTCGGCGGCGGCGGTCTCGGTGAAGCTCACCATGCCGGCGCGCGCGGCGCCGCTGTGGCCCATGTTGGGCATCGACCCCCAGATGTCGGCCACGATGTTGACGATGGCGCCGCCGTGCGCCTGCATGCTCTGCAGGTAGCACTCGCGCGCCACCAGGAAGCCGCCCGTGAGGTTGGTGTGGATCACCGCCTCCCAGCCCTTGGCCGAGATGGCGGCCAGCGGCGTGATGTACTGGCCGCCTGCGTTGTTGACCAACCCATCGATGCGCCCGTGTGCCGCGACGATGGCCTTCACGGCCTCGCGCACGGCGTCTTCCTGGCGGATGTCGAAGGCCTGCGTGCTGGCCTGGCCGCCGGCGGCTTCGATCTCGGCGCGCACCGCGTCGAGCTTCTCGGGCTTGCGGCCCACCAGCACCACGTGGGCGCCGAGCGAGGCCAGTTCGTGCGCGGTGCAGCGGCCGATGCCCGAGCCGCCGCCGGTGACGACGATGCATTGCCCGGCGAACAGGCCGGGCGCGAAGACGGAGCGGTAGTGGGATGCGTTCATTCGACAGGTTCTCGAAAAAGGGGAGGGGCCTTCAGGCCTCGGCGATCTCGGCCACGATGTGGCGCGCGGCCACCTGCGTGCCTACGGCCACATGCAGCGCCGCGACGCGGCCCGCGCGCGGTGCGCAATGCACGTGTTCCATCTTCATGGCCTCGAGCGTGACCAGTGGCTGGCCTGCCGAGACGGTGTCGCCTTCGGCGGCGAGCAGCGCGACCACGCGGCCGTTCATCGACGCGCGCAGCAGGCCGTCGCCGCCGCCCGCGTCGGCGCGCGGAACGGCCACGTGCGTGAGGTCGTCGAGGCGGTGGGCGCGGCCGTCGAAGTGGAGGTCCGTGCGTTCGCCGCGCCGCACGACCCATGCCTGCGCGGCGACGCCGTTGCAGGCGAAGCGCACCGGGCCGTCGTCCGGCAGTGCCAGCAGCGCGAGCGTGGCCGGCGCGGCGTCGTCCAGCACGACCTCGAAATGCGCCGCGCCGCGTGGTGTCACGCGCGCCGTGTGCACCGCCCCGTCGAGCGCAAAGCGCAAGGCGTTGGGCAGCGTGTGCGCCAGCGGCGAGGGCCAGCCGCGCGCGCCGGTCTGCAGCAGCAGGGCCGCGAGCAGGGCGGCGCGTGTGTCGGCCGCCGCGTCGGCGGCGAGCAGCGCGTCGAGGTGGTCGCCGATGAAGGCGGTGGTCGCACCGCCGCCTGCGAACACGGGGTGCGCGAGCGCGCGCTGCAGCAATGCCTGGTTGGTCGGCAGGCCGAGCGCCACCGTGTCGCGCAGGCCCGCGAGAAGCCGCTGCCGCGCTTCGTCGCGCGTGCGGCCCGACGCGATGAGCTTGGCGATCATCGAGTCGTAGAAGGGCGGCACCTCGGCGCCGTCGCGCAGCGCGTGTTCGGTGCGCAGAGCCGGTGACGTGCGCCATGCGCTCAGCGTGCCGCTTTGCGGCAGGAAGCCCTGCTGCGGGTCTTCGGCACACAGGCGCACTTCGATCGCATGGCCCGTGATGCGCACGTCCTCCTGCGTGAGCGGCAGCGGCTCGCCGGCGGCCACGCGCAGCTGCAGCTCGACGAGGTCCAGCCCCGTCACCGCTTCGGTCACCGGATGCTCCACCTGCAGCCGCGTGTTCATTTCCATGAACCAGTACTGGCCCTGCGCGTCGAGCAAAAACTCGAGCGTGCCCGCGCCTTCGTAGGCGATGGCCTTCGCGGCGGCCACGGCGGTGGCGCCCATGCGTGCGCGCAGCGCGGCATCGACGGCCGGCGAGGGTGCTTCCTCGATCACCTTCTGGTGACGCCGCTGCACCGAGCAGTCGCGCTCGCCGAGGTGAATCGCGTGACCGTGGCGGTCGGCAAACACCTGGATCTCGATGTGGCGCGGCGCGACGATGGCGCGCTCCAGGATCACGGTGGCGTCGCCGAAGGCATGCAGCGCCTCGGACTGCGCGCTCTGCAATTGCTCGGCAAAGACGCCGGCCGAGGCCACGAGCCGCATGCCGCGCCCGCCGCCGCCGGCCGTGGCCTTGATCATCACGGGCCAGCCGATGCGCTCGGCCTCGGCGGCCAGCGTGGCGGTGCTTTGATCGTCGCCCTGGTAGCCGGGAATGCATGGCACGCCGGCCGCCTGCATGAGCCGCTTGGCGCCGGCCTTGTCGCCCATCGCGACGATGGCCTCGGGCGATGGCCCGATGAAGACCAGCCCCGCGTCGCGGCAGGCCTGCGCGAACGCGGCGTTCTCGGCGAGGAAGCCGTAGCCCGGGTGCACCGCGTCGGCGCCGCTGGCGCGGGCCGCGGCAACGATCGCGTCGATGTTCAGGTAGCTCTGCGCGGGCAGCGGCTCGCCGATGCACACGGCCTCGTCGGCCTGGCGCACGTGCTCGGCGTCTGCATCGGCGCGCGAGTACACCGCGACCGTGCGGTAGCCCATGGCGCGCGCGGTGCGCATCACGCGCACGGCAATTTCGCCGCGGTTGGCGATCAGGATCTTGTGAAAGGTGCTCATGGCCGTGCCACCGAAAACTGCATGGGTTGCGGCGCACGCGCCTCGGCGTCGCGGCAGATCGACAGCGCCTCGGCCAGCACGGCGCGCGTGTCGCGCGGGTCGATCACGCCGTCGTCGAGCAGCAGCGCGCTGGTGGTGAAGACGCTCATCTGGCGCTCGAAGCGCTCGACGATCTGGCGTTGCATCGCGTCGATCTTCTCGCGGTCGACGGCACCCTTGCGCGCCATGCCGGCCTCCATGACGATGGCCATGGTCTGCGCGGCCTGCTCGCCGCCCATCACGGCGGTGCGTGCGTTGGGCCAGCTGAAGCAGAAGCGCGGCGCAAAGCCGCGCCCGCACATGCCGTAGTTGCCCGCGCCGTACGAGGCGCCGCAGTGCAGCGTGATCTGCGGCACGTTGGCGCTGGTCACGGCCTGGATCATCTTGGCGCCGTGCTTGATGATGCCGGCCTCCTCGTGCGCGCGGCCCACCATGTAGCCCGTGATGTTCTGCAGGTAGACGATGGGCGTGCGCGACTGGCAGCAGGCCTGGATGAAGTGCGTGGCCTTGGTGGCGCCGTCGGAATCGATGGGGCCGTTGTTGGTGATGATGCCCACCGCATGGCCTTCGAGGCGGATGTGGCCGCAGACCGTGGCGCTGCCGTAGTGCTCGCTGAAGGCCAGGAACTCCGAGCCGTCGGCGATGCGCGCGATGACCTCGCGCATGTCCACCGGCCGGCGGCCGTCGGCGGGCATCAGGCCCATCAGCTCCTCGGCGTCGTGGCGCGGCGGTGCGAAGGTGCGCGGCGCCTCGTCGCGCGCCCAGTCGATGCCGCCGAGGATGGCGCGCGCGATGCGCAGCGCGTCGCGGTCGTCCTCGGCCAGGTAGTCGCCCAGGCCCGAGATGTGGGTGTGCATGACGGCGCCGCCCAGTTCTTCCTCGGTGGCGATCTCGCCGGTGGCGGCCTTCAGCAGCGGCGGCCCGGCCAGGAAGGCCCGCGTGCGGTCGCGCACCATCACGATGTAGTCCGACAGGCCCGTCTGGTAGGCGCCGCCCGCGGTCGACGAGCCGTGCGTCACGGTCACCACCGGCAGCCCCGCGGCCGAGAGCCGCGCGAGGTTGCGGAAGATGTTGCCGCCGCGCACGAAGTCCTGCACGCGGTACTGCATGAGGTTGGCGCCCGCGCTTTCCACCAGCTGGATGAAGGGCAGCTTGTTCTCCAGCGCGATCTCGTGCAGGCGCAGCTGCTTGTCCAGCCCCATGGGCTGCAGCGCGCCGGCGTCGATGCCGGAGTCGGAGGCGCTGATCATGCAGCGCACCCCCGCCACGCGCCCGATGCCGGCAATGAGGCCGCCGCCGGGCACGCTTTTCGAAAGGTCGGGGTTGTCCTGGCCCAGGCCCGCCAGCGTGGCCAGCGGCAGGAAAGGCGCGCCGGTGTCCAGCAGCAGCGCGAGGCGCTCGCGCGGCAGCAGCTGGCCGCGCTTGGCGAAGCGCTCGGCCGAGGCGCTGGAGGCGGCCACGGCGCGGGCTTCGTGGGACCGGACCTGGTCCAGCAGCGAGAGCATGCTGGCGCGGTTGGCCTGGTAGCTGTCTCCGGCGGTGTGCAGCCGGGATTCGAGGAAGGGCATGGGGGTCTGTGCGGTGCGCGCGTGTCGTTTCGCACAGACTTTAGGAGGCGGGCCCCCGGCCCGCTTGCGCCAACTAGCTGGGGCGCACGCGCCGTTGTGCGGCGGGGGCGGCGTCGAGGCTGCTGCCCGTGACCACCCAGTAGATGAAGATCAGCACCGCGCCGGCCGTGCCGAACACCGTGAGGCCCATGTAGCTGCCGCCCAGCGAGAGCGCGTCGACCGGGGCGGCCGCCGTGCAGATCATGCTGGCCGCGCTCATGCCCACGTAGTGCATGGTGCACACCGCCACGCCCATCACGGCGGCGGCGGCCACCTGGTGGCTCAGCTTGCGCAGGTTGAAGGCCAGCCACAGCGCCGCGGCGGCGGCCGTGATGGCGATGACCACCGACAGCGCGACCATGCTGAAGTCGAAGCTCATCGTGGCCCGCATGTTCATCGCGAACATGCCCATGTAGTGCATCACGCACACGCCCAGGCCCGCCAGCAGGCTGCCCGCCAGCCAGCCCGAGCGGCTGAACTTGGCGCGCCCGCCCGCCAGGTACAGCGCAATGCCCGAGATCAGGATGGCCGCCACCAGCGACACGATGGTCAGCGGCATGTTGTACGCGATGCCGAAGGGCAGCCGGTAGGCCAGCATGCCGATGAAGTGCATCGACCAGATGCCGATGCCCCCCAGCGCCACCGCGGCGCAGGCCACGATGGCCAGGTTGGGTTTGCCGTCGGCACCGACCATGCGCCCGGCACAGATCAGGGCCACCAGCGAGCCGAAGAAGGAAATGACGAACGAAAGCGCGACCAGCCCCAGGGAGTATTCGGGCGATAGCACTTGGCCTACGACGAGTGGAGTCATGCGATGTCCCTTCGGAAAGAGCGCTTCGCAGACCCCGACTGCCCTATGCGATCGGAACGCTGCGACGCGTCCCGACCAGTTTGTAATATGTGTTTATAAAAGTAAACAGAAACTTGTACTAATTGTTACCCTGAATGACAGGCCGAATTCGATAGATCGAATTGTTCCTGTCGGCCGCCACGTAGACCGTGCCGTCGCGGCCCACGGCCACGCCCGTCACCACATACGGCGGGGGCAGGCCGGGCCCGGCCGCCAGCCCGATGGGCAGGTTCTCGGCGACGGTGCGGCGGGTGCCGGTGGCCGGGTCGATCTCGACCAGCCGGCGCGCCGCGCTCTCGGCCACGATGAAGCTGCCCCACGGCGTCTGGGCCAGGCCCTCGGGCAGCGCCAGCCCGTCGGCCACGGTGCGCAGTGGCGCGCTGGCGTCCAGCGGAATGCGCAGCAGCTTGCCGGCCGCCTCGGTCACGTAGAGCGCGCCGTCCTGGCCGACCACCAGTTGCACCGGGCCGTTCAGCCCGCTAGCCAGCACTGACTTCTCTGCAAACTTCGGCCCGCTGGCGCGCGTGATGCTGCCGGTGGCGAGTTCGGCGTAGATCACGCTGCCGTCGGGCATGGGCAGCGCGTCGAACGGCGCCTTCAGGCCGTGGATCGTCTCGACCGTCTTCAGCGTCTGGCGGTCGACCAGCTGCACCGAGCCCGTGAACCACGAGGTGAGCGCGAACAGCCTGGGCGACAGCCCGACCGCGAAGGGGTAGTCGAGCTCGGGGTCGCGCTGCATGCGGAACACGTCGCGCACCTCGCCGGTGCGCACGTCGACCTGCCGGAAGCCGAAGACGTCGGCCACCCACAGGTCGTTGCCGTCGATCTTCAGGCCCGCCGGCACCGCCACCTTGCCGCTGGTGAGCGTGCGCAGCTCGCCGGTGGCGGGGTTGAAGGCCTGCACCTCGTTGTTGGCCATGTTCGAGACGTAGATCGTCCCGTCCGGCGCGATGGCCAGGTTGTCGAGCGACGGGCGCAGCTGCTTGGCGACGGTCTTCTTGCCGCTCGCAAGATCGACCTTCACCAGCTCGCCGCTGCGCGCATCGACGACCCACAGGTTGCCCTTGCCGTCGAGGTTGGCGGCAGCCGGGATCTTGAAGCCGTCGGCGATCACGGTCAGGTTTCCGTTCGCCGGGTCGATCTTCACGACCTGGCCCTTGAACCACAGCGGGCCGTAGAGCAGGCCGTCGGGTCCGACCTCGAAGCCGTTGAAGCCGCCCATGTCCTTCTTGATGAGCCGGGGGGGCTGCTTGCCTTCGCGGTCGATCTCCCACAGCGCATCGCCCAGGAACACCTGCGAGGCGTAGAGCTTGCCGTTTCGGCGATCGAAGTCGAGCGAGTTCAGGCCGGGCAGGTCCTTGGCGAGCACGCGCAGCGGCGCGCTGTCGTTCTCGCGGTAGCGCAGCATGCCCATGAGGTAGTTGGTCCATGCCAGCTCGCCCTTCGGCCCGACCGCGATGTCGTCGGCTTGGCCTTCGGGCGCGTCGACCAGCACCTTGGCGGCGCCGGTCTGGCGGTCGACCTCCCACAGCGTGTTGCCGAGCACGGAGCCCGCCAGCAGCCGGCCCTTCGCATCGATGGCCAGGCCGTGCACGCCCGCGAAGGACGACGGGGCCACGAGCACTTCGGGCGCGGCCCAGGCGGCGGGGCGCTTGGGCGGTGGCGACAGCGTGCTGCAGGCGGCGAGCAGGGCGAGGGCGGCGGTCAGCGCGGCAGCGCGGATCGAGCGACGGGGCATGGCGATCTCCTCTGGGTTGGCTTTGTGACGGATGCGGCAGTGCGCCCGCAGTCTAGGAGCCGGAAGAGGCCGCGCAGTCGCTCGCGGGACAAGACGCGGACTTTCGTCCGCTGCGGATAACCCGCAGCACCCGGTGATTTTTCAGCCGCGCAGCAGCTGCGTCGCCGTGTGGATCAGCAGCCCCACCAGCCCGCCCACCAGCGTGCCGTTGATGCGGATGAACTGCAGGTCGCGCCCGATGTGGCGCTCGAGCTCATCGGTCATCTCGTGCGCGTTCCACTCGCCCACGCGCTCCTCGATGTAGCGGCGGATGTCCTCGCGGTAGCGCTCGATGGCCGCCGGCGCGGCGGCTTCGAGCTGCTCGTTGATCCAGGCGCGGATCGCCGCGTCGTTCTGCAGCCGCTGGCCCAGCGCGCCGGCCATGGTGGCGATGCGCTGGCGGATGGTCGAGTCGGGGCGCCCGAGGTCGTCGTGCAGCCAGCCCAGCAGCTCGCCCCACAGGCCGTGCAGGTAGTCGCCCAGCGCGGGGTGCGCGATGAGCTCGGCGCGGATCTGCTCGCCGCGCTGCTGGAACTCGGGGTCGAGCTTCAGGCGCACCACGAAGTCGTCCACGAAATGGTCGAAGCGCTTGCGCATCGGGTGGTCGGACTCGGCCGCCAGCTCGGCCAGCGTGCGCGCGATGGCGGCCACGATCTTGCGCGTGGCGAGCTTGGCCGCCACCTGGTCCAGGCCCACGTAGCGCAGCGTCTTGATCTCGCGCGCGATGGCCTCGGTGATGTGCGCCTGCACCTCCTCGCCGTCGAGCAGCTCGGCCACCTGCTGCAGCACGTCGTCGAGCAGCGCCTGGTGGCGCCCGCCGGCCGTGAGCGCATCGAGCGCCTGTCCGGTGAGGCGCGAGAGGTCGATCTTGGCCAGGCCGGCCGCCGCGGCGCGGCCCATGAAGTCGCGCACCCGTTCGTCGTCGAAGGCGGCCAGGCCGTAGCGCGTGGCGGCCACGCCCCATTCGCCGAGCCGCTCGCCGCTGACAGGCCGGGCCAGCCACTCGGCGATGCGCCCCGCCGCATCGAACTGGCGCAGCTTGGCCAGCACCTGGGCGGTGCTCAGGAAGTTGTCGCAGATGAAGCCCGCGAGCTTGGCGCCGATGCGGTCCTTGTTGCTCGGGATGATCGCCGTGTGCGGGATCGGCAGGCCCAGCGGGTGGCGAAACAGCGCCACCACCGCGAACCAGTCGGCAATGGCGCCGACCATCGCGGCCTCGGCAAAGGCCGCCACGTAGCCCCAGGCCGGGTGCTGGCCGTGCAGCGCGCTGGCCAGCGCATACAGTGCCGCCGCCGCGCACAGCAGGCCGAGCGCGACGCGTTTCATGCGTTGCAGTGCGCCGCTGCCGTGGTCTTCAGCCAATGGTGTGCGAGGTCGCGAGGCGCTCCATGAACAGCTCGCAGCGCGCGAGCTGCTCAAGACTCACGAACTCGTCGGGCTGGTGCGCCTGCTCGATGCTGCCGGGGCCGCACACCACGGTGGGGATGCCGGCGTTCTTGAACAGGCCCGCTTCGGTGCCGAAGGCCACCAGCGTGGTGCGGTCTTCGCTGGCCAGGCGCTGCGCAAGCAGCGTGACCGGATCGCCGGCCGCGCCCAGGAAGCTCGGGATCTCGCAGATCGTTTCAAACTTGAAGCCCGCGTCGGGCGCCACCTTCTTCATGGCCGGCTCGATGCTCGCGGCGTACGCCAGCACGTCGGACTGCATGCGCTTGGCGTCGGCCGTGGGCAGGTCGCGGAATTCGTAGCGGAACTCGGCGTCGCGCGGCACCACGTTGTCAGCGATGCCGCCGTGGAACTGGCCCACGCTGGCGGTGCTGAAGGGCACGTCGAAGCCGTCGTAGCGCGGCTCGCTGCGCTCGAAGTCTTCGGCCATGTCACGCACCTTGCCGATCACGCGCGCGGCCATCTCGATGGCGTTGACCGACTTCGGCGTGAGCGACGAATGCGCCTCCTTGCCGCGCACGCAGCACTTGTAGCGGTACACGCCCTTGTGCGCGATGGCCGGCACCATGCTGGTGGGCTCGCCCACGATGCAGGCCAGCGGCTTGATGCCGGCGTCGCGCATGTCGGCGATGAGTTCGCGCACGCCGAAGCAGCCGATTTCTTCTTCATACGTGAAGGCGAAGTGCACGGCGAAGGGCGCGTCGCCCTCGAGGAAGCGCTGGGCATTGGCCAGCGCGATCGCGATGTAGCTCTTCATGTCGGCCGAGCCACGGCCGTACAGGCGCTCGTTCTGCACCACGGCCGACAGCGGGTCGACGCTCCAGGCCTGGCCGTCCCAGGGCACCGTGTCGGTGTGGCCCGAGAGGATCACGCCGGCCGGCTTGCCCTCGCCCAGCGTGGCGAACAGGTTCGCCTTGGTGCGCTCGGCGTTGTAGGTGATGCGGCTCTTCACGCCGAGGGCGGCGAGATGCGCCTGGGCGAAGTCGATCAGCTCGAGGTTGCTGTTTGCGCTCACCGTGTTCATGCGAACCAAGGTTTGCGCCATCAAGAGGCTCTGGGGAGAAAGCGTGTGCTGCATGCAACAGATTGTCCGGGAAGTTGAACGCCCGCGCAGATGGGTATCGGCGTTGTCACGCGCAGCGGGTAGCCTGCCTCCTCTTTTTTCTTTGTTTGGATGGAGAAGACAACATGCGCATGTCCCTGCAGATCACCCTGACCGCCGCGGCCGCCCTGAGCCTGGCCGCCTGTGGCACCACCGGCCCGGCGGCGAACAAGCTGCTCACGCTGGACGGCAACCCGCCGCTGGTCATCGCCCACCGCGGCGCCTCGGGCTACCTGCCGGAACAGACGCTGGAGTCGTACGCCCGCGCCATCGAGCTGGGCGCCGACGTCATCGAGATGGACCTGGTCTCCACCAAGGACGGCGTGCTCATCGCCCGCCACGACCCCAACCTGGCGATCAGCACCGACGTGGCCAAGCACGCGCGCTTCGCCTCGCGCAAGAAGACCATCCAGGTCGACGGCGAGACCCAGACCGGCTGGTTCAGCAACGACTTCACGCTGGCCGAGATCAAGACCCTGGGCGGCATCTCGACCGACGCCGAGCGCCCGCAGGAATTCAACGGCAAGTTCAAGATCGTGACCTTCCAGGAGATCATCGATTTCGCCAAGGCCAAGTCGAAGGAAACCGGCCGCACCATCGCGATCTACCCCGAGACCAAGAACCCCACCTACTTCCGCGACCTGGGCATGCCGATGGAAGACAAGGTCATCGCCGCCATCAACGCCGCCGGCTGGAACAGCAAGACCGCGCCCATCTACGTGCAGTCGTTCGAGCCCGGCAGCCTCAAGTACATGAAGAGCAAGGGCCTGAACACCCGGCTCATCCAGCTGATCGACGGCGACGGCATCGACATGAAGACCGGCGCCATGACCTACGCCGTGCCGGTCGACCGCCCCTACGAGTGGACCAAGGCCGGCGACAAGCGCAACTTCGACGTCATGGTCACGCCCGCCGGGCTGGCCGAGATCAAGACCTACGCCGACGGCATCGGCCCCTGGAAGCGCTACATCGTGAGCGTCAAGGGCACCGTGGGCGCCGACGGCAAGGTGGTGGACGCCAACAAGGACGGCAAGATCAACGACGCCGACGCCACCTCGACGGCCCCCACCACGCTGATCGCCGACGCCCACAAGGCGGGCCTGTTCGTGCACCCCTTCACGTTCCGCAACGAGTCGCGCCGGCTCGCGTCCGACTACAACAAGGACGGCAAGAACGAATACGCGGTCTATTACAAGCTCGGCGTCGATGGGGTGTTCACCGACTTCACCGACACCGCGCTGGCCGCGCGCACCGAGTACCTCAAGAGCATCGGCCGCTGAGGGTTTGCCCGGCACGGTCTTTGCGGCGCATTCCGCAAAGCCTAGACTGTGTCTTATGAAACTCATCGACTCGCTCGTCACGCAGGCGGCCGGCATCGCGGCCGTCCGGCGTGACCTTCATGCCCACCCTGAACTCTGTTTCGAAGAAGTCCGCACCGCCGACGTGGTGGCAGGCAAGCTCACCGAATGGGGCATTCCCATTCACCGTGGCCTGGGCACCACCGGCGTGGTCGGCATCGTCAAGAACGGCACCAGCTCCCGCGCCGTCGGCCTGCGCGCCGACATGGACGCGCTGCCCGTCACCGAGCTCAACACCTTCGCCCACGCCAGCCAGCACCACGGCAAGATGCACGCCTGCGGCCACGACGGCCACACGGCGATGCTGCTCGCGGCGGCCCAGCACCTGGCCAAGCACCGCAATTTCGACGGCACCGTCTACCTGATCTTCCAGCCGGCCGAAGAAGGCGGCGGTGGCGCGCGCGAGATGATCAAGGAAGGCCTGTTCGAGCAGTTCCCCATGGACGCCGTCTTCGGCATGCACAACTGGCCCGGCATGAAGGCCGGCCAGTTCGCCGTGAGCCCCGGCCCGGTGATGGCCTCGGGCAACAAGTTTCATGTGAACGTGGTCGGCAAGGGCGGCCACGCCGCGCTGCCGCAGACCGGCATCGACCCGGTGCCGATCGCCTGCGAGATCGTGCAGGCCTTCCAGACCATCCTCACGCGCAAGATGAAGCCGACCGATTCGGCGGTGATCTCGGTCACCACCATCCACGCCGGCGAGACCAACAACGTGATCCCCGACAACTGCGAGCTGTCGGGCACCGTGCGCACCTTCTCGCTCGAGGTGCTCGACATGATCGAGGCCAAGATGAAGCAGATCAGCGAGCACATCTGCGCCGCGCACGACGCCACCTGCGAGTTCCGCTTCGAGCGTTACTACCCGCCGACCATCAACACCGAGGCCGAGGCCGACTTCGCGCGCCGCGTGATGGGCGGGATCGTCGGCCCCGAGAACGTGCTCAAGCAGGAGGCCGCCATGACCTCGGAAGACTTCGCCTTCATGCTGCAGGCCAAGCCCGGCGCCTACGCCTTCATCGGCAACGGCGACGGCTCGCACCGCGACGTGCACCACGGCGAAGGCCCGTGCACGCTGCACAACGCCAGCTACGACTTCAACGACGACCTCATTCCGCTGGGCGCCACCTGCTGGGTGCAGATCGCCGAGCAGTTCCTCCAGCCCGGCGGCACCGCAGCATGATCGGCATCGGCGAGGCCTTTTCGCCGCGCTACGCCCAGGCGCGCCAGAAGTTCCTGCAGGGCTGCGTCAGCGCCGGCCTCACGGTCGAGCCGCACGCGCACCCGCTCAAGGGCCGCGACGGCGAAGAGCTGTCGATGGACGTGGCGCTCGACGGCGATGCCAACGCCGAGCGGCTGCTGGTCGTCACCAGCGCCTGCCACGGCGTCGAGGGCCACTGCGGCAGCGGCGTGCAGGTGTTCGCGCTGCACGACGCCGAATGGCGCGAGAAGGCCAAGGCACAGGGCGTGGCGGTGCTGTACGTGCATGCGCTGAACCCGCACGGCTTTTCGTACGGCCGCCGCGTGACGCACGAGAACGTCGACCTGAACCGCAACTTCCTCGACTTCTCGAAGCCCGTGCCGGTGAACGAGCCCTACGCGAAGCTGCATCCGCTGCTGCTGCCCGACACCTGGCCGCCGGCGCCGGACAACCAGGCCGCGATCGAGAAGTGGATCGACAAGCACGGCGCCACGGCCTACCAGGCGGCTGTCACCAGCGGCCAGTACCAGTTCGACGATGGCCTGTTCTTCGGCGGCAAGGCGCCCACCTGGAGCAACAAGACCATCCGCAGCGTGCTGCGTCGCCATGCAGGCCACGCGAAGCGCTTGGCCTGGATCGACCTGCACACGGGGCTCGGCCCCAACGGCCTGGGCGAGCGCATCTTTGCCTGCCGCGACGACAAGGTCGCCTATGCCCGCGCCAACGCGTGGTGGGGCACGCCGGCGGCGCCCGTCACCTCGATCTACGACGGCTCCTCGACCTCGGCGCTGCTGCGCGGCCTGATGTGGGACGCCGTGTACGAAGAGTGCCCGCAGGCCGAGTACACCGGCATCGCGCTCGAATACGGCACGCTGCCGATGCTCGAGGTGACCGGCGCCCTGCGCGCCGACCACTGGCTGCACAAGCACCCGGATGCGCCCGCCGACCTGGCCGATGGCATCCGCGCGCGCATGGTGGAGGCGTTCTACACGGACTCCGACGCCTGGCGCGGCCAGATCGTGAGCCAGGCGCGGCAGGCGATGTTCCAGGCGGTGGACGGGCTGAGCAGCTGAACTTGAACGGCCAGGGCGTGCGCTCTGGCGTGCTCCCGCCGACGCGGTACCTTGCTCCGCGAATGTCCCCCGGCCTGCGGCCTCCTCCTTGATTTCGCTGCGCAAGGCACCGCATCGACGTGAGCGTTGGGCAGTGCGGTCGTTGATCGGCGAGCACCAGCAGCGCGTCCAGTGCGCAGGACACCGGGTGCTTCCCGCAGCGAAATCAAGGAGGAGGGCGAAGCCCGGGGGACATTCGCGGAGGGAAGTACCCGGTGGCCTGTGCACGCCCCCCGGACAAGAACTACGTCCGCACCCGCCCGTCAGCAGTCAGCATCGACAGCTCGACAAACTTCGAAGCCACATGGCTCTTCGAAGAGAACGACACCTCGAAGCCACCGAACTGCTGCCGCTCGATGCTTTCCAGCCCCGCGATCAGCCCGTCGCGCGTGCCCTTGCCGCCCGGTGCGCGGCGCAGCCCCTCGGTCAGCACCTTGGCGGCCAGGTAGCCTTCCATGCTCGAGAAATTGGCGCTCGCGCCGCCGCCCGCCTTGCGCACCGCTTCGGTGAACTCGCGGGCCAGTGCATTCGCCTGGTTGTAGGGCGAGGGCACCACCTGCGTGACCATCACGCCCGCGGCTTCCTTGCCCAGCTCGTCCGCCAGCGCCTGCGTGCCCACGAACGAGAGGTTGAAGAACACGCCGCCGTAGCCCGCCTTGCGCATCTCGCGGATGAACGCCGCGCAGGCCTTGTAAGCACCGACCTGCACCACCGCCGCCGGCTGGCTCGCCATGATCGTCTTCACCGCGGCGGCCACGTCGGCCGAGTTGCGCTCCACCGTGGCCAGCGCCACGGGCTTGAGTTCCTGCTGGGCCAGCGCCAGCGTCACGCCGTCGAGGCCGGCCTTGCCGTAGGCGTCGTTCTGGTAGAAGACCGCGATCTTCTTCATGCCCAGGTGGGTGAGCTGTTTCACCATCAATGCCGTCTCGTCGTTGTACGAAGCGCGCAGATGGAACACGTTGCGGTGAAAAGGCTCGCGCAGCGACATCGCGCCCGTGAACGGCGCGATGAACGGCACCTTGTCCTTCACCGCCAGCGGCAGCGCGGCCAGGCTGGTCGGCGTGCCGATGTAGCCGAACAGCGCGAACACGTCCTCGCCGATCAGCTTCTGCGTGTTGGCCGCGCAGCGGTCGGGCTCGTAGCCGTCGTCCAGGTTCTTGATGACCACGTCGCGCTGGCCCGGCTGGGCGTTGTACTGATCCAGGAACAGCTTGGCGCCCTGGTGGAACTGGATGCCCAGCTGCGCGGCCGGCCCGGTGAACGGCGCCGACTGGCCCAGCACCAGCGGTGTGTCGCCCTGCGCCCGGGCGATGCCGAAGCCGCCCAGCGTGGCGGCGGCCGCCGTGGCGATCGAAAAATGCCTGCGATTCAATTGCATCGTCATGGTGAAATCCTCCCTCTGCCCTGTGTGTTGATACTCAAATTAGACTTGTCCGATGGCCCACGCAACGGATTCCCTCCTCGACACGCCCGACGCCACCGCACCCTCCACGGTGCTGGGCGCCTGCCCGCACGATTGCCCCGACACCTGTGCGCTCGTCACCACCGTCAAGGACGGCGTGGCGGTGAAGCTGCAAGGCAACCCCGCCCACTCGCACACCGGCGGCGTGCTGTGCACCAAGGTGTCGCGGTACATCGAACGCAATGACCATGCCGAGCGGCTCGTGCAGCCCCTGAAACGCGTCGGTCCCAAGGGCAGCGGCCGCTTCGAGCCCGTCTCGTGGGAGGCTGCATTGGACGATATCGCCGCGCATCTTCGGGGATTGCAGACTGAACCGGAAGCAATTCTCCCCTACAGCTATGCGGGCACCATGGGCCTGGTGCAGGGCGAATCGATGGACCGGCGCTTTTTCCACAAGCTGGGTGCCTCGCTGCTGGACCGCACCATCTGCTCGATGGCGGGCGGCGAAGCCATGGTCTACACGCTGGGCGCCAAGGTCGGCATGCGCATCGAGTTCTTCGCCGAGGCCAAGCTCATCCTGATCTGGGGCAGCAACTCCATCGCCAGCAACCTGCATTTCTGGCGCCACGCCCAGGCCGCCAAGCGCGCCGGCGCGCGGCTGGTGTGCATCGACCCGCGCAAGACCGAAACCGCCGACAAGTGCGACGAGCACATCGCGCTGCTGCCCGGCACCGACGCCGCGCTGGCGCTGGCGCTCATGCACGAACTCATCGTGCACGACTGGCTCGACCACGACTACATCGCCAACCACACGCTGGGCTGGGAGCAGTTGCGCGAGCGCGCGCTGCAGTGGCCGCCGTCGCGCGCGGCCGAGGTCTGCGGCATTCCCGAGGCGCAGATCGTGGCGCTGGCCCAGGCCTACGGCACGACCAAGCCGGCCGCGATCCGCTTGAACTACGGCATGCAGCGCGTGCGCGGCGGCGGCAACGCGGCGCGCGCCATCGCCTGCCTGCCGGCGCTGGTCGGCGCCTGGCGCGACCGCGCGGGCGGCCTGCTGCTCAGCAGCTCGGGCCACTACCCGGTCGACCGCGCCGCGCTGCAGCGCCCCGACCTGCTGGCCGGGCGCAAGCCGCGCACCATCAACATGAGCACCATCGGCGATGCGCTGCTCGACACCGCGAAGCCCGTGAAGGCCGTCGTGGTCTACAACAGCAACCCGGTGGCGGTGGCGCCCGAGTCGGCCAAGGTGGTGGCGGGCTTCGCGCGCGAAGACCTCTTCACCGTGGTGCTCGAGCAGTTCCGCACCGACACCGCCGACTACGCCGACTACCTGCTGCCCGCCACCACGCAGCTGGAGCACTGGGACATCCACTGCAGCTACGGCCACACCGACGTGCTGCTGAACCGCCCGGCCGTGGCACCGCGCGGCGAGGCCCGCAGCAATGCCTGGGTGTTCCGCGAACTGGCGCGCCGCCTGGGTTTCGACGAGCCCTGCTTCTCGGAGAGCGACGAGTCGCTGTGCCGCACCGCCTTCGCCGAGAAGGCGATCGATTTCGAGCAGCTGCGCGCGCAAGGCTTCACCAGCCTGAAGCTGGCCGAGGCGCCGTTCGCCGAAGGCAGGTTCCCCACGCCCTCGGGCCGCTGCGAGTTCTTCAGCGAGCGCCTGCAGGCCATGGGCATGGACGGCCTGCCCGACCACGTGCCCAACTGGGAGCCCGCCGGCAGCTCGACCGAGTTCCCGCTGGCCATGATCTCGCCGCCGGCGCGCAACTTCCTCAATTCGACCTTCGTCAACGTGACCAGCCTGCGCGCCATCGAAGTCGAGCCGCTGCTCGAGATCCACGCCGACGATGCCGCCGCGCGCGGCATCGAGGACGGCGCCACGGTGCGCGTGTTCAACCAGCGCGGCGAGCACCGCTGCCGCGCCGAGGTGTCGCGCCGCGCGCGCCAGGGCGTGGTGCACGGCATGGGCATCTGGTGGCGCAAGCTCGGCATGGACGGCACCAACGTCAACGAGCTGACCAGCCAGCGCCTGACCGACATCGGCCGCGGCCCGACCTTCTACGACTGCCTGGTGCAGGTCGAAAAGGCGTGATGCGACGGCTGCGCGCGCCCGCGCTGGCATTGGCCGGCGCGCTTTTCCTAAGTGGCTGCGCCGACCTCGGCTACTACTGGCAATCGGCCAACGGCCACCTCGACATCCTGCGCGCGGCCAAGCCCGTGCCCGAATGGCTGGCCGACCCGGCCGTGGGGGCGCCGCTCAAAGCCAAGCTCGAACTCGCGCAGCGCATCCGCCGTTTCGCATCGAGCGAACTCGGCCTGCCCGACAACGCGAGCTACACCTCGTATGCCGACCTGCATCGCCCCGCCGCCGTGTGGAACGTGGTGGCCGCGCCGCCGTATTCGCTCACGCTCAAGAGCTGGTGCTTCCCGGTCGCGGGCTGCGTGGGCTACCGCGGCTACTACGACGAAGCCGCCGCGAAAACCGAGGCCGAGGCGCAAAAGACGAATGGCCTCGAAGTGGCCGTGTACCCCGTGCCGGCCTACTCCACGCTGGGCTGGATGAACTGGGCCGGCGGCGATCCGCTGCTGTCCACCTTCATCGGCTACCCCGAGGGCGAGCTGGCGCGCATCGTGTTCCACGAGCTGGCGCACCAGGTGCTCTATGTGCCGGGCGACACCGTGTTCAACGAGTCGTACGCCACGGCTGTCGAGCGCATCGGCGGCGCGATGTGGCTGCAGCGCGAAGCCGGTGAGGCGGCGCGCGCCGAGTACGCGCAGTTCAATGCACAGCGGCAGGACTTTCGCGCGCTGGCGCTCAACACGCGCCGCGCGCTCACGCAGGTGTACGAATCGCCCGAAGCCAAGGCGAAGGACTGGACCAAGGTCGAGGCGCAGAAGCAGGCCGCCATGGCCGACTTTCGCGAGCGCTACACCGCGCTGAAGGCGGCGTGGACCGGTCCGCGCCAGAACGCGTATGACGGCTGGGTGGCGCGCGCCAACAATGCGGCCTTCGGTGCGCAGGGCGCCTACGACGACTTGGTGCCGGGCTTCGAAGCCCTGTTCGAACGCGAGGGCCGCGACTGGCCGCGCTTTTACACTGCGGTGCGGCGCATTGCCGCACTGGCCACGACGGAGGAGCGCCGCAGCGCCCTGCAGGCCGCCACGGGTATCCTGCACACCCATGCGCGCCACGGCCGCACACACGACAACAACGGAGACGACGGTGCCTGACATCCAAATCGAACGCAACCACACGCTGGGCATTGCCGGCGCCCGCGAAGTCGCGCGCCAATGGGTGCATCAGGTCGAGCAGGACTACGGTCTGGAATGCACCTACACCGAGGGCACCGACTGCGACCGGGCCCAGTTCAGCCGTGCGGGCATCGACGGCACGGTGGAGGTCACGGCCGACACCTTCCGGCTCGAGGCGACACTGGGTTTCCTGTTCAGCAGCTTCAGCGACCAGATCGAGCAGAAGATCTCGCGGAACCTCGACGCGCTGCTCGCCGAACCGCAGGGCGGCACCCGCTTCGCCTGAGGCGGAGGTTTTTCTTCAGGCGATGGTGTAGCCGCCATCGACCGGCAGCGCCACGCCGCTGACCATCGCCGCGCCGTCGGACAGCAGGAACAGGATCGGCACGACCACTTCCTCGACCTGCGCGAAACGTCCCAACGGAATGTTCTTGAGCGCCGCCGCGCTCTTGGCCGGATCGGACCACGCCTGCTCGGCCATCGGCGTGAGCGTGACGGTCGGGTTCACGCTGTTCACGCGGATGCCGTGCGGCCCGAACTCGAGGCACAGCGCGCGCGTGACGGCGTCCATGGCCGCCTTCGAGGCGCTGTAGCAAAGGTGGGCATCGAGCGCGACCAGCGAGGCCTGGCTCGACACGTTGACGATGCTGCCGCGCATGCCGGCCGCGATCATGGCCCGGCCGCAGCGCGCGGCTACGAGCGCCGAGGCGCGCGCGTTGACGGCCATCACGGCATCGAAGCTCCCGGCCTGCAGGTCGATGGCGCGCTCGATGCGTGTGGTGCCGGCGCAGTTCACTACGAGGTCGAACGCGGGCAGCGGGGCGAGCGCCTTTTCCAGTGCGGCGACGTCGGCCACGTCGAGTGCCAAGGGCGAGCAGCCGGACTCGGCCTGTAATGCTTCCAGCGCGTCGGCGTTGCGACCTACGGCTGTTACTTGTGCGCCTGAGTGGGCGAGCTGCGCTGCGACTGCGCGGCCGATGCCGCTGCTGGCGCCGGTCACGAGGGCGCGCTTGCCTGAAAAGTCGAAGGTAGGTGTCATGGTGTTCTGCTCATCAAAGGTTGTGGTTCAGGGCGTGTGCACAGGCCCCCGGGTACTTCCCTCCGCGAATGTCCCCCGGCCTGCGGCCTCCTCCTTGATTTCGCTGCGGGAAGCACCCAGTGTCCTGTGCACACTGAGCGCGGTCGTTGTGCAGTCGATCAACAACCGCACTGCCCAACGATCACGTCGATGGGGTGCCTTGCGCAGCGAAATCAAGGAGGAGGGGCGAAGCCCCGGGGGACATTCGCGGAGCAAGGTGCCCCGTCGGCGGGATCGTGCCCCGGACAGGTGCGTCATCCCAACCGATGCATCGCATCACGCAACGCCGGGTACAGCGAGGTGTAGATCTCGAAGCGCTCCCGGTAGACCGCCTGCGCCGCAGGCTCGGGCCGCGCGCGTTCCACCAGCGTGACCCAGCCGCGCTCCGCGGTGGCCGCATCGACGAGCCCGGCACCGAGCGCCGCGAGCATCGCCGCGCCGAGGGCGGCTTCGACCTCTTCCTCGATCGTGAACACGCGGTAGCCCGTGACGTCCGCCACGATCTGCATCCACAGGTCGGAATGCGCGGCGCCGCCGACCACGATCAAGCGGTCGTCCAGCGGCTGGCCGCTGCGCCGGCCGGCCTCGATGTTGTGCTGCAGCGCGAAGCTCACGCCTTCGAGCACGGCGCGGTACAGGTGGGCGCGGCTGTGGGCGAGCGAGAGGCCGATGAAGGCGCCCTTGGCCTGCGCGTCCCAGATCGGGCTGCGCTCGCCCATCAGGTAGGGCAGGAAGACCAGGCCGTCGGCGCCGGGCGGCACGTCGACCGCGCGGCGTTCGATGAGGGCGTGCGCGTCTTCGCCGGTGCGCGCGGCCTCGGCCACTTCGGCCTGGCAGAAGGCTTCGCGGAACCAGGTGACGGCCGCGCCGGCCGTGATCGCGCCGCCGAACACGTAGCTGCGGTCCGCGCCGCGGTAGACGTGCGGCATCGTGATGAGCTGGTGGCGCGCGTCCACCGTCGGGCTCACGAAGCCCCAGCACATGCTGGTGCCGATCATCGCGACATGGTCGCCGCTGCCGGTGACGCCCGCACAGAAGGTGGCCACCGCCGCATCGACGCCGCCGGCCATCAGCGGCATGCCTTCGCGCAGGCCCAGCTGCGTGGCCCACTCGGCGCTCAGGTGGCCCACCACCTCGCTCGATTCGACGAGCCGCGGCGGCATCATGCGCGCCGGAATGCCGAGCATGTCGAGCGCCTGCGCCGACCAGCGCCTCCGCGCCGCGTCGTACACGCCGCCGATGTTCCCCGCCGAGCTGTGGTCGACCGCGAGCTGGCCCGTCAGCCGCCAGTTGATGTAGCTGTTGGGCGGCAGGAAGTGGTGCGTCTTCGCCCACACCTCGGGCCGGTGCTCGCGCAGCCACAGCATCTTGGTGAAGCCGTAGTAACTGTCGACGCCGTTGCCGGTGATGGCCTGCAGCCGCGCCACGTCGACCGTGGCGTTCACCGCATCGACCTCGGCGGTGGCGCGGCGGTCCATCCAGATGAGGCAGGGGTGCAGCGGGCGCATGGCCTCGTCGACCGGGATGCCCGCGCCGCCGTAGAGGCTGCTCACGCACAGCGCGGCGATGTCGGTGGCCGCGATGCCGCCTTGCGCCACGCAGGCGCGCACGCTCTCGCACACGGCATCGAACCAGACCTCGCAGTCCTGCTGCGCCCACAGCGGCTTTGGCGTCTCGGGCTGGTAGGCCACGCTGGCCTGCGCGTGCACCTTGCCGTCGATGCCGACCAGCAGGCACTTGGTGCTCTGCGTGCCGATGTCGACGCCGACGACGTACTTCATGACACTGCGCGGGGCTGCGGCTTGAGCAGCACCTTGATCGAATCGAGCGAGTTGGCCAGCGCGAAGGCGCGCTCCCATTCGGTCAGCGGAAAGTCGTGCGTCACGATGCCATTCGACGTGACGAGCCCGCGTGCCAGCAGGTCGATGGCGACCGGGTAGCAGTACGGGCCCAGGTGCGCGCCGCGCACGTCGAGTTCCTTGCGGTCGCCGATGATCGACCAGTCGGCGCTCGTCTCCGAACCGAACACGCTGAACTCGACGAAGCGGCCGAGCTTGCGGATCATGTCCAGGCCCTGCGTCACGCCGATGGGCGCGCCGGTGGTCTCGATGTACACGTCGCAGCCGTAGCCTTCGGTGAGGCCCTTGACGATGGTATCGGCGTTCTCGGTCTTCGGGTTGATGACCACGTCGGCGCCGTACTGCTTCGCGAGTGCCAGGCGCTCGGGCACGAGGTCGATCACGATCAGCTTCTTGGGCGTCTTGAGTGCCGCCACCTGCGTCATCATCAGTCCCAGTGGGCCGGCGCCGGCGATCACCACCACGTCGTCGAGCTGGAGCTCGCCGCGGTTCACCGTGTGGATCGCACAGGCCAGCGGCTCGATGATGGCCGCGTCTTCCAGCGAGATGCCGTCGGGGATCTTGTGCACGCGCGAGGTCGGCGGCAGGCGCATGTAGTCGGCCATGCCGCCATCGGCCACGACGCGCTGGAAGCCGAAGATGTGGTGCACCTCGCACATCCAGTATTTGCCCGAGGTGCAGAAACGGCACTTGCCGCAGGGCACGATCTGCTCGGCGATCACGCGGTCGCCTTTCTCCACGCCGAAGTGCTCCGCCGCGCCCTCGCCCAGCGCCTCGACATAGCCGAAGAACTCGTGGCCGGGAATGACCGGCGCTTTGACCCACGAGGGCTGGCCGTCGCCGCCCCAGAACATCTTCGCGCCCGAGTGGCACTTGCAGTCGGAGGCGCAGATGCCGCAGGCCGCGATGGAGATGAGCAGTTCGTTCGGGCCGATGGTCGGCATCGCGACGGTCTCGAGCCGGTAGTCCTTGGGGCCGTGGCACACGACGGCCTGCATGGCGGCGAGTTCGCCGATGGCGCCCGTGGCGCCGGGTTGGAGCTTTTGATACGACATGGATTCCTTGAGTCGAGGGAGGTACGAAGAAGCGGGGAAGAGATCAGCGGCGGGCCTCGCGGCTGATGAAGATGGCGAGCAAGACGATGCCGCCCTTGATGATCAGTTGCAGGTACGGCGACACGCCGATCATGTTGAGACCGTTGTTGAGCACGGCCAGCAGCAGCGCGCCGACCAGCGTGCCCACGATGGCGCCGCGGCCGCCCGCGATGGACGTGCCGCCCATCACCACCGCCGCGATGGCGTCGAGCTCGAAGCCCACGCCCACGCCGGGCTGGCCGCTGGTGACGCGCGCGGCCTGCACGATGCCCGCGATGGCGGCGGTGAGGCCGCTCAGCACATACACCAGCAGCTTGTAGCGCGACACGCGCACGCCCGACAGCCGCGTGGCTTCCTCGTTGCCGCCGATGGCGTACACGTAGCGGCCGAAGGGCGCCATGTTGAGCAGCACGTAGGCCACGAGGTAGGTGGCCAGCATGATGAGGATCGGCACCTTCAGGCCCGCGAGCGTGCCGCTGCCCAGGAAGGCGAACGATTCGGGCAGGCCGTCGATCGGGTAGCCGCCGGTGTAGATCAGGGCGATGCCGCGCGCGATGCCCATGGTGGCCAGCGTCACGATGATCGGCGGCATGCGCAGGTAGGCCACGCAGTAGCCGTTGAACAGGCCGATCACCGCACCCACGCCCAGCCCGAGCGGCACGGCGAGCACGGGCGGCAGGCCGAAGTGCACCATCAGCCCCGAGGCCAGCGTGCCCGACAGCGCCACCACCGCGCCCACCGAGAGGTCGATGCCGCCCGTGAGGATCGCGGCCGTCATGCCCACCGCGATGATCGCGTTGATGGACGACTGCAGCGCGATGTTCTGCAGGTTGCTCACCGAGAGAAAGTTGTCGGTCGCCACGATCATGAAGACCGAGATGGCAATAAGGCCGACCAGCGGCAGGAAGGCCGTCGAGCGGCGCAGCTGCGTGAAGAACCCGCCCGCGGGCACGGGCGGCGTGGGATGGGTGGCGGTGGCAGTCATGAGGGGCTCCCGGAGGAAGAGGGAAGGGAGGGAGAGGACGAGGTCGCGTGGCGCATGATTTCGCCCGCGTTGATCGCGTCGCCCGTGAGCGTGGCCACGATGGCGCCGCCCGAGAACACCGCGATGCGGTCGCACAGGCCGACGATCTCGGGCAGCTCGCTGGAGATCATCAGGATCGACTTGCCCTGGCGCGTGAGTTCGCGCATCAGCTGGTAGATCTCGGCCTTGGCGCCCACGTCGATGCCGCGCGTGGGCTCGTCGAAGATCAGCACGTCGCAGTCGTGGCCGAGCCAGCGCGCGATCACCACCTTCTGCTGGTTGCCGCCCGACAGCGTGGCCACGCGGGTGTCGATGCCCGGCGCCTTCACGCCCACGCGGCGCGAGAGTTCATCGGCAGAGCGTTTCTCCGATGCCGTGTCGACCACGCCCGCGCGGCGGTGCCGACCGAGGTTGTTCAGCGAGATGTTGAAGCGGATCGTGAAGTCGGTGATCAGCCCTTCGACCTTGCGGCTTTCGGGCAGCAGGCCGATGCCGTGCGCGAGCGCCTGCGTCGGGTCGTCCAGGCGCACGCGTTGGCCGTTGCGCAGCACCGTCTTGCGGTGCGCGCGGTCGGCGCCCATCATGCCCAGCGCGAGTTCGGTGCGTCCCGAGCCCACCAGCCCCGCGAAGCCGAGGATCTCGCCCGCGTGCAGGTCGAAGCGGTTGACCGGGCCGTCCTTCACGAGCTGGATCTCGGGCACATCGAGCACCTTGCGGCCATTCGGTGCGGGCTGCGGCTTGGGCGGAAAGCTCTGTTCGATGCGCCGGCCCACCATCATCTCGACCAGCGCGTCGACGGTCGTGGCGGCCACCTCGACATGCCCGGCGTTGGCGCCGTCGCGCAGCACGCTGATGCGATCGCACACCTCGAAGATCTCATCGAGGTGGTGCGAGATGAAGATCATCGCCACGCCCTTGGCGCGCAGTGCGCGCATCACCTTGAACAGGTGCTCGGCCTCGTTGGGCGTGAGCGTGGCGGTGGGTTCGTCGAGCACCAGCAGCCGCGCCTTCAGCGACAGCGCCTTGCCGATCTCGACGAACTGCTGCTGCGCCACCGAGAGCTGGCAGATCGGCACGCCGAGGTCGATCTGCACGCCCAGTTCGTCGAACACCGCGCGGGCTTCGCGCTGCATCGCCGCCTGGTCCATGAGGCCGAAGCGGTTCGTGCGGTAGCGGCCCAGGAAGATGTTCTCCACCGCGTTCAGGTACGGCACCAGGCTGAACTCCTGGAAGATGATGCCGATGCCGGCCGCGATGGCGTCGCCGTAGCCGGCGAAGTGGCACTCGGTGCCGTCGATGACGATGCGGCCCTCGTCGGCCTGGTGGATGCCGCCGAGGATCTTCATCAGCGTCGACTTGCCCGCGCCGTTCTCGCCGAGCAGCGCGTGCACCTCGCCCTGGCGCACCGAGAGGTCGATGTTCGACAGGGCCTTCACGCCCGGGAAGCGCTTGGACACGCCTTCCAGCCGCAGCATCTCCCGGGGTGGTTCGTACGTGACGGTCACGGGCGGCGCGTCCGGCAACTTACCAGCTGAAGGTCTTGGCGCCTTCGGCGTCGATGAGCTTCACGTCGACCGGCACGGCCGCGGGCACGTTGGCGCCCCACTTCTTGGCCAGCGCGATGCCGATGGCCAGGCGGATCTGGTCGCGCGGGTACTGCGCGGTGGTGGCGATGAACTTCGAGCCCGCCTTCTGCATCGCCTTGATGGCCTCGGGTGCGCCGTCCACGCTGGTGAGCTTCACGTCCTTGCCGCTGGCTTCGATGGCGGAGAGGGCGCCCATCGAGCCGCCGTCGTTCACGCTGAACACGCCCTTGAGGTTCTTGTTGGCCTGCAGGATGTTCTCGGTCACGGTGAGCGCGGTGGCGCGTTCCTGCTTGCCGTTCTGCGTGCTCACGACCTTGATGCCGGGGTACTTGGCCAGCGCTTCGCGGCAGCCCTTCACGCGCTCCAGGATCGGCACGACCGGAATGCCGTCGAGGATGGCCACGTCGCCCTTCTCGCCGATGTTTTTCGCCAGGTACTCGCAGGCCAGGCGGCCCGCGTCGAGGTTCTTGGAACCCACGAACGAATCGACCGGGCCTTGCGCGTTGGCATCGACCGCCACCACGATCACGCCGGCCTTCTTGGCCGAGCGCACCGCGGACTGCACGCCGGCCGAGTCGGTCGGGTTCAGCAGCAGGATGTCGATCTTCTTCTGGATCATGTCTTCCACGTCGCCGATCTGCTTGGCCACGTCATGGCGCGCATCGGTGGTGACCACGGTGGCGCCGATGCTGGCGGCGGCTTCTTCCAATGCCTGCTTCATCGTCACGAAGTAGGGGTTGTTCAGTTCCTGGAAGGTCATGCCGATGCGCAGCGGCTGCTTGGGCGCCTGTGCCAGTGCGGCGGTGGTGCCGCAGGCGAGGGCGGCGACGAGGGCGGTGGCTTTGAGAAGGCTCTTCATTGGGTTGTCTCCTTGAGGTTGGTTGTGTGACGGTCTGCAAAAAAACGCGGGCAAAGGGTCGCCCCGCGCGGCGCGCAAGGCGCCGCGCCAGGAACGACGCGGGGAACACGGGGGGCGCGCTACGGCGGGCTGTTGGCGGCGCGCGATGCAGCGAGCTGCATGCGATGGAAATGGCGGAACTTGGTCGGCGGCATGCGCTTGTGCAGCAGGAACTGCCGGTTGAAGTTCGACACGTTGTTGAAGCCCACGTCCATGCAGACGTCGAGCACGGGCTTGTCGCTGTTGGCGAGCAGTTCGCAGGCGCGGCCGATGCGCAGCCGGTTCACGTAGCGCACGAACGACTGCCCCGTGTGCTTGCGGAACGAGCGCGAGAACGCGCTCGGGCTCTGGCCCACCAGCTCGGCCAGCATCGGCTCGCGCAGCTCGTCGCCCAGGTTGGCGGCGATGTGGGCCAGCACGTTGTTGATCGCGTGCGACATGAAGGCCTTGGGGTCGGGCGTGAACGCGGGGCTGGCCAGCCGCTGGCGGTCGTCGCTGGTCACCAGCAGCTCGAACAGCGACAGCAGCAGCACCACGCGGCGCAGCCCGCGCGCCTCGAGCAGCGCTTCCATGATCGGCTTGGCCGCGGCGGCGGTGGCGGCCGAGAAGAGCAGGCCCGAGGCCGACTCGGCCAGCAGCGGCTCGATGCGGCGGAACTCGGGGAAGGTGGCCGCCATGTTGCGCACCAGCGCGGCCGGGAACTGGATCACGATGCCGCGGCGCTCGACGCTCTGGCCGGCGGGCACGTCGCTGATCCAGTTGTGCGGCAGGTCGGGGCCCATGAACACGAGGTTGCCCGGCTCGAAATGGCCGACGTGGTCGCCCACGAAGTACACGCCCTGGGTCTCGACGATCAGCTGGATCTCGTACTCGGGGTGGAAGTGCCAGCGCACCGTGCGATACGGATAGCCGTGCGCCCAGGCGGTGAACGATTCGTCACCTTGGACTTCGACGATTTCCAGATCGGGTTGCATGGCCGGCGGTCTTTCCTCTGTGTATGGCCCCCGGGTTGGGGGTGAGGCGGACTGTACGAATCGCTCCGGATGCCAACAACCAGCGTTGGGGTGCGCAACTGATACTTTTTTGAGTCGCGGTCCTGCCTGGTAGCGAAGGGCGCGACGACGCGCTGCGCTGCAGCAAACCCCTTTCTCCTCGGGGCGTGGCGCATGCCGGAGCGCAATTGCTGCGGTGCAAAAGAGTCGCTTCGCGCCGTGTCAAGATTTCATAGGTGTTTTCCCGGCCCGACCCGGCATCCGGGGCGGCACGGCACACTCCCAAGCCATGACGCAAAGCTCTCTTTCCCCTCCGGCCGCGGGTCCGCTGGCCGGCCTCAAGGTCGTCGAACTCGGGCAACTGATCGCCGGCCCCTTCGCGGCGCGCACGCTGGCCGACTTCGGCGCCGACGTGGTCAAGATCGAACCGCCCGGCGCGGGCGACCCGTTGCGCACCTGGCGGCTGCTGAAGGACGGCACCTCCGTCTGGTGGCAGGTGCAGTCGCGCAACAAGCGCTCGCTGGCGCTGGACCTGCGCCAGCCCGAGGCGCAGGCCATCGTGCGCCAGCTCGCGGCCGAGGCCGACGTGCTGGTCGAGAACTTCCGTCCCGGCGCGATGGAAGGCTGGGGCCTGGGGCCCGACGAGCTGCTGGCCGTCAACCCCGCGCTCGTCATGCTGCGCATCAGCGGCTACGGCCAGACCGGCCCCTACCGCGACCGGCCCGGCTTCGGCGTGGTGGCCGAGGCCATGGGCGGGCTGCGCCACCTCACGGGGGAGCCGGGCCGCGTGCCGGTGCGCGTGGGCGTGTCGATCGGCGACACGCTGGCCTCGCTGCACGGCGTGATCGGCGTGCTGATGGCCATGCAGCACCGCCATGCCACCGTGAGCGCCGAATTCCCCAAAGGCCGGGGCCAGGTGGTCGACGTCGCGCTGTACGAAGCGGTCTTCAACTGCATGGAAAGCCTGCTGCCCGAGTACGCCGAATTCGGCGCGGTGCGCGAGGCCGCCGGCAGCGCGCTGCCGGGCATTGCGCCCACCAACGCCTACCGCTGCGCGGACGGCGGCTACGCCATCGTCGCGGGCAACGGCGACAGCATCTTCAAGCGGCTCATGGCCTGCATCGGCCGGCCGGACCTCGCGGCCGACCCGGCGCTGGCCGGCAACACGGGGCGGGTGGCGCAGGTCGGGATGCTCGACGCCGCCATCGGCGACTGGGCCGCGCAGCGCACGGTGACCGAGGTGCTGGCCGCGCTCGACGCGGCGCACGTGCCCGCCGGGCGCATCTACACCATCGCCGACATCGCGGCCGACCCGCACTACGCCGCGCGCGGCATGCTGCAGCAGGTGGAGATGCCCGACGGCAGCGCGCTCGCGGTGCCCGGCTTCGTGCCCAAGCTGTCGCTCACGCCGGCTGGCCACCGGCGCAATGCGCCGGCGCTGGGGGCGGACACGCAGGCGGTGCTGGAGGAGATCGGATTGAGCGCCGAGCAGATCGCCGCGTTGCAGGAGCGCGGAATCGTCGGCTGATCGGTCAGCCTCGGAGGGATTCGATCAGGTCGATGTACTTCTGCTTCGCCTCGTCGGCCGTGGCGCCCTTCTGGGCGGTCCACGCGTCCCACTTGGCGCGCGCGACGATGTCGCTGAAGCTGGGCTTCTTGGCGGTGTTGTCGCCTTCGGTCGCCTGCTTGAACAGGGCGTAGATCTTCAGCAGCGTCGGGTTGTCGGGGCGCTCGGCCAGCAGCTTGGAGTTGGCCTGGGCGGCTTCGAATTGGGCGTTGAGGTCGGACATGGCGGTCGGGAAGAAGGTCGGAAACCGCGCATCTTAAATGGATTGGTACCAAGTGGTACCAATCGTGAGCTTGCAGGCCCTTCAGTCCGTCAGGCCGGCGCGCGCCAGCTCCACGTCCAGTTGCTCGCGAGCGTCTTTCGCTTCGGCGTCGTGAATTTTTCGCGCTCCTTTGAGTTGCTTGGTGTGTCGACGTCGGATTGACCATTGTTTGCAACGGTGCGGCGCGGGTGTGCCACAGACTTTTTGGATCCCTGTTTTGCCAGAGGTCCACCACGTGTCTCACACCCTTGCGGTCACAAGCCCTGCACTGCCCGATGCCCTCGAACCCATGCGCCTGTCGGGCCACGAAGGCCTCAATGCCTTGTTCGAATACGAGCTGCTGCTCAAGACCCCCGATGCGCTCAACTTCAGTTTCAGCCAGGCGGCCGACATTGACCTGGACGCCCTCATCGGCTGCGAGATCAGTTGCTCGATCGAGCTCGATGGCGCAGGAGAGTTTGCGGCAAGCGCCGTGGGCGGCAATGCAGGTGGGCTGGGCGCCGGCACACGGCAGATCAATGCGCTCATTGCCGGCGCGCAGCTGTGGGGCGAAGAAGGCCGCCACATTCAATACAAGCTCACGTTGCGTCCCTGGCTGCATCTGGCGACCCTGAGCACCGACTGCAAGATCTATCAGAACAAGACAGTCGTCGACATCCTGGACGAACTGTTCGCCGACTACTCCTTTCCCGTCGACAAGCACTTCGTCGAGACCTACCCGGCTCGGGACTACCAGACGCAGTTCAACGAGAGCGACTTCGCATTCTTCGAGCGCTTGTGTCAAGAGTGGGGAATTTCTTATCACTTCCGCCACAGCGACGGCAAGCACCGCCTCGTACTCACCGACAACATGGGCGCGCACCCGCCCATGGAGAGCGCTGCCTATCAGCTGGTGGCGTACCACCCCCCGGGCTGGAAAGTCGATGCCGAATACATCAGCAGCTTCGTTCCGCATCATCAACTCACCAGCGGCCGCTACGTCAGCCGCGACTACGACTACACCCGGCCCAAAGCCGATCTGAGCACCGAACAGGCCGCACCTCGCCCGACCGGGCAAGCGGACCTGGAGGTCTACCAGTGGCACGACAGCCGGGCCGGCAGCCACTACGTGCAACCGCGCGCAGGAACAGGCACCAACGAACCCCTTGCAGAAGGCAACCGCATCGCCCTGCTGCGCATGCAGGCCCTGCGCACCCACGGTGCGAGGGCCAAGGCCAGCGGTCAACTGCGCGGCATGGTTCCCGGCGGCACCTTTCAGTTGCAGAAGCATCCACGCGAAGCCGCCAACGTCCAGTACCTGGTGCTCGACAGCCGGTTCCTCATCGAGAACGTCGCGCAAGAAAGCCAGGGCATCGAAGCGGCTTCCCATCGCAAGCAGCAATGGCGCGTCGAGGTCGACTTCACGGCCCACCCGATCACCGAACCCCTGCGTCCGGCGCTGCTGCGGCACAAGCCGCACACGCAGGGCCCGCAGGTCGCGGTGGTGGTCGGGCCCGAGGGAGAGAACCTGTGGACCGACGACCTGGGCCGCATCAAGGTGCAGTTTCCGTGGGACCGCCTGGGGCAGAAGAACCAGCACGCCACCTGCTGGCTGCGCGTGAGCTCTCCATCGGCCGGCAACCAACTGGGCGGCGTGCAGGTGCCGCGCATCGGCCAGGAGGTGATTGTCGATTTCATCGGCGGCGACCCCGACCTGCCCATCTGCACCGGCCGGGTCCACAACCAGATGAACCTGCCGCCCTGGGAGCTGCCCGGCCAAGCCGCGCTGTCGGGGTTCAGGAGTCGGGAACTCGTCAAGGAGGGCGGCAACAGCGCAGGCGGGCGCTCCAACCATTTGGTCCTTGACGACACCGACCAGAAGATCCAGGCGCAGCTCAAGAGCGATCACCAAAGCAGTTCACTGAGCCTGGGCCATGTCACGCGCATCGACAGCAACGCAGGCCGGCTGGATGCCCGTGGCGAAGGTTTTGAATTGCGCACCGACGCCCATGGCGCCATCCGGGCGACACAGGGCCTCCTCATCACGACCGAAGCACGCCCCAACGCAAAGGCCCATCTGCTCGACAGTGGCGAGACCCGCCAGCGCCTCGTTGAAGCCCGCGATCTGCACGAGGCCGGCGCGCAAGAAGCGCAGAAGAACAAAGCCCAGGAGGGCAATGACCAGGCCGAGGTCGCCAAGTCGCTGCAGGAGCAGAACGATGCGGTCAAGGGCGATGGTGCCGCCGATGTCGAAGCCGGCCGGTTCCCCGAGCTGGCACAGCCGCACCTGGTGCTGGCCAGCCCCGCCGGCATCGAAACCACCAGCCAGTTCAGCACCCACATCGCCAGTGTCGAGCACACGGCGATCACGAGCGGCAAGCACACGAGCATCACCAGCGGCGACAGCCTGCTGGGCGTGGCCCTGCAGGCCATCAAGCTCTTTGCAGCGCAAAAGGGCATCAAGGTCGTCGCGGCCCAGGCCGACATCGACATCCAGGCGTTGAAGACCTGCATCAATCTGCTGGCCAAGGACGAAATCACCCTGCGGGCCGACAAGATCACGATCGAGGCCAAGACGCAGCTGCTGGTCAGCGGGGGCGGCAGCTACACCCGCTACAAGGGCGGCAGCATCGAAAGCGGCACCACCGGCCCGCACGTGCAGCGCGCCAGCGTGCACAGCATGGTCGGCCCCAGCAGCACAAGCCGGCCGAGCCTGCCCGAGGGGCTGAAGCCCGGCAAGGGACAGCTCGAACTCACGCACCGTTATGCAAACGGCGAAGGCTTGAAGGGCGCGGACTACAAGGTCACGGACTCGGCTGGTCAGGTCAAGACGGGCACGCTCGACGGCAAGGGCTTTGCGGCCGTCTCGGGGCTGGCACCGGGTGGTGCACGCATCGAGTTGGGCAAGGACCCTGCGGATCCGTGGGACGAGGCCAGCTACATCGGAAAACCGAGTTGGCCCGCGCGCGAAGGCTCGGCCGCCGACACGGGCGTGGCGCCGCTGAACGACATGCTCGATGGGCTGATGGCCCAAGCCGCAGATGCGGCGAAGGGCAAGGATGCGTTGGCTGCGACGCTCAAGGCAGGCCTTGCGGGTGGGGCCACTTCGGCAATCGCAGGGGCCCTGGGCGGACCGATGGGCGGTGCCATCACCGGACTCGCCTCAACGGCTCTCGGGGTCAACGCGCTCCGCGCGGCGAACGTGGCCACGAGCACGCGAGATCAAGCCTCAGGCGCAGCCACCACTGCATTGAGCGGCATCGCCCAAGGCGTGCCAGGGCTTGGTGCGCCTGCCGCGCCGTCGCGCCTGTCACCGGGCATCTTGCCCATGCACACCACCGTCTGACCCGCAGATCGCACGCCGATCTGCGCCCCCATTGCAACGACATCAAAAAAGGAGCGAACAGCTCCAGGGAGTCTAGTCACATGAGCACTTCGCAAACGGAGATCGAGAAGAGATCCGAAGAAAAAGTCCTGGTCGTCAAGCCGCTGGCGGACGTTCAGCCATCGGAGGTCGCGCAGGCGGCCGGCGAAGTGGACCAGTGGCTGCGCAGCATCAGCGACGGTTACGTCAATCTGGAGCGCATCAGGACCGTTGCCGGGGCACTGCCGGTCATCGGCAACATCATGTCGCTGGTCGATGCGCTGTGCGACATCATTGCCATCATCACCAAGAAGGCCAGCAACGAGGTCGAGGCCTTCTTCAACTGGGTCAGCCTGGCGATCAATCTGATCGGTATCGTGCCGGGCGCGGGTGGTCCCGTGCGCATGGGCTTGCGGCCTTTGATGCAAGTGCTGCGCCAGAAGCTTAAGACATCGACGCACGACATTGGCGTAACTGTGCTCGTGCTGTTGCAGGAGCATGTGAATTCCCAAGTGAAAGGTGAACTTGAGAAGTTCGTCACTACCGCACAGGACGAGCTCAATGGTCTGCTGGCCAAAGCTGGAATCCTGGGGCGGGGAATCACCGCAAGCTGGAGCGAAGGGCTGCGCAGGCTTTCGCAGGGAAAGCTCTTTGTCATCGACCCGCCGCCCGAGAAGTCGCGCTACGACCCAGGCGAGAAGTCCGAATACAGCAACTTCTTTGCCGCAGCCCTTGGCGCACTCTCGAACAGCGCAGAGGCAGTAAGTCAGAAGGCAAAGCAAGTCGCCAAGGAGCAGGCCAACGCTGTGTTCAAGCAGTTCGTCGTCGGGACTGCCATTGGCAAGGCGCTCGAGCGCAACGCAGACCTCCTCGACGTCCTCGGCACGCAGATCGAGCAGAAACTCAAGGAGCAAGGCGACAAGGCCGCCGAGCGTTCCGTTGGCTGGCTGCTGTTCACGCTCAAGGAGATACTGAAAAAAGGCGGCTCCCAAAAACTGGCGGCTGCACTGAACGGCAAAATCACCGCGCGGCGCGATGCGCAGAAGGCAGAGAGGCCGCTCGGTGTCGTCAGCCACGAGAACACCCAGGTCAAGAAAGACGGCAACTGCTGCACGGCCACGGGCGCAAAGGCGCCTGCAGCGCGTGGCAGGTCACGCCGCTCGATCAACTATGCCACCGGCAGCGAGACCTTCGTGCACACCGACTTCGTGCTGCCCGGTCTCATGCCCATCGTGTGGAGCCGCACCTACCACTCGCGCCTGGGCGCCTATGACAGCCCCGTTCTGCAAGGCAGCCATGCGGTGCCGGCCTACCTTGGCGCGCGCTGGACCACCGCGTACACCACACGCATCGAACAAGCCCAGGACGGAAGCCTGCGCTACTTCGGTGCCGACGGTCGCACGCACGAATTCCCCCGGCTCGCGGGGCCGTCCGAAGATGAGGCGGGCCAGACCCACCACGATCCCATCGAAGACTTGACCCTGGGGCGTGGCAACGATGGCCTCCTGATCCTCAGCCACGGGCGCGACTACATCGAGACCTTCGAGCTGGCCCCCGTGTTCTGGCACGACGGCAAAGCCCGCACGCGCAACAAAACCGTCTGCTACCGGCTGGCCTCGCAGCGCACGCGCGAAGGCCACACCACCGAGCTGGCCTACCGCCATGAAAGCGGCCAGCTCTCGGACATCGTCAGCGGCCAGACGCATGTCAGCACCGCCCTTGATGAACAAGGCCGTATCCAGAGCCTGTGGCTGGTGCAGGAGGCCCGGGCCGTGCGCCAACTGGCCACCTACGTCTACCGGGACCACGCCGATGGCAGCAGCGACCTCGTCGCCGCGCACGACGAGAACCAGGACATCTGGCACTACGACTATCTGCGCCACGCGGACAACAGCAGCACCCACCTCATCAGCCGCTACACCGACCGCACCGGTCGCGGCACGCACCTGCAGTGGATGCATGAAGACGGTTTCGCGGTTGTCATTGACAGCACCAACAGCGAGCGAGCCAAGGCCTGGCACGAACGCGCCGACGATGGCAGCTTCGACACCACCCTCATCTGGAACAAGCATGTCCGCCTGACCACCGTCGTCGATGCGCTGGGGGGAGAAACCCTCTACCACTACGACGAGCTCGGCTACATCTACCGCATCGTCTACCCCGGCATCACAGGCGTCGACGGCAAGATCATCGAGCACGAGGAGTGGTTCTTCCGCGATGCGCGCCGCAAGATCACCTCCCACCTGCATCCCGACGGCACCCAGGACAACTACAGCTACGACGCACACGGCAACCTCGCAAGCCATACCCAGGCCGACGGCAGCGTCATCCATTTCGCCTATGACGAGATGGACAACCTCACCGGCATCCGGGATGCCGAAGGGCATGCCTGGAAGCGTACCTACGACGGCACCCACCTGGTGGAAGAGATCGATCCGCTGGGTCACAAGACCGCGTACGCCTACAACGAGGCCGGTCTGCCGGTGGAAATCACCGACGCCAAGGGCGGCAAGAAGCAACTGGCCTATGACGCGGCCGGCCAGCTGACGGCCTACACCGATTGCTCCGGCAAGACCAGCAGTTGGGCCTACGACGAGCGCGGTCGCCTGGTCAAAGAGAGCAATGCGGCAGGCGAGGCCACCCAGTACCACTATGCGCGCGGCCAGCTGGCAGGTGTCACCCATCCCGATGGCGCCCAAGAGTACTTCGATCACGATGCCGAAGGCCGCTTGCTCGCGCACCGCGATGCCTTGCAACGCGAGACCCGCTACCAGTACACCGTGGCCGGCCAGATCGCCCAGCGCATCGACGCCAACCACCACACGCTCGACTACCAGTGGGATCGCCTGGGCCGGCTGGTCACGCTGCGCAACGAGAACGGCAGAACCCACAGCCTGCGCTATGACCCCCTGGGCAAGCTGTTGGCCGAAGTTCACTTCGACAACGTCAAGACCAGCTACGGCTACACGGCATCGACGGGCGTGCTGCACCAGGTCAACGAAGGCGATGCGGTCACGCAGCTCGAATTCGATCCCATGGGGCGGCTCCTGCGGCGCAGCGCGGCGCTGTACATCGAGCCCATGGACAGCCAGGGCCAGCCGACCGGGCGCACCCTGGACCGCGAGCATGCCCAGGCCGACCACTATGCCTACGACGGCAACGGCCGGCTCGTCGATGCGAGGAACGCCGGCATCCAGTTGCAGTGGTTCTACGATGCCGCCGGCAACACGAGGACCGAGCACCATCACTACCTGATCGACGACCAGGGCAAGCCGAGCAGCCAGCCGATGACGGCCGTCTGGCAGCACCGCTACGACGAACTGGGCAACCGCATCCAGACCACGCGCCCCGACGGGCACACCACCACCTGGTTGACCTACGGCTCAGGCCATGTGCACGGCCTGATGCTCGACGACATGGAGGCCCTGCAGATCGAGCGGGACGACCTGCACCGCGAGGTCAAGCGCACGCAAGCCAACGAGGTGGCACAGGAGCAGCAATACGACCCCGTGGGGCGGCTGAAGGCCCAGATGCTCAGCCGCGCCGAGCGGTTGGGTCAAAGTCCTGGTGCGCCTGCCTCCAACACCTCGGCGCTCGGCATCCGTCGCCAGTACACCTACGACCGGGCTGGCCAGCTCACCGACATCGGTGACAGCCGCCGCGATGGCCTGAGCTATCGCTACGACCCGGTGGGGCGGTTGCTGCAGGCGCAAAGCCGACTGGGCACCGAGACCTTCGCCTTCGATCCGGCCAGCAACATCCTGGACCCGATGACGCCGGTGGCCAAGGAGGCCGGGACGATCCACAACATCCCTGCCATCCTGAACAACCTGGTGAAGGACTACGCCGGCACGCACTTCACGTACGACGTCAGGGGCAACATGGTCGAGCGCCTGCACCAAGGCCAGCGCACGCGCTTTGCATGGGATGCCCTGGGACGCCTGAGAGAGGCGCGCACGCAGGACACCCGCACCTCATTCCTGTACGACCCGCTGGGTCGGCGCATTGCCAAGCGCAGCGAGCCGATCGTCATGAGCTCCGGGATGGACGGCAGCCACTACCACGCAGCCGAATACCAGCGCCAGATGGACGAACGTGGGCTGGGCACGGTGCTCTTCGGGTGGGATGGCAATCAGATGGCTTGGGAGTCGGACTCGGCGCGAAACCGGACAGTGCACTACGTCTTCGAGCCCGATAGTTTCGTACCGGTGTTGCAGGCCAGCGTACAGGGGCCCATCACGCGGAGCTTTCTGAAGCGACCCGCCAAGGCGACGAACGCGTACACCAACCAGGAAGGCAGCTACGACCTGGACCTGGACCCGCTCTACAACGGGGACTACGCGCCGGGCATCGGCGATGACGGGGAGCCGTCGAAGTCGCTGGAGAACATCCACTACTACCAGTGTGACCACCTCGGCACGCCGATGGAGCTGACCGATGAGGGCGGCAACATCGCGTGGGAGGCGAACTACAAGGCGTGGGGTGAGGCGAGGCTCACGATCAGCGAGGCGGGCAGGAAGGCGGGGCTGAGGAATCCGATTCGGTTCCAGGGGCAGTATCTGGACGAGGAGACCGGGCTGCACTACAACAGGTATCGGTACTACGATCCCAGAACAGGGCGGTTCATATCGAAAGATCCTATTGGCCTAGCGGGCGGGATCAACGGACATCAATACACGCAGAACCCGGTTGCTTGGGTCGATCCGCTAGGACTGACGGGAACTACTCTTTTTCGAGGAATGACTGTTGATAGCGATGGTGGCCCTGTTGTTTATTCTGGCTCGACAGGAGGTGGATCAAACGCGGCAAATTCGCTCGGGGTCAGGCCTGGCGAGCTTGGAATGTCAACTGATCCTGTTATTGGAAATATCCCGCCTCATCGCCGCCCGGTAGATTTCGGTGGCACTCAAAAAAATGCCGGAATGTTCGGCATAGATAGCGATGAACTTGGTGCGCATGGATTGATAGCTCAGTCAGATGGCAAGGGTAGCCGCACTCACGTCAGTATCACAACCGTCCAGGGCGTATGTACATGCGAACTGGGAGATCGGCTCGCAAAAACGAAATCACTCTGGAAAAGGACTGCTCCATGAATTGCATTATTTTCAGCGAAATAGAAAAAGCGCTGTCGCAAGATTTTTCAGTAGAAGCGTTGAGGCAGCTTGCAATTGATCTGCGAGAAAATGGAGTAAGCAAGGCGGAAATTTTGGAAAATTTCCGTGAATTCGATCTTGCCCTAAAAAACAATGAAAGAAATGAGGCGAGCGACTATGTGGAAGAGGTAATAGACATGATGACTGGTTACTATGTCGGGCGGAATCTTGATTTGAAGTGAAAATAGATGTGATTCAACGAGCAATTTCAAAAGATGCTGCTTGTGAACGGGATGTGGTGACAGTTGACGTGGGGCGGGGCATTGAATGCGGAGCCCGGCAAAAAAGTGACGGCTGTTTGGCGACAACCTCAAAAGCCACTGTGTTTGGAGGACCAAACGGGGCCATCACTGCATGCCCAGGACTTGAGCATTGATGCCAACAAGATCTCAGCCGATGAACGGCGTCGATGTCGTCCGCGAAGGGTGACGAGTCGAGAGCTACCCAGAAAGAACCCCTCAGTCCGTCAGCCCCGCCCGCGCCAGCTCCACGTCCAGCCGCTCCCGCGCATCCGCCGGCGTCAGCGTCGCCGCCTTCTCGTACAGCCCGTTCGCCTCGCCGAGGCGCGACTCGCCGTGCAGCATCAGCAGCGCACGCGCGTACTCCATCATCCCGGCCGCCGACTGCGGGTGCAGCGCCAGTCCGCGCTCGAACAGCTCGATCGAGGTCTCGGCGCGCACGCCGTAGGTCATGCGCCCGACCAGCGCGCCGACCTTGTCGATCACCTCGGCGTGGAAGGCGGCCAGCGCGAGGTGCGCGTCGCCGTGGTCGGGCTGCAGTTCGATCACGTGCTCCAGCGCGCCCTTGAGCTTGGTGCCCAGGCCCTGCGCCAGGGCGCGCGCCACGCTGATGCCCTGGCTGTAGCGGCCCAGGGCGTAGGCCTGCCAGTACAGCGCCTGGCAGTTGTCGGGTTCGGCCGCGACTTGCGCGCCGGCGCGTTCGATCACCTGGCGGAACATGGCGAGCCGCACGGCCTCGCGCGGCTCCAGGTAGTTGGCGTAGATGGCGGTCGCCTGGTTGGCGAGCGCCAGTCCGTCGGGGCCGTGCCGCAGGCCGAGGGCGGCGGCGCGTTCGAACTCGCCGCTGTGGTACAGCGCCCAGCCTTCGGCCAGCGGCGCGTCGGGCGCGGGCGGCGGCAGTGCGTGGCCGGCGTGCAGGCGCTGCCAGTGGGCGAGCAGGCTGCGCGCGTCGTAGCGGGGCACGTCGGGGTAGGGAAGGGGCGTCCAGGGTTCGGTGCCGGCGGTGGCCGTGGCCGCGGCAGGGCCGGCGGACAGCAGCGAGAGCGGTTTGAAATCGGAGTGGGGCATGGATGTTCTAGGCCGCCATATCGACAGTCGGTGGCACGGGGCTGGGGTTGCTGGCGGCGCTTTCGCCGTTGTAGGCATTGCTCAGCGCCAGCAGGTGGCGGCGCTGGTCGCGTGCGAGGTAGGGCGCGAGCAGATGCAGCGTGTGGTGGCCGCCGCGCATCAGCGCGCCCTGCGCGTGCGCGGGCTCCAGCGCCTGGCGCGGGTTGCGCACGTACTCGTAGCTGAGCCAGTAGGTCAGCACGACGACCATGCTCTGGGCCAGCGTGTCGACCTCGTGCGCATCGATGTCCAGGTGGCCGGCGCGGCTCAGGCCGGCGATCAGCTGGCGGATGGCGCGCGCCTTGTTCTTGAGCACGAGCTGGAACTGGGTCTCCAGGTGCCGGTTCTTGCTCAGCAGGTCGTTGAGGTCGCGGTACAGGAAGCGGTAGCGCCAGATCAGCTCGAACAGGCTGTGCATGAAGAACCAGGCGTCCTCCACGTCGTGCACGCCCTCGCTGGCGTGCAGCAGCTCGTTGAGCTCGGCTTCGTAGCCTTCGTAGAGCTTGTTGATCAGCTCTTCCTTGGCGGGGTAGTGGTAGTAGAGATTGCCGGGGCTGATGTTCAGCTCGCCGGCCACCAGCGTGGTCGACACGTTCGGTTCCCCGAAGCGGTTGAACAAATCCAATGCGGCTTCGAGGATGCGTTGCGCAGTGCGGCGTGGCGCCTTCTTTGCCATGTCGGTGCCCCCGTGGTTTCTCTTGGTCTTGGGGGCACTCTAGCGCATGTGCGCTGCACCATGAACGGTGCGGGACATGTTTTGCGGCGCTGATTTTTTGTGCAGTGCCGCAATTACAGAACGATGTCAGCCGGCCTTGGTGCGGCGCAGGGTCTTCTTGGCGGCGGGGGCGGGCGCGGCCTTGCGCGCGGCGGACTTGCGGGGCGCCGTGGCGGCGGTCTTGGCATCGCGCTGCTTGAGCTGGGCCTCGAGCGCCTCGACGCGCGCCTGCAGCGCAGCCACGTCGGCGGCCGAGGGCACGCCGAGCTTTTCGAGCGCGCGCGCCACGCGGTCTTCGAAGATGTTCTCGAGCTTGCCCCACTGGCCGGCGGCCTTGGTGCCGAACTCGCTGGCGAAGCCGGCCATGCGCTGCTGGGCCTGGGCCAGGGTTTCCTCGGCGGCCTGCTGGGTCTTCTTCTGCATGCCGGCGCCGTCCTTGACCAGCGCCTCGAAGGCCTTGCTGCCTTCCTGCTGCATCTTGGCGAAGGCGCCGAGGCCGGCCAGCCAGATCTGCTGGGCCGAGTCCTTGATGCGGTCGGTCTTGTCGTTGCTGTCGTCGTCTCGGGAGGTGGCCATGCGGTGTGTTCCTTGGGATGCAATCACACGACTCTAGCCGCCCGGGCGCGCCGTGGTTAGGGCGCGCCGCCTATCCCCGCGCCCGTGATCAGGGCGTGCCGCCGGCGGCGCGGCTGGCGTCCAGGTGCGCCTTGGCGCGCTCGGCCAGCGCCATTTCGCCGGGGGTGCCGGGCACGAAGGCTTCCACCGGCAGCGGCCGGCCGTGCGAGTCGACCGAGACGAACACGATCAGGCATTCGGTGGTCTTTTCCATCACGCCGCCCTTCATGTCGCCGCTGCGCACCTCGACCGAGATGTTCATGCTGGTCTTGCCGGTGTAGGCCAGGCGGGCCTCGACCTCGACCAGGTCGCCGATCATGATCGGCCGGTGAAAGCGGATGCTGCCGATGAAGGCGGTGACGCAGTAGCGCTTGGCCCAGCTGGTGGCGCAGGCGTAGCCGGCCTCGTCGATCCACTTCATGACCGTGCCGCCGTGGACCTTGCCGCCGAAGTTGACGGTGCTGGGTTCGGCCAGGAATCGGAGGGTGATGGAAGACATGGGGCGCCTTTTTTCTGTGGGCTGTGGGTGGGGAGCCGCGATTATGCGAGCGCCCGGGCGTCCTTTGGCGCCCGCCCGCCGCTGTTCAGCTGCCGCTGAACAGCTGGGCCAGCGTGCGGCGCAGCCAGGCGTTGCCCGGGTCGGCATGAAAGCGCTCGTGCCAGTGCTGCTTGACGGCGTAGGCCGGCAGCGTGAAGGGCGGCGCCAGCACCTTCACCGGCTCCTGCGTGGCCAGCACGTTGCCCAGGATGCGCGGCACCACCACGATCAGCTCGGTGTGGGCCACGATGCGCGCCACGCTCAGGAAGCTGGACAACCGCACCACCACGTTGCGCTTGAGGCCCAGGCGCGCGATGGTGGTGTCGACGATGGCGTGCCCCGTGCCCGAGCTGGACACCACCGCGTGCGCTTCTTCCTCGAAGCGCTTGCGCGTGAGCTTGGCGCCGATGCGCGGATGATTCTGCGCCGCCAGGCAGACGAAGTTCTGCATGAACAGCACCTGCTGGTAGAAGCCCGCGTCCAGCTGCGGCATGAAGCCCACGGCCAGGTCGACGTCGCCGTCCTGCAGCCGGCGGCCGCTGTGGGTGGAGATGATCTCGGTCTCGATGTGCACGCCCGGCGCCGCATGGCGCAGGTGGTCGAGCAGGCCGGGCAGCAGCACCACCTCGCTGATGTCGGTCATGCAGATGCGAAAGCGCCGCTGCGCGCGCGCCGGCTCGAAGCTGCTGCGGTTGCCCTGCGCCTGCGCCAGCTGCGCCAGCGCCTCGCGCAGGTTCGGGTAGATGCGCTCGGCGTGGGGCGTGGGCTGCATGCCCTGCGCGGTGCGGGTGAACAGGCGGTCGTCGAAGTGTGCGCGCAGCTTGTTCAGCGCCGTGCTGGCCGCGGCCTGCGCCATGCCCAGGCGCTCGGCCGCCTTGGTGACGTTGCCGGTCTTGTAGACCTCGTCGAACACGGCGAGCCATTCGAGATCGAGCTTGGACATGGGGTGAGGCGGGACGGAGCCCTGAAGGCGAAAGGCACCATTATCGAAATTTCAAATTCCGTGTATTGGCACGCGGTCTTGAGGAAATAGTGGTGCGGGTCAACAATGCCGCCAACGGAGACACCGACCCCATGAACCCCGCTTCTTCCCATGCCGCCAGCGCGCCGGCCAACGCCGCCGAGCGCCGCGACTACTACGCCCGCATCCGCCCGCTGAACCTCTCGCCGCTGTGGGAGTCGCTGCACGTGCTGGTGCCGCGCGAGCCCGCGAGCCCCTGCGTGCCCGCGCTGTGGCGCTACGACGAGATCCGCCCGCTGCTCATGGAGTCGGCCGACCTCATCACCGCCGAAGAGGCCGTGCGCCGCGTGCTGGTGCTCGAGAACCCGGCGCTGCCCGGCAACGCGTCGATCACGCAGTCGATCTACGCCGGCCTGCAGCTCATCATGCCGGGCGAGGTGGCGCCGTCGCACCGCCATGTGCAGTCGGCGCTGCGCTTCATCGTGGACGGCAAGGGCGCCTACACCACCGTGGGCGGCGAGCGCACGACCATGCACCCCGGCGACTTCATCATCACGCCCTCGTGGGCCTGGCACGACCACGGCAACGAAGGCATCGGCGGCGTGACCGAGCCGGTGGTCTGGCTCGACGGGCTCGACATTCCCATGCTGCGCTTCTTCGACGCCGGCTTCGCCGAGAACGACGACGCCAAGGTGCAGCACGTGGCGCGGCCCGAAGGCCACAGCCTGGCGCGCTTCGGTCACAACATGGTGCCGGTGCGGCACGACCACACCTCGGCCACCTCGCCGATCTTCAACTACCCCTACCTGCGCAGCCGCGAGGCGCTGGCCCAGTTGCAGAAGCAGGAGGCGCCCGACGCCTGGCTCGGCCACAAGCTGCGCTACATCAACCCGCTGACGGGCGGCTCGCCGATGCCGACCATCTCGACCCAGCTGCAGCTGCTGCCCAAGGGCTTCGCCGGCCAGGCGCACCGCGCCACCGACGGCACCGTCTACAGCGTGGTCGAAGGCCACGGCACGGCCGAGATCGCCGGCCAGCGTTTCGACTTCGGCCCGCGCGACACCTTCGTCGTGCCCTCGTGGGCGCCGTTGCGCCTGTCGTCGCCGAACGAAGACACCGTGCTCTTCAGCTTTTCCGACCGCCCCGTGCAGCAGGCCATGGGCATCCTGCGCGAAGCCTTCCTCGAAGACGCCTGAAAGCGCGGCGACCTTCTTTCCTTCTTTTTCTTGTTTGTCTGATGTGCCGTCCCACGCGGCAGGAGCTTCCATGTCCTTCGTCTTCACACCCCCTTCCATCGTCGGCTTGCCCATCGTCGGCTCCGACCGGCAGTTCCCCGTGCGCCGCGTCTACTGCGTGGGCCGCAACTACGCGGCGCATGCGCGCGAGATGGGCTTCGACCCCGACCGCGAACCGCCGTTCTTCTTCTGCAAGCCCAACGACGACGCCTCGGTCGTGCCCGTGGCCGAAGGTGCCACCGGCGCCGTGCCGTACCCCTCGCTCACGAGCAACTACCACTACGAAGCCGAGCTGGTGGTCGCCATCGGCAAGGGCGGCAAGGACATTCCTGTCGACCAGGCCGCCAGCCACATCCACAGCTACGCCGTGGGCCTGGACATGACGCGCCGCGACCTGCAGATGAAGATGCGCGAAGCCGGCCGTCCCTGGGAGATCGGCAAGGCCTTCGACTTCTCGGCCCCCATCGCGCCGCTGCGCACGCTGGCCGACGTGGGCGAGATCAACGCCGGCGCCATCACGCTCGAGGTCGATGGCCAGGTGCGCCAGAACAGCGACATCACGCACCTGATCTGGTCGGTGAACGAGGTCATCGCCAACCTCTCGACGCTGTTCGCGCTGCAGCCCGGCGACCTGATCTTCACGGGCACGCCCGAAGGCGTGGGCGCGGTGAAGCCGGGCCAGACGATCAAGGTCAGCATCGAGCGACTGCCATCGCTCACGGTCCGCATCGACTGAGCGTCCCGGCCCGCGCATGACCCTCTCGAAGCAACCTCCTTCCGTGCTGCTCGTCGGCGGCGGCATCGGCGGCATGGCGGCCGCGCTCGCGCTCGCACGCCTGGGCGTGGCCATCGACCTGCTCGAACAGAGCGCCGTCATCGGCGAGATCGGCGCCGGCCTGCAGCTCGGCCCCAACGCCTTCGCCGCGCTCGACGCGCTGGGCGTGGGCGAGGCCGTGCGCCGCAGTTCGGTGTTCACCGACCGGCTCGTGATGATGGACGCGGTCGACTGCAGCGAAGTCGCCTCGGTGCCCGTCGGCGAGGCCTTCCGCGCGCGCTTCGGCAATCCGTATGCCGTGAGCCACCGCGCCGACCTGCACGGCGCGATCCACGAGGCAGTGAAGCAGCATCCGCTGATCCGCTTCCACACTTCGGCGCAGGTCGAGGCGATCGACATCGGCGCGCACGGTGTCACGGCCGTCACGCGCGACGGCCGCCGTTTCCAGGCCGACGCCATCGTCGGCTGCGACGGCGTGAAGTCGGTGGTGCGCGCCAAGCTCATCGGCGACGCGCCGCGCGTCTCGGGCCATGTGGTCTACCGCGCCGTCGTGCCCGCGGCCGACATGCCCGCCGACCTGCAATGGAACGCCCCCGTGGTCTGGGCCGGCCCGAACTGCCACCTGGTGCACTACCCGCTGCGCCACGGCGAGCAGTACAACCTGGTCGTCACCTTCCACAGCCGCGATGCCGAAGAATGGGGCGTCACCGACGGCAGCAAAGAAGAGGTGTTGTCGTACTTCGAAGGCGTGCACGCGCGCCCGCGCCAGCTGCTCGACCGCCCGACCTCGTGGCGCCGCTGGAGCACCGCCGACCGCGACCCCGTCGAGCGCTGGAGCGACGGCCCGGCCACGCTGCTGGGCGACGCGGCGCACCCCATGATGCAGTACCTCGCGCAGGGCGCCTGCATGGCGCTCGAAGACGCCGTGACGCTCGGCGAGGCCGTGAAGGCCTGCGACTTCGACATGACCGCCGCCTTCCAGCGCTACGAACAGGCCCGCATCGCACGCTGCGCGCGCGTCGTGCTGTCGGTGCGCGAGATGGGGCGCCTGTACCACGCCCAGGGCGTGGAGCGCCTGGTGCGCAACAGCCTGTGGACCGGGCGCACGCCCGAACGCTTCTACGATGCGGTCGAATGGCTGTACGCCTGGCGGCCCGAGCACTGCCTGGGCGACACGCCCGCGCCGCGCTGACACGGTTTTTTCACCCGATCCCTACCAACGAGGCCGAAGGCCCAGGAGACACCCCATGAACTTTCCGCGCGCATTGCTGACGACCGCCGTCCTGGCCCTGACCGCCGCCTCCGGCGCCTGGGCGCAGGGCAGCGACTACCCGAGCAAGCCGGTGACGCTGATCACCCCGTTCGCGGCCGGCAGCGGCCCCGACGCGGTGCTGCGGCTCGTGTCCGACAAGCTCTCTCGCCTGTGGAACCAGCGCGTGGTGGTCGACAACCGGCCCGGCGGCGGCGGCTTCATCGCCATCGACCAGGCGCGCCGCGCCGCGCCCGACGGCTACACGCTGCTGCAGCTGGACAGCGAGCACATCGCCGCGCTGCCGCACCTGTACAAGTCGCGCAACTTCGTGACCCTGCAGCACTTCGACCCGGTCGCCTCGCTGTTCCGCACGCCCTTCTTCGTGGCCGTGGGCACCGAGTCGAAGTGGAAGACCATGGGCGACCTGATCGCCGCCGCCAAGGCCAACCCCGAAGGCGTGGTCTACGGCTCGTGGGGCGTCGGCAGCCCGGGCCACCTGGGCGCGCAGCAGCTCGAAGCGCTCACGGGCATCCGCATGCGGCACGCGCCGTACCGCGAGGTGTCGCAGCTGTATTCCAACGTGGGCACCGGCGAGGTGCCGTGGGCCTTCGCGAGCATCCCGTCGAGCCAGGGCATCTACAAGGCGGGCAAGCTGCGCTACATCGCCGTGGCCGCGCCCAAGCGCATCCCGCAGATGCCCGACGTGCCCACCATGGCCGAGGCCGGCGGCCCGGCCTCGCTGGAGGTCAATTCCTTCGTGTCGCTGCTGGCGCCCAAGGGCGTGTCGGCGGCCGTCAAGGCCAAGATCAACGCCGACGTGGCCAAGGTCATCGCCGACCCCGACATCCGCGCCCGCTTCGACACCTTCGCCTTCGAGCCGCTGGCCTGGTCGCCCGAGGAGATCGAGCGCAACGCCGAGGCCAAGTCGAAGGTGTACGGGGAGCTGGTGCGCCGGGGCAACATCAGCCTCGACTGACGAGGGGGCGCCTTGCCCAGGGCTCGGCGCGCCAGTTAAGCTGGCTCTCTTTGCATTTTTGTTTACCTTTTAACTGTCTTTTCCCATGCAAGCCACCAAGAGAGCCCTCCTGATCGCCTGCGGCCTGGCCGCCACCGCGGCGCTGCCGCTGTCCGCCAGCGCCGACACCCCCGCGTGGCCGACCAAGCCGATCCGCCTGCTGGTGGGTTTCCCGGGCGGCTCCACGCCCGACATCGCGGCGCGCACCATCGCCGAGCCGCTGTCCCGCGCGCTGGGCCAGCCGGTCGTGGTGGACAACAAGGCCGGCGCCTCGGGCAACATCGCGGCCGACCAGGTGGCCAAGGCCACCGACGACCACACGCTGGGCATCGTCATCAACGGCAACCTCACGTCGTCGAAGATGCTGTACCCCAAGCTGCCGTACGACCCGGCGAAGGACTTCACGTACCTCTCGCTCATCGCCACCGCGCCGCTGGTGCTCGTGGCGCAGAACAGCCTGCCCTCGGGCACCGCCTTCTTCGACGCCGCGCGCCAGGCCGGCGACAAGTGGAACTACGGCTCGGTGGGCGTGGGCTCGGTCGGCCACCTGGGCATGGAACTGCTCAAGAGCCGCGTGAACGGCTTCAAGCCCGAGCACGTGCCCTATCAGGGCAACCCGCAGGTCGTCACCGGCATGCTGGGCGACCAGGTGCAGATGGGCCTGATCCCGCCGGGCGTGGCCATGCCGCAGATCCGCGCCGGCAAGCTCAAGGCCGTGGGCCTCACGGGTGGGCGCAGCGCGCTGGTGCCCGAGATCGCCCCGCTGGCCGAAGCCGGCGTGAAAGACTTCAACCTCGAGGTGTGGGTGGCGCTGCTCGGCCCGGCCAACCTGTCGAAGACCGCGCAGGCCCGCATCAGCCGCGAGATCGAGATCGTCATGAAAGACCCCGACGTGCGCCGCAAGCTCTTCGAGCAAGGCTGGCAGGCCGTGGGCACCTCGCCGGACGGCATGCGCACGCGCGTGAAGGAAGAGGCGGCGATCATGAGCAAGATCATCGCCACCCGCGGCATCAAGATCCAGTGATGACAACGACGACGCAGCAACCCACCCTGACCGAACCGGCGCGCGCGCTGCCGGTGTTCGGCGACTTCGACGTGGTCGTGGTCGGCGGCGGCCCCGCCGGCATTGCCGCCGCCGGGAGCGCCGCGCGCCACGGCGCGCGCACGCTGCTGGTGGAGCGCTACGGTTTTCTCGGCGGCATGGGCACCGCGGGCGGCGTGACCAACTTCGCGGGCCTGTACGGCAAGCGCCGCGGCGAGATGACGCAGCTGGTGCGTGGTGTGGTCGACGACCTCATCGACCGCATCGCCGGCTTCAACGGCATGAACGCGCCGCAGAACGGCATGGGCGGGCGCATCTGCGTGCGCTCGTACGACACCTCGGCCTACAAGCTGGCCGCCGACCAGCTGCTCGAAACGGCCGGCGTGCAGATGCTGTTCCACGCGTATGCGGCGGCGGTGCTGCACGATGGCGCGCGCCTTGCCGCGCTGGTGGTCGAAACGAAATCGGGCCGCCAGGCGATCCGCGCCAACGCCTTCATCGACGCCAGCGGCGACGCCGACGTGGCGGCCTTCGCGGGCGTGCCCTTCGAAGTGGGCGACGGCCACGGCAGCGGGCTGTTCCCGACCACCATGTTTCGCATCGGCCAGGTCGACGCGCCGGCCGCGCTGGAAGCGGTGGGCGAGTTCTCGGCCATCAACGGCTTCATGGCGCGCGCCGAGCAGCAGCACCCGGGCAAGTACAGCTTTCCGCGCGAAGGCGCGATCCTGCGGCCCAACAAGGACCCGCGCGAATGGCGCGCCAACGTCACGCAGATCCGCAACGCCGAAGGCCGCGCGATGAACGGCGTCGATGCGCGCGAGCTCAGCGACGGCGAGCTCGAAGGCCGGCGCCAGATCGCTGCGTACTTCAAGTTCCTGCAGGCCGAGGTGCCGGGCTTCGCGCCGTCGGCCATCGTGGAGATCGCGCCGCAGGTCGGCATCCGCGAGACGCGGCGCATCCAGGGCCTGTACGCGCTGGGCCGCGAGGACATCCTCGGCTCGGCCACCTTCGACGACACCATCGGCCTGAACGCCTGGCCGATGGAAATGCACGCCGACGGCCGCATCGAGTGGGCCTTCCCGCGCGACGAAGCCAACGCCTACAACCACCTGCCGTGGCGCATGCTGGTGCCGCAGACGCTCGACAACCTGCTGGTGGCCGGGCGCTGCGCCTCGATGACGCACGAAGGCCAGTCGGCCGCGCGTGCCAGCGGCGGCTGTTTCGTCATGGGGCAGGCGGCGGGCACGGCGGCGGCCTCGCTGGGCAGCGGGCGCTTCGCGGCGATCGACGTGGCGGCGCTGCAGAAAAAGCTGGCGGCCGACGGCGTCGACCTGGACCGTTGAGGGCGGCGCGGCGCTAGAGTCCGGGGCTGGATGAACTCGAACCCCGGACACACCGTGCCTCTTTCTTCTTCGCTGTCGACCCCCGCGCGTCGGCTCTTCCTGGCGCTGGCCTGCGCCGCCTTCGGCCTGCTGCAGGTGGGCTGCGCCAGCACCCCCGAGGGCGACCCCGTCCACGGCAAGGACCGCGTGCTGAGCTTCGTCGCGGCCAAGGACGGCCGCAAGGTCGCCATCGCCGGCGACAAGTACCACTACGTGTTCGACGGCGACCCGTCCGTGGCCGCGCTGCTGCGCTGGGACGGCCGCACCAAAGTCACGCCCGCGCTCATCGGCGAACTGAAGGTGGCGCGCAACCAGAGCTTCGAAGGCCAGTACGTGCTGATGGCCTTCGACGCCGACCTGACCCCCGAAGACCGCAACTTCCTCGTCCAGACCGGCTTCGCGAAGGCCGAGGTGAAGTACGGCGACCGCACCGGGCCGGTGCTGCGCTACTTCGGCACGGTCTACGGCAAGCGCTACGCGGCGGTGGCGCTGAAGTCGGCCGACACGGTCGATTTCTCGCGGCGCCAGTACCTGAAGTACGTCGAGCAGGAAACGCTCAGCGGCCCCTTCACCCAGGCCGCGCGTTCGCCGCTGGCGTACGGCGCCGACGGCGCGATGCTGCTGGGCGGCGTGCCGGTGCGCATGGTGGACGGCGGCACCGACCACGGCTGCAGCCTGCGCCTGATGCTGGACATCTGCTTCTTCAAGTAGGCCCGCCGGGCGCCGCTGACCGGGCCGCGACAGCGCGCGGGCCCGGCCTTTGCTATCGTCGTGGATTGCTTTTCTGCGCCGAATCCCTTCCCCCGATGACCCCCGAACCCGTCCTTGCCGCCCGCCTCGTTGCCGACCTCGTCGCCCTCATGCAGCTCGAACCCCTGGGCGGCGACCGCTTCCTGGCCCAGAGCGAGGACATCGGTACGCCCGCCGTCTTCGGCGGCCAGGTGCTCGGCCAGTCGCTCATGGCCGCCAGCCTCACGGTGGGCGCCGAGCGCCCGGTGCATTCGATGCACGCCTACTTCCTGCTGCCCGGCGAGCACGCGCCCATCGAGTACAGCGTCGACCGCGTGCGCGACGGCCGCAGCTTCACCACGCGCCATGTGGTGGCGCGCCAGCAGGACCGCATCATTTTCGAGATGTCGGCCTCGTTCCAGACCGTGGACGAGGGTGTCGAGCACCAGTTCCCCATGCCCGCGGTCGAAGGCCCCGAGGGCCTGACCAGCGAGCTCGACCAGCGCATCGCGCTCGGCGACCGCCTGCCCGAACCCTGGCGCTCCAAGGCCATCCAGCCGCACGGCATCGAGTACCGGCGCGTCGACCCCGAAGACCTGCTGCGGCCCGAGGTGCGCCCGACCGAGAACCAGAGCGCCATCTGGATGCGCGCCATCGCGCCTCTGCCCGACGACCTGACGGTGCACCGCGCGCTGCTGGCCTACGCCTCCGACCACGGCCTGCTGCGCGCCGCCATGCTGCCGCACGGCCTGAGCTTCATGAGCGGCCAGGTGCGCCCCGCCAGCCTGGACCACGCGATGTGGTTCCACCGCGATTTCCGTTTCGACGACTGGCTGCTCTACGTGGTCGATTCGCCCAGCGCGGGCGGCGCGCGCGGCCTGTGCCGCGGCAGCCTCTACACGCGCGACGGCCGCCTCGTGGCCTCGGCGGCGCAGGAGGGCATGCTGCGCATCCGCAAGCCGGGGTCGCCGCGCACGCCGATCACGGGCTGAACGGCCTGCCTCCTTTTTCAACACCTACTCGATCGCTCCGGCCATGAAGATCTTCTTCTCTCCCGCGTCTCCCTTCGTGCGCAAGTGCATGGTCGTGGCCCACGAGCTGGGCGTAGCCGATCGCATCGAGAAGCTCCCGAGCGCCGCCGGCCCGGTGAAGCGCGACGCTCGCATCCTGCCGACCAACCCGCTGGGCCAGGTGCCGACCTTCCTCACCGACGACGGCCAGGCGCTGTTCGACAGCCGCGTGATCTGCGAGTACCTCGACACCGCGTACGCCGGCAGCCTGTTCCCGGCCACCGGGCCCGCTCGCTGGGCGCGCCTGACCGAGCTGTCATTGGCCGACGGCATGACCGGCGCCGCGCTGCTCGCGCGCTACGAGACCATGCTGCGCCCCGAGGCGCTGCGCTGGAGCGACTGGACCGACGGCCAGCTCGACAAGGTGCGCACCGGCCTCGAATGGCTGGAAGCGGCGGCGCCATCGTTCGGCGATCGCGTCGACATCGGCACCATCGCCTTCGGCTGCGCGCTGGGCTACATGGATTTCCGCTTTCCCTCGGTGGACTGGCGTGCCCAGGCGCCGAACAGCGCGAAGTGGTTCGCCGTGTTCAGCCACCGGCCGTCGATGCAGGCCACGTTGCCGACGGCCTGAACGATGACGTTCGACGATCTCTCGCGCCGCACCGGCATCGAAATTCCCCCACTGCTGCAACAGCTCCTCGCCAGCGGGCCGCCCGATCTGGTCGGCTTCCCCGACTTCGAGTGGCTGGACGCCGAGCAGGCGGCCAACGACCTCGATGAGTGGCTCGACGCCAAGTGGCAGGACGGCCGCCGCTTCCTGCCCTTTGCGCAATCGGGCGCGGGCGACGCCTACTGCCTCGTGCCGCTGGACGGCGGCGCCGTGGGCGTGGCCTTCGTGTGGCACGACAACGAGGAAAGCAGCGTCGGCCACGGCTCGTTCGCCGATTTCGTCTGCGCGAAATTCCTGGAAGCCTTCGTCGACCTGAGCTACCTCGGCGACTGGGACCTGTCCGAGCCCGAGATGGCCGAGCGCATCGCGGCCGACGTGGCCACCGTCACGGCTTTCATGGACGACACGGAAACCGCCGCCTACCTGCAGGCGCTGAGCCGGCAGCCGCTGGTGTCGCGGCCTTTCAAGACGGGCCCGCGCGCCAGGCCCGAGCAGGTGCCCTCGCTGATGCCGCAGGCCGGGTTCGACGAAGACCTGAAGCGCTTCACCCTGCAGGACAGCGCGCCTTTCCCCGTGAAAGCGCGCTGGGACATCGAGGGGTAGGCTACGGGGTTTCATCCGAAGGAGGAACCCACCATGTCAGATCAGAAAGTAGCCATCGTCACCGCCGGCGGCAGCGGCATGGGCGCCGCCGCGGCGCGCAAGCTCGCGGACGACGGCTTTCGCGTCGCCATCCTGTCCTCGTCGGGCAAGGGCGAGGCGCTGGCGCAGGAACTCGGCGGCCTCGGCGTCACCGGCTCCAACCAGTCGAACGACGACATCCAGCGCCTCGTGGACAAGGTCGTCGGCGAATGGGGCCGCATCGACGTGCTCGTGAACAGCGCCGGCCACGGCCCGCGCGCGCCGATCCTGGAGATCAGCGACGACGACTGGCACCGCGGCATGGACGTCTACTTCCTGAGCGCCGTGCGCCCCGCGCGCCTCGTGGCGCCGCACATGGTGAAGCAGGGCGGCGGCGCGATCATCAACATCTCGACCTTCGCCGCCTTCGAGCCCGACCCGGTGTTCCCGACCTCGGGCGTGTTCCGCGCCGGCCTCGCGGCCTTCACCAAGCTCTTCGCCGACCAGTACGCCAAGCACAACGTGCGCATGAACAACGTGCTGCCCGGCTTCATCGACAGCTTGCCCGAGAAAGAAGTGTTCCGCGAACGCATCCCGATGGGCCGCTACGGCCGCAGCGCCGAGATCGCCGCCACCATCGGCTTCCTGGCCTCCGAGGGCGCGGGCTACATCACCGGGCAGAACCTGCGCGTGGACGGCGGCATCACGCGCTCGGTCTGAACCCGGCAGAGGCGCCCATGACCGCCCCCACCCCGGTGCACGAGCACATGGACCGCACCCTTGCGTCCTACGAAGCGTCCGCGCGCGACTACAACGCGATCGTGGCGGGCCACCGGCCGCCCGAGATCGAGGACGCGGTGCGCCGCATGATGCAGCGCGTGCCCGCCGGCGGCTCCGTGCTCGAGATCGGCTCCGGGTCGGGGCAGGACGCCGACTTCGTCGAATCCCTGGGCGGCGTCGTGAGGCGCACCGATGCGGTCCAGGCGTTTCTCGACCTGCAGGCCGAGCGCGGCAAGAAGGGCGAACTGCTCAATGTCGTCACGGATGCGCTGGGCGGTCCCTGCGACGCGGTCCTTGCGATGTGCGTGCTGATCCATGTCGATCGCGCGCAGATCGCGCCGGTGCTGCGCAAGGTGTTCGACGCGCTCGCGCCCGGCGGGGTTTTCCTCGCGGCCATGCGCATCGGCGAAGGCGAGACCCTCGGCGACTACCAGACCGTGTACTGGGCGAAAGACGCGTTCGCCGACGCGCTGGCCGCGGCGGGCCTTGACCTGCAATGGGACAGCCAGTGGATCGGCCGCGACGACGTGACGTGGGCCAATTTCCTGGCGTGCCGTCCGCGCTAGCAGCGGACGGACGAACGCCGGCTCACACGCCCAGGTAGCGCGTCCACAGCGACCGGTCGGCGTCGAGCGCGGCCGAGTCGCCCTGCCACACCACGCGCCCGCGTTCGAGGATCACGTGGCGGTCGGCCAGCGGCAGCAGGCGCTGCACGTACTTGTCGACCACCAGGATCGCCTCGCCTTCCGACTTCAGCGTGGCGATGCAGTGCCAGATCTCCTCGCGGATCACCGGCGCCAGGCCTTCGGTGGCTTCGTCCAGGATCAGCAGGCGCGGGTGCGTCGACAGCGCGCGCGCAATGGCCAGCATCTGCTGCTCGCCACCCGAGAGCTGGTTGCCCGCGTTGGCCTTGCGCTCCGACAGGCGCGGAAAAAGCTTGTACAGCGCCTCCACGGTCCAGCGCGGCGCGCTGCCGGGGCGGGGCCGTGCGAAGGCGCGCAGGTGCTCGTCCACGCTGAGGTTGGGGAACACATGGCGCCCCTCGGGCACGATGGCCATGCCGCGCCGCGCGATGGCGTCGGGCCGGTGGCCACCGATGGCCGCGCCGCAGAACTGCACGCCGCCGCGCATCGGCGCGATCGTGCCGGTCAGCACCTTCAGCAGCGTGCTCTTGCCCATGCCGTTGCGGCCCAGCAGCGCCATCACTTCGCCCGCGCCGACGCGCACGTCGATGCCGAACAGCACCTGGCTGGCGCCGTAGCCGGCTTCGATGGCGGTGGCCTCGAGCAGGGTGGATGTCGTGGTCGTCGTGCTCATGCGTGTCCTTCCGCTTCGGTGCCGAGGTACACGGCTTGCACATCGGGGTGGCCCCGCACTTCGTCGGCCGTGCCGCTCATCAGCACCTTGCCCTGCACCAGCACCGTGAGCCGGTTGGCGAGGCGGAACACGGCGTCCATGTCGTGCTCGATCAGCAGGATGGCCATCGATGCGCGCAGCGATTCGATGAGATCGACCATGCGCGCCGATTCGTCGGGGCCCATGCCGGCCATCGGCTCGTCGAGCAGCAGCAGCTTGGGCTCGGCGGCCAGTGCCAGCGCCACGTCGAGCGCGCGCTGCGCGCCGTGCGGCAGCGTGCCCGCGATGCGGTGGCGCTCGCTGCCCAGGCCCACGCGGTCGGCCAGCGCGTGGGCGCGGTCGACCAGGTCGCGTTCGTTCGCACGCGGCGCCAGGAAGCGCAGGCTGCTCCCTGCATGGGCCTGCGCCGCGAGCATCAGGTTGTCGTGCACCGTTTCCTTGGCGAACACGCGCGTCACCTGGAAGCAGCGCGACATGCCGGCGGCCACGCGCTGGTGGTCCTTGTAGGCCGTGATGTCCTGCCCGTCGAGCATCAGCCGGCCCGCGTCGGCCTCCAGCAGGCCGGTGATGAGGTTCACCAGCGTGGTCTTGCCCGCGCCGTTGGGACCGATGAGCGCATGCACTTCGCCGCGCTCCACCGTGAGGCTCACGTGGTCGGTCGCCAGCAGGCCGCCGAAGCGCTTGACCAACCCTTCGATTCTGAACAGGCTCATGGCTTGGTGCTCCCTGCGGCAGTTGCAGCGGAAGCCGCTGCTGCTGCGACCGTGCGGCGTTTCGTCGACAGTGCGGCGAGGCCGCGCGGGGCCCAGAGGGCGACGGCGATCAGCAGCAGGCCCAGCGGCATGTGCCAGTGTTCGGTGTGCTGCTTGAGCACTTCCTCCAGCACCAGCCAGACCACGGCGCCCACCGGCCCGCCCCAACTGCGGCCCAGGCCGCCGATGACGACCATCACCACCAGAGTGGCCGACTGCGTCCAGTGCATGGTCGCGGGGCTCACGAAGCCGTTGCCGCCGGCCAGCAGCGCGCCGGCCAGCCCGGCGATCGCGCCCGCGATGGCGAAGGCCACGAGCTGCAGCCGGAACACCGGGTAGCCCAGTGCGCGCATGCGCGTCTCGTTGTCGCGGATGCCCATCAGCGCATGGCCGAAGCGCGCCTGCGTGGCGCGGTGCAGCCACCACAGCGCGAGCGCCACCACCACGAGCACCACCCAGTAGAAGGTCGACTCGTTGCCCAGGTCCAGGCCCGGCAGCAGCGTGGGGCGCGACATGAGCGTGTAGCCGTCGTCGCCGCCGTACTTGCGCAGCGACACGACGACGAAGTACAGCATCTGCGCGAAGGCCAGCGTGGTCATGATGAAGTACACGCCGCGCGTGCGCAGCGCCACCGTGCCGATCAGCGCGGCCACCAGGCCCGCCACCAGCGCGGCCAGCGGCCACAGGATCCAGGCCGACATCACGCCGGCGTCGCTGAGCGCCACCACCGTGTAGGCGCCCATGCCGATGAAGCCCGCGTGCCCGAGCGCCACCATGCCGCCGAAGCCGAGGATGAAGTTCAGGCTCGCGGCGGCCAGCGCGACGACGAGCACGCGCCGCACGAAGCCGATGTAGAAGTCGAGCCCGAACAGCGGCGCGACCAGCGGAAAGGCCGCGAGCGCCACGAGGAGCAGCCCGAGGCCGAAGGTGCGTGACGAGGGTTTCATGCGCGGGCGGAGAAAAGGCCCGAGGGCCGGAAGATCAGGACGACGACCATGAGCGCGTACATCGCCACTTCGGCGAACAGCGGCCCCAGGTCGGCCGCCGTGGCGGGCGGCAGCGTGGCGCGCAGCAGCATCGGCACGAAGGCGCGGCCGATGGTGTCGACCACGCCGACCAGCAGCGCGGCCACGAAGGCGCCGCGCACCGAGCCGATGCCGCCGATCACCAGCACCACCAGCGCCGGGATCAGGATGGCTTCGCCCATGCCCACCTGCACCGCGACGATCGGGCCCATGAGCGCGCCGGCCAGCGCGGCCAGCGCCGCGCCGAGCAGGAACACGCCGTTGAAGATGCGGCCCACGCGCACGCCCATCAGCTCGGCCATCGGCCGGTCGGACGCGCCTGCGCGCACCCGCATGCCGATGCGCGTGTGGTTCACCAGCACGTACAGCGCCAGCGCCATCAGCAGGCCGCCCGCGAGCACCACGAGGCGGTACGAGGGGTAGGGCAGGCCGTCCATCAGCTCGACCGGGCCCGAGAGCGCGGCCGGCGTGGGGGCCATCACGGGCGAGGGGCCCCAGATCATCTTGACGATGTCGTCGGCCACCAGGATCACGCCGAAGGTGGCGAGCACCTGCGCCAGGTGGTCGCGCTTGTAGAGGCGGCGCATCAGCAGCACCTCGATGAGCAGCGCCACCACCACGGTGACGAGCACCGCCACCACGATGGCGGCGGCGAACGAGCCGGTGCGCGTGTGCGCCTCGGCCGCCACGTAGGCGCCGGCCATGAACAGCGAGCCGTGCGCCAGGTTCAGCACGTCCATGATGCCGAACACCAGCGTGAGGCCCGCCGCCAGAAGAAAGAGCATCAGGCCGTAGCCGATGCCGTTGAGCAATTGCTCGAGGACAAGAATTCCGCTCATAGCATCCAAGGAGTGCCCGTATTCATTTCGGGAAACACCGAGGAACCGGCTTTGCCGGGCCTCAGGTGTTGCCCCCGGAAGGGGGTTGGCGAAGCGACACGAAGTGCGCGAAGGCTGGGGGAGAGCCTATTTATTTCATTGCGCACTTGCTGGCGTAGCTGTCGCCGTAGCTTGTCAGCACGGTGTTGATCAGCTTGTTCGTCACCTTGCCTTGCGCGTCCTTGCCGATCACGCGCAGGTAGAAGTTCTCGATGGGGAAGTGGTTGTTGGCGTACTTGAAGGTGCCGCGCGTCGAGGCGTAGCTGGCCTTCTTCAGGGCGGCCACCACGGCCTCGCGGTTCTGCGCGTTGCCGCCCGATTGCTTCACGGCGGCGTCCATCGCGAGGATCGCGTCATAGGCCTGCGCGGCGTACACCGACGGGTAGCGGCCGTTGTATTCCTTGCGGAACGCGGCCACGAAGGCCTTGTTGGCGGCGTTGTCCAGGTCGTGCGCCCAGTGCGAGGTGTTGAACAGGCCGAGCATGGGTTCGCCCACGGCACCGATCACGTCCTCGTCGGCCGAGAAGCCGCTGGTGACGAGCGTGATGTCCTTGGACAGGCCCGCGCCCACGAACTGCTTGATGAAGTTGATGCCCATCGCGCCGGGCAGGAAGAAGTAGATCGAGTCGGGCTTGGCCGCGCGCAGCTGCGCGAGTTCGGCGGCGTAGTCGATCTGGCCCAGCTTGGTGTACAGCTCGTCGGCCACCTGGCCCTTGAACTGGCGCTTGAAGCCGCCCAGCGCATCCTTGCCGGCCGGGTAGTTGGGGGCGATGAGCACGATCTTCTTGAACGCGCGGTCTTGTGCGAACTTGCCGGCGGCCTCGTGGAACTGGTCGTTCTGGTAGGCGGTGCCGAAGAAGTAGGGGCTGCACTGCGCGCCGGCGAACTGGCTCGGGCCGGCGTTGGCCGACAGGTAGGGCACCTTGGCGTTGAACAGCGTCGGGCCCACGGCCAGCGCCACGTTGGAGCCGATGGGGCCGCTGAAGATGTCGATCTTGTCGCGCTGGATCATGCGGTCGACCAGCTGCTTGGCCTGGTCGGGGCTGCCGGCCATGTCGGCCTGCACGAACTCCACGTCCTGCCCGCCGAGCTTGCCGTTCAGCTGCTTGATGCCGAGCGCGAAGCCGTCACGCGCCTCGGCGCCCAACGCCGCGAAAGGCCCCGAGATGTCAAGGGCCAAACCCACCTTGACCGGTGCGGCCACGGCCGACACCGAGGCCCCGAGGGCGGCGCCGCACAGCAGCAGCGAGATCAGGGTGCGCGGCAGCGCGGGCGATTTCAGGAACGTGGGGCGCATCGGGTTCTCCGGCTAGGGAAGGGTTGAGACAACTGAACTGTTGATAGTTAAATACTTTAGCCGTAAACAATTCGGTGTCAACGGTACTAGCACGAATGGTGCCAGTGAACCGTGTCGCCTTCGCCGCGCCGGACCCTCGCGAAAGGTTACGAAAACGTCAACCGAACGGACTTGCGGTGGCGAACCAGAGGCCGATGCCGGTCGCGATGATGAAGGCGCCGTCGGTCACGCCCGCCACCAGGAAGAACTTGGTCTGCAGCGTGTCGACCAGCTCGGGCTGGCGCGTCGTCCCTTCGAGAAACTTCTGGCCCACCAGCGCGATGCCGATGCACGACCCCAGTGCGGCAATGCCGATCAGCAGGGCGACGGCGAGCGGGAGGATGTTGAAGCCGGTCATGGTTTTTTCTCCTGGTTGATGAATCGATGGACCCACTGTTCCAGAACGGGTGCATCGAATCCATGACGCGGGAGGTCATGCGCCAGACGAAAAAAAGGCCGACCGTCGAAACGGCCGGCCTGGGCTCAGGCGCGAAGCGCAGGGCTTAGGGCAGCTGTGTCCAGTTCTGGTTGTTGCCGCCGTTGCAGGTCCAGGTGATCAGCGCCGTGTCCTGCGTGGTCGAACCGTTCGGCACGTCCAGGCACGAGCCCGAGGCGCGGTTGCGCACCGTGCCGCCCACCAGGCTCCACTGCGCCGTGTTGCCCGTCGAGCAGGCCACCTGCACAACAGCCGCGTTCGTGGTCGCCGTGCCGTTCTGTGCCAGGCACAGGCCGCTGTGCTCGGCGATGAACTGCACGTAGCCGCCGGTGACGGGCGTCATCGTGAACTTCTCGTTGCCCGCGTTGCCGCACGGCCATTGCACCGCCGTCGCGCCGCTGGTGGTCGAGGCGCCCTTGATGTTCACGCACATCGTCGGGTTGAGGTCGGAGCGCAGCCGCGTGACCACCGCCGGGGCGGTGTCCTGCGAGCGCACGTACTCGCGCAGCGCCACCACGTCGTTCGCCGGCAGGCTGGAGGCGTTGCCGTGGCCGCCCGCGAGCAGGTCCTGCAGCGTGGCCGCCTGGCCGTTGTGGAAGAACGCGGTGGTGTTCCAGGTGCCCGACAGGGTCGGCGTGTCGAAGCCCACGCCCGCCAGCGGCTGGTTGCTGCCCTTGCCCGACGAGGCCTGGATGGTGCCCACGTCGTGCCGCAGGCCGTCGCGGAAGGTGGCGCCCGTGTGGCAGGTGGCGCACTGGGCCGTGTTGAACACGGTCTGTCCGCGCACCGCGTCCACGCTCAGGCTGCCGTCCGCGGCGCGCGCCGGGCTGCGCATGTACTTGTTGAGCGAACCCAGGTACACGGCCAGGTCGTCCAGCTGCGCGCTCTTGCCGGCCTTCGGGGCGCCCAGCGGGGCCTGCGTGGCGGTCCAGTCGGCATTGCTCAGGAAGCCGGTGCCGCCGAACTCGTTGCGGATGTCGTTCTCGAAGTCCTGCACTTCGTCGAAGTTGGCCGTCCAGTGCAGCTTGCCGTGGCTGGTGCCGCGCCGCCCCTGCAGGCTGATGGTGCGGCGCAGGCCTTCGCCGCGCTGGGTGAAGTCCCACACCATGCCGTCGTCGCCGCCGTCCGCGTGGCAGCTGGCGCAGGAGATGTAGTTGTCCTTGCTCATGCGCCGGTCGGCCGCGTTGTAGAACACCTGCTTGCCGCGCAGCGCCGCGGCCGCCATCGGCTCCTGCGCCACGGTGGCCACGTTCTGCAGGAAGATCGCCGCGTTGGTCTCGGCCGACAGCACCTTCGCCACGTCGTGCACCGACACCGAGCGCGCCAGGAAGTTGTTCACGAACAACCGCTTGCGCGCCGCGTCCAGGTACAGGCCATGCGGGGCACTGCTGGCGTTGATCTCGCCGCGAATCGCGCGGGTGTAACTGTCGACGATGGCGACGCGGTTGCCTTCCATCTGCGCGACGAACAGGTAGTCGCCGGCCGGCGAGTACAGCGCGGCGCGCGCGGGGGCGCGGTCGTCGAAGTCGATCTGCTCGGAGAACACCTCGGCGGCGTTTTGCAGGTTCACCTGCGACAGGATGGAACGCACCGTCTGGTCGTGCGGCAGGTCCTTGCCGTCACGGAAGCGGCCGCGCACGATGTTGTCCTTCTTCGAAGGCAGCACGGCACGCGAGCCGTCGGGCGAGATCACCACCTGGCTCAGGTAGTTGGCCACGCCGCGCGCGCGGCTCTCGGTGTCGACGGTGGTGGTGTCCACCGGCAGCGGGATGGTCTGCAGCGCGGTCAGCGACTGCAGGTTCACCTTGTGCAGCTGGCCGCCCGTCATCTTCGACTTGAAGCGCGTGACGTAGGCCACCTGCGAGTCGGCGCTCACGGCGATGCCGCGCACGCCGCCCTCGAGCGCCAGCGCGCCGGTGGTGGCGCCGTTGCTGGGGTCGAAGCTCATGAGCACCGACTTGCTTTCCAGCGTGAGCAGGCCCTTGGCGCCGTTGGGCGTGAAGGCCACGCCGTAGGGGCCGCTGCCGTAGGCCAGCGGGATCGACACCGACTGCGAGCCGTCGGCGGCGTTGAGCGCCACCAGCTTGTCCTCGCCCTGCACCGCGACCCAGATGCGGCCGTCGGGGCCCACGGCCAGCGTCTTGGCCTCGTCACCCACGCGCACTTCCCACAGCTTGGCAAGGGTCTGCGCGTCGATGGCGGCCACCGTGCCGCTGTCGGGGTTCACCGAGTACACCCGGCTCGCATCGCCCGCGATGTTGGTCGTGTGCGTGGGCGCGGTCGCGGTGACCGGCGCGATGACGGTCACGTTGTAGGTGTAGTAGGTCTCGCGGCCGCTGCTGTCCTTCACCGTCAGGGTCACCGTGTAGTGGCCGGGGGTGGTGTAGGTGTAGCTGGTGTTCGGCTGGTTCGAGAACGCCGTCTGCGTGCCGTTGCCGAAGTTCCAGCGGAACTGCACGCCGCTGGCGCCGAGCGTCGCGGGGTTGAAGCTCAGCTGGCCGTTGACCAGCTTGGGTCCGCCGCCCAGGCCCGGGTCGCCGATGATGGCCTGGCCGCGCAGCGTGTCCACCTCGGCCTGGCCGAGCACGCGGCCGTACACGCGCACCTCGGCCAGCGTGCCCTTGAAGAGCGCGGTGTTGCCCTGGATCTGGCCCATGACCTGGAACTTGGTCGACAGGCCCTTGGTGCCGGTCGGCCCGGTCGACGTGGTCTTCACGCCGTCGACGTACACCGCCTGCGCGCCCGAGGCCGCGTCGCGCGTGAGCACCACGTGGTGCCAGTTGCCGTCGTTCACGGCCGCGGTGGAGGTGGTGCCGCCGTCGTTGCCCACCGAGAGCTTGATGCGCCCGCCGGTGTCCAGCCAGCCCCAGAACACGTCGTCGGTGCCGCCCGACTGGTCACGACCGAAGATGCCGGGCGCGGTCCACGAGTTGGCGGCGCCGGCCTGCGTGGTCTTCATGTAGAAGCTCAGCGAGGCGGTGCCGCCCAGCGCGCTGGCCACGGTGTCGTTCTTCAGCGGCACGCCGGCAGTGCGGTTCGCGAAGTTCAGGCCGATGCTCTCGAACGCGTCGCCGGTGGCGGGCGTGCCGTTGTTGGCGCCGATCTGGTCGCCCAGGTTGCCCGTCAGCGGCCAGTGGTGCATCAGGTTGATGTCGCTGGCGTTGCCGGTGTTGAAGGTGGAGCGGTAGTCGGCGCCGATGGCGTTGCCCGCATAGTCCTTCACGCCGTTGGCCGGCAGGAACACCTCATAGCTCGTGCCCGGCAGCAGCGGCTGCGCGGGATGGAAGTTGACGATGCCCAGCTGCACGCTGTAGGTGCCCGCCAGCGTGTTGCCGCCCACCGGACGCACGATGAAGGTGTTGCTGTTCACGCTCTCCGGCAGGATGTTGTCGGTCATGCCCAGGCCGATGCGCGAGCTGAGGGCCTGCTGCTTCGCACCGTTGGCGGGCGAGACCTGCTTCACTTCGGGCTTGGTGGTGTCGGGGTCCACCGCATGCACGACGAAGCCGCTGCCCGAGCCGTGGTCGTTGCCCACGAAGACGAGGTTGCCGAACATCGCGACCTGGCCGTTGTCCGAATGCGAGAAGTTCGGGTCGTCCTCGCGCAGGATGCTGCCGCGGCCCACCTCCACGTGGTTGAGCGGGTTGCTCACGTCCACCTTGTGGATGCGGGTCTGCGCGCCCTGGATGACGTAGTTGTCCTGCGTGGCGCAGTACAGCTGCTCGTCGATGACGAGCCGGTTGTCCTCGGCCACGAAGCGCGAGCGGTCGCTCAGGTCGTAGCTGTACATCTTGGCGCCGCTGCCGCGTGCCGACGCGTGCACACTCTTGCCGTCGAAGCAGGTCGCGTAATAGAACGGCGTGGCGCCGGCGATGGAATCGAGCACCTTGGGGTTGAGCGGGTCGGAGATGTCCAGGCTCGCGAAACCGCCGTTGCTTTCCATCGCGGTCAGCACCATGTGGTTGCCCATCGTGAAGATCGGGCCGAGGCGGAAGCCGCCGAGTTCGCCGGTGGGCACCGGGTTGGGCTTGCCGGCGCCGCGGTTGGCGACCACCGCGTTCGCGGGGTCCGTCGCGTCGACGATGAACATGCCCCGGCCGGCCGAGGCCACGTACAGGTAGGGCGCCTGCCACCACAGCTGCCAGGACACGTTCTCGTAGTCGCCCGAGTTGACGCCGGGTAACACCAGCTTCTTCACCTGCTTGATGTCGTTGATGTCGGTGAAGTCCCAGAACTCGACGCCGTTGATGCTGGGCAGCACGACGTAGGTCTTGCCGCCGATCTTCGCGGTGCCGAAGGAATGCGTCTCGCGGAACTCCTTGGTGCGGCCGCCTGTCGCGTCATCGGGCTCGTAGATCTTCTTGACGAGCCTGATCTGGCGCGGGTTCGACACGTCGTACAGCAGGAAGCCGCCGGGGCCGAGGCCGCTGTCCGGCGCGAAGGAGGTGAGGAAGTAGCCGTTGACCATGATGCCGGCGTTCATGCCGTAGTCCTTGCGGCCCGGGTACGTGGCGGGCACGTCGCGCGCCTCGTAGGCGTCGCTGTGCGCCGGGTCGAGCGGGTGCGCGGCGCTGGTGATCATCGACACCGGCTTGAACAGTTCCGCCGAGGTGTAGGTGAGGTTGCCCAGGCCCGGCCCTTGCAGCGGGAGCGGGTCGGCCACGACAGCGGCAGCCGCCGTGGCCATCTTGTTCAGGGTCGTCATCGGACTGACCCCGGTGATTGCCGCATGCGTCAGCAATGTGACGCACGGCACCAGGAACGCCATCAGGAAATACCGGATCTTCATCGTCGCCTCCAGGTTGTTTGAAGTTCGCAGGGAACCCTCTTGTCCTTGGTTCTCTCGAGTCACTCGGTCGCTTGCAGGGAAAGCGCACGCGCAGGCGCGCCCCCGGCGGGCAACGCATGCGTTGTCCGCCGTCCACTTCTTCTTCTGTCTTGCTCTCCCGCTGGTTGGCGCCGGCGCCTTCCGCGTGGAAGGCACCGGCGCCTGGGCGCTGTTACTTCACGCCGCCCGATTCGTAGATAGCCCAGGCCGCTTCGGCGCTGGCACCGTCGTGGATCATGGCCATCAGTGCGCTCACCACCGCCGAGGGGTTGGCGTGCTGGTAGACGTTGCGGCCGTACACCATGCCGACGGCACCCTGGTCCAGGAGCACGCGCGAACGCGCGAACACCTGCTGCAGGTCTTCGCGTCCGCCGCCGCGCACGAGCACGGGGCAGCGCGCGGCCTGCACCACGCGGTGGAAGTCGGTGGCGTCGGTGGTCGGGTCGGCCTTGACGATGTCGGCGCCCATCTCGCGCGCCAGGCGCGTGAGCGTGACGATCTTCTCGGCGTCGCCGTCCACCATGTAGCGGCTGGTGGCGGTGGGCGCCTGCATCACCAGCGGCTCGATCATGAGCGGCATGCCGTAGCGGTCGCAGTCGGCGCGCACGCGGGCGATGTTCTGCACGCACTGGCGGAACAGGTCGGGTTCGTCGGGCAGCATGAACAGGTTGACGACCACGCAGGCCGCGTCCCGCTGCACGGCGGGCAGCACCGGGTCGTCCTGGTTCTGCAGCACGGCCCACATCACGCGGTGGTGCACGGCGTTGTAGGGGTTGCCCATGTCCAGGCGCATCACCAGCGCGGGGCGATCGCGCCCGGGCCGGTCCTGCAGCAGGTCGGACTGCCCGTAGTTCAGCTGGATCGCGTCGGGCTTTGCGGCCACGAGCTTGTCGATCACGCCGGGCATGTCCTCCAGGCCGTCCAGGAAGGTGGGTTCGTTGCACACGCCGTGGTCCAGGGCGATGTCCAGGCAGCGGCCGTTGTGCAGCAGGCGGTTGAGCCGCGCGGTCTTGTCTTTCGACATGAAGGAAGAACTCCGTGTTGAGGAAAAAGGAAGGGAAGAAATGCGCGCGCTCAGGCGAGCGCGTCCAGGTGGCGCTTGGCCGCGGCGTCGATCAGCTGCAGGGCCTCGCTGTCGAGCACGACCGCACCGGCGCCGGCGTTTTCAATGGCCTGCTGGCGCACGCGCGCACCGCACAGCGCCACCGAGACGGTGCCGCGGGCCACGGTCCACGCGATCATCATCTGGCCGAACGAGCAGCCCAGGTGCGTGCGCAGCGGCTCCAGCGTGTCGAAGAAGGCCTTCAGCTTCGCGCGGTTGGCCTCGCTGAAGCGCGGGTTGGTGGCGCGCTGGTCGTCGCCCTTGAACTCGCGCGCGGGGTCGATGGGGCCGGCGAGCAGGCCCAGCGCCAGCGACGAGTAGCCCAGCACCGCGACGTTGTGCTCGGCGCACAGCGGCGCCAGCGTGGTCTCGATGCCGCGGTCGATGAGGCTGTAGAGCTCCTGCGCCGCATCGACGGGGCCGTGCTTCAGGTACTCCGAAAGAATCTCGGGCGTCGCGTTGCTCACGCCGATGGCGCGGATCTTTCCCTGCTTCTTGAGCGCCAGCAGCGCGTCCATGGTCTCGGCCACGGGCGTCGTGTGGTCCTGCCAGTGCGTGATGTACAGGTCGATGTAGTCGGTCTGCAGGCGCTTCAGGCTCTCTTCGCATTCATGGAAGATCGAGTCGCGCCCGAGGTAGCGGTACACCGGGTGGCCGTCTTCCTCGAAGAAGTGCGTGCCCTGCTGCGTGTGCCACACCAGGCCGCACTTGGTGGCGATCACGGCCTCGTGGCGACGGCCCTTCAGAGCGGTGCCGACGATGCTCTCGGAGCGGCCCAGGCCGTAGGCCGGTGCGGTGTCGATCAGGTTCACGCCCGCATCGAGCGAGGCCTGGATGGCGATCACGGCAGCTGCGTTGTCGCCGCCGCCCCACATCCATCCGCCCATGGCCCAGGTGCCCAGGCCGATGGCCGAGCTTTCGATGCCCGAGGGGCCCAGGGTGGTTTTCTTCATCTGCGTTGCGCTGCTCATCGCTTGGTCTTTCGGGTGTTCAGGATGTGGTCGATGGTCACGGCCGCGAGCAGGATCAAGCCCTTGATCACGTCCTGCCAGTAAGGCGACACGTCGAGCAGGATCAGCGAGCTGGTCACCACCGACAGCAGCGCCAGGCCGAGCACGGCGCCGAGCACGGTGCCCGAGCCGCCCTTGAGGCTGGCGCCGCCGATCACGGCCGCGGCAATCACGTTGAGTTCCATGCCCATGCCGAAGGTCGGCGTGGCGGCGCCGAAGCGCGCCGTGTAGATCACGCCGGCCAGGCCCGCCGAGGCGGAGCACAGCACCGTGACCCAGAACTTCACGCGGCCCACGCGGATGCCGGCGTACAGCGCGGCCTTCTCGTTGCTGCCGGTGTAGAACACGCGGCGCAGCAGGGTGGAGCGGCGCAGCACGAAGTCGCTCACGATCACGATGGCCAGGAAGATCAGGATCACGGCCGGCACGCCGAACAGCGTGCCCTGGCCGATGAACTTGAACTCGGCTGGCAGCGAGAACAGCGACTGCGGCGTGCCCTGCGTGAGCGCCAGGCACAGGCCGCGCACGATCACCATGAAGGCCAGCGAGGCGATGAAGTGGTTCAGCCCGATGCGCGTGACGCAGCCGCCGATCATGGCGCCGATGAGGCCGCTCGCGCCGATGGCCACCAGGCTCGCGAGCCACGGGTCCATGCCCATGAGAAAGAGCTTGCCGGTCACCACCATCGCGAAGCACACCACCGAGCCCACCGACAGGTCGATGCCGCCGACGATGAGCAGGATGGTCATGCCCACCACCACGATGCCTTCGATGGAGAAGGACAGCAGCATCGCGCGCACGTTGTCCCAGGTGAGGAAGTAGGGCGATGCGAAGCTCATCGCGACGCACAGCGCCACGATGATCAGCACCAGCCCGGCCTCGCGCATGCTCGTGAGCTTGTTGGCCTGCTTCACGGGGTCTCCTGTTCGGCGGGGTTGCAGGGAGCCGGCCGTGGCCGTGGCCGCGGCGCCTGCGTCGATTCTGGTCGGAAAGTTCATGCCATTGCCTCTTCGGGTTCGCAAAGTCCGGAGGCCAGCCGCAGCAGGGCTTCCTCCGTCATCTCGTCATGGGCCAGTTCGCCCGCCAATCGCCCTTCGCGGATCACCAGTGCGCGGTCGCACAGGCCGATGATCTCGGGCAGTTCGGAAGAGATCACCACCACGCCCACGCCCTGGTCGGCCAGGTCGCGCAGGATGTGATGAATCTCGGATTTCGCGCCCACGTCCACGCCGCGCGTGGGCTCGTCCATCAGCAGCACCGCGGGTTGCGTGGCCAGCAGCTTGGCGATCGCCACCTTCTGCTGGTTGCCGCCCGACAGGCTCGACACCTCGATCGCCACGCCGTCCGACTTCAGGTTGAGCTTGGCGCCCAGCTGCACCGCGAGCCGGTGTTCGGTGGCGCGCTGCAGCAGGCCCAGGGCCGAGCTCACGCGGCGCAGCGCCATCGACGAGATGTTCTGCGCGATCGGCAGGTCGAGGAACACGCCGGCCGCCTTGCGGTCTTCGCTGAGGTAGGCGATGCCTTCGCGCAGCGCGTCGCTGTACTTGCGGATGGCGAGCGTCTTGCCGTTCAGGCGCACGGCGCCGCGCCGCGCGGGGCGCAGGCCGCACACGGTCTCGGCCAGCTCGCTGCGCCCGGCGCCCATGAGCCCGGCAATGCCGAGGATCTCGCCACGCTTCAGCGTGAAGGAGATGCCGTGCACGCGATCGTCGTCGGCGATGCCGTCGACTTCCAGCACGGGACCGGCGTTCGCGTCAGCGGCAGCGCCGGCTTGCTTGGGCGGGTAGTAGTTGCCCAGGTCGCGCCCGACCATGCGGCGCACCAGCTCGTCGGGCGTCATGCCTTCGAGCGGGCCGTTGTGCACGTTGCGCCCGTCGCGCAGCACGGTGGCGCGGTCGCAGTGCGTGAAGATCTCGGCCATGCGATGGCTGATGTAGATGATGCCGATGCCCTGCGCCTTGAGGTCGTGCAGCACCCGGAAGAGCGCGGCCGATTCGTTGTCGGTGAGGGCGGCGGTGGGCTCGTCGAGGATGAGCACCTTGCAGTCGAGCGTGAGCGCCTTGGCGATCTCCACCAGCTGCTGGCTCGAAATGCTCAGGTCGCGCACCAGCGCGGCCGGGTCGATGTCCTGGCCCAGGCGCGCCAGCACTGTCGCGGCGCGCGTGTTCAGCGCGGAGAAGTTCATCCACGCCTGCTTGCCGGCGTTGATTTCCGGCATGAAGATGTTCTCGGCCACGGTGGCGTCGGCGCACAGGGCGATTTCCTGGTGCACCAGGCCGATGCCCAGGCGCATGGCGTGGGCGGGGCCGTCGATGACGACCTTCTGGCCGCACAGCACGATCTCGCCTTCGTCGGGCTGGTGGATGCCGTCGATGATGTTCATCAGCGTCGACTTCCCCGCGCCGTTCTCGCCGCACAGGGCGTGGATCTCGCCGGCCTGCAGCGAGAAGTCCACGCCCGAGAGCGCGCGCGAAGCGCCGAAGCGCTTCGCGATGCCGCGCAGTTCAAGCAATGCGGCAGGGGTGCTCACTCGCCGATTCCCTTGGTGCCACGGCGGGCGAGGTACTTGTCCCAGTAGAAGTCGTCGGCGTTGGCCTTGCTGACCACGGCCAGGCCGTTGTCCAGGAAGGGCACCGACATCGGGTTCGTGCCGTTGCGCTTGGCGTCGTTCATCGGGTCGATGAGGCCGGGGTTCTTGGCCAGGAACAGCATCATCATGCCCATGTAGCCCTGCATGCCCTGGTTCGGGTTGATGGCACCGAACACGTCGCCCGACTTGATCATGTCCAGGATCTTGGCGTTGACGTCGCAGCACATCACCTTGATGTTCTTCTTGGTCTCGACCTTGGCCTGCGCCGCGCCGAGCGCCGAGTTGGCTTCGGGCATGAACAGCGCGCCCAGGTTCGGGTTGGCCTGCGCCAGGCTCAGCACGGCCTGGTAGGCCTTGTTCGGGTCCTGGTTGCTGGCGGCGCGACCGACCAGCTTCATGCCCGGGTGCTTGGCCTTCATGCGGTTGACGAAGGCGGCGATGCGGCGGTCGTGGTTGTCCTGGCCCGGGTTCTCGAGCACGGCGTACTCGCCCTTGCCGTTCAGCGATGCGGCGATGGCGTCGGCGGCCTGGTTGCCTTCGCGGTCGTTGTCGGAGGTGATGAACGAGGTGCGCTTGGAGTTGGGCGAGTCGGCCGCGAAGGTCACGACCGGGATGCCCATCGCGGCGGCGCGGTTGATGGGTTCGATGAACGGGTCGGGGTTCATCGGGTGCAGCAGGATGCCGGCGGGCTTGCGCGCCAGTTCCTGCTCGAACGAAGCGAGCTGCTTGTTCACGTCGTACTCCGGCGTGCCGGTGTAGCGGGTGCGAACGCCCAGCGTGCGGCCGAGCTGCTTCATCATTTCGTAGACCGGGAACCAGTACTCGACGCCCGAGACCATCACGTTCATCACGTAGACGTCGCTGGCATTGCCGCGCAGGCCGGCACCTGCCGCGGGGGCTGCGGCTTGCTGTTGCGCGAACGCGCTCGCACCGGCCAGGCCGATACCGGCGGCGGCCGCGGACTTCAGGAAATTACGCCTCATTCTTTGTCTCCTCACGTTGACTGGCAGAGCTTTCGGCCCGCCGTTGCGTGGCGGACCTGTGGACCGTGGTGTCACGACAGTTGTTATGACAGGCTAGAATGTAATGGCGGGCCGTTTCTCCCGATAACTAGGGGAAACGCTACTGGTGACAGCCTTTTTTTCCGCCGAAGCTGTTATGACATGAAGACCAAAATACTGATCGGCATCGACATGGGCTCGAGCAGCCTGAAGGCGCTGGCCCTGGACGCGGGGAGCGGGCGCAGCCTGGCCGTGTCGCGCCTGCCCCTGCGGCATGCGCGGCTGCCCGGCGGCGGGTGCGAGGTGAGCGCGGCGGCGATCCGCGCGGGGCTGACCCACGTGCTCGGCGACGTGGCGCGCCAACTCGGCCCGCGCGCCGCGGACGTGTGCGCCATCGGCTGCACCGGCCACGGCGCAGGCCTGTACGCCCTCGATGCACACAACGAACTCGTGGGCGGCCGCGCCGTCGCCTCCACCGACCAGCGTGCCGATGCGCGCGCGCTCGCCCTCTCGGCACGCCACGGCGACCGGCTGTTCGCCGACGTCGGCTGCCGCCCCTGGCCCGGCCAGCCCACGGTGATCGCGGCCGAGCTGCTGGGCGCCGACGCCGTGCAGCGCGGCGAACTGCACCGCCTGCTGTTTGCCAAGGACTACCTCGGCTTCCTGCTGACCGGCGAGATCGCCACCGACGCGAGCGATGCCAGCACCGCCGGCCTGCTCTCGCTGGCCACCGGCGACTGGTCGCCCCTGGCCTTCGAGGTCGCGGGCATCGACGGCCTCGGGCCGCGTGCCTTCGGCCCGCTGGTGCCCAGCGGCCAGACCATGGGCCGGCTGCGCGCGGCCGAGGCGGCGCTGTGCGGCCTGCCCGCCGGCATTCCGGTGGCGATGGGCGCCATCGACCTGCTCGCCTCGATGACCGCCATCGGCGCTGAAGACCGCGGCCGCGCCGTGTCGGTGCTGGGCACGTGGTGCGTCAACGCCGTCATCGGCCCGGTGATTGACCCGCAGCCCGAGGTCGCCGCGCTCGTCAACTTCGGCCGCACGCGCGAGCGCCTGTACATGGAGAACAGCCCCTCGTCGATGGCCAACATCGCATGGCTGGCCGGCGCGCTCGGGCTGCCCGATGCGCGCGCCGTGGTCGACCTGGCCATGGGCGTGCCGCTCGGTGCGAACGGCCTGCGCTTCCTGCCTTTCATCAATGGTGGGGGCGGCATCACGGCCGGCTTCGTCGGGCTCAAGAGCCACCACACGCCCGCCGACATGGCGCGCGCCGTGGTCGATGCCGTGGCCGCGCTGCATGCGCGCCACACCGCGCGCCTCGCGTCGCAGGGCCTGCCGGTGTCGGCCTCCAGCGTGCTGGGCGGCGGCGCCAGCGATGCGCGCCTGGTGCGCCTGCTCGCGGCGCTGCTGGGCCACCCGGTCGAGCGCTGCGCCGACGACGAAACCGGCGCGCGCGGCGCCGCCCTCTATGCCGCGATGTCGCAGGACCTCGACGACGCGGGGCCTGCCAGCCCGCTGCGCGCGCCCTGCGAACTCATCGAACCCGACGCGCGTGACGCGCGGGCCCATGCCGATTTCAACGCCGAATTCAACGAACTGATCGATCGCATGTCTCCTGTCTTCAACCATCTGTCGGGCGGTGCGTCATGAGCGCGTGGCAACTGCCTTTTGTCCGTCCGGCTTCGCTGGAGGGCCGCCATTTTTCGACGGTGATCGTCGGCGCCGGCATCAACGGCGTGGGCGTGTTCCGCGACCTGTCGCTGCAGCGCGTCGATTGCCTCATCGTCGACAAGGGCGACTTCGGCGCCGGCGCCAGCAGCGCGCCCTCGCGCATGATCCACGGCGGCCTGCGCTACCTGGAAAACGGCAGCTTCTCGCTGGTGGCCGAGGCCACGCGCGAGCGCAACCTGCTGCTGCGCAACGCGCCGCACCTGGTGCAGCCGCTGAAGACCGTGGTGCCGCTGTCGAGCTTCTTCGGCGGGCTGCTGAGCAGCGCGCTCAAGTTCTTCGGCCGCACGCCGCCGCAGCGCACGCGCGGCCTGCTGGCCGTGGCCGCGGGCCTGCGCCTGTACGACCTGCTGGGCCGCCGCCAGCGCGTGATGCCGGGCCACCGCATCAGCCGCGTGCCCACCAACGACCGCCGCCTGTTCCGCGCCGCCATCCGTTGGACCGCCACCTTCTTCGACGCCTGGATCAGCCATCCCGAGTGGCTGATCCTCGAACTCATCGGCGACGCCTGCCGCGACCAGCCGCGCTCGGCCGCGGCCAACTACTGCCGCGTCACGGGCTGCGCGGGCAACATCCTCACGCTGCGTGACGAGATCACCGGCGCGCTGGTGCGCGTCACGGCCGACACCGTGGTGAACGCCACCGGCGCCTGGCTCGACCGCAGCGCGGCCGTGCTCGGCGGCGCCGGCCCGCGCGTGATGGGCACCAAGGGCTCGCACCTCGTGCTCGACCACCCGGCACTGCGCGACGCGCTCGAAGGCCGCATGGCCTACTTCGAGGCGGTGGACGGGCGCGTGTGCATCGTCTACCCCTTCCTCGACCGCGTGCTGGTGGGCTCCACCGACATCCCGGTGGAAGACCCCGACCAGATCGTCACCGAGCCGGCAGAGATCGACTACCTCATCGACGTGCTGCGCGAGGTGTTCCCGAACATGGCCTTCGACCGCCAGCACGTGATCTACACCTACGTCGGCGTGCGCCCGCTCGCGCGCTCCGACGCCGACAAGCCGGGCCAGATCTCGCGCGACCACTCGGTGGTGGTCGACCCGCCGAGCGCCACGCGCGACGTGCCCATCGTCGGCCTCGTGGGCGGCAAGTGGACCACCTTCCGCGCCCTGGCCGAAGAAGCCACCGACCACGTGCTGCGCCACCTGGGCCGCTCGCGCACCGCCTCGACCGAGTCGCTGCCCATCGGCGGCGGCGCCGAGCTGCCGGCCGACGCGGCCGCCATCGAGCGCTTCATCGACAAGATGACGGCCGGCTCGGGCCTGGGCCGCGCGCGCGCGCTGGGCCTGCTGCGCCGCTACGGCTCCAAGGCGCTGCCGCTGGCGCAGCGCCTCGCGGCCTCGGGCGACACGCCGCTGCGCCACGCGCCCGAGTACTCGGCGGCCGAGCTCTCGTACCTGTGCATGGAGACCGGCGTCGTGCACCTGGACGACCTCGTGATCCGCCGCACGCTGCTGGCCATCCGTGGGCTGGTCACCGACGACGCGCTCGCCGAGATCGCCGGCGTGGCCGCCGAAGCCCTCGGCTGGGACGCGGCCCGCGCCCACCAGGAACTCAGCGCCTGCGCCGCCGCATTGCGCGAGCGGCATGGCGTGCGCCTGCAGCCGGTGGCGGCCAATGAGCCGGCGCCTTCCGCTTTCGATGCATCATTGATGGCCAGCCCCGTCCTCGGCCCGACCTAACGTGACCCTTTCCACCGCCCCCGACACCGTGTCGACGACCTCGCTCGACCGCAACTCCGAATCGCCGCTGTGGGCGCAGTTCCGCGACGCCATCCGGCTGCAGATCCTGCAGGGCGTGCTGCCCATCGGCGCCAAGCTGCCGTCCGAGGCCGAGCTGGGCGAGCAGTTCGGCATCTCGCGCATCGTGGTGCGCGAGGCGCTGGCCGACCTGGTGCGCAACAACCTCATCTACAAGATCAAAGGGCGCGGCGCCTTCGTGTCGGCGCGCGAGCGCGACGAAGATTTCGTGTCCACCGTGCTGGGCTTTTCCGACGAGATGGAACGCAAGGGCCGCTCGGTGCGCACGCAGATCCTCGTGCAGGAGTTGCGCGCCGCCACCGCGCAGGAAGCCGCCGCGCTCGGCCTCACCGAAGACGCGCAGGTGGTCGGCCTCAAGCGCCTGCGCAGCGTCGACGGCGAACTGCGCCTCCTGGTCGAGACGGCGGTGCCGGCCGACCTCGCGCCGGGCCTGCACCGCACGCGGCTGGACGACCGCTCGCTGTACGACGTGCTGCGCCGCCAGTACGGCGTGCGGCTGGTGCGCGCCGAGCGCTGGATCGACGCCGTGCTGCCCGATGCGGAAACCTGCCGCCTGCTCGACCTGCCGCAGCCCGAGCCGCTGCTGCGCATCGAATCGATCGCCTACGGTGCCAACGGCCGGCCGCTGGAGCACTACCGCGCGCTGCACCGCTGCAAGACCAGCCGCCTGCACGTGCAGACGACGACCTGAGCTCAGGCCTTCGCGCTGCTGCTGCTGCTGCGTGAAGGCAAGAGCACCGAGGCGATGGCGACCATCATCAGCGCCACCGCCACCCAGTCCTGCCAGTGCACGACCTCGCCGAGCCACACGGCGCCGCTGAACACGCCGAGCACGGGAATGAACATCACGCTCAGGGTCGAGGCCACCGGCGGCAGGCCGCGCGCCAGGTAGAACCAGGCTGCGTGCGCGAAGCCGAAGATCAGCACCGCGTTGTAGGCGATCGATCCCCAGGTCACGGCGCCCGGCGAGCGCCATTGGTCGCGTTCGAACAGCAGCGACAGCACCGTCATCACCACGGCCGTCATGGCCGTCATCCAGAACGAGAGCGTGAGCGTGGGCAGGCCGATGCGCGTGTGGCGCAGCAGCTGCGTGCCCAGCGCCCAGGTGGCGGCGGCCACCAGCGCCAATGCCACGTAGCCGGGGCGGCCGGCGAAGTCGGTGAGCTCGTGCCACAGCAGCAGCCCGACGCCGATGGCGCAGGCGCCCACGCCGGTCCATGCGCGGCGCGTGAGCACGGCCGAGAACAGCAGCGCGCCGATGACGGCGGAGAACACCGGCATCGTGTAGCCCAGGATCGCGGCGCGCCCGCCCGAGAGCGCCTTCACCGCCAGGATGATGCAGGCGTGCCAGACGAACATGTTGGTCGCGCCCAGCCACACCAGCTCGGGCCAGGCGCTGCGCGGCACGCGGAACGGCACCTTCATCACCACCAGCGCGATCGCCAGCACAGGCACGCCCAGCCAGATCGAAATCGCGCGGAAGGCCAGCGGCGGGTAGTCGGCTACGCCGAGCTTCATCACCGGCCAGTTGAAGCCCCACGCGAGGGTGAGGAGCACGAGAAGAACGAACTGGCGCGGGGTGAAGGAAGGCATGGGCCGCGATTGTGGCGCGGCCCGTGCATTCGTGCTGGCGGCGCGGCTACAGCAGGCGCTTCAGGTAGCGCCCCGTGTGGCTCGCCTCGTTCGCTGCGATGTCTTCCGGCGTGCCTTCGCCCACCACCGTGCCGCCGCCGGCACCGCCCTCGGGGCCCATGTCGATGAGCCAGTCGGCGGTCTTGATGACGTCCAGGTTGTGCTCGATGACGACGATGGTGTTGCCCGCGTCGCGCAGCTGGTGCAGCACCTTGAGCAGCAGCTCGATGTCCGCGAAGTGCAGGCCGGTGGTCGGTTCGTCGAGGATGTAGAGCGTGCGGCCCGTGTCGCGCTTGCTGAGTTCGAGCGCGAGCTTCACGCGCTGCGCCTCGCCGCCCGACAGCGTGGTGGCCGACTGGCCGAGCTTGATGTACGAGAGGCCCACGTCGAGCAGCGTGCGCAGCTTGCGCTCGATGGTCGGCACGGCTTTCAGGAACTCGTGCGCGGTCTCGACCGTCATCTCGAGGATTTGCGCGATGTTCCGGCCCTTGTACTGGACCTCGAGCGTCTCGCGGTTGTAGCGCTGGCCGTGGCAGACCTCGCAGGGCACGTACACGTCGGGCAGAAAGTGCATCTCGACCTTCACCACGCCGTCGCCCTGGCAGGCCTCGCAGCGGCCGCCGGCCACGTTGAAGCTGAAGCGGCCCGGGCCGTAGCCGCGCTCGCGCGCGGTGTTGGTCTCGGCCATCAGCTCGCGGATCGGCGTGAAGAGGCCCGTGTAGGTGGCCGGGTTGCTGCGCGGCGTGCGGCCGATGGGCGACTGGTCGACGTTGATGACCTTGTCGAAATACTCGATGCCCTCGACCGACTCGTGCGCGGCCGGCTCTTCGTGCGCGCGGTACAGCGTGCGCGCCACGGCGGTGTAGAGCGTGTCGTTCACCAGCGTCGACTTGCCCGAGCCCGACACGCCGGTCACACAGGTCAAGAGGCCCACGGGGAAGGCCACGCTCACGTTCTTCAGGTTGTTGCCGGTGGCGCCGACCACGCGGATCTCCTGCAGGTCGGTCTGCGAAGCCAGATGGGCCGCCTCACGCGCGGCGCGGCGTTCGGCCGCGGGGCTCTGCGGAAAGCGCGAGGGTTTCTTGCCTTCGTTGAAGGCCGGCTTCTTCACGGCCGGCAGCCAGGCGGTGCGGTGCTTGGGCACCTCGATCTTCTTCACGCCCGAGAGGTACTGGCCGGTGAGCGACTCGGGGTTGGCCGACACCTGGGCGTAGGTGCCCTGCGCCATCACGCGCCCGCCGTGCACGCCGGCACCGGGGCCCATGTCGATCACGTGGTCGGCGGCGTGGATCATGTCCTCGTCGTGCTCGACCACGATCACGCTGTTGCCGATGTCGCGCAGGTGCTTCAGCGTGCCGATGAGGCGGTCGTTGTCGCGCTGGTGCAGGCCGATGCTGGGCTCGTCGAGCACGTACATCACGCCCGTGAGGCCCGAGCCGATCTGCGACGCGAGGCGGATGCGCTGCGCCTCGCCGCCCGAGAGCGTCTCGGCGCTGCGGTCCAGGCTCAGGTAGTTCAGGCCCACGTCGTTCAGGAACTTGAGGCGCAGGCCGATCTCGCGCACCACCTTGTCGGCGATGTCGGCCTTGGCGCCGCGCAGCTTGAGCGTGCTGAACCAGGCGTAGGCGTCGCGCAGCGTGAGGTGGCTGAGCTCGAAGATCGCCATGCGCGGCGGCTCGCCGCCGTTCGCGCCCACGTGCCCGGCATCGTCCACCAGGAACACGTTGCGCGCCTCGCGCCGCAGCCGCGAGCCGCCGCAGTCGGGGCAGGGCTGCTGGTTGCGAAAGCGCGCGAGGTCTTCGCGCACCATCACCGAGTCGGTCTCGCGGTAGCGCCGCGTCATGTTCGGGATGATCCCCTCGAAGGGGTGCTTCTTCGTGAGCTTCTTGCCCGCGAAGTTGCCCGACTCCATGGTGTAGTTGAACTTGATCTCTTCGCCGCCCGAGCCGTGCAGCAGCGTCTGCTGCACCGAGGCCGGCAGCGACTCGAAGGGCGCGTCGACGTCGAACTTGTAGTGCTTGGCGACGCTCTCGACCATGCTGAAGTAGTAGCCGTTGCGGCGGTCCCAGCCCTTGATGGCGCCACTGGCGATCGACAGCGACGGAAACGCCACCACGCGCACCGGGTCGAACACCTCGCGGTGGCCCAGGCCGTCGCAGCTGGGGCAGGCGCCCACGGGCGAGTTGAACGAGAACAGGCGCGGCTCGAGCTCCGACAGCGAGTAGTGGCAGATCGGGCAGGCGAACTTGGCGTTGAACAGGTGCTCCTTGTCGGGCGCCCCCGCAGCGCCATCGGCGCTGCCTTCCGGCTTTGCGCCCAGCTCCAGCGCAATGGCGCGGCCCTCGGCCAGGCGCAGCGCGGCCTCGAAGCTCTCGGCCAGGCGCTGCTGCATGTCGGGGCGCGCACGCAGGCGGTCGATGACCACGTCGATGTCGTGCTTCTCGGTCTTCTTGAGCTTGGGCAGGTCGTTGTATTCGTAGGTCTGCCCGTCGACGCGAAAGCGCACGTAGCCGGCGGCCTGCATCTCGGTGAAGAGCTCGAGGAACTCGCCTTTTTTCTCGCGGGCCACGGGCGCCAGGATCATCAGCCGCGGCTCGTCGGGCAGGGCCAGCACCGCGTCGACCATCTGCGACACCGTCTGCGCCTGCAGCGGCAGGTGGTGGTCGGGGCAGAAGGGCGTGCCGGCGCGGGCGTACAGCAGGCGCAGGTAGTCGTGGATCTCGGTCACCGTGCCCACGGTCGAGCGCGGGTTGTGGCTGGTGGCCTTCTGCTCGATGCTGATGGCGGGCGACAGGCCCTCGATCACATCGACGTCGGGCTTGTCCATGAGCTGCAGGAACTGCCGCGCATAGGCCGAGAGGCTTTCCACGTAGCGCCGCTGCCCCTCGGCATACAGCGTGTCGAACGCCAGGCTCGATTTGCCCGAGCCCGACAGGCCGGTGATCACCACCAGCTTGTTGCGCGGGATGTCGAGATCGACGTTCTTCAGGTTGTGGGTGCGCGCGCCGCGGATGCTGATGCGCTGCTGGGCGAGCAGGGCGCCAAGGTAGGCGTCACGCTCCGGGGTGTCTTCAGTGGTGGGTGAATTCAAGGGGTGCGGTCGTCCGAGGGCAACCGGACATGATAGAGGGGCTGGCTCCGCCTGTCATGACCAGGGGATGGACGGCGGCGGACGCCCCCGCCCAGGCTGGCCGGCGCCGGGCCGATTTCGGCTCAGGCAGAATGGAGGGTTCCTCTCAACCTCCTCCTTCATCTACTTATCAGGGGCAGTGCATATGGCATCGGTCAATAAAGTCATCGTCGTCGGCAACCTGGGGCGCGACCCCGAAATGCGGACCTTCCCGAGCGGCGATCAGGTCGCAAACGTCACCGTGGCCACCACCGATCGCTGGAAAGACAAGCAAAGCGGTGAGATGCGCGAAGCCACCGAATGGCACCGCATCGTGTTCAACGGCCGCCTGGCCGAAATCGCCGGCCAGTACCTGCGCAAGGGCTCGCAGGTGTACGTCGAAGGCTCGCTGCGCACGCGCAAGTGGACCGACAAGGACGGCATCGAAAAGTACACCACCGAAATCCGCGCCGACCAGATGCAAATGCTGGGCAGCCGCCAGGGCCAGGGCGGCCCGTCGGGCGGTCCGGAAGACGACGGCGGCTACTCGCAAGGCGGCGGCGGTGGTTATTCGCAAGGTGGTGGTGGTGGCGGCGGTGGCGGCTACGCCCCGCGTGCTCCCGCAGCCGCACCGCGTGCCCCGGCACCGGCGCCGCGCCAGGCTCCGGCCAAGTCGTCGTCGGGCTTCGACGACATGGACGACGACATTCCGTTCTGAAACCGGCTCCTTGAGCTTTTCAATGAAGGCCTGCCTTTTCGAAGGCAGGCCTTTTTTTTGCCCTTTTTATTTCGAATTCTCTCCATGGGCGGTCGCGCCCGGGAAAGTGCTGTTTTGCCAAGGAAGTGCAGCCTCTGTGTTCGTCTGGCCGTTGAGCGCAGGGGAAGCGTTTGACGGGAGCCCCTTTTCGACGGCAATGACTGTGTTCAGAGGGGCAATTCCCGGCGGCAATCAACCCATTGGCTCCGGCCGTTCTGCTGAATAGCGCCGTTCAGCAGCGCATCGCCGTCGGCCGGTTCGCCGCGATTGGTCCGCCTCGGCGCGCGGAATTGGTCCTTGTCCCGCACCGTGCGGCGTCGGAGCATGCAGGCCATAGAACACCGAGACAAGCACGACATGCAGAGCGCCGCTTCCCATTGCCCGCCATCGACCGTCGCACGCGCCGAAGTCCAGGCCCTGCGATCCTCGAAGATCCGCGAGGTCGCCAATGCGGGCATGGACCGCAAGGACATCCTGCCTTTCTGGTTCGGCGAGCCCGACGAGGAGACGCCGGACGAGATCTGCGGCGCTGCGATCGCCGCCCTCGAGAACAGGCGCACCTTCTACGTCCAGACGCTGGGCGAGCCCGCGTTGCGCGAGGAGATCGCCCGGTACCTGTCGCGCTGGCATGGCCCGATCGGCGTTGAACGGGTGGCGGTGACGAGTTCGGGCACGCATGCGCTGATGCTGGCCCTGCAGGCGCTGCTGAACCCCGGCGACCGCGTCGTGGCCGTGACGCCGTTGTGGCCCAACCTGGTCGAGATGCCCAAGGTGCTGGGTGCGCACGTCGAGACCGTCGCATTGCAGTTCACCGCGGCGGGGTGGGTGCTCGACGAGCAGCGCCTTCTGGAAGCGCTTCGGCCGGGCACCCGCGCGCTGCTGCTGAACGCGCCCAACAACCCGACGGGCTGGACGCTCTCGCGCGAGATGCAGGAAGCCATCCTCGCGCACTGCCGGCGCCTGGGCATCTGGATCGTCAGCGACGATGTCTACCAGCGCATCAGCTTCGATGCGCCGTGCGCGCCGTCCTTCCTGGACATCGCGACGCCCGAGGACCGGGTCATCAGCTGCAACTCCTTCTCCAAGGCCTGGCGCATGACCGGATGGCGCCTGGGCTGGATCGTCGTGCCGCCGGCGATGCTGGGCGACATCGGCAAGCTGATCGAGTACAGCAGCACCTGCGCGCCGCCCTTCGTCCAGGCGGCGGGGGTGGTCGCCCTGGCGCGCGGGGAAGATGCCATTGCCCGGACGGTCGAGCGGTTGCGCCAGGGCAGGGACCATCTGGCGGCGCGCCTGGGGAGCGTGCCGGGGGTCGAGCTCGCCGCGCCCGCCCGCGGCGCGATGTACACCTTCTTCCGTGTCGAAGGCGTGACGGACAGCCTCGCGTTCTGCAAGCAGCTCGTGGCCGAGGCCGGGCTGGGGCTGGCGCCCGGCGTGGCCTTCGGCCCCGAGGGCGAAGGCTACCTGCGCTGGTGCTACGCCAGCGGCACGGCGCGCCTGGACGACGGCGTTCGCCGCCTGGCCGCCTACCTGGAACACCACCCAACCACACGATGAGGATGCGATGAACACCCAAGACATTGCGAGCGCCCTTTGGCAAGCCATGGAGGACGGACGCCACATGCCGTCGGAATGGGCCGGGAAGTTCTCCCTGCAGCAGGGCTACGAAGTGCAGCTGGCCCTGTTGCACAAGCGCCTGGCCAGGGGCGAGCGGCAGACGGGCTGGAAGGTCGGCCTCACCGCCGAGGCCATGCGCGTGCAGCAGCAGGTGCACGAGCCCTGCTTCGGCTATCTGCTGGAAAGCGGCCGGCATGCGAGCGGCCAGGCCTATCGCTTTTCCGAGCTGATCGCGCCGGGCTTCGAGAACGAGCTGTGCCTGACCATCGGCAAGACGCTGCGCGGACCCGGCGTGAGCCTGGAGGAGGTCGCTGCCGCCGTGACGCACGCGGCGCCGGCCCTGGAGATCGTGGAGGTCCGCGGTCCGTTTGCCGGCAACCTGGCGCTGGCCATGGCGGACAACGCGCAGCAAAAGGCCTATGTGACGGGGGCGGCCGTGCCGCTGACGGCAGACAACCGCGACCTCGCCGGCGCCAACGTGACGGTGCAGGTCGATGGCGCCGTCAGCGAGACGGCCTCCGGCTCGGCGGTCATGCAGGGCGGCGGGCTGCTCTCGGTGCTGTGGCTGGCGAACAAGCTGGCCGAATTCGGCCTGGCCCTCGAGGCGGGGATGCAGGTGATGTCCGGCTCCTTCACACGGCAGTACCGCGCCTCGCAGGGCATGCGGGTGCATTCCTCGTTCGACCGCTTCGGCACGGTCGCCGCGAACTTCATCTGAGGCAAGAGGTCGCCATGGATCTGGGTATCAAGGGCAAGACGGCGCTGGTCTGCGCCGCGAGCAAGGGGCTGGGCCGGGCATGCGCGTTCGCGCTGGCGGAAGACGGCGCATCGCTCACCATCGTGGCGCGCGGTGCGCAGGCGCTCGAGGCCACCGCCAACGACATCCGCGAGGCCACCGGCGTGCACGTGCGCACGGTGGCCGCCGACGTCACGACGGTGCAGGGGCGGGCGCTCGTCCTCGAGGCCTGCCCCGCGCCGGACATCCTGGTGACCAATGCCGCGGGGCCCAAGCCGGGCGACTTCCGTCAATGGACGTGCGACGACTGGATGGTGGCGCTCAACGCCAACATGCTGACACCTATCGAGCTGATCAAGGCGACGGTGGACGGCATGATGGATCGCGGCTTCGGCCGCATCGTCAACATCACCTCGTCCTCGGTGAAGGCGCCCATCGACATCCTGGGCCTGTCCAACGGCGCGCGCAGCGGGCTCACCGGTTTCGTGGCGGGCCTGGCGCGGCGCACGGCGCATCGCAACGTCACCATCAACAACCTGTTGCCCGGTTCGTTCGCCACCGACCGCCTGCGCGCCACGGTGGAGGCTGCCGCGGCCGGGTCGGGGCGCTCGTTCGAGGCGGAGCAGACCGAATGGCAGGGCCGCAGCCCGGCCGCGCGCTTCGGCGATCCGGTGGAGTTCGGCCGTGCCTGCGCCTTCCTGTGCAGCGCCCATGCCGGCTACATCAACGCACAGAATCTGCTGCTCGACGGCGGGGCCTATCCCGGGACCTTCTAGGCGAAGCGCCAGCACCGTTCAAAAGGAACTCACTTGAGCGACCCCCAACGACAACAGGGCAGGCAGATCGTGTCTGCCACCGGCATCGAGAAACGCTTCGGCGCGCTGGACGTGCTGCGCGGCATCGACCTGTGCGCCCACGAGCACGACGTGGTCACGCTGATCGGCGCCAGCGGCTCGGGCAAGAGCACCTTCCTGCGCTGCCTCAACCTGCTCGAAGTGCCCGACGCCGGCACCGTCGCCATCGATGGCGAAGAGATCCGCATGCGCCGTTCGTCGGCAGGGCAGGCGAGCCCTGCCAGCAAGAGCCAGGTGAACCGGTTGCGCGCGGGCATCGGCATGGTGTTCCAGAACTTCAACCTGTGGAGCCACATGACCGTGCTGGAGAACGTGGCCATGCCGCCCATGAAGGTGCTGGGGCTGTCGCGCCGCGAAGCGACGGAACGGGCCGAAGCACTGCTGGCGAAGGTCGGGCTCGGCGACCGGCTGCGGCACTACCCGGCCCACATCTCGGGCGGCCAGCAGCAGCGCTGCGCCATCGCCCGCGCGCTGGCCATGGAGCCCAAGCTGCTGCTGTTCGACGAGCCCACGTCGGCGCTCGACCCCGAGCTCGTGGGCGAGGTGCTGAAGGTGATCCGCCTGCTGGCCGAGGAGGGGCGCACCATGGTGATGGTCACCCACGAGATGGCGTTCGCACGCGAGGTCTCGACCGAGGTCGCCTTCCTGCACAAGGGAAAGATCGAGGAACGCGGGGCCCCGGCCGACGTGTTCGGCAACCCGCGCAGCGAGCGTTGCCGCAAGTTCCTCGACAGCGTTCTGTAGCCACGACATCACGAACCAAGAACTGGAGACGAAATGAAGAAATGGTTGTTCGCAGGCCTGCTGGCCGCGTGCTCCGTCGCCGCCATGGGCCGCGAGATCAAGGCCGGGGTGCAGTGCACCTATCCGCCCTTCAACTACCGCGATGCGTCGGGCGAGCTGAAGGGTTTCGAGATCGACATCGCCCGCGAGATCGGGCGGCGGATGAACGCCAACGTGCAGTTCGTCTGCCTGGGGTTCGACGGGCTGATTCCCGCGCTGCTTTCCAGGAAGATCGACATCGTCGCCTCGAGCCTGTCGATCACCGAGACGCGCAAGAAGAGCATCGACTTCTCCGTTCCCTACCGGGCCTCGACGGCGCGCTTCGTGGGCCGCAAGAACGGGGGGCTGCTCCCGATGAAGCCCGACAACACGCCCAACGCCGGCGCGCTCAAGGGCAAGGTGGTGGGCGTGCAGCGGGCCACCACGAACGACAGCTACCTTGCGGGCGAGTTCTCCGGCGTCGAGATCACGCGCTACGACTCGGCCGAGAACATGCTGCTGGACCTCGTGGCCGGCCGCATCGACCTCATGCTCGTGAGCCCCATGAAGGTTCGCACCGACTTCCTGGAGAAGCCGGAAGGGCGCAACTACGAGTTCGTCAGCCCCGAGATCGAGGCGCCCAAGTACCTGGGCGAAGGCGTGGCCGTCGGCTTGCCCAAGGGGGCCACGGCGCTGCGCGACGAGATCAACGCGGCGCTCAAGGGCATGTTTGCCGACGGGACCTTCAAGGCGATCAACCAGAAGTACTGGAGCTTCAGTGTGCTGCCTGCAGTCTGGCACTGACGCCGTCGTGCCGCCGAATCCGCTCATCGATTTCTGACGACACCATGGACATGTTCAACGGCTGGGGGCCGACCATCGCGCAGGGCGCCTGGACGACCGTGGAGGTGGCGCTGGTGTCGTCGGTGTTCGGCATCGCGCTGGGGCTTCTGGGCGCGGCGGCGTGCCTGTCCCGCTTCAAGGCGGTGCGCTGGCTGGCCGAGGCCTACATCACGGCGATACGGGGCATCCCGCAACTGCTGCTGATCCTGATGGTGTACTTCGGCAGCACGGTGGTCTTGAGCCGGCTGCTCGCGCTGGTCAGGCCCGACGCGGGCATGGTCGAGATCCCGCCGTATCCGGCGGGTGTGTTTGCACTGGCACTGATCTTCGGCGGCTACGCCTCGGAGGTGTTCCGCGGCGCGCTCACGGCCATTCCCCGCGGGCAGGTGGAGGCCGGCATGGCCGTGGGCATGGGCACCCTGCAGATCTTCTTCGTGATCCAGTGCCCGCAGATGCTGCGGCTGGCGCTGCCGGGCCTGGGCAACATCTGGATCTCGACGCTCAAGGACACCTCGCTGATCTCCATCGTGGGGCTGAGCGAGCTGATGAAGGCCTCCGAACTGGCCACCAGCGACACGCGCCGCGCCCTGTTCTTCTACCTCAGTGCCGGCGCCATCTACCTCACGCTGACCGTGCTGAGTTCGCTCGTGCTGCATCAGCTCGAGCGCCGCGGCGCCCGTGGTGAAAGGACGGCCTGACCATGGATGTCGAACTCATTGTCGAGAGCCTTCCGGTGCTCTGGCAGGGCGCGCTGCTCACGCTGGAACTCTTCGCGATCACGATGGTGCTCGCGACGCTGCTGGCCGTGCCGCTGGCCATCGTGCGCGTCCAGAAGGCCTGGTGGCTGCGCTGGCCCGTCGAGGTGTTCTCGCAGGTCTTCCGGGGAACGCCGCTGCTGGTGCAGATCTTCATCGTGTACTACGGCATTGCCCAGATCGATGCGGTGCGCGACAGCTGGGCCTGGCCCTACCTGCGCAAGCCCTATTGGTGCGCCGTCATCACCTTCGTGCTGAACACGACGGCCTACGCCGTGCACATCTTCCGCGGGGCGATCCAGGCGGTGCCGCACGGGGAGGTCGAGGCCGGGCAGGCTTTCGGACTGTCCTTCGGTGCGCTGTACCGCCACGTCATCCTTCCGCGGGCGATGCTGCTGGCGCTGCCGGCCTACGGCAACGAGGTGATCAAGACGATCAAGCGCACGTCGCTGGCCAGCGCCATCACGCTCTCGGAGCTGACGGGCGTGGCCAACACCCTGGTGGCGCGCACCTTCGCCCCCTACGAGATCTTCATTGCGGCCGGGTTGATCTACCTTGCCTTCGCGTTCGCCGCCAACCACCTGGTGCGGCGGCTGGAGCACCGCATGTCTCGCCATCTTCGCCACTTGCCGGCGCAGCACGGCACCGGGCCCATGCCCACTTGATCCAGGAGACCGCGTGTCCACTTCTTCCGTTCCCGAGTCGGCCATGGCCGAATTCCTCGCCTTCGCCCATGGCCTGGCCGACGCCAGCGGCGCCATCCTGCGCGAGAACCTGTACAGCCGCAGGGGCTTCGAGTCCAAGGAGGACGACAGCCCCGTCACCGTCGTGGACAAGCATGTCGAGCAGACGCTGCGCACGCTGATCCGCCACCGCTATCCCTCGCACGGCATCCTCGGTGAGGAGTTCGAGGGCCAGGACCTCGATGCCGAGTACGTCTGGGTGCTCGACCCGATCGACGGCACCAAGGCCTTCATCACGGGCATTCCCATCTACGGGACGCTGATTTCGCTGGCGCGCCACGGCACGCCGATCATCGGCGTGATCGACCATCCGATCACCAACGACCGATGGGCCGGGGCGCAGGGCCAGCCGTCCACCTTCAATGGCCAGCGCATCCGCAGCCGCGAGTGCCCGTCGCTGGCCGACGCGCTGGTGTCGTGCAGCAACCCGGAGCCCTTCGGGCCGCGCGAGCGCGAGGCGTTCGAGACGCTGCGCAGCGCCGCCAAATGGTGCGTGTACGGATCGAGCTGCTATGCGTACGGCTGTATCGCCAACGGAACGATCGACATCGGCATCGATTGCGGCCGCCACCGCGAGGTCGACTACTGCGCGCTGGTGCCGGTGATCGAAGGCGCCGGCGGCGTCATCACCGATTGGGAGGGGCGTCCGCTCACGATCCATTCCGGCAACCGGCTGGTCGCGTCGGGCAACCCCCGCCGCCACGAGGAGGTCCTGCGCATGCTTGCGGGCGCCTAGCGCGGGCGACCGGGCCGTATATTCGAAGGCCGCCGCAGCCTGTCCGGCACGGGCGGCATGGAGATCTCGTATGCCGCGGCACTTCAACTACCCGACCTGGAGTTCGCTCTCGCTGGACCGCAGCGGGTCCGATCCGCTGCACGTCCAGGTGTTCGAGCAGATCCGCCAGGCCATCGTGCAGGGCCGGATCTCCAAGAACTCGCGGCTGCCGCCCACCCGCCAGCTGGCCGCGGAACTCGGCGTGTCGCGCAACACCGTGGTCCTGGTCTACGAACGGCTGCTGGCCGAGGGCTATGTCAGCGGCCGCGTCGGGGCGGGCACCTACATTGCCGCCGTGCTGCCCGAGGAGTGCAGCGCGCCGGCCGGGGCACCGTCGAACGCACCTGTCGCCGCGCCGGCGCCCCGGCACATCTCGCGGCGCGCGCAGGCAATGTCCGAGCTGGCGCTGCCGCCCGAGCGCAATGCCACGTTCGACCTCAGCCCGACCGTGCCCGCGCTCGACCAGCTGCCGTTCGAGCAGTTCGCCAAGGTCTCGTCGCAGTACTGGCGCTCGGCGCCGGCTGCGGAGCTGGGCTACGGCTCGCCGATGGGGCTGCCCGAACTGCGCCAGCAGATCGCGGACTATGTGGGCGAGGCACACGGCATTTCCTGCCTGCCGGACCAGGTGCTCGTGGTCGACGGCACGACGCAGGGCTTCGTGCTGGCAGGCCAGGTGCTGACCGACCACGGCGATCGCATCATCGTGGAAGACCCGGGCTACATCACGCGGCTTGCCGCCTTGATGGGCTTCGGCGCGGACCTGGTGCCGGTGCCCATCGACCTGCAAGGCCTGGACAGCAGCCGGTTCGACAGCCATGCGCCCGACGCGCGGCTGATCGTGGCGTCACCCACCAACCAGTTCCCCTTCGGCAGCACGATGCCCCTGGAGCGGCGCCTCTCGCTCCTGCAGTGGGCGCACGAGCGCAATGCCTGGGTGATCGAGTACGACTTCAACAACGCCTTCCATTTCCGCGGCAGGCCGCTGCCTCCGCTGGCGGCGCTGGACCATGGGGGGCGGGTCATCTACATCGGGAACTTCAACCGTTCCATCTCGCCCGCGCTCAACCTGGCCTACCTGGTGGTCCCGCCCGACCTGGCGGACGCTTTTGCCTGCGCCACGCAGATCTTCTCGTTCAAGGCCTCCATGCCGACCCAGGGCGTGGTGGCCGACTTCATGGCGAGCGGGCAGTTGGCGGCCCACATCCGGCGCATGGGCGTGCGCTATCGCGAACGCGCGCAGCTCATGGAGCACTGCTTCAGGACGCTGGTGGGGCGCGATTTCGAGCTGTCGACCACCGGCTCGGGGCTGCACCTGTCGGCCATCTCGCGCACGCCGATCGACGATGCGGCGGTCTCCCAGGCGCTGCTGGCGCACCGCATCGATGTGCCCGCGATCTCCGCCTATTGCCTGAGCGAGCAGGTCCGCACGGGCTTCGTCTTCGGCTTCGGCAACACGCCCGCCGAGCGGATCGCCCCGGCGTTGGCGCTCTTTGGCAGTGCGGTCGCGAACGCCTGACGGCCACCCGCTTCCCCTCAATTGTTTCGAATCCGTGAACACCGCGGTTCGTTTTGCTACGGGTTTTTACCTAGATCGAGGCGCACAATTCATCTCACGGACCAGCCCTCAAAGCTGATCTGGGTGAACAGGGCCCCGAGCGAGGTGGCCGCCCTCCGAAAAAGAACAGAGGGGCGGTGACCCACCCAAGACCGGTTCGACATCCGAAGCAAGAACTTGAACTGAATTGAAGAAGGAAGAAATCCAAATGACCGCCTCGAAGATCCTCTCCGCCGTTGCTGTTGCCCTGATGGCCGTTGCCGGCGCCGCCCATGCCGAAAGCTATGAAGGCGTGCATCAACTGACCTCGGCCGCCAGCCGCGCCGATGTCGCCGCCCAAGCCGTCGTGGCCGCGCACAGCGCCAACCCCTACGCCACCGGCGCCAATGCAGGCCCCGCACAAGTGATCGTGTCGACCGCCAGCCGCGCCGCCGTGCGTGCCGACGCTGTCGCCGCCGCACACAGCGCCGACCCGTACGCCGAAGGCGCTTCGTCGGGCGTGGCCCCGATCGTCGCCAGCACCGTCGACCGCGCTGCGGTTCGCGCCGCAGCCCGCGCTGCCGCCCACGGCGACGCACTGCCGCTGTAAGCAACAGTCCGAACGCTTCGCCGACGGGATCGGCGAGCGTTCCAGGTCTTCATGAAAGCCGGCCCTGCCAACGCAGGGCCGGCTTTTTTCATGGGCCATGACCGTGAATTCTTGGCCGAAAGTCACATTGCCTTGGCCTTGCGCATCCCTCATGATTTGGGCGCGGGAGGGATGGCCGCCAGAGCGCATGCTTTCGCATTAACGCATCGCCGTGGTGCGGACACGCGAGAATCGAGCGTCGTTCCGACCGCGAAAAATGAAAGCACGATCCGTCGCCAACCAAGCGACGACCCACTACGCATGGCCCTCACTCTCGACCCCGAAGACACGCGCGGACGCATCCACGACCTGGTGTGGAGCGGCTTCCATGCCGATGCCGACATCGGCTGGATGATCACCGACGAGTACCTCGATCCGGATGAGCTCACGCCCGAGGACCGCGCCTGGATCAAGGCCGAAACCACGCGCGCCTGCGCCGCCAAGCGCGCCGCCGAGGCGCAGTGGCCCGCGCAGACCGAGTACGACCGGCTCGAGGCCGTGTTCGCGCAGCTGCGCAGCGAAAAGATCATCGCCCTGCACCGCGCCGGCAACACGCTGTCCGACGGGCACGACGACGTGCGCGAGCAGTGGCGTGCGGCGGGCCGGCTCGAGTCCGGCATCCGCGGCTGCTGCTTCTATCACGCACAGGACCTGGACGGCGCCGTGCGCAACGGCCGCCTGTACCTCGCCTTCAGCGGCGGCATGATCCCCGAGATCGCGCAGCGCGAAGCCAACACCGTCGTGGTCGGCCGCCGCATCGTCGAGCTGCTGCGCGACGCCGGCTTCGGCGCGCAATGGAGCGGCAACATCAACGAGCGCATCGAAGCCGACCTCGGCCAATGGCGCAAGCGAGGCCCCGCCGCGTGAGTGCGCAGGCCTGGCAGCCGCCGCGCCGCATCGACGCGATCGACTTCTGGCTGCGCTCGCGGCTGCTCGCCACGGCCCACGCCCTGCGCGAAACCCTGCGGCCCTCGGCCCGGCGCTGGCCCACAGGCCAACACGCACTGGCCGACGCGCCCGTGCTCGCGCAGCACCGAACCCCCTTGTGGTCCGACGGCCGGGCCGATGAATTCCCGCTGGTCGCCGGCAAGGTGCACAACCTGCGCGTGGCGCGGCCGGCCTTCGACGCCATCGAGGTGCCGGCCGGCGAGGTGCTGAGCTTCTGGCGCCAGCTGGGGCGACCGGGCGCCGGGCGCGGCTTCGTGGTCGGGCGCGAGGTGCGCGGCGGCTGCGTGGTGCCGACGCTGGCCGGCGGGCTGTGCCAGCTGTCGAACGCACTGGCCACCGTGGCCGTGCGCGCGGGCTTCGAGCTGGTCGAGCGCCACGGCCACACGGCGCGCATCGAGCAGGCCGGCGCGCCGGACGGCGACGCCGTCGATGCGACGGTGTTCTGGAACTACGTCGACGTGAAGCTGCGCGCCCGGCACGCCTGGCGGCTCGAAGTGGCATTGACCGACACCGAGCTCGTGGTGCGCATCCGCGCGCGCACGCCGCGGGCGGTGCCGGCCGAGCCCGTCACGCTGCGGCGCACGAACGACGACGCGCCCACCGCGCTGCCGCTGGCGCGCGGCTGCCTGAGCTGCGACCAGACGGCGTGCTTTCGCCACCGTCCGCCGGTCGATGTCGGCGCCGAAGGGCGCACCGCCGTGCTCGTCGATGGCTGGACGCCGGAGTTCGCACGCCACCTGCGCGAGGCGCATCCGCAGGCGCAGCGCATGCAGCCCGTGCCGCTGCGGCTTGCGTTCTGGCGCGTGCCTGCTGCCGGCTGGCATCGCGAGCCTGCGACGAACGCAGCGGTGACCACCGCGTGGGCCGCGAGCCTGCGCCGCGCCGTGTGGCAGCGGCTCTGGGCGCGGCAGGCAGGCCGGCGCCAGGCCAGCTTGATCGACGGCCAGCGCTGGCTCGCGCAGGCCTTTGCCGCGCGGCTGGCGCCTGCGCACACGCACCTGGTGGTCGAGCAGTCGCTGCTGCCGCACCTGCAGCGCCTCGGCGTGCTCGACGGGCGCCGCATCACCGTGCTGGCCAGTGCCTTGCCGATGGTCGACATTGAAAAGAAGCTCGATGCCGCCTCGCAGCGCTGGCCCGGCGACGCTACCTTGCGCGACTTCCGCGCCGGTGCCTCGCTGGTGCGCGATGAAGCGCTGGCGCTCGCGCGCGCGGCAGTCGTCGTCACGCCGCATGCCGCGGTGGCGCAGGCCATGGCGCAGTACACGCCGCAGGCCACGCTGCAGCGGATCGACTGGGCGCTGCCGCAGGTGAAGGCCACGCACGGCAAGCGCGAAGAACCGCCGCTCGTCGTGTTCGCCGCCAGCGCGCTGGCGCGCAAGGGCGCGCGTGAACTTGCTGCCGCGCTGCAAGGCTGGCCGTGCCGCCTGCGCGTGCTGGGCGCGCCATCGGACGACGCGCGGCTCTGGCGGGGCATCGAACCCATTGAACACATGAACTGGCAAGGCGACTGGCTGGCCGGTGCGAGCGTCGTCGTGCTGCCCGCGCACGTCGAGCACGCCCCGCGCGCATTGCTGCGCGCCGTGGCGGCCGGCGTGCCCGTGGTGGCATCGACGGCCTGCGGCCTGGCCGGCGTGCCGGGCGTGCACGAGGTCGCACCCGGCGACATCGACGCACTGCGCACCGCATTGCAGCAGGCCGCCCGCCTGACCTGAACGGAGAACAACCCCCGTGGCATCGATCGAACAGGCCCGCGCGGCCCTGGCTTCCCATGGCGCGCTGGCGCCGCAATCCGCCGCCGAGCACTGGCACGGCGAGCTGGCGCTGCCCGCCGCCCTCGCCACCTTCTACGAACAGGTCGGCCCGCTCGGCGAGTGGGTCAACGAGCGCGTGGGCTACGCGGGCCTCACGGTGCCGACCACCGGCAACCCGTTCAGCATTCCCGCGCTCTCGCGCCTGTGGCAGTTGCAGGCGGGCTACCGCTGGCACGGCATCACCGGCGAGCGCATCGCCGACTGGCCCGACCATTGGCTGGTGGTGGCCGACCAGGGCGCCGATCCGTTCATCTTGGACCTGCGCACCGGCGCGATCCAGTTCGCGATGCACGGCACGGGCGCCTGGGAGGAAGACGAACCGCTTTTCGCCGACATCTTCGAGATGGCCGCCTGCCTGGGCACCATCGGCCAGGTGTGGGACGAAGCGGGCGACGCCATCTTCACCGACGAGGACGACTGCGAGGTCGACCCGGTGCACCGCGCGCGCCTGGTCGAGCGCCTCGTGCCGCTGCTGGGCAGTGCCGCGGCGGCCGAAGGCATCGTCGACGTGTTCGGCTGGTAAGGGAAAAAAGAAAAACACATGAGCATCGACCTGCAGACCCTCAAATGCGGCGAGTGCGGCAGCAGCGCACTGCGCCGCACCGGCCTGAACGAATACACCTGTTCGCACTGCGGCTCGATGTCGCTGGTGGAAGACGACGTGTCCGACCGCCTGGAGCGCGTGCTTCAGCAGGTCAAGCACCACGCCGGCCAGCAGATCGCCGCTGAACAGGCGCTGCGCCAGAAGCAGATGCTGCGCACGGTCGGCTTCGTCGTGATCGGCTTTCTCGGCGTGGCAGTGGCCGTCCAGGTCGCGATGCTGCTGTTCGGCTCCGGCAAGCGCAGCGATACGCCTTCGGTGGCGCGCGCGATCGTCGATCGCACCATCGCGACCGACGGCCTGAAGCTCTCCGAGCCGCGCCAGGTGCTGGTCGGCGAGCGGCCGAAGCTGCTGGTGCTGGCGCGCAACGAGACCGGCCGGCCGCTCGAGCGGCCCGGCCTGAAGGTGGTGTTCCACGACGGCGACACGCGGCTGAACGAGCGCAACGAATCCCTGCCGATCGATGTGCTGATGCCCGGCGAGTCCGCGCCCGTGCTGGTCGACCTGCCCTTGGGCCAGAACGTCACGCGGCAGGACGTGACGGTCGAGAAGCTGTCCGAACCCCGCAGCGCTGCCGAAGGGCCGCGCCTGGCGTTCTCGCGCGTGCGGCTGGTGCAGCAGGGCGAGCGCGTGCGCCTGGTCGGGCGCCTCGTGCATGCGGGCGCCGCGGGTGCGCCGGCGTTCGGCAGCATCGAGGCGCTGGTCACGCTGTACGACGACGCGGGCCAGGTGATCGGCGTCGGGCGCGGCCATGCGCCGGGGTCCGAGCTGGCGCCCGGCGCACGCACGGCGATCGATGTCGATCTCAGCCGCTTCGGCCGCGGCGCCGCCATCGCGGCGTGGGACTACCGCATCGGCTACCGCACCGTCACGCCCTCGGGCGCGCGCACGACGGTGCTGAGCGCCGACCGCGTGATCCGCACGGCCGGCGCGCCGGAGGCCTTCCACCCCGACCTGCGGCTGGGCACCGAAGACCTGCTGGCCGACGACAGCGAGCGCTTCGACCCGCGGCAGCTCGAACTGCTGCCACTGGTGGCGGGGCGCAGCACGATCCAGCGGCCGCTGTTCATGACCGAGCTGGTGAACCGCAGCACCGACGCCATCGCCATCGCGCCCGGCGCCGTGATCTCGCGCTTCGGCGGCAGCACGGCCGACGGCACCACGCGCCTCGATGCGCTGGCCTCCCTGTACCCGGGCGAGCGCTTTCCGATCCTGCTGGAGCCCAAGGCCGTGGACCGCATCACGCAGACCCGCGTCGAGTGGAAGCCGATGCGCCGCGCCGCATTGCCCGGCCCGCGCAAGCCGCTGGAGGTGCAGGTGACGGGCACGCAGGCAGGCACCGGCAGCGTGCTGCTCAACTTCAGCCAGCGCTTCACCTACAAGAGCGTGGAGGTCACGGGCACGGTGAAGAACCCCGGCACGGCCATCGCGGCCAAGGTGCGCCTGTGGGTGAGCCTGCGCGACCGCAACGACCAGCTGACCGGCTTCAAGCTGATCGAGAACCTGCCGGCCATTGCGCCGGGCGAGAGCGTGCCCTTCCAGGTCCACGTGACGCAGCACGGGCGCGATTTCGCGAGCGTCGCGACGCTATACCAAACCGAATAGCCCCGCGCGCGACGGCATCGGGCGGTTCGCGCCATGATCGCGCCATGATTCCGCTTTCGATCCTCGACCTTTCCCCGATCACCGAAGGCAGCGATGCCGCGCAGTCGTTCCGCAACTCGCTGTCGCTGGCGCAGCACGGCGAGAAGCTGGGCTACACGCGCTACTGGCTGGCCGAGCACCACGGCATGCCGGGCATCGCGAGCGCGGCCACGGCCGTGCTGCTGTCGCACGTGGGCGCGGGCACCTCCACCATCCGCATCGGCGCCGGCGGCGTGATGCTGCCCAACCACTCGCCGCTGGTGATCGCCGAGCAGTTCGGCACGCTGGAGTCGCTGTACCCGGGGCGCGTCGACCTGGGCCTGGGCCGCGCGCCCGGCTCCGACCAGCGCACCGCGCGCGCCCTACGGCGCAACCTGGAGTCGGACGCCGACCAGTTCCCGCAGGACGTGATGGAGCTCATGGACTTCATGTCGAAGAACCCGCAGCAGGCCGTGCGCGCCGTGCCCGGTGCGGGGCTCGAGGTGCCGGTGTGGATCCTGGGCTCGAGCACCTTCGGCGCGCAGCTGGCGGCGCACCTGGGGCTGCCGTATGCCTTTGCCTCGCACTTCGCGCCGCAGCAGATCATGCAGGCCATCCAGATCTACCGCGAGACCTTCAAGCCCTCGGCGCAGCTGCAGAAACCGTACGTGATGCTGGGCTTCAACGTGTTCGCGGCCGACACCGACGCCGAGGCCGAGTTCCGCGCCACCTCGTGGCAGCAGGCCTTCGTGAACCTGCGCAGCGGCCGCCCGGGGCGCCTGCCGCCGCCGGTGGAGAACTACCGCCAGAAGGTCGGCCCGGCCGAGAACGCGCTGCTCGACTCGGTGCTGTCGTGCTCGGCGGTGGGCTCGGTCGAGACCGTGAAGCAGGGCGTGGAAGCGTTCGTGGCGCGCACCGGCGCCGACGAACTCATGATCACCTCGCAGGTGTTCGACCACGCAGCCCGGTTGCGCTCCTACGAGCTGCTGGCCGAAGCGTTCGGCCAGAAGAAGTAAGACGCTGTCCTAGGCCCGCTTGCGGGCTTCCTCGTCCACGAGGTCTTTCTTCGAGAGCTTGCCCACGGCGGTCTTGGGCAGCTCGGCGCGGATCTCGAGCGCGCCGATCATCTCGTGCTTGCCCAGGCGGTTCTTCAGGAAGGCCTTGAGCGCGTCGAGCGTGAGGTCGTCCGCGCCGTCCTTCAGTTTCACGAAGGCCTTCGGCGACTGGCCCCGGTACTCGTCCGGCACGCCGATCACGCAGACCTCGGCCACCGACGGGTGTTCGTACACCGCCTCCTCGAGCACGCGCGGGTACACGTTGTAGCCGCCGCACAGCAGCATGTCCTTGGTGCGGTCGACGATGTACAGGTAGCCGTCGGCGTCCATCTTCGCGACGTCGCCGCTGCGGAAGTAGCCGTCGGCGGTCATCGACTCGGCGGTGGCCTTCGGGTTGTTCCAGTAGCCCTTCATGACGTTCGGGCCCTGCACGCACAGCTCGCCGGGCTCGCCGAACGCGGTCACGTCCTTCGTCGGGTCGTCCAGGCTCACGAGCTTGATGCGCACGCGCGGCAGCGGCATGCCGCACGAGCCGGCCTTGCGCACGCCGCGCGCGGGCGTGAAGGTGCCCACGGGCGAGGTCTCGGTCATGCCCCAGCCTTCGTTGAGGTGGCAGCCGGTGAGTTCGAAGAAGCGCTGCTCCACCTCCACCGGCAGCGGCGCGCCGCCCGAGCCGCAGAACTTCAGCGAGCGCAGGTCCATTTCTTTCGCCTTGGGGTGCGCAAGGATGGCGGTGTACATGGTCGGCACGCCGGGGAACACGCTGATCCGGCTGGCCGCGAGCTCGTTCATCACCGCGTCGACATCGAAGCGCGTGTGCAGCACCAGCGCCGCGCCCAGGCGCACGCCCAGCAGCATCGCGGCGCTGAGCGCGAAGATGTGGAACAGCGGCAGCACGACCAGGAAGCGTTCCTTGCCTTCGTCGAGGATCGGCGGCTCGCCGCGCGTCGATTCGTAGTACTGCGCCGAGGCCGACGTGAGGTTGGCGTGCGTGAGCATCGCGCCCTTGGGCAGGCCGGTGGTGCCGCCGGTGTACTGCAGCACGACGATCTCTTCGGCCAGGTCGCCCAGCGGGTAGGTCTGGTGCGTGCCTTCGCTCTTGAGCAGGTCGGTGAAGCGCACGTGCCGGTCGTCGGTGGGCACCGGTGCGATCTGGCCGGCGGCCTGCAGCTGCGCCTGCACCTTGTCGCCCGCCGCGCCGTAGTCGCCGAGGCTGCCGACCACCAGCGTCTTCAGGCGCGAGCTGTCGAGCAGGCGCGCCATCAGCGGGTAGAGGTTCACGAGGTCGAGCGTGACGAGGATGTCGGTGCGGCTGTCCTCGATCTTGTGGGCCAGCACGCGCTCGGCGTCCAGCGGCGAGTAGTTCACCACCGTGCCGCCGGCCTTGAGCACGGCGAAGAAGGCGATCGGGTAGTGCGGCGTGTTCGGCAGGTACAGGCCGACATGCACGCCCGGCTTCACGCCCAGGTCCTGCAGGCCCTTGGCGGCGCGGTCGACCGCTGCGCCGAGCTGGGCGTAGGTGAGGACCTGGCCCATGAACTCCACGGCCGAATGGCCGGGCCAGCGCGCGACCGCTTCGTCGAGCATCTGCTGCACCGGCTTGACCGGCAGGTCGGCGTCCCAGCGCATGCCGGGCGGGTAGTTGCGCGTCCAGGGGGTGGGGTCGCCAGAAAGGGAAGGGGTCGCCATGCGTGTTGTCTCCGCTGTGTTTCGGGGCACTGTAGCGCCGGCCTTTCGCATCGTGGAGTGGCGGCTGACAAGCCGGCGACACGGGTTTTCCCGATTTCCCACACGCCGGATGCCCCTGTCGCCGGGCTGGGACAATGGCGGGCTTATGGCAAAACAACGGATCGTGGTCGGGCTGAGCGGCGGGGTGGACTCCGCGGTCACCGCGCACCTGCTCAAGCAGCAGGGGCACGAGGTGGTCGGCATCTTCATGAAGAACTGGGAAGACGACGACGACAGCGAATACTGCTCGTCGAACATCGACTTCGTGGACGCCGCCAGCGTGGCCGACGTGCTGGGCATCGAGATCGAGCACGTCAACTTCGCCGCCGACTACAAGGACCGCGTGTTCGCCGAGTTCCTGCGCGAATACAAGGCCGGCCGCACGCCCAACCCCGACGTGCTGTGCAACGCCGAGATCAAGTTCAAGGCCTTTCTCGACCACGCCATGCGGCTGGGCGCCGAGAAGATCGCCACCGGCCACTACGCCCGCGTGCGCCTGAACGAGGCCACGGGCCGGCACGAGCTGCTCAAGGGGCTGGACAACTCGAAGGACCAGAGCTACTTCCTGCACCGCCTGAACCAGGCGCAGCTGTCGAAGACGCTGTTCCCGGTCGGCGAGCTGCACAAGACCGAGGTGCGCCGCATCGCGGAAGAAATCGGCCTGCCCAACGCCAAGAAGAAGGACTCGACCGGCATCTGCTTCATCGGCGAGCGGCCGTTTCGCGACTTCCTGAACCGCTACATCTCCAAGGAGCCGGGCCCGATCAAGGACGACCGCGGCCGCAAGCTCGGCGAGCACCAGGGCCTGAGCTTCTACACGCTGGGCCAGCGCCAGGGGCTGGGCATCGGCGGCGTGAAGGAGAAGGGGGCACAGCGCGGCGCGGGCGACCATTCGCCCTGGTTCGTGGCGCGCAAAGACGTCGAGAAGAACACGCTGTGGGTGGTGCAGGGGCACGACCATCCGTGGCTGCTGTCGTCCGAACTGAAGGCGGACGATGCGAGCTGGGTCGCCGGCGAGGCGCCCGGCGCGGGCGCCTACGGTTCGAAGGCGCGCTACCGGCAGGCCGACGCGGCCTGCGAACTGGGCGAGGGCGCCAACGGCGCGTTCAGCCTGCGCTTCGGCGCGCCGCAATGGGCGGTCACGCCGGGGCAGTCGGCCGTGCTGTACGACGGCGAACGCTGCCTCGGGGGCGGCGTCATCGTCTGAACAGGCCTCAGCGGGGCTGCCGCACGCTGTCTTCGGTGTGGATCAGCGCGAGCGGATGGCGCTTGCCAGCGAGGTAGTCCTCGACACAGCGCAGCAGCAGCGGGCTGCGATGGCGCGCCGCGCTGGCACGGATCTCGTCCACGCTCATCCACAGCGTGCGCACGATGCCTTCATCGAGCGCACGACCTTCTTCGCGCGCGCCCAGTTCGCCGGTGAAGGCAAAGCGCATGTAGGTCACGTCGGGCTGCTCGGCCGAGCGCGCCATGTACACGCCCAGCAGCGCGGTCGGCGTGAAGGCGTGGGCCGTTTCCTCGAGCGTCTCGCGGATGCAGCCGTCCTCGGGCGACTCGCCGGGGTCGAGGTGGCCGGCCGGGTTGTTGAGCTTCAGGCCGTCGTCGGTCTGCTCTTCGACAAGCAGGAAGCGGCCGTCTTGCTCGATCACCGCGGCCACGGTGACATTGGGTTTCCAGCGTGTGGGCATCGTGGGCGCGAGTCTATCGGCATCTCGGCTATCGCACGACATAGCCGCTGAAGCGCCAGATGCGGTCGGCGTCGAGCCGGAAGCTCACCAACTCGCGCAGGGTGCGGTGGGGTTGATTGCCGAAGCGGGTCTCGTACTCGACGCTGACGTACTGGCCGGCCGCATCGGCGTCCGGGTCGGTCACGACCTGCCGGTGCACGGCCACCCAGGTGCGCTGCTGCGGTCCGCCGAGCGGGGCGCGGCTCCTGGCCACCTTGCTGGCGAAGTCGGTGCGGGTGATGCGCTTGCGGGTGGCGGGCGTGGCGCCGTCCCACAGTTCGCCGGCCTCGTTCCGGTCGATCATCTGGATCGCCTGCAGGCCGCCGCGCACCATGTCGCTGGCCTCGACGTCTTCAGCGAGGGCGGGGAACAGGCCGCTGCACAGCAGGAGCAGTGCGGCCAGGAGGAGCCGGGGCATGGGGAAGGGCACTTGTTCGGACGGAACAAGTTGGAGGCCGACGGGGAGGAGGGGTTCCCCGCCTGGCCTGCCGGGGCGTGCGCTCAGCGCGCGTTGGAAGCTGCAGCGGCGGGCCGCGTGTCGACCTCGATGGTTTCCAGTCGGTAGCCCAGACCGTACACGGCCAGCAGCAGGAAGCCGTTCGACGGACGCAACTCGAGCTTGGTGCGCAGGCGCGACACGTGGGTGTCGAGCGAGCGCGACAGCGCCTCGACCCCCAGCCCCCAGACCGCCTCGTGCAGGTGCTCGCGCGAGAGCAGGCGCCCCAGGTTCTGGAACAGGAAGAGCGCGAGTTCGTACTCGCGGTTCTTCAGCTCGACCAGCTCGCCGTGGACCCGGATGGTGCGCGAGGGCGGAAAGAAGTGGTACGGGCCGAACACCATTTCGGGCTCGTTGCGCGAGGGGTAGGCGCGGCGCAGCAGGGCGTTGATGCGGGCCTCGAACTCGATCGGGCGCAGCGGCTTGGCCATGAAGTCGTCGGCGCCGACATTGAGGCCTTCGACCATGTCGCTGTCGTCGTGGTGCTCGGTCACGAACAGGATCGGCATGCGGCTCTTGTAGTCCTGCCGGATCGTCTTGACGACGTCCGGGCCGTTCATGTCCGGCAGGCGCCAGTCGAGCACCAGCAGGTCGAAGGTCTCGCGGCGCATGGCGTGCAGCAGCGCCTTGCCGGCGGCGTACGTGTGGCACTCGTGACCGAGGCTCGCCATGGATTGGTTGATCAACCGGAGTTGGTCCGGCTCGGTGTCGAGTACTGCAATGCGCATTCCATTCCCTTGTTCCGCCCTGTGTGGACCTCTATGTGTCCGCAATATGAATCGAAGTGTATCTATCTGCGTCTGAAATCATTGCTGTGAATTGCTATTAATTCACGCAAATTGATTTTATGTATGTGGTTCAATTGCTAATTGAACCCAATTGGTGTTAGTTGATTGCAATCTAGAGCCAGAGCGAGCGAAGGCGCCACAAGCGCTTCTGCGGCGGTCACCCGTGTTTCCCCCGGGGTCGCACCGGTCGCCAATTTGCTATCAATTAAATAGCTACATGTGCAGTGCCTGCGGGCGTTGAGACGCAAAAAGAACGCGGCATTCTGGCGACAGGTGCGCTTGTAATCTTGCTGTAAGCTCTGCCCGCAATCCGTGCTGCCCCTTCCCCCTGAGGAGAACTCTATGTTGATAGGCGTGCCTGCCGAGACAGCGGCTGGCGAAACCCGAGTGGCCGTTACACCCGAAACGGTGAAGAAACTGGTGGCCTCCGGGCATACCGTGCGTGTGCAGGCCGGTGCCGGCATTGCAGCCAGCGTCACCGACGCGGCGTACCAGACGGCAGGCGCCGAGATCACCGATGCGGCCGGGGCGCTCTCCGCCGACATGGTGCTCAAGGTGCGCACGCCCAGCGACGCCGAAGCGGCGCAGCTGAAGGCCGGCGCGGTCGTCATCGGCATGCTCAATCCTTTCGACGCGGCCGGCCTGCAGCGCCTGGCCGCCGCGGGTGTCACGGGCTTCGCGCTCGAAGCCGCGCCGCGCACCACGCGCGCCCAGAGCATGGACGTGCTCAGCTCGCAGGCCAACATCGCCGGCTACAAGGCCGTGATGATCGCGGCCGACAGGTACCAGCGCTTCTTCCCCATGTTGATGACCGCCGCCGGCACCGTGAAGGCCGCGCGCGTCGTCATCCTGGGCGTCGGCGTGGCCGGCCTGCAGGCCATTGCCACGGCCAAGCGCCTGGGCGCCGTCATCGAGGCCTCGGACGTGCGTCCGAGCGTCAAGGAACAGATCGAGTCGCTGGGCGGCAAGTTCATCGACGTGCCCTACGAGACGCAGGAAGAGAAGGACGCGGCCGAAGGCGTCGGCGGCTACGCCCGCCCGATGCCCGCCAGCTGGCTCACGCGCCAGCAGGCCGAGGTCGCCAAGCGCGTCGCGCTGGCCGACGTGGTCATCAGCACCGCGCTCATCCCGGGCCGCGCCGCGCCCACCCTCGTCACCGAGGACATGGTCAAGTCGATGAAGCCGGGCTCGGTGATCGTCGACATCGCGGCCGGCAAGGGCGCCGACGGCATCGGCGGCAACTGCCCGCTGTCGGAGGCCGACAAGACCGTGGTCAAGCACGGCGTGACCATCGTCGGCGAGACCAACCTCGCGGCGCTGGTGGCGGCCGACGCGTCGGCGCTGTATGCGCGCAACGTGCTCGACTTCCTCAAGCTCGTCGTCACGAAGGAAGGCGCGCTCAAGATCGACCTCGAGGACGACATCGTCGCCGCCTGCCGCGTCACGCAGGACGGCCAGGTCACGCGCAAGTAAGAGCAGGCTGCCTTCCATGAATCGCACCATGCTCCGCGCGAAGCTGCATCGCGCCACCGTGACCGAAGCCGACCTGCACTACGAGGGCTCGTGCGGCATCGACGAAGACCTGCTCGACGCGGCCGACATGCGCGAGTACGAAAAGATCGAGCTGTACAACGTCAACAACGGCGAGCGCTTCTCGACCTACATCATCAAGGCGGCGCGCGGTTCGGGCGCCATCTCGCTCAACGGCGCGGCGGCGCGCAAGGCGCATGTGGGCGACCTGCTCATCATCTGCACCTACGCCCCCATGACCGAGGCCGAAGCCGCCGACTACAAGCCGAAGGTGGTGCTGCTTGGCGATGCCAACCGCATCAACGAAGTCAAGAAGCTCTGACAGAGCCCGGGACCAAGAGACAGAGACCGAACGAGGAGAACACAACACCATGGAAATCGTTTCGCACACCGTCATCAACCTGACCATCTTCGTGCTGGCCATCTACGTCGGCTACCACGTGGTCTGGACCGTCACGCCCGCGCTGCACACGCCGCTCATGGCCGTGACCAACGCCATCTCGGCCATCGTGATCGTGGGCGCCATGCTGGCCGCCGCGCTCACCACCACGCCGCTGGGCAAGACCATGGGCGTGCTCGCCGTGGCGCTGGCCGCGGTGAACGTCTTCGGCGGCTTCCTGGTCACGCGCCGGATGCTCGAGATGTTCAAGAAGAAAGACAAGAAGGCCGCCCCCAAGGCCGCTGAGGGAGCCGCCAAGTGAGCATGAACCTCGTCACGCTGCTGTACCTCGTTGCCAGCGTCTGCTTCATCCAGGCCCTGAAGGGCCTGTCCCATCCCACCACTTCGATCCGCGGCAACATCTTCGGCATGACCGGCATGGCGATCGCCGTGCTGACCACCATCGCGCTGGTTCACGGACAGGCGCGCGCCCTCAACGTCGACTTCACCACCGGCATCGCCTGGGTGCTGGCCGCCGTCGTGGTCGGTGGCGGCCTGGGCGCCTTCATGGCCAACAAGGTCGAGATGACCAAGATGCCCGAGCTGGTCGCCTTCATGCACAGCATGATCGGCCTGGCCGCGGTGTTCATCGGCGTGGCCGCGGTGGCCGAGCCCTGGGCCTTCGGCATCACGGCCGCACCCGTGGCGGCTGTCGTCGGTGCGCGCACGCCCGACGGCGCGGTCCTCTTCGAGGGCTTCGTGCGCCATGCCATTCCCTATGGCAACCGGCTCGAGCTGTTCCTGGGGGCGGCCATCGGCGCCATCACCTTCAGCGGCTCGGTCATCGCCTTCGGCAAGCTCTCGGGCAAGTACAAGTTCCGCCTGTTCCAGGGCGCGCCGGTGCAGTTCTCGGGCCAGCACATGCTGAACCTGGTGCTGGGCCTGGCGACCATCGCCCTGGGCCTGGTGTTCGTGGCCACCGAAAGCTGGCCGGCGTTCTTCGCCATGCTGGCGCTGGCCTTCGTGATGGGCGTGCTCATCATCATCCCGATCGGCGGCGCCGACATGCCGGTGGTGGTGTCGATGCTCAACAGCTACTCGGGCTGGGCGGCGGCCGGCATCGGCTTCAGCCTGAACAACGCGATGCTGATCGTGGCCGGTTCGCTGGTGGGCTCTTCGGGCGCGATCCTGAGCTACATCATGTGCAAGGCCATGAACCGCTCGTTCTTCAACGTGATCCTGGGCGGCTTCGGCGGCGAGGCGACCACGGCCTCCAGCGGCGACAAGGAGCAGCGCCCGGTCAAGAGCGGCAGCGCCGACGACGCGGCCTACATGCTGTCCAACGCCGAGACGGTGATCATCGTGCCGGGCTACGGCCTGGCCGTGGCGCGCGCCCAGCACGCCGTGAACGAACTGGCCGAGAAGCTCACGCACAAGGGCGTCAAGGTGAAGTACGCCATCCACCCCGTGGCCGGCCGCATGCCGGGCCACATGAACGTGCTGCTGGCCGAGGCCGAGGTGCCCTACGACCAGGTGTTCGAGATGGAGGACATCAATGGCGAGTTCGCGCAGGCCGACGTGGCGATCATCCTGGGCGCCAACGACGTGGTGAACCCGGCCGCGCTCACCAAGGGCACGCCGATCTACGGCATGCCGATCCTGGAAGCCTACAAGGCCAAGACCGTCATCGTGAACAAGCGCTCCATGGCCGCCGGCTACGCGGGCCTGGACAACGAGCTCTTCTACATGGACAAGACCATGATGGTCTTTGGCGATGCGAAAAAAGTAGTGGAAGATATGGGCAAGGCCATCGAATAGGCCGAAGGTCCGTGCCCGCGATGCGGGCCTGATCGTCGCGGCGCCTCACGTGCGCCGTTTTCGTTTTTAAAAACTCATCCGACTCCGAGGAGACACATCCATGACCGAACGCCCCTGGCTCAGCAGCTACCCGCAAGGCGTGCCCGCCGACATCGACGCGTCGCACTACCCGTCGCTGGTGGCGCTCATGGAGGAGAGCTTCACCAAGTACGCCGACCGCACGGCCTACAGCTTCATGGGCAAGGACGTGAGCTACGGCGAGACCGACAAGCTCAGCAAGGCCTTCGCGTCTTACCTGCAGGGTCTGGGCCTCGTGAAGGGCGACCGCGTCGCCGCGATGATGCCCAACTGCCCGCAGTACCCGATCGCGGTGGCGGCCATCCTGCGCGCCGGCCTGATCCTGGTGAACGTGAACCCGTTGTACACGCCGCGCGAGCTCGAGCACCAGCTCAAGGACTCGGGCGCCAAGGCGATCATCATCATGGAGAACTTCGGCACCACGCTGCAGCAGTGCATCGCGAGCACGCCGATCAAGCACATCGTGCTGGCCTCCATGGGCGACCGGCTCGGCTTCCTGAAGGGCGCGCTGGTCAACTACGTGGTGCGCAACGTCAAGAAGCTGGTGCCGCACTTCAGCCTGCCGGGCGCCGTGCGCTTCAACGATGCGCTCGACAAGGGCGCGGGCGGTTCGCTCAAGCCCGTGGCCACCGGCCCCGACGACGTGGCCGTGCTGCAGTACACCGGCGGCACCACCGGCGTGTCCAAGGGCGCGGTGCTGCTGCATCGCAACGTGATCGCCAACGTGCTGCAGTCCGAGGCCTGGAACGAGCCCGTCATGGCCAAGGTGCCGGCCAACGAGCAGCCCACCAGCGTGTGCGCGCTGCCGCTGTATCACATCTTCGCGTTCACGGTCGGCATGATGCTGAGCATGCGCACGGGCGGCAAGCTGATCCTGATCCCGAACCCGCGCGACATTCCCGGCGTGCTCAAGGAATTGTCGAAGCACACCATCCACAGCTTCCCGGCCGTCAACACGCTGTTCAACGGGCTGGCGAACCACCCCGACTTCAACACCGTCAACTGGAAGAACCTGAAGGTCTCGGTCGGCGGCGGCATGGCGGTACAGGCCGCAGTGGCCAAGCTCTGGCTCGAGAAAACCGGCTGCCCCATCTGCGAAGGCTACGGCCTCTCGGAAACCTCGCCCTCGACCACCTGCAACCCGACCAACAGCACGGCCTACACCGGCACCATCGGCCTGCCGCTGCCGAGCACCTGGCTCAAGCTGCTCGACGACGACGGCAACGAAGTGCCCACCGGCGAGCGCGGCGAGATCGCCATCAAGGGCCCGCAGGTCATGGCCGGCTACTGGCAGCGCCCAGACGAGACCGCCAAGGTCATGACGCCCGACGGCTACTTCAAGAGCGGCGACATCGGCGTGGTCGACGAGCGCGGCTACTTCAAGGTGGTCGACCGCAAGAAGGACATGATCCTGGTGTCGGGCTTCAACGTGTACCCGAACGAGATCGAGGACGTGGTGGCGATGCTGCCCGGCGTGCTCGAATGCGCCGCGGTCGGCGTGCCGGACGACAAGACCGGCGAGGCCGTGAAGCTCGTCATCGTCAAGAAGGACGAGTCGCTCACCGAAGCGCAGGTGCGCGAGTACTGCCGCGCCAACCTCACGGGCTACAAGCAGCCGCGCGTGATCGAGTTCCGCACCGACATGCCCAAGACCCCGGTGGGCAAGATCCTGCGGCGTGAACTGCGGGATAGCAAGAAGTAGTAAGGGTTCCGCCCGGGTGGGGCCGGGGCATCGATCTTGCATATTCGCGGGTCGATGCTCAGATTCATTTACGTTCGTCTAGGCTTGCTCGTGCCGACTTTCATCGGCATGACGCTGCTGGCCTTCTTTCTCATCCGGCTGGTGCCGGGTGACCCCATCGAGACGATGGCCGGCGAGCGCGGCATCGACCCCGCGCGCCACGCCGAGCTGCGCACCGCCATGGGCCTGGACAAGCCCCTGCTCGTGCAATACGGCATCTACATCGGCCGCGTGCTGCAGGGCGACCTGGGCAAGTCGCTCATCACGCAGGACACCGTGATGAGCGAGTTCCTCGCGCTCTTTCCGGCCACCGTCGAGCTCGGCGTGTGCGCGATTCTTTTCGCGCTGTTGCTCGGGCTGCCGGCCGGCATCGTCGCGGCGGTGCGGCGCAACTCCATCTTCGACCACGGCGTGATGGCCACGTCGCTCACCGGCTACTCGATGCCGATCTTCTGGTGGGGCCTGCTGCTGATCCTGTTCTTCTCGGTGCAGCTGGGCTGGACGCCGGTGTCGGGCCGCATCTCGGTGCAGTACTTCGTCGAGCCGCAGACCGGCTTTTTGCTGATCGACGCGCTGCGTGCCGGCGAGACCGAGGCCTTCTGGTCGGCGCTGCACCATCTCATTCTTCCGGCCATCGTGCTGGGCACCGTGCCGCTGGCCGTCATCGCGCGCATGACGCGCTCGGCCATGCTCGAGGTGCTGGGCGAGGACTACATCCGCACCGCGCGCGCCAAGGGCCTGTCGCGCTTTCGCGTGGTGGGCCTGCATGCGCTGCGCAACGCGCTGATTCCGGTCGTCACGGTGATCGGCCTGCAGATCGGCGTGCTCTTCACCGGCGCGATCCTCACCGAGACCATCTTCTCCTGGCCCGGCGTCGGCAAGTGGCTCATCGAGGCCATCGGCCGGCGCGACTACCCGGTGCTGCAGGGCGGCATGCTGCTGCTGGGCGGCATCGTGATGCTGCTCAACCTGCTGGTGGACATCGCCTACGGCGTCATCAACCCGCGGATCAGGCATTGAGTCGATGACGAGCAACACCCACGCAGTCCCCCCCAGCTCGCAGGCCTCGGCGCCTCCCGGTCCCTGGCGCGAGTTCTGGACCGCCTTCTCGGCGAACCGGGGCGCGGTCATCGGTCTGGTCACCATCGTGGTGCTGTTGCTGGTGGCGCTGTTCGCACCGTGGATCGCGCCGCATGCACCGAACGAAACCAACGCCGCCGCGTTCCTCAAGCCGCCGGCCTGGCAGGAGGGCGGCTCGTGGACCTACCTGCTGGGAACGGACGCCATCGGTCGCGACATCCTGTCGCGGCTCATGCATGGCGCGCGGCTGTCGCTGTCGATCGGCGTCGCGGTGGTGGCGCTGTCGGTGGTGGTGGGCGTGGTGCTCGGGCTCGTCGCCGGCTTCTTCCGCGGCGCGCTGGAGATCGCGATCATGCGGATGATGGACATCATCCTCACGATGCCCAGCCTGCTGATGGCCATCGTGATCGTCGCGATCCTCGGGCCGGGGCTCGTCAATGCCATGCTCGCGGTGGCCATCGTGGTGCTGCCGCACTACGTGCGCATCACGCGCGCCACGGTCATCGCCGAGGTCTCGCGCGACTACGTGACCGCGGCGCGCGTGAGCGGCGCCAGCACGCTGCGCCTGATGTTCCGCGAGGTGCTGCCCAACTGTTCGGCGCCGCTGATCGTGCAGGCCTCGCTGGGCGTCTCGACCGCCATCCTCGACGCGGCGGCGCTCGGCTTCATCGGCCTGGGCGCACAGCCGCCGTCGCCCGAGTGGGGCACGATGCTGGCGGATGCGCGCGAGTTCGTGCTGCGCGCATGGTGGGTCGTGACCTTCCCGGGGCTCGCCATCCTTGCGGCCGTGCTGGCCTTCAACCTGCTGGGCGACGGGCTGCGCGATGCGCTCGACCCCAAGCTCAAGCGCTGACGCAAAGGAGAGCACAGATGCCTTTGCTGGACATCAAGGACCTGCACGTCGAGTTCCCCACGCAAGGCGGCGTGCTGCACGCCGTCGACGGCGTGAGCCTCACGCTCGAAGAGGGCGAGGTGCTCGGCATCGTCGGCGAATCGGGTTCGGGCAAGAGCGTCACGATGATGGCGCTCATGGGCCTCGTCGGCTTTCCGGGCCGCGTGCGCGCCGATCACATGCGCTTTGCAGGCAAGGACTTGCTCGGCATCTCCGACAAGGCGCGCCGCACGCTGGTCGGCAAGGAGGTCGCGATGATCTTCCAGGAGCCGACCACCAGCCTCAACCCCTGCTTCACCATCGGCTTCCAGCTGATGGAAACGCTGCGCCTGCACCTGAAGCTCGACAAGCGCGAAGCGAAGAAGCGTGCGACCGAACTGCTCGAACAGGTCGGCATCCCCGCCGCCTCGTCGCGCCTGGGCAGCTACCCGCACCAGCTCTCGGGCGGCATGAACCAGCGCGTGATGATCGCGATGGCCATCGCCTGCAACCCGCGCCTGCTGATTGCCGACGAGCCGACCACCGCGCTCGACGTGACCATCCAGGCGCAGATCCTCGACCTGCTGCGCGACCTGCAGAAGGAGCGCGGCATGGCACTCGTGCTCATCACGCACAACATGGGCGTGGTCAGCGAGATGGCGCAGCGCATCGCCGTGATGTACGCGGGGCAGGTGATGGAGCACCAGCGCGTCGACCGCCTCTTCGCATCGCCGCAGCATCCCTACACCGAGGCGCTGCTCGCGGCGCTGCCCGAGCGTGCCGCGCCCGAGGGCCGGCTCGCCACCATCAGCGGCGTGGTGCCCGGCGTGCACGACCGGCCCGCGGGCTGCCTGTTCGCGCCGCGCTGCGGCTACGTCACCGAGCGCGCCTGCCAGGTGCGCCCGGCGTTGCGTGCGTGGCAGGGCGCCGAGGTGCGCTGCCACTTTCCGCTCGGCGAGCCGGGGCGCGCCGAAGCCATCGCGCACGACCCGTCGCGCGCGGCCATCGCGGAGGTGCTGCCATGAGCGACGCATCGCCACCGGAGATCGTCGCCGAGGCGCGCAACCTGCAGCGCACCTACGCCGTGCGGCGCGGGCTGTTCCGCGCGCCGGCGCAGCTGCGCGCCGTGGGCGACATCTCGTTCCGCCTCGAACGCGGGCGCACGCTCGCGGTGGTGGGCGAATCGGGCTGCGGCAAGTCGACGCTCGCGCGCATGGTCGCGCTGATCGAGAAGCCCACGGCCGGGCAGCTGACGCTGATCGGTGCCGATGCCGTGAGCCCGCCGCATGAACGCAGGCGCGAGCTGCGCCAGGCCGTGCAGCTGGTGTTCCAGAACCCGTACGGCTCGCTCAACCCGCGCAAGAAGATCTCGGCGGTGCTCGAAGACCCGCTGGCCATCAACACCACGCTGAGCAAGCCGGAGCGCGCCGAGCGCGCGCGCGAGATGCTGGCCCGCGTCGGCCTGCGCCCCGAGTACGCCAACCGCTACCCGCACATGTTCTCGGGCGGCCAGCGCCAGCGCATCGCCATCGCGCGCGCGCTCATGCTGTCGCCGCGCCTGCTGGTGGCCGACGAGCCGGTGTCGGCGCTCGACGTGTCGATCCAGGCGCAGGTGCTGAACCTGCTGGCCGACCTGCAGGCCGAGCTGGGCCTGGCCTACCTCTTCATCTCGCACGACCTGGGCGTGGTGCGCCACATCGCGCACGACGTGCTCGTGATGTACCTGGGCCACGCGGTGGAGCAGGGCCCCAAGTCGCGCATCTTCGCGCGGCCGCTGCATCCCTACACGCAGGCGCTGCTGGCCTCGACGCCAGGGCTGAGCAGCCAGCGCATCGTGCTCAAGGGCGAGCTGCCGTCGCCGCTGGACCCGCCTTCGGGCTGCGTCTTCAGCACGCGCTGCCCGCACGTGCAGCCGCGCTGCCGCGAAGAGCGCCCCGCGCTGCGCGCGCTCGACGAACGGCTGGTGGCCTGCCACTACGCCGAGCAGTTTCTCGATGGCGCGCCGGCCGTGCGCGCCGATGGTCCCGTGCTCGCCGCGTCCTGAGACGCTGCGAATTTTTCAACCCTGTCTCGAGGAGTCCCCATGAAGACCCAGTCCTCCGTTTCGCGCCGCTCACAAAAGCTGGCGCTCCTGGCACCGGCAGCGCTCACGGCCCTTACCCTGGCCTGCGGCGCCGTGTCAGCCAAGACGTTGGTGTACTGCTCCGAAGGAAGCCCGGAAAACTTCTATCCGGGCATGAACACCACCGGCACGTCCTTCGACGTGACCACGCAGGTCTACAACACCATCGTCGAGTTCGAGCGCGGCGGCACCAAGGTGATGCCGGGCCTGGCCGAAAAATGGGACATCTCGGCCGACGGCACCGTGTACACCTTCCACCTGCGCAAGGGCGTGAAGTGGCACACCACGAGCAAGAGCTTCAAGCCCACGCGCGACTTCAACGCCGACGACTTCATCTTCATGCTCGAGCGCCAGTGGAAGGAGAGCGACCCCTTCTTCAAGGTCACGAGCCAGAACCACTCCTACTTCAACGACATGGGCATGCCCAAGCTGCTGAAGTCGGTGGACCGCATCGACGACCACACGGTGAAGATCACGCTCAACCAGGCCGAGGCGCCGTTCCTGGCCAACCTGGCGATGCAGTACGCCGGCATCCAGTCGAAGGAATACGCCATCGCGATGCTGAAGGCCGGCACGCCCGAGAAGGTCGACCAGGACCCGGTCGGCACCGGCCCGTTCTACCTCGTGCAGTACCAGAAGGACGCGATCATCCGCTTCAAGGCCTTTCCGCAGTACTGGGGCGGCAAGGCCAAGATCGACGACCTCGTGTTCGCGATCACGCCCGATGCCTCGGTGCGCTGGGCCAAGCTGCAAAAGGGCGAGTGCCACGTCATGCCGTACCCGAACCCGGCCGACCTCGATGCGATCCGCAAGGACCCGAACGTGCAGGTGCTGGAGCAGCCCGGCCTGAACGTGGGCTACCTCTCGTACAACACGACGAAGAAGCCCTTCGACGACGTGCGCGTGCGCAAGGCCATCAACATGGCGATCAACAAGAAGGCCATCATCGACGGCGTGTACCTCACGACCGGCGTGGCGGCGAAGAACCCGATTCCGCCGACGCTGTGGTCCTACAACGATGCCGTCAAGGACGACCCGTACGACCCCGAAGCCGCCAAGAAGCTGCTGGCGCAGGCCGGCTTCCCCGACGGCTTCAGCACCGACCTGTGGGCCATGCCGGTGCAGCGCCCGTACAACCCGAACGCCAAGCGCATCGCCGAGCTGATGCAGGCCGACCTGGCCAAGATCAACGTCAAGGCCGAGATCAAGAGCTTCGAGTGGGGCGAGTACCGCAAGCGCCTGCAGGCCGGCGAGCACCAGATGGGCATGCTGGGCTGGACCGGCGACAACGGCGACCCGGACAACTTCATGTACACCCTGCTGGGCTGCGCCTCGGCCAAGTCGGCCAGCGGCAGCAACATCTCGAAGTTCTGCTACCAGCCGTATGAAGACCTCGTGGTGAAGGCCAAGAGCGCGACCAAGCAGTCGGAGCGCGATGCGCTCTACAAGAAGGCGCAGGTCATCTTCAAGGAGCAGGCGCCGTGGTTCACCATCGCGCATGCGGTGCAGCTGAAGCCGGTGCGCAAGGAGGTCGTCGACTTCAAATTGAGCCCGTTCGGCCGCCACACGTTCTACGGCGTGGACATCAAGTAAGCCATGGTCGCTGCGCCCATCGCCATCGTCGCGGCCATGCACGAGGAGCTCAGTGCGCTCCTCGCGCGCATGCCCGACGAGCAGCGCGTGCGCGTGGCTGGCCGCGACTTCTGGGTCGGCCACCTGCAGGGCCAGCCCGTGGTCGCGGTGCTGTCGCGCATCGGCAAGGTCGCGGCGGCGGTCACGGCCACGGTGCTGCTCGAGCGCTTCGGCGTGCGGGCGATCGTGTTCACCGGCGTGGCGGGCGGACTGGCGCCGGGCGTGAACGTCGGTGACGTGGTCGTGGCGACCGAGCTGCTGCAGCACGACATGGACGCCTCGCCGATCTTTCCGAAGTACGAGGTGCCGCTGATGGGGCGTTCGCGCTTCGCGGCCGATGCGGCCATCGGCGATGCGCTGGCGGCGGTGGCCGAGGGCACGCTGCGCGATCCGGTGGGCCTGGTGGGGCAGAAGGCGGTCGATGAATTCCATCTGCGTGCACCGAGGGTGCATCGCGGCCTGCTGATCAGCGGCGACCGCTTCGTGTCGACCACCGCGGAGTGCGGGGCCCTGCAGCGTTCGCTGCCCGACGCACTCGCCGTCGAGATGGAAGGCGCTGCGATGGCGCAGGCTTGCCACGACTACGGCGTGCCCTTCGGGGCGCTGCGGACCATCTCGGACCGCGCCGACGATGCCGCGCACGGCGACTTCACGCGCTTCGTGGCCGAGGTGGCGAGCCGCTACAGCCTCGCGCTCGTCGACGCCTGGCTCGCCTCCCTGCCGCGCCGCGGCCTGAAGAACCCGCCTACGGCGCGAGCCGGCGCAGCTGCGGCAGGTCGCGCAGCAGCGGCGGGATCGACAGCGCCAGCAGCAGCGCGGCCAGCGGCACGACGCAGATAAAGCCCACGTGCTTGAAGCCCAGCGCGCCCACGGCGCCGCCGAGCACGAACATGCCGACCAGCCCGCCGCAGCGGCGCAGTCGGCTGCGGTCGTGGCGCACCGGCAGCGGCGTGGACGGCGCGCGCCGGTTCCAGTAGAGCATCTTGCCCAGCTCGATCCCCACGTCGGTGATGTTGCCGGTCATGTGGGTGGTGCGGGTGCTGCCGCCCGAGGTCTTCGACGCCACGGCGTTCTGCAGGCCCATGATGAACGACAGCAGCAGCACCGTGAGCGGCACAGCGAACGGCGTGGCCCAGGTCAGCGTGATGGCGCCGGCGAGCCCGAACGGGAACATCAGCGCGGCCTCCAGCAGCAGCGGCAGCGCGTACACGCCATGCAGCCGGTGCTGCCGCGCCCAGTTCACCAGCACCGCGCAGACCGCGGCGCCGCTCACGAACGCCAGGATCGCGCCCAGCGCGTTCAGCAGCAGCGTGAGGTTGCCCAGCACCATGCCGTCCGCCAGCTGCGAGGCGAAGCCGGTCATGTGCGAGGTGTACATGTGCAGCACGAGGAAGCCGCCCGCATTGATGGCGCCGGCGTTGAAGGCCAGCAGCAGTCCGAGCGCGGTGTTCGTCGACGGCGCGCGGTGGCGGTTGGTGAGGAAACGAAGTCTGCGCACGGGGCTCTCCAGGTCAGCTGCCTGCCGACAGCCACTCTAGCACCCAGTGTGAAGAGCTACTTGAGCCAGCCGCGCCGGCGGAAGTACCACATCGGCACCAGCGCGCTCGCGGCCATCAGCGCGATGGCGTAGGGGTAGCCCATGGCCCAGTCGAGCTCGGGCATGAACTTGAAGTTCATGCCGTAGATGCTCGCGATCAGCGTGGGCGGCAGCAGCGCGACGCTGGCCACCGAGAAGATCTTGATGGTCTTGTTCTGGTTGATGTTGATGAAACCGACGGTCGCATCCATCAGGAAGTTGATCTTGTCGAAGAGGAAGGCCGTGTGGTTGTCCAGCGACTCGATGTCGCGCAGGATCTGCCGCGCCTCCTCGAACTGCTCGGCGTTGAGCATCTTGCTGCGCATCATGAAGCTCACGGCGCGGCGCGTGTCCATCACGTTGCGACGGATGCGGCCGTTCAAGTCTTCCTGGCGCGCGATGGCGCCGAGCACCTCGCCGGCCAGCTCGTCGCTGACGTTGCCCGACAGCACCTTCTTGCCCGCCACCTCGAGCTCGTCGTAGATGTTCTCCAGCGTGTCGGCCGAGTACTCGGCGTCGGCGTCGAAGAGCTTGAGCATCACTTCCTTGGCGTCTTCGATCAGCCCCGGCGCGCGGCGTGCGCGCATGCGCAGCAGGCGGAACACGGGCACGTCTTCGTCGTGGATCGAGAACAGCACGCCGCGGCTGCGCAGGTCGGTGTTGTGCTGGTTCAGGATGAAGGCGACGCGCACCGTGCGCGGGTCTTCGTCGTCGTCGATCAAGAAGTCGGAGCGGATGTGCAGTTCGCCGTTGTCTTCCTCGTAGAAGCGGGCCGATTCCTCGATGTCCTCGTCCATCGCGTCTTCGGGAATCGAGAGGCCGTAGTACTGCTTGATCCAGCGCTTTTCCTCGAGCGTGGGCGACTCGAGGTCGACCCAGATCGGCTGGAACTTGGAGAGCTCTTCGAGCGACTCGATCTCTTCCTGGACGAGGCGGCCGTTGGCGAGCGTAAAGATGTTGAGCATGGGCTCACTCCCGGGGGTGACTGAACGATGGGCGAGGGCGGGGCGCTTTCAATTCCCGCGAACCCGGCGTCAGTACATCACGCGCAGCGTCGCCAGGGAGTTGAAAGCTGCCGAGACGGGGCGGTTTCCATGGGGAGTCTCCGGTTGCAGCGAGGCGCGATTATGTCACCGGCCACAGGGCGACAAGGCACTCGAACTGGACGGACATACAGTAAAGTCGTGCCCATGCAGACCCCTGCGTCCCACGTTCTTTCCACCCCCCCGAAGACGCAAGCCGAGCGCCTGGCCGCGGCGCTCGCCGCGCTCAACGACGACCAGCGCGCGGCGGTCGAGCACGGCGTGGGCGCGGCGGTCGGCGCCGACCACCGGCCGCTGCTCGTGATCGCCGGTGCCGGTTCGGGCAAGACCAGCACGCTGGCGCACCGCGTGGCGCACCTGATCGCGGACGGGGTCGATCCGCAGCGCCTGCTGCTGCTCACCTTCTCGCGCCGCGCCGCGCAGGAAATGGAGCGCCGCGCGGGCCAGGTGCTGGCGCGCGTGCTGGGCCTGAAGTCGGAGCGCCCGCCCGCGCTGCCCTGGGCTGGCACCTTCCACGGCATCGGCGCGCGGCTGCTGCGCGAATACGCCGCGCAGATCGGGCTGGACGAGAACTTCACCATCCACGACCGCGGCGACGCCGAAGACCTCATGGGGCTGGTGCGGCACGAGCTGGGCCTGTCGTCCACGGTCAACCGCTTCCCGCGCAAGGGCACCTGCCTGTCGATCTACTCGCGCTGCGTGAACACGCGCGCGCCGCTGGCCGTTGTGCTGAAAGACAGCTTTCCCTGGTGCGCCGAGTGGGAGGCGCAGCTCAAGACGCTATTCGGCGCCTACGTCGAGGCCAAGCAGCAGCAGAACGTGCTCGACTACGACGATCTGCTGCTCTACTGGGCCGAGATGGTCGCCGAGCCCGCGCTGGCCGCGCACGTCGGCGCGCGCTTCGACCACGTGCTGGTCGACGAGTACCAGGACACCAACCTGCTGCAGGCCGAGATCCTGCGTGCGATGAAGCCCGACGGGCGCGGCGTGACGGTGGTGGGCGACGACGCGCAGTCGATCTACTCGTTCCGCGGCGCCACGGTGCGCAACATCCTCGACTTTCCCTCGCAGTTCTCGCAGGCCGCGCGCATCGTCACGCTGGAGCGCAACTACCGCTCGACGCAGCCGATCCTCGACGTGTCGAACCGCGTCATCGCGCAGGCCGCCGAGCGGCACGCCAAGACGCTGTGGACCGACAAGCCCTCGGCCGGCAAGCCGGTGCTGGTGCTCGTGCCCGACGAGGCCGGGCAGGCGCGCTGGGTGGCCGACAAGATCCTGTCGCATCGCGAGGGCGGGCTGGCGCTGAAGTCGCAGGCGGTGCTGTTTCGCACCTCGTCGCACAGCGCGGCGCTCGAACTGGAGCTGGCGCGGCGCAACATCCCGTTCGTGAAGTTCGGCGGGCTCAAGTTCCTCGAGGCCTCGCACGTGAAGGACCTGCTCGCCGTGCTGCGTTTCGCGCAGAACCCGCGCGGGCGCATGGCGGGTTTCCGGGTCACGCAGCTCATTCCCGGCGTGGGGCCGGCCACAGGCACGCGCCTGCTCGACGCGATGGACCAGGCGGGCGACCCGGCCGCGGCGGTGCGCGACTTCGTGCCGCCGTCGGCCGCGCGCGAGCAGTGGGCCGACTTCGCCCAGGCCTATGCCGCCTTGCGCGCGCCGTCGCTGCAGTGGCCGGCCGATGTGGAGGTGGCCATGCAGTGGTACCAGCCGCACCTGGAGCGGCTGTACGAAGACACCTCGGGCGTGCGCCGTGCCGACGTCGAACAGCTGGCGCGGCTGGCGGCCGGCTATGGCTCGCGCGAGCGCTTTCTCACCGAGCTCACGCTCGACCCGCCCGAAGCCACGAGCGACCGGCCTGGCCCGCCCTCGCTCGACGAGGACTACCTGATCCTGTCGACCATCCATTCGGCCAAGGGGCAGGAGTGGAACTCGGTGCATGTGATCAACGTGGTCGACGGCTGCATGCCGGCCGACGTGGCGCAGGGCGCGCACGAGCTGGAAGAAGAACGGCGCCTGCTCTACGTGGCGATGACGCGGGCCCGCGACCACCTGCACCTGGTGATGCCGCAGCGCTTCCACATCACGCAGCAGGCGGCGCGCGGCGACCGGCACCTGTACGCCAACCGCACCCGCTTCATCACGGAGTCCGATCTGGCGGGCTTCGAGCTGCAGACCTGGCCGCCGCCGCCGGTGCTGCCGCCCGCGGTGCCGCCGCCGGCCGCGGTGATCGACCTGCGCAACCGCATGCGCGCCGCCTGGCGCTGAACGGGCCGGCCCTTCGGGCGTGAGGGTCACTGCGCGCTGCACATGGAAACACTTGCTTCCAATGTGCCGCAACGGCATGCCACTGCACGGGGGCAGCTATGGAATCAATAGCGGATTAGGGCATGCAATACACCGGCCCGTCACTCGGGCAAGCCCCGGTATTGCAATACCGTGACAGCTTGGGCATAGTGAATCCGACCGCCCCCTTTCTTCATCTCCCTTCCTCTTCTCTCCCTCTCTCCCAACCTCACCTGTTTCGCCGGCCACGCTTCATCCCGGAGCGCGGTCATTTCCCCAACCGTCAATTCTCAGGAGGTCATTCATGAATTTGACGATCAGCGGTCATCACCTCGACGTCACACCTGCCTTGCGCACCTACGTCACGAGCAAGCTGGACCGGATCACGCGACATTTCGACCAGGTGGTCGATGTCAAGGTGATCCTCACGGTGGAAAAGCAGAAGGAAAAGGAACGCCGCCAAAGGGCGGAGTGCAACATTCACGTCAAGGGCAATGACATGTTCGCGGAATCGAGCCACGCTGATCTGTACGCCGCGGTTGATGAGCTGGTCGACAAGCTCGACCGCCAGGTGGTCCGCCACAAGGATCGCCTGCAGGACCACCATCACGTGGCGCCCAAGCGCGTGATGTAAACGCCGGGCCCCGCGCCCCGCATCTCAGGCCGCCTTCGGGCGGCCTTTTGTTTGTCCGACCACATTGGTGGGGCTTTGCAAGGGCCTCCAGAGGAAGCGACGCCTCACGGCAACACATGTAGACGAAAGTAATTAGGGGGACTGGGGGTTTTTACCGAGGAGGTGCATAATCGCCCCCGCTCTGACCCCACCATGAATCGCCTCGCGTCCATCCTGCCGCCCGCTCAAGTGCTCGTGAGCGTTGACGCCACCAGCAAGAAGCGTGCTTTCGAAGAAGCCGGCCTGCTGTTCGAGAGCCTTCACGGTCTGGGCCGTGCCCTCATCACCGACAGCCTGTTTGCGCGCGAGCGCCTCGGCTCCACCGGTCTGGGCCACGGCGTCGCCATTCCACATGGCCGCATCAAGGGCCTCAAGGCGCCGATGGCCGCGGTGTTCCAGCTGGCGAACCCCATCGGCTTCGACGCTCCCGACGAGCAGCCCGTGGCGCTGCTGATCTTCCTGCTGGTGCCCGAAGCGGCCACGCAGAAGCATCTTGAAATCCTGTCCGAAATTGCCGAGCTGCTGAGCGACGCCGGCCTGCGCGAGCAGATCAAGTCCAGCACCGATGCCGCCGCGCTGCACGGCCTCATCGCCGGCTGGCAGTCGACCCAGGTCGCCTGAGCGCCCGTGCCGGGCCTGCCGCTGCTGCTGATAAGCTGCGGCGACGCTTTTCTCTCCCTCCATCCTGACCAGAATGCCGGCGCCCCGCGCCGGCCGCCGCACGCATGAAGCCGACCGTCATCAGCGCCGATGCCATGTTCGAGGAGTTCCGCGGGTCGCTCCGCTGGGAATGGCTCGCGGGCCTGGGCGCCTCGGAGCGCCAGTTCGACCCCGACGTCATCAGCCGCGCGCAGTCGGCCGCCGACCTGGTCGGCTACCTGAACTACATCCACCCGTACCGCGTGCAGATCCTCGGCGCGCGCGAGGTGGCCTACCTCACGCGCGGCAGCAAGGAAGACTGCGTGCGCCGCATCGGGCGCATCGTCACGCTGGAGCCGCCGATGCTGGTGCTGGCCGACGGCCAGGCCGCGCCCGACGAGCTGCTGTCGATCTGCGAACGCGCCCAGCTGCCGCTGTTTGCCACGCGCGAGTCGTCGGCCTTCGTGATCGACCTGCTGCGCGCCTACCTGTCCAAGCACTTCGCCGAGCGCACCTCGATGCACGGCGTGTTCATGGACATCCTGGGCATGGGCGTGATGATCACGGGCGAGTCGGGCCTGGGCAAAAGCGAGCTCGGCCTGGAGCTGATCTCGCGCGGCAACGGCCTGGTGGCCGACGACGCGGTCGACCTGTACCGCATCAACCAGAACACCATCGAGGGCCGCTGCCCCGACCTGCTATTGAACCTGCTGGAGGTGCGCGGCATCGGCCTGCTGGACATCCGCGCGATCTTCGGCGAGACGGCCGTGCGCCGGAAGATGCGCCTGAAGCTCATCGTGCACCTCGTGCGGCGCGACAGCTTCGAGCGCGACTACGAGCGCATGCCCTCGGCGCCGCTCACGCAGGACGTGCTGGGCATCCCGGTGCGCAAGGTCATCATCCAGGTGGTGGCCGGACGCAACATCGCCGTGCTGGTGGAAGCCGCGGTGCGCAACTCGATCCTGCAGCTGCGCGGCATCGACACCTATGCCGACTTCGTGGCCCGCCACCACAAGGCGATGGAAAGCGGGCGCGATCCGGACTGAGACAGGCAAGAAAAAAGCCCTTCGAAACGAAGGGCTGCTTTCTGCTTTCGCGGGGTGGCTGGCGTCAGCGCTTCTTGACGCAGTCGCCGCACAGGCCGTACAGCGACATGGCGTGGTCCTGCAGGACCCAGCCCTTGTCCTTGGCGATCATCTGCTGGCGCCGTTCGATCTCGGCGTCGTAGAACTCCTCGACCTTGCCGCACGAGGTGCAGACCAGGTGGTCGTGGTGCGTGCCTTCGTTCAGTTCGTAGACTGCCTTGCCGCTTTCGAAGTGGCTGCGTTCCAGGATGCCGGCCTGCTCGAACTGCGTGAGCACGCGGTACACCGTGGCCAGGCCGATGTCGGAGTGTTCGTTGAGCAGCACGCGGAAGACGTCTTCCGCGGTCATGTGCCGCTGGCTGCCGGTCTGGAAGATCTCGAGGATCTTCAGTCGCGGCAAGGTGGCCTTGAGGCCGGTGTTCTTGAGTTCGTCGATGTTGGCCATGATGGTTCCTGCGCCCTGGGCTGAGGCCGGGCCTTCAGGCTCGGCCGCTACAATGTTCGATCATATCGCTACCCCCTCTTCTCCCATGCCTGCCATCCTCCAACGCCGGCCCTGGTTGCTGGTTGCTGCCATTGCGGCGACGCTCGCCCTCGGTGCCTGCAGCGGTTTCAGCGAACGCACGCGTGGCGCGCTGTCTGCCGTCACCCCCTACAAAGTCGAAGTGGTGCAGGGCAATTTCGTGTCGAAGGAACAGGTCGCGGCACTCAAGCCCGGCATGTCGCGCCAGCAGGTGCGCGAGATCCTCGGCACCTCGCTGCTGAACGACGTCTTCCACGCCAACCGCTGGGACTACGTCTTCACGATCCGCCGCCAGGGCGTCGATCCGCAGGAGCGCCGCCTGACCGTGTTCTTCAACGGTGAACTCATGGACCGCTTCGAGGGCGATGAAATGCCCAGCGAAGAAGAATTCGTCGCCACGCTCGACACCCGCCGCAAGAGCGGCAAGGTGCCGCAGCTCGAGGCCACCGAAGAAGAGCTCAAGAAATTCGCGCCCAAGGCCGACAAGAAAGCCGACACCACCGGCACCCCGGCAGCCCCCATGCCCGCGCTGCCGGCCGCCTACCCCCCGCTCGAAGCCGCGCGCTGAGCGTGCGCGGCACGGGCTCCGGCGGCGGCCACCCCTCCTGCGGGCGGTGCCCGCCGGACCGGTGGGGCGGCTTTCGTCGGTGTCCATGGCTCCCGTAGGGACTTTTCAACGACCGAATCCCCGTGACTGAACCGACCACCACCCCCACCTCCGTTTCCGATTCTTCCTCCGCTCCCGCGCTGCGCCGGGTGGCGATCGCCGGCGCCTCGGGCCGCATGGGCCACATGCTCATCGAAGCCGTGCGCAACGCGCCCGACTGCCGCCTGGCCGGCGCGCTCGACATCGCAGGCAGCGCCGCCCTCGGCGCCGATGCCGCGGCCTTCCTGGGTTTCACCAGCGGCGTGCCCATCGTGGCCGACCTGCGCACCGGCCTGCAGGACGCCCAGGTGATGATCGACTTCACCCGCCCCGAAGGCACGATGGCGCACCTGGCCGTGTGCCGCGAGCTGGGCGTGCAGGCCGTGATCGGCACCACCGGCTTCAGCGACGCGCAGAAGGCCGAGATCGCCGAGATCGCGAAAGACGTCGCCATCATGATGGCGCCCAACATGAGCGTGGGCGTCAACGTCACGCTCAAGCTGCTCGACATGGCCGCCCGCGCGATGGCCACCGGCTACGACATCGAGATCGTCGAGGCCCACCACCGCTTCAAGGTCGACGCGCCCTCGGGCACCGCGCTCAAGATGGGCGAGGTGATCGCCGATGCGCTGGGCCGCGACCTCAAGGACTGCGCCGTGTACGGCCGCGAAGGCATCACGGGCGAGCGCGACCCGTCGACCATCGGCTTCGCTACCATCCGCGGCGGCGACATCGTGGGCGACCACACCGTGCTGTTCGCGGGCATCGGCGAGCGCATCGAAATCTCCCACAAGTCGTCCAGCCGCGTGACCTACGCGCAGGGCGCGCTGCGTGCGGTGCGCTTCCTGAGCGGCCAGCGCAGCGGCCTGTTCGACATGTTCGACGTACTCGGCCTGCGTTAAGCCAGGCGCACAAAACCAAGGACGCGGATGAGCGTGCTCGAACTGCTGACCCACGGTGACGGCGTCAGCCGTTCGGTGGCCGCGCTGCTGCTCGCGATGTCGATCGCCAGCTGGGTCGTGATCCTCTGGAAAGCCTGGCTGCTGCGCGGCGGCACGCGCGACGTGCTGCGCAGCATCGCGGCGTTCTGGCAGTCGGCCACCCTGGTCGAGGCCGAGCAGAAGCTCCAGGCCTTCGACCGCGCCGAACTCGTGCGTCCCGCCGTGGCCGCGTTGCGCCAGGCCGCCACCGAAGCGCCCGGCGGCACGCTGGGCGCCACGGTCGACCGCAACCAGCGCCTCACGCGCGTGCTGCGTGGCGCGCTGCACGGCGCGCTGCGGCGCCTGCAAGCCGGGCAGATCCTGCTGGCCACCGTGGGCGCCACCGCGCCCTTCGTCGGCCTGCTCGGCACCGTCTGGGGCATCTACGGTGCCCTGGCGGGCATCGCGGGCCAGACCGGCGGTTTCACCATCGACAAGGTGGCCGGGCCGGTCGGCGAGGCGCTCGTCATGACGGCCTTCGGCCTCGCCGTCGCCATTCCGGCCGTGCTGGCCTACAACGTCTTCGGCCGTGTGGTGGGCCGCGTCGAAGCCGAGCTCGAAGGCTTCGCGCACGACCTGCTCGGCAGCTTCGGCGAAGCGCCGGCACCCGCCGCACCGCCGCCCGCGCGGCCGATGCCCGTCTAAGGCGCAGCACGCACCATGGCCTTCGGACGCATCTCACTGGGCAGCAGCGCCGCAGGCGGCGGGCGGGCCATGGGCGCGGGCGGGCAGCGGCCGCTGTCCGACATCAACGTCACGCCGCTGGTCGACGTGATGCTGGTGCTGCTGGTGATCTTCATCATCACTGCGCCGCTGATGGCCAGCTCGATCAAGCTCGACCTGCCGCAGACCGACGCGGGCCAGCCCAACGACACGCCGAAGTTCGTGAGCCTGTCGGTCGATGCCTCGGGCAAGGTCTTCCTGAACGACAAGCCCGTGACCGACGACGAGCTGACCGCCCAGCTCGAAAAGGCCGCCGCCGACAGCAAGGACACCGAGGTGCAGTTGCGCGCCGACCAGACCGTGCCCTACGGCAAGGTGGTGGCGCTCATGGGCATCGCGAACAAGGCCGGGCTGAGCCGCATCGGCTTTGTCACCGAGGCCGAGGCGGCCCCCGCCAAACCGCGCTGATCTTGCGGGCCCGGCCCGCCCGCCTCAGCCGAGCATCACCGGCTTGGTGTGCCAGATCTCGTGGGCGTACTCCGCGATCGTCCGGTCCGACGAGAACGCCCCCATCCCCGCCACGTTGAGGATCGCCATGCGCGTCCACGCCTCCGCGTCGCGGTACAGCGCATCGACCTCGGCCTGCTTCGCGACATAGCTCGCGTAGTCGGCCAGCAGCAGGTAGTGGTCGCCCCAGTTCACGAGCGCGTCGTAGATGCCCTGGTAGCGCGCCGGCTCGCCCGGCGAGAACGCGCCGTCGCGGACCGCGTCGAGCACGCGCTTGAGTTCGGCGTTCTCTTCGTAGATCTCGCGTGGCTGGTAGCCGCGGGCGCGGATGTCGGCCACCTCGGGCGTGGTGTGGCCGAAGATGAAGATGTTCTCGGGACCGACGTTCTCGCGCATCTCGACATTGGCGCCGTCGAGCGTGCCGATGGTGAGCGCGCCGTTGAGCGCGAACTTCATGTTGCCGGTGCCTGACGCTTCCGTGCCCGCGGTGGAAATCTGCTCCGACAGGTCGGCCGCCGGCATGATGATCTCGGCCAGGCTCACGCTGTAGTTCGGCAGGAACACCACCTTCAGCAGCTTGCCCACGCGCGCGTCGGCGTTCACGGTGGCCGCCACGTCGTTGATGAGCCGGATCACCTGCTTGGCCATCGCATAGGCCGAGGCCGCCTTGCCCGCGAACACGACCACGCGCGGCACGATGTCGACCGGCGCGCCGTTGGCCTGCGCATCGAGGATGCGGTGATACCGCGCGATCACGTGCAGCACGTTGAGCAGCTGCCGCTTGTACTCGTGGATGCGCTTGACCTGCACGTCGAACATCGCGTCGGTGTCCAGGTCGAGCTTCAGGTGCTCGCCGACCCAGTTGGCCAGCCGCAGCTTGTTTTCGCGCTTGGCATGGCGAAAGGCGCGCACGAAGGCGGGCTGCGCGACCATCGGGCGCAATGCCTCGAGCTGCGACAGGTCGCGCCGCCAGCCCTTGCCGATGCGCTGGTCGAGCAGCGCGGCCAGCGGCGGGTTGGCCTGGGCGAGCCAGCGGCGCGGCGTGACGCCGTTGGTCTTGTTGTTGAAGCGCTCGGGAAAGATCTTCGCGAAGTCGGCAAAGATCGACTGCTTCATCAGCTCCGAGTGCAGCCCCGACACGCCGTTCACCGAATGACTCGCGAGCACCGCCACGTAGGCCATGCGCACGCGGCGCTCGCCGGTCTCGTCGATCAGCGAGAGGCGGCGCACCAGCTCGACGTCCTGGCCGTGCGTCTGCGTCACGGCGGCCAGGAACTTCGCGTTGATGTCGTACAGGATCTGCAGGTGGCGCGGCAGGATGCGCCCCAGCATCTCGACCGGCCAGGTTTCCAGGGCCTCGTGCATCAGCGTGTGGTTGGTGTAGCTGAACACCTTCTGCGTGTGGCCCCAGGCCACGTCCCACGCCAGGCCGTGCTCGTCGAGCAGCAGGCGCATGAGCTCGGGCACGGCCAGCACCGGGTGCGTGTCGTTCAGGTGGATGCTGACCTTGTCGGACAGCTGGTCGAAGCTCGTGTGGTTGCGCAAGTAGCGGCGCAGCAAATCCTGCACGCTGGCGCTGCAGAAGAAGTATTCCTGGTGCAGCCGCAGCTCGCGGCCCGAGGGCGTGGAGTCGTCGGGGTAGAGCACGCGCGAGACGTTCTCGGAGTGGTTCTTGCTCTCCACCGCCGCCATGTAGTTGCCGCGGTTGAAGGCCGACAGGTCGATCTCCTCGGTGGCGCGCGCCGACCACAGCCGCAAGGTGTTGGTGGCCTGCGTGCCGTAGCCGGGAATGATGGTGTCGTAGGCCACGGCCAGCACGTCGTGCGTGTCGACCCAGTCGGCCGCGCCGTAGGGCGCGTTCTTGCCTTCGCGCTTTTGCACGTGGCCGCCGAAGCGCACGCGGTAGTTCACCTCGGGCCGCTGGAACTCCCACGGGTTGCCGCGCGTGAGCCAGTAGTCGGGCGTTTCGACCTGCTGGCCGTCGACGATGCGCTGGCGGAACATGCCGTACTCGTAGCGGATGCCGTAGCCCATGCCGGGCACGCCGAGCGTGGCCATCGAATCGAGAAAGCAGGCCGCGAGTCGCCCCAGGCCACCGTTGCCGAGCGCCGCATCGGGCTCGCGCTCGGCCAGCGCCGCCATGTCGACGCCGAAGTCGGCCAGCGCCTCGCGCACGGTGCCGTACAGGTCGACGGCGAGCAGCGCGTTGGTGAAGGTGCGCCCGATGAGGAACTCCATCGAGAGGTAGTACACGCGCTTGAGGTCCTGCGCGTAGTTGGCGCGCGTGGTCGTCATCCAGCGCTCGACGAGCTGGTCGCGCACGGCCAGCGCGGTGGCGTGCAGCCAGTCGTCGGGGCTGGCGGCCACGGGGTCCTTGCCGACGGCGTAGATCAGCTTGTTGGCCACCGCGCGCTTGAAGGCGGCAACGTCGCGGTCGGGGTGGTCGTAGGCGAAGTCCTTGATCGTCATGGGGGCGTTCCCGGAGTGGGTGGTGGGGTGTGGGGCGGGGGCTTCAGGCCAGCGCCCGTTGGTACACATCGATGTACTGCGCCGCTGCCGTGCCCCAGTCGGCGGGGCGCCGCATGGCGTTGCCGCGCACGCGGCGCCAGTCGGGGGCGCGCTCGTACAGCGCGAAGGCGCGGCGCAGGGCGCGGTCGTAGTCGGCGTCCTCGAAGCGGTCGAACACGAAACCGGTGGCGGCGCCGCTGGCCATGTCTTCCAGCGTGCAGTCGACGACGGTGTCGGCCAGCCCGCCCACGCGACGCACCAGCGGCAGGCTGCCGTACTTCAGGCCGTACATCTGCGTGAGGCCGCAGGGCTCGAACAGCGAAGGCACGATCGTCACGTCGCCCGCGCCGAAGAGCTGGTGCGCCAGCGTCTCGTCGTAGCCGATGGTGACGCTCACCGAGGCGGGCGCCGCCGCCGCGCGCTGGCGGAAGGCCTCTTCGAGCCAGCCTTCGCCGCTGCCCAGCAGCGCGAGCTGGCCGCCCTGCGCGAGCAGCGTGTCGAGGCCACCGAGCACGAGGTGCAGGCCCTTCTGCTCGGTGAGCCGGCTCACCACGATGAACAGCGGCGCGTCGGGGCGCTCGGCCAGCCCCAGCTGGCGCTGCAGCACCGACTTGCAACGCGCCTTGCCGGCCATGTGGCGGCCCTCGGGCGCCTGGTAGCCCTGCACCAGCGCGGCGTCGGTGGCCGGGTTCCAGACCTGGTCGTCCACCGCGTTGAGGATGCCGCGGAGCACGCCGGCGCGCTGGCGCAGCAGGCCGTCGAGGCCGCAGCCCTGCTCGGGTGTCTGGATCTCGAGCGCGTAGGTCGGACTCACGGTGGTGAGCTGGTCGGCGAAGTAGAGGCCGCCCTTCATGAAGGAGATCTGGCCGTGGTACTCCAGCCCGTTCATGTGGAAGGCCGGCGCCGGCAGCCCGAGTTCGGCGAAGTGCCAGGGCGCGAACACGCCCTGGTAGGCCAGGTTGTGCACCGTGAACACGCTGCCCGTGCGCGGGCCGCCCGCGCGCCGCGCGAAGGCCAGGTAGGCGGGCGCGAGCGCCGCGTGCCAGTCGTGCGCGTGCACGATGTCGGGCCGCCAGCCGGGGTCGAGCCCCTGCGCGAGCTGCGCCGCCGCCCAACCCAGCAGCGCGAAGCGCCGGTGGTTGTCGCTGTAAGGCTGGCGCGTCGTGTCTTCGTACGGATTGCCGGGCCGGTCGTAGAGCGCGGGCGCGTCGATCACGTAGGTGGGAATCGGCGGCGCGCCGGCGATGGCGACGTGCCCGGCGCGCAGGCCGAAGCGCTCGCCCCAGGGCGCGGTGAACTCGGCCACCGGCACCAGGTCGCGCACGCCGGCCACGATGGCGGGAAAGCCCGGCAGCAGCGCGCGCGCCTCCTGCCCCGCGGCCATGAGCGCCAGGGGCAGGGCGCCGGCGATGTCCGCCAGGCCGCCGGTCTTCAGGAGGGGAAACAGCTCGGCGCTGACCTGGAGGATGCGCATGGTGTGGATCAGGAAGCGGCCGTGGGAACAGGGTCGGGCGCCAGCCGGCGCAGCATTTCGCGCGTGACCAGCACCACGCCCGTTTCCGTGCGCTCGAAGCGCGCGGCATCAGCCTCGGCGTCTTCGCCGATGACCGTGTCGTCGGGGATCACGCAGCCGCGGTCGATCACCACGCGGTTCAGCCGGCAGCCGCGGCCCACTTCCACATCGGGCAGCAGCACGGCTTCGTTGATCTCGCAGAAGGAGTGGATGCGCACGCCCGAGAACAGCACCGCGCTGCTGATCTTCGAGCCCGAAACGATGCAGCCGCCCGAGACGATGGTGTTGACCGTCATGCCATGCTTGCCCTCGCGGTCGAGCACGAACTTGGCCGGCGGCAGCTGCCGCTGGTAGGTCCAGATGGGCCAGTCCGTGTCATAGATGTCGAGCTCCGGGGTGATCGAGGCCAGGTCGAGGTTGGCTGCCCAGAATGCATCAATCGTGCCCACGTCGCGCCAGTAGGCCCTGGCGTCGGGCCCGCGCGAGGCGCGCGTGACGCAGGACATGCTGAACGGATGCGCCAGCGCGCGGCCCTCGGCCACGGCGCGCGGGATGATGTCCTTGCCGAAGTCGTGGCTCGAGTCGGGGTTGGCGTTGTCTTCCTCGAGCAGCCGGTACAGGTAGGCCGAGTCGAAGATGTAGATGCCCATGCTGGCCAGCGCCAGGTCGGGGTGGCCGGGCATGGCGGGCGGATCGGCCGGCTTCTCCAGGAAGCTGGTGATCTGCCGGCCGTCGTCCACCGCCATCACGCCGAAGGCCGTGGCCTCGTGGCGCGGCACCTCGATGCAGCCGACCGTGCAGCCCAGGCCGCGCTCGGCGTGGTCCTTGAGCATGATGGAGTAGTCCATCTTGTAGATGTGGTCGCCGGCCAGCACCACCACGTAGTCGTGCGGCGTGGAGCGGGTGCTGATGATGTCCAGGTTCTGGAACACCGCGTCGGCCGTGCCGCGGTACCAGTGCTCGTCGCCCATGCGCTGCTGCGCGGGCAGCACGTCGACCATCTCGTTGAGCTCGGCGCGCAAGAAGCTCCAGCCGCGCTGCAGGTGGCGCATGAGCGAGTGCGACTTGTACTGCGTGACCACCGCCATGCGCCGGATGCCGGAGTTCAGGCAGTTGGACAGTGCGAAATCGATGATGCGGAACTTGCCGCCGAAGTACACGGCCGGCTTGGCGCGCCGGTCGGTGAGCTGCTTGAGGCGAGAGCCCCGGCCGCCGGCCAGCACCAGCGCGATGGTGCGGCGGACCAGTTGATGGGCCTGCAGGGGCGCTTGCGGGGCTTGTGCGCCCTGGGTGTTGAGCTTGTCCATCTGTGTCTCCGTTCGTTCGTTCGCTTGTTGAGTTCGTCGTCGTCAGAGTGTCCGCACCGAGTCTGGCACTGCGCCGTGGGCTTGGCTCCTACGTTCTTGCAAGCCAGAGGCTCGAAACCGGCACCTGCGCCGTGCGGCCCAGCGGGCGGGGCGCGGTGCGCAGGGCGTCGGGGTCTTCGGCATCGGTCGCCAGGCAGCAGCGCCAGTCTCCATTCGGCAGCGTGAAGGTGACGGGGCTCGGGCCCGCATTCACCAGCACCAGCCAAGCGCCTTCGGCATCCCCGAACAGGATCGCAAGGGCCGTGCCCGCGTGCCAGTCGGCCGGCGCCATCGGCTGGCCGTCGGGGCGCAGCCAGCGCAGGCCCGGCGGTGCGCCGTCGGCCGGCGGCTCGGCCGGCCACCAGCGCGTGCTGCGCAGCGCCGGCGCCTCGCGCCGCAGCGCGGTGAGCCGCGCGACGAAGGCTGTCAGGCGCGCGCGTTCGCTGGCCGGGTCGGACAGCCCGATCCAGCCGAGCCAGGTGGTCTCGTTGTCCTGGCAGTAGGCGTTGTTGTTGCCGTCCTGGCTGTGGCCGAGTTCGTCGCCGGCCAGCAGCATCGGTGTGCCTTGGGACAGCAGCAGCGTGGCGAGCAGCGTGCGCTGCAGGCGCGCGCGCATCGTGCGCACGGCGGGGTCGTCGCTCGGGCCTTCGACGCCGCAGTTGGTGCTCAGGTTGTGCGCATGGCCGTCGCGGTTGTCTTCGCCGTTGGCGAGGTTGTGGCGCTGTTCGTAGCTCACGAGGTCGCGCAGCGTGAAGCCGTCGTGCGCGGTGATGAAGTTGACGCTCGCGGTCGGTGCGCGGCCATCGTGCGCGAAGCTCGCGCTGGACGCGGTGAAGCGGTGCGCGAAGTCGCCCAGGCCGGCGGCGCCCTCGCGTCCCTGGCGCAGCCAGAAGCCGCGTTGCGTGTCGCGGAAGCGGTCGTTCCATTCGAGCCAGCCGGGAGGAAACTCGCCGAGCCGGTAGCCGCCGGGGCCGAGGTCCCAGGGCTCGGCGATGCGCAGCGTGCGCGACAGCACCGGGTCTTGCGCAATGGCCGCGAAGAAGGGCGCGCGCGCCTCGAAGCCGCGCTGCGTGTCGCGGCCCAGCACCGGGGCGAGGTCGAAGCGGAAGCCGTCGACGCCCATCTCGCAGGCCCAGAAGCGCAGGCTGTCCATCACCAGTTGCAGTACGCGCGGCTCGCCGAGGTTCAGGCAATTGCCCGTGCCGGCCCAGTTCTCGTACAGGGCGCGGTCGTCCGGGCGCAGGTGGTAGTACAGGGCGTTGTCGATGCCGCGCAGCGAGAGCGTGGGGCCGAGTTCGTCGCTTTCGGCGCTGTGGTTGTAGACCACGTCGATCACCAGCTCCATGCCGCGCGCATGCACCGCATCGGCCATGGCGCGGAACTCGCTGGCAGGCGTGGTGCCGGGGCGGGCGCTCCAGAAGCGCGCCTCGGGGGCGAACCAGCCGATGGTGTTGTAGCCCCAGTGGTTGGTCAGGCCCTTGGCGAGCAGGCGCTGTTCGTCGGCGCGGTGCTGCACGGGCATGAGGCTGAGGGTGGTGATGCCCAGGCGTTGCAGGTGGTCGAGGAGGGCGGGTTCTGCGAGGCCTGCGTAGGTGCCTCTGAGCGGTTCGGGAACGCCGGGGTGCTGGTGGGTGAGGCTGCGGATGTGGAGTTCGTAGAGGACGCGGTCGGTGGGGGGGATGTGAGCCTGGCCTGCTGTTCTTGGGGCGTTGGCGGGTGCTGTGACGCGGGCCTTGAGGGCGATGGGGGCGTTGTCCCTGTGGTCGCGTTGGGTCGGGTCTGTGGGGGCGTGGCCCAGGAAGAGGTCGCTGCCGTTGTAGTGGCCGAGGATTTCTCGGGCGTAAGGGTCGAGGAGGAGCTTGGCGGGGTTGAAGCGCTTCCCCTCATGGGGTGCCCACGGGCCGTGGACTCGGTAGCCGTAGATCAGGCCGGCTCTTGCGTTGGGAAGCAGGCCGTGCCAGATGCCGTCGGTGCATTCTGGGAGTGGAAGGCGCTGTTGTTCGCTCTTGCCTGTGCTGTCGAAGAGGCAGAGTTCTACTTTGCTGGCTGATGGCGCTGTGAGGGCGAAGTTGACGCCTTGCTGCGTGAGTGTTGCGCCTAGGGGGTGGGGGTGGCCTGGGCTCAGCATGTTGTGGGCCTCCCCGTGGGTTTGTTTTCCGAGGCCGGGACTCGCCCCGGCGGGCGACTCACTTTCTTTGCTTCGCCAAAGAAAGTAAGCAAAGAAAGGCGACCCCACTGTCTGCGACCCTCCGCTTCGCTACGGGCAACCTGCGGTGCTCGCGTTTCGCGGGGTCTCGCAGAACTCGCTTCGCTCAAACAGCTGCGAGCCCTGATCCGCGAAACGCTGCGCTCCTCGGCGCAGCCAGAGGGGCTTTGATACCGGGAGGGCCGTCGCTTCGCTCGGCCCGGGAATTTCCAACGGCCAAATCCCGTGCTCGTGCTCGTGCTCGTGCTGGTGCTGGTGCTGGTGCTGGTGCTGGTGCTGGTGCTGGTGCTGGTGCTCGTAGGTACATCTGCACCCGCGCCTGCGCCCGCGTTCATGCTCCAACCAACGCCGCGACCAATCCCAGCCGCAGCAGGCGCGCAGCGCCTGCTGCGGCCCACTGGCCGAGCGAAGCGATGGCCCGTTGGTATCCCAACCCCTTCTGTATGCGCCGAGGAGCGCAGCGTTTCGCGGATCAGGGCTCGCCCTTGTTTGAGCGAAGCGAGTTTGGGCGAGACCCCGCGAAACGTGAGCACCGCAGGTTGCCCGTAGCGAAGCGAAGGGACGCAGACAGCAGGGTCGCCTTTCTTTTGCCTACGTTTCTTTGGCGAAGCAAAGAAAAGTAGGTCGGCCGCCGGGCCGAGACCCGGCCTCGGGAAGCAAACCAGCCCAGAGCGTTTCAAGCCACCACCCACATCAAAGTAGCAAGTGGCGGCACGCTGATCACGATCGAATCGCTCTTCCCATGCCATCCCACCGGAGAACTCTCAACCACCCCATTCCCCACACCACTCCCACCGTAAACCACCCCATCGGTATTGATGACCTCCCGGTAAGAACCAGCCACAGGCACCCCCAACCGATACCCAAGCCGAGGCACAGGCGTGAAGTTGCAAACCACCACAACAACCCCTCCATCCCGAGCCCGCCGAACAAACGCAAACACCGACTGCGCCACATCGTCATGCACCAACCACTCGAACCCGGACCCTTCATGGTCCAGCTCATGCAAAGCAGGAAAGTGCCGATACACGTTGTTCAGGTCGCGCACCAACCGCCGCACCCCTTGATGCGCCGCATGCTCGAGCAAGTGCCAGTCCAACCCGCGGTCCGCATTCCATTCCGCGTACTGCGCAAACTCCCCGCCCATGAACAGCAGCTTCTTCCCCGGATAAGCCCAGAGGTACCCATACAGGTTGCGCAACCCCGCGAACTTCTGCCATTCATCGCCGGGCATGCGCCCGATCATCGACCCCTTGCCATGCACCACTTCGTCATGCGACAACGGCAACACGAAGTTCTCGCTGTGCGCGTACATCAGCCCGAAGGTGATCTGCTGGTGATGGTGCTTGCGGTAGACCGGATCGGTCCCGGCATACGCCAGCGTGTCGTTCATCCACCCCATGTTCCACTTGTAGTGAAACCCCAGCCCGCCGTCTTCCGGCGGTCGCGTCACACCAGGAAAGCTCGTCGACTCTTCAGCGATCGTCACTGCGCCCGGACGCTCCACGCCCACCACGCGGTTCATGCGGCGCAGGAAATCGATGGCCTCCAGGTTCTCGCGCCCGCCCTGCGCATTCGGCACCCACTCGCCGGCCTTGCGGCTGTAGTCGCGGTACAGCATCGAGGCCACCGCATCCACGCGCAGGCCGTCCACGCCGTAGCGCTCCAGCCAGTACAGCGCATTGCCCACGAGGTAGTTGCGCACCTCCGTGCGGGCGTAGTTGAAGATCAGCGTCTGCCAGTCGTTGTGAAAGCCTTCGCGCGGGTCGGCGTACTCGTACAGCGCGGTGCCGTCGAAGTTGCCCAGGCCGTGCGCGTCGGTCGGGAAGTGCGCGGGCACCCAGTCGAGGATCACGCCCAGCCCCGCGGCATGCGCGGCTTCGACGAAATGGCGGAAGTCGCCGGGCGTGCCGAAGCGCGAGGTCGGCGCATACAGGCCGATGGGCTGGTAGCCCCACGAGCCGTCGAAGGGGTGCTCGGTGATGGGCAGCAACTCTATGTGCGTGAAGCCCATGTCGCGCACATAGGGCACGAGCGTGTCGGCCAGCTCGCGGTAGTCCAGCCATTCCTGCCCATGGTGCTTGCGGCGCCACGAGCCCAGGTGCACTTCGTAGATGCTGATCGGCGCCTGGTGCGCGTTGGCCTCGGCGCGCCCGGCGGGCATCGGCACGGGCGCGGGCAGCGGTGCCACGACACAGGCGGTGCCGGGGCGCAACTGCGACGAGAACGCGAAGGGGTCGGCCTTGCGCAGCACCTTGCCCTGCGCCGACAGAATCTCGAATTCGTAGCTGTCGCCGGTCGCCACGTGCGGCGCGAAGATCTCCCACACGCCGCACTCGCGGCGCAGCCGCATCATGTGGCGCCGGCCGTCCCAGTTGTTGAAGTCGCCGACCACCGACACGCGCCGCGCATTCGGCGCCCACACGGCAAAGGCCACGCCCTTCACGCCGTCGATTTCGCGCAGGTGCGCGCCCAGCCGCTCCCACGGCCGCAGGTGCGTGCCCTCGGCCAGCAGCCAGACGTCGGTCTCGCCGAGCACGAACGGAAAGCGGTACGGGTCTTCGAGCCGCGAGGCGTGCCCGTTCTCCCAGTCGACCTGGAACGAGTAGCCCATGCGCGCCTCGGCCGCGGGCACGAGGCCGCTGAACAGGTCGGAGCCCTCGTGCCGCGCAAGGATCGACAGTGGCCAGCCGGTGCGCGAATGCACCACGGCCACCTGCCGCGCGCCGGGCATCAGCGCGCGCACCTCGAGGCCGTCGGCGGTCTCGTGGGGGCCGAGCACGGCGAACGGGTCACCGTGTTCGGCGCGCATCAGCGCATGGATGTCGGCAGCTTGGAGGAAGGGAGAAGGGGGCATGGGGTTCAGCGTCCTCCTGCTTCGGCAGGCGTGCCGAAGCACACGCCATAAGGCGCCAATGTCAGCAGGGGCTTTGGAGCGGCGGTGACCGTTGCGGTCGGCGCGAGCGGGTGGCCGGCCAGCGGCACCAGCGGCTCGGGCAGCGGAATCGACACCGGTTCGCTCCCCGTATTGAAGATCGCATGCAGCACCGTGTCCCCGTCGCTGCGCACGATGTGCAGCAGCGGCGCGGGCGCATCGACGAACGCCAGCGCGCCCGTGCGCAGCAGCGGCTGGGTGCGGCGCCAGTGCAGCAGCGCGCGGCTGAAGGCGAGCATCGAGCCGGGGTCGGCCTCCTGCTGCGCGACGGCCAGCGGCAGGTGGGCGCCGTCCACCGGCAGCCAGGGCGTGCCGGTGCTGAAGCCGGCGTGGGGCGCGTCGGTGGTCCAGGGCATCGGCGTGCGGCAGCCGTCGCGGCCCTTGAACTCGGGCCAGAAGGCGCGGCCGTAGGGGTCCTGCAGCAGTTCGAAGGGCACGTCGGCCTCGGGCAGGCCGAGCTCTTCGCCCTGGTAGAGGCTGGCGCTGCCGCGCAGCGCGAGCAGCAGCGCGAGCCAGAGCCGATCGCGGCGGGTGTCGGGCGCGGCGCCGTCGCTCCAGCGCGTGGCGACGCGCGGCACGTCGTGGTTCGACACCGCCCAGCAGCCCCAGCCGCCCGTCACGGCCAGTGCGGTGTCGAGCGATTCGACCTGGTGGCGCAGGTGCTTCGGGCTGTGGTCGGCCGTGAGCAGGCTGAAGCTGTAGGCCAGGTGCAGGCGCTTGCCGAGTTCGGTGTACTGCGCCATGACCGGCGGCGCGTTCTCGTCGCCGACCTCGCCCAGTGCGACCGCGCCGTAGCCGTCGAGCAGCCGGCGCAGGCGTTCGAGGAACACGAGGTTCTCGGGCTGGCTCTTGTCGTATAGGTGCTGCTGCATCGCATACGGGTTGTCGGCGCGCACGGTGCTGACCTCGTCGATCGACGCAGTCGTGGCCGGCGGGTTGTCGCGCAGCAGCGCGTCGTGGAACTGGTGGTTGCAGGCGTCGAAGCGAAAGCCGTCCACGCCGCGCTCGCACCAGAAGCGCACCTCGCCGAGCAGCGCGTCCTGCACGTCGGCGCAATGGAAGTTGAGATCGGGCTGCTCGGCCAGGAAGCTGTGCAGGTAGTACTGCCGCCGGCGCGAGTCCCACTGCCAGGCCGAGCCGCCGAAGACCGAGAGCCAGTTGGTGGGCGGCGTGCCGTCGGGCTGGGGATCGGCCCAGACGTACCAGTCGGCCTTCGGGTTGTCGCGCGAGCTGCGGCTTTCGGCGAACCAGGCGTGCTGGTCGGAGGTGTGCGAGAGCACCTGGTCGATGATGAGCTTCAGGCCCAGTGCGTGCATGCGTGCGCGCATCGCGTCGAAGTCGGCCAGCGTGCCGAACAGCGGATCGACCGCGCGGTAGTCGGCCACGTCGTAGCCGAAGTCCTTCATGGGGGAGCGGAAGAAGGGCGAGACCCAGACCGCGTCGACGCCCAGGCGGGCGACGTGGTCGAGCTTCGACGTGATGCCGGGCAGGTCGCCGACGCCGTCGCCGTTGCTGTCCATGAAGCTGCGCGGGTAGATCTGGTAGATCACCGCGCCCCGCCACCATTCGCCGTTGCTGCCGCTCATGCCTGCCCCTGTGGTCGAAATTCATTGTGGCATGCGAAATCCGGGCCAGCGGTACGCTGTGGCAGGCGGGCGCCGCGCGGAAGTGGGTAAATTCAGCAGGGCGGGGCGCTGCCGCCCCGACCCCCGACCGATGACCACCGACGACACCGCCTTCTCCCCCTCCGCCCCACCCATCGGCCTCGCCGCGCTCGAGCGCCGGCTCGCCCAGGACCTCGACTACCTCGGCTGGCCCGCCCGCGCCTGGGTACCGCCGCGCCAGGTCGACGGCGAGCCCGTGCTCGACGTGGCCATCATCGGCGGCGGCCAGGCCGGGCTGGCCGCGGCGGGCGCGCTGGCGCAGCAGGGCATCCGCGCGGTGGTCTTCGACCGCGCGCCGGCCGGGCGCGAAGGCCCCTGGGCCACCACGGCGCGCATGGAAACCCTGCGCTCGCCCAAGGAGCTCACGGGCCCGGCGCTGGGGCTGCCCTCGCTGACCTTCCGCGCCTGGTTCGAGGCTCAGTTCGGCACCGAGGCCTGGGCCGCGATGGACAAGATCCCGCGCCTGCAATGGATGGACTACCTGGTCTGGTACCGCCGCGTGATGGGCGTGGATGTGCGGAACGACACCGCTGTGACTGGCTTGCAACCGCTGCCCGACGCCAGCGCCGTGCGCCTGGACCTGCGCACGCCGGACGGCGAACGCCGCGTGCTGGCGCGCCGCGTCGTGCTGGCCACCGGTCGCGACGGCCTGGGCGGCCCGGCCGTGCCCGCCTTTGTCGACGGCCTGCCGCGTGCCAAGTGGGCGCATTCCTCCGACGAGATGGACTACGGGCGCCTGAAGGGCCTGCGCGTGGGCGTGGTCGGCGCGGGCTCCTCGGCGATGGACAGCGCCGCCACCGCGCTCGAGGCCGGCGCGCACAGCGTCGAGCTGCTGATCCGCCGGCCCGACCTGCCGCGCGTCAACAAGGGCAAGGGCGCCGGCGTGCCGGGGCTCACGCAGGGGCACTACGACCTGTCCGACGAACTGAAATGGCGCATCCGCCACTACATCAACGTGCTGAACGTGCCGCCGCCGCACGGCAGCACGCTGCGGGTGTCGCGGCACGCCAACGCTTTCTTCAACTTCGGCTGCCCCATCCTAGCCGTGGCGCCGCGGGGCGAGGCGCTGCGGGTGACCACGCCCAAGGGCGACTTCGAATTCGACTTCCTGATCGTGTCGACAGGTTTCCAGGTCGACTGGGCCGCCCGCCCCGAATTCGCGGGCATTGCCGCGCACATTCGTACCTGGAAAGACCGTTTCACGCCCGCGCCCGGTGATGAAGACCGCGAGCTGACCGATTCGCCCGACCTCGGGCCGGCCTTCGAATTCCAGGAAAACGCGCCCGGCGCCTGTCCGGGGCTGGACCGCATCCACTGCTTCTGCTACCCGGCGGCGCTGTCGCACGGCACGGTGTCGGGCGACATTCCGGCCATCAGCGACGGCGCGCGGCGCCTGGCGGCGGGGCTCGCCAGCCTGTTCTACCGGGAAGACGCGGCCCACCACTGGGCGAATCTGGAGGCCTACAGCGAGCCGGAACTGTTCGGCGACGAGTGGACGCCCGCCCCGCCGCCGCAGGAAAGGGCCTGATTCCGGCATGGAGCCCGGGGGACGATCACGCACGGCGCGATAATCCGCCTTCCCGGCCGCCGTCGAGCCGGGCCCTGCCGAGATGTCATGAACCCCAGCTACAAACCCAGCGACGTCGAGTCCGCTGCCCAGGCGCAATGGCGCGCCGCCGATGTCTACCGTGTCACCGAGGACGCGAGCCGCAAGAAGTACTACGCCTGCTCGATGCTGCCGTACCCCAGCGGCAAGCTGCACATGGGCCACGTGCGCAACTACACGATCAACGACATGCTCACGCGCTACCTGCGCATGAGCGGCTACAACGTGCTGATGCCCATGGGCTGGGACGCCTTCGGCCTGCCGGCCGAGAACGCGGCGCTGAAGAACGGCGTGCCGCCGGCCAAGTGGACCTACGAGAACATCGCCTACATGAAGGGCCAGCTCCAGGCCATGGGCCTGGCCATCGACTGGAGCCGCGAGATCGCCACCTGCGATCCGAGCTACTACAAGTGGAACCAGTGGCTGTTCCTGAAGATGCTCGAAAAGGGCATCGCCTACCGCAAGACCCAGGTCGTGAACTGGGACCCAGTCGACCAGACCGTGCTGGCCAACGAGCAGGTGATCGACGGCAAGGGCTGGCGCACCGGCGCCACGGTCGAGCGCCGCGAGATCCCCGGCTACTACCTGAAGATCAGCGACTACGCCGAAGAACTGCTCGAGCACACGCAGCACAAGCTGCCGGGCTGGCCCGAGCGCGTCAAGCTGATGCAGGAAAACTGGATCGGCAAGAGCGAAGGTCTGCGCTTCGCCTTCACCCATGACATCCGGGACGCGAGCGGCAAGCTCATCCAGGACGGCCGCATGTACGTGTTCACCACGCGTGCCGACACCATCATGGGTGTCACCTTCTGCGCCGTCGCGCCCGAGCACCCGCTCGCCGCGCACGCCGCCACGCTCGATCCCAAGGTCGCGGCCTTCATCGAGGAATGCAAGGGCGGCGGCACGACCGAAGCCGAGCTCGCCACGCAGGAGAAGAAGGGCGTGCCCACGGGCCTGACCGTCAAGCACCCGATCACCGAGGAGCAGGTGCCGGTGTGGGTGGGCAACTACGTGCTCATCGGCTACGGCGACGGCGCCGTGATGGGCGTGCCCGCGCACGACGAACGCGACTTCGCCTTCGCCAACAAGTACGGCATCGAGATCATCCAGGTCGTGCTGGTCGACGACGAGCCGCACTTCGACTATCACAAGTGGCAGGACTGGTACGGCGACAAGCAGCGCGGCGTGACCATCAACTCCGACAACTTCAGCGGCATGACCTACAAGGAGGCCGTGGCCGCCGTGGCGCATGCGCTGGGCCAGAAGGACCTGGGCGAGCTGCAGACCACCTGGCGCCTGCGCGACTGGGGCGTGAGCCGCCAGCGCTACTGGGGCACGCCGATCCCGATCATCCATTGCGAAGAACACGGCGCGGTGCCGGTCCCCGAAAAGGACCTGCCCGTGGTGCTGCCCACCGACTGCGTGCCCGACGGCTCGGGCAACCCGCTGGCCAAGCACGAAGGCTTCCACGCCGGCGTGGTGTGCCCCGTGTGCGGCAAGGCCGCGCGGCGCGAAACCGACACGATGGACACCTTCGTCGATTCGTCGTGGTACTTCATGCGCTACTGCGACCCGACCAACGACAAGGCCATGGTCGCCGAGGGCGCGGACTACTGGATGCCGATGGACCAGTACATCGGCGGCATCGAGCACGCGATCCTTCACCTGCTGTACGCGCGCTTCTGGACCAAGGTCATGCGCGACCTGGGCCTGGTGAAGGCCGACGAGCCCTTCGCCAAGCTGCTCACGCAGGGCATGGTGCTCAACCACATCTTCTACAAGCGCAACGAGAAGGGCGGCAAGGACTACTTCCCGCCGCTCGAAGTCACGGCGGTGCTCGACGCGCAGGGCCGCATCACTGGCGGCACGCTGGCCGACGGCACCAAGGTCGAGTACGGCGGCGTGGGCAAGATGGGCAAGAGCGAACGCAACGGCGTCGATCCGCAGGACCTGATCGAGAAGTACGGCGCCGACACCGCGCGCCTGTACACCATGTTCACCGCGCCGCCCGAAGCCACGCTCGAGTGGAACGACGCGGCCGTCGAAGGCAGTTACCGCTTCCTGCGCCGCGTGTGGAGCTACGGCGTGGCCCAGGCCGACGTGGCGCCCGTGGCGCTCGCCGGCCAGAGCTTCGGCAAGCCCGCCCAGGCCCTGCGCCGCGAGGTGCACACCGTGCTGCGCCAGATCGACTACGACTACCAGCGCATGCAATACAACACGGTGGTGTCGGGCGCGATGAAGCTGCTCAACGCGCTCGAGGGCTTCAAGTCCGACGGCAGCGCGGGCGACGCGGCCGCCGCGCGCGAGGGCTTCGGCATCCTGCTGCGCTGCCTCTACCCGGCCACGCCGCACATCGCGCATCAGCTGTGGCAGCAGCTCGGCTACGACAAGGCATCGGGCGACCTGCTCGACGCCCCCTGGCCCGTGGTCGACGTGGCCGCGCTGGCGCAGGACGAGGTCGAGCTCATGCTGCAGGTCAACGGCAAGCTGCGCGGCAAGCTGCTGGTGCCCGCCGGTGCCTCGAAGGACGAGATCGAGCGGCTGGCGCTCGCCTGCGACGACTTCGTCAACTTTGCCGAAGGCGCGCCGGCCAAGCGCGTGATCGTGGTGCCCGGGCGCCTGGTCAACGTGGTCATCTGAACCCGACACTGCAGAACGACGGAAACGACAGACGCATGAACATTCGCAATGCCTCGCAGCCGCGCCGCGGCTTTCTCCTGGGCCTCGGCGTGGCAGGCGCTTCGCTGGCCCTGTCCGGCTGCGGCTTCGCGCTGCGCAAGGCGCCGAACTTCGCGTTCAAGACGCTGTCGCTCGAAGGCAATACGGCGCTCATCAATCAGCTGCGGCGCGAGCTGCGCGCGGCCGGCAACGTGACGCTGGTCCCCAAGGAAGAAGCCAGCACCGCCGACGCCGTGCTGGTCGTGCTGGGCGAGGACCGCGACCGCTTCGTGATCTCGACCAACTCCGCCGGCCTGCTGCGCGAATTGCAGCTGCGCCTGCGCGTGCGCTTCAGCCTGCGCACGCCGGGCGGCAAGGAATTGCTGCCCGCGTCCGAGGTCTCGCAGACGCGCGACCTGAGCTTCAACGAGACCAACGCGCTGGCCAAGGAAGGCGAGGCCGACCTGCTGTTCCGCGACATGCAGGCCGACATCGCGCAGCAGCTGATGCGCCGGCTGGCCGCGGTGCAGTCCCTGTAAGCGTCGCTTCCGTTCTTTTTTCAATGCAACTTGCCAGTGCCCAGCTCGGCGCCCACCTGCAAAAGGGCCTGAAGCCGCTTTACACGATCCACGGCGACGAGCCGCTGCTCGCGCAGGAGGCGGCCGACGCCATCCGCGCCGCCGCGCGCGCCCAGGGCCACACCGAGCGCAGCTCGTACACCGTGGCCGGCGCGCACTTCGACTGGAGCGCGGTGCTGGCGGCCGGGGGCTCGCTCTCGCTGTTCGCCGACAAGCAGATCGTCGAGATCCGCATTCCCTCGGGCAAGCCCGGCAAGGACGGCAGCGTCGCGCTGCAGCAGCTGGCCGAGGGCGCGCCCGGCAACGACAGCACGCTCACGCTGGTGATGCTGCCGCGCCTGGACAAGGCCACGCGCACCGGCGCGTGGTTCTCGGCGCTCGAGAACAACGGCGTGAGCATCCAGGTCGACCCGATCGAGCGCGCCGCGCTGCCGCAATGGATCGCCCAGCGCCTGGGGCTGCAGAACCAGCGCGTGATGCCCGGCGACGAAGGCCAGCGCACGCTGCAGTTCTTTGCCGACCGCGTCGAAGGCAACCTGCTCGCCGCGCACCAGGAAATCCAGAAGCTCGCACTGCTGCATCCGGCGGGCGAGCTGAGCTGGGAGCAGGTCGAGGGCGCCGTCAACAACGTGGCGCGCTACGACGTGTTCAAGCTCTCCGAGGCCGTGCTGGCCGGCAACCCGCAGCGCGTGGCGCGCATGCTCGACGGCCTGCAGGCCGAGGGCGAGGCCGAGGTGCTGGTGCACTACACGATCGCCGAGGACATCCGCGCCCTCAAGCGCGTGAAGGACGCCATGGCCGCCGGCCGCCCGCTGCCGATGGCGCTGCGCGAGAACCGCATCTGGGGCCCGCGCGAGCGCGCCTTCGAACGCGTGCTGCCGCGCCTGGACGACCGCATGCTGACCCGGCTGCTGCGCGCAGCCCACCTGGTCGACGGCATCTGCAAGGGCCTGAAGCAGCCCGACTGGCCCGCCAGCGGCTGGCAGGCGCTGCAGCGGCTGGCGCTGATGCTGTGCCGCGCCTGCAGCACGGCCGCGGCGCCGCGCCGGGCCTGACGCTCCCGCCGTCGATCGCCATCAAAAGGCCCGCGTCAGCCGGGCCGAAGGTCCGCGTGGGAAAATGCGCGCCATGAACGCGTTCAACGTCAGCGAGCACATGCAGACCCTCGGTCTGCAAGCCAAAGCCGCTGCATTCCTCATGGCCCGTGCGGATGCAGCTACCAAAAACAGAGCACTGAAGGCGCTGGCCCGGCGCCTGCGCGAAGCCGGCCCCGCGCTGGCTGTCGCCAATCAAAAGGACCTGGAGCGCGCCACGGCCGCCGGCCTGTCGGCCCCGATGGTCGACCGGCTCAAGCTCACGCCCAAGGTCCTCGACACTGTGGCCGAAGGCTGCGAGCAGCTGGCCGGCATGGCCGACGTGATCGGCGAGATCATCGGCATGAAGCAGCAGCCCAGCGGCATCCGCGTGGGCCAGATGCGCGTGCCGATCGGCGTCTTCGGCATGATCTACGAGAGCCGTCCCAACGTGACCATCGAGGCCGCGAGCCTGGCGATCAAGAGCGGCAACGCCGCCATCCTGCGCGGCGGCTCGGAAGCCATCGACTCGAACAAGGCGCTGGCGCTCCTGGTGTCCGAGGCGCTGGCCGAAGCCGGCCTGCCGGTCGATGCGGTGCAGCTGGTGCAGACCACCGACCGCGAGGCCGTGGGCCAGCTGATCGCCATGCCCGAATTCGTCGACGTGATCATTCCGCGCGGCGGCAAGGGCCTGATCGAGCGCATCAGCCGCGACGCCAAGGTGCCCGTCATCAAGCACCTGGACGGCAACTGCCACGTCTACGTGGACGACACGGCCGAGTTCGACATGGCGCTGCGCATCGTCGACAACGCCAAGACCCAGAAGTACAGCCCCTGCAACGCCGCCGAAGGCCTGCTGGTGGCGGCCTCGGTGGCCGACCACTTCCTGCCCGAGATCGCCGCCATCTTCGCCGCCAAGGGCGTCGAGATGCGCTGCGACCCGGCCGCCGCCGCGATCCTGCGCGCCAGCGAGGCGCACCATCCGCAGGCGAAGGTGATCGATGCGGTCGAGTCCGATTGGTCCGAGGAGTACCTGGCCGCCGTCATCAGCATCAAGGTGGTGGCGGGGCTGGACGAGGCCATTGCGCACATCAACCGCTACTCGAGCCACCACACCGACGCCATCGTCACGCGCGACCACATCAACGCCCAGCGTTTCCTGCGCGAGGTCGATTCGGCCAGCGTGATGGTGAATGCGAGCACGCGCTTCGCAGACGGCTTCGAGTACGGGCTGGGCGCCGAAATCGGCATCAGCACCGACAAGTTCCACGCGCGCGGCCCGGTCGGCATCGAAGGCCTGACCTCGCTCAAGTACGTGGTGCTGGGGCAGGGCGAAGTCCGCGGTTAATCGGGGTCCGAAGGGCCGGGGCCATCGGGCCGGCGGCGCGGCGAGGCCCGTGCCGCGGTGTTCTTGCAACGTGTGTTGTGGATTGGGGTGCTTTGTTCTCTTTGGCTGCTTGTCATCGGGCGCGCCATCCCCAAATCCTACAATTCCACTCCACCTTTAAGCACAAAACCAACAAGGCCGCTGCATGGTTCCGCATCTCGTCACTGCCCTGACCGGCCCGATCAACGAACTGGAGCAGCGGGTGCTCGACTCGATGCCCGCCATCGAGCGCTGGTTCCGCCTCGAGTGGATGGAGCACACGCCGCCGTTCTACAGCGCCGTCGACATCCGCAACGCGGGCTTCAAGCTCGCTCCGGTCGACACCAACCTGTTCCCGGGCGGCTGGAACAACCTCACCAAGGAAATGCTGCCGCTGGCGGTGCAGGCCGCGCAGGCGGCCATCGAGAAGATCTGTCCGGAGGCGCGCAACCTGCTCGTCATTCCTGAAAACCACTCGAAAAACACCTTTTATCTCGCCAACGTCGCGCAACTCGTGCGCATCTTCCATATGGCGGGCCTCAATGTGCGCATCGGCTCGATCGATCCGGCCATCAAGTCGCCCAAGAAGATCGAGCTGCCCAACGGCGAGACCGTGACGCTCGAACCGGTGGTGCGTTCCAAGCGCCGCCTGGGCCTGAAGAACTTCGATCCCTGCACAATTTTGCTCAACAACGAGCTTTCTGCAGGAACGCCCGGCATCCTCGAAGACCTGCACGAGCAGTACCTGCTCCCGCCGCTGCACGCGGGCTGGTCGGTGCGCCGCAAGAGCAACCACCTGCACAGCTACGAAGAGCTGTGCAAGCGCTTCGGCAAGCTGCTGGGCATCGACCCCTGGCTGATCAACCCGATCTACGCGCGCGCCGAAGGCGTCGACGTGGCCGAGGGACGCGGCATCGACGTGCTCACCAGCCATGTCGACGCGGTGCTCACCAAGGTGCGCCGCAAGTACAAGGAATACGGCATCAACGAGAAGCCCTTCGTGGTCGTCAAGGGCGGCCACAGCGGCAGCGGGAGCCCCGGCGTCGTGACCGTGCGCGACGCCAAGGAGGTCGAGGCGCTCATCGGCAAGTCGCGCACCGCCACCTCGTCGCCCGCCAAGACCAGCGCCGGGCGCGACCTGCGCGAGCCCACCGAGCTGATCGTGCAGGAAGGCGTGCTGACCAACGAGCGCGTGCACAACGGCGTGGCCGAGCCCGTGGTCTACATGATGGACCGCTACGTGGTGGGCGGCTTCTACCGCGTGCATGCCGAGCGCGCCGCCGACGAAAACCTCAAGCAGCCGGGCGCCAGCTACGTGCCGCTGGCGTTCTCGGAAAGCGCGCAGCTGCCGCAGCCGGGTGCCAAGCCCGGTGCCAGCGCCCCCAACCGTTTTTACATGTATGGCGTGGTGGGCCGCCTGGCCATGGTCGCGGCCAGTTACGAGATGGAAGCGACCGATCCGGACGCCGAAATCTACGAATGAGCGGCGGGGGCGGGTTGCGGCGTCGGCGGGCAACGGCAAAATAGCGGCCCCACAGCAACGGAACCAAAAGGGCGGAGGGATGCGCGGCGCGGCCGCGGCACCCCGGCGTGACTGACGCGTCGATCATTGCGAGCCAACCTTTTCCCATCGACCTCGTGTCAGCCCCCAAAAATATCTCTGCCGGCCTCATCGTCGGCGCCATCGGCGTCGTCTACGGCGACATCGGCACCAGCGTTCTCTATGCGGTCAAGGAAGTCTTCGGTCACGGCCATGTGCCGTTCACCGTGGAGAACGTCTACGGCATCCTGTCGATGTTCTTCTGGACCCTCACGGTCATCGTCTCCATCAAGTACGTCGTGCTCGTGCTGCGCGCCGACAACGAAGGCGAGGGCGGCCTGGTCGCGATGCTCGCACTGGCCTCCCAGGCCGTGGCCGACAAGCCGAGGCTGCGCCAGCTGCTGCTGATCGTCGGCATCTTCGGCACCTCGCTCTTCTATGGCGACGGCGTGATCACGCCGGCCATCTCGGTGCTCTCGGCGGTCGAGGGCCTGGAGGTGGTGTCGCCGCACTTCAAGCACTACGTGATCCCGATCACGCTGGTCGTGCTGTTCTGCCTGTTCGCGGTGCAAAAGCGCGGCACGGCGGGCATCGGCAAGTTCTTCGGCCCCGTCACGCTGGCTTGGTTCGCGGCCATCGCCGTGCTGGGCGTGTGGCAGATCGCGCACCACCCCGAAATCATCAAGGCGCTGAACCCCTGGTACGCGCTGAAGTTCATCTGGGACAACCCGGGCACCAGCTTCATCCTGCTGGGCGCCATGGTGCTGTGCGTGACCGGCGCCGAGGCGCTGTACGCCGACCTGGGCCACTTCGGCAAGAAGCCGATCCGCATCGCGTGGTTCTCGGTCGTCATGCCGGCGCTCACGCTCAACTACCTGGGCCAGGGCGCGCTGCTGCTGGAGAACCCCGAGGCCGTGAAGAACCCGTTCTTCATGATGGCGCCTGAATGGGCCCTCATTCCGCTGGTGCTGCTGGCCACGCTCTCGACGGTGATCGCCTCGCAGGCGCTCATCACCGGCGCCTTCAGCGTCACGCGCCAGGTGATCCAGCTGGGCTACCTGCCGCGCCTGAACATCGAGCACACCAGCGTGCGCACGGCCGGCCAGATCTACATTCCGCTGGTCAACTGGGGCCTGTTCGTGGCCATCGTGATGGCGGTCGTGATGTTCCGCACCTCGAGCAGCCTGGCCGCGGCCTACGGCATTGCGGTGACCACCGACATGCTGATCACCACGATCCTCACCTTCTTCGTGATCCGCTACGCGTGGAAGCTGCCGCTGGCGCTGTGCATCGCCTCGACCGCGATTTTCTTCGTGGTCGACTTCCTGTTCTTCGCCTCGAACCTGCTCAAGCTGTTCGAAGGCGGCTGGTTCCCGCTGCTGATCGGCGGCGCCGTGTTCACGCTGATGGTCACCTGGAAGGAAGGCCGCCGCCTGATGGGCGAGGCGCAGCATGCCGACGCGATCGACCTGAAGTCCTTCCTCGGCTCGGTGTTCATGAGCCCGCCCGCGCGCGTCGACGGCACGGCCGTGTTCCTCACGGCCGAGCCGGGCGTGGTGCCCAACGCGCTGCTGCACAACCTCAAGCACAACAAGGTGCTGCACGAGCAGAACATGTTCGTCACCGTGCGCAACCACGAGGTACCCTGGATTCCGATGGACAAGCGCATCGAGATCGAGGCGCTGGGCAACCACTGCTGGCAGGTCATCGTGCACTACGGCTTCAAGAACGACATCGACCTGCCGCGCGCGCTCGACAACGCGCGCATGCGCGGCTGCCAGCTCGAGCCGATGACGACCAGCTACTTCCTCTCGCGCGACGTCGTGATCCCCACGCTGGGCAGCGGCATGGCGCCCTGGCGCGAGAAGCTGTTCGCGCAGATGCACCACAACGCGAGCGGCGCGGCGGCCTTCCTGGGCCTGCCCAACAACGCCGTGGTCGAGTTGGGCTCGAAGATCGAGATCTGAGGCGCGCGGCGCCAGGCCGCGCGCCCCGGCAGAATCGCGGCATGCGATTCTTCAAGGACCTGAGCCTTTCGGCCTTCACCGCGGGCTTCGTCGCCGTGCTCGTGGGTTTCACGAGTTCGGTGGCCATCGTGTTCCAGGCCGCCCAGGCCTTCGGCGCCACGCCCGAGATGGTGGCCTCGTGGATGTGGGCGCTGGGCATCGGCATGGGGCTGGCCTCGGCGCTGCCCTCGCTGTGGTGGCGCAAGCCCGTCATGATTGCCTGGAGCACCCCCGGTGCGGCCGTGCTGGCCGTGGCCGGCGCGGGCTACGGCATGGGCGAGGCGGTGGGCGCCTTCATCGTCTGCGCGGTGCTGATCGTGCTCGCGGGCGCCACGGGCTGGTTCGAGCGCGTGATGAACAAGATCCCGATGGCCATCGCCTCGGCGCTGCTGGCCGGCGTGCTCGCGCGCTTCGGCATTTCGGCCTTCACGGCGGCGCAGACCGCGCTGCCGCTGGTGCTGCTGATGCTCGCCACCTACCTCGTGGGCAAGCGCCTGCTGCCGCGCTACGCGGTGCCGCTCACGCTGCTGGTGGCCATCGCCTTCACGGCCGCGCGCGGCGAGCTGGCTTGGTCCTCCGTGCACTTCTCGCTCACCTGGCCGGTGTTCACGGTGCCGGTCTTCACCTGGCAGGCTATCGTGAGCCTGGCGCTGCCGCTGTTCGTCGTGACCATGGCCTCGCAGAACCTGCCCGGCGTGGCGGCGATCCGCGCCAGCGGCTACAGCGACCTGCCGGTCAGCAAGCTCATCACGATCAGCGGCCTTGCCACGCTGGTGCTTGCGCCCTTCGGCGCCTTCGCGCTCAACCTGAGCGCCATCACGGCCGCCATGTGCATGGGCCGCGAGGCGCACGAAGACCCGGCGCGGCGCTACACGGCGGCCGTGAGCTGCGGCGCCATCTATGTGGTGATCGGCCTGTTCGGCGCGGCCGTCACGGGCCTGCTCACGGCCTTCCCGAAAGAGCTGGTCGCGGCCATCGCCGGGCTGGCGCTGCTGGGCACCATCGGCGGCGGGCTGGCGGCGGCGGTGCGCGACGAGGCGCACCGCGAGGCCGCGCTCATCACCTTCCTGGTCACGCTCTCGGGCGTGACGCTGGCCGGCATCGGCTCCGCCTTCTGGGGCGTGGTGGCCGGCGCGGTGGCGCTGGCGGTGCAGCAGGTCGGTCGTGCACAGGTGCAGGTGCCCGTTGAAAAAGCCCCGACCGGCAAGGACATCGCCGCTTCCGGCAACATGCCGCCAGAAACCCCCTCCACAGCCGCCGCTCCCGGCGCCGGAAAGAACGCCTGATGAAAAACATCCTCTTCGTCGCCGACCCGCTCGATCACTTCAAGATCTACAAGGACACGACCTTCTCGATGATGCGCGAGGCCCAGCGCCGTGGCCACCGCATCGCGGCCTGCCTGCCGCAGGACATCCAGTGGACCTCCGGCGGGCGCGTCTCGGCGGTGGTGCAGCAGATCACGCTGACGGGTGACCCGAAGGACTGGTACCGCGTCGACATCGTCGAGTCGAAGGCGCTGAAGGACTTCGACGCCGTGCTGATGCGCAAGGACCCGCCCTTCGACGCCGAGTACATCTACTCGACGCACCTGCTGCAGCAGGCCGAGCGCGAGGGCGCGAAGGTGGTCAACTCGCCGCGCGCGCTGCGCGACCACCCCGAGAAGCTCGCGATCATGGAGTTTCCGCAGTTCGTCACGCCCACGCTGGTCACGCGCAGCGCGCAGGCCGTGCGCGACTTCCATGCCGAGCACGGCGACATCATCCTCAAGCCGCTCGACGGCATGGGTGGCATGGGCATCTTCCGCGTGAAGCAGGATGCGCTGAACCTCGGCTCCATCGTCGAGACGCTCAACAAGGACGGCGCCGAAACCATCATGGTGCAGCGCTTCGTGCCCGAGGTGACGCAGGGCGACAAGCGCATCCTGATCATCGCGGGCGAGCCCGCGCCCTTCGTGCTGGCGCGCATTCCGCAGGGCACCGAGGTGCGCGGCAACCTCGCGGCCGGCGGCAAGGGCGTGGCCCAGCCGCTCACGGCGCGCAACCGCGAGATCGCCGAAGCGATCGGCAAGGTGCTCGCGCCGCGCGGGCTGCTGCTGATCGGGCTCGACGTGATCGGCGACTCGGTCACCGAGATCAACGTGACCAGCCCGACCTGCTTTCAGGAGATCACCGAGCAGACCGGCTTCGATGTGCCGAAGATGTTCATCGATGCGCTCGAGGCGCACCTGGCCTCGGCCTGATCAGAAGTCGACCGACGCCGACAGCGTGAAGGTGCGCGGCGCACCGAGCACCAGGTAGCCGTTGTTCGGGTAGCCGCCCACCGAGGCCCAGTAGTTGCGGTTGGTCAGGTTGTCGATGCGCGCGCGCAGCGTCACCAGCTTGCCGGCCACCTCGGTGAGGTAGCGCGCGCCGACATCGAAGCGCGTCCAGCCGGGCACGCGCAGCGTGTTGGCGGCGTCGGCGTAGCTCGGGCCCGTGGACACCACGCGGCCGTCCAGCGACAGGCCGCGCACGCCCGGCACGTCCCATTCCACACCCAAGGTGCCCTGCGTCTTCGCGATGCCGATGACGCGGCGGCCGTCGGTCGTGGCGTCGCCCGTGGCGCGCTGCTTGGCGTCCAGGAAGGTGATGCCGCCCATCAGGCGCACGCCCTTGGCCGCTTCGCCGAACGCGGTCAGCTCCAGGCCCTGGTGGCGGTCGCGGCCTTCGGCCACGTAGTAGCCGGCGCTGTTGACGAGGGCGCGCGGCTTGTCGGTCGTGAAGAAGGCCAGGCCGCCGCCGATGCGGCCGCCGTCGAACTTGATGCCGATCTCTTTCTGCTTGGACACATAGGGCGAGAGCTGCGTGCCCGCGTTGCGCACGGCGCCGCTGGTCGACACCGTGGGCGCGGTGTCGCCCTTGCTCAGGCCCTCGATGTAGTTCGCGTACAGCGACACCTGCGGCTGCAGCTTGAACACGAAGCCGGCCATCGGGCTGGTGCGGCTCTTCTCGTACGCGGTGGGCTTGCCGGTGTCGTAGGCGAAGTCGGTGCTCTCCAGCTTCTGGCGCCGCACGCCGAGCGTGAGCTGCGCGCGGTCGTCCAGGAAGGACAGGGTGTCGCCGATCGCCAGGCTGCTCAGGCGCGTCTGCGTCAGCAGCGCGGGGTTGTCCATGTCGTTGCCGCGGAACGCGCTCGCCGTGTAGGCCGGGATCGGGTAGCCGATGGGCGCGTACAGGTTGCTCCGCAGGTTGTTGAAGAAGTCCCACTTGTAGGCGTTCTTCTCCTTGAGCTGGTAGTACGAATACGAGGCCACCACCGTGTGGTTCACCGGGCCGGTCGTGAACTTGCCGCGCACGCCGGCTTCGGCCGTGCGGGTGCTGTCCTGGCGCTGGTTTTCGAAGCGAGACATGTTGCCCATGCCCAGGTTGTTCGTGAGCGTGAGGCCGGCCAGCGCATTGCCTTCGTGGCTCTTGCGCGCGCCGCCGGCGATCCAGGCCGTCACGTTGTCGGTGATGTCGTATTCGCCGCGCAGCGAGCCGAAAGTGTCGCGCTCGTTGGAGTAGGTCCAGGGCTGCGCGTAGTTGAGCTGGTTGTCGGGGGCCGACGGCACGCGCGTCACGCCGGCGCCGAGCGTCACGTTCGGGCGCGTGCGCGTGAGCCGGTGCTCCTGGTGGCCGATGTCGGCCGAGATGCGCGCGTTGCGGCTGCGCCAGTCGAAGCCGACCGAGGCCACGTCGAGCTTGACCTGCTCGGCGTTCACGCCGGTGCCGCCGTCGCGGTGGGCCGCGTTCAGGCGCACGCCCAGGCTCTGGTCGGGCCCGAAGCGGCGCGCGATGTCGGTCGACACATAGCTCTGCGAGCCGCTGGCCGTGCCCAGCGTGACCTGCGTGAGCGGGTCGTTCGGCGCGCGCTTGGGCAGCAGGTTGATGTTGCCGCCGATGCCGCCGCCCGTGGGCGTGGCGCCGTTCAGGAAGGCGCTCGCGCCGCGCAGCACCTCGACGCGCTCGAACAGCTCCGACGAGATGTACTGGCGCGGCAGCAGGCCGTACAGGCCGTTGTAGGCGATGTCGTCCGAATTCACCACGAAGCCGCGGATGAAGTACGACTCCTGGAAGTTGCCGAAGCCGCGCGCCACGCGCACCGAGGGGTCGTTCTGCAGCACGTCGGCCACGCTTTTGGCCTGCTGGTTCTGGATCAGCTCGTGCGTGTAGGCGGTGCTGGAGAAGGGCGAATCCATCATGTCCTGGTTGCCCAGGATGCCCACGCGCCCGCCGCGTGCCACCTGCCCGCCCGCGAAGGGCTTGGTCAGGCCTTCGGCCGAGGCGTCGGCGCTGGCTTCGACGGTGACGGTGCTCAGCGTGCCGCTGGCGGGGGCCGCCGGTTCTGCGGGCGGCGTCTGCGCCAGGGCCGTCAGGGCGTGAAGGGCCAGCAGCGAGGCGGCGACGGTCGGGCGGAGAAAGAAATGGGGAGCGGGCATGAAAGATCGACCGGATGCAAATGAGAACAGTTATTGTTCATTGTTTGCACTCACTCATCGATACTTTCTTGCGCTGTTGCAAAAAAGTGTCAGCCAAAAGACTGAATTTCAGGTCTCAGCGTGGCGTCCGTTGGCCGTCCACGAACACATGCAACTCGCCCGAGGTGAACGGCGTCCAGGTCTCGTTGGTGGTGAGCGGCGCTGTCACCACCACGGCCACGCGGTCGGTGGGCGTGGTGTGCTGGGCGAAGTCGATCTCCAGGTCTTCGTCCGAGAGCTGCGCCGTCACGAAGGGGTGGCGGCGCTCCACGTACCAGAGGTTGGTGGAGGCATGCGCCCACAGCGCCTGCCCGTTCGACAGCATGAAGTTGAAGGTGCCGTGCGCGGCCAGCTGCGGCGCCAGTTCGCGCAGCGTGAGCGTGAGCTCCTCGACGCTGGGCACGCCCGCGTGCGACTTGGCCAGCTCCTGCATGAGCCAGCAGAAGGCGTGCTCGCTGTCGGTGTTGCCCACCGGGTGGAAGTTGCCGTGCAGGCGCGGGCGGAAGTCCTTCAGGTCGCCGTTGTGGGCGAACACCCAGTAGCGGCCCCACAGCTCGCGCACGAAGGGGTGGCAGTTCTGCAGGTTGACCTCGCCCTGCGTCGCTTTGCGGATGTGCGCGATGACGTTGCGGCTTTGAATCGGGTAGCGCCGGATCAGCTCCGCCACCGGCGACTCGCAGGCCGGCTGGTGGTCGACGAAGTGGCGCAGCCCGCGGTCCTCGAAGAACGCGATGCCCCAGCCGTCGGCATGGTGGTCGGTGCGGCCACCGCGCTGCGCGAACCCCGTGAAGCTGAAGGTCACGTCGGTCGGCGTGTTGCAGTTCATCCCTAGCAATTGGCACATGGCTGTGATTAGACCGCGATTCAGGATTTGGAGGAGGCGGCGGGCAGCCGCAGCCACCCGAGCACGCGCTCGGTGCCCAGGTGCGTGCGTCCGTCAGCGAGCGCCAGCGGCAGGCGCTCGCGCGAGGTGCCGAAGGGCCCGGGGTTCCGCTGCACGATCTCGACCGCGTCGGCGTCCACGCGCGACACGATCGCCACGTGGCCGTAGGGATTGAAGAGCCACGGCGCGAACACCACGATGTCGCCCACCGCCGGGGCACTCGCGCCGCCGTTGCGGTGCTGCACCAGGTTGCGCGCCGTGTTCAGCGCGCCGTCCGCCACGGCCGCGTCGAAGAAGGCCTTGGCGTGGCCGCGCGCCTCGGGCATGCGGTGCTGGTGCCGCTCGTAGTAGTAGCGCTTGACGAACTCCACGCACTGCCAGCGCAGGCCGATGTTGTAGCCGTCGGGTGTCACGCTGCGCCCATCGACGTGGTTGATGGCGCCGTTGTAATACACCGGCACGCCCTCGAACTGGTCGATCACTTCGCCGGGCGCATGCGCCGGGTTGACGTTGAAGCGGCTCGCGCCCCACAGGCCGAGCAGGGCGACGAGGACGAGGGCAGAGAGAACGACGACGGTGCGGCGGTTGATGAAGCGGGGCATGGACGGTGAAGCAGGACGCGCGGCCACGGGCCGGCAGCGACGAGCTTAGTCCATGCCGCCGCCTCAGAGCCCGTGCAGCGCCGCCATCTCGCCAATCAATTCACGCTGGAACGCATCGAAGCGCGCCGACGGCTGCTGCAGCCCGAAGAACTCGCTGAACGGGTCTTCCACCTCGGTGCGGTGGCCCGACAGTTCTTCCACCACCGCCAGCCCGCAGAAGGGCACGCAGGCTTCCGAGTAGCCGCCTTCGTGCACCACCACCACGCGCCCGTCGCAGTGCTTCGCGGCCAGCGCGTTGACCTGCCGCATCATCTGGCGGAACGACTCGGGGTGCAGCTGCATGCGCGCCAGCGGATCGACGCCGTTGGCGTCCAGCCCGCTCGCCACCACGATCAGCTCGGGGCGGTAGCGGTCGATCACCGGCGTCACGATGCGCTCGAAGGCATGCATGTAGGCCGCGTGCCCGCCGCCCGGCTGCAGCGGGATGTTCACGTTGAAGCCCAGCCCCGCGCCCGTGCCCCGGTCTTCAGCGCCGCTGTAGCCGGGCGGGAAGCAGTTCTCCTGGTGCAGCGAGAGCGTGAGCACGTCGGGGCGGTCGTAGAAGATTTCCTGCGTGCCGTTGCCGTGGTGCACGTCCCAGTCGATCACGGCCACGCGGCCCAGGCCGTGGCGCGCCTTCATGGTCTCGATGGCCACCGCGATGTTGTTGAACAGGCAGAAACCCATGCTGTGCTCGCGCAGGCAGTGGTGGCCCGGTGGGCGCGTGAGCGCGAAGGCGTTGCGGTGGCGGCCCTGCAGCACGCTGTCCATCGCGGCAATGGCCAAACCGGTCGAGAGCTTCGCGATCTCGTAGCTGCCCGGGCCGAAGGGCGCCACCTCGCCCAGGTCGCCGCCGCCGGCGTCGCTGGCGGCCTTGAACTTCTGCAGGTAGCTGGCGGGGTGCACGCGCTGCAGGTCTTCTTCGCTGGCCATCGGTGCGCTCAGCACATCGAGCTGCGCGCTCAGGCCCGACACGTCCATCAGCGACTTGATGCGACGCTTGGAATCGGGCGACTCGGCCATGCCGCTGCCGGCCATGGGCTGCACCCAGCCGCCCACCGGCAGGAACAGGGCATGCAGCCCGCCGGGCACGTGCCAGAAGGTGCGTTCGTCGTGAAAGAAGGCGGTGGTCTTCATGCGGTGCGTCCTTGCGTGGAGGGAGGAAGGGGAGAAGAAGAAAGGGCGGTCTCGTCGCGCGGCGGCGGATGGCGCTGCACGCTCAGGCCGCGCCAGCCCCAGCGTTCGCGCGCCAGCCCCCACAGGCCGCGCGGTGCCAGCAGCATGACCGCAATCGCGATGCAGCCCATCGCGATCAGGTACCAGCCGCCCGACATCGCGAACCAGGTGTTGAACAGCTCACGCAGCCCGAAGTAGATGACGGTGCCGATCAGCGGTCCCTCGATGGTGCCGATGCCGCCGATGATCACGATGAACATCGCCGTCACCACCCAGTTGATGTCGAAGGCCGAGTCCGGCGAGACGAACATCGTGCCCATGAAGTGCGCCCCGCCGGCCAGCCCGAAGCCCAGCCCCGACAGCACGAAGGCGATGAAGCGGTTGCGCCACACGTTCACGCCGATGCTGGTGGCGGCCAGTTCGTTGTCGCGCACCGCCATCAGCCCCAGGCCGAAGGGCGAGCGCATCAGCAGGTACACGCCGGCCACTGCTGCGAGGCCGATGGCGCCCGAGATCCAGAACGCGTTCTGCTGGAAGCTCTCGGCCTCCACCAGCCGCACCGCCTGCAGCGGCACGCCTGACTCGCCGCCGAACAGCGGGAACTTGGCGACCAGCAGGCGCACGATCTCGGCCAGCACCCACATGCCGATCGAGAAGTAGGCGTCGCGCAGCCGGAACATCAGCGGCGCCACCACGGCGGCCAGCAGCGCGCCGCCCAGGCCCGCCACGGGCACCATCCAGTAGGGCGAGATGCCCAGCCGGTCGGAGGCCACGAACAGCAGGTAGGCGCCGATGCCGGCAAAGGCCTGGTGGCCCATCGACACCAGCCCGGTGTAGCCGGCCAGCAGGTTCCACATCTGGGCCATGGCCAGCGTGATCAGCACCTCGCTGAGCAGGCGCAGCAGGCCGCCGTCGGCCACGGTGGGCGCGAAGGCGATGGCGAGGGCCGCGGCGGTGAAGCCGACCCAGGGGGCGATGGACGGAGGACGCATCGAAGTCATCTCAGGTACGTGCGCCAGCGATGCCGTTGGGGCGCACCATCAGGACCGCGAAGAACAGCAGGTGGGCGTACAGCGCGCCCGCGTTGGAATCGAGCCGCTGGCCCACGAGCTGCGCCACGCCCAGCGCGATGCCGCCGACCAGCGCCCAGCGGAACGAGCCCAGGCCGCCGATGATCACGACCTCGAACGCGCCCAGCAGGCGCTCCACGCCCGAGAAGGGCGTGAACGAAGTGCGCAGCGCCAGCAGCAGCCCCGCCACCGACGCGAAGGCCAGCGACAGCCCCATCACCACCGCATACACATGGCGCGGGCGCACGCCCATCGTGCGCACGATCTCGCGGTGGTCCGAGGTGGCGCGCACCACCAGCCCGAAGCGCGAGTGCTGCAGCAGCCACTGCAGCGCGCCGAAGGCCAGCACCGCGAGCACCAGCACCAGCACCGGGTACCAGCCGATGCGCAGCCCGCCGATCTCGAAGCCCGCCGTGGCCAGCGCGCCGCCGTCCAGTGCGCGCGGGTCGGCGCCGAACAGCTCGACCATCAGGTTGCGCAGCACCACCGCGATGCCGAAGGTGACCAGCACCGGCGTGAGCGGATCGTCGGTGGCCACCGCGCGGTTCAGCAGCAGCCGCTGCAGCAGGTAGCCCATGCCGAAGGCCGCCAGCGCCACCGGTGCGATGAAGAAGAGCGGCGACACGCCGGGAAACTGCGTGGCCAGAAAGACCGCGAAGTACGCCGCGAGCACCACGAACTCGCCATGCGCGAGGTTGACCATGCGCATCACGCCGAAGACCAGCGCCAGCCCGAGGCCGAAGAGCGCATAGAGACCGCCGAGCAGCACGCCGTTGATGAGGGTTTCGAGCCAGGCCATGGGGAGATGTGTTCAGTGTCCGAAGTAGGCGTTGGCGATCTGCGCGGCGCTGAAGTCCGTGGCGTGGCCCGCCAGCGTGACGCGGCCCTTGAGCAGGCAGTACACGCGCTGCGCGATGCGGCAGGCGCGCGTCACGTCCTGCTCCACCACCAGCAGCGCCGTGCCCTGTGCGCGGATGTCGCCGAAGGCGCGGTAGATCTGCTCGATGACCACGGGCGCCAGGCCCAGCGAGATCTCGTCGCACAGCATCAGGCGCGGGTTGGCCATGAGCGCGCGGCCGATGCTCACCATCTGCTGCTGCCCGCCCGACAGCTGCGTGGCCGGCCGGTGGCGAAACTCCTGCAGGATGGGGAACAGCGCGTACACGGTGGGCAGCGTCCAGTGGCCCGTGCGGCCGCACAGCGCGCCCATGCGCAGGTTCTCTTCGACGGTGAGCGAAGGGAACAGCATCCGTCCCTCGGGCACCAGCGCGATGCCGCGGCGCGCGATGCGCTCGGCCGGCTCGGCCTCGATGGCCTGGCCGTCGAAGCGGATGGCGCCGCGGCTGCGTGAGCCCAGCCCGGCAATGGCGCGGATCAGCGTCGACTTGCCCGCGCCGTTGGCGCCGATGAGCGCGGTGGCTTCGCCTTCCGCCACGTCGAGCGACAGGTCGAACAGCGCCTGCAGGTCGCCGTAGTGGCTGCACAGCTCGCGCACTTCAAGCAGCGGCATGGGTGTGCTCCTCTTGCGCGTCTTCGTCGCCCACGCCCATGTAGACCTCGCGCACCTCGCGGCTGGCCATGGCGGCGGCGGGTGTGTCTTCCAGCAGCTTGCGGCCGAAGTTCAGCACCATGATGCGGTCGGCCACGGCCATCAATGCTTGCGCGATGTGTTCGATCCAGATCATCGCCACGTCCTGCTTCAGCTCGAGCACCAGCGCCACCAGCACCTGCACCTCGGCCTCGGTGAGGCCGCCGGCGATCTCGTCGAGCAGCAGCAGGTGCGGTCGGGCCGCCAGGCCCTTGGCCAGCTCGAGGCGCTTGCGGTCCAAGAGCGGCAGGCGGCCGGCCGGCACGTCGGCGCGGTCGGCCAGCCCGGTGCGCTCCAGCACGGCCCAGGCCTGGCGCGCGGCCTGCGCGCGCGGCAGCCGCGCGGCGAAGGTGGCGGCGGCCAGTGCGTTCTCGTAGGCGCTCAGGTGCGCGAAGGGCTGCGGAATCTGGAAGGCGCGCGCCACGCCCAGCCGCGCCCGCGCATCGGCGCGCAGCCCGACGAGTTCGCGGCCTTCGAGGCGGATGCTGCCGGCGTCGGGCACGGCCACGCCGGTGATCAGGTTGAACAGCGAGCTCTTGCCCGCGCCGTTCGGCCCGACCACGCCCAGGCACTCGCCGCGCGCGAGCGAGAGCGCCACCTGGTCGGCCACGACGATCTCGCCGTAGCGCTTGCACAGGCCGTCGATGACGAGGCAGTCGGTCATGCGGATGCGCTCAGGCAGCCTTCAGCTGCGACAGCAGCTTGAGCTCGTCTTCCACCGGAATCTGCTTGGCCGTGCTGTTGTGCGTGATGACCAGCTCGTACGGGAACTTGCTGCCCGCCTTGGTCTTGCGCCACTGGCCCGCCACCATCGGCGTGACGGCCACGCTCTTGATCGGGCTGCCCTTGAAGTCGATGCGCCCCACCACCGAATCGAGCTGCAGGTTGGCCAGTGCGTCGCGCACGGCCTTCTTGTCCTTCGGGTTGGTGGCGTTCTTCAGCGCGGCGATGCCGACCTCGAACAGCGCATGGCCGTAGCCGATGGGCTGCGTCCATTGCTTGCCGGTGGTGGCCTCCCAATCGGCCGCCAGCGCCTTGGCGCTCTGGCCCGTGAGCGACGACTTGAACGGGAAGTTGGGCGTCCACCAGACCTCGGTCGACATGCCGTTGCCCGCCGCGCCCAGCGACTCCACCGCGCTCGGGAACAGGAACGACGCCGCCATCGTCACCACCTCGGGCCGGTAGCCCGCCTGCTGCGCCTGCTTCCAGAAGGTGGCGAAGTGGTTGGCGTAGGCAAAGCCCGAGACGATGTTCGCGCGCGCCGCCTTGAAGCTGGAGACCTGGTTGCTGAAGTCGTCGGTCGCGATCTTGAAGAAGCCGCCGTTGGTCTCCTTGTAGCCGCGCTGCTTCGCGCCGCCCGGGATGCCCGTGGCCGGATCGGCGAAGGCGTGGCCCGGGCCGTTGTCGATGTACAGCGTGCCCAGCGTGCGCTCCACCTTCAGCGGCTCCCACATGCCGAAGAAGTTCTTCAGCACGTCGTCGGCGCCCCAGAAGAAATGGAAGGAGAACGGAAAACCTTTTTGCGGCGTGGAGCCGCGACCGAAGGTGATGGCCTGCCACGGCCCCATGGTCGACACCATCGGCACGCCGTTGACGTCGCACAGCTGGCCGGCGGCCAGTGCGGCGTCGCTGTCCTGCACCAGCAGCAGGTCGACCTTCTCGCGCAGCAGCAGCTCGCTGGACATGGTGGCGCCGCGGTTGGCGTCGGACTGCGTGTCGCGCACCACGATCTCCACCTTGTAGGTCGTGCCGCCGATGGTCAGGCCGTCCTTCAGCGCGGCGCGCACGCGCTCCAGGCTCCAGGGGTCGGCCTCGCCGAAGTTGGCGCGAACGCCCGACAGCGTGGTGAGGTAGCCGATCTTGATGGTCTTCGATTGCGCATGCGCCAGCGCGGGCACGCCGGCCAGCGCGGCCGCGCCGCCGCCGATGACGAGTTGGCGGCGCGTGAGGGCGCCGGAGGCTGCGGGGAAAAGGTCGGCGGACATGGAGGTTCTCCTTGGCGGATGAAGGATGGACAGGTCCGCATCCTCTCTCTGCGCGCCGCCGCGGCGTTATCGAAAACTGGCAAAACGCGGGCCCGCGCCCGCGGAAGTCATTCGGGCCGCAGGTTCACCGACTTGGCGATGGCGCGGTAGCGCTCCATGTCGGCCAGGTAGCCGCGGCGCAGCTCGGCCAGCGTCTGTTCGGGCGCCACCTTGCTGCCGCCGAGTTCCAGCGCGCGGCGCAGCTCGGGCTTGAGCATCATCTGGTTGAAGGCCGTGTGCAGCCGCTGCTGCGCTTCCTCGGGCACGCGGTGCGACACCTGGATGCCCGCCCACAGGCTGTAGACGAAGTCGTCCAGGCCCTTGCTGTTGCGGATCAGCGGAATGGCCGTGAAGCGCTCGTGCGGCGCCGAGGCCGCGATGCCCAGCGCCTTGACCTTGCCGGCGTCCAGCAGGTCGGGCACGTTGCCGGCCAGCGGCGCAAACACCAGGTCGATCTGCCCGCCCAGCAGGTCGTTCACCAGCGGCGCGAAGCCCTTGTAGGGCACGTGCAGCATCTTGGTGCCCGTCTGCTGCATGAAGCGCTCGCCCAGCAGGTGGTAGAGCGACCCGGGGCCGATGCTGCCGTAGCTCAGCTCTTTCGTGTCGGGGCGGCGCAAGAGCGCGATGAGTTCGTCGACGCTGCTCGCGCCCAGGTCCTTGCGCGCCAGCAGCACCATCGAGGTGACGGCCATCACGCCGATGGGGCGGAAGTCTTCGGCCTTGTAGCGCGCGCTGCTGAGCGTGAGCGGCGTGAGCATCAGCTCCATCGGCGAACCCACCAGCAGCGCCGAGCCGTCGGCCGGTGCGTTGGCCGCCTTCATCACGCCGAGCGAGCCGCTGGCGCCGGGCACGTTGTCGACGATGGCCGGCTGGCCCAGCAGCCGCGACAGCTCGGGCGCGGCCAGGCGCGCGTTGATGTCGGAGCCGCCGCCCGCGGGGTAGGGCACGATCAGGTTCAGGGTCTTGCCCCCCAGGCCCTGCGCCAGGGCGGGCAGGGCGATGGGGGACAGGCCGGCGGCCAGGCCGGCAGCAATCAGCGAACGTCTGCGCATGGGTTCTCTCCTCGGGTTGTGTGAGATGTGTCGGAGTACGGGAAACAGGGGGCTTGTTGTTGCTGCTACGGCTGCAGCAGCGGCGACTGCACGTTCGCGAAGGGCACGGCCTGGTGCCAGCCGTGCGCCATGCGCAGCACGTCGAGGTCGGCGCCGGGGCGGCCGATGAGCTGCAGGCCCATCGGCAGGCCGCGCGTGCAGTCGGCTTGCGAGAAGCCGGCCGGGATCGCCATCGCGGGCAGGCCGGCGAGCGAAGGGCCGATGGTCACTTCCATCCAGCGGTGGTAGGTGTCCATGGCGCGGCCGCCGACCTCGCGCGGCCAGTGCGTGTCGACCGGCAGCGGGAACACCTGCGCGGCCGGCAGCACCAGGAAGTCGAAGCGTTCGAAGAGCTGCAGCAGCGCGGCATGCCACTGCGTGCGCGTGACGGCCGCCTCATGCAGCGCGGCGGTGCTCAGGCGTTCGCCCTGCTCGATCTCCCAGCAGGCCTCGGGCTTGAGCTGCGCGCGCGTGGCCGGGTCGGCATGCAGCCCGCGCAGCGCGCCGGCCACGATGAAGCCGCGCAGGCGCAGCCAGGCGGTCCACAGGGCGTTGAAATCGAAGGCGGGCACGGCGGGTGCGACGCTGCAGCCCAGCGTGTCGAAATGCTGCAGCGCCGATTCGCACAGCGCCATCACGCCCGGGTCCATCGGCAGGTGGCCGCCGAGGTCGCCGAGCCAGGCGATGCGCTTGCCGCGCAGTTCCGCATCGAGCGGCTGCGCAAAGGCCTCGCCGTCACCGGCCAGGCTCAGCGGCGAGCGCGCGTCGTAGCCGGCCTGCACCGACAGCAGCCAGGCCACGTCCTCGGGCGTGCGGCCCATCGGCCCTTCGCAGCCCAGCTGCTGGAAGAACAGCTCCGGCCCCGGCCCGGTGGGCACGCGGCCCAACGAAGGCCGCAGGCCGTAGACGTGGTTCCAGGCCGCGGGGTTGCGCAGCGAACCCATCATGTCGCTGCCGTCGGCCACCGGCAGCATGTGCAGCGCGAGCGCCACCGCGGCGCCGCCGCTGCTGCCGCCGGCCGCGTGGTCGAGGTTCCATGCGTTGCGCGTGGTGCCGAACACCGTGTTGTAGGTGTGCGAGCCCAGGCCGAACTCGGGCGTGTTGCTGCGCCCTACGAAGAGCGCACCGGCGCGGCGCAGGCGCTCGACCATGATCGCGTCGTGCGGCGTGACCTGCCTGGCGAACACCGGGCTGCCCATCGTGGTCGGCAGGCCGGCGGTGGCGACGAAATCCTTCGGCGCCATCGGGAAGCCGTGCAGCCGACCGACCGCGTCGCCGCGCGCCAACTGTGCATCGCAGGCATCGGCCTGGCGCAGCATCTCCTCGGCGGGTTGCCGCGACACGAGTGCGTTGACCTGCGGGTTGAGGCGCTCGATGCGCGCGAGGCAGGTCTGCATCAGTTCGCGGCACGAGAGCTCGCGGCGTTGCAGGGCGGCGGCGAGCGAACGGGCGCTGGGAAGGGGTGGCAGCGTGGCGGACATATGGCGGTCAACGATAGCGACCGCCTCCGCAAGCAGGTATCAAAAAACGGCAAAACTGGCGCTCCGAAAACCGAGGGATTCCCCTCGGCCCGTGCACCGGATCAGTGCCTCGTGAGCGCCGCGCCGCGCAGCGTCTGCGAGGGCAGCTCGCCGAACTGGCGCCGGTAGTCCGTCGCGAACTGGCTCAGGTGCCAGAAGCCCCAATGCGCCGCGATGTCCTGCACCGAGCGCGACTCGGGCCGCTTCAGTGCGCGGCGCACGCCGTTCAGGCGCAGCGCCCGCAGGTAGCGCGCGGGGCTCAGGCCCAGCGTTTCCTGGAAGCAGTAGTTCAGCTTGCGCTGGCTCGCGCCGATGCGGCTGCACACCTGCAGCATCGACAGCGGCTCGTCGGGCCGCGACATCATCAGCTCGCAGGCGCGGCGCACCACGCGGCGGTGCGCCTCGGTGGAGCGCAGCTCGCGCAGGTCGACGTCTTCGGGCAAGGCGTTGAGCCAGGCCAGCAGCACGTCGTCGCGCAGCTGCACCGTGGCGACGGGGTCGTCGAGCAGCGCGGGCATGGCGTCGAGCGCACCGAAGGCGCCGCGCAAGGTGCCGCGCAGTGACTGCATGGTGGGGTCGTCGAAGTGCAGCACCACGCGCCGTTCGAGCCAGGCCGGCGGCGCGCGGTCGTTCAGGCGTTCGGTGAGCGACTGCAGCAGCGCGTTGTCGACCACGATGCCCGTCAGCTCGAAGCCCGGCGGGCTGCACAGGTCGAGCTCGTCGCAGCGCCCGACCATCACCGATTCGGTGTCCAGCCGCTGGCCCGAGAAGCGCGCCTCGCCGTCCTGCCGGCAGGTGAGCGCGAAGCCGCAGCAGTCGGGGTTCATCTCGCCGTGCTGGCGCAGCGCGCGGTTGGTGGTCTCGCGCACCAGCCGCAGGCCGGGCAGTTGCACATGGTCGAGAAAGCCGGCGAAGCTGCCGCCCGAGAGCATGTCGCACGCCAGGTGCCAGCCGTTCTGGCCGCTGGCGTAGGCGTCGATGTCGTGCGTGGACAGGGTCCAGCGCGTCGCGACGGTGGGGGCGGGGGCGGGAAGAACGGAGGCGGTCTGGCTGGTCATGGCGGTCCGGCGAAGCGGTGGCAGGGGTGCGAAGACCCGTGCCGGAAGCAATCTCCAGACCAGATTGTTTCGTTGACAACGATCTTAAAGTGACAGGGCAAACCCCTAAGCCACCCGATCGCGCCTTATTCGAGCTCGCCGCTGGGCTCGAAGCCGGTGGTGCTGTCGAACAGCTTCTGCACGATGGTCTGCAGCACCTGGCGCTCGTCGGCCGTGAGCTGAGAAAACAGGCGCTGCGCCGTGTCGTGCGCCAGCGGCACCATGTCGCGGTACAGCGCCAGGCCTTCTTCCTCGAGCGACACGATGACCTTGCGGCGGTCGTCGGCCGAGGGGTGCATGTTGGCCAGGCCCAGGTCCACCAGCCGGTGCTGCGCGCGGCTCACGCGGGCCTTGTCCATGCTCGTCTTCTGTGCAATTTCGAGCGCCGACAGCGCACCGTACTTGCCCAGCACCACGACGATGCGCCACTCCGGAATCTGCAGCGAGAAGCGGCTGGCGATCGACTGGCCCACCGTCTGGCTCACGCGGTTGGCGACCACCGAGAGCTGGAAGGGCAGGAAGGTCTCGAGGTCGAAGGCCGGGGCGCTCGCGGCGCTGCTGCGTGCCTTGGGCAGGGGCTTGGCGCTGGGCCGGGAAGGGGTGCGTGAACGGGGCACGGTGAGGTCGTGGCGTGGAGGCGTCGTGAAAGAAGATCGGCGCGGACAGTATAGGAAGGCCTGTGTGCGCGACGCACGAGGCCGCGCGAGGTTTGCCAGTTTTCGATAACGCGGCAAGGGGCTCGCTCCCTATCGTGCAGGGCATGGACTACCCCGAACTCGCACTGCACATCGCCGGCCAATGGCGCACGCAGACCGCCGGCGGCCGCCGCGCGGTCGTCAACCCTGCCACTGAAGAAGTCATCGCGCAGCTGCCGCTGGCTGGCCGCGACGAACTCGCCGAAGCGGCCGCGTCCGCGCGCCGCGGCTTCGTGCAGTGGCGCGGCAAGAGCGCGCTCGAGCGCTGCAACATCCTGCGCACTGCCGCGCAACACATCCGCGAGCAAGCCAAGGCCATCGCGCATGTGCTCACGCTCGAGCAAGGAAAGCCGCTGGCCGAGTCGCTGCGCGAGGTCACGCTGTCGGCCGACATCATCGACTTCCAGGCCGAAGAGGCCAAGCGCCTGTACGGCCGCCTCGTGCCGCCGCGCGTCGAGGGCATCCTTTCGCAGTCGGTCATGCGCCAGCCCGTGGGGCCGGTGGCGGCCTTCACGCCGTGGAACTTTCCGGCCAACCTGCCGGCGCGCAAGCTCGCGAGCGCACTGGCCGCGGGCTGCAGCGTGGTCATCAAGCCGGCGGAAGAAACGCCGGGCACCTGCATGCTGCTGGTGCGCGCCTTTCTCGATGCGGGCGTGCCGCCCGACGCGCTGAACATGGTGTGCGGCGACCCGGCCGAGGTGTCGTCCTTCCTCATCGACCATCCGGCGATCGCCAAGGTGTCGTTCACCGGTTCGGTGGCCGTGGGCAAGCTGCTGGGCGAGCAGGCGGCGCGGCATGTGAAGCGCTTCACCGGCGAGCTCGGCGGCCATGCGCCGGTGATCGTCTGCGACGACGCCGACTTTCCGTTCGCGCTCAAGCAGTCGCTGGCCGCCAAGTTCCGCAACGCGGGCCAGGTGTGCGCGTCGCCGATCCGTTTCTATGTGCCGCGCGCCCGCTTCGGCGAATGGAGCGAGGCCTTCGTGCAGGCCGCGCGTGCGCTGCGCCTGGGCGAGGGCACCGACCCCGCCACGCAGATGGGCCCGCTCGCGCACGCGCGCCGCATCGAGGACATGCAGCGCTTCGTCGACGACGCCGTGGAACGCGGCGCGCAGCTGCTGTGCGGCGGCCACCGCGTGCAGCGCCCCGGCTTCTTCTTCGAGCCCACCGTGATCGCGAACGCACCGGCCGACAGCCGCGTGATGCGTCAGGAGCCTTTCGGCCCCATCGCCGTGCTGCAACCGTACGACACGCTCGACGAAGCCATCGCGCAGGCCAACGCCTTGCCCTACGGCCTGGGCGCCTACGCCTTCACGCGCGACCTGCACACCGCGCACCGCCTGGGCGACGCGCTCGAGGCCGGCATGGTCGGCATCAACCACTTCGGCGTCTCGCAGCCCGAGATGCCCTTCGGCGGCTGGAAGGAAAGCGGCATCGGCCAGGAGATGGGCGCCGAAGGCCTGCTGCACTACACCGAGGTCAAGACCCTCACCGTCGGCGTGCCGTGCTGAGCACACCCCATCGAATACTTCCGGAGACCTGCATGACAACGAAAGAAGCCGCCGCCGTGGCGGCGCTCAAGCAAGACAACGCCCAGTACCTGTGGCACCCCATGGCGCATCCGCAGGCCATGCTCAAGACCAAGCCCGACATCATTGCGCGCGGCCAGGGCTGCTGGATCTGGGACGTCGACGGCCACAAGATGCTCGACGGCGTCGGTGGCCTGTGGGCCGCGAACCTGGGCCACAGCAACCAACCGGTGCGCGACGCCATCGTGGCGCAGCTCGACGAGCTGCCCTTCTACAACGTGTTCCGCGGCACCACGCACCCGCGTGCCATCGAGCTGTCGGCGCGCCTGGTCAAGACCATGGAACCCGACGGCGTGGCCGCGGTGTTCTTCAGCAACGGCGGCTCCGACGCGGTCGAGGGCGCGCTCAAGCTCGCGCGCCAGTACTGGAAGCTCAAGGGCCAGGCCGACCGCTTCAAGTTCATCGCGCTGCGCCAGGGTTACCACGGCGTGCACTTCGGCGGCATGAGCGTGAACGGCAACCTGAACTTCCGCCGCGCCTACGAGCCGCTGCTGCCGGGCTGCTTCCACGTCGACACGCCGTGGCTCTACCGCAACCCCTACACGCAGGACCCGGAAGAACTCGGCGAGATCTGCGCCACGCAGCTGGAGCGCGAGATCCAGTTCCAGGGCCCCGACACCGTGGCCGCCTTCATCGCCGAGCCGATCCAGGGCGCGGGCGGCGTGATCGTGCCGCCGCCCAACTACTGGCCGCGCGTGCGCGAGATCTGCGACAAGTACGGCGTGCTGCTCATCGCCGACGAGGTCGTCACCGGCTTCGGCCGTGGCGGCGCCATGTTCGGCACGCGGCTGTGGAACGTGAAGGCCGACCTGTGGTGCCTGGCCAAGGGCATCTCGTCGGGCTACGTGCCGCTGGGCGCCACCGCCATCGGCAACAAGGTGGCCGAGGTCTTCCTCAACGACCCCACGGGCCAGGCCGCGGTGGGCCACGGCTACACCTACAGCGCGCACCCGGTGGCCGCAGCCGCCGCACTCGCCACGCTGGACCAGATCGAGGCGCTCGACGTGCCCGGCAACGCGGCGCGCGTGGGCGCGCATTTCCAGGCGCGCGTGCGGCCCTTCGTCGACAAGTTCAGCTTCGTCGGCGACGTGCGCGGCATGGGCCTCATGCTGGGCATCGAGATGGTGGCCGACAAGGCCACGCGCACCACGCTGCCGCGCGGCAACCCGATCGCCGCGAAGGTGGCGCAGGCGGCCTACCAGCGCGGGTTGATGGTGCGCATCTCGGGCCCGAACCTCATCCTCTCGCCGCCGCTGGTCATCACGCGCGAAGAGGTGGACTTCATGGTCGATGCGCTCGAAGGTGCGTTCGCCGACGTGGAAGCGACGCTGTGAGTGCATCGCCCACGATCCTGCTGATCGGCACCGCCGACACCAAGAGCGCCGAGCTGCTGTTCATGCGCGAATGCATCGAGGCCGGCGGCGGCCGCGTCGTCGTGATGGACGTGGGCGTGCTCGACGGCGCGCCCTTCACGCCCGATATTCCCAACACCGAGGTGGCCGCGGCCGCCGGCAAGACCGTGGCCGAGGTGGCGCAAAGCGGCGACGAGAACAGCGCCATGACGCTGATGGCGCGCGGCGCCGCCAGGCTCGCCGCGCGCTGGCAGGCCGAGGGTCGCATCGACGGCCTGCTCGCGCTGGGCGGCACCATGGGCACCGACCTCGCGCTCGACGTGGCGCAGGCGCTGCCGCTGGGCGTGCCGAAGGTGCTGGTGTCGACCATCGCCTACTCGCACCTGCTGCCGCCCGAGCGCATTCCGCCCGACCTCATCATGGTGCTGTGGGCCGGCGGGCTCTACGGCCTCAACAGCCTGTGCCGCTCGGCCCTGAGCCAGGCCGCGGGCGCAGTGCTCGGCGCCTGCCGCCAGGCCTGCGTGCCGGCCTTCGAGAAGCCGCTGGTGGGCATGACCTCGCTGGGCTCCAGCGCGCTCACGTACATGAAGACGCTCAAACCCGCGCTCGAGGCGCGCGGCTACGAAGTCGCCGTGTTCCATACCACCGGCATGGGCGGGCGCGCCTTCGAGGCACTGGCCGCCGAGGGCCGCTTCTGCGCGGTGATGGACTTCAGCCTGCAGGAGCTGGCCAACCAGCTCGGCGGCTCGTGCGTGACGGCCGGGCCCGATCGCCTGCTCGGTGCGGGCCGCGCGGGCACGCCGCAGATCGTCGCGCCCGGCGCCATCGACATGCTCGACTACCCGGCCTGGCAGTCCACGCCCGAAGGCCTGGAAGGCCGGCCCACGCACATCCACAACCGGCTGCTGGCCTCCGCACTGAGCGCGCCCGCGTTCCGCCGTGGCGTGGCCGCCGAGATCGCGCGCCGCCTCGCGCGCGCCGAGGGCGCCACCTGCCTGCTGATGCCGCTGCAGGGCATCGAAGGCTGGGACCGCCCCGGCGAGCCGTTGCACGATCCCGAAGGCCTCGCGGCCTTCACCGAGGCACTGCGCGGCAGCGTGGACCCGGCGCGGCTCGTCGAGCTCGATGCGCACATCAACGACAGCGCCTTCTGCGACGCCGCACTGCGCGTGTTCGACGCCTGGGTGGCCGACGGCACCGTGCCTGCAGGGAGCCACGCATGAGCCCCGGTACGCAAGCCCTCGTGCTCGACTTCGGCGGCGTCATCAGCCGCACGCTCTTCGAGACCCACGCACTGACCGAAGAAGCGCTGTCGCTGCCGCGCGGCGCGCTCACCTGGCGCGGCCCCTTCGATCTCGCGAGCGATCCGCTGTGGCGCGACATGCAGGCCGACAAGCTCTCGGAGCGCGACTACTGGATGGCGCGCACCCGCGAAGTGGGCGCGCTGGTCGGCGAACGCTGGGACCGCATGGAGACCTTCGTGCAGCGCGCACGCGGCGCCGACCCCGAAGCCGCCATCCGCCCCGAGGCGCTCGCGGCCATCGAGGCGGCGCGACGTGCCGGCTGCCGGCTCGCCATCCTGTCGAACGAGCTCGACCTGTTCTACGGCGCGGGCTTCCGCCAGCGCCTGCCCTTCATGAGCGCCTTCGACGTGGTGGTGGACGCCACGCACACCGGCATCCTCAAGCCCGATGCGCGCGCCTACCAGCAGTGCCTGGACCAGCTCGGCCTGCCCGCCGACGCCTGCGTGTTCGTCGACGACCAGCTGCGCAACATCGCCGGCGCGCAGCGCGTGGGCCTGCGCACCGTGCACTTCGACGTGATGCATCCGGGCGCGAGCTACGCGCAGGCGCTGTCGATGCTGGGCGTTTCTCCTTCTTCTTCCCTTTGACCGAGTTTGCGATGACCCCGACCTTCGAATCCACCGTGCCGCGCGAGCGCGTGCAGGCCCTGATGCAGGCCGAACAGGCGCGCTATGCGCGCACTCACGCGCGCAGCGGCGAACGCTTTGCGCAGGGCCAGCAGGCCTGGCTCTACGGCGCGCCCTCGCACTGGATGCGCCGCTGGATCGGCGGCTGGCCGCTGTACGTGCAGGACGCACAGTTGCCCTACGGCGCGCGCTTTGTGGACGTGGACGGCAACGGCTATGCCGACTTCTGCCTGGGCGACACCGGCGGCATGTGTGGCCACGGCCACCCGGCGGTGGTCGAGGCGCTCACGCGGCAGGCGCGCGTGGGCAGCTCGCTGATGCTGCCGACCGACGACGCGGCCTGGGTCGGCGAAGAGCTGTCGCGCCGCTTCGGCCTGCCGTACTGGAACCTCACGACCTCGGCCTCGGACGCCAACCGCGCCTGCATCCGCCTGGCGCGCATGGTCACGGGCCGGCCGCGCGTGCTGGTGTTCTCGGGCTGCTACCACGGCTCGGTGGAAGAAGCGCATGTGGAGCTGCGCGACGGCGCCGTCGCGATGCGCAACGACATCCACCCCAACGGCTTTCCGCACGAGCAGCTGTCGGCCGTGGTCGAGTTCAACGACGTGCCCGCGCTGGAGCGCGCGCTGCGCGCCGGCGACGTGGCCTGCGTGTTGGCCGAGCCGGCCATGACCAACTACGGAATGATCGCGCCCGCGCCCGGCTTTCACGATGCGCTGCGCCGCCTCACGCGCGAGACCGGCACGCTGCTGGTCATCGACGAGACGCACACCATCTCCAGCGGGCCGGGCGGCTACACGCGACAGCACGGGCTCGAGCCCGACATGTTCGTGATCGGCAAGGCCATCGCCGGCGGCATTCCCGCCGCGGCCTTCGGCCTCAGCGCCGAGACCGCCGAGCGCGTCTGGCAGGTGCTGCCCAAGCTGCACCCGACGAAGCGCCAGTCGGCGCACGCCGGCTTCGGCGGCACACTGGCGGGCAACGCGCTCACGGTGGCCGTGATGCGCGCGGTGCTCTCGCAGGTGCTCACGCCCGAGGCCTTCCATCGCATGCTGGTGCTCGCGCAGCGCCTGGCCGAAGGCGTCAACGCCAGCATCGCCGCCGCGGGATTGCCGTGGCATGCCACGCAAGTCGGTGCGCGCGTGGAGACGCTCTTTTGCGCCGATGCGCCGCGCAACGCGAGCGACGTGCGCCGCACGCGCGACGGCGAACTCGAGGCGCTGCTGCACCTGTACATGATGAACCGCGGCGTGCTCATCACGCCCTTCCACAACATGATGCTGTGCTGCCCCGGCACCACCGAGCGCGAGGTGGACGAGCACAACGCGGCCTTCGCCGAGTTCGTGCGGGAGTGCAAGGGATGAGCACGCCCGATCTCTTCGGCCTGCAGGGCAAGGTGGCGCTGGTGACGGGCGGCGGTCGCGGCATCGGCGCGGCCATCGCGCAGGTGTTCGCCGAAGCCGGCGCCTCGGTGCTCATCGCCAACCGCACCGGCAGTGCGGGCGAGGCGGTGGCGGCGGAGCTGCGTGCGCGCGGCCTCGCGGCGCAGGCGATGGCCTGCGACATCGGCCGGCGCGACGAGGCCGAGCGCGCGGTGGCCGAGGCGGTGCGCGTGTTCGGCGCGCTCGACATCGTGGTCCACAACGCGGCCGTCAACCCCTGGGCCGCCATCGACGCGATGACCGACGAGCAGTTGGAGCACACGCTGGCCGTCAACCTCAAGGCCTGCTTCTGGCTCACGCAGGCCGCTGTGCCGCACTTGCGTGCGCGCGGCGGCGGGCGGCTGCTCGTCACCTCGTCGGTGACCGGGCCGCGCGTGGCCATGCCGGGCAGCGCGCACTACGCGGCCAGCAAGGCCGGCGTGAACGGCTTCATCCGCACCGCGGCGCTGGAGTACGCGCGCGAGGGCATCACCGTGAACGGCGTGGAGCCGGGCTACATCGCCAAGCAGGGCGGCTCGCTGCTGTCCGACCCGGCGAAGGCCGCGCGCATCGCGCGCCACATCCCGGCCGGCGAGCTGGGGCGGCCCGAAGACATCGCCTACGCGATGCGCTTCCTGGCGAGCCCGGCGGCGCGCTACATCACGGGGCAGACGATCGTGGTCGATGGCGGCTCGACGCTGCCTGAGAGCCCGTTCTTCGCGGAGGCATCGGAATGACCGCGCGCCTGCAAGGCAAAGCCTGCCTCGTGGTCGGCGCGGCCACCGGCATCGGCGCCGCCGTGGCCGCGCGCTTCGCGGCCGAGGGCGCGCGCGTCGCGGTGGCCGGCTGGCCGCGTCCGCAGTCGGTGGGCGAGGGCCCGGCCTTCGATTGCGACGTGACCGACGACGCGGCCGTGCGCGCCACCGTGGCTGCAGTGCAGGCCGCGTTCGGGCGCATCGACGTGCTCGTGAACTGCGCGGGCATCGTGCGCAACGACGATGCGGCCGACATCGACGACGGCGACTGGCACCGCCTGCACGAGGTCAACCTCGGCGGCACCATGCGCTGCCAGCGCGCGGTGCTGCCCGGCATGGTGGCGCAGGGTGGTGGCGCCATCGTCAACATCGCCTCGGTCGCGGCCTTCAATGCCGGCGCCGGTATGGCCAGCTATGCGTCCAGCAAGGCCGGCGTGGTCGCGCTCACGCGCTCGGCCGCGCAGGCCTACGGCCCGCACGGCGTGCGCGTGAATGCGCTGTGCCCCGGCTGGGTCGACACGCCCATGAGCCGCCAGGAGATGCGCGACCTCGCCGCCGAACGCGGCATCGATGAGGACGCCGCACGCGCGCAAACGGTGGCGCGCATCGCGCTGGGCCGCATGGCCACGCCCGAGGAGATGGCCGCCGTGTGCCTGTTCCTGGCCAGCGACGAAGCCTCGTTCGTGACCGGCGCGGCGCTGGTGGCCGATGGCGGGGCGCGGGTGCCGGCCGCCGCACGCGCTGTGTAAGCGCCGAGAGACGCCACGCCCGCCCGGGCGTATGCTTGCGCGCCGCGGAGGGTTTTCAAAGATGCTTCCCATCGTCGTTGCGCTCATGGCGACCGTCATCCTGCTGGTCTGGATGGGGTTCTTCATGATGGGCTCGCTGCCCTTGCTCGTGCTCTCGCACGACACCCCGCTGGATTCGCGCTTCATCCGCGGCCTGTTCAACGTGTACTACGTGGCCGTGGTGCTCATCGCGAGCGCGGCGGCGCTCAGCTATGCGTGGTGCGGCAAGCCTTTCTTCGCGGTCGGCATGGCCTTCATCGCCGGCCTGGCCTTCGCGCTGCGCCGCTGGCTCATCATTCCGCGCATGGACCTGCTGCGCCACACGATCCCGGCCACGGACACGTCGATCGTGCAGTTCCGCAAGCTCCACATCGCGGGCATGGTGCTCAACGTGATGCAGCTGGGCACGGTGGCCTGGGCGCTCACGCAGCTGGGGTTGTGAGCGGGGCCGGCCTCTGTCTCTATCGCAGGAACCGCCCTTCCTTCGTCACCCGCACCATCTCGATGAAGCGCGAGCCCGTGTTGCTGGCACCCGTGAAGTCGATCTCCATGTTGCCGATGCGCAGCTTCATCGCCTTCAGCGTGGCGTGCAGCTTCGCGCGCGTGAGGTCGCGGCCGGTGCGGCGCAGGGCCTCGATCATCACGAGCGCGTTCACATAGCCTTCGTAGCTGAGGTAGCCGATGTCGACCTTGGCGCGCTCGGCCAGCTGGCGGAACTCGCGCGCGGTGGCGTCGACCTCGCTCCAGGGGTAGGGCACGATCTGCGAGATGGCCAGGCCGCTGGTCTTGTCGCCCACGAGCTTGGCAGTGACGTCGCCCGGCACGATCGACATGCCGTAGAACATCTGGCGCCCGCCGGCGGTCCAGGCGCTCTTCATGACCTCGCCGCCGATGCCGCCGCCCAGGTACATGAGCACGGCCTGCGCCTGGCTGTCGGCCAGCGCCTTGCCCGCGGCCTCGTTGGTCGTGCCGTCGCCTTTGACGGGCACCGCCGCCACGGGTTTGAGCTTGAGCGTGTCGAGCGCCGCCTCGACCAGCCGCGCCACTTCGGCACCGCCGGGGTTGTCCAGGTAGGCCACGGCGATGCGCGAGACGCCGATGGTGCTCAGGTGCTGCACCAGCGCCTGCGCCTCGCGCGCGAAGGTGGCGCGCACGAAGTAGCCTGCGCCGGCGACCTTCTCGCGCGCCGAATCGGACACCGCGTAGCCGCCCACCATCGGCGCGCCGCTCTGGCCCAGCACCTTGGCCGCGGCGGCCGTGGTGCCCGAGCCCACGCAGCCGAAGAAGGCGAAGGCACGGTGCTCGGCGAGCAGCTTCTCGTAGTTGGCGACGGCCTTCTCGGGCTTGAGCTCGTCGTCGAGCGAGACCAGCTTGAGCTTGCGGCCCGCGAGCCCGCCCTGCGCATTGACCGCGTCGAAGGCCAGCCCGGCGCCGGCCATCACGACCTTGATCGGCACGCCCAGCGGCCCACTCAGGATGCCGGTGTGGCCGAGCACGATCTCGCCGTCGCTGACGCCGTTCTCGGCGGCCAGGGCGGTGGAAGGCAAGGAAAGGAGGGGGCCGAGTCCGGCCGTCGCCGCGGCCGAGGCGGCGAGAAAACGTCTGCGATGCATGGAACCGATTCCGCTTTTAGATACAACTGATAACAATTGAAAGCGAAAGCGAGTCCCCGCGCCGCCGGGGTTTACCCCCTGTGTTGCGCCGTGTCCTCGCCGGGTGGCTCGCGCAACTGCCAGGCCGCGCAGACGGCCAGCGCGCACAGGCCGGCCAGCATCAGGAACACCTCGTCGAAGGCGGCCAGCCGCGCCGGCGTGCTCACCGGGTTGGCGAGCGAGTCGCCGTGCGCCGCCAGACGCCATTCGAGAATGATGGCGCACAGGCTCACGCCCACGGCGCCACCGAGCATGCGCACGAAGCTGATCGCGCTCGCGCCCTGCGGGATGAGCGGCTTGGCCAGCGGGCGCATCGACCCGAGGTTGAGCGAGGGCAGGATGAAGCCCAGCCCGATGCGCCCGACGATCGCGAACACCACCAGCAGCCACAGCGGGCTGTCCAGCCGCAGCACGGCCATGAGCGCGAACGACACCGCCAGCAGCGCCAGGCCGATGCTCACCAGGAGCCAGGTCGGCTGCTTGTCGGCCAGCCGGCCCACGCCCGCGATGGTGAAGGCCAGCACGATGCCGGCCGGCAGCAGGGTGGTGCCCACGTGCGAGGCCGACAGGTGCAGCCCCACCTGCATGTACACCGGCAGCAGGTAGGTCGAGCCGAACAGCGCGGTGCCGTAGATGAAGGCGACCAGGCTGCCCATGGCGAACTGGCGGTAGCGAAAGAGCGCGAGGTTCATGAGCGGCGCGCCGCCCGAGGCCATGAGCCGGCGCTGCCACCACACGAAGGCGGCAAACGAGACGAGCGCGCCGGCCAGCAGCAGCGTGGCCTGCAGTGGCGAATCGCCGCGCAGCTCGACCAGCCCGTTCAGCAGGCACAGCGTGCCCACGGTGCCCAGCGCCAGGCCGCGCGCATCGAGCCCGCTGCCGCGCGTCGCGGCCACGCCGCCGGGCGCGGTCTTGGGCACGAACTTGTAGGCCAGCCAGATCGAGGCCAGGCAGAAGGGCACCACCATGAAGAAGATCGAGCGCCAGCCGAACAGGTCGACCAGCACGCCGCCGATGCTCGGCCCGATGGCCGGCGCCAGCACCACGCCCATGCCGAAGATGCCGCTGGCGCGGCCCTGCTCGTGCGGCTCGAAGGCGCGCAGGATGATGATGGCCGGAATGGGCTGCACCACGCCCGCCGCCAGCCCCTCGGCCACGCGCGCCAGCAGCACCAGCGGGTAGTGGTTGGCCAGCCCGCCGACGATGCCGCCGGCCAGCAGCAGGAGCATGGTGCCCACGTAGGTGCTCCGGTAGCCGTAGCGCGACAGCAGCCAGGGCGTGGTGAGCATCGACACCGTCATGGCCACCATGAAGCCCGAGCTGACCCACTGCGCGCGCTCCTGGCCCAGCGCGAAGTGGTGGCTCATGTCGGGGATCGCCACGTTGACGATGGTCGAGGACATGATGGACGCCATCGTCCCCACCATGACCGACAGCAGCAGGTACCAGCGGTAGCGCTCGCCGTAGCGGGCGCGCAGGACACCCATGGAGGGCGGCGTGTCAGGGGTTTGTGGGGAGGTCATGGGGCGGCGCAGGGACGGTCGCGGGTCCGTCGTCCTACAAGCATATCGGTGTTTGCGGCGTCGACCGCGCGCGGGCCGGTCGCACAATGCGGCGGCTGTCCCCTGTGCGTCAAGTCGTCATCAAAAGAACAAACAAGCCATGAACCCGTCGATCCAAGAACCCGTCACTGAACCGGCCGACCCCGCCGTGCCCGACGCCGCTCCCACGCTCGCGGCCGAACTCGCCGCCCCCACCGTCAGCCGCGCCTACCGCTGCCAGTGCGGGCGCCCCGTGTTCCTGCGCAACAGCGAGTGCCTGGCCTGCCACACGCCGCTGGGCTACGTGATCGACCGGCTCGGCGTGGTGCCGCTGGCGCCGGCCGAAGGCGAGGGCGCGCTGCCCGACACCTTCACCGTCTTCGGCGATCCGCACGGCGCCACCTACCGCCGCTGCGCCAACCTCATGACGCCGGCCGCCTGCAACTGGATGGTGGCGCAGCCGCGCGAGGGCGAAACGATTCCCGCCGACACGCAGGGCCTGGCGCCCGGCTACTGCCTGGCCTGCAGCGTCACGCGCACCATCCCCGACCTGTCGGTGGAGGCCAACGGCGAACTCTGGCGCAAGCTCGAGATGCCCAAGCGCCGCCTGATCTCGCAGCTGCTCGCGCTCGGCCTGCCGGTGGTGAGCCGCCATGCCGACCCGGTGCACGGGCTGGCCTTCGACTTTCTCAGCAACATGCCGGGCGCCCCGCACGTGATGACGGGCCACGAGCACGGCCTGATCACGCTCAACGCCGAGGAGGCCGAAGACGCCGTGCGCGAGCGCATCCGCGCCGAGATGCACGAGCCCTACCGCACGCTGCTGGGCCACTTCCGCCACGAGATCGGCCACTACTACTGGGACCTGCTGGTGCTGCCCACGCGCTGGATCGACGACTTCCGCGTGCTCTTCGGCGACGAGCGCGCCGACTACGGCGCCGCGCTGCAGCAGCACTACGAGCAGGGCCCGCCGCCCGACTGGGCGCAGCGCTTCGTCAGCAGCTACGCGAGCATGCACCCGTGGGAAGACTGGGCCGAGACCTGGGCCCACTACCTGCACATGGCCGACACGGCCGACACGGCGATGAGCTTCGGCATCGACGCGAGCAACGTGGAACTCACGAGCGACCTCTTTACCGCCGCCGACCTGTGGCAGCCCGAGCATCCCGATGCCGCGAAATTCCTGGACTTCATCAACGGCTGGGTGCTGCTGACCAGCATGCTCAACGAGCTGTCGCGCAGCATGGGCCAGCCCGACTACTACCCCTTCGTGCTGCCGCGCGCGGCGGTGGGCAAGCTGCAGTTCATCCACGGCGTGGTCACCGCGCAGCGCAGCGGCACGGCGCCGACGATGGTGACGGCGGGGGATGTGGCGGAAGCCGCGACGGAAGCTGCCGAGCCTGCACAGGGGCAGACCCAGTCGCAATCCCAATCGCCGTCGCAGGGCGACGTCGCTCAGTCCTGAGGCGGCGGCTTTCCTGCGGCGCAGCGCGCGCAGATGCAGGCCTGGCCGCGCAGCGCCGGCGGCAGCGTGTCGAGCGGCGCCAGCGAAAAATCGGCGGCCATGCACCAGCAGGGCGGCTGCGCCTGCCCGGTCTCGCGCTCGACCTCCATCGCGCAGCGGTTCGCCTCGCCGCACAGCGGACAGCGCGCGGTGTCGATGACCACCGTCATGCGAGCGCGAAGGCCGGCAGCTTCTTCGGCACCGCCACGTTGCGCAGCGTCGCGTACACCGGCAGGCCGTCGCGGTAGGCGGGGTAGTCCTCGCCCGCGATCAGCGGCAGCAGGTAGCGGCGGCACTTCTCGGTGATGCCGTAGCCGTCGTCCGAGATGAAGTCGCGCGGCATCGGCTTCTCGACATTGGCCACCGCTTCGAGCGGCGCCGCGCCCAGCGTGTACGCATAGGGCACGTCGCTCGTGCGCTCGATGGTCGGCATCACCGCGTTGCGGCCTTCGAGCGCCAGCTCGACCGCGCGCTGGCCCAGCTCGTAGGCCTGCTTCACGTCGGTGGCCGAGGCGATGTGCCGCGCCGCGCGCTGCAGGTAGTCGGCCACCGCCCAGTGGAACTTGTGGCCCAGCGCTTCCTTCACCATCTGCGCCACCACCGGCGCCGCGCCGCCCAGCTGCGCATGGCCGAAGGCATCGCGCGCGCCCTGTTCGGCCAGGAAGGTGCCGTCGGGATGGTGGCAGCCTTCGGACACCACCACCGAGCAGTAGCCGTGCTGCTGCACCATGGCATCGACGCGCGCCAGGAAGCGGGCCGCATCGAACTCGATCTCGGGGAACAGCACCACCACCGGAATGCCATGGTCGGCCACCAGCCCGCCGGCCGCGGCGATCCAGCCGGCGTGGCGGCCCATCACCTCGAGCACGAACACCTTGGTGGAGGTGGCGGCCATCGAGCGCACGTCGAACGAGGCTTCGAGCGTGGACACCGCCACGTACTTCGCCACCGAGCCGAAGCCCGGGCAGCAGTCGGTCAGCGGCAGGTCGTTGTCGATGGTCTTGGGCACGTGGATGGCCTGCAGCGGGTAGCCCATCGACTGCGACAGCTGGCTCACCTTGAAGCAGGTGTCGGCCGAGTCGCCGCCGCCGTTGTAGAAGAAGTAGCCGATGCCGTGCGCCTTGAACACCTCGATCAGGCGCTCGTATTCACGACGATTCTTCTCGAGCGACTTGAGCTTGTAGCGGCACGAGCCGAAGGCGCCCGAGGGCGTGGTGCGCAGCGCCGCGATGGCCTCGGCCGGCTCGGCGCTGGTGTCGATCAGGTCCTCGGTGAGCGCGCCGAGGATGCCGTTGCGACCGGCATAGAGCGTGCCGATGCGGTCCGGGTGCTGGCGCGCCGTCTCGATCACGCCGCAGGCCGAGGCGTTGATGACCGAGGTGACGCCGCCCGACTGGGCGTAGAAGGCGTTGAGGATGGGCATGCGCGGCATTCTCCCGCAGCCCTTTCCATGGCGCCAGTGGTGCCAAATGCGGGGCGCTTCAGCGCCCGCCGAGGCCCATCGAGCGCGTGATCACCTCTTTCATGATCTCGTTGGTGCCGCCGTAGATGCGCTGCACGCGCGCGTCGGCGTAGGCGCGGGTGATCGGGTACTCCCACATGAAGCCGTAGCCGCCGTGCAGCTGCACGCACTCGTCCATCACCTTGCACTGCAAGTCGCTGGTCCAGTACTTGGCCATGCTCGCGGTGGCGGTGTCGAGCTTCTCGGCCATCAGCAGCTCGATGCACTTGTCGACGAACACCTGCGCCACCTGCACCTCGGTCTGCAGCTCGGCCAGCGTGTAGCGCGTGTTCTGGTAGTTGCCCACGGGCTGGCCGAACACCTTGCGCTCCTTCACGTAGGCCACGGTGTGGTCGATGGCGGCCTGCGACGCGGCCACCGCGCTGATCGCGATCTGCAGCCGTTCCCACGGCAGCTGCTCCATCAGGCAGACGAAGCCGCGGTTGACCTCGCCCAGCAGCGCCTCGGCCGGCAGGCGCACGTCGTTGAAGAACAGCTCCGACGTGTCCTGCGCCTTCAGGCCCAGCTTCTTCAGGCGCTTTCCCTTCTCGAAGCCCGGCATGCCGCGCTCGACGAGGAACAGGCTCGTGCCCTTCGCGCCCGCGGCCGGGTCGGTCTTGGCGACCACGATCACCAGGTCGGCATGCCAGCCGTTGGTGATGAAGGTCTTGCTGCCGTTGAGCAGGTAACTGCCGTCGGCCTGGCGGATGGCGCTGGTCTTCACGGCCTGCAGGTCGCTGCCCGCGCCGGGCTCGCTCATGGCGATGGCGCCGACCATCTCGCCGCTGGCGAGCTTCGGCAGGTAGTGCTGCTTCTGCGCCTCGGTGCCGTAGCGCAGGATGTACGGTGCCACGATCTCGTTGTGCAGGCCGAAGCCGATGCCCGTGAAGCCGCGCGCCCACAGCTCCTCGAACTGGATCACCGAATAGAGCAGGTCTGCGCCCGCGCCGCCGTAGGTGTCGGGCAGCGCCATGCACAGGAAGCCGTTCTCGCCGGCCTTGGACCAGACGGCGCGGTCGACGTAGCCCTGCTCTTCCCAGTCGTCGTGGAAGGGCGCGATCTCCTTGTCCATGAAGCGGCGGAAGCTGTCGCGGAAGGCCTCGTGGTCGGCGGTGAAGAGGGTGCGTTCGATGGTCATGGGAGCGTCAGCGGGTTTCGAAAACAGGGGGGCGCTTCTGCAGGAAGGCGCTCACGCCTTCACGGAAGCTGGGGCGGTCGATGAGCGCGCGCTGGCGCTCGCTCTCGTAGTGCAACTGTTCCTTCAGCGTGTGGTGCTCCGAGGCCTCGAAGGCCTCGCGCGCTTCGAGCACCGCGTGCGCCGGCAGGCGCGCCAGGCGCTGCGCGATGGCGCGGGCCTCGTCCATCAGTTGCTCGTCGTCGGCGCAGGCCCAGATCAGGCCCCACTGGACGGCGCGTCCGGCGCTCAGGCGCTCGTCGAGCAGCGCCATGCCCATCGCGCGCGCACGGCCGGCGCGGCGTGGAATGGCCCAGGTGCAGCCCAGGTCGGGCACGATGCCGAGCTTGGGCAGGAAGGGCAGGTAGAAGTAGGCGCTGCGCGCGGCGATGGTCACGTCGGCCGCAAGTGCCAGGCCCACGCCCGCACCGGCCGCCGGGCCATTGACGGCTGCCACCACCGGCACCGGCAGCGTGCGCAGCGTCTCGATGAGCGGGTTGCTGAGCTTCTGCATCCACTCGGCGGTCTGGTCGCCGAGCGTCTGGCCGGGCTCGCCGGGCTCGCCGGGCGGCGCCATCGCGCTCAGGTCGGCGCCCACGCAGAAGGCCTTGCCGGCGCCCGTGAGGATCACGGCGCGCACCGTGCGGTCGTCGCGGATGCGCTCGAGCGCGTCGCGCAGTTCGACCTGCAGGTCTTTCGCGATCGGGTTCAGCTTGTGCGGCAGGTTCAGCGTGAGCGTGGCGATGCCGTCGGCCTGTTCGCACAGGACGCAGGGTTGGGGTGTGGGTTGCGGCGCGGTCATGCGAGCGCTGCGCCGGAAGTGGTGGTCATGGGCGTGTCCCTTTCAAGGCCAAGAAGGAAAACGGACGCCCAAAGCAAAAAGCCGCCTGTCGTCACGGCGGCGCGCGGTGCTGCTCCCTGCGGGGGCGGTCCATGGCATCGAGGTTCGATGCCACGGCGCCCGCGGTCAAGCCGGGGACAACCCGTGCAGCGCCAGTCGCCAAGGCGACCGCACGCGAGCCTGTGCGCGCGAGGCGGGGTTCGGCAGCGCGGCGGGTTGCGCGTCCGACACCGAGATGCACGACGACTCCAGCGCCGACACCAGCACGCGCCGGTGCTCGGTGCTCTCGAAGCGCTCGCCCGGCCCGAGCACGATGTCGCGCGGGTCGCGGTCGAGCGTGATCCACACCGCGCCGCTGCGGCACTCGATGCCCACGCCCGCGCCGTCGGGCACGGCGAAGACGGCGCGGCTGGGCAGGCTCACGTGGAAGCGCGAGCTCGACGAGGAGAAAAAGGTGGAAGGGGACCGGTCGGTGGTGCTCATGGGAACCTCCATTGCATTCGTGATACGAATGAATATAGTGAGCCGAACCCTCTCTTACACGCGGTCATTCGGAACTCGTTGCATGCCTCCAGAGAATGCGAAAACCCCTGCCGGCGAGCTCCCGCCGCTCGAGCTGCTGCGCAGCTTCGAGGCCGCCGCGCGCCGGCTCAGCTTCACCTTGGCGGCGGGCGAGCTGCACCTCACGCAGTCGGCCGTGAGCCGGCAGATCCAGCAGCTCGAAGCCAGCCTGGGCGTGCTGCTGTTCGAGCGCCGCCACCGTGCGCTCGCGCTCACCGAGGCCGGCGGCGTGCTGCAGCGCGCCGTCACCGACAGCCTGGAGCGCCTGCGCGACGCCACCGCCCGCGTGCGCGCCAGCGCCGCACCGCGGCAGGTGTCGATCACCACCACGCCGGGCTTCGCGTCGCTGTGGCTCATTCCGAAACTGGCGCGCTTCACCAGCACGCATCCGCAGGTCGACGTGCGCGTGTCGGCCACGCTCGACGTGCTCGACCTGGACGTGAGCCGGCTCGACCTTGCGGTGCGCTTCGTGCCCATCGGCCGCGGCGTGGGCCCGGCGCTGTTCGAGGAGTCGGTGATCCCGCTGTGCGCGCCGCAGGTGGCCGCGTCGCTGCGCGAGCTGTCCGATTTTTCCAAGCTCACGCTGCTGACCATCGAATACCCGGACCACAGCGAAGCCCCGACCGCCGACTGGGAGCCGTGGCTCAAGGTGATGGTGCTGGAAGACCTGCGCATGAAGAGCACGCTGCGCTTCTCGCAGTACGCCGATGCGGTGGCCGCCGCGGTGGCGGGGCAGGGCGTGGTCATCGGGCGCCTGCCGCTGCTGCGCGAACTGGTGCGCGACGGCCGGCTCGTGGCGCCACTCGGCCAGGGCGTGGCATCGCACCGCGGCTACTTCATCGAGATGTCGCGGCGCGCCGCGGGCAACCGCGACGCGCAGGACTTTGCGCAATGGCTGCGCGACGAGGCGGAGGCAGCGCAGCGGAGCTGAATCAACCCGGCAGCAGCACCTTGTTGACGACGTGGATCACGCCGTTCGACTGGTAGACATTGGCGATCGTCACCGCCGCCGTGCCGCCCTTGGCGTCGGTCACCCACACCGTGCCGCCGCTCATCGTCGCCGTGAGCGTGCCGCCGCTGGCGGTCTTGAGCATCGCCTTGCCGCCGCCCGCGTTGATCGCGCTCATCAGCGCCGCGCTGTCCATGCGACCGGGCACCACGTGGTAGGTCAGCACCTTGGTGAGCGTGGCCTTGTTCTCGGGCTTGAGCAGCGTGTCGACCGTGCCGGCCGGCAGCGCCGCGAACGAGGCGTTGGTGGGCGCAAACACCGTGAACGGGCCCGGGCTCTTGAGCGTGGCCACGAGGTCGGCCGCCTTCACCGCGGCGACCAGCGTCGTGTGGTCCTTCGAATTCACCGCGTTGTCGACGATGTCCTTCGTCGGGTACATCGGCGCGCCGCCGACCATGGGGGTGGCGGCACTGCTGCTGGCGTTGCTCATGCCACTGCCGGCGCACGCGCCGAGCAGGACCGACACGCCGAGGGCGATCACGAGTTTTTTCATGGATGTCTCCTGGAAGAAAAGGCTCTGTGGAAACCGCCAACAGCTCGGAGGCGCGATGCGCTTGAGATGCCATACGGCGCGATGCGTGAAGCGGATTCAACCGATGTGCCCTGTCAGCTTTGCGCCACAGCGCGCCGCGCCGGGCTTGCGCACGGCGAAGGCCCTCGCCAGAATCCGCCCTTCCTTTTTCAGCGACAGTTTTTTCCGACACCACGCCCGGCGACGATCAACCTCCCGGGCGAGAACACCAACCAATGAACCGTTCACTGAGCACCTGACGCACACCGACCGCCCCGGCCGGATGTGCTCCTTCGCATCCGCCGCGGCCGAATCGACAAGGGCCCCGCGCGCAACTGCATTCGCCGGGGCCTTTTTGTTTCTTTCGGAGTGTGCGCACATGAGTGCTCAACGAAAGGCCCGCGACGACGACAAGCGTCTGGGCCGGTTCTACTTTGCGGTGCCCGCGTCGGCACCGCGCAATCCCGTGGTGGCCGCGATGGCGCGCCGCGAATCCAGCCAGGGCGCGGGCCGCCACCTGCGCACCCACCGCGCAGAGCGGCGCGCGCAGAAGGTGGCGCTGCAGAAAGCCGCGCGCGATTTCGGGCGGAGGGCCGACGATGCGTGACGACATGGACAAGGTGATCGTCGAGCGTCCGCGCGGCGGCTGGCGCGTGCAGGGCGATGGCCGCCCGTGGCGCAACAGCCCCGAGCGCGGTTCGCACCTGGGCATGAAGCGCGGCCTGCAGCATCCGAAGTGGCTGAGCGAAAACCTCCAGCCGCTCAAGCGCTGGCTGCACAAGCAGGTGCACCGGCCGTGGGACAAGGTGTACGCCGAGCTGTGCAGCGGCATCGATCGCCGCAGCACGGTGCAGGCGCACATCTTCCTGCACGTCGACGACTTCGTGGCGCGCGACGCGGTGCTGTGCGACGGCGAGGTGCGGGTGCGGCCCTACCGCTGGGGAACCCGCGACGGCGTGCCGCTGCACGAGGCGCCGGGCGTCGAGCTGTTCGTGCACCCGGTCACCGGCATCCTGCTGCCGAACCGGCGCCTGCGCGAGGCGCGTGCGGCGCGTCGCCTGGACCGGGCCGCGCGGCGCGGCGACACGCCGCATGCGGTCTACCACGTGATCGACGAGACCACGCAGTGGCACTGCGTCGACGGCTGCTGGTTCGAGGTCGTGCTCGCGAAGTTTCCCGAGCGCGCAAGCGCGGCGCAGCAAGAGCCCAAGTGCTATGACGTGCTGCGCCGCTGCATGGTCACGCGCTGCGGTGCGGCGCGACGTTCAGCGCCGGGCCTGCCTACGCACGTCGACATGTATGGGCGTCACGACGTCTATGCCGTCGCCAAGCGACAGTTGAGCCGGCGCGAGGTGCGGGCGCGGTTGGGGGATGCGGTGTGAGGCCGCGTGTCGGCGATCAGGGCGTGGGACGCACTGGCACCTTCGCCCGCGGCAGCAGCAGAAACGCCAGCGTCCCCGCCGCCAGCATCCCGCTCACCGTGAGGAACACCGCGCGAAACGGCTCGCTGCCCTGGGCCACGGCCCAGGAGGCGGCGACGCCGGTGGTCCATTGCATCAGCGAGACGCCCAGGAACATCGCCATGTTGAGCAGCGCCATCGCGCGGCCCGTGACGGCCGCCGGGTAGGCGTTCTTGGTGTACGCGTACAGCAGCACGCTGTAGCCCGAGAGCATGCCGTAGACGATCGGCAGGCCGATGTCGATGGCGCGCGATTGCGTGAGGGCCATGGCGGCGAACATCGCCGCGCCGGCGAAGGCGCAGCGCATCATCCAGCGCGTGCGGCGCGCGCCGCCGGGGTCGAGGCGGCCGAACAGCATGGGGCTGGCCATGCCGGCGACGGTCATCACCAGCGCCACGTTGCCGCTGGCCACGAGCGAGAGGCTGTGGCGGTCGTGCAGCACGGGGCCGAGCCACAGGCCGCGCAGCGTGATGAAGGCCGCATACGACACGCAGGCGAAGCACAGCAGCCCGAGCGTGTGCGGCATGGCGAACAGCGGCAGCAGGTCGCGCACGGCCTGGCGCAGCGACTGGCGCTCGGGCGCGGGTTCGTCCGATGCGATCGTTGTTGTTGTCGTCGTGCGTGCGGGCTCGTGCACGCGCCAGAAGATGACGATCCACGAGAGCACGGCGAAGGCGGTCAGCGCGGCATAGCCGGCGCGCCACGAGGCGGCCTCGATCAGCAGCGCCAGCGGCGTGCCGGTGAACAGGATGCCCATGCCCGCGAGGCTCATCACCAGCCCCGACATGGCGGTGAAGCGCGCGGCGTCGAAGTGCCGCGCGATGAACACGGTGCAGGCCAGGAAGGCCGGCGCGCAGCCCACGCCGATCAGCGCCTGCCCCAGCAGCAGCGCGCCGAAGCCCGGCGCCACGGTGCACAGCGCGGCGCCCGCGATGGCCAGCGGAAAGGCGGTGAGCACGGTGCGGCGCACGCCGAAGTGGTCGATCGACACGCCCATCGCGAGCTGCATGATGCCGAAGGTGAAATGGAAGGTGCCGGCCCACGTGCCCAACGCCTGCGGCGTGAGGCCGAAGTGCTGCGTGAGCGGCGTGGCCATCATGGCGCCGACGGTGCGAAAGGCCTGGCTCAGCGCGAAGGCGGTGGCCAGTGCGACCAGCATGGCCGCGGCCGAGGTCGACCCGCGGGTCGGGGGCGGCGTAGCCGCGTGCTTGTTCATCGAAAGAGACGGAGACCGGAGAGAGGGAGAAGAGGGCGGCGTCGATGCTACCGGCATGTCGCGCCCCATGCAGAACGGCGCCCGAGGGCGCCGTTCGTTGCGTGTCTCCGAGGCGTCAGCGCCGGCGGTGGCCGGCGCTGCGCAAGGCGCGCGTCAGGCCGCGGCCTTGACCTTCAGGCGCCAGGCGTGCAGCAGCGGCTCGGTGTAGCCGCTGGGCTGCTCGATGCCCTTGAACACCAGGTCTTGCGCGGCCTTGTAGGCGGGGGAGGTGTCGAAGTGGCCGGCCATCGGCTGGTACAGCGCGTCGCCGGCGTTCTGCTCGTCGACCACCTTGGCCATGCGCTGGAAGGCCTCGTCGACCTGGGCCTTGGTGACCACGCCGTGCAGCAGCCAGTTGGCGATGTGCTGGCTCGAGATGCGCAGCGTGGCGCGGTCTTCCATGAGGCCGACGTTGTGGATGTCGGGCACCTTCGAGCAGCCCACGCCCTGGTCGACCCAGCGCACCACGTAGCCCAGGATGCCCTGCACGTTGTTGTCGATTTCCTGTTGCTTCTCGGCGTCGGTCCACTTCGCCTCGGCGGCGATCGGCACCTGCAGCAGCGCGTTCAGGATGTTCTCGCGCTCGCCGTCGGCGTCGATCTTCTCGAGCTCCTGCTGCACCGCGGTCACGCTGACCTGGTGGTAGTGCAGCGCGTGCAGCGTGGCGGCGGTGGGCGAGGGCACCCAGGCGGTGTTGGCGCCGGCCTTGGGATGGGCGATCTTCTGCTCGAGCATGGCGGCCATCAGGTCGGGCATGGCCCACATGCCCTTGCCGATCTGCGCCTTGCCGCGCAGGCCGCAGTTCAGGCCGACGAGCACGTTGTTCTTTTCGTAGGCGCTGATCCAGGCGCTGGACTTCATGTCGCCCTTGCGGATCATCGGGCCACCCTGCATGGCGGTGTGCATCTCGTCGCCGGTGCGGTCCAGGAAGCCGGTGTTGATGAAGGCCACGCGCGCGGCGGCCTCGGCGATGCAGGCCTGCAGGTTCACGCTGGTGCGGCGCTCCTCGTCCATGATGCCGAGCTTGACGGTGTTGGCGGGCAGGCCGAGCAGCTGCTCGACGCGGCCGAACAGCTCGCTGGCGAAGGCGACTTCGGCCGGGCCGTGCATCTTGGGCTTGACGATGTAGATGCTGCCGGTGCGCGAGTTGCCCTTGCGCTTGAGGTCGATCATGGCGATGGTGGTGGTGACCACGGCGTCCAGGATGCCTTCGGGGATTTCCTTGCCGCCTTCGTACAGGATGGCCGGGTTGGTCATCAGGTGGCCCACGTTGCGCAGGAACATGAGCGAGCGGCCGTGCAGCTTCAGCGGCTGGCCGTTGGCGCCGGTGTATTCGCGGTCGGCGTTCAGGCCGCGCGTGAAGGTCTTGCCGCCCTTGGCGACTTCTTCGGTGAGCGTGCCCTGCACGATGCCCAGCCAGTTGGCGTACGCGACGACCTTGTCGGCCGCGTCGACCACGGCCACCGAGTCTTCCAGGTCGAGGATGGTCGAGAGCGCGGCTTCGAGCACGAGGTCGCTCACGCCGGCCGCATCGCTCTTGCCGATGGCGGTGCTGCGGTCGATGCGGATGTCCAGGTGGATGCCGTTGTGCTTGAGCAGCACCGACGACGGCGCGGCGGCGTCGCCCTGGTAGCCGATGAACTGCGATGCGTCGGCCAGGCCGGTGGTGCTGCCCTGCAGCGCGACGACCAGCTGGCCGTCCTTCACGCTGTAGCCGGTGGCGTTCTTGTGCGAGCCGTTGGCCAGCGGTGCGGCCTGGTCGAGCACGTTGCGCGCGAACTCGATGACCTTGGCGCCGCGCACGGGGTTGTAGCCCTTGCCCTTTTCGGCGCCGCCGGTTTCGGGAATGGCGTCGGTGCCGTACAGCGCGTCGTACAGCGAGCCCCAGCGCGCGTTGGCGGCGTTCAGGGCATAGCGCGCGTTCAGGATCGGCACCACCAGCTGCGGGCCGGCCTGCAGCGCGAGTTCGGAGTCGACGTTGGCCGTGGTGGCCTTCACGCCCTTGGGCTGCGGCAGCAGGTAGCCGATCTTTTCCAGGAAGGCGCGGTAGGCCGGCATGTCGGCGATCGGGCCGGGGTTCTTCTTGTGCCAGGCGTCGAGTTCGCTCTGCAGGCGGTCGCGCTCGGCGAGCAGGGCGACGTTCTTGGGCGCCAGGTCATGGACGATGGCGTCGAAGCCCTTCCAGAACACGTCGCTGGCCACGCCGCTGGCGGGCAGGACCTTCTCTTCGACGAAGCGGTGCAGTTCGGTCGCGACCTGGAGTCGGTGGGCGGTGGTGCGGTCGGTCATGTGTTTCTCCTTGGGGAACGCAATGCAAAAAACAGGAAATCGGGGGCGGCGCAGCAGTGGGGCGCACTTGCCCCAGGTGAAGCCATGGGAGAACTGTATTCGATACTTTGCGGGCCAGTAAGAGCCGAAAGTGAGATTTATCTGTGACAAAAATGAAGGTAATCGATAAGAGCCCAAGCGCCGCTTCAAAGGGTAGGCCCTGAGGCCGGGCCGGTGGCAGCTGTATATATTTAACTTCTTAAATAATCAGCTCCCGCCGCAATGATCCTCCTGGCTTCCAACGAAAACCCGCTCGGCATGCCCGAGTCGGCCCGCCGCGCCGCCGCTGCCGCCCTCGAAGGCGCGGGCAACTACCCCGACAGCAACGGCACCGCGCTCAAGCAGGCGCTGGCCGCGCGGCTGGACGTGCCGCCCGAGTGGCTCACGCTGGGCAGCGGGTCGAGCGAAATCCTCGAGCTCGCGGCGCAGGTCAGCCTCAAGCCGGGCGAGAACGTCGTCTATTCGCAGTACGGTTTCATCGTCTATGCGGCGGCCACGGCGCACGCCCACGCGCGCGCCACCGTCGTGCCCTCGCGCGACTTCGGCCACGACCTGGACGCGATGCGCGCCGCCATCGGCGACGACACCAAGCTGGTCTTCGTGGCCAACCCGAACAACCCGACCGGCACCTTCATCGATGCTGCGCCGCTGCGCGACTTTCTGCAATCGGTGCCCGCGCACGTGACGGTGCTGCTCGACGAGGCCTACACCGAGTACCTGGCGCCCGCGCAGCGCTACGACAGCATCGAATGGGTGCGCCGCCTGCCGAACCTGATCGTGGCGCGCACCTTCTCCAAGGCCTTCGGCCTGGCGGGGCTGCGCATCGGCTACGGCGTGTCGCAGCCGGCGCTCACGGCGCGCCTGAACGCGCACCGCCCGCGCTTCAACGTGACGACGCCGGCCCAGGCCGCGGCCGTGGCGGCGCTGGGCGACACCGACTTCCTGGCGCGCACCTACGAACTCAACACCGCCGGGCGCGAACAGCTCGCCACGGGCTTCGCCGCGCTGGGCCTGCCGCACGTGCCGTCGTCGGGCAACTTCGTGATGGTGCAGGTCGGCGATGCGCCGGCCGTGCACGCGCGCCTGCTGGCCGCCGGCATCGAGGTCTCGCTGCTCGGCCCGTATGGCCTGCCGCAATGGCTGCGCGTGAGCGTCGGCCTGCCGGCGCAGAACGAGGCGCTGCTGGCCGCGCTGCGCTGACAGCCACGCGCACAGAGCACACCGAAGAACAACCACCCCGAGGAGACCGCCCCATGCAACGCCGCCAGTTCGCAGTGCAGGCCGCTGCCGTCATCACCGCCACGGCCCTCGCGCCGATGGCGTTCGCGCAGGAGCGCACGGTGCGCATCCTGATCGGCTTTCCGCCGGGCGGGTCGGCCGATGTGGTCGCGCGCATCCTGGCCGACAAGATGCGCGTGTCGCTCGGACAGAACGTCATCGTCGACAACAAGCCCGGCGCGGCCGGCCGGCTGGCGCTGGCCGAACTCAAGCGCTCGCCGCCGGACGGCAGCGTGCTGATCTTCTCGCCCAGCGGCGCGATGGTGATCCACCCGTGGCTGTATTCGAACCTCGGCTACGACACGGTGAAGGACTTCACGCCGATCGCGCTCGGCAGCACCTTCGACTTCGCGGTCACGGCCGGGCCGGGCGCGCCGGCGGGCGACCTGAAGGCGGTGCTGGCCTGGATGAAGGCCAACCCGGGCAAGGCCAACTACGCGACCTCGGGCGCCGGCACGGTGCCGCATTTCGCGGGCCAGCTGCTGGCGCAGGCCTCGGGCGTGCCGATGACGCACGTCGCCTACCGCGGCGGCGCGCCGGCCGCGCAGGACCTCATCGGCGGACAGGTGCCGCTGATGGTGGACACCGCCTCGGAAACCATCGAGCACCACCGCGCGGGCAAGGTCCGCATCCTCGCGGTGACGGGCGAAAAGCGCAGCCGCGCGCTGCCCGACGTGCCGACACTGAAAGAAGCGGGCATCAACGTGACGGCCGATGCCTTCTTCGGGCTGTATGGCCCGCCGGGCATGTCGCCCGAGCTGGTCGCGCGCATCGACAAGGCCGTGGCCGACGCGCTGCGCATGCCCGATGTGCAGGAAAAAATCTACGCGCTGGGCCTCGTGCCGGCACATGCGGGGCCGGCGGAACTGGCGAGCATCCAGGCGACGCACCTGAAGCGGTGGGAGCTGCCCATCAAGAACTCGGGCTTCAAGGCTGAGTCCTGAAGTTCACACCTGCCCGCTGAGCGCCTTCGCCGCCGCGCGCACGGGCTCGATGTAGCCCGCGTCGTAGCGGTGCGTCGGCATCGTCAGCGTGACCGCCGCGGCCAGGCCGCCATCCGCATGGAACACCGGCGCCGAGATGCCCGCCAGCTCGGCCGTGCGGTCGCCCACCAGCGCGCAATAGCCTTGCGCGCGGATCGCGTCGTACAGCTTGCGCTCCTTCGCGCCACGCGGCCGTTCGCCTTCAGGCCCGAAGGCGATCAGCACGCGCGCGCCCGCGCCCCGGTCGTTGGGCAGCAGGTCGCCCGCGCGCACGTGGTCGCGCACGACATGCGAGGAATCGACGCGGAACTGGCACAGCCGCACCCAGCTGTCGCCCTGGTCCTGCCGCACGTGGTACGCCGCGCTCTCGCCGGTGGCGGCGGCGAGCGTGCGCAGCACCGGCAGCACGAGGCGGTCGAGCGACTGCGACGCCGCATACAGCCCGTGCAGCCGCGCGATCTCCAGCCCCAGCGCATAGCGCCCGTCGTCCTGCCGGCGGATCAGCCGCGCATGTTCGAGCGAGGCCAGCAGGCGCAGCACCGTGCTCTTGTAGAGCTGCGTGCGCTCGGCGAACTGGGCGAGCGACAGCGCCTCGTCGCCGGGCCGGAAGGCCGACAGCAGGCTCAGCGCGCGGTCGACCGCGGCGGCGCCGCCGGGGGCGGCGTTGAGGTCGGACACCGATTCGGTCTGGGCTTTGCGGGGCATGGCGTGGCTTGACAGTCGGCGGGCTTGCCGATTTAATTCTGTTTAACAGAATATAGTTCTGCAAGATAGAACAGTCAAGAAAGCACCCGATGACCTCCCCCGACGTTCTCATCAGCGAGGTCGGTCCGCGCGACGGCCTGCAGTCCGTGAAGGCCACCATGCCCACGGCCGACAAGCTGCGCTGGATCGACGCGCTGCATGCCGCCGGCCTGCGCGAGATCGAGGTCGCTTCGTTCGTGCCCGCGAAGCTGCTGCCGCAGATGGCCGACGCCGCCGAGGTGGTGCGCCATGCCGTCACGCTGCCCGGCCTCGTGGTGATGGCGCTGGTGCCCAACCGCAAAGGCGCGCAGGCCGCGCTCGAGGCGGGCGTGCACAAGCTCACGATGCCGGTGTCGGCCAGCGTCGCGCATTCGCTGGCCAACGTGCGCAAGACGCCGACCGAGATGGTCGAGGAGGTGCGCGCCATCGCCGAGCTGCGCGGTGCCCTCGCGCCGCAGGTGAAGCTCGAAGCGGGCATCTCCACCGCCTTCGGCTGCACGCTGCAGGGCCAGGTGCCGGAAGACGACGTGATCCGCCTGGCGGTGCAGTGCGTCGAGGCCGGCGCGCAGGAGGTCGGCCTGTCGGACACCGTGGGTTATGCCAACCCCGCGCAGGTGCGCCGCCTCTTCAAGCGGCTGCGCGCCGAACTCGGCGTGCACGCGGGTGCGGCCCACATGCACAACACGCGCGGCCTGGGCATCGCCAATTGCCTGGCCGCGTGGGACGAGGGCGTGCGCACCTTCGACGCCTCGCTCGGCGGCCTTGGCGGCTGCCCGTATGCGCCGGGCGCGTCGGGCAATGCCGTCACCGAAGACCTCGTCTTCATGTTCGAGGCCATGGGTGTGCGCACCGGCATCGACATCGACAAACTCATCGCGGCGCGCGCGCCGCTCAAGGCCGGCCTGCCCGGCGAGCCGGTCTACGGCATGACGCCCGAAGCCGGCCTGCCCAAGGGCTTTGTCCAGGAAACCCTCTCTCATGTCTGAAGCCAATCCCTTGCCCTACGCGGGCGTGCGCGTCGTCGAGTTCACCCACATGGTCATGGGCCCGACCTGCGGCCTGCTGCTGGCTGACCTGGGCGCCGAGGTCATCAAGGTCGAGCCCATCGAAGGCGACAACACGCGCCGCCTGCTGGGCTCGGGCGCGGGTTTCTTCCCGACCTTCAACCGCAACAAGAAGAGCATCGCGCTCGACCTGAAGAAGCCCGAGGGCGTGGAGGCCGCGCTGCGTCTCATCGCCACCGCCGACATCGTGAGCGAGAACTTCAAGCCCGGCACGATGAAGAAGCTGGGGCTCGACTACGACACGCTGGCCAAGCTCAACCCGCGCCTCATCTACGTGAGCCACAAGGGCTTCCTGCCCGGCCCGTACGACCACCGCACCGCCCTCGACGAGGTGGTACAGATGATGGGCGGCCTGGCCTACATGACCGGCCGCGCCGGCGATCCGCTGCGCGCGGGCACCAGCGTGAACGACATCATGGGCGGCATGTTCGGCGCCATCGGCGCGATGGCCGCGCTGCGCCAGCGCGATCTCACCGGCAAGGGCTGCGAGGTGCAGTCGGCGCTGTTCGAGAACAACGTGTTCCTGGTCGCGCAGCACATGATGCAGTTCGCCGCCACGGGCAAGGCGGCCGACCCGATGCCCAGCCGCATCTCGGCCTGGGCTGTGTACGACGTGTTCACGGTGAAGGACGGCGAGCAGATCTTCCTGGCGGCCGTGAGCGACAAGCAGTGGGCCATCTTCTGCAAGGCCTTCGGCCTCGAGGAGATGCTGGCCGACCCGCGCCTGAAGACCAACAACGACCGCGTGCGCGCACGCGAGTGGATGATGCCGATCCTGCGCTCGCACCTCGCCAACCACAGCGCGGCCGAACTGAGCGCGGTGTTCGAGCAGAACGAGCTGCCCTTCGCGCCCATCACCAAGCCGCAGGAGCTGTTCGACGACCCGCACCTCAACGCCACCGGCGGCCTCGCGCCCGTGCGCATGAACGACGGCCACATGGCCAAGGTGCCGCTCGCGCCGTTCACGCTGGGCGGCGAACGCCCCGGCATCCGCCTGCAGCCGCCGCACATCGGCGAGCACAGCGAGGCGCTGCTGAAGGAGGTGGGCTACAGCGACGGCGACATCGCCGCGCTGCGGGCGCAAGGCGTCACGGCCGGCGACTGAGCCCCTGCTCCATGCGCGGCGGGCGATATAGTTCCCGCGCCATGGACCGCCTCAAGCAGCTCGAATCCTTTGTCTCGGTCGCGACCCGCGGCAGCCTCACCGCGGCGGCCAAGGCGGAAGGCGTGGCGCCCGCGATCATGGGCCGGCGCATCGACGCGCTCGAAGAGCGCCTGGGCGTCAAGCTGCTGGTGCGCACCACGCGCCGCATCGCGCTCACGCACGAAGGCAGCGCCTTTCTCGAAGACTGCCAGCGCCTGCTGACCGAGTTCGCGAACGCCGAGGCCAGCGTGAGCGCCGGCGGCGTGAAGGCCAGCGGCCACCTGCGCGTGACGGCGCCGGCCGGCTTCGGCCGCCGCCACGTCGCGCCACTGGTGCCGCGCTTTCATGCGCTGCATCCCGAGGTGACGATCTCGCTGAACCTCAGCGACCGCGTGGTCGACGTCACGGGCGAGAGCTTCGACTGCGCGGTGCGCGTGGGCGACCTGCCCGACTCGTCGCTCGTGAGCGTGCGCCTGGCCGACAACCGCCGCCGCTGCGTCGCCACGCCCGAGTTTCTGCGCCGCCACGGCGCGCCCAAACACCCGGGCGAACTGTCGCGCTTTGCCTGCCTCACGCTGTCGAGCGACGCCTCGCAGACGCGCGGCTGGGCCTTTCGCATTACCAGCGAGGAGGGCGTGCAGGAACTCATTCACCTGCGCCCCAGCGGCCCGCTCGATTGTTCCGACGGCCAGGTGCTGCACGACTGGTGCCTGGCAGGCCACGGCATCGCCTGGCGCAGCACCTGGGAGGTCGAGGCCGAGATCGACGCCGGCCTGCTCGTGCCCCTGCTCGACGACTTCGCCGCGCCGCCCAACGGCATCTATGCGGTGTTCACAGGCACCAAGCACCTGCCGCTGCGCGTGCGACTGTGGCTTGATTTCCTCAAAGCGCAGTACGGGCAGCCGGAATTCTGGGGCGGGCGGTCCTGAAATCGTGACCGGGCGGCACAATGCTTTTTGCATTTGCTTGCAACCCCCGATGAAGAAAGTTTCCGATGACCCTCGAAGCCATCCTCGCCTACCTGCATCTGTTGGCCATCCTCACGATGGTCGTGTTCATCTCCAGTGAAGCCGCGCTGTGCCGCGTGCAATGGCTCAATGCCGCCGTGGTCGAGCGGCTGGCCAAGGTCGACATGGTCTACGGCATCGCCGCGATCGCCGTGCTGGCCACGGGCATCGCGCGCACCTGGTGGGGCGTGAAGGGCACGGCCTGGTACTGGACCAACCCGCTGCTGCACGTGAAGCTCACGCTGTTCATCATCGTGGGCGTGCTGTCGATCTTTCCGACGCTGACCTACTTCCGCTGGCGCAAGACGCTGCGCGCCACGGGCAAGCTGCCGGCAGAGGCCGACATCCTGAAGACGCGCAAGCTGGTGATGATCCAGGCGCACCTGATCGCGCTGATCCCGCTGGTGGCGGTGTTCCTGGCGCGCGGCTTCGGCAAGTAATCAATACAAAGACAAAAAAGAAAAGGCCCGCATGAGCGGGCCCCTTCGGGAGTAACAAATGTCAGCGCCGCAGGGCGGCGCCGCGCCGGATCAGGCCTTGGCCGCGTCGGCTTCGCACTTCTTCATGAAGCTGTTCTTGGCGGCGCCAGCCAGGGCCTTGCCGTTCTTGTCGACCGCCTTGGCGGCGCAGGCGGGAGCGGCGGCGGCCTTGGTGCACTTCTTCATGAAGCTGTTCTTGGCAGCGCCGGCCAGGGGCTTGCCGTTCTTGTCGATGGCCTTGGCATCGCAGCTGGCGCCACCGGCGGGTGCGGCCGCAGCGGCAGGGGCTGCCGCAGGGGCGGCGGCGGCGGCAGCGGGGGCCACGACCGGGGCGGGAGCCTTGTCCTGCGCGTAGGCGCTGAACGACAGGCAGGCGCCGAGCGCGACGGTGGAGGCGACCAGGGAAAGGAGCTTCTTCATGGTGGATATGTCCTTGCAAGGTTGGGTTGTGACAGACGCCCCGCCTCGGGGCCGACCATCCTAACGGGCGACATCGCCCATCGGATGACGATCGTTAACTGGGTCCGGGTTTGCCCCCGGTAAAATTCACAGATGCTATTGGTCAAACAGGAGCTGCTCGCGGCGCTCGCGAACACGCTCGAAACCCTCTCTCCCGGCGCCGGTGCCAAAGCCGCGTTCGAGTCGCCCAAGGTGGCGGCGCACGGCGATTTCGCCAGCACCGCTGCCATGCAGCTCGCCAAGCCGCTGGGGCGCAAGCCTCGCGAACTGGCCGAGGAACTGAGCGCTGCGCTGCTCGCCACCCCCGCTTTCGGCCAATGGGTCGAGGCCATCGAGATCGCCGGCCCCGGCTTCCTCAACATCCGCCTGAAGGCTGCCGCCAAGCAGCAGATCGTGCGCGAGGTGCTGGCCGCCGGCGAAGGCTTCGGCCAGCAGCCCGCCACCGGCGAAAAGGTGCTGGTCGAGTTCGTGTCGGCCAACCCGACCGGTCCGCTGCACGTCGGCCACGGCCGCCAGGCCGCGCTGGGCGACGCCATCTGCAACCTGCAGGCCTCGCAGGGTCAGAGCGTGTGGCGCGAGTTCTATTACAACGACGCCGGCGTGCAGATCCAGACGCTGGCCAACAGCACGCAGCTGCGCGCCAAGGGCTTCAAGCCCGGCGACCCCGAGTGGCCCAGCGGCGAAAAGGCCCCGGCCTACAACGGCGACTACATCGCCGACATCGCCGAGGACTTCAAGGCGAAGAAGACCGTCAAGTCGGACGACCGCGAGTACACCGCCAGCGGGGACATCGACGACCTGGACAGCATCCGCGAGTTCGCCGTGGCCTACCTGCGCCGCGAGCAGGACCTCGATCTGCAGGCCTTCCGCGTGCGTTTCGACAACTACTACCTCGAGTCCAGCCTCTACACCAGCGGCCGCGTCGAAGCCGCCGTGGCCAAGCTCGTGGCCGCCGGCAAGACCTACGAGCAGGACGGCGCGCTGTGGCTGAAGTCGACCGACTACGGCGACGACAAAGACCGCGTGATGAAGAAGAAGGACGGCACGTACACGTACTTCGTGCCCGATGTGGCGTATCACATCGCCAAGTGGGAGCGCGGTTTCCACAAGGTCGTGAACATCCAGGGCACCGACCACCACGGCACGATCGCGCGCGTGCGCGCCGGCCTGCAGGCCGCGGGCGAAGGCATTCCCGAGGGCTACCCCGACTACGTGCTGCACACCATGGTGCGCGTCATGAAGGGCGGCGAAGAGGTCAAGATCAGCAAGCGCGCCGGCAGCTACGTCACGCTGCGCGACCTGATCGAGTGGACCAGCACCGATGCCGTGCGCTTCTTCCTGCTCAGCCGCAAGCCCGACACCGAATACACCTTCGACGTCGACCTGGCGGTCACCAAGAACAACGACAACCCCGTGTACTACGTGCAGTACGCCCACGCGCGCATCTGCTCGGTGCTCGCGGCCTGGGGCGGCGACGTGGCCGCGCTCAAGGCGGTCGACCTGTCGCCGCTGGACAGTCCGGCGGCCCAGGCGCTGATGCTGCTGCTGGCCAAGTACCCGGCCATGCTGACGGCGGCAGCGAAGGATTTCGCCCCGCACGACGTGACTTTCTACCTGCGCGAACTCGCGGCCAGCTACCACAGCTACTACGATGCCGAGCGCATCCTGGTGGACGACGAGCCGGTCAAGCTGGCGCGTCTCGCACTCGTCGCAGCGGCCGCGCAGGTGCTGCACAATGGCCTCGCGATCCTCGGCGTCAGTGCGCCGAGCAAGATGTGAATCACCCTCTGAACATGAAGAAGACAAGCAGACAACGCGGCAACATCGTCATCGGGCTGATCATCGGCCTGGTGCTCGGTCTGGGCGTCGCCCTGGGCATCGCGGTCTACGTCACCAAGGTGCCGATCCCGTTCGTCAACAAGACGCAACGCGGCGGTGCCGAGCAGGACGAAGCCGAAGCCCGCAAGAACCGCGACTGGGACCCGAACGCGCCGCTGGCCGGCAAGGCCGGCGCGCCCAAGCCGGCCGCCACGCCGCCGGCCGCCACGGCCACCGGCCCGGTGAACCCGATCACCGGCGCGCCCGCCACCGTGGCCCCCGGCACGCCGCCCGTCGCCACCGCGCCGGTCACCGCCCCGGCCCCCGTCGTGGTGGCGCCCAAGCCGGCACGCCCCGCGCCGGTGCCGGCCGAAGCCAACGCCCTGCCGCCGTCGAACGATCCGCTGGGCGACCTGGCCCGCGCCCGCGCAGGCGGCAGCACGACCACCGCGTCCGCCGCGCCGAGCCACACGGCCGCCGCGCCGTCGTCGTCGGGTGCCGATCCCTTCATGTACTTCGTGCAGGCCGGCGCCTTCCGCACCACCGACGACGCCGAGGCGCAACGCGCCAAGCTGTCGCTCATGGGCGTCGAGGCCAAGGTCACCGAGCGCGAGCAGGCCGGTCGCACGGTCTACCGCGTGCGCGCGGGCCCGTTCAACAAGAAGGACGACGCCGACCGGCTCAAGGAACGGCTCGACGGCGGCGGTCTCGAATCGGCGCTGGTGCGCGTGCAGCGCTGACCCGTCAGCGCCTTTCTTGAACAGCCTTTAAGCTCTCGCCCGCGCGGCATCCGCCGCACTCGTTTGTCAATTCCAGCGCCTCGGTCGCGCCGCCCAAGGGGAACTCCCGGCGGCGCGCCGGCTCTGTACTGCGGTACCCACAGGAGAACCTTTTCCATGAAACGTCGTGACTTTTCGCTGGCCGCCACTTCGATCGGGCTGCTTTCGCTGGCTGCCGTTCCGGCACACGCGCAGCGCGCCCCCAAGGCCGGCACCGATTTCCTCGTGCTCGACAAACGCGTGCCCGTCGATGCACCCGCCGGCAAGGTCGAGGTGGTCGAGTTCTTCTCGTACAACTGCCCGCATTGCAACGACTTCGAGCCCTCGCTCGAAGCCTGGGTCAAGGCGGCCCCGAAGGAAGTGGCCTTCCGCCGCATCCCGGTGCCCTTCGTGGGCAACGACGTCGAAGCCAAGCAGCGCCTGTACTTCACGCTCGAAGCCATGGGCAAGCTGGAGGAATACCACCCGAAGGTCTTCGCCGCCATCCACGCGCAGCGCCAGAACCTGAACGGCGACGCCAACATCCAGGCCTGGGCCGAGCGTGCCGGCCTCGACGGCGCCAAGTTCAAGGAAACCTTTGCGTCCTTCGGCGTGGCCAGCAAGGCCCGCCGCGCGGCGCAGCAGACCGAGGCCTACAAGGTCGCCGGCGTGCCGGCCCTGGCCGTGGCGGGCCGCTGGTATGTCGACGGCGAAACCGCCGGCAGCATGTCCAAGGTGCTGCAGGTCGCGACCTTCCTCATCGGCGAAGCCAAGAAGGGCTGACCGATCCGACGACCTGCTTTCTTGGTCGAATGCAAGGCCCGCTTCGGCGGGCTTTTTCATTGGCGGCGGTGGGCAATTGCCATCCCACGCATACAATGTTTCAGAGCAAGTTTCGTGCCTTTATGACATTGCCCTCCATCCCCACATTCCCCACCCTTCGTCGCCTCGGCCGCCTGGCTTTCGGTGCGCTGTTGCTGGCCGGTGCCGCCTCGGGCGTCCTGGCCGAAACCGCCGACCGCACCAAGCCGATGAACATCGAGTCCGACTCGATGCGCTACGACGACCTGAAACAGACCAGCGTGTTCACCGGCAACGTGCTGGTCACGAAGGGCACGATCATCATCCGCGGCGCGCGGCTGGACGTGCGCCAGGACGCCGAGGGCTACCAGTACGGCGTGGTCACGGCCGCGCCCGGCAAGCTGGCCTATTACAAGCAGAAGCGCAACGCCGGCGACGAGTGGATCGAGGGCGAGTCCGAAGTCATCGAGTACGACAGCCGCGCCGACAACGTCAAGTTCATCCGCCGCGCCGTCATGCGCCGGCTGATCGGCGCCACGGCCAACGACGAGAGCAGCGGCGCGCTGATCGTCTACGACCAGAGCAACGACACCTACACCGTCAACGGTTCCCTCGTGCCGCCGAACGCCGGCGTCTCGGCGGGCGGTGGCGGCCGCGTGAAGGCCATCCTCACGCCGAAGGCCACGCCGGCCCCGGCGGCGCCCGGCTCCGCACCCGCGGCCGGCGGCAAGAAGCCTGCGGCCCCGGCACCCACCCCCGCGCCCGGCGCCGGGCTGCGCCCGAGCACCACGCTGGGCGGCACCGAAGGGGAAGGGCGCAAGTGATCGAAACCGCAGGAACCCAGACCGCCGACGGCATTCCGGGCAGCCGCCTCGTGGCGCGCGGCCTCAAGAAGAGCTACGGCAGCCGCACGGTCGTGAAAGACGTCTCGCTCGATGTGCAAAAGGGCGAGGTCGTCGGACTGCTCGGCCCCAACGGCGCGGGCAAGACCACCTCGTTCTACATGATCGTCGGGCTGGTGCGCGCCGACGCCGGCGAGATCACCATCGACGGCGAGCCCATCGCCCACATGCCCATCCACCGCCGCGCGCGCATGGGCCTGAGCTACCTGCCGCAGGAGGCCTCGATCTTCCGCAAGCTCACGGTCGAGGAAAACGTGCGCGCCGTGCTCGAGCTGCAGCGCGAGCCCGACGCCAACGGCCGCATGATGCCGCTGACCAAGCAGCACACCGAAGAGCGCCTGGCCGACCTGCTGGCCGACCTGCGCGTGGACCACCTGCGCGATTCGCCCGCGCTTGCGCTGTCGGGCGGCGAGCGCCGCCGCGTTGAAATTGCACGCGCGCTGGCCACGCAGCCGCGCTTCATTCTGCTGGACGAGCCCTTCGCCGGCATCGACCCGATCGCGGTGATCGAGATCCAGCGGATCATCAGTTTCCTGAAAGAGCGCGGCATCGGCGTGCTCATCACCGACCACAACGTGCGTGAGACGCTGGGCATCTGCGATCACGCGTTCATCATCAGCGACGGGCACGTGCTGGCACAAGGCACACCCTCGGAGATCGTCGACAACGCCGAGGTACGCAGGGTGTACCTGGGCGAGCACTTCCGCATGTAAGGGAGGGTCGGGTCTCCATGAAGCAAGGGCTGTCCCTTCGCGTCTCGCAGCATCTGGCCTTGACGCCACAGCTGCAGCAGTCCATTCGCCTGCTCCAGCTCTCCACGCTCGAACTGAGCCAGGAGGTGGAGCAGATGCTGGACGAGAACCCGTTCCTCGAGCGCACCGCGGAAGAAGCGGCGCGCGAGGAGTTCGGGCTGGACACGGCCGACGCGCCGGTGCCGCGCGACGACGCGGGCGAGGGCGAGGCCGAGTTCACGCCGTCCGCCGCCAGCACGTCCTCCACGTCCAGCGACACCACCACCTCGACCCCCGACACCGACGGCCCCGCCGCCGAGATCGCCGAGCGCGAGCCCGACTGGGAAGGCGACGGCACCGTCGACATGGCGCCCGACGACAGCGAGTGGGGCAGCGATGCGCCCGCACGCCAGAACAACCTGGGCGACGACGAGCGTGCCGACGCCACCGAACTCGCGCGCAGCCAGGAGTCGCTGCAGTCCTTCCTGCATCGCCAGGCGCTGAGCCTGCGCCTCAATGAAAACGACTGCGCCGCGCTGCGCTTTTTGATCGAATCGCTCAACGACGACGGTTACCTCGAAGACTCGCTGCCCGCGCTGGCCTCGGGCCTGGCGGGCGACGACAACGACCAGTTCGACGACCTCGTGCACCACTTCCAGGTGGCGCTGGGCCTGCTGCAGAGCCTGGAGCCGGCCGGCGTCGGCGCGCGCGACCTCGGCGAATGCCTGAGCATCCAGCTGAAGGCGCTCGCCAGCGAAGACGAGACCGAGGCCGAAGCGCTCATCCGCAAGACCGCCATCGCGATCTGCAAGCAGCCGATGGAGCTGCTCGCGCGGCGTGACTTCAAGCGCCTGGCCACGCTCACGCGCACCAACGAAGAGTTGGTGCGCTCGGCGCTGCAGATCATTGCGCGCCTGGAGCCCAAGCCGGGCCGCCGCTTTGTCGACGTCGAACGCAACATCGTCATTCCCGATGTGATCGTCACCAAGACCGGGCGCGGCACCAACGTGAAGTTCCGCGTCATGCTCAACCCCGAAGTCATGCCGCGCCTGCGCGTGCACGACATCTACGCCGGCGCGCTCAAGTCGCACAAGGGCGAGGGCAGCCAGGCGCTGTCGCAGCGGCTGCAGGAGGCGCGCTGGTTCATCAAGAACATCCAGCAGCGCTTCGACACCATCCTGCGCGTGAGCAACGCCATCGTCGAGCGCCAGAAGAGCTACTTCGTGCACGGCGAGCTGGCCATGCGCCCGCTGGTGCTGCGCGAGATCGCCGACGAGCTCGGCCTGCACGAGTCGACCATCTCGCGCGTGACCACCGCCAAGTACATGGCCACGCCCTTCGGCACGGTCGAGCTGAAGTACTTCTTCGGCTCGGCGCTGGGCACCGAGACCGGTGGCAATGCGTCGAGCACCGCGGTGCGCGCGCTGATCAAGCAGTTCGTGAGTTCCGAGAGCATCAAGAAGCCGCTGTCCGACAGCCAGATCTCCGAGATGCTGAAGGAGCAGGGCATCGAGTGCGCGCGCCGCACCGTCGCCAAGTACCGCGAAGCCTTGCGCATCGCACCGGCCAACCTGCGCAAAGCCCTGTAGAAAGCCCACGATGACCCGTCGCCTGCTGTCGCGCTGGGGGCATTGGGTCTTCGCCCTCGTGGCTGCATCGCTGTTCGCCGGCTGTGCCACCTTGCCCGACGACGCACCGCGCCCGCCCACCAAGGCCATCGCCGTCTCGGCCGACACCGCGCTCGGCAAGATCGCGTTGGCCTCGCAGCCCGACCCCGACCTCAGCGGCTTTCGCCTGATGCCCGGCGGCGACTTCGCCTTCGACACGCGGCTGCAGCTGGCGCGCCGCGCGCAGCGCACGCTCGACGTGCAGTACTACCAGATCGAGAACGACGAGACCGGCCGCTACCTGCTGCGCACCCTGCGCGATGCGGCCCAGCGCGGCGTGCGCGTGCGCCTGTTGATGGACGACCTGTACACGTCCGGCGAAGACGAGCTGTTGCTCGGGCTGGCCGCCACGCCGAACGTGGAGCTGCGCCTGTTCAACCCGTTCCCGGCCGGGCGCGGCAGCCTGCTCAAGCGCTTCACCGCGTCGCTGTTCGACTTCAGCCGCGTCAACCGCCGCATGCACAACAAGCTCTTCATCGCCGACGGCGCGATGGCGGTGGCGGGCGGGCGCAACATCGGCAACCAGTACTTCCGCCGCACCACCGGCCCGAACTTCATCGACCTCGACACCTTCGTCACGGGCGCGTTGATTCCGCGCCTGGGCGTGCTGTTCGACCAGTACTGGAACAGCCCGCACGTGCGCCCGATCGGCGCGGTCGTGCACACCGACCTGCCGCGCGAAGAGCTGCAGCGCCGCTTCGACGCCGCCACCGGCCCCGACACCACGCCGCCGCCGCCCAGGCCTGCGCCCAACGACCTGCTCGGCTACAGCCCCGTGGCCGACGACCTCGACGCCGGCAAGCTCGGCCTGATCTGGACCACCGCCGAGGCTTATGCCGATTCACCCGACCGCGTGATCGGCAAGACCGCGTCGTATGGCGGCGTGCCGCTGCTCGACGTGGACAGCGTGCGCTACAACGTGGTCGAGCAGATGCGCCGCGCGCGCAGCGAGGTGACGCTGGTCTCGCCCTACCTGATCCCGGGCGCGTCGGGGCTGGAGGTGATGCGTGAGATCCGCGGACGCAACGTGAAGATCAGCGTGGTCACCAACTCGCTCGCCGCCACCGACGAACCGCTCGTGCACACCGCCTACCGCCGCTACCGCGCCGACATGCTGGCGCTGGGCGCCGAGCTGCACGAGCTGAGTTCCGCGCGCACGCGGCGCAGCGTGCGCCTCGGCCTGTTCGGCACGTCGGTGGGCCGGCTGCACGCCAAGTCGGCGGTGATCGACCAGCGCATCCTCTTCGTCGGCTCGATGAATTTCGATCCGCGCTCCGAGATTCACAACACCGAGATCGGCCTGTTCATCCGCAGCCCCGAGATGGCGCAGCAGACCCTGAAGCTGCTCGATGTGCTCAAGCAGCAGGGCGCCTACCGGCTGCGCTTTGCCGAAGGCGCCGATGCGGGCGCCACCGGCTCGCGGCGCATCGAATGGGTCAGCGAGGAAGGCGGCAAGACCACTGTGCTGCACGAAGAACCCGACTCGGGCTTCTGGGACCGCACCATGCTCGAGCTGCTGGCGCCGCTCACGCCCGAGAGCTTGCTGTAGCGCAGCGGTGCTTCGCGAAAGGCTTTGCAAGCATGGCGCTGCCGCAGATGGTCGCTGGCGGCGAGCCTCAACGCGGGAGCGGTGGCTTTTCGGGAGTCGCGCAGGTCATTTGAGACTTCGGGACACGAAATCTCGTCTCGACCGTATCGAACCAGGCCATGTAAGAGCGCACGGAGTGTTCGTCGATCTCAAGAATCTCATCGCAGAATGAAAAGCCGGGCCCAATGATCGGGTTGCTGCTCGCAGTGATCACGGCGCAGATGCGATTGCCCTGAATCTTGTAGCGCATTGCCGCGGTGTAGGGCTCCTTGCTTTCAGGAAAAGCCCCACAAAAGGAGCTTGTGCCGTCGACGTATTCGTCATACCCATGGCACGTTTTTCCACCGTCATCGGAGTTGCACCACACGCCCTGCAGGGCCCGGTTCAGATCTTCGTCCCGTAGCGTCGCGGAAGAGGACTGTGTTGCAACAACCGTGAGAGCGGCGGCGATCAGGAGTTGGTGGACGAATGGCATGCGATGGGCTTGATGACGAAGCTGGACCTGGAAGCGGGACCATAGCCGTTGCCGATTGAAAACAACCCGGCTGCCGCGCACATCCCCTCAAGAAATCCAGACCGCGTGAAGAAAGACGCGGCTTCCCCCGGGCGCATTGCCCGGAGCCGGCATCGCCGGTCGAACCTGATCGATCAGGTGCCGCGCACCGCCGACCACACCAGCCGCAGGCCCAGCAGGCCCATCACGCCGCCGGCCGCACGGTCGATCCAGGTCTTGTAGCGCAGGTAGGCCGCGCGCGGCGCGGCCGAGGACAGCGCCAGCGCGACGATCGCGTACCAGCCCGTCTCGATGCAGAAGATCACGGCCGGCACCGCGAGCGCCAGCACCAGCGGCACCTCGCGCGGCAGGAAGGCCGCGAAGATGCTCGCGTACACCACCGCCGTCTTCGGGTTGCTGACCTGCGTGGCCAGGCCGAGCAGGAAGGTGCGTCCGCTGCGGCCCTGGCTGCGGGGCGAGGCGTCCGTGTCGGGCGTGATCGCGAGCGGCTGGCGCGCGCCGCGCCAGATGCGAAAGCCCAGGTAGATCAGGTACGCGCCGCCGAAGGCCTTGATCGCGAGGTACAGCCCCGGCACCGCGAGGAACGCCGCCTGCAGCCCGGCCAGCGCCGCGATGGAGAACGCCAGCCCGCCGGCGCCCATGCCCAGCGCCGCCGCGAGCCCGTCGCTGCGCGAGGCCACGGCCGTGCGCGCCACCATCACGAAGCTCGGGCCGGGGCTCATCGCGCCCACGGCCATGGCGCCGGCAATGCCGAGCAGGGACATGAGATGGGCGTCGGTCATGGGGTGGCTCCGGTGGGGAATGGGTTCATTGCACGTTCACGGCTTCGACCTGCACCAGCAGCTTCACCTTGTTCTCGAAGCCGAAGTTCAGGCCCCAGGTGATGCCCCAGTCGCTGCGCTGCACGGTGGCCTCGAAGTCGCCGCCACAGACCTGGCGGTTGATCAGCGGGTTCAGGTAGCAGTTGAAGCGCACGGCCTTCAGCGTCACCGGCTTGGTCTGGCCCATGAGCGTGAGCGTGCCGGGCACGTCGGTCACCTTGTCGCCGCTGAAGTCGATGCGCTCGGCCACGAAGCGGCCGGTGGGGAATTCGGCGACGTTGAAGAAGTCCTTGCTCTGCACGTGGCGGTTGAGCAGGTCGACGCCGGTGTTGATGGAGCTGATGTCCATCGTGATGTCGACCTTGCCGCTGGCACCGGTGCCGTCGATCTTCACCGAGCCGTCCTTGGTGCTGAAGCGGCCGCGGTTGGTGGTGGTGCCGTAGTGGCCCATCTCGTACATCACGAAGGTATGGGTCGGGTCGATCACGTAGCTGGCGTTCTTGACCGGCCCGCCCGCGGGCTTGGCGGCCAGCGGCGGCGCCGTGTATTCCTGGGCCGTGGCGGCCAGGGGCAGGGTCGCGCCCGCGCACAGGGCCGCGGCGAAGAAGAGCTTGTTCATGGCAAAGGAAGAAGGATGCATGGGAAATGAAATCGTCGTCACAGCGGCCCGAGGCCCGCGAGCGTCAGCTTGAAGCGCACCTGCACCTCGTTGCCGACCACCGAGGTGTCGGTCCATTCGCCGTCGCCCACCTTGTAGTCGAGCCGCTGGATCGTGAGGGTGCCCGTGGCGACCGAATACGCGCCGCCCGACGACACGATGCTCACGGGCACCGTCACGTACTTGCTGACGCCCTTGATGGTGAGCTTGCCGGCCATCTCGAAGCGGCCCTCGCCCAGCGCCTTGATGGCGCTCGAGCGGAAGCTGGCCTGCGGGAAGTGCGCGGTGTCGAACCAGGTCGGCTTGGGCAGCTCGGCATCGCTCATGGGCACGCCGAAGCCGGCGCTGGCGGTGTCGATCTGCAGCACGACCGAGCCGCCCTCGGGCTTCTTGGGGTCGAAGGCGACCTGCGCGTCGAAGCGCTTGAAGCTGCCTTCCACCGGCACGCCCATCTGCTTGCTGACGAAGGCGATCTGGCTCTTCTCGGGCACCAGCTTGGCGGTGGTGGCCGGCATGGGCTCGGCCGCGGCGTGCAGCGCGAGGCCGAAGAGGGCGGCGGCGCCCCACAAAAGACGGGTCGTCATCCGGCGGATTCCTTGCGTGGCGCGGGCCACATGCGTTGCAACAGACCGTCGTGGTCGATCCAGTGGTGCTTGAGCGCCGCCGCCACGTGCAGCAGCGTGACGCCGGCCAGCAGGAAGGCGCTGCGCTGGTGCAGCGGCTTGAGCACGGCCTCGGCGAAGTCCTTGTCGACCGCGACCAGGTCGGGCAGCGGCAGCAGGCCGAACCACACGACCGGCACGCCCATGCCCGAGCTGTAGGCCCAGCCGAACAGCGGGACCGCGAAGAACAGCAGGTACATCAGCGCATGGCTGATGCGGTGGGCGGCCCGCTGCCAGGTCGGCATGGCCGCCAGCACCCGTGCCGACAGCGGCGGCGGGCGGTGCGTGAGACGCCACAGCAGCCGCAGCGCCGACAGCAGGAGGATGGTGATGCCGGCCCACTTGTGCCAGCTGTAGAGCTTCAGGCGCTGCGGCGAGAAGGGCAGGCCCGTCATGTAGAGCCCGACGCCGAGCGAGCCGACGATCATCGCCGCGAGCAGCCAGTGCAGGGCCATCGCGACCCGCCCGTAGCGGGGCTCGCGCAGGGCGGCGGCGCCAACGGCAGGGGCGGAAAGTGGTTCGACGGGCATCGGGGCAGGGGCGGCGGCGGCCTGTGCGCGGAGCATAGCTCGGAAGCGATGACACCGCAGCGGGGCCGGCCCCCGCCGGGAAGCACCGCGCGCTACGTCGACGACGGCGGTTGTTGCTGCTGCTGAGCCCGCAGCAGCACGCGCCGCAGCGCATCCGGCTGCACCGGCTTGCGCAGCGCATGCCAGCCGCGCGCGGCGGCCAGCTGCTGCGTGGCTTCGGTGATGTCGGCCGAGATCAGCGCGATCGTCAGCGCGGGCTTGCGCTGCGCCAGCCGCTCGGCCAGCGCGATGCCGTTGAACGCGCCGGGCAGGCGGATGTCGCACAGCGCCGCGTCGAGCGCGTCCAGGTCGGCCAGCGCGAGCGCCTCGGCGGCGCTGGCGTAGATGCGCGGCGCCACGTGCCAGTGCCGCAGCAGCGCCGAGAGGCTGTCAGCCACCACGATGTTGTCCTCGACCACCAGCACGGCGAGGCCGGGGCGCAGCACGGCATTGGCATCGGGCTCGTCCAGCGCCACGGAGGGCGCGGGGGCCGGCATGGCCGCCGCACCGGGGCGGGCCGCCGGCAGCTCGAAGCTGAAGACCGAGCCCTTGCCCGGCGCCGAGCGCAGCGCGACCTCGATGCCCAGCTGCCCCGCCAGCCGCCGCACGATCGCCAGCCCCAGCCCGTGGCCGTGCTGCAGGTTGCGCTCCACGTTACCGACCTGCTCGAAGTCGTCGAACACGCGCGTCTGCGATTCGGCCGCGATGCCGATGCCGCTGTCGCGCACCTCGACGCGCCATGCGCGCCCGGTGTCGGTGCCGGGCCGGCGGCGCGCCCGCACGGCCAGCAGCACGCGCCCGCGCGGCGTGAACTTGAGGGCGTTGTCCAGCAGGTTGGAGAGCACGCGGCGCAGCGCCACCGCGTCGGTCCAGGCCACCGCCTCGGCCGGGCAGCGCACCGCGACGCGGCCTTCGCCGGCCTGGCGCGCCAGCTCGTTCAGCAGCGGCGCCAGCGCCACCGCCGCCGGGCGCAGCGGATCGACCGCCGCCTCGATGCGGCCGATCTCGAGCAGCTGGTTGGTCAGGCCCTCGAGCGCCTGCTGCGCGCGCGAGAGCGAGGCCACCGTGTGCTGCACCGCCGCGCTGTCGGTGCCGTGCTGCAGCTGCTGGCGCAGCACCTCGGCCTGCAGCCCGATGGCCATCACCGGCTGGCGCAGGTCGTGGTTGGCCGCCGAGAAGAAGCGCAGCCGCTCGGCCTGGGCCTGCTCGGAGGCGCGCAGCCCGGCCAGCGCCTGTTCGCGCAGCGTGCGCTCGTTCAGGCGCAGGCCGATGTTCTCCTCGAGCTGGCGCGAATGGTCGGCCACCAGCTTCCACATCATCGCGGTCAGGCCGATGCCGATCACCGCGACCGCCATCATCACCGGTGCCCCGAGCCACAGGCCCGTGACGATCACCGGCGCCAGCAGCAGCGTGATGGCCAGCTGCGTGGCCGGCGTGTAGAACGACACCGAGAACGCCGACGACAGCGTCATGCCCATGAGGATCAGGCCCAGCAGCAGCTGCAGGTCGGGCCGCTCGGGGTTGAACAGCAGCACGCCCGCCAGGCCGTGCGCCAGCTCCCAGATGGCCGTGCGCAGCGTGTGCTGGCGCTGCGCGGCGCGCAGGGTGGCGGGGGTGAAGGGCTCGGGCAGGCGCTGAGGAAAGAAGCCGCGCATCACCGTGACCCCGGTGACGAGTGCCAGCCACACCAGCGCGCGCACCGGCGAGAACTGCCAGGCGAAGAGCGCCGCCACGCCGCAGTTGAGCAGGTACTGCACCAGCAGCACCGGCCCGAGCGGGCGGATCGACAAGCGCAGCACTTCGCACTGGATCGCGAAGCGGTGGTCGCCGTCGCGGGCGTCTGCCGGGGGGGCCGCGGAGGCGGGGGTGGGCGTCATGGGCAAATCGACTATATAGAGAAGGCCCCAGCCCCGGCGACAATGGGGGCCCTTAGCGGGCTTCCCGATGGCCGACTTTCCGTGAACGATCTCTCATTTTTCCTGCCTTGCGCCGCCGGCGTCGAGGAATTCCTTGCCCAGGAGGTGCATGCCCTGACCGGCCGTGCCGGGCAGGACCTGCTCACCCTGCGCGGCGGCGTGCGCGTGCGCGCCGACTGGCGCGACGGCCTCAAGCTCAATCTGCACAGCCGGCTCGCGCAGCGCGTGCTGGTCGAACTGGCCCATGGGCCCTACCGCAACGAGAACGACCTGTACGCCATCGCCAACGGCGTGGCCTGGGAGATCTGGTTCACGCCCAAGCAGACCTTCAAGATCGAGACCACGGCCCAGCACAGCCCGCTGCAGAGCCTGAACTTCGCCACTCTGCGCATCAAGGACGCCGTGGCCGACCGCTTCCGCGCCAAGGCCAACGGCGTGCGCCCGAGCATCGAGACCCAGTGGCCCGACTGCCGCATCTTTGCGCACCTGACCACCGACAGCTGCACGCTGTACATCGACACCTCGGGCGAGCCGCTGTTCAAGCGCGGCTGGCGCCAGGACAAGGGCGATGCCCCGCTGAAGGAAACCCTGGCCGCCGCCATGCTGGCCGCCAGCGGCTGGTGGAACCCCGAGACCGGCGAGGTCGCCAAGGCCCCGCTGTACGACCCCTGCTGCGGCAGCGGCACCATCGCCATCGAGGCCGCGCAGATCGCCAGCGGCATCGCGGCGGGCTCGCTGCGGCGCTTCGGCTTCGAGAAGCTGCTGCCGTTCCAGGCGCATGTCTGGGCCGCCATCAAGAATGAAGCGGCCAATGCGCAGCATGCGAGCGCCATCGCCGTCTTCGGCTCCGACGTGTCGCACCGCATGGTCGACTTTGCCGAGCGCAACGCCGAACGCGCGGGCGTGGCCGGCGCCATCGAGTTCCGCGGCGGCGACGCCCTGCAGCGCATGCCGCCGGCCGAGGGCGGCGTGATCATGCTCAACCCGCCGTACGGCGAGCGCATCGAGGTCGGCGGCGTGGCCCGCTTCGGCGCCCGCGAAGCCGCCCAGACCCCGGGCGACGGTGAAGGCGGCGACGGCGGCGACTTCTTTCCGCAGCTCGCCACCCACTGGAAGAAAAACTACGCGGGCTGGACCGCCTGGGTGCTCACGCCCGACCTAAAGCTGCCCAAGCAGATGCGCCTGAAGGAGTCGCGCCGCGTGCCGATGTGGAACGGCCCCATCGAATGCCGGCTGTTCCGCTTCGACATGGTGCGGGGCTCGAACCGGGCGGCGCCGCCAGACGCCTAGGACTGCAGCTTCAGGCCTGCAATGCCCAGGAAGATCAGCGCGATGCACACCAGCCGCAGCGGCGCCGCGCTCTCCTGGAAAAAGAAGATGCCGATCAGCGTGACGCCGATGGCGCCGATGCCGGTCCAGATCGCGTAGGCCGTCCCGACCGGCAGCGTCTTCATCGCGGCGGTGAGCAGCACGATGCTCGCCAGCGCGGCGCCCAGGCCCAGCGCGCCGGCGCCGGGGCGCTCCCAGCCCGCCGCGGCCTTCAGCGCGAGGGCCATCACGATCTCCACCAGTCCGGCGGCAAGCAGAAGAAACCAGGCCATGGCGTTCGCTCCCTTCACAGCAGCTTGATGATGGCCACGCCGAGCAGCAGCACGGCCACGCCCGCCATGCGCAGGCCCGACACCGGGCGCTGCGGCAGCCGGAACCAGCCGTAGCGGTCGACGAACACCGACGCCACCTGCTGCCCCGCCACCGTCAGCCCGACCGCGGCCGCGGCGCCGATGGCCGGGATCGCCGTGAACACCGTCGTCACATAGGCCGCGCCCGCAAAGCCGCCAAGCCAGCCCCACCACGGCATGCCGCGCAGCGCCGAGCCCTGCGGTGCGACCGCCGCAGGGGCGGGCGCACGCCGGAACAGCGTGACGAGCAGCAGCGCCAGGGCCATCGCCAGCGTCGCCACGAAGAAGCTCACCGCGCCCACCGCGAAGGGCGCGCCCAGGTCCTGCCGCAGCAGGCCGTTGACCACGCCCTGCACCGGCAGCACCGCGCCGGCCAGCAGCGCGAGCACGATCCAGCCGGCTTTGCCCGCCAGCGCCTGGCGCAGGCTGCCGGCCTGCCCGGCGACGATGGCCCCGGCCCCGAGCAGCACCGCCAGCGTGCCGCCGGCCATGGCCGGTGTCAGCGCCTTGGGTGCCACGCCGAGCAGGCCGAAGGTGTCGAGCGCGAACGAGGCCAGCATCTGCCCCGCGATGAACAGGCCGACCGCCACCACCGCGCCCAGGCGCGGAAACAGCAGGATGGTCGAGACCACATAGAAGGCGCTGGCCGTGCCGCCGATCACGTGCCACCACGGCACGCCCGGCAAGCCGGCCAGCGCCGTCAGCGTGCCCGTGGCGAGCGCCACCGCCAGCAGGGCCAGCGTGCCGACCGACAGCTGCAAGGTCGTGGCGGTGAACGGGCTGCCCGTGGCCTTGGAGAGCTGGGCGTTGGCGCCGGCCTGCACCGCGAGCAGGCCTCCGGCGACGAGCGAGGCGGGAATGAAAAACGCGTCCATGGTGGGTCGATCTCCGTGTGGTGTGGATGCGGGGCGGGCGAATCGCGGCCCCTTGCGGACGACTGTAGGATCGGCGCGTTTGCAAAGCCATTCGAAAAAATCGCATCCGGGGTATGCATAAATGCAGGACACAGACTGGGACGACTTTCGCGTGTTCCTGGCCGTCGGCCAGGCCGGATCGCTCTCCGGCGCCGCGCGCCAGCTGGGCGTGAACCACTCCACCGTGCTGCGGCGCCTGGGCGCGCTCGAGGCACGCATGGCGGTGCGCCTGTTCGACCGCCTGCCCGCCGGCTACGCGATGACGCTGGCCGGCGAGGCGCTGCGCGAGCGCCTGCAGGGCGTGGGCGAGCAGATCGACGCCGCGCAGCGCCACCTCATGGGGCTCGACCTGCGGCTGACCGGCGTCATCCGCATCACCAGCACCGACACCTTCATGGCCGGGCTGCTCGGGCCGATCCTGGCGGACTTCCGGGCGCTGCATCCGGGCATCGAGCTGCAGGTGGTGATGAACAACCTCTTCCTGAGCCTGACCAAGCGCGAGGCCGACGTGGCGATCCGCCCGACCAACGCCCCGCCGGACCACTTGGTCGGGCGCCGGGCAGGGCGCCTGCAGACGGCGGTGTACGCGTCGAAGGCCTACCTCGCGAAGCACCCGGCGACGACTTCGTTGGCTGCGCACGACTGGGTCGCCCCCGACGAAGGCCTGTCGCACCTGCTGCAGGCGAAGTGGCTGCGCGAGCAGGTGCCGCCGGCGCGGATCGCGGCGCGCGTCGACAGCCTCGTCGGCATGACGCAGCTCGTGAAGCGCGGCCTGGGCCTGGGCATGCTCCTGTGCATGCTGGCCGACGCGGAAGACGAGCTGGTGCAGGTCGAGGCGCCGAGGGAGGCGCTCGACACGCAGGTCTGGGTGCTGACGCATCCCGACCTGAAGGAGGTCGCGCGGATCAAGGCCTTCACCGACTTCGCCTACGCCCGGCTGGTCGCCGACGCGAAGGTGCTGGCCATGCCTTCAGGGCGGCCGGCGGCGCGCTAGCCAGCGGCCGTGGCGCCCGCATGGTGCAACATCGGCGCTCGACCGTTTTCACGCCCCCCATGACCTTGCCTGCCTCCGACCTCGTCGTCATCGACACCAACATCGCCCTCGACCTGCTGGTCTTCGAAGACCCGGCCTGGGCGCCGCTGGTCGACGACCTCGCGCGCGGTGCGCTGCGCTGGCTGGCCACGCCCGCGATGCGCAGCGAACTGGAACGCGTGCTGGGCTACCCGCTGATCGCCCGGCGCATGGCGCAGCGCGAGCTGACGATTCCGGTGGTGCTCGCGGATTTCGATGCGCGCGTGCAGCTGGTGACCGAGGTGCCGGCGCGTGCGCCCTGCGTGTGCAGCGATCCGGACGACCAGGTGTTCATCGACCTGTCCGTGGCGCACGGGGCGCAGCTGTTCAGCAAGGACAAGGCGGTGCTGTCGATGAAGAAGCGGCTGGCGCTGCGCGGGGTGGCGGTGCGGTCGGCGCTGGCGTAGGCCACGCCGATCTGGCTCAGGCCTTGTTCAGCTCGTACCACTGCCCCAGCAAGCGCGCGACGGCCCGCACGCGCTGCGTGTCCCGCCCCCAGCGCCGGCTGGCCGGCAGCTTCTGCGCCCACTTCATGCGCCGCGCCGCGTTCGCGATGCGCTCGCGCACTTCCTCGTCCACCTCCGCCAGCGCCGCGTGCCAGTGCTGCCCCGCGGCCTGCGGCGCGGCGGCCTCGAGCATCATGGCCGTGGAGTGCAGGTAGCTCAGCCAGTCGCGGGCCTGGCATTCGGCCAGGGTCATGACCTCGGAGGGGTCGTCCTCGAAATCGATGTAGCCGATCACGCCGTCGGGGCACTGCACGAGGTTGCGGTCGAAGGCCTGGCTCAGGTGCTGGCCGCACAGGTGCACGGCGGCGATGGCGGCCAGGCCCTCGCGCCACACGGCGAGCAGGGCGGCCGGGCCGGCGGCGGCGGCCTGGTCGATGCGCTCCTGCAGCACCACGGTGGCACGGCCGCTTTCGCCGAGGTCGGAAATCAGCAGGCCGTCGGCCTGCTGCGCCAGCACGATCGGCACGCGCAGGCCTGCGGCGGCCAGTTGCTTCAGGCGCCGGGCCTCGGTGGCGATGGCGGCCTCGCCGCCCGGGTTGGGCACGGGCTTGATCACGTCGAGGCCGGCCAGCCGCGCGGCCAGCGCCATCACGCGGTAGCCCCATTTGCCGTGGCGCGGACCGGCCTTCTTGAGCCAGACGCGCTCGCTGCCGAAGCGGTGGCTGGCCACGTTCTTGGCCTGCCTGGGCAGCGTGACGCGCAGGAACTCGGCGTAGTCGCCGGGCGCCGAGCCCGGGGCGTCGTCGAGCGGCGCGGGCGCCGACGCGGCGCCCCGTTGGCTGTACAGGCGCGTCGCGGCGCCTCCTCGTCTCAGTGGATTCATGCGGCCATGGCGAAGCCCGGCGCCAGCAGCCCGTGCGGGCCCTGCGTCACGGGCTGGAAACTCTGTGCACTGGCCAGCGGCCAGTAGGTGCGGAAAACGGTGTGCTGGTTGTCCAGCGGTCCGAGCAGCGCGCCGGGCTGCACCTGCATCACCAGGTTGCTCAGCAGGCGCACCTCGGTGTCGGAAATGCGGCGCACGATGTGGTGCGCGGTGATCTGCTGCGGGTGATCGAGGCCCGCGGCCTGCACCAGCTCCTGCAGCGCATGCAGCGTGCTGCGGTGGAAGTTGCGCACCCGGTCGGCCTTGGTCGGCACCACCAGCGCCTGCTGGCGCACCGGGTCCTGCGTGGTCACGCCGGTGGGGCAGTGGCCGGTGTGGCAGCTCTGGGCCTGGATGCAGCCCAGCGCCATCATGAAACCGCGCGCCGCGTTGCACCAGTCGGCGCCCAGCGCCATCATGCGGGCCACGTCGAAGGCGGTGATCACCTTGGCGGCGCAGCCGATCTTGATGCGGTGGCGCAGGTTCACGCCGATCAGCGTGTTGTGCACCAGCAGCAGGCCTTCCTGCAGCGGCGCGCCGACGTGGTCGCTGAACTCGACCGGCGCCGCGCCGGTGCCGCCCTCGGCGCCGTCGACCACGATGAAGTCGGGCGTGATGCCGGTGGCCTGCATCGCCTTGACGATGCCGAACCATTCCCACGGGTGGCCCAGGCAGAACTTGAAGCCGGTCGGCTTGCCGCCCGACAGCTCGCGCAGCCTGGCGACGAAATGCATCATCTCGGTCGGCGTGGAGAACGCGCTGTGCGACGAGGGCGAGACGCAGTCCACGCCCACCGGCACGCCGCGCGCCGCCGCGATCTCGGGCGTGACCTTCGCCGCCGGCAGCACGCCGCCGTGGCCGGGCTTGGCGCCCTGGCTGAGCTTGATCTCGATCATCTTCACCTGCGGGTCGCGCGCGTTGGCGGTGAAGCGCTCGGCGTTGAAGGTGCCGTCGTCGTTGCGGCAGCCGAAGTAGCCCGAGCCGATTTCCCAGATCAGGTCGCCGCCGTGCACGCGGTGGTGCTGCGAGATCGAGCCCTCGCCGGTGTCGTGCGCAAAGCCGCCCATCTGCGCGCCCTGGTTGAGCGCGAGGATGGCGTTGGCCGACAGGGCGCCGAAGCTCATCGCCGAGATGTTGAACACGCTGGCGCTGTAAGGCTGCGTGCAGACCTGCGCCGGGTTCGCATCGGCCGGCTGCGGCGTGCCGCCGATCACGATGCGGAAATCGTGCCCGTCCAGCTTCGTGGGCTGCATCGAGTGGTTGATCCACTCGTAGCCCGCGGCCGACACGTTCAGCTGCGTGCCGAAGGGCCGGTTGTCGGGCTCGCCCTTGGCGCGCTGGTACACCAGCGAGCGCTGGGCGCGCGAGAAGGGCGCGGCCTCGGCGTCGCTCTCGATGAAGTACTGGCGGATCTCGGGGCGGATGAATTCGAGCAAAAAGCGCAGGTGCCCGATGACCGGGTAGTTGCGCAGGATGGCGTGGCGCGCCTGGCGCAGGTCGTGCACGCCGGTGCCGGTGAGCACCGCGAAAGCGGCCACGCCGATCCACGCGAGCCACAGGTGCGGCGAGGCCAGAACCAGTGCCAGGCAGGCGACCAGACCCAGCACACACAGGACGAACGCGCTGTAGCGTGCGGGAAACGGAATAATCGTGGGCATAGTCATCAGATGTCGGCTGGAGCCTGCTGCATCATAGAGGGCTGCCCCCAACCTGCCATGACTGCTGCCATGACGACCACACCCGACACCCCCGATACCCCTGACACTGCCCTGGCCGCCTCCTCGCAAGCCCTGGGGCCCGACGATTTCGACGCCCTCGACAGCGCGCTCGACGCCATGCGCGAGCACGACGAGGAAATTCCCCAGTGGGAGTTCTGCGAAGGCTTCATGGCCGCGCTGATCTGCACGCGCCGCCCCATCGACCCCACCGAATACTGGCCCGTGCTGCTGGGCGACCACTTCGTGCCGGCCCAGCACATGGAGTTCGTCTGGAACTGGAAGCGCCGCTGGCGCGAGATCGAGGAAGGCCTCGACGCACCCGTCGAATCGCTCGAGGACGAGCGCAGCTGGCAGCCCGAAGTGCTCGACACGCGCGGCGCCATTGCCTCGCTGCCCGAGGAAGAACGTGCCGAGATGGCCGCCGAAGAGATCCCTTCGTTCGCCCAGGTCTGGGCGCTGGGCTTCATGTACGCGGTCGAGAACTGGCCCGAAGACTGGGCCGCGCCGCGCGACAAGGAAGCCGCGCAGATGCTCGACGACGCGCTCGACAACATCGTCGCGCTGACCGAGGACGACACCGCCAAGCCCACGCTGTCGATGTACGACGAGAACGGCCCGCCCAGCGTGAGCCAGCAGCGCCTGGACGACTTCGGCGCCGCAATCTGGGCGGTGTACGACCTGCGCCAGCTCTGGAAGAGCCTGGGCCCGAAGGTCGAGACGATCCGCAAGGAAGCCGAACCCGGCCGCAACGATCCGTGCCCTTGCGGCAGTGGAAAAAAGTACAAGAAGTGCCACGGGGCATGAGCGTCGCGCCGGGCCGCCCCAAGCAAGCTCGCACCGCAGTGCGAAGCACGAAGGTTATCCAATGAGCGTCGCGCCGACGCAGCGCCCTGCCGCGCAACCCCTGACGCCGCAGGCGGCATGGGTCATGGTCCTCGCGCTCTGCGCCGGGGTCGCGCTCAGTCAGGCGTTTCGCACCGTCGGCGCCATCATGGCGAGCCCGCTGCAAGCGGACTTCCACCTTTCGGCTCAAGCCCTCGGGATCTTCTCGGGGGCTTTTCACTTTGCGTTCGGCGCGATGCAGCTCTTCATGGGCATCGGTATCGACCTGCACGGCGTGCGCCGCACCGTGCTCGTGGCCTTTCCCGTGGCGATCGCGGGTGCGCTGCTGTCGGCCGTGTCGCCGAACTACCTCGTGCTGGTGGCCGGGCAGGCGCTGATCGGCGTCGGCTGCGCGCCGGCCTTCCTCGTGTGCACGGTGTTCATCGCGCGGCACTTTCCGGCCGCGCGTTTCGCCACCGTGTCGGGCCTGGTGCTGGCCATCGGCGGCCTGGGCATGCTGGCCACCGGCACGCCGCTCGCGTGGTTGGTGCAGGCGTATTCGTGGCGCGCGGGCTTCCTGGTGCTCGCGCTGGCGTCTGCCTTGGCCTGGCTCGCGATCTGGCGCTGGGTGCACGAGCCCGCGTCGGCCGTGCCGCAGAAGAAAGAGTCGATTCCCGAAGCCGTGCGCCAGTTCGGCGCGCTGTTCGCCATGCCGCACACGCTGGGCATCATGGTGCTGGGCGCGGTGACGTATGCGGCCTTCATCTCGCTGCGCGGGCTGTGGCTGGGCCCGCTGATGATGGAGCGCCACGGCTACTCGCTGGTGCAAAGCGGCAACGTCGCGCTCGCGGTGTCGGTGATCGCGCTGTTCGGCTCGCCGCTGTTCGGCCGCTTCGATCGCGATGGCGCCGCGCGCCGCCGCTGGATCGTGGCCTGCGGCCTCTTCTACGCCGGCCTGTTCGCGCTCATCGCCGTGGTGCATTCCGCCTGGCTCAACATCGCGGGCATGGTGCTCATCGGCGTGCTCTCGGGCTTCATCGTCTGGCAGTACGCCGACGTGCGCGTGGCCTACCCGGCTGCACTCACGGGCCGCGCGATGGCCGTCTTCACCATGGCGATGTTCCTGGGCGTCGCGTTCATGCAGTGGGGCACGGGCGTGGCGGCCTCGGTGGCCGCGGCGCACGGCGGCGATCCGCTGACCGCCGTGCTGGCCGTCATTGCGGCGCTGCTGGTGATCGGCATCGCCGCCTTCGCGTGGCTGCCCGCGCCGAAGGCGAACGCCGTCAGATCTTGAAGGCGCGCTGGATGTCCGGCCGCACGAGGTCGGCGTACTCGCGGTGCTTGCGGATGTAGCCGGCGATGAACTGGCACACCGGAATCACATGCCGCCCGGCGGCGCGCGCCTCGTCGAGCACGTGCCTCGCAATGCCCGAGCCCACGCCCTTGCCTTCATGTTCGGGCAGCACCTCGGTGTGCGTGAACATGATCGCGTCGGTTAGCAGGTTGTACTCGGCATAGGCCGCGAGCTTGCCGTCGAGCGAGGCTTCGTAGCGGTGCTGCGCTTCGTTGTTCGTGAAGGTGAGGGCGGTCGAGGAAGAAGTGGTCATGAAGGTTGGCGTGCAAGAAAAGTGGCGAGGTTGGCGGCGGCGGTGGCGCGCACCTTGTTGCGCAGCATCGGCGTCCAGCCCAGCAGCAGGCCCGGCGTGCCCAGCGCCTGCCGCGACCAGGTCCAGAACGGGAAGCTGTCGCGGTGCGTGGCGATCAGGCCGTCGGGCGTGAAGGTGAAGCGCGCGTCGATGCTGTTGTCGACCAGGCGGCCGGTGGCGCTGAAGCGGTAGTGCGCGTCCCAGTGCGCGCTGCCCGTGCGGGCGTCGGCCTGCACGTCGCGCCAGCTCAGGCGCCACACGTCGGCGCCCTTGGCCTTGGTGGCTTCGCAGAGCATGCGCCACATGCCGCCGATCTCGCGCCGGCCGCGCAGCGAAAAGGCCTCGTCGTCGAACACCGCGTCGGGCGCGTAGCAGGCGGCCATGGTGGCGGCGTCGAGTTGCGAGAACGCGCTGTAGAAGCGCTCGATGGTCGGGGCGTGGGTGGCAGCGGTCATGGGGCCTCGGGATGGGTGGTGCCGGATCATCGCCCGGATGCGCCGTGCAAGGAAGTGCATGGGTGATTCCGGGTGTCCCGCATTAACATGCGCCCCGATGCCGGTCCTTGCAGGGCCGGCGCCCTGGCGGTGGCGCAGAAAAACCAGAACCACAGCGCAGCGCCCGCCGCACACAACCCGAGGGGACGCATCCATGGCCGAGGTGATCAACGACTGGCAGTTCGTCGAGGCCGTCATGGCCGCCCGCACGCTCGAGGAGGTCGCGCAGGTCAACCGCCGCGCGATGCGGGCGATGGGCTTCAACCACGGCGCCTACGTGCTCAAGCGCCCGGTGCCCACGCCCCGTGCCGACGCGCCCACGCAGGACGCGCTGGTGTTCTTCCACGAGCTGCCCGTCGATTGGGCCCGCAGCCGCTACGAGTCGCTGCGCAGCAACGCCGGCGAGCAGGCCGACGCCCGCGTGCAGCATGTGCGCGCCGGCATGCCGGCCACCGCGTGGAGCTGGCTCGGGCAGGTGAGCCACACGCGCGCCGACATCGGGCAGCGCGCCCGCGGCCTGCTGCGCAGCGCCGGCGAGCACGGGCTGAAGGCGGGGCTGACCGTGCCGCTGTGGACGCCCGGCATCGACTGGGCCTTCATGACCCTGACCACCGACGCCACCGCCGACCTGCGCGAACTGCGTGCGACCTTGGCGCCGATGAACTACTTCGCCTCCTGCCTGCATTCGACCGTGCGCCGGCTGCAGGGCGACGCGAAGGTGCCGGTGCTGAGTGCGCGCCAGCGCGAGGTGCTGCACTGGGTGGCGGTGGGCAAGTCGACCTGGGAAATCTCCGAGATCCTGCACATCAGCGAGCGCACCGTGTACTTCCACCTCGTGGGCGCCGCCCGCAAGCTCGACACGCAGGGCCGCACCGCCACCTGCGCGCGGGCCCTGGCGCTGGGCCTGCTCACGCCCTGAGCCGGCCCACCTACCCCTGTCGGAAACGACAGGGGGCCGCGTGGCGCCGCGCGGCGCGGTGCTGCAATCGGCCACGGGCAGGCCGTGTGTCACGCGCCCGATGCTTCAACCGATCGAGCCCATGAGAGAACGCAGAAATTTCGTGCGCCTGCTGGGCGGCGGCCTCGCGGTGGCGGCGGGCGCGACGGCCCTGGCCACCTGGTGGCTCCACGCCGACGTGCCGGCCGCCGCCTTCGAGATCTGGAACGGCCCGGGCGACGAGCCCGATGTGCGCAAGCGCGCCGTCGCCTATGCCGTCACCGCGCCCACGGCCTACAACGGCCAGCCGTGGCGGGTCGACCTGCGCGAGCCCGACGCCATCGTGCTGCACGCCGACCGCGCCCGCGTGCAGCCCGCCACCGACCCCTTCGGCCGCCAGCTCATGATCGGCCACGGCGCGTTCATCGAGCTGCTGGTGATGGCGCTGGCCCAGCAGGGCGTGCAGGCGCGCGTGCAGCTGTGGCCGCAGGGCGAGCTGGTGGGCGATGCGCCGCAGCAGTGGCCCGACCTGCCGGTGGCGCGTCTCACGCTGTCGCGCGGCGGCACGCCCGATCCGCTGTTCGCGCAGGTGCTGCGGCGGCGCACGCCCAAGCAGCGCTTCGACACCGGGCGCAGGGTGTCGGCCGACATGCTGCAGGGGCTCACCGCGGCCGTGGCCTCGGGGGCGGGCGGGGGCGTGCAATCGGCCGGCACGGTCGACATGGCCCGCGTGCTGCCGCTGCGCAAGCTGTGCGCGGCGGCGGCGCGCGTGGAGCTGGTCACGCCCCACACCGCGCGCGAGAACCTGCGCCTGCTGCGCATCGGGCCGCAGGAAATCCTGGCACACCGCGACGGCTTCTCGCTCAACGACCCGGCGCTGCGCATGGCGGTCGCGCTGGGGCGCTTCGACCGCGAGGTGCCGGCCGCCGAAGACAGCCTCTCCTTCCGGCAGACGCTGCGGATGTTCGAGGACCAGGCCCACACGGCAATGGGCTTCGTCTGGATCAGCACCGGCGGCAACAGCCGCAGCGAGCAGATCGCCGCGGGCCGGGCCTACGTGCGCCAGCAGCTGCGCGCCACCGACCTGGGCCTGGGCATGCAGCCGATGAGCCAGCCGCTCGAGGAGTTTCCGGAGATGGCGCCGCACCACGCGGCGGCGCACGACATGCTGATCGGCGCCGCGCCGTCGCGCCATGCGCGCAGCCCGACCGTGCAGATGATGTGCCGCCTGGGCTTTCCGACGGCGCCGGTGCCGCCCGCGCCGCGCCGGCCGGTCGGCGATTTCATGCAGGCCTGAACAGCCCGCGCGCGATCAGCGCGCCAGCAGCTGGACCAGCGTCTGCAGCGCGTAGTGCACCGTCGCCGCGCGCACCGTGGCGCGGTCGCCGTCGAAGCGGCGGCGCTCGGTGCGCACCTGCCCGTCGACCGACCAGCCGAACCACACGGTGCCCACGGGCTTGTCGGGCGAGCCGCCTGCGGGGCCGGCCACGCCGGTCACGGCCACGGCCGCGCGCGCCGGGGCGCCGCGGGCAATGGCGCCTTCGGCCATCGCGCGCGCCACGGGCTCACTGACGGCGCCGTGGGCCTCGATGAGCGCGGCGTCCACGCCCAGCATCTCGGTCTTGGCGGCGTTCGAGTAGGTGACGAAGCCGCGCTCGAACCACACGCTGGAGCCCGCCAGGTCGGTGCAGGCGCCGGCGATCAGGCCGCCGGTGCAGCTTTCGGCGGTGGCCATCATCCAGCCCCGGGCCTGCAGCCGTTCGGCCAGCGTCGCGACGAGCGCGGGGACGTCCTGTTCGGCCAACGCCGGGGAAGCGGAAGGTTGCATCGGGTTCACCATGCGCGCCACAGCGCAATGACCAGCAGCGTGCAGAAGGCCGCCACCAGGTCGTCCAGAAGAATGCCGAAGCCGGCGCGCCACCACTGCACCCGCGCGGGGTCGTGCGGCTTGAAGGCGGCGTCGGCCCAGCCCACCGGGCCGGGCTTGGCGGCGTCGAAGTAACGGAACAGCGCAAAGGCCACGACCTGTGCCCACAGGCCGGCCGGCGTCACCAGCCAGAGCACGAGCCAGAAGGCGACGACTTCGTCCCACACGATGGCGCCGGGGTCGGACACGTTCATGTTGCGCGCAGCGACCGTGCAGGCCCACCAGCCGATCGGCAGGCCGGCCAGAATGATCCAGCCGATGGTCGCGGGCGTGAACCACAGTTGCATCACCACGAACGCGGCCCAGGCCCACAGCGTGCCCACGGTGCCCGGCGCGAAGGGCGACAACCCCGAGCCGAAGCCCAGCGCGATGAAGTGCGCGGGGTGCGAGAGTAGGAAACGCAGGGTGGGGCGACGCATCGGGGGACGGGGCAGGGCGCCGGTGGTGGCGGAAGAGGAATCCATCGAGGAAGAAGGGGAAGAAGAAACGGCGTGCATCGGTTTCGAAGTGTCGCGCATCCTGTGCGACGGCTGCGCGCCGAAGTTTCTATTTATCAAAGCAATAGCTTGTTTAATTGAGGGGCGCCGCCTAGTATCCAGGCTCCCTTGGCGTTCTCCTTCGTTCTCATGTCGTCCTCCTCCTCTTCCCTCGATGCCGCCGCCGTTGGCGCGCCGCCGCCCACCGCCGCCTGGCGCGACCTGTTCAGCGGGCGCAATGGCTGGCGCGCGCTGGCGCTGACCGGCGGCGTCGCGCTGCACGCGGTCAACGTCCACATCGTGACCACCGTGCTGCCCTCGGTGGTGCGCGAGATCGGCGGGCTCGACTGGTACGCCTGGAGCACGACCCTGTTCGTGGTCGGCTCGATCCTCGGCGCCACGCTCTCGGTGCGGCTGCTGGCCGCGCGCGGGCCGCGCGGCGCCTGCCTCACGGCGCTGGCCGTGTTCACGGCCGGCTCGGTGGGCTGCGCGCTGGCGCCGGCCATGCCGTGGCTGCTCACGGGGCGCACGGTGCAGGGCCTGGGCGGCGGGTTGCTGGCGGCGCTGAGCTACGGGCTGATTCAGCGCGTGTTCGAGCCACGGCTCTGGCCGCGCGCGGTGGCGCTGGTGTCGGGCATGTGGGGCGTCGCCACGCTGTGCGGGCCGGCCGTGGGCGGGCTGTTCGCGCAGGCCGGCCACTGGCGCTGGGCCTTCTGGGCGCTGCTGCCGGTGGCGGCGGCGCAGGCCCTGCTGGTGGCGGTGCAGCTGCGGCCCGCGGCCGGCATCCGGCATGACCGGCCGGCGCAGATGCCGCGCGTGCCGGCGCCGCAGATCGCGCTGCTGGCGCTGTCGGTGTTGGTGATTGCCGCCAGCGGTTTCTGGCCCGGCCTCGCGGGGCAGGCCGTGGGCGTGGCGCTGGGCCTGGCCATCGGCTTCGCCGCCACCCGCATCGACCGCCGCACCGGCGCGGTGCGCCTGCTGCCGACCGGCGCCTATGCGCTCGGCACGCCGCTGGGCGCGATCTACGCAAGCGTGGCGCTGCTGCTGATCGGCACCACCACCGAAATCTTCGTGCCCTACTTCTTGCAGCTGCTGCACGGCCACTCGCCGCTCATGGCGGGCTACCTCACGGCGGCGATGGCGGGCGGCTGGAGCATCGGCTCGCTGACCTCGTCGGGCCGCACTGGCGCAGGCGCCGACCGCATGCTGCGCGCCGGGCCGGTGGTCTGCACCGCAGGCCTGCTGGCGCTCGCGTGGCTGCTGCCGACGCCGGGGGCGCTGGACGCCAATGTCGAGACCTCGCTCGTGGCGGTGGCGCTGGCCGCGGTCGGCTTCGGCGTGGGCATCGGCTGGCCGCACCTGCTGACGCGCGTGATGGCGCTGGCGCCGCGCGGCGAAGAGGGGCTGGCCTCCGCCTCGATCACCACCGTGCAGCTGTACGGCATGGCCGTCGGCGCGGCCGTGGCCGGGCTGGTGGCGAATGCGGCGGGGCTCACGGTGCCCGGCGGCGTGGACGGTGCGCGTTCGGCCGCGATCTGGTTGTTCACGGTCTTCGCGCTGGCGCCTGCCATCGCCGCGTGGCTGGCGTGGCGCGCGGTGGCGCGGCGCTAAGCCAGTACGCCTTCCCAGGCCAGCGCGCGCCGGCGTCCACGTTCGCGGCGCGTTTCGCCGCGCAAGGTGGCGACGAGGTCGTACACATCGGCCGGCAGGTGCGCACCGCGCCACGCGATGTGCTGGTCGGCGCGGCACATCACGAGGCGGTGCGCATAGGCCTTGGGCAGGCTCGCGGTCTCGATGTCGAGCACCGTGAGCGGCATGCGGTACGCGGCGGCCGCGCGCTCCAGCGGGCGCACGTCCACGCTGCGGTCGAAGCGCAGCAGCGTGTAGCCCGGGCCGAAGGCGTCGTACAGCGAGCGCCCGTCGGCCAGCCAGAAGTGCGGCGCGCGGCAGCCGGGCACGGTGGAGGGCGTGAACTCGCCCATCGAGTACGGCGGCGCGCGGTGCTCGCCGTCGGGCACGATGATCGGCGAGCCCGTGTAGAAATAGCCGAAGTTGAGCCCGCCGCAGCAGAACTGCTGCACGTTGAGCGCATAGGCCTCGCGGCCGATCTCGGCGCGCTGCGCGTCGCCCGCCGGGCCGGGCGCCTCGATGTCGGGCGGCACGGCGCGGCGCGCGCGGATCATCTTCTGCGCATGGTCCATCGCGAACTGCGACACCTGCTCGGTGATCGGCAGCCGCTCGGCCTCGTAGGCGTCGAGGATGGCCTCGTCGCCCCAGCCCTGCACGCAGGCGCCCAGCAGCCACGAGAGGTTGAGCGCGTCGGCAATGCCGGCGTTCATGCCGTAGCCCGCGTAGGGCACCCACAGGTGCGCGGCGTCGCCCGCGAGGAACACGCGGCCGTCGCGAAAGCGCGTGGCCACGAGGCGCCGGCCGATCCAGTCTTCCTTGCTGATGATGTCGTAATGGAAGTCGGGGCCCACGCCCAGGATCTCGCGGATCGAGGTGTCGCGGTCGACCGAGTCGAACTCGGGCTCTTCGGCGTTCAGGTGGTTGTGCACCAGCCAGGTCTCGTGGCCGTCGATGGCGAACATCGTGCCGCAGCGGCGCGGGTTCATCGCGTAGTACGACCACGCGGGCTTGCCCGGAATCATGTCGCGCAGCTGCGGCGCGCGGATGAAGGTCGACTGCACGCGCTGGATCACGGCCGTGCCTTCGAGCTTCGCGCCGATCTGCTTGCGCACCGGCGAGCTGCCGCCGTCGCAGCCGACCATGTAGCGGCAGCGGATGCTGCGCGTGGCGCCGCTGTCCATGTCGGTGGCGATGGCGCTCACGCCCTCGGCATCCTGCGTGAAGCGCTCGAAGCGCGTGCGGTTGAGCAGCGTCACGCCCGACAGCGCGGCCGTGTGCTTCAGCAGAATCGGCTCGAGGTAGATCTGGTTGATGCGGTGCGGCGGCTCCGGCGTGGGCCACCACGCGTCCGGGCCCTCGGTCTCGGTGTAGCGGTCGCGCCGGCACGGAATGGGAATGCGCGTGAGCTCGGTGCCCGTCACCGTGGTGCGAAACACCACGTCGTTCGGGTGGTCGGCCGGCAGCCCGGCATCGCGCAGCTGCTGCGCCACGCCCAGGCGGCGGAACTGCTCCATGGTGCGCGAGGCCACGTGGTTGCACTTCACGTTCGGCGGCTCGGCGAAGCGGCGCGTCTCGCACAGGATCACCGAGACGCCGCGCGAGGCCAGGTCCATCGCCAGCGTGAGGCCCACGGGGCCGGCGCCGACGATCAGCACGTCGGCTTGCATCGAGGTGTCGGCGGTCTTCGTCATGTCTCTATCGGCTTGTCGTTCAATCGAGCTTGATGTGGGCGTCCTGGATCACCTGGGCCCACTTCTTCGTCTCGGCGCGGATGTAGCTGTCGAAGGATTCGACCGAGCCCGGCGCCGGCTCCACGCCGAGCGCGCGCATCGCGGTCTTCACCTGCTCGTCGCCGAGCGCGGCGTTGAGCTCGGCATTGAGCCGAGCCACCACCGGCGCGGGCGTGCCGGCCGGCGCGACCACGCCGAACCAGCCGGTCGAGTCGTAGCCCGGCAGGCCGGCCTCGGCCACCGTCGGCACCTCCGGCAGCATCGGCAGGCGCTGCGGGCTGGTCACGGCGAAGGCGATCAGCTTGCCGGCGCGGATCTGCTGCAGCGACGAGGGCAGGTCGACCACCGCCAGCGGAATCTGCCCGCCCAGCACGTCGAGCGCCGCCGGGCCCGAGCCTCGGTAGGGCACCTCGACCAGCCGCGTGCCCGCCATCTGGTTGAACAGCGCCGCCGACAGGTGCATGGCCGTGCCGTTGCCGCCGTGGCCGATCGACAACGTGGCCGGCTTCGCCTTGGCCAGCGCGATGAGTTCACGCTGCGTCTTCGCGGCCACCGACGGGTGGCCCACCAGCACGAAGGGAATGGCCGCCAGCATGCCCACCGGCTTGAGGTCTTTCTGCGGATCGAAGGGCATCTGTGGGTACAGGCTCACGTTGGCCGCCAGCGCGCCCGCCGCGCCCACGCCCAGCGTGTAGCCGTCGCCCGGCGCCTTGGCCACCAGCGTCAGCCCCACGTTGCCGCCCGCGCCGGGGCGGTTGTCGACCACCACCTGCTGGCCCAGCTTTTCGTTCAGGCGCGGCACCAGCATGCGCACCACGCCGTCGGCGCTGCCGCCGGGTGGGAAGGTCACGACCATGCGGATCGGCTTGATGGGGAAATCGCCCGCCGGGGCTTGCGCCAGGGCGGTGCCGGCCACCAGCGCGCCGGCCACGGCCCACAGCAGTTGCCTGCGTCGCCCACGAAATGCGTGCATGCCGCGGGCGATGGGTGCTGTCATTCGGGCCTCTCCTTGAATTCGGTGCTTTGATCGGAGATTGAACGATGGCAGCATTCATTCGTAAATCAAGAAATTCCGAATGATTTTTCAAATTTTCTGATGAATACGAACTTCAGTCCTACGATCCGCCAGCTGCGTGCGTTTCTCGCGGTCTACCAGCTGCGCAAGCTGGGCGCCGCGGCCACGCGGCTGTTCGTCACGCAGTCGGCCGTGAGCATGCTGATCCGCCAGCTCGAAGAGGGCCTGGGCACGCGCCTGTTCGACCGCACCACGCGTGCGCTCAAGCCCACGGCCGCAGCCGAACAGATGATTTCCACCGTCGAGCGCGTGCTGCGCGACGTCGATTCGCTCTCGGCCGATTTCCGCGAACTCGCCACGCTGGAACGCGGTCGCGTGACGCTGGCCATCACGCCCACGCTGGCCGGATTTTTATTGCCCGATGCGCTGCGTGCCTTCGGCGAGCAGCACCCGAAAGTTCGCGTGCTGGTGAACGACTGCGCGCCCGACCAGTTCCTGTCGCGCATCCTCGGCGAGCACGTCGACTTCGGCATCGGCACGCCCGAGCGGCCCGGCCCCGAGGTCGAGGTGCAGCGCCTCATGCGCGATCACCTCGCCGTGGTGTGCCGCACCGACCACCCCTTGGCCAAGGCACGCGTGGTGCGCTGGTCGGACCTGGGCCGCCACCCCGTCATCACCGTGCGCCCCGGCTACGGCGTGCGCCCGCTGATCGACGGCACGGCGGCGGAGGCGGGCGTGACGCTCGACGTGGTGAACGAGGTGTCCTTCCTGTCCACCGCGCTGTGGATGACGGCGGCGGGCATGGGCGCGTCGATCATGCCGTCGGCCTTCGCGCGCGCCGAGAAGAACCCGGTGCTCGTGGTGAAGGTGCTCAGCGCACCGCGCGTGGTGCGCGACATCTCCATCGTCACCAAGCGCGGCCATTCGCTGTCGGCGGCGGCGCGGGCGTTCATCGAGGCGCTGAAGCAGAGCCTGCAGTAGCCGCGGGGGCGGGCCGGTCGTATGCTGGCCGGTCTTTTTTCTTCGCGCGAAAGCAGGTGCCCCCATGACCACCACCACACGGTCCCGTTTCTCTTCCGCATGGCTGGTCCTGGCATTCGGCCTGATGCTGTCGATGCTGCTCGTGGCCTGCGGCAACAAGGAGGCCGAGCAGCGCAGCGCCTTCATCGCCTACCTGCAGACCCGCGTGCTCGACAAGCCCGGCTTGCGCGTGCCCACGCCCACCGCCGAAGAAAAAGCATCGTTCGGCGACTACGCGCAGCACTACGCGGTGATCACCGATTTCAACGAAGGCATGAACAAGTCGGTGAGCCAGCCGATGACGCAGGTCATGGCCAAGGGCGCGCTGCGCTCGCTGGCCGACCTGCCGGCGCGCCGTGACGATCTCAAGGCCGCCAAGGAGGGTCTGGGCGGCTTGCGCAGCGCGCTCGACCAGCAGCTGGCCAAGGCCGACGCGGCGCGCGCGCAGCTCAAGCAGCCCGACGACCTGAAGCAGGTCTATGGCAAGGCCTACGAGAAGACGGTGACGACGCCCGCCGCCACGTTCAAGGAGGTGTTCCCCGCGCTCGATGCCGTGTTCGACAGTGCGCTGGCCATCGGCGATTTCATGGAGAAGAACAAGTCGAAGCTCCAGGTCTCCGGCGCTTCGCTCACCGTGACCGACCCCGCGGTGAGGGCCGAGCTCGACAAGATGGTGCAGCAGCTGGGCCGCCAGTCGGCCGCCATCAACACCGCGCAGGACAAGATGCGCGCGATGCTGCGCGGCTCTTGAACAGGCCCTAGACGAAGTGGTCGAACGAGCCGAAGCGCTGTGACACCGGCGCGCCGGCCGCATCGACGATGCGCAGCCCCGCGTCCGCTTCGATGCGGCCGATGCGTGTGACGCGCGTGGCGCTCGCTTGCCCGGCCTGCTCCACTGCCGCACGCGCCGAGGCCGGCGCGGTGAACACCAGCTCGTAGTCGTCGCCGCCCGAGAGCGCGCAGGTGCGCAGCGCCTCGGTGGGCAGGCCGGCCGTGTCGACGGCGATCAGCGCGGTGGTGGCATCGGCATCGAGCGTGGCGCCCACGCCGCTGGCCGCGAGGATGTGGCCCAGGTCGCCGATGAGGCCGTCGCTCACGTCCACCGCCGAGGTGGCGATGCCGCGCAGCGCCTGGCCCAGCGCCGCGCGCGGCGTGGGTTGTTCCATGCGCGTGCGCGCTTGCGCGAAGGCGTCGGCAGGCAGGCTCAGCGTGCCGCGGAACACCTCGAGCGCCAGCCGCGCATCGCCGAGCGAGCCGCTCACCCACAGGTCGTCGCCCGCGCGCGCGCGCGAGCGCAGCAGCGCGGCGCCGGCCGGCACTTCGCCGAACACGGTGATGCAGATGTTGAGCGGGCCGCGCGTGGTGTCGCCCCCCACCAGCTCGCAGCCGTGGGCGTCGGCCAGCGCGAACAGGCCGCGCGAAAAACCTTCGAGCCAGGGCTCGTCCACGCCGGGCAGCGCCAGCGCCAGCGTGAAGGCCAGCGGTTTTGCGCCGCAGGCCGCCAGGTCGCTGAGGTTCACGGCCAGCGCCTTGTGGCCCAGCCGGGCCGGCTCCACGGTCGAGAGAAAGTGCCGCCCCTCCACCAGCATGTCGGAGGACACGGCGAGCTGCATGCCCGCGGCTGGCGCGAGCAAGGCGCAGTCGTCGCCCACGCCCAGCGGCGAGCGCGTGGCGGGACGTTTGAAATAGCGTGTGATCAGGTCGAATTCACCCATGGGTGCGAGAGCATAACGACCTGGCGCGGGGCCGCCCGCCGCGGCGCCCACGGGAAAGGGGGGCTGACACTGGAAGCATTTTGTAATACCGTCATGCAAGCGGATACACCGAAAGTCCAAACAGGAGGAGGCCGCCATGACAGCCATCGTGCAGGGAGGCGTGTCCGCCGAGGCCGACACCGACCGGATCGTTGCCTTGCTGTACGACGGGATCACCTGTCCCGGCGACTGGTACGACGCGCTCGATGCCATGCGCGAGGTGCTCGGCGCCGCCTGCTTTCACACGCTCACGGTGCGCCGTACCGACTGCTCGGTGGTTGGCGCGGGGCTCGCCAACCTGGAGAGCCCGCCCGACAAGGTGCGCGAGTACGAGCAGCACCTGGCGCGCGACGACATCCGCATGCAGATGCCGGTGAACGCCCCGCTGGGCACGCCGGTGGCCGACCACGCCTACTTCGGCGCGCGCACGCTGTCGCGCAGCCCGATCTACGTCGACTGGCTCGCGCCGCTCGGCCTGCGCCACACGCTGGCCATGGGGCTGCGCACCGACGACGACACGCGCGAAGTGCTCGGCTTCATCCGCCCCCGGGCCGAGGCGCCCTACGGCCCCGAGAGCGAGGCCTTCTGCCGGCGCCTGTCGCCGCACCTGGTGCGCGCCAGCGAGCTGCGCGCCCGCATGATGCAGCTGGGCGAGCACGCGGCCACCGGGCTGTCGGCGCTCGACGCGCTGCCGCAGGGCATCGCCGTGGTCGACGAGGCCTGCCGCATCGACCACCTGAACGCGCGCGCGGCGGCGTGCGCGGGCCGCGGCGGCCTGTTCGACAGCGCGCAGGGGCGATTGCGGCTCGCGTCGTCCGCGCTGCAGTCGGCCTTCGAGCAGCGGGTGCGCGAGGCCTGCGCCCCGGCCGGTGGCGCGCGGGCCGGCGTGCTGCACCTGCCCGTGGCCGGCAGCGTGGTCCGCATCACGGTGCTGCCGCTCAAGCCCTCGCACCCGCTGGCCGTGCTGCGCCAGCGCCATCGCGCGCTCGTGGTCTTCGCCCATCCGGCCGAGGCGGCGCCCGTGGAGCCGCGGCAGCTGGAAAGCCTGCTCGGCCTGAGCCCGACCGAGGCGCGGCTCGCGCTGCTGCTGGCGAGCGGCAAGACCGTGAAGGACTTCGCCGCCGCGCAGCACTGCTCCGAACACACGGCGCGCAGCCACCTGCGCAACGTGATGCGCAAGACCGACTGCCACCGGCAGGCGGAGCTGGTGCTGCTGGTGCAGTCGCTGCGGGACTGAGCAGCAGGTTCTACTGCGAACGGGGGATGGCGCCGCGCGGCGGTTGCGAGAACCATGGCGCTCCCTACACGAGGAGTTCGCCATGGCTGTCTACTGGGACGAGACCAAGATGCAGATGGGCCCGCACGGCACCGCGACCATCCTCGCCTTCGGCGATTCGTGGTTCTGGTACCCGCTGCCGGGCGGCAGCCTGCTGAACTTCCTGGGCGACGTGGTCGGCGCGCGCGGCCACGTGATCCTGGCCAAGGGCATGAACGGCGCGGAAGCCCAGGACTACGTCGAAGGCAAGTACCGCAACGCCGTGCGCGAGTCGTTGCGCCTGTACGGGCCGACGCTGTCGGCGGTGTTCATCAGCGGCGGCGGCAACGACTTCGCGGGCTTCAACGACCTGCGCCCGCTGCTCAAGTCCGATTGCACGGGTGAGACCCAGGCCGCGCAGTGCTTTCGCAACGGCAAGGGCGGCTTCGACCAGTTCCTCGTCGACATGGACGAGCAGTACCGCGCGCTCATCGGCCTCATCTACACCCGCACCAGCGTGGACTGCCACATCGTCATGCACAGCTACGACTACGCGCCGCCCACCGGCAAGGCGCTGTTCGGGCGCGAAGGCTGGTTGCGCCCGGCGCTGGTCGACGCGGGCGTGGCGCCCGAGCTGTTCAAGCCCTGCGTCGACCACCTGATCGACGGCTTCCACGGCATGCTGCAGAACATCGCCAAGGGCGACCCGCAGCACCTGCACGTGGTGGACAGCCGCGGCACGCTGGGCCCGACCGACTGGGCCAACGAGCTGCACCCCAACGGCCGCGGCTTCAAGAAGATCGCGGTTCAGCGCTGGCAGCCCGTGCTGCAGCCGTTGAACCTGGCCTGAGCGAGAAGGTCAGACGCCGCGCGCGCGGCGGTTGGACATGACCACGTTGTCCTTCTCGATCGCCGCGCCGCTCTTCAGCGCAGCAATCCACGCGTCGGTCGTCGCCACGGCGGCGAAGTTGCTGTGGAACACGACGCTGAAGACGCGGTGGATTTCCTCGGCGCTCACGCGGCCGGCTGCGTTTTCATACGGCAGCGCGCCGGTGGCGTCCGAGAGGAACTCCACGTTCAGCCCGCGGTGCATGGCTTCGAACACGGTGGAGGCGTCGCAGTTCTGCGTCATGTAGCCGGTCACGCTCAGCGTGTCGATCTCGTGGCGCGCAAGCCAGTCGGCGAAGTCGGTGCCGGTGAAGACGCTCGGGAAGGCCTTGGTGACCAGGTGGTCGCGCGGGCGCTTCGCAACTTCGGGGTGCAGCTGGCCGTGGAAGTTGTCGGCCTGGAAGACCGGCGCGCCCTTCGGTGCGTGATGCTGCACCACCACCACCGGCACGCCGGCCGCGCGGGCCGCGTCCATGGCCTGCGCGATCTTCGGCAGCGAACTCTCGACCGGCGGGTACTCGATCGGCAGGCCGCCGCCTTCGAAGTATTCGTTCTGCACGTCGATGACGACGAGGGCGCGGCGCGGTGCGGACTGGCTCATGGATATCTCCTTCGGTGGTTGTGTGTCTGGAATGGCTCGATTCTTCGCGCACCGCGGGTTTTGCGACAGTGGCCCGAAAGCCATTCATCGATAAGATCGGGCCATGCGCTCATCTGCCGCCAAAACCATCGCCGAGACCATTGCCGTGGTCGCCTTCGACGGCATCAGCCCCTTCCACCTCTCCGTGCCCTGCATGGTGTTCGGCGAAGACCGCACCGACACCGGCGCGCCGCGTTTTCGCGTGCAGGTCTGCGCGCCCGAGCCCGGGCCGCTGGCCACCAACGCGGGCTTCACGCTCGTGGTGCCGCACGGCCTGGAGGCGATCCGCCGCGCGCAGATCGTGGTGGTGCCGTCCTGGCGCGACGACGGCCGGCCCGCACCGCCCGCGCTCATCCGCGCGCTGCAGGCGGCGCACCGGCGCGGCGCCACCGTGGTCGGGCTGTGCCTGGGTGCTTTCGTTCTGGCCGAGGCCGGCCTGCTCGATGGCCGGCCCGCGACCACGCACTGGCACCTGGCCGCAGCCTTTGCCAGGCAGTACCCGCAGGTCGTGCTGCAGCCCGAGGTGCTGTACGTGGACGACGGCAACGTGCTCACCTCGGCGGGCACGGCCGCGGGCATCGACTGCTGCCTGCACCTGCTGCGCGTGCGCTACGGCGCCGACACCGCGAACCGCGCCGCGCGGCGCATGGTCGTCGCGCCGCACCGGCAGGGCGGGCAGGCGCAGTACATCCAGCAGCCCGTGCCGGCAGCGGCGGAACGCGACCGGCTCACGCCGTTGCTCGAATGGCTGGGGCGGCATCTGCAGACGCCGCATGAACTCGATGACCTGGCCCGGCGCGCGCTCATGAGCCGGCGCACTTTCACGCGGCGTTTTCGCGAATCGACGGGCACGACGGTCGGCCAGTGGCTGCAAAACCAGCGCCTGGCGCTGGCGCAGCGGCTGCTCGAAACGACCGACCGTTCCGTGGAGCGCGTGGCGGCCGATGCGGGCTTCGGCTCGGCGGTGCTGCTGCGCAAGCACTTCGCCACGGCGTTCAAGGTGTCGCCGACGGTGTACCGCCGGCAGTTTTCGCAGGAGGCCGTGGCGGCCTGAGCAACGTCAGGCCGCGCCGCGAAAACGCAGCGAGGCTTGCCGAACCACTTCCGCCAGCAGCCGTTCCTTGCCCTGCTTCTCGCGCAGCCAGCGCGCGTCGTTGCGGTTGGCCTCGACGCTGGTGCGCAGCTCGCCCAGCGCCTGCGTGGCGTTGAGCGCCTCGCTGTGCCATTCGAGCTGGGTCATGGTCATCAGGATGTGGTCGCGCAGCGGCATGTGCTGGCCGCTGGCCGGGTCGACGTACACCGCGTCCAGGCCGAAGCGGCAGGCCTGGAAGCGGTTGTAGGTGTAGACGAGGTAGTCGTCCTCGCTCGGCTCGAAAGGCTGCTCCTGCAGGAACCACGCGGCCAGCGACTGCACGTAGCCCGCCAGCGCGGCGGCGCGCTCGATGGTGAGCGGCGTGTCGAACACGCGGATCTCGATGGTGCCGAACTCGGGCTTGGGGCGGATGTCCCAATAAAAGTCTTTCATGCTGCGCACGACGCCGGTGCGGGTCATGCGCTCGAAGTAGGCCTCGAACTCCTTCCAGCTCGTGGTGAAGGGCGCGCGGCCCGAGAGCGGGAACGCGAACACGGAATTGAGCCGCGCCGAGTCGAACTGCGTGTCCTGCCCCTGCACGAAGGGCGACGAGGCCGACAGCGCGATGAAGTGCGGGATGTAGCGCGACATGCGGTGCAGCATGAGCAGCGCCGAGTCGGCGTCGGGGCAGCCGATGTGCACGTGCTGGCCGAAGATGGTGAACTGCTTGCTCAGGTAGCCGTACAGCTCCGACAGCTCGCGAAAGCGCGGCTTGTCGTAGATGCGCCGCTCGTGCCACTGCTGGAACGCATGCGTGCCGCCGCCGACCACCGCGATGTTGAGCTTGTCGGCGTTCTTGATCAGCGCCTCGCGGATCGGCGACAGCTGCGTGATCACGTCCTGCGCCGAATGGCAGATGTCGGTCGAGATCTCGATCATGCTCGAGGTCATCTCGGGCACCACGCTGCCGGGCAGCGGCGTCTGCGCCATCAGGCGCAGCATGTCTTCGGCATACGGCGCGAGGTCGTAGTCGTGCGTGTTCACGAGCTGCAGCTCGAGCTCCACGCCGAGCGACAGCGCCTCCGACTTGTTGAAGGGCTCGAGCTTGACGGCGCGGCTGGCCGGATCGGCGGGCAGCGGCGCAGAGCGCACGTCGTCGCTGTCCGGATCGATCGGGAGGACGGAGGTGGGGTTGCTGTTGCTGCTCATCGCTGCGTGTCTTCCGTGGTGCTGAAGGCCTGTGGCGTCCAGGGGACCGAACTCTCGCCCACGGCGTGGATCGCCACGGTGGCGAGCACGGCGCCCATCACTTCCATCAGCAGGATCGAGGGCAGGGCGACCTGCGTGATCATGGTGCCCAGCAGCGGCGAGGCCGAGGCGAAATTGGAGGCGATCAGCAGGGCGATGGACGACAGCGGCGTCATCGCGCAGCCGACCCAGAACGCCTGCTTCCAGCTGGCGCCGCTGCCCGGGTTGGCAATGGCCACGCCCGAGATCTTGGTGACCAGGCGCACGCCGATCACGGCCAGCACCACGCTGGCCACGGGCAGGGTCCAGTCGGCCTGGGCCGCCACCATCGACACCAGCACGAACATCAGCATGGTCAGCAGCGACGAGGCGGTGCCGAGCTGGCGCTGCCAGGCCCAGGGCTTGGGGTTGAGCGTCTTGAGCAGCACGCCGCCGATCAGCGCCGCCAGCGGCGCCGAGCCGCCGATGTGGGCCGTGAGCGCCGCGCCCGCCGCGATGATCGCCAGCAGCAGGATCGAGGTGTTCTCGCTGTTCGGGCTCATCACGCGCAGCGCCGAGCGCAGCGCCAGCGCCATGATCGCGCCGACCACGAACGACATGCCCAGCACCACCGCGACCGGGTAGAGCTTGAGCATCAGCGACTGCGGCGCGCGCTCGATCAGGCCGGCCTGCGCGTAGCCCAGCGTGAGGGCGTAGAAGGTGTTGAGCGTGGCCAGCGTCATGGCGCGCTCGGTCACCGGGCCGGCGGCGCGGGTGTCCATGATCACGCGGCTGAGCACGGCGGGCGAGGCGACGATCGCCATCAGCGCGATGGGGTTGGCCACCGGCTCGGGCAGGCCCAGAAGAATCAATATCCAGTACACGCCGAAGTAGGTCAGCCCCGCCTCCAGCAGGCTTTGCACCAGCACCATCGGGTTGTGGCGGAACCAGCGCAGCGGCAGCCGCCCGCCCGCCTCGAACAGCACCACGGCCGCGCCCAGCTCCAGCAGGAACAGGCTGATGCCGCGCAGCGGCCAGATCGCGCCCTCGAAGCCGGCAAAACCCACCACCGCGCCCACCACCGAATAGCCGATGACCTTCGGCATCCCCAGGTAGCGCTGCACCAGGTGGCCGGAGGCCGCGGCGGCGGCCACCAGCAGGGCCCAGAGCACGGTGGGCAGGCCGGCCGAGGGGCGCGCCCATTCGGCCCAGAAGCCCTGGAGTTCGGCGAGGAGTGCGGTCAGGTTCATGTAGGCAGGAAGAAGCTCACCGGCCGGCTGCGCCAGCGGGCCCAGATCGCGCTGCGGATGCGGGCGCGGTCACCGAGGCTCACGCTGTGCGCGCGCAGCGCCAGCCGGAAAGCGAAATAGAAACTCACGCTCACATTGAGCGCGCCGATCACCGGGATCGCCGCAACCGCCCACCACAGGGCCGGCTGGTGCAGTGCCGGCAGGCCGATGGATGCCGCCGCGGCCGCGATCTGGCCGGCCGACAGCGTGACATGGCGCACATCCAGCCCGAGCCCGAAGAAACCCGCGAACGCGGGCAGCAGTCCGAGCATGAGTCCCAGCGAGATGTTGGAGGCGAAGCCTGAGATGTGTGTGCGCATGAAGGCGGCCCAGCGACGGGCCCGGGCGGCACCGAGAAAGGCGCCGATGCGAGGGTTGTAACGCATGGCGGAGTCCAGGCGATGCAGGACAAAGGCGTTTTCTGTCCATCCGGCGATGATGCTGGACGAAAACAGCAGGATGCCGGTGATTGCCGCGAAAAGAACGGTCGGTCCGAGCAGCGACAGCGAATGCAGCGTGGAGGCCGCATGCGCCGCGTCCAGCAGCGGCCGGCCCAGCGCGGCCTGCCAGCCCAGCACCAGCAGGCCCACCGCCGGCACCACCAGCAGCACGTTGCCCAGCACGGCCGCCACCTGCGAGCGCACGAGGTTGGCCACCTCGTCGACGAACTCGTCCACGGCGTCGTCCGACTTGATGTCGCGCAGCCGCGCCGCCATCGCGGGCGCGGTCATGGCCGGCTGCTTGGTGGCCAGGGTGAGGTGCAGCAGCTGGATCGCCACGAAGCTGGCCGCGTACATGAGGCCCGCGGCCAGCCCGCTCCAGAAGGCCGACAGGGCCAGCGCGTAGATGCCGAACTTGGCCAGCACCGTCAGCGCCGTGAAGGCGCCGCCGCCGGCGGCCTTCTTCACCATCTGCAGGTAGCTGCGGCGGTCGCGGGTGATGTAGTGCTCGCCCGTCTCGGCGCTGCGCTCGGTCACCTTGGCCGCGAGCATCGACGAGTTGGAGGCGATCAGCGCGCGGATGCTGTTGCGCTCGCCGCCCGCCAGCACCAGCTTGCCGACCAGCCGCGCCATGCTGGGCCCCGGCACGGGCGACATCAGGCAGTCGAGCAGCTCGCGGATGCGCAGCACGCGCTCGCGCAGCTGGCGCAGCCGGAACACCAGGCCGACCGAGATGCCGTTGTCTTCCAGGTGCGTGTAGACCGACGAGGCGCTGGAACGGCAGGCATCGAGCCGGTCGCGGAAGGCCACGAAGGCGGCCTGCAGGGATTCTTCGTCGCGCGGCAGGGCGAACATCTGCTCGCGCAGCGCGTCCAGGTCGGCCATGAGGGCGTGGAAAGGGCGCGCCTCGCCCGCTTCGGGGCTGATGCGCAGCCGCAGCTCGGGCGAAAAGCCCGTCGCCACCACCTGGCTGCAGCAGTAGGTGACGGCGTCCATCACCGTGTGGCGCCAGCGCGCCGAGCCGTCGGGCATGGGCGCGGCGTCGGCCAGCAGCGCGCCGATGCGCGCGAGCTGGGTGTCGTCGAGCAGCGCGATCCAGCCGGCGTCGAACACGCCGGGCAGCACCAGCCGGAACAGGTCCGAGGCGTCGGTGGTCTCGGGCGTGCCCGGCAATATCTTGCGGCGCATGCGTTCGCCGAACTCGCTCAGGAAGGCGGTGCGCGGCGCAAAGCCGTAGTCGGCCAGCAGCGCCGTGAGGTCGACCGACTGCGTGAACGCGCGCCACCAGGCGCGCAGCCGCTCGCACAGCTCGGGGCGTGCCTCGACGGCGTCGAGCAGCAACTGCACGCGGCCGATGGCGGCCTGCGGCGAGGCGCGGTCGCCGCGCAGCCAGTCGAAGAGGTTGATGAGCCAGATGTGGCGCTGCGCCACATCGGCCGTGGGGTCGAGGCCGGCAAGCAGCCCCTGCAGATCGCGCGATGCGGCAGCCATGGGGGAGCGGGAGAGAAAAGAAAGAAAAAGAGCGCGTCGCGCGCTCAGTGCAGCACCCGGGAGACCGGGGCGCCGCCAATGTCGGCTTCGAGCACGAACATGGGAACCGGCACGTCGAAACGCTCGCCTTCTTCGGTCACCACGAAGAAGCTGCCGTGCATGGTGCCGCTGGCCGCCTGCAGGCGGCAGCCGCTGGTGTAGCGGAACGATTCGCCGGGCGCCAGCAGCGGCTGCTGGCCGATCACGCCGAGGCCCTTGACCTCCTGCGCATGGCCGGAGGCGTCGTTGATGAGCCAGTGGCGCGCGATCAATTGCGCGCCCACCGTGCCCACGTTGGTGACGGTGATCGTGTACGAGAAGGTGTAGACGTTGTCCTTGGGCGAGGACTGGTCGGCCAGGTAACGCGGTTCGACCTGTACGCTGAAGGGGCTGTGTGACATGGGGCGCATGGTAACGGAGGCCTTTCCTCGGACTTCCGTCGGCTGCGAGAATCCGGGGTTATGAGCAGCACCCCGTTCCGCATTGCGCCCTCCATTCTTTCCGCCGACTTCGCGCACCTCGGCCAGGAACTGACCGACGTGATCGCGGCCGGCGCCGACTGGATCCACTTCGACGTGATGGACAACCATTACGTGCCGAACCTGACCTTCGGCCCCATGATCTGCCAGGCCCTCAAGCCCTACGCCAAGACCGCCGACGGCACGCCCGTGCCCATCGACGTGCACCTGATGATCCAGCCGGTCGACGCACTGGCCGCTTCTTTTGCGCAAGCGGGCGCTGACTACATCAGCTTCCACCCCGACGCCTCGACCCATGTGCACCGCAGCATCCAGGCCATCAAGGCCGCCGGCTGCAAGCCCGGCCTGGTGTTCAACCCGGGCGCTGGCCTCGAGGCGCTGGACTGGGCCATCGACGACATCGACCTGATCCTCATCATGAGCGTCAACCCCGGCTTCGGCGGCCAGAGCTTCATCGACTCGGCGCTGCGCAAGATCGAGCAGGCGCGCAAGCGCATCGAGCAGAGCGGGCGCGACATCCGCCTCGAAGTGGACGGCGGCATCAAGGCCGACAACATCGCGCGCGTGGCCTCGGCCGGCGCCGACACCTTCGTGGCGGGCAGCGCGATCTTCAACGCCAAGGACTACGGCGCGGTGATCGGCGACATGCGCCAGCAGCTGGCCACCGTCAAGGCCTGACCTTGCCGTCGGGCGTGCGCTCGGGCGTCAGCCCGCGGTCGGTGTCGACCACGCCGCGTTCCACGTCTTCGTAGCCGCGCCGGCCCTTCTCGGGCGGCTGGCCGTCCTGCATCACCTGGCTGTCCGACGACTGGTCGCGCTCGTGCGGCAGGCGCGGCGCCGATTCGCCGTCTTTTTCGACGCGGGTGGTGTCCTTCTTGTCCTTGCGCGGCTGCTGGGCCATCGTGTGCTCCTTCAAAGTTCGGGTCTGGCGCCAGCTTGCGCGGCGCCCCGCCACGGGGCAGTAGGACAGGCGGGGGCGCGGCTGTAGGTTCGCGCTGCGCGCCCGCCGCATCCCGGGGTTTTGTCTTTTGCGCGGCCACAGTCGCCTCCGCATAATCGCCCGCATGCCCACCCCGCTTTTCGACGACGCCGCGACCGCCACCGACAGCCTGCGCCTGCATGCGTTCGCGTCGCTGAACCCCGGCCCGCGCCTGCTCGTGATCGGTGGGGTGCATGGCGACGAGACCTGCGGCACCGAGGGCATCCAGCGCGTGCTGGCCGACTTCGATGCCGGCGAACTGCAATTGCTGCGCGGCGAACTCACGCTCGTGCCCGTGGCCAACCCGCTCGCGCGGCGGCGCCTGCAGCGCGAGGGCCAGCGCAACCTCAATCGCCTGTTCCGGCCGAGCGAGACGCCGGCCGACTACGAGGCCCGCATCACCAACCGGCTGGCGCCCGTGATCGCGCGCCACGACGTGCTGCTCGACCTGCATTCCTTCCAGAGCGAGGGCGAGGCCTTCGCCATGATCGGCCCGCGCGACAACAGCGGCAGCCTCGAACCCTTTGCACGCGCGCAGGAAGAAGGCCGGCTCGCGCTGCACATCGGCACGCCCATCGTCGTCGAGGGCTGGCTCGACATCTACGCCGCCGGCCTCGCGCAGCGCGGCGCGGCGGTCGACGAGGCCGCCATCGACTTCGGCCGCGGCACCAACGAGTACATCCGCAGCTGCGGCGGCTACGGCGTCACGCTCGAATGCGGCCAGCACCAGGACCCGCAGGCGCCGCAGGTGGCGTGGGCGGCCATCCGCCGCACGCTCGCGCTGCTGGGCATGGCGGCGCTGCCGCCGGGCCTGTCGGCCGCGCCCCCGCAGCCACCCCAGCTGCTGCGCCTGGCCAGCGTGACCGACCGCCTGCACGAGGACGACAGCTTCGTGCGCGACTGGGCCACCTTCGACCCCGTGCAGCGCGGCGAACCCGTGGGCATGCGGCACGACGGCACGCTGGTCAGCGCGCCCGACGACGGCTTCATCGTGTTCCCGAACGCGATGGCGCTGCCGGGCGCCGAGTGGTTCTACTTCGCGCGGCCCAGCGAGCGCGTGCTCGACCCGACCGTCTGAGGCTCGCGCCTGTCGGCGCCCTCCTACCGGTGACGCCCACCTTCTCCCACAGACGGGGAGGGGCGGCCACTACGGCCCGCGCACCGGGCCCCACCTAAGCTTCCTCTTTGCGGATTTGCCGGCTTGCGGCCCCGCTTCTCTCGGAGGGAAAAACATCATGGAAATCTCGGCACTGTTCGATTCGCTCATGGGCACCTGGGGCGACGACATCCTGATCTGGGCGGTGGCTGCCGTGACCGCCTGCATTGGCCTGATCGCCGTGGTGAACGTGCTCGACATCTTCATCGGCAGCGGCAACAGCAACGAGGCCGGCTGAGCCGACCCGCATCGATGCCCAGAACCCCGATGTCCCCCCAGAACAAGGCCGCCGCAGGCCGCCGCGCCAGCACCGCCAAGACCGGTGACGGCGCCAACGCCAAGCAGCTGCAGCTCGAGGGTTTCACCACCGAGCACCCCACGCACCTGACGACCAACCAGGGCCTGCAGGTTCCCGACAACCACAACTCGCTCAAGGCGGGCGTGCGCGGGCCGACGCTGCTCGAAGACTTCATCCTGCGCGAGAAGATCACGCACTTCGACCACGAGCGCATTCCCGAGCGCGCCGTGCACGCGCGCGGCTCGGCGGCGCATGGCTACTTCCAGGTCTACCAGTCGATGTCGCAGTACACCTGCGCCGACTTCCTGCAGGACCCCGATGCGAAGACGCCCGTGTTCGTGCGCTTTTCGACCGTGGCCGGCTCGCGCGGCTCGGCCGACACCGTGCGCGACGTGCGCGGCTTCGCCGTCAAGTTCTACACGCGCGAGGGCAACTACGACCTCGTGGGCAACAACATCCCCGTGTTCTTCATCCAGGACGCGATGAAGTTTCCCGACCTCATCCACGCCGTGAAGCCCGAGCCGCACCACGAGATGCCGCAGGCCGCGAGCGCGCACGACACCTTCTGGGACTTCGCCTCGCTCATGCCCGAGAGCACCCACATGCTGATGTGGGCCATGAGCGACCGCGCCATTCCGCGCAGCCTGCGCATGATGGAAGGCTTTGGCGTCCACACCTTTCGCTTCGTCAACGCGCGCGGCGAGAGCCACTTCGTGAAGTTCCACTGGAAGCCCAAGCTCGGCGTGCACGGCCTCGTGTGGGACGAGGCACAGAAGATCGCCGGCAAGGACCCCGACTTCCACCGCCGCGATCTCTGGGAAGCCATCGAGCAGGGCCACTTTCCCGAGTGGGAACTCGGCGTGCAGCTCATCGCGCCCGACAAGGCCGAGTCGCTCGGCTTCGACCTGCTCGACCCGACCAAGCTGATCCCCGAAGAGATGGTGCCCGTGCAGCGCATCGGCAAGCTGGTGCTCAACCGCAACCCCGACAACTTCTTCGCCGAGACCGAGCAGGTGGCCTTCCACCCGGGCCACGTCGTGCCGGGCATCGACTTCAGCAACGACCCGCTGCTGCAGGGGCGCCTGTTCAGCTACACCGACACGCAGATTTCGCGCCTGGGCGGCGCCAACTTCCACGAGCTGCCGATCAACAAGGCCGTGTGCCCGTTCCACAACATGCAGCGCGACGGCATGCACCGCCAGACCATCGCGCGCGGCCAGGTCGCCTACGAGCCCAACACGCTGGGCAGCGGCACCGAGTTCCGCGTGGATGGCGGCAGCCACGGCTTCCAGTCGTTCCCCGAAGAGATCGAATCGCCGAAGGTGCGGCGCCGCAGCCCGTCGTTCGACGACCACTTCACGCAGGCGCGCCTGTTCTTCAACAGCCAGAGCATGGCCGAGAAGGAACACATCGTCGCGGCCTTCCGCTTCGAACTCTCGAAGCTCGAAGTGCCCGCGATCCGCCAGCGCATGGTCGACAACCTTGCGCACGTGGACGAGAAACTCGCACGCCGCGTGGCCGAGCCGCTGGGCATCGGCGAGCCCGACGCGAAAGCGGCCGCAGGGTACTCGGGCTTTCGCGAACACCGCATCGAGTTGCCCATCGACGAGTCGCCCGCGCTGCGCATGAGCGACGGCAGCGCCGACGGCGTGGTGCGCACGCGCAAGGTCGCGATCCTCGTGGCCGACGGCGTCGACTCGGCCTCGCTGAAGCCCATCCGCGACGCGCTCGAGCAGGTGGGCGTGCTGTGCAAGGTGGTGGGCCCGAAGCTCGGCACCGTGGCCAGTGCTTCGAAGCGCCAGATCGACGTCGACATGACCTTCACGAACACCGCCTCGGTGCTGTTCGACGCCGTGCTCGTGCCCGCCGGTGCCGAGGGCGCCGCCGCGCTCGCGGCGCAGGGCGATGCCGTGCATTTCGTGCTCGAGGCCTACAAGCACTGCAAGGCGATCTGCGCGGTGGGCGAGGGCGTGCAACTGCTGGCCACGCTGGGCGTCACGCCCGAGGGCGAGGCGCCGGCCGGCGTGGTGGTGGCCGAAACGCCCGTCACGAACCTGGGCGACGCCACGGCGGCGACGCAGATCGCGCACGACTTCATTGCGGCGATTGCGAAGCACCGGCATTGGGACCGACTCAACATCGACAGCGTGCCCGCCTAGCGTGAACCGGCTCTACGCCATTTGCGCTAGACCGTATTGCGAATAGGCGAGGTGAACACCCGCTCCTAGACTTTCCCACGAGGCCTGAACGGCGCGCACTCCCGCGGCGTCGAGCGTTCGCGGCAGCGAGTGCATGGGTCGAGGGGGTTCAATGGCGTGGTTTTCGAGATGGGGATGTGCGCATCCGGCGCGTCGCCGTGCCGGTCTTGCCGGTGCGGTCGGCCTGATGGGTGTGCTGCTTCTGGGCCCCGGCGGTCCTTCGGCGCTGGCACAACGTCCGGCGCCACCACCTGCAACTCCCGCCGCTGCGGCGGGCGGCCCGAATGCCGAGGCCGCGGCCGACCGGATGGCGCAGGCGCGGCTGGCCGACACCGACACGCTGCTGGCCCTGACCAGCGAAGGCGCGGTGCTCTACGGCCAGGACGCGGTCAAGCTCTCGGGCTATCAATACTGCAGCCAGGCGGTCGCATTGGCCGAGGCGGGCGAGTTCCGCCAGAGCGTGCGCGCCGCGAGCAAGGCGCTGCACCTGGCCAACGCCACCAGCGACCCGAACCTGCGCGCCGTGGCCAACCGCGACCTGGCGATCGTCTACAGCTACTCGGGCCAGCTCGAGAAGGCCGAGGAGTTCGCGCGCGAAGCGCTGCGCCACACCGCGCGCGACCCCAAGCTGGTGGTCGGCCCGGTGCAGAAGGTGATCGGCGACGTGCGCACGCGGCGCGGCGACTTCGCTGGCGCGGTGCTCAGCTACGACGAGGCACTGGCCAACAGCTCGCCGCGCTATGCGCCGCTGGTGCAGGCCTCGCTGGTCAACGCGCTCATCGAATCGGGTGACGCGGCACGCGCACGCCAGGTGCTCGGGGACATGGCCGAGCCGCGCGAAGCGCCGCTGGCCGCGCAGCTCGAACGCACACGCGCCCGCCTGCTGCTGGCCGAGAACAAGCCGGCCGAGGCACGCGACAAGTACCGCGCGCTCACCACGCGCCAGGTCGGCACCGACACCGCCTACTACCGGCTCTGGGCCTGGGACGGCGTGGCGCGCAGCGAACTCGCGCTGGGCCAGAAGCAGGCCGCCGCCGAGGCCGCGGGCCGCGCGCTGGCCGATGTCGACCAGGTGCGCGCGCGCTTTCGCAGCGAAGAAGTGAAGATGGGCCTGTTCTCCGACCTGCAGTCGGTGTTCGAGCGCGGCGTGGCGGTGTACAGCGAAGCGGGCGATCCGCAGCGCGCTTTCGAGGTGAGCGAGCACAGCCGCTCGCGCGCGCTGCTCGACGCGGTGCGTGGCCGCGCCAAGCTCAGCGAGTCGTCGGCCGGCACGGTCGGCGTGGCGGCGCTGCAGCGCACGCTGGCGGCCGACGAGCGCGTGGTGCAGTACCACGCATTGCCCGACCGTCTGATGGTCTGGGTCGTGGGGCCGGACAGCATCGTCGAAAAGCGCATCGCGGTGAAGCGCGACGAGCTCACCGAACTCGTCGAGACCTTCCGCAACTCGATCGTGCGCGGTCGCCGCGCCGCCATCACCAACGCCGACAAGCTGGGTGCCGCGCTGCTCGGCCCGCTGGGCCTGGCACCGGGCCAGCGCGTGGTGGTGGTGCCGCACGGGCCGCTGCACTACCTGCCGTTCCAGGCGCTGCGCCTGGACGGGCGCTACCTCATCGAGACGCACCCGGTGTCGGTGGCGCCGTCGATCAGCATCGCGGTGCAGCTGGCGCAGCGCACGCCGCGCGTGAACGCGTCGCTCACGGCCTTCGGCAATCCGCGCATCGAGGACAAGTACGACCTGCCCGGCGCCGAGACCGAGGTCAAGCAGCTCGCGCAGCTGTTCCCGCGCAACACGGTGTACATGGGCGCGGCCGCCACCAAGACGCAGTTCCGCGACGTGGCCTCGCGCTCGCCGCTGATGCACGTGGCGGCGCACGCCGAGGCCGACGAGGTCGATCCGCTGTACTCGCGCATCCTGCTGGCCAACGAAGGCGGCAAGCAGAATTTTCTCGAAGCGCACGAGATCCTGGCGCTGCCGATGGACGGTACGGCGCTGGTCACGCTGTCGGCCTGCGAGTCGGGCCTGGGACGCATCGCGCAGGGCGACGAGGTGCTGGGCTTCACGCGCTCGTTCCTCTCGGCCGGCAGCTCCAGCCTCATCGCCTCGCTGTGGCCGGTGTCGGACGACGCCACCGCCGTGCTCATGGGCACGCTCTACGGCGAGCTCGCCAAGGGCCGCGACATCCAGAAGGCCATGCAGGCCGGACAACTGGCCGTTCTGAAGGACCCCAAGATGTCCCACCCCTTCTTCTGGGCGCCGTTCAACCTGATCGGCAACTGGCGCCTCACCGTGGGAAGCTGACCATGTCTTCGCCACGCTCCCTCCTGCAAAGAAGCACTGCCATGGCCCCTGCGATCCGCCTTCGTCCACGGCCGACGCCGATCGCCATCGCGGCGACTGCACTCGTCGGCGCCACGCTGTGGGTCGCCATGCCCCGCGCCCATGCGCAGGAAGCCGCCACGTTGTTGCCCACCAAGGACCCGTGCGGCAGCTGCGACCGCCCCGTCGCACAGGCCACCGGCGCCGTCGCCCCGCAGACCCTGCCCGCGCCGCCACAGCGCGCCGCCGCGGGCAGCTTCAAGCTCACCGACCTGCGCCTGAACGGCGTGAAGGCGCTGAGCAACGAAGAGCTGCAGACCATCACCGCGCCCTACATCGGCCGCGACGTCACGCTCGGCGACCTCGAAGGCCTCGCGCAGGCCATCACCACGCGCTACAAGGAGCGCGGCTACTTCCTCGCGCAGGCCGTGGTGCCGGTGCAGACCGTGCGCGACGGCATCGTCGAGATCAGCATCATCGAAGGCCGGCTCGGCAAGGTCGACGTGCTGGTCGCGCCCGAGGCGCCCATCAGCGAGGCGCGCGTGCGCGGCTTCCTGGCGGCGCTGCAACCCGGCGAGGCGGTGAACGCGCCGGCCTACGAGCGCGCGATGCTGCTGCTGTCGGACCAGCCCGGCCTCAAGGTGTCGTCCAGCCTGCAGGAAGGCGCGCAGGCCGGCACCACCGACCTGTCGGTCGAGGTCGAGGCCGGCGCGCGCTGGGCCTTCTCGGCCGAGGCCGACAACCACGGCACCAAGGAGGCAGGGCGCTACCGCGTGGGCGGCACGGCGCGCTGGCTCAGCCCCTTCGGCATCGGCGACAACCTCGATGCGCGCCTGCTGCTGTCCAACAGCAACGCGCTGCAGTACGGCCGCGTGGCCTACGAGGCGCCGCTGGGCACCAGCGGCCTGCGCGCGGGCATCGGCATCTCGCGCGTGAGCTACGACCTGGGCGGTAAGTTCGTCGACCTCGACGCGCGCGGCCGCGCCGACGTGCTCGACGTGTCGCTCAACTACCCGCTGATCCGCCAGCGCCAGCAGAACCTGTTCCTGCGCCTCACGGCCGACGTGAAGGACCTCACCGACGAGCTGCGCGGCGTCGACTTCACGGCGAAGAAGCGCGTGCAGGGCTTCGGCATCGGCTGGGCCTGGGAGCGGCGCGACGAGGTGCTCGGCGGCGGCTACTGGGCCAGTTCGGGCACGCTGTACCACGGCGACCTGTCGATCCGCGACGCACAGAGCTTCCAGTCCGACCAGCAGTTCGGCGGACGCCACACCGAAGGCGGCTTCACCAAGCTGAGCTTCCAGGTGTCGCGCCTGCAGGCCATCGTGCCGCGCCACTCGCTGTACTTCTCGGTCGGCGGGCAGTGGGCCAGCAAGAACCTCGACGCGTCCGAAAAGCTCGCGCTCGGCGGCGCGCGCGCGGTGCGCGCCTACCCCTCGGGCGAACTGCTGGTGGACCAGGGCCTGATCGGCACCTTCGAATACCGCTGGGCCGCGACCGACGAGATCACGCCCTACCTGTTCTACGACGCGGCGCGCGGACGCATCGCGCGCCATCCCTCGCCCTTCGACGGCGAGAACTCCCACAGCCTGCGCGGCTACGGCATCGGCCTGAGCTGGTCGCGCCCGGGCAACTTCTCGATCAACGCCACGCTCGCCTGGCGCGCCGGCACACCGCCCGCGCAGACCGACGGCGGCGGGCGCAACCCGCGGCTGTACGTGCAGCTGCAGAAGGCGTTCTGACCATGAAGCCCCGCACCACCTTCCAACCCCGGCATCCGCTGCGTCCGCTGGCGCTTTCGATTGCCTGCATGGGCCTGGCCCCGGCGCTGGCACAAACCATCCTGCCGAGCTTCGGCCCGAACGGCTACACCACGCAGGGCGGCGTGACCGTGGGCACCACCACGTCGGCCACCAGCGTGGGCGGACAGGCGCTGGGCATCTCGCAGTCGTCGCTGCGCGCGATCATCAACTGGAACAGCTTCTCCATCGGTGCCAAGGACGCGGTCAACATCAGTCAGTCGATGGGCGCGTCCAGCATCCTGCTCAACCGCGTGACGGGCGGCGAGCTCTCGACCATCGCCGGCCAGCTCACGGCCAACGGGCGCGTGTTCCTCATCAACCCGAGCGGCGTGGTGTTCAGCCAGGGCGCGACGGTCAACGTAGGCGGTCTCGTGGCCTCCACGCTGGCACTGAACACCACCGACAACGACTTCCTCACTGCTGCCAGCACCAAGCTCGATTTCCTGCGCGACGACGCCAACGCCAAGGTGGTGAGCAACGCCGGCGTGCTCACCGCCACCGGTGGCCCCGTGGTGCTGATGGGCGCCGAGGTGACCAACACCGGCAGCATCACCGCCAACCGCGGCACCGTCGCACTGGCCTCGGGCCGCAGGATCAGCTTCGACCTGGGCAACGACGGGCTCACGAACCTCGTGGTCGCGGCCGATGCCATGGCCACCAGTGCCAAGGTGGTGAACGCCGCGGGTGCCACCTTGCAGGCCGACGGCGGGCGCGTGATGCTCATCGGCAGTTCCACCACGGCGGGCGAGCTGGTGGTGAACCAGTCGGGCACGGTGCGCGCGCGCACGCTGGAGAACGTCAACGGCGAGATCGTGCTCGGCGCCGGCAGCAACAACCGCATCGAGATGAACGGCGGCACGCTCGACGCCACCGGCATGGGCGCGGGGCAGCACGGCGGCACCATCCGCATCGCGGCGGGGCAGGTGCGCATCGAAGGCACCGGCGGTGGCGACCAGCGCGCGGTGATCGACGCCAGCGGCCAGGCCGGCGGCGGCAGCGTGTCGGTGCACGGCTACGACGTGGCGCTGTCGTCCACCTCGGTGCTGCGCGCCGACGCCACCACGGGCGGCGCGGGCGGCACGATCACCACGGCCAGTGCCCAGGGCCAGGCCCTGGTGGGCGAGGCCGATCCGGCGCCCGAGCGCGAGTCGCGGCTGCAGGCCTACGGCGAGATGACCGCGCGCGGTGCGGGCGCCGGCAAGGGCGGTGCGATCTCCAACGAGGCCGATTCATTGCGCGTGCAGGCCGTGCGCGTCGACGCGGGCGGCGGTTCGCAAGGCGGCGCCAACGGCAGCTGGCGCGTGAGCGCGAAGCAGTCCGACCTAGGCATCGTCGAGGCCGGCAACGTGCCGGCGTATGACAGCAAACTGCCGGCCTTCACCGGCGGCTCCGTGAGCGCCGGCAGTGTCGGCGACACGCTGGGCCGCGGCACAGACGTGACGCTGGCGAGCGGGCGCACCGGCCTCGGCGCGGGCGTGACCTTTGCGCCCGGTGTGCAGGTCGTCAAGAGCGAGGGCGGCACGGCGCGGCTGCGCGTCGACTCGGCCGGCAGCATCGTGATGAACGAGGGCTCGGCCATCACATCGCAGCAAGGCGCGCTGCACGTCGACTTCAACGCCGACGCGACCGGCCGTGTCGCCACCAACGCGAAGAACATCAACAACAGCAGCGGCAACCCTTCTGCGGAGACCGACTTTGCCGGCGCCATCGTGCTGACCGGCGCGACCATCGCGGCCAACGGTGGCGACGTGCGCTTCTTCGGCCAGGGCGACGCGCAGAACGGCCGCGCCATCGGTGGCATCGTCCCGCTCGGCGGCGACACCGGCGACTTCGTGTGGCGCGACGGCGTGACGCTGGCCGGCAGCCAGGTCACCACCGGCGGCGAAGGCCGCATCGCGATGCGCGGCCAGGGCCGCACCTGGATCGACGACCAGAACAACAGCGACTTCATCTTCCGCGGCAGCAACGGCGTGTCGATCACGGGCGGCACGGTCGAAGCGGGCGCCGGCGGCCTGCAGCTCGACGGCCTCGCGGGCTACGGGCGCAGCGGCGTGGCCATCGGCAGCGGCGCGGTGCTGAAGTCGGTGGGCGACATCGGCATCAAGGGCCAGGGCCCGACCTGGACTTCCAACATCGGCGGCGCCGCGGTGGGCGCCAGCACGGCGGTCGTCATCGACGACGCCACCGTGGCCGGCGAGCGTGACGTGCGCATCGAAGGCCAGGGCGCCAACCTCGACGGCCTGCGCACCGACACGGGCTTCGCGGCGGGGAACATGTCGGCCGGTGGCGGCAACGGCGTCGCCATCCGGGGCGCGGTCTCGGCCGGCGCGGGCCGGCGCATCGACGTGATCGGCCGCGCGGGCAGCGAAGGCTTCAGCGCCACGCTCGGCAGTCCCGACATCATCATCACGCCGTCCACCACACCCACCTACGGCGTGGCCGTGACCGTCGATGGCGACCGTCCGACGGCGCTGCGCACCGACGGCGGCACCATCGCCATCGACGCCCAGGGCACCGACGTCTCGATGCGCATGGTCACCTTCATCTCCGGCGTGGGCACCAGCGTCGGCACGCTGGCCTCGGTGGCCAGCGACAGCGGCAAGGGCGGCAGCATCTCGGTGCAGGGGCGCAACGTGCTGATCGACGGCGCCACGAATTCCGACGGCTCGCCCGCGGTGGCGCGCCTGGACGCCAGCGGCGCGACCGGCGGCGGCAGCATCGACATCGCGGCCACCAACGCCATCGCCGTCGGCGGCAACACGCGCCTGGAAGCCAACGCGGGCACGGGCGCGGGCAACGGCGGCAGCATCAAGGTGGTGGCGACCGAGTCGCTGCGCGCGCATGGCCAGCTCTCGGCGCGCGGCGGCGTGGCCGGCGGCGACGGCGGGCGCATCGAGACCTCGGCCGGGCGCTTCGACCTGCGCGGCGCGCGCGTCGACGCGTCGGCACCGGTGGGCGCGGCGGGGCAGTGGTTCATCGACCCCTTCGACCTCACCATCGCCCACGGCACGGCCGCGGGCACGCTGCCGACCAACCCCTATGACGCGGTCGCCAACTCGACCATCCAGGACGGCGACATCAACACCGCGCTGAACGGTGGCACCAGCGTGAAGATCACGACCGGCACCGGCACGGGCGGTGGCGGCGTCATCACGCTCGACGCCGACGTCGACATCAACTACACCGGCTCCAAGGGCCCGCTCACGCTGCAGCTGGACGCCGCCAGCGGCATCCAGACGCGCACGCCCGGCACCACCATCCGCGCGACCGGCGGCGACGACCTGAACGTGGTGATGAACGCGGGCGTCAACCCCGACGGCACGCCCTCGGGCAACAGCGGCTTCATCGACTTCGGGGGCAACATCCTCACGCAGGGCGGCAGCGTGACGATGAACGCGCTGGGCACGGGCACGCCCGGCAGCGGCTTCATCCGCCTGAACGGCGGGCAGGTCGTCACCGACGGCGGCAACGTGTCGCTGCTCAGCGGCCAGCCCGGCGCGCCCACCGGCACCGTGGTGCTCACGCAGGACGTGCAGGTCGACACGCGCGTCGGCCAGAGCGACGCGGGCGCGGGCGGCAACGTGCGCATCGAAGGCGGCGACGTGCTGCTGCAGGGCGCGCGCATCGCCAGCGCCACCGGCAACGTCGACATCCGCGGCACCTCGACCACGTGGGACAGCGGCGTGGTCATCACCAGCGGCCAGATCGGGCCGAGCACCATCAGCACCACCAGCGGCAACGTCACGGTGCAGGGCGTGGCGCGGCGCCAGGCCTCGTCCACTTTCGCGGCGGCGCACGGCGTGCTCATCAACGGCGGCAGTTCCATCACCACCGGCAGCGGCAACATCGCGGTGCGCGGCTACAACTTCAACAACGACCCGTCGGTGCCGGGCGTGACCGAAGACAGCGGCGTGCGGCTGGAGAACGGCGCGCAGCTCGTCACCACGGGCGGCGGCAACATCGAGGTCACGGGCCGTTCGCAGAACGGCGGGCGCGGTGTCGTGCTGCAGGCCGGCGGTGCGCCGACCGCGCCGGGTGCGCTGCCGGGCATCCGCAGCAGCGGCAATGTGCTGCTGCGCGCGAGCAACGACGGCAGCGGCGATTCGATCGTGATCGAGGCGCCGGTGGTCGCGGCCGGCGCCATCGACCTGCGCCCGGGCGGGGTCGATGCCAACATGGTCGCATCGGACGACACGGCCACGCCCATCGTGCTGGGCGGCCCGACGGTCAACGGCTTCTCGGTGTCGGGCGCGGAGTTCGCGCAGCTGTCGGCGCCGACCATCGTCGCGGGCAGCACCACGCACGCGGGCGCCATCACGGTGGCCGGCGCGCTCACGACCTCGGGCGCGCTCACCCTGCAGAACGAAGGCGGTGGCGGCGGCATCGCGCTCAACGCGCCGGTCTCGGCCGCGACGCTGGGGCTGCTGTCGGGCGGCAACGTGAGCCAGTCGGGTGCGGGCACGATCACGGCGGGCACGCTGCTCGCACGCTCGCGCAACGGCAGTGTCGATCTGCGCAATCCGGCCAACGACGTGGCCACGGTCGGCGGTGGCGCGGCCGGCGGCTTTGCCTACGTGGACGCGAACGCGGTCACCATCGGGCCGGTGTCGGTCACGGGCTTCGATGCGGCGGGCAACCTGCCGCAGGTCACCTCGGCCGACTCGATGGCCGCCAACACCGTGTTCGTGCGCACGCTGAGCGGCGACCTCACGCTGGGCGCGCCGGTCAGCAGCACCAGCGGCACCGACCTCGTGGCGGCAGCGCGCTTCCAGAACCCGGGCGGCCACGGCATCTCGGGCGCGCTGTGGCGCGTGTGGGCCGACACCTGGGTCGGCGAAACGCGCGGCGGCCTGGCCGGCTCGGGCCCGCTGCCGAACTTCTATCACTGCGCCTACCTCGGCCTGTGCACCGTGAGCGTGACGCCGGGCGACAACCACTTCATCTACGCGCAGCAGCCGACCGCGACCATCGTGATCGCCGACGCGTCGCGCACCGTGGGCGCGCCCAACCCGTTCTTCATCTACAGCATCACGGGGCTGATCCTGGGCGACACCGGCGCGGGCTTCAGCGGCTCGATGTTCTCGCCGGCGCTGCCGGGCAGCTCGACGGGCCTGTACCCGATCAACGGCAGCTTCACCTCGGCCGAGGGCTACGCCGTGCGCGTGGTGCCGGGCCAGCTGCGCGTGAGCGGCCTGCCGCTCTTGCCTTCGGTGGACGTGGTGCGCGAGCCGCTGACCTCGTACCTGTACGACCGGAACATCGGTCAGGCGCCGATCTGCCTGGCCACCGGGCCGTTGGACGGCGACCGCGCGCAGCAAGGCGCCGACGTGCTGGCGCGCGAATGGTCGCGCGTGCGCTCGCGGCCCAACCTGCTGAGCTGCGTGAACACCGAGCGGCGCAACGGCTGTTCGGACTTTTGAGCAGGTGTCAACGCGGCGCGTGATCGCGGGCCGTGAGCACGAAGAGCTGCGCCATCAGGTCCGCGAGCAGCCGCAGCTGCGGGTCGTCGGTGAGCGGGGCGTGGCGCCACGGCGCGACATGGGCCTCGAGGCCTTCGAGCGGGCCGGCGAAGAACAGGCGCCGCAACGCACCGCCGAGCACGTCGTGCGCTGCCGATTCCGTGGGGCTGCCGAGGGTGCTGTCGGCATGGCTGCCCCATGCCGGCGTGGCGAGGAAGGGCGAGAGCACCACGCCTTGCAGGCGGCCGTCGCGCAGGAAGCTGCCCAGCGTCAGGTCGTACGGTTGCAATGGCCCGTGCGTGATCGCCTCCTGCAGCAGCGCGGGCAGCACGCGCAGGCCCTTCGGCGTGACGACGTAGGCGACTGCACCCCAGTTGTAGAGCGTGCGGGCGTCGAGGAAATCGATGCCCGACAGCGCGTGACGCGGCGCGCCACTTCCTTGCGGCGGCAGGCGTCGTTGCAGGCTGTGCCAGAGCGCGAGCAGGTGCTGCGTCGAAGTCACGGGCTGGCATTCGAGAAAAGCGATGTCGCAGCCCTCGGCTTCGAGCTGCGCGAGCGCGCCGCTGCGCAGCACGGCCGGCAGGGCCTCGCTGAGCTGTGCGTCGTCTTCGAGCACCAGCAGTGCCTCGCCGGGGTTCGCGCGGGTGAGGGCTTCGGTGTGCGAGAGAAAGCAGGCGCGCTCGCCGGGTGTGATCGCCGTGTTGCCTGGCGCAAGCGTTTGCGCATCGATGGCTGCGTGTCGCCAGACATTCGTCAGCCCGAGCCGCTGCAACTGCGCGTCCATCGCGGCGCGGCGCTCGGTGCTTCGCTTGAGGTTGATGTAGCAGCCTTGCATGGGCATCTCCGGTGCGTCATCGCTGAAGGAGCGATGCAGTGAACATCATGGCGTCGGAAGGTCGAGAGGCTGACACGAACCGTCCGTGGCTCAGCGTCGTGTTGCCTTTCTACCGCAAGCTTGCCGACTTCGAGCGCGTGCTGCCGATGAATGCCGGGTATTGGGCGCGACCCGGCATCGAGGTCGTGCTCGCGCTCGACGAGCCCGGCGAGGAAGCCGGCGTGCTGGCGCTGGTCGAACGCTTTCCGCAGACCCGCTGGAAGGTGCTCGTGAACGACGTCGCACATGCATGGCGCCCGCCCTGCAAGGCCATCAACGCCGGCGTGCGCGGCAGCGCGGGGCGCTTCGTGCTGGTCCATTCGCCCGAGTCCGCCTACGTGGGCGATGCGCCGGCCCTGCTGCTGCACGCCGCGATGGGGCACGCGCGCGGCGTGGCGGTCGGCCGCGTCGGCTTCGCGCGTTTCGACGAACTCACGGACACGCTCGACGCCATCTTCGCGCGCCAGGTGCCGCCCGAGCTGCTGCTGCAGACCTTCTACGGCTCGCTGTGCTGCGCGCGCGAGGCCTTCGAGGCCGTGCACGGCTACGACGAATCCTTCGAAGAATGGGGCGGCGACGACGACAACCTGCGCGTGCGCCTGGAGATGGCGGGCTGGCAGCTGCTGGCCTGCCCGGACGCGCACCTGCTGCACCTGTCGGACGAAACGCGCACGGGCGGCGAGCAGTTCGACCGCGACGTCGACTGGATCAAATGCACGCCGCACGAGGCGCGCGCGGGTGATGCCGGCTGGGGCCGCGACTTCGGGCGCATCGCACGCGACGACAGCGCCCGCGCATGGCCCGCCGAAGCGCCGGATTGGCTGGCCGCCGCACCCGTGGTGCCGATGGGCTCGCGCCGCCAGTGCGAGGTCTGCGCGCGCCTGCTGCACCACGAGCCCAGCGCCTTTCATTGCCCGCGGTGCGCGCGCCCGCCGATCGCACAGCGTCTCACGTCGCGGCTGCGCATCGTCTGCGTGCTGCAAGTGCGCAATGAAGCGCGCTGTCTGCCGGGCTGCCTCGACCACCTGCGCGGCCACGTGGACGGCATCGTCGCGCTCGACGACGGTTCGACCGACGGCACCGCCGACATCCTGCGGCGCGAACCGATGCTGCTGGAGCTGCTGTCGAACCCGCCGTGCGACGACGGCGCGCATGTGTGGCGCGAGAACGAGAACAAGCGCCGCCTGCTCGAAGCGGCGCGCCGCCACGGCGCGGGCTGGGTGCTGGTGTGCGATGCCGACGAGCGCTACGAAGAACTGTTCCTGCGCCACCTGCACGCGACCGTCGATTCGCTGCCCGACAACCAGCTCGCGAGCCTGTCGCTCGTGTCGTGTGAGCTCTGGAATTCGCCCGACGCCTGGCGCAGCGACGGGCCATGGGGCCGCAAGTCGCGCGCGCGGCTGTTCCGGTTGCCGCAGCAGATCTCGTTTGAATCGAGCTCGGAACTGCACGGCCCGTGGCTGCCCGACGACGCGCAGCGCCACGGCCCGATGTTCTACAGCCGCTACCGGCTCTATCACCTGAAGAGCATCCGGCACGAAGACCGCGTGACGCGGCGCGACCTGTACACGCGGCTCGATCCGGCGCGGCAGTTCCAGAGCATCGGCTACGACTACCTCGCGGAAGAAGGACCGGGCCTGCAGCTGGTGCGCATCGCGCCAGAACGCGACTACGACCGCAGCACCTTGCCGCCCGATCTGCAATCGGCTCAGCCGCCCAACCCCAGCGTTCTGGCGAAGTCGCCGCGGTAGGTGCGCAGGCCCTGGTGCGACAGCTGCGAGCGCGTGTCGACATGCACGCGCCCGCCGATCGACTGCCAGCGCCGGCAGAAGCCGTAGTCCTCGCTGAGGTAGCGCCCGTTGCCCGGTTCGACGAACACGTCGAAGAAGCGGTAGTGCGGCCGCGCCGCGGCGACCGGGTCATCCATGCGGTCGGGCGTGTAGCGCAGCTCGGGCAGCGCCTGCGCCATCTGCTCGAGCACGCGGCGCGCGATCAGCATGAAGCCGGTGGGCGCGTCCAGCACTTCGAGAAAACCGTCGGCGTCCACGCGCGCCCCCGCGTCGTGCGCGTTGACCGGGAACGCCGCATGCAGCGCCTCGAAGTCGGCGCGCGTGGTGCCGGCCGGCAGCGGCGCGCGCAGGCCGCCTTCGGGCCAGCCGTCGCTCTTGTGCGGGTACACGCCGGCCACCACGTCGCGGCCCGCGCCCAGCAGCCGCAGCGCGGCCTCGGGCTCGAAGCCGATGTCGGCGTCGATCCAGAACAGGTGCGTCCAGCGCGGGTCGGCCAGGAACTCGGCGGCCAGCCGGTTGCGCGCGCGCGTGACGAGGCTGTCGCCGTCGAGAAAGCGCGTCTGCATCGCGAAGCCGTGGGTCCACGCGAGGTTGACCAGGCCGAGCAGGCTGCGCACGCACTCGGTGCCGACCGCACCGCCGTGGCAGGGCGTGGCGACGAAGGGACGGACGTCTTTCAGGTCGATGGCAGTGGACATGCAGGTTCAGGCGCCGGGCGCGTGGCGCCGCGTGGTGAGCAGTGCGCGCAGCTTGGCCGGCGCCACCGGTTTGGTCAACAGCGTCACGCCGCCGTGGCGCAGCCGCTGCAGCACCTCGGGCCCGGTGGCGCCCGACACCAGCACGGCGAGCGCGCCGGGCTGCAGGCGGCGCGCGGCATCGATCACTTCCACGCCGTCGGCGTCGCCGGCCAGTTGCAGGTCGCACAGCACGGCGTCGTAGACGATGTCGCCGGTGCCCAGCCGCGCCAGCGCCTCGGCGCCGGTGGTGACGCATTCGACCTCGCAGCCCCACTGCGTGAGCAGCGCGTGCGTGCCGTCGAGGATGGCGGGGTCGTCGTCCACCACCAGGCAGCGCAGGCCGGCCAGCGGCGCCGGTGCCACCGGTGCGGGCTCGGGCGGCGCGACGTCGGCCTTGCGCGCGGGCGGCAGCGTGAAGGCGAAGGTGCTGCCGGCCTGCAGCGCCGAGCGCACGGTGATGCGGGTGCCCAGCAGGGTGGCGATGCGCGCGCAGATCGCCAGCCCCAGGCCGAAGCCGCGGCGGCGGTCGCGCTCGGTGTTGGCCACCTGGTAGAACTCTTCGAAGATGCGGCCCTGGTGGATGGGCGCGATGCCCACGCCGTTGTCGCGCACCTCGATGCGCACGCCGGCCCGGCTGCGCCGCGCGGCCACCAGCACGGTGCCGCCCTCGGGTGCGTGGCGCAGCGCGTTGGCCACCAGGTTGCCGACGATGCGCTGCACCATCGCCGCGTCGCTGCGCACGGCCAGCCCGCGGTCGCGCCAGTGCAGCCGCACTTGCGCCGCGCTGGCGGCGAGCGCGTGCTGCGCGTCGAGCTGGTCGAACAGCGCGGCCAGCGAGACACGCGTGATGGCGGGCGTGAGCACCTGCGCGTCGAGCCGCGAAATTTCCAGCAGGTCGTCCAGCAGCACGCCCATGAAGCCGGTGCTCTCCTGCAGCCGCAGCACGGCCGGGCGCTGCGCCTCGGTGGCGCTGGGCAGCAGGCCGTCGATGAAGAGGCCCATGGCGTGCAGCGGCTGGCGCAGGTCATGGCTTGCGGCGGCCAGGAAGCGCGCGCGCGACAGGGCGGCCTGCTCGGCCTCGGCCATGCGCTGCAGCGCGACGGCGGTGGCCTCGCGCACGCGCTCCTCGCTCACCTGGCGGTTGTATTGCAGGCGCTCGGCGAGGCGGTCGATGTCGTGTGCGAGCACGGCCAGCTCGTGCGTGCCGCGCGTGCCGCCTTCGACCACATCGCAGCGCACCTCGAAGTGGCCGGCCTCCAGCGCCGCCACGGTGCGCGACACGCGCCGCAGCGGCCGCGCCACCGTGCGCGCCATGTGGCGCACCGAGGCCCAGGCCGCCAGCAGCGCGACCAGCGCGATGCCGATGCCGGCGATGAGCGAGCGGCTGCGCTCGTGCGTGTAGGCGGTGGTGTCGCGGAAGGTCTGCACCAGGCCGATGGGCGTGTCGCCCGCCGCGGTGGAGCCGGCCGGCGCGAAGGCGCTGGCGCGCGAGGCTTCGCGCAGCGTGACCGGCGCGCTGAACATGCGCAGCTGCGCGAGCGATTCATTCTTGGGCCCGGCCGTGACGTACACGCCCGCGCTGTTGCTGATCTCCACGCGCGTCACCTGTCCGCCGCGCAACGCCGCCGAGGCCACGTTCTGCAGGGCCGGCAGGTCGCCCGCGTACAGGCTCAGGTCGGACATCGCCGCCACCTGCTTGGCGACGGCCTGGCCTTCGGCGTCGAAGGCGGCTTCGAGCGTCTGCAGCCGGTTGTGCGTGAACCAGCCGGTGAGCGCCAGCGCCACCGCCGCGCAGGGCACGACGCCCAGGCGGAACAGGTCGCGCTGCAGGTTGCCGCGCACGACGAGCGAAGCGGCGGCCGGAGGAGGCGGGGGCGGTGGCGATTCGGTCGCCGTGGCCGCTCCCGCCGCCGTCGGGTGGGACAGCGGGCCTGGAGGGACCGGCGTGGTGCTCATCGCGGGGCTGCGAGTCGTTCGGTGAGCTCCCGTTCCTCCGGCGGACGCAGGCCGAGCCCGCGTGCCACGGTCGCGTTGATCCGCACGGTGGCCGGCGTGGCCGCCTCCACCAGCGGGCTGTTGCTGTTGCCGGTGCTGCCTGCGCTGGCCACTTTCTGTCCGAGCTGGCGCGCCTGTTGCGCGAGCTGGCCGGGCGTGGAGACCGCCGCTGCCAAGCCGCCCGAGCGCACCAGCCCTTCGCTGGCACCGAACACCGGCAGGCCCGCGCCGGCGCCCGCATGCAGCACCGAGAGCGTGGCCGCCTGGCTGTCGCCGATGAGGTCGGGCAGCACCATGAGGGCGTCGCTGCGCGGCACCAGCGCGCGCAGCGCGGTGGCCAGCGAGCGGGCGTCGGGCGCGATCTCGACCTGCAGGTCCCAGGCCGGGCTGGCGCCTTGCGCGGCGCGCTGCAGCTCGCGCACCAGCGGTTCGGATTCGGGCGTGGCGATGACGCCCAGGCGGCGCTTCTGCGGCAGCACGGCGTTCACCAGCGCGAGCTGGTCGGCCATGGCCGGGTCGCGCAGCAGCACGCCCACGCGCCGGTCGCCGCGCCGCAGGGCAGCGGGGCTGGCGGTCTTCAGGGTCTCGTAGTCGAGCCGGCTCAGCATCGCCAGCACCAGCGGCTCGGCGCCGGGGCGTTCGAGGGCGGCGCGCGCGGCGGCGGTGCCCACCGCCACGGTGAGGCCCGCGTCGCTCGCGGTGCGCAGGCTGCGCGTGCGCACGCCGGTGTTGGCGGCGGGCTCGGTGTCGGCGCTGGCCGGTTCCGCGGCCGTGGCGCCCGGTCCGATGCGCACGAGTTCGAACTTGCCGGAGGCCGGTTGGCCCGTGCGCAACTGCTGCACGAACTCGGCCGACGCGGCCTGGTCGTCGCCGACGAGCACCGTCAGCGTGGCCGCCGATGCCACGCGCGGCGCGGCGGCCAGGCACAGCACGAGGCCGAAGGCCAGCAGCGCGTGGACAGCACGGTGCACTCTTCCGGAGAAAAGCGGAATGGGAGGGTTCACAGCGACGGACATGGACTGCTTTGTGCAGCGAGAGGCAATGGTCCAATGTAAGGACGCGCCCTGTTTCCCGCGATAAGGCGGAGGGCTTATGCCCGCATGCGCGAGGGCCTGCGCGTGTGAGGAAGATCACACCGCGGCGGCTGCTTGGTCTATGTCCGACGGACTACCCGGCGCCTACCGGGAAGGTACCGTGTCAGAGGCCCGCCGCAATCACCAGCGCGGCCGCGCGCTGCGCCTGGATCGCCTGGCGCAGCACGCGCGGCGACACCGGCTTGTAGAGCACGGCGATGCCGGCGGCGGCCACTTCGCGCAGGCGGTCGGGCTTGGTCTCGCCGGTGACCAGCAGGCGCGCGGTGCCGGCGCCGATGCCGTTCGGGTGGCGCTCGAGCGCGGCGATCACATCGAGGCCGTTGTCGCCGCCCTGCAGCAGCAGGTCGCTCACCACCACGTCGGGCGGCGTGTCCCAGTGGTCGGCCAGCGCCAGCGCCTCGGCGCGCGTCTGCGCGGCCAGCACCGTGGCGCCCCAGTTGGACAGCACCACGCTCAGGCCTTCGAGGATCGTGCGCTCGTCGTCGATGACGAGGATGCGCAGGTCCGTCAGGCTGTCGCCGTTGCTCTCGTCGTCGGCGCTGGCCGCCGCGGGGGCCGGTGCCACCGGTGCCGGCAGCGCGGCGGGCGCGGCGCGCACCTGCACGCGCACGCAGGTGCCCTTGTTCAGGCGCGAGCTGAGCTCGACGCGCGTGTTCAGCAGCTCGGCCAGCCGCTGCACCGTGGCCAGCCCCAGGCCCATGCCGCGCGCGCCGCCGGGCGCGTTGCTGCGGCTGGCCGGCTCGACCTGGTAGAACTCCTCGAACACCCGCGCCTGGTGGTGCGCCGCAATGCCCACGCCGGTGTCGACCACGTCGATGCGCACGCCCTTGCCACGCGCGCGCGCGCCGATCAGCACGCCGCCCTCGACCGTGTGGCGCAGCGAGTTCGACACCAGGTTGTTGAGGATGCGCGAGAGCATCACGTAGTCGCAGCGCACCCACAGCTCGGTCTTGCGCACCACCAGCCGCAGGCCCTGCTGCTCGGCCACGGGGCGGAAGTTGCGGCTGATCTCGTCGAACAGCCGGTCGAGTGGAAAGTCGGCCCACTGCGGCTGCAGCACGCCGGCGTCGAGCTGCGACAGGTTCAGCAGCTCCGAGAACAGCCGGTCGAGCGAATCCACGCACTCGCGGATGTGGCCGATGCGCTGCAGCTTCACCGGGTCGGTCTCGCCGTTGGCCAGCCCGTCGGAGAACAGCGTGAGCGCATGCAGCGGCTGGCGCAGGTCGTGGCTGGCGGCGGCCAGCAGCCGCGTCTTGGCCTGGCTGGCCACCTCGAGCAACTGGTTCTTGCGCGCCAGCTCGGCCGTCGCCTCGTTGATGCGGCTTTGCAGCAGCCGGTGGCTTTCGGCGAGCGCGCGCGCCGCCTGGTTGAAGCCGTGCTGCAGATGGCGCACTTCGGACGTGCCTTCGATCGCCACGCTGGCGGCCTCGCCCGCGCCGAGCCGGTCGACCGCCTCGCCCAGCGCGCGGATCGGCTCGCTGATGCGACGCGCCGCCCACCAGCCCGCCAGCCCCACGCCCAGCAGGCTCATGGCCAGCACCAGCGCCACGTTGAGCCAGACCGAGCGGCGCGCGCTCTGCACCGCGTCCAGCCCGATCTCGACCATCACCTTGCCGTTGTGCCGGCCGTCGTCGCTGACGATCGGCACCACCACCTGCAGGCCCTCGCCGCGGCGGCGATCGACGGTTTCGGAGTTGGCGACGATCTCGCCGTCTTCCGTCCAGATCTGCACCTGCTGCACGTGCGGCTGGTAGGTGCCGGTCTGCGCGGTGCGCGCCAGCGCGCGGCGGTCCATGCGCGACAGCGGCGCCTGCGCCACCGTGGCCACCTGCAGCGCCACCGTCTGTGCGTTGGCGCGCATCAGTTCGGTGAGGTTGCCCAGGTGCTGGCGCGTGAGCACCGCGATGGCCACCAGCGTGGCCGCCGTGGCCGGCACCAGCGCCAGCAGGATCAGCTGCTGGGCGAAGGTGAGGCGGGCCAGCCCGCGCAGGAGGCGGAAGTTCCAGTTCATGAAGGCCTTGAACGCATGGGGCGCGAGCTTAGGGCCACGGCCCCGAACAGGGAAGACCGGAAAAACATCACGAGAAAGACTCGCATTTGGGATGTAATGGCGTCCGCGTCGCCCATGTTAGACCCCGCCGGCTCGCCGCGGGCCCCGTGTCTTCCGCTCCTTCCATGCACGCCTTCTTGCGTCGTTTCGGCAGTTTTCCCGGCACCGGCCGCCGTGCGGCCCTGGCGCTGGCCGTGGGGCTCTTGCTGCTGCCGCTGCTGGCGGCGGCGCAGGCTGCGGCGCCCGCCGCGGACGCGCCGGTGCGCTTCGGCATCCTGCCGCTGGGCGGTGCCTTCGAGTCGCGCAGCGACTGGGACCCGCTGCTGGCCGAACTCAGCCGCGCCATCCAGCGGCCGGTGAGCGTGCTCTCGGTCAATTCGTACGAGGCGCTGGAGCAGGCCATCCAGCGCGGCGAAGTCGACATGGCGTTCCTGTCGGGAAAGATGGCGCTCGACGCCGTGAGCCAGAAGCGCATGAAGGTCGTGGCCCAGGTCGTGCGGCACGACGGCCTGCCCGGCTACCGCGGGCTGCTGCTCACGCGCAAGGCGCCGCCCTTCAACACGCTGAAAAACCTCGTCGACCAGCCCGAGCGCTGGCGCCTGGCGCGCGGCGAGCGGCAGTCGGTGTCGGGCTTCATCGTGCCGCAGCTGCAGTTCTTTCTGCCGAACCACATCGTCATGGAGACGCGCTTCCTGAGCGAGGTGGTCGGCACGCACCAGGCCAACGCGCTGGCCGTGGCCAACAACGAGGCCGACGTGGCCACCAACAACTCGGCCGATTTCGAGCGCTTCAAGCTGCGCTTTCCGGCCGAGGCGCAGCGGCTGCAGGTGCTGTGGGAGTCGGAGCTGATCCCGCACGCGCAGATCGTCGTGCGCCGCGAATACCCGCCCGAGCTGCGCCTGCGCGTGCAGGCCTTCCTGGTCGCCTACGGCCGCGGCAAGGGACCGCGCGGCGACGCCGAGCGCGTGGTGCTCAAGTCGCTGCACGACCTGGCGGGCTTCGTGGCCGCCGACAACAGCTCGCTGCTGCCCGCCGCCAAGCTCGCCTACCAGCTCGCCATGCAGAACGCGAAGACCGCGCAGTGGGTCAACGACGCGGCGCGGCAGGCGCGGCTGCAGCGCCTGGAGAGCGGCTATGCCGAGCAGCTCGCCGTATTGAAGGACGTGAGCCCTTGAACCGCCGGACCCTGCTTGCGCTGGCCCTGTCGTCATCGCTGATGGCGCCATGGCCCGCGGGCGCGCAGCCCGCGCCGACGCCGGCCGCCAAGGGCACGCCGGTGATCAAGGAAGTGCGCTTCGGCGTGCTGCCGCTGGGCGGTACCGTCGAGTCGCGCGCCTTGTGGACGCCGCTCATGGCCGACATGAGCCGCGCGCTGGGCCTGCCCGTCAGCGCGTATTCGGTGCCGTCGTACGAAGAGCTCGACCGCGCCATCGGCCGCGACGAGATCGACATGGCCTTTCTCTCGGCCAAGATGGCGCTCGACGCCGTCATGCAGCGGCGCATGAAGGTGGTGGCGCAGATCGCGCGGCGCGACGGCATGCCCGAGCACCGCGCCGTGCTGCTGGCGCGCAAGACCGGGCCGCTCAACACGCTCGAAGGCCTGCTGGCCCAGCCCGAACGCTGGCGGCTCGCGCGCGGCGACAGCCGCTCGGTCACCGGTTTCATCGTGCCGCAGAGCCAGCTCTTCCTGCCGAACCAGATCGAGATGGAAACGCGCTTTCGCAGCGAGTTCGTCGGCACCCACCAGGCCACCGCGCTGGCCGTGGCCAACGGCGATGCTGACGTGGCCACCAACAACACCACCGACTTCGAGCGCTTCCGCCAGCAGTTCCCGGTCGAGGCCGCGCGGCTGCAGGTGATCTGGGAGTCCGAGCCGCCGCCCGGCGCACCGATGGTGGTGCGCCGCGACTACCCGCCCGAGTTCCAGGCGAAGCTGCAGGCCTTCCTGGTCGGCTACGGCAAGGGCAAGGGCCCGCGCGCCGACGCCGAGCGCGAGGTGCTGAAGAACCTGCGCGCGGCGTACGGCTACGTCGCGGCGGACGACAGCGCGCTGCTGCCGGAAGCGAAGCTCGAGTACCAGCTGGGCCGCCAGCGCGCGTTGTCGGCGGCGTGGGTCAACGATGCGGCGCGGGAGCAGCGGCTGCAGCGCATCGAGAAGGCGTATGCGGCGCAGGTGGAGGCGCTGCGCGGTTCTGCCGCACCTCGCTGAAGCCGCCGCGGCGCTGCTTCATTCCCCGGGCCGTGTCCTTCGACGCGCTCTCCCTGGCCATCTACTCCCTTTGCCGTACGCAAATCGCCACCGTCTAGGCCATTAGACGGATTTGCCCGCAGCCCCCCGCGCCGGAAACTTCGTGTTTCTTTCTTCCCGGCACCCTTGCCGTTGACGGAGTGCGGATGAGTTGGCGAACCAAAGTGGTCTGGAGCGAGGGGATGCTGTTGCAGCCTCAGCACCTGCAGCAGAGCGAGCGCCATGCCGATCATGCGCGGCATGTGCTGTTGCGCACCACCACGCCCTACGCCTGGGGTTTCGCCGAAGTCGAGATCGACGCGGCGGCGCTCACGTTGGGCAAGCTGGCGCTGGTGCGGGCGGTGGGCATCTTCGGCGACGGCACGGTGTTCGACATGCCGGCGGTCGATCCGCTGCCCGAGCCCATCGACATTCCTGCGTCCATGCGCGACGAAGCCGTGGTGCTGGCGTTGCCGCTGCGCCGCGCCGGGGCGCGCGAAGCCGACGCTGAAGAATACGAAGAGCTGGTGCGCCACCGCGTGCTGGAGTCGGACGTGCCCGACTCCAACACGGCCGGCGAGCGCACCGCGATGCTGCAGTTGGGCCAGCTCCACACGCGCCTGATGCGCGCCAGCGAAGCGACCGACGCGTGGGCGACCCTGGGCGTGGCCCGCGTGGTCGAGCGCCGGGTCGACAACCAGGTGCAGCTCGATCGCGCGATGCTGCCGCCGCTGCTCGACGTGGCCGGCCATGCGGTGATTCGCGCCTGGCTCGACGAGCTGCTGGGCCTGCTGCGCCAGCGCGGCGAGGCATTGGCCGGGCGCATGACCCAAGGCGGCACGGGCGGTGTGGCCGAGATTGCCGACTTCATGTTGCTGCAGGCGGTGAACCGCAACGAGGCGATCTTTGCGCACCTCGCCAAGAGTGCGATGCTGCACCCGCAGCATTTCTTCGAGCACGCGCTCGGGCTGGCCGGCGACCTTGCGAGCTTTCGCGACACGCGCCGCGTGACGCGCTTCGGGCCCTACATCCACGACGACCTGGCGCTGAGCTTCCGCCCGGTGATGGACGACCTGCGCCGCAGCCTGTCGATGGTGTTCGAGCAGTCGGCCATCCGCATCGAGCTGCACGACCGCAAGCACGGCGTGCGCGTGGCGATGGTCACCGACGTCGAGCTGCAACGCAAGGCGACCTTCGTGCTCGCGGTGAACGCGAACATGCCGAGCGAGGCGCTGCGCGCGCGCTTTCCCACGCAGGTGAAGATCGGCCCGGTCGAGCGCATCCGCGACCTCGTGAACCTCGCGCTGCCGGGCGTCACGCTGACGCCGATGCCGGTGGCGCCGCGCCAGATTCCGTTCCACACGGGCGCCAACTACTTCGAACTCGAAACGCGCAACAGCGACCTGTGGCGCCAGCTCGAGCAATCGGGCGGCATCGCGATGCACATCGCGGGCGATTTCCCCGGCTTGGACCTCGCGTTCTGGGCCATCAGATCATGACCACCCCCAGGCTTCGCGCACTTCGTGTCGCTTCGCCAACCCCCTCACCGGGGGCGACACCAGCGGCCCGGCAAAGCCGGTTCCGCGGTGTCTCCCGAAGGGACGTCACCCGCGTGGAGTTCTCATGAGCACCCCTCCCGACCCCTTTGCCGCCTTCGAGTCCGAGCGCACGGTCATCAAGCCCAAGCCGCGCACGCCGGGCGGCGCGCCGCCGGCCGCTGCACCCGCGCCGTTCTTCGGCGGCGCCGATCCGACGCCCGTGGCCGAGGTGGGCGAGATCGGCCTGCTCAATCCGCTGGTGTCGGCTGCCGGCAAGCTGCTGGTGCTGATCGGCAAGCTGCGCAACCTCGCGCAGCCGCCCAATGTGCCGGCGCTGCGCGCGTCCACCGCCGATGCGGTGAACCAGTTCGACGCCGCGGCGCGCCGCGCGGGCGTGGGCAACGAGTCGGTGCTGGCCGCGCGCTATGTGCTGTGCACCGCGCTCGACGAAGCCGTGGCCAACACGCCCTGGGGCGTGCAGGCCGGCTGGAACAAGCAGAGCCTGCTGGTGCAGTTCCACAACGAGACCTGGGGCGGCGAAAAGGTGTTCCAGCTGCTGGCCAAGCTCGCACAGGACGTGCCCACGCACCGCCAGTTGCTGGAGCTGATCTACAGCGTGCTCGCGCTCGGCTTCGAGGGCCGCTACCGCGTGGTCGACAACGGCCGCGCGCAGCTCGACTCGGTGCGCCAGCGCCTGGCCGACCTGATCGCGAAAGACCGTCCGCCCGTCGAGCCCGAGCTGTCGCCGCACTGGCGCGGGCAGGGCGCGGGCACGGTGCGGCTGCGCGAGTCGCTGCCGCTGTGGGTGTTCGCGGCCGGCTTCGCGCTGCTGCTGGCGCTCGCGTGGTTCGGCCTGCGGCTCACGCTCAACCACCGCTCGGACACGACCTACGCGGCCGTGTCGAGCCTGCGCGTGCCCAACATCCAGATCGCACCGCCCGCCGCGCCGGCCAAGTCGCCGCGGCTCGCGCGCTTCCTGGAGCCCGAGATCAAGCAGGGCCTGGTCACCGTGACCGACGAGGCCGACCGCAGCGTGGTGCGGCTGCGCGGCGATTCGTTCTTCGGCTCGGGCAGCGCCGAGCCCATGGCGGCCTCGCTGCCGGTGCTGCGCCGCATCGGCCAGGCGCTGGCCGAGGTGAAGGGCGAGGTGCTCATCACCGGCCACTCCGACAACCAGCCGATCCGCTCGCTGCGCTACCCGTCGAACTGGCACCTGTCGGCCGCGCGCGCCGACGCGGTGAAGGGCGCGCTCTCCACGCTGGTCGAGCCCGCGCGCATGCGCTCCGACGGCAAGGCCGACGCCGAGCCCGTGGTGGCGAACGACACGCCGGCCAACCGCGCGCGCAACCGCCGCGTCGACATCGTGCTGCTGACCGAACCCGAGCGCCTCGCTGCTGCACCGGCTGCTCCCGTTCCAGGAGCAACGAAATGATCAAGAAAATCTTCGGCTTCCTGTTCAGCCCGCTGCTGCTGACGCTGCTCGCGCTGATCGTCGTCGCGCTGCTGATCTGGTGGATCGGCCCGCTGGTGAAGATCGGTTCGCTCGCGCCGCTCGAAGGCGAGATGACGCGCGCCATCGTCATCGGCGTCATCGTGCTCATCGTCGTGCTGCGCGCGCTGTACCGCCGCTGGCGCGCGCGCCGTGCGAGCCAGCACCTGACCGACGGCCTCATGAAGGCGCCGGCCGCCGCCAAGAGCGGCGCGCCGGTCGACGGCGAACAGAAGATCCTCGACACGCGCTTCAGCGAAGCCGTCGCCACGCTCAAGCAGATGCGCCTGCATGCCGCAGGCAAGAAGCCGGGCTGGCGCGACTGGCTGTCGATCTCAGGCGGCAGCTACCTGTACGACCTGCCGTGGTACGTCTTCATCGGCGCACCGGGCGCAGGCAAGACCACGGCGCTCGTCAACTCGGGCCTCTCGTTCCCGCTCGCCGAGAAGTTCGGCCCCGGCGCGATCCGCGGCGTGGGCGGCACGCGCAACTGCGATTGGTGGTTCACCGACGAGGCCGTGCTCATCGACACGGCCGGGCGCTACACCACGCAGGACAGCCACCAGTCGGAAGACAAGAGCGCCTGGGAAGGCTTCCTGGGCCTGCTGAAGAAGGCGCGCCCGCGCCGCCCGCTCAACGGCGTGTTCCTCACCGTGAGCGTGGGCGACCTGCTGAGCCAGGGCCCCGAGGCGCGCACGCAGCTTGCGGCCTCGATCCGCGCGCGGCTGCTCGAGCTCGACAGCAAGCTCACCACGCGCCTGCCGGTGTACGTGCTCGTCACCAAGAGCGACCTGCTGTACGGCTTCACTGACTACTTCGACGACCTCGGCAAGGAGCAGCGCGCGCAGGTCTTCGGCTTCACGCTGCCGGCGGACGAGGACGTGCAGCTGGAAGAGAAGGGCCTGTCGGCCGCGTTCCACCGCGAGTTCGGCCTGCTGCACAACCGCATCAACGACGGCCTCATCGCGCGCATGCAGCGTGAGACCGACGGCACGCGCCGCGCGGCGATCTTCGGCTTTCCGGCGCAGTTCGGCTCGGTCGGCCCGCTGCTGTCCGACCTGCTCGAACAGGTGTTCACCGGCTCGCGCTTTGCGCAACCGCCATGGGTGCGCGGCGTGTACTTCACCAGCGGCACGCAAGAGGGTAGCCCGATCGACCGCGTGATGGGCAGCCTGGCGCGCAGCTTCGGCATCGAGCGCGCCATGCTCGCGCCGCAGAAGTCGAGCGGACGCAGTTACTTTCTCACCGCGCTGCTGCGCGAGGTGGTGTTCCCCGAGCAGCGCCTGGCCGGCGCCGACGTGAAGCTGGAGCGCCGCCGCAACACGCTGCGCCTGGCGGGCGTGGCCGCGATGACGCTGCTCACCGTCGGCCTGCTCGCGGCCTGGGGCTACAGCACCTGGCAGAACAACAACTACCTGAAGTCGGTCGAGGCCCGCGTCGAGCCCGCGCAGAAAACCCTGGCCGCGCTGCCCACGCGCGTGCAGAACCTGGTCGAGGTCGCGCCCGTGCTGCAGGGCTTGCGCGACATCTGGAAGACGCCCGACAACCGCCAGGGCGACGAACCGCTGTCGATGACGCTGGGCCTGTACCAGGGCGACAAGCTCGACGCCGCCGCCATGCTCACGCACCAGCGCGCGCTCAACGACGCCTTCCTGCCGCAGATCGCCAAGCGCATCGAGGACCAGCTGCGCACTGCGCAGAAGGACAACCTCGAGTTCACCTACGAAGCGCTCAAGAGCTACCTCATGCTCTACCAGCCCGAGCGCTTCGACCCCGAGGCGCTGAAGGCCTGGATCACGCTCGACTGGGCGCGCAACCTCGACCGCGGCATTCCCGAAGACCAGCGCAAGGCGCTCGAGGACCAGCTCGACGTGCTCATCGCCCAGGGCCCGCCGCGCTCGCCGCTCAAGATGGACGAGAACCTGGTGCGCAGCGTGCGCGCCGTGCTCGCGAGCTACCCGCTGGAGCAGCGCGTGTTCAGCCGCTTGAAGCGCCAGCGCGCCACCAAGGACATCCCGGGCTTCAGCGTGGCGCAGGCCACCGGCCCGTCGGGCCCGCTGGTGTTCGAGCGCATCAGCGGCAAGCCGCTGAGCGAGGGCGTGCCGGGCATGTTCACTTATGACGGGTACCACAAGCGCTTCCAGAACGAGGTCGTGGTGCTCACCGGCCTGCTGGCCGCCGAGGACCCGTGGGTGCTGGGGCAGGACCGCAACGCCAGCGAACGCCTGCGCGACGCCGCGGCGCTGGGTGCGCTCACCGACCGCGTGCGGCGCCTGTACCTCGAGGAGTACGTCAAGCAGTGGGAGGCGCTGCTGGCCGACGTGCGGCTGATCCGCGTCAGCGGCCTGGAGAAGAACATCGAGACCGCGCGCATTCTCTCGGGCGTCGATTCGCCGCTCGCGAACTTTCTGCGCGCGGTGGTCAAGCAGACCACGCTGATCCCCGCGGCCGATGCCAACAAGGACGTCGTGAGCAAGGCCACCGAGACCGTGCGCAACACGCGCAAGGGACTGGAAGACCTGTTCGGCAGCGACCCCGGCAAGCAGGTGGCGCCGGGCAAGCGCATCGAGAGCATCGTGGACGACCGCTTCGAGTCGCTGCGCCGCCTCGTCACCGCGGGCGGCCCGAACCAGCCCGCGCCGATCGACGATGCGCTCAAGCTCTTCAACGAGGTGTACGTGTACCTCAACGCCGTCGACACGGCCGTGAAGGGCCGCACCTCGCCGCCGCCCGGCGACGTGGCCGGCAAGCTCAAGTCGGACGCGGGCCGCCTGCCCGAGCCGGTGCGCAGCATGATCGAGAACCTGAGCCAGACCGGCGCCGCGCAGGCGCAGGTGGCCGAGCGCGGCAACCTGAGCCAGGACCTGCGCCCCGTGACCGAGTTCTGCAACCGCGCCATCGCGGGCCGCTACCCGTTCGTGCAAAGCAGCAAGCGCGATGTGCTGCCCGAAGACTTCGGCCAGATGTTCGGCGCCGGCGGCCTCATGGACGACTTCTTCCAGAAGCGTCTGGCTGCACTGGTCGACACCAGCACGCGGCCATGGCGCTACAAGCCCGTGGCCGAGCGCGGCGCGATCACCACGCAGGCGCTGGCGCAGTTCGAGCGTGCGGCGCGCATCAAGGACATCTTCTTCCGCGGCGGCGGTCGTGGGCCGTCGATGCGGCTGGACTTCAAGCCGGTGGAGATGGACGCGGGCATCACGCAGTTCATCCTCGACGTGGACGGGCAGCTGGTGAAGTACGCGCACGGGCCGGTGGTGCCGATGGCGGTGCAGTGGCCGGGGCCGAAGGGGAGCAACCAGGTGCGCGTTCAAGTCAGTCCGCCGTCGACGACCGGGAGTTCGGGTTCGGCGATGGATGGGCCTTGGGCTTTGTTCCGTACGTTGGATGACGGGCAACTCGAAGCGGGGGATGCGCCGGAGAAGTTCTTCATCACGTTCCAGGTGGGGGCGCGGAAGACGCGGTTCGAGGTGACGACGAACAGCGTGCAGCATCCGATTCGGTTGAAGGAATTGCGGGAGTTTTCTTGTCCGGAGGGGTTGTGAGTCTGGCCTCTTCTTCTTCTCTCTTCGTCTCCTCTGAGTTGCCGGGGTGGTTTGGCAAGCTGCCGGGGATGGGGGACTTTGCGCATCGGCGGTTGCCGGAGGCGTTTCGCTCGGTGTGGGATCCGTGGTTGCAACGCGGGTTGGCGCGGCTGCGGGATCGGCATGCGGATTGGACTTCGCATTACCTGGAGGCGCCCGTGTGGTGCTTTGCGCTGGGGGCGCAGGTGGTGGGGGAACGGGGGTGGATGGGGGTGTTGATGCCTTCGGTGGATGGGGTGGGGCGGTACTTTCCGTTCACTCTCGCCGTTGAATTGGATGAAGGCGTACCTGGTGCGCTGCATGGAGAGGCGCTTGTTGCTGCGCTTCGGTGGTGGGCGTTGGGGACGCAGGCAGTGCTTGAAGGGCTTGAGGGTGATTTGGATGCGCTGCGGTTTGATGCGGTGCTGAGTCGGTTGTTCGTGGGTGTTGCTGCTGAACCTTCCGCTGATGATCGGTCGCTTGAGTTGCCACTGGCTGGGGCCTCGCTTTGGATGGAGACGCCTGGGGTGGAGGGTGGGGTTCGGATGTTGGCTACGGGGTTGCCTCGGGATTTGCAGTTCGAGGCTTTGTTTCTTGGGGGTGGGGAATGAGTGCCCTGCTTTCTTTTGCTTCCCGAGGCCGGGAGTTCCGCCCGGCGGCGGACTTACTTTCTTTTGCTTCGCCAAAAGAAAGTAAGCAAAGAAAAGGCGACCCCACTGTCTGCGTCCCCTGCGCTTCGCTACGGGGCAACCTGCGGTGCTCGCGTTTCGCGGGGTCTCGCAGAACTCGCTTCGCTCAAACAGCTGCGAGCCCTGATCCGCGAAACGCTCCGCTCCTCGGCGCAGCCAGAGGGGAGGGGGAACTTCGGGCCTTTGCTTCGCTCGGCCCGGGAACTTCCAACAGCCTGATGCCACGGGTTTGCTCGCACTCGCACTCGCACTCGCACTCGCACTCGCACTCGCACTCGCACTCGCACTCGCACTCGCACTCGCACTCGCACTCGCACTCGTACTCGTACTCGTACATGTGTCTGCGCCTGCACCCTGCCCAGTGCAACGCCACGTCCTATGCGAGCTGCAGCAGGCGCGAAGCGCCTGCTGCAGCCTACTGGCCGAGCAAAGCGATGGCCCGTTGGTATCCAAACCCCTTCTGTATGCGCCGAGGAGCGGAGCGTTTCGCGGATCAGGGCTCGCAGCTGTTTGAGCGAAGCGAGTTCTGCGAGACCCCGCGAAACGTGAGCACCGCAGGTTGCCCGCAGCGAAGCGGAGGGACGCAGACAGCAGGGTCGCCTTTCTTTTGCCTACGTTTCTTTGGCGAAGCAAAGAAAAGTAGGTCGGCCGCCGGGCCGAGACCCGGCCCCGGAAAGCAATCCCAAAACGGCGTTCGCCCAGCAGGAGCAGGTCAATGACCGACAACGCCCTTCCCCCGGAAGACGACCGCACCCGAGTCGTCTCCCGCCCCGTGCCCCTCACAGAAAAAAGTGACGGCGCAAGCACAGACACAGGCGCCACCGTCATCACAGCCAGCGGCCTCACCACACCCTCAGGCACCCCCGTCACCAGCCCCGCCACAGGCACTCACGAAGCCGGCCTACTCCCCGTAGGCAGCCGCCTAGCCGAATTCGAAATCACCCGAGTCGTAGGCCAGGGCGGCTTCGGCGTCGTCTACGAAGCCTGGGACCACACCCTCGAACGCGTAGTAGCCATCAAGGAATACCTCCCCACCTCGCTGTCCACAAGACAGCAAGACGGCACCGTAGTCCCCTTGTCAGAAAGACACCGAGAAACCTTCGACCTGGGCATGCGCAGCTTCATCAACGAAGCCCGCCTCCTCGCCCAGTTCGACCACCCCTCGCTCCTCAAGGTCTACCGCTTCTGGCAAGAAAAGGGCACCACCTACATGGTCATGCCCTTCTACAAGGGCGACACCCTGCGAGAGGCACTCGTAGCCATCCCGGCAGGCGTCGACGAAGCCTGGCTCACCCGCATCATGGACGGCGTCACCCAAGCACTTGCGGTGATGCACAACGCCCACTGCTACCACCGCGACATCGCCCCCGACAACATCATCCTGCTCGAGGGTTCCGGCCGCCCCGTGGTGCTCGACTTCGGCGCCGCGCGCCGCGTGATCACCGACAAGACGCAGGCGATCACCGTCATCCTCAAGCCCGGCTACGCCCCCATCGAGCAGTACGCCGAGATGCCCGACATGTCGCAGGGCGCGTGGACCGACGTCTACGCGCTCGCCGCCGTGATGCACGTCGCCGTGTGCGGCCGCGCGCCGCCGCCCTCGGTGGCGCGGCTGCTGTCCGACAGCTACGTGCCGCTGGCCGGCAACGACATCCTGCGCCAGCGCTACAGCGACCGGCTGCTCGCGGCGATCGACGCGGGCCTGGGCGTTCGGCCCGAAGCGCGGCCGCAGTCGATGGCGGAGCTGCGTGCGGCGCTGGGTTTGGAGGTCGGCCACAGCATCGCGCCCACGCCGCGCACCGTGCCGCCGTCGGGCGCACGAAGCAGTCAGTCGGGCGCCGATGCACCGACCGTGATCGGCACGGCCCACATGCCGAAGCCGATCGCCGCCAAGGCACCTGTTGCGAACAACAACAAGGGCGGTGGCAGCAACAAGGCCGTCCTCGGCGCAGTCGCCGCCGCCGTGCTGGTCGTCGCAGCGGGCGGCGGATGGTGGTTCCTCGGCCGCTCGGGCAGCGAAGGCGATGCCGGCAAGACGGCGCAAACCGCCACACCCACCCCCCCACCCGACACCCCCACCCAGGTCGCCGAGGCCCCACCACCGCCGCCACCTCCGCCCCCTCCGAAGCCGCGCACGCCTGCCGAATCCCTGCAATCGCTCGCCGCCGGCGCCGCGCCGGGCTTCGAAGTCACGGCCACACCGAAGAAGGCCGAGGTCGCCATCGGCAAGGACAAGCTGGCCTTCGAGGTGCGCAGCAAGCGCGACGGTTTCGTCTACGTGTTCCTGCTGTCCAGCGGCGGCGAGATGTTCCTGCTGTTCCCGAACCTGCTGGACAAGTACAACAAGATCACCGCCAACGCCGCGCTGGCGCTGCCGCGCGCCTCCTGGCCGATGGACGCCGGCGGGCCGGCCGGCACCAACCAGTTCGCGGTGCTCGTGAGCGAGCACGAGCGCGACTTCGGCGCCTCGGGCGTGCAGAACGAAGGCGTGTTCCCGCAGTTCCCGCTGCCGGTGCTCGCGGCACTCGAAGCCACGCGCGGCACGGGGCCGTCACCGCTGTTGGGCAAACCGGTCTGCGCGCCGGGCGCCCCGCCGTGCAACGACGTCTATGGCGTCGCGAATTTCAAAATCGTCGAGAAGTAATCGTCTGTAGAGCGTCGGCCGCTTTCGGCCCCCTTTCCACGACCAGGAGACTTTCATGCACACGTCACCGTCGCCGCACTTCGCGCTTCCCCTTTGCCGAACGGCCGCCGTGGTCGCACTGGTGCTGTTGGCCGCCTGCGCCAACACGCCGCCGACCGCCACGGGCACGGCCACCACCGCGCCCACCACGGCCGACCCCGCGACCGCACCGGCGCGCCCCACTGGCGGCAGCGTTGCCGGGCAGGCGCGCACCTTCTCGACCCAGCTCGCCACCTACACCTCGGTCGGCTTCGACGCCGTGCCGGGCTGGGCGCGCGACGACTTCTCGGAAAGCTGGCCGGCCTTCCTGGGCAGCTGCAAGGTGCTCAACGGTCGCGGCGCCGAATGGAAAGAGGTGTGCGAGCGCGCGCTGAAGGTCGACGGCAAGAGCACGCAGGCCATTCGCGGCTTCTTCGAGAGCGAGTTCTCGGCCTACCAGATCCGCGACGACGACCGCAAGCCCGACGGCGTGGTCACCGGCTACTTCGAGCCCGAGATCGCGGGCAGCCGCACCTACGTCGCGCCGTTCATCTACCCGGTCTACGGCCAGCCCGAGGACATGCTGTTCGTCGATGCGCGCAAGCTCCCGGCCGGCAGCGGCACGGTGGCCGCGAAGGTCGAAGGCCGCAACGTGGTCGTGCAAAGCGGCCTGAGCACGCGCGACATGGGCGCACCGGGCCTGTACGCGCTCGACCTGTCGGCCATCACCCGCGACACGCTCGACCGCAAGGTGCGCCTGCGCATCGACGGCAAGCGCCTGCTGCCGTACTACACGCGCGAAGAGATCGAGACCAAGGGCGCGCCCAACGCCAAGGTGCTGGCCTTCGTGAGCAGCGCCACCGCGCTGTACGAGATGCAGATCCAGGGTTCGGGCCGCATCAAGCTGCCCAGCGGCGAGGTCGTGCGCGTGGCGTATGCCGAGCAGAACGGCCAGCCTTTCCGCCCGACCATCGCGCAGGCCGCCAACGGCAAGCCGCGCAGCGCGGTCAAGGTGCGCGGCGGCTCGCTCGAGCTGACGCTGGACGACGGCGACGACGAAGACACGGGCGCGATCGACAACAGCGTGATCCGCACGCGCGGCTTCACGCTGGCGCGGCCCACGGCCAGCGGCGCGGTGGTGGTGCCGGGCCGGCGCACGGCCGGCGCGGTGACCGGCTCCGGCATCAAGGACCCGAGCTACGTGTTCTTCAAGGAATCGACCTCGCCCGCGGGCGGCCCGGTGGGCGCCTTCGGCGTGCCGCTGTCGGCCGGCCGCTCGATCGCGGTCGATCCGCGCAGCACGCCGCTGGGCTACCCGGTGTTCGTGTCGACGCGCACGCCTGGCAGCGGCGCGCCCATGCAGCGCCTGACCATCGCGCAGGACACCGGCGGCGCCATCCGCGGCGCGGTGCGGGCCGACTATTTCTTCGGCAACGGCCAGCAGGCCGCGACCAACGCACGTCGCATGAAGGAGCGCGGGCAGCTGTGGATTCTCCTGCCGCGCGGCCTGGCCGTCGCGCAGGCGGCGGTGTCGGGTGCGATCCGCACGCGCGGTGGCCCGGCCGGCGCGAATCTTCCGCAGTGCCTCGTGCCCACGGAAGGCGTCTGCGTCGACGACTGATCCCGCTTCTTTCGACCCCTTGGCCCTTCATGCAGGAAACCCTCTCGTCCGCGGAAAGCTCTGAACTCGTCCGCCTCTGGCGGCGCCGGCAGACGCTGTCCTCGGACGACATGGGCACCATGTACCGCATCGTGGGCGAGGCGCTCGTGGCCTGCAACCCGCCCGAGCTGCAGGTGCTGGGCGAGGGGCGGCAGGAGCTGGTGGCGCAGTTCATCTACGTGAAGGTGCTGCGGCTCGACGCCGACCCCGACGAGTCGGAAGAGCGCGCCGGCCACAGCGCGCCTTCCACCGCCTTCGCGTTGTGCGCGTACTTCCGTCGCTACCTCATCGACTGCACGCGCGCCAGTTCGTTTCGCCGCAAGGTGTCCATCGGCGACCAGATCACCGAGGCCCAGCTCGAAGACGAACTCGGCCCCGGCGAAGACCTCGACGGCTGCCTGGCCGAGCACGGCCTCAGCGCGCAGGCCGTGCAGCTGGCGGCGCGCGCCTTCATCGCCGGGCTGCCCGAGCCCGAGCGCATCCTGCTGTGCGAGGGCTTCGGGCAGGAGGCCGAGGGCGGGTTGTCGGGCGTGGCCTCGCGCCACGCCATCGCCTCGTACCACTACCGCGCCGGCCGGCTGGGCCTCGTGCACAAGCGCGAAGGGCTGGGTGCGGGCTATGCGCAGACCCGCATCGGCAGCTGGATCGGCCAGACCCTGGGCATCGCGATCGAGGCCGACAACATGGCGGCGATCCTGCAGGTTTTCAAAATCCTCGGGGCTGAAGCGTCTTATGTCTGAAGACATAGTCATTCAGGAACAGACGCCATGACCACCGACCTCTGGCCCCCGCTCAGCGTGATCCGCCATGCGTTCGAAACCGGCGCGCCGCCCGGCGATGCCGCGCCGGACGCCGCACCCGTCGCGATGCCGCACGGCAGCGCGGGCGCGGGCACGCCCGTGGCGTCGGACCTGCTGCTCCCTTTGACCGAATTGGCCCGGCGCCGCGAGGCTGTCGCCCGGCGCGCCTTCACCGCGCGCTGGGCGCCGGGCCGCCTCGTGAGCGTGGTGCACGACGGGCGCCTGCTCGGCGTGCTGCTCGACCGCTGCATCCACGGCGACCTCTGGCAGGGCTGGATGGCCGCCGGCGAGCCCGACTGGGCCGGCCCCTTCGACGTGCTGCTGGAGCCCGACGACGAGCCCTTCGAGCCGATGTTCGGCGTGGTCCAGGCCTGGAACGTGCTCACGCTCGAACCCAGCCCGCAGCTGGCCGCGCGCGTGCTCGGCGAGGTGTCGGCCACGCGGCTCGCGGCGATCCGCGCGGTGCACGACGAATGGGCCGCGCACGCGGCGCCCGACATCGCGCCCGAGCCCGGGCGCATCGCGCTGCGCGGCGTGGCCGGCGCGTTCTCGGTGCTCTCGGGCACGCCGCTGGGCCCGCAGGACCCGCGCACCGACTACCAGGCGCTGTACCGCGATGCCGGCCTGCAACTCGGCCGTGCGCTGGCGCAGCCGCAGGACGAGGCGCCGGCGGCCGCGCCGCCGCCATCGCCCGCCCGGCCGCTGCCGCGGCCCGAGGACGGCTGGTGGGGCAGCATCCGCCGCTGGTTCGGCGCTGAAGGCTGGGCGCGCCCGGCGTTTGCGGCCGTGGCGCTGTTCGCGGTGATCCAGAACGTGGGGCTCATCGGCGGGCGCGGCAGCGCGGAAGACGACGACGTGCGTTTCCGCTCGGTGCCCACGGCGCCGGTCGCGGCGCAGGCCAACCTGGTCGTGCGCTGGAACGAGGGCGTGCGCATCGACGAGGCCGATCGTCTGCTGCGCACGATGTCGGCCGAAGTGGTCGGCGGGCCGGGGCCGAACGGCGTGTGGCGTCTGCGCGTGGCCGATCCGGTCGGTGCTTTGTCGGTGCTCGCGACGTCGCCGTTGGTGGCGTCGGCCGGACCGGCTTCGGAGCCGCCATGAACCTGCGCGCGTGCAGCCTGCGGTTCCTGCTCGCGCTGGTGGTGTGGGGCGCGGGCGGTGTCGCCGCGCAGGCCGCGCAGCGCGCGCTGCTCGTCGGCGTCTCCGAACTCGTCAACCAGCCGCAGGCCCTGTGGCTGCAGGCGCCGCGCAACGACGTGATGCTCATGCGCGATGCCTTGCTGAAGCAGGGCTTCACCGCGCCCGACATCGCCGTGCTCGCCGACGGCGTGCCGGGCGCTGCGCTGCCCGAATCGCAGGCCATCCACGAGGCGCTGGCGCGGCTGCTCGCGCAGTCGGCCAGCGGCGACTTCGTGCTGCTGTATTTCTCCGGCCATGGCACGCGCCTGCGCGACGTCGCCAAGCGCTACCAGGAGCCCGACGGCCTGTCCGAGAACTTTCTCGCGCGCGACGTGCGCGGCACGCTCGGCGCCGATGCCGCGCTCAGCGGCGACCTGCGCGACGTCGACTTCGACGCCTGGATCCAGGCCTTCCTCGCGAAGAACGTGTTCGTCGCCTCGGTGTTCGACACCTGCTCCGCCAACTCCATGACGCGCGGCACGGGCGATGCGCCCGCGACCGCCGAGGGCCCGGCCGACGACGAGGTGCGCTGGCGCGGCCTGCGCACGACGCAGCTTGCGGGCGGTGCATCGCCCGCGCGGTCCTTGTCCCCGCCAGCGACCGGCGACGCCGTGCCGCGCGCCCGCTACGTGGCGCTGTTCGCGTCCGAAAGCCACCAGATCACGCCCGAGCTGCGCCTGCCGCGCAAGGCGCGCAGCGCCCGGCCGCAGGGCCTCTTGACCTGGGCCGTGGTCGAGTCGCTGGCGCGCAAGCCCGCCACCTGGCGCGACCTGTTCGACGGCGTGCTCGCGCTGTACCCGCCGGTCATCGACGAGCTCGCGCAGCGCTTTCCCACGCGCGAGCTGCCGTCGCCCGTGGCCGAGGGCAACCTCGATGCGCCGTTGTTCGCCAACAGCGGCGCGCCCGCGTCCACGCGCCCGGTGTGGGGCGCGCAGCGCAGCGGCGACAGCCTGGCCGTCAAGGCCGGCCTGCTCGACGGCCTGGCGCCGCAGCAGGAGGTGCGCGTGCTCGCCACGCTCGACGACGGCACCGTGCGCCGTGCACCGGCCGCCATCGCGCAGATCAAGCTCGGCGGCGCCTGGCTCGCCGTGCCCGCGGCGCTGAAAGACCTGCCGGGCAGCGCGTTCTGGAGCGTCACGCCCATTGCCGAGCCGGCCGCGACGGCCCTGCGCGTGCGCGCCGACAAGCCGCTGCCCGCCGGCCTGAGCCTCGATTACCCGGCGGCGATCCGCCTGGCCGACGACCCCGCGAACGCCGACGTGCGCTGGACCGACCTCGGCCCCGCCGGCCATCGCCTCGAAGCGCTCGCGCCCGTGTTCGGCACCGCCGCCTCCGCCGTCGTGGTGCCCGACGTGGCCGCGCTGCGCCGCCGCCTGCAGGCGCTGGCGCAGCTCAAGTGGCTGGCCCAGCTGCAGGCCCATGCCAAGGGTGGCCAGCTCGACGGTTTCGATGCGGCGCTCGAAGTCTGGAGCGCCGACCGGCTGCTGCGCAGCGTGCCCGTCGCCGAGGCCGCGAGCGTGCTGCCCGCATTGCGTGCAGGGGAGCGCGTGCGCCTGAACGTGCGCAACACCAGCGGCCGTTCGCTCGACCTCGTCATCACCGGCATCGACGCGCGCGGCGCACTGCAGGCGGTGTACCCCGACGGGGCCGGCGAAACCAACCGCTTCAAGCGCGGCACGCCCGAGCAGCCGGCGGTCAAGCGCTTCGACCTGCCCTGGCTCGACGCGGCCGGCGAGGCGCGGCTGCTCGTCATGGCCGTGCCGGCCGCGCCCCACAGCGCGCCGCGCCTGTTCGGCGTGGCCACCGCGGCGCAGGCCGACGTGTCGGAGGTGCGCGTGCGCGGCGGCCAGCCACCGGCCGCCGGCGGCGAGCGCCAGGTGTTCGCGGCCTTGCTGCGCAGGAGCGCTGGCACGGCAGACGGTGGTGCGCGGCCATGAGGCAGGTGCGCGTGGTCCCGGTCCAGTTTTCTTTGTCCGAATCCGGAGGTTGACATGGCATTTCTCGAAGACGGCTCCTGGAGCCCCGAAGACGCACGGCAGTTCTATGAACTGATCGGCACCGGCTCGGCCGAGACCGACCTGGTCATGATGATCGAGAGCAAGGGCTCGCCCGTCGAGGGCGAACTCGAACGCGTCTTCGACGACGGCAAGGCGCGCCTGAACATCGGCGGTTACTACTGGTCGGTGCAGGTGCCCGAATCGTCCGCGCAGAACCAGGTCGTTCCCAACAACCTGGTCGTCGCGCGCCGCAGCGACGCGGCCACGGCCACGCTCGCCAGCCTGCTGCGCGCGCAGGAAAAAGACCTGAAGGTCGTCATCAGCGCCTACAAGGCCGGCGGCGATCCGCAGTCGCCCGAGGCGCAGGCGACCTTCGAGATCTCGCTGGAGAACGCGCGCATCTGCCGGCTGGTGCTCAACTCCGGCGGCCACTGGGGCGTGCCCTCGGAGCTGGTCTCCATCAGCTACCGCACGGTGAAGATCAAGTCGGCCCCGCAGAAGACCAGCGGCGCGCGCGGCGCGGTGCGCGAATGCCAGTTCACCCGGACCTGATTCCGAACGCCCCCAGGAGCACCCCACCATGACGACGACCGCCGCAGACTTCCTCAAGGCCGCCGACCCGGTGGCCGCCCTCAAGGCCCTGAGCGACGACGTGCGCGCCAAGCCCTCCGACCCGAAGCACCGCGTCTTCATGGCGCAGCTCTTGTGCGTGCTCGGGCAGTGGGAGCGCGCACTCAACCAGCTCACCGTCGCGGCCGAGCTCGACGCGCTCGCCGTGCCCATGAAGCAGGTGTACGGCGAGGCCGTGCGCTGCGAAGGCCTGCGCGCCGACGTGTTCGCCGGCACGCGCACGCCGATGATCTTCGGCCAGCCCGATGAATGGCTGGCACTGCTCATCGAATCGCTGCTGCGGCAAGGCCGCGGCGAGAGCGGGCTGGCCGAAGACCTGCGCCAGCGCGCCTTCGACGGCGCGCCCGCCATCGCCGGCACCATCGACGGCGCGCCCTTCGAATGGCTGGCCGACGCCGACATGCGCCTGGGCCCGGTGCTCGAGGCCTTCGTCAACGGCAAGTATTACTGGATTCCGTACGCGCGCCTGGCGCACATCAAGATCGAGCCGCCCGAAGACCTGCGCGACTGCGTCTGGATGCCCGCGCACCTGCAGTTCGAGAACGGCGGCGAAACGCTGGCCCTCATTCCCACGCGCTACGAAGGCACCGAGGCACAGGAGGACGGCGAGCTGCGCCTGGCGCGCAAGACCGAGTGGCGTGAGCTGCGCCCCGAGGTCTGGGCCGGCTACGGCCAGCGCGTGCTCGGCAGCGACGCCGGCGAGTACGCGCTGATGGACGTGCGCGAGATCCTCTTCACGCCCGCCGCCGTTGATGCGGCCGAGGGCGGCGAAAGCAGCGGCGGTGGCTGAGCTCACCGCGCAGGAGCGGCTGCAGCCCTCGCTGCTGGACCGCCTCGTCGACCACGCGCCCGACGAGAAGCGAGAGGGCGACGACAAGCGCACGCTCACCAAGCAGGCGCTGCGCCAGGCCGTGCTGCGCGACCTCGGCTGGCTCTTCAATGCCACGGGGCACGGCCTCTCGATGGACGACAAGCAGCACCCGAATGCCGCGCGCTCCGTCATCAACTACGGATTGCCTATGCTGTCTGGCCAGTTCACCTCGTCGGTGCAGCGTGTCAGCATGGAACAGGCTTTGAAGAACGCAATCCTGCAGTTCGAGCCGCGCATTTTGTCCCGCACACTCGAAGTCGAACTCGTCATGGAAGGCCCGGCCCTGGAGTCCCACAACAGCATCGGCCTGCAGATCCGCGGCATGCTGTGGGCGCAGCCCGTACCGCTCGAGTTCCTCATGCGAAGCCGCGTCGATCTGGAAGAGGGCCGCATAGAGATCGTGGACATGGCGCAAAACCCAAGGTAAGTCCACATGGACCCTCGGCTGCTGAGCCTGTACGAGCAGGAGCTGCGCTACTTCCGCGAAAGCGCCTCGGAGTTCGCCCGTGCGTTCCCGAAGATCGCGCACCGGCTGGGCATCGAGGGCCAGGAAGTCGCCGACCCGTACGTGGAGCGGCTGATCGAGGCCACGGCTTTCCTTTCGGCGCGCGTGGGCCTGAAGCTCGACGCCGAGTACCCGCGCTTCACGGGCCACCTGCTCGACATCGTCTACCCGCACTTCCTGGCGCCCACGCCGGCCATGACGGTGGTGTCGTTCGTGCCCGACCCGGAAGACGCCAACCTCGCGGCCGGCCCCACGTTGCCGCGCGGCGCCGGCCTGCGCGCGCGCCAGGCCGTGGGGCAGAACACGCACTGCGAGTTCCGCACCGCCGCCGCGCTGCGCATCTGGCCGATCGAGGTGCAGCGCGCCCAGTACTTCACCTACGCGCCCGACCTGCCGCTGAACACCCACCCGCAGTCGCGCGCCATCCGCGGCGGCCTGCGCATCGCGCTGCGCGCCACGGCGGGGCTGGACTTCAGCCAGATCGCGCTCGACGACCTGGTGCTGCACTTCGGCGGCGCGGAAGACGTGGCCTGGCAGCTGCACGAATGCGCGCTGGGCCAGCCCATCGGCGTGTGGGTGCGACCGCTCACGGCCGGCGGCGCCTTGCAGGGCGCGGTGCGCAGCCTGCCGGGCAGCGCCATCGGCGCGGTCGGCTTCGGGGACGACGAGGCGCTGCTGCCCGTCACGGCCACGGGCTTCTCGGGCTTTCGGCTGCTGCAGGAGTACTTCGCGTTCCCGCAGCGCTTCCAGTTCGTGCGCATCGGCGGGTTGCAGGCGCTGCTCGCGACGATGCCGGTGACCGAGCTGGAGATCGTGCTGCTGTTCTCGCGCGGCGACGCGGCGCTCGAGAAGCTGGTGAGCGCCGACAACGTGCAGCTGCACTGCGTGCCCGCCGTCAACCTGTTCACCAAGCGGCTCGACCGCGTGCCCGTGACCGAGGGCGTGAGCCAGTTCCACCTCGTGCCCGACCGCACGCGCCCGCAGGACTTCGAAGTGCACACCGTCACCGAGGTCATCGGCCACGGCGCGCCGGGGGCCGACGCCGCGGTGGCCGAGCAGCCGTTCCGGCCGTTCTACTCGGCCTTCCACGGCAGCCGCAACAGCCACCCGGCCTACTTCACGACCACGCGCGAGCCGCGCATGCTCTCGGTGCGCCAGCGCACCGAAGGCCACCGCAGCAGCCACATCGGCTCCGAGGTCTACATGCAGATCGTCGACCCGCAGCAGGCGCCCTATGCCGCCACGCTGCGCCAGCTCGCCGTGACCGCGCTGTGCACCAACCGCGACCTGCCGCTTCTGATGCCGCTGGGGCGCGACAACGACTTCGACTGCGTCGATTCCTTTCCCGTGCAGCGCGTGCGCATGGTGCGCGGGCCGTCGCGGCCGGTGTCGCCGGTGGTGAGCCAGGGGCTGGGCTGGCGCGTCATCGACCACCTGGCGCTCAATTACCTGTCGCTGTCCGACAGCACGCCGGAGCAGGGCGCCGCCGCGCTGCGCGAGACGCTCATGCTCTACGCCGTGCATGCCGACGAGATGCGCCAGGGCCAGGTGCGCGGGCTGCTGTCGGTCAAGAGCAAGCCCGTGGCGAGGCGCCTGCCGCTCGCGGGCCCGATCGCCTTCGGGCGCGGGCTCGAGGTGACGCTGGAGGTCGACAAGGACGCCTTCCACGGCCACAGCGCCTTCCTGTTCGGCGCCGTGCTGGCGCAGTTTCTGGCGCGCCATGTCGAGGTGAACCACTTCGTCGAGACCGTGCTGCGCATCGCGGGCAAGGGCGAAGCCATGCGCTGGAGGCCGCTGTGCGGGACACGACAGATTCTGTAAGCACGCGGGTAGACAACGCGCTGCGAGGGTGGTCTGCGCAGCCGTGGGACTTCGACTACTTCGCCGTGATGCGGCGCATCGAGTCCGTCGCGAAGACCACGCCGCGCTGGGGCCGCGCCTTGCTGCCCAGTGCCGAGCCGGTGCGCGTGGGGCAGGAGCCCTCGCTGTCGTTCGCGCCCGCCAGCTTCAGCCGCTTCGAGCCGGCCACCGCGCATTCGCCACCGCGCCTGCGCCAGCACTTCTTCGGCTACATCGGCCCCAACGGCCCGCTGCCGGTGCACCTGAGCGACTTCATCCGCGAGCGCAGCCTGAACCACGGCGACCCGACCTGGCTGGCTTTTCTCGACACCTTCTCGCACCGCTTCTCGCTGCACTTCTACCGCGCCTGGGCGCAGTCGCGCCCGGCCGTGGCGCTCGACCGGCCCGGCGAAGACCGCTTCCGCCTGCAGGTCGGCGCGCTGGTCGGCATCGGCACGCCGGGGCGCATCGACCGCGACGAGATCCATGACGACGCGCGCCTGCATTTCTCGGGCTGGCTCGCGCGCCGCGTGCACAACGCGGAAAGCGTGGAGTCGGTGCTGTGCAGCTACTTCGGCGTGCCGGTGAAGCTGGAGCGCTGGGTCGGCCACTGGATGCGCGTGCCCACGGACGAGGTCACGCGGCTGGGGCAGGGCGAGAGTTCGCGCGCGATGGGCATGGGCGCGATGCTCGGCACGCGCGCGTGGGACCGCCAGCACCGCGTGCGCCTGCACCTGGGGCCGCTCACGATCGACCAGTACCGCATGTTCCTGCCCACCGGCGACGCGCAGCCCGTGCTGCAACGCTGGATGCAGCAGCTGCTCGGCGACACCCTCGAATGGGACGCCCAGCTGGTGCTCGAGAAAGTACAGGTGCCGCCCACGCGCCTGGGCCAGGCCCGGGGCAACGGCCCGCGCCTGGGCTGGGTCTCGTGGCTCGGCGAACGCCCGCGCACGCGCGATGCGGCCGACGTGCGCATTGCCAGCCAGCCGTCGAGGGCGCGCCTGCCGCAGCAGCCCGCCTCTTTTCAATAAACCCATCTTCATTCGTTCAGAAGAGATACGGAGTCCTCCATGAGTGAAATCAGCCGCACCGCCCTCTTCGGCAAACTCAACTCGCTGGCCTACAAGGCCATCGAGGGCGCCACCGTCTTCTGCAAGATGCGGGGCAATCCGTACGTGGAGCTGGAGCACTGGTTCGCCCAGCTGCTGCAGGCGCAGGACTCCGACCTGCACCGCGTGATCCAGCACTACGGCCTCGATGTGTCGGTGATCGCCAAGGACATGACGGCCGCGCTCGACCGCCTGCCACGCGGCGCCACCGCCATCAGCGACTTTTCGCCGCACATCGAGAACGCCATCGAACGCGCCTGGACCTACGCCACGCTGCAGTTCGGCGAGGCGCAGGTGCGCACCGGCTACATCCTGGTGGGCATGCTCAAGACGCAGAGCCTGCGCAACCCGCTGTTCGGCTTGTCGAAGCAGTTCGAGAAGATCAAGGTCGAAGACCTGGCCGACAACTTTCCGAAGATTTGCGACGCCTCGCCCGAAGCGCAGATGCGCGCCCAGGACGGCACCGGCATGGGCAGCGGTGCACCCGGCGAAGACTCGGGCGCCATGGCGCCGGCCGCCATGGGCAAGGGCGATGCCCTCAAGAAATTTGCTGTCGACCTCACGGAGAAAGCCAAGAAGGGAGAGATGGATCCGGTGACCGGGCGGGACGAGGAAATCCGCCAGATCGTCGACATCCTCATGCGCCGCCGCCAGAACAACCCGCTGCTGACGGGTGAGGCGGGTGTGGGCAAGACCGCGGTGGTGGAAGGCTTCGCGCAGCGCCTGGCGCGCGGCGACGTGCCGCCGCAGCTGAAGGACGTGAAGCTGCTCACGCTCGACATCGGCCTGTTGCAGGCGGGCGCGAGCATGAAGGGCGAGTTCGAGCAGCGCCTGCGCCAGGTGATCGACGAGGTGCAGAGCTCGCCCACGCCGATCATTCTGTTCATCGACGAGATCCACACGCTGGTCGGTGCGGGCGGCGCGGCCGGCACCGGCGATGCGGCCAACCTGCTCAAGCCGGCGCTCGCGCGCGGCAACCTGCGCACCATCGGCGCCACCACCTGGGCCGAGTACAAGAAGTACATCGAGAAAGACCCGGCGCTCACGCGGCGCTTCCAGGTCGTGCAGGTGCCCGAGCCCGACGAGACCAAGGCCATCCTGATGCTGCGCGGCGTGGCCAGCGTGCTCGAGAAGCACCACCGCGTGCAGCTGCTCGACGAGGCGATCGAGGCGGCGGTGAAGCTGTCGCACCGCTACATTCCCGCGCGCCAGCTGCCCGACAAGGCCGTGAGCCTGCTCGACACCGCCTGCGCGCGCGTGGCCGTGTCGCAGCACGCGACGCCGCCCGAGGTCGAAGACTGCATGCGCCGCATCGAAGGCCTCACGGTCGAGCAGGAGATCATCGGCCGCGAAGAAGCCATCGGCATCGACGTGACCAAGCGCGCTGCGCTCGTGGCCACGCTGCTGGCCGAATCGAAGGTGCAGCTCGAAGCGCTGAATGCGCGCTGGCAGGAAGAGAAGGGGCTGGTCGATCGCCTGCTCGAGTTGCGCAGCAAGCTGCGCGCGGGCAACAAGCCGGTCGACGAACCGGCGGCCGGTGAGCCCGCCGCCGAGGCCGGCCCCGACCGCGCCACGCTGCTGGCCGAGCTGCACGAACTGCAGACGAAGATCCACGCGGTGCAGGGCGAGTCGCCGCTGATCCTGCCCTCGGTCGACGAGCAGGCCGTGGCCTCGGTGGTCGCCGACTGGACCGGAATTCCCGTCGGCCGCATGGTCAAGAACGAAGTGGAGGCGGTGCTCAAGCTCGCCGACACGCTCAACCAGCGCGTCATCGGCCAGAAGCACGGCCTGGAGATGATCGCGCGCCGCATCCAGACCTCGCGCGCACGGCTGGACAACCCGCAAAAGCCCATCGGCGTCTTCATGCTCTGCGGCACCTCGGGCGTGGGCAAGACCGAGACCGCGCTGGCGCTGGCCGAGGCGCTGTACGGCGGCGAGCAGAACATCATCACCATCAACATGAGCGAGTTCCAGGAGGCGCACACCGTCTCCACGCTCAAGGGTGCGCCTCCGGGCTACGTGGGCTACGGCGAGGGCGGCATCCTGACCGAGGCCGTGCGCCGCCGTCCCTACAGCGTGGTGCTGCTCGACGAAGTGGAAAAGGCCCACCCCGACGTGCACGAGATCTTCTTCCAGGTCTTCGACAAGGGCTGGATGGAAGACGGGGAGGGCCGCATGATCGATTTCAAGAACACGATCATCCTGCTGACCACCAACGCCGGCAGCGAGCTCGTGATGAGCATGTGCCGCGACCCTGAGCTGCTGCCTGATTCGAATGCGCTGGCCGATGCGCTGAAGGCGCCGCTCATGAAGGTGTTCCCGCCCGCGCTCTTGGGCCGCATCGTCACCATTCCCTACTACCCGCTGTCGCCCGAGATGATGAAGAAGATCGTGCGGCTGCAGCTGGGCCGCATCAAGAAGCGCGTGGAAACCAACCACGGCGTGCCCTTCGAATACACCGAGGCGGTGATCGAGCAGGTGGTCGCGCGCTGCCAGGACCCGGAGTCGGGCGGGCGCGTGATCGACGCGATCCTCACCAACACCGTGCTGCCCACCATTTCGGTCGAGTACCTGCAACGCCTGGCCTCGGGCGGCGAGATCCGCCGCGTGGCGCTCGACGTGAAGGACGCCGACTTCACTTACGCGTTCGACTGACCCCCCGCAGCGCGACGCCCCACTTCCGAGAGACCCAAGATGGCCGACCACGAGTTCCGCATCGAGAGCGATTCGCCCGCCAAGGACGACCTGATGTTCTGGCGCATCGTCGGGCACGAGGCGCTGGCGCGCCCCGCGGCCTACGAGCTCACCGTGCTGTCCAAGAACAAGGACCTCGCCGCCAAGGACATCCTGGGCCACGCCTTCGACGTGGTCATCGAGTTCAAGGACGCCGACGGCGGTGCGCACGAGCGGCATTGCCAGGGCCATGCGGTGCGCTTCGTGCGCGCGGGCCACATCGGGCGGCACTACGAGTACCGCATCGCGCTGCGCTCGTGGTTCTGGCTGCTCACCAAGCGCGCCAACTCGCGCATCCACCAGGAAAAGAAGGTGCTCGAGGTGCTCGACGCGGTGTTCGAGGACAGCCCGATCAAGCGCTTCAAGAAGACCAAGGCCACCAACGTCATCGGCACGCACAACCCGCGCCGCTACTGCGTGCAGCACCAGGAGAGCGACTACCAGTTCCTGTCGCGCCTGCTGGAGGATGAGGGCATCTACTACTGGTTCGACGCGCACGACGCACCCGGCACCATGCACCTGTCGGACGCCAGCGACATGGCGCACGACAAGCTGCCCGCGACCGACACGCTGCGCCACATGGCGGTCCACGCGGCCGAGCCGCGCTTCAACGAGATCTCGCGCTGGGTCAGCGCGCGGCAGTTCGACACCGGCAAGCATTCGTCGCGCGACAGCGACTTCAAGGCCATCAAGAAGAAGCTGGGCGCCGACATCGACAGCTCCGACCAGCACGAGCTCGCCGAGTTCGAGATGTTCGAGTTTCCCGGCGGCTACTTCAGTGGCGACGACGCCGAGACGCGCGCCAAGCTGCGCGGTGACGAACTCAACGCGCGCCGCGACCGCCACTGGGCGCTCACGCCGTGGCCCGACGTCGCGGCCGGGCGCAGCTTCAAGTTCGAGGACGACCCCGACGGAACGCGCAACGGCGACTACGTGATCGCCGCCTGCACCTTCATCGCCAGCCACCGCGGCTACGAGGGCGTGAGCGCCAGCGCGCCGGCCCAGCCCGTGCAGCGCGCGCTGGCCGAGGTGCTGCGCGACGACGCCGTGAACGCCGACACCCTGCCGGTGCTGGAAGAGCTGATCGCCGCCACGCCCGCGCTGGCCGCCGCGCAGACCGGCAGCAGCCTCTTCCTGCTCACCGTGATGCCGGTCGACCGGCCGTTCCGCGCGCCGCGCCTCACGCCGCGCGTGACCATGCCCGGCCCGCAGACGGCGATCGTGGTCGGCCCCAAGGGCGACGAGCTGCACGTGGACGACCACGGCCGCGTGAAGGTGCACTTTCACTGGGACCGCTACGACGAGAGCAACGAGAAGTCGACCTGCTGGGTGCGCGTGTCGCAACCCTGGGGCGGCAAGGGCTGGGGCGGCTACTTCGCGCCGCGCATCGGCCAGGAGGTGATCGTCGACTTCCTCAACGGCGACCCCGACCGCCCGGTGATCGTGGGCCGGGTCTACAACGACGACCAGCCCATTCCGTACAAGTCGCCCACGCAGAGCGGTTTCCGGACCCGGTCCACGCCGGGCGGCGGCGTGAACAACTACAACGAGATCATGTTCGAGGACAAGAAGGGCGAGGAGAACATCAACATCCACGCCGAGAAGAACATGAGCCGCAGCGTGGAGCTGGACGACTCCACCACGGTGGACCGCGACCAGACCGTGACCGTGAAGCGCGACCAGACCTCCACGGTCGTGCGGGACCGCAAGACGACGGTAGAGAACAACGACACCACGATCATCCAGAAGTTCCAGAAGCTCACGGTCGGCAAGAACCAGGACAACCACGTGGTGGGCTACCAGACCACGAATGTCGACATCGACCATGCGTTGCTGGTGAAAGGCCATCACAAGATCCAGTCCGACGGCAACCGCACCGACATCACGGGCGGCAACGAGACGCGGACGGTCACGGGCACGCAGACCATCACGGTGAAGGGCGGGGTGAAGTACAAGGCCCCGATCATGCTTTTCGAGGCAGGGCACATGGAGTTCAAGGTGACCGGCGGCAATTCGATGAAGATCGACGCCAATGCCGCACCGTATGCCGCGGCGTTCCAGAAGTACACGCTGGTGAGCAACACCGAGCTCAACATGGTGGCCATCGGCAACATCAACACCGTGTCGGTGGGGTCCAACACCACGGTGCTCGGCCCCAACACGAGCGGCTACATCGGCAACAACACCGACTTCAATCTCGGCGTCGCCCGCTCGACCTTCATGGGGCTGAGCATGGACAACGCGCTGGGCATCGCAATGTCGAACTTCCTCGGCTTGAAGATCGACAACACGCTGGCCATCAGCATGGAATCGGTGGCCGGACTCAAGATCCAGCGCGACGGCACTTCGGTGCGGCAGGCCCCTCTGCATTCGATCATGCCGGGCGCCGGGGCCGGGGCGGGAACCGCCGCAACGGGCCCCATGGCAACCGCCGGTACGGCGGGGGCGCTCGCGGGCCTCGGGTACGGCGCCGTCTCGATGATCAGCGGTGCGGCGTCCCTGGGCTCGCAGTACGGCGACGCGAGGAAGATGCTGAACGAAATTCTCTCTAGCAGCGACATCGACAACATCCCCGGCATGCGCGGACGGCTGGAGCGCATGCGCAACCTGGTGAGCACCAATGTCGCCGACGGCGCCGCCACGATCCTGACGGCGGGCGCCGGCGGCGCGGTGCTGGCACTGCTGGGCATGATCCCCCGCGTCGACGCCGTGGGCAGCGAGCGCGGCGCCAACGCGCTGCTCAGCCGCGACGACGCCGGCAATCCCAACGGCTGATCGGGAAGAAAGCCAGCGCGCAAACCACCATGCAAGTCGTCAAACCGCAGGCCGTCTGCCTGAGCACCCGGCCGATCGAGTACCGCAAGCGCTTCGGCCTGTGCGTGACGGCCATGCTGCACGTGCCTTTCGAGCAGGCCGAGGGCGGCACGTTGTGGGGAGAGCAGTCGGCCTGGAACTTCATCGGACGCGAGATGGCGGTGCCGCTGGTCGATGAGGGCGTGGCCAAGCTCACGTCCGAGTTCCTGGTGCACGGCCAGGCCTTTCCTCCCGCTGAAAGCCCGAGCGCCTGCGCGGTGCGCGCACGGCTGGGCAGCCGCAGCAAGACCCTGCTCGTCTTCGGCGATCGCCACTGGGAGGGCACGAAGGCCAGTGCGCCGCTGCCGTTCGACGCGATGCCCATCGACGCCACGCATGCCTACGGGGGCGCCGCGGTGCCGGCCAACCCCGAGGGCATCGGCGCGGCGCCCGAAGGCGGGTTCCATCGGCTGCCCAACATCGAGCGGCCCGACCAGCCCCTGCGCGATCCGGCACAGCCCGTGGCGCCCGCCGGCTTCGGCCTGCGGGGGCCGATGCATCCGGAGCGCGCGCGTTTTCGCGGCACCTACGACGCGGACTACCTCAAGGCGCATGCGCCGGGCTTCGCGCCCGACCTGGACTGGCGCTATTTCAATCTCGCCCCCGAGGACCAGTGGTTCGACGCCCCGTTGCGCGGCGACGAGCCTTTCCAGTTCGATCACATGCATCCGCAGAAGCCGCGGCTCGAAGGCCGGCTGCCCGGCCTGCGTGCGCGTGTGTTCGCCGACTACCGCGCCGTCGGCGCCGCCGAGCCGCGCCTGCGCGAAGTGCCGCTGCGCCTGACGACGGTCTGGTTCTTTCCGCACGCCGAGCGGGCGCTGCTGCTGTTCCAGGGGCTGGCCGAGGTGGCCACCGACGACGGCTCCGACGTGCACGGGCTGCTCGGCGCCGTCGAGCGCGTCGATGCGTCGCGGCCCGACACCCACTACCTCGATGCGCTGGCGCGACGCGCCGACCCGCGATGGGGCGGGGTCGAATGCCTGGACGACAGCGACCTGCTGCCCGAGGGGCTGGACGCGGTGGACCCCGAGGCCGAGCGGGCCGCCGAGGCCTTCGCGAGCCAGGGCCTGCAGGCGCAGGCGCAGTACCGCCGCGCCGAGATCGACGTGGCCCTCGCGCGGGAAGAGGTGCGCGCCAGCGGCCGTGACCCGGATGCCATGGGCATCGTCATGCCGCCGCGCGAAGCGCCCCCAGCGCCGGCGCAGCGCGTGGCCCACCTGAAGCAGAAGCTGCAGGAGGCCGAAGCGCAGAAGCTGGCGGCTGTCGACGATGCGCTCGATGCCCTCGAGCAGGCGGTGGCGGCGCGCAAGGCGAACCCGGCCATGAAGCCCATCGAGCATCGGGGGCCGCCGCTCTTCAATGCAGACGTGGCGCTGGCGCAGCTCCAGGGCGCGAACGCCGGCGCGACCGGTGCGTTCGACCTCGCGGGCGTGCATGGCCAGTTGCTGCAGCAGGAAGCGATGGAGCGGCTTGGCTATCTGCAGGGCGCACACGCGCAGCAGCCCGCACCCGCGATGCAGGCGGCGCAGGCCCAGACACTGAAGGACGGCATGAAGCAGGCACTGGCCGGCGGACTGCGGTTCTTCGGCGGCATGGACTTCACCGGCGCCGACTTCTCGGGGCTGGACCTGCGCTATGTCAACTTCGCCGGCGCGTGGCTCGAGAGCGTGGACTTCGGAAAAGCCAACGTGTCGGGCGCGAACTTCACGGCGGCGGTTCTGGCGCATGCGAACCTCGACGGCGCGATCGGCATCCGGGCCATCCTTCAGGGCGCCAACCTGGGTTGCACGCGCTGGCAAGGCGCGGTGTTCGACGAGGCCGATTTCAGCGCGACGCAGCTGTCGCATGCCGACCTGGGGGGCCTCTCGCTGCGACGCGCCAAGATGAAGGGCGCCATGCTGATCGGCACGCGCTGGGACGGCACCGATGCGCACGGGCTGCAGGCGCCCGAGCAGCTTTTCTACCGGCTGTCGCTGCCGGGTCTCTCGCTCGCCGAGGCCGATCTCGTGGGCTGCCAGTTCGTCGAATGCGACCTCACGGAGGTCGACTTCCGCGAAGCCCACCTGGCCCAGGCCAACCTGATCACCTGCAAGCTGACGGGGGCCCGCTTCGGCGGTGCACGCGGCATGGGCATGGTGTTCGCCCAGCACTGCGACCTGGTCGACGCGGATTTTTCCGGGGCGCGGATGCAGGGTGCCAACTTCGGCGCTGCGGACATGTCGCGCGCGCGGATGCTCGGCAGCGTGCTCGACGGCGCCAACCTGTGCGAGGCCCGGCTGCCCGACAGCGACTGGCGGCTGGCTTCGGCCAAGGGCGCGTTGCTGCGCCGGACCGTGCTGCGGGGCGCCAGGCTGGCGGGCGTGAACTTCAGCGAGGCGATCCTGCAGCACGCCGACCTGCGCGGCTGCGACTTGCGCAATAGCAACCTGTTCGCTGCCGACCTGTCGCGCGCCCGGCTCGACGGCGACGTGCGCTTCGATGGGGCCCTGCTGCAGCGCGCGCGCACATGGCCGCGGCTCACGCCCGAGCAGCAGGCCACAGGCGCATGAGGAGGACGGCGCCATGATGAACACCACCACGCTGACCCTGGCCGTGCTGCTCGGCGAGTCGATTGCCGGGCTCGACCTGTCGGGCGGTCATTTCTCGAATGCACAGCTGGCGGGGGGGCTGTTCGACCGGGTGAACTTCGCCAAGGCCGATCTGCGCGGGGCCGATCTGCGCGAGGTCGTGTTCAACCAGTGCGACCTGCGCGGCGCGCTGCTGGACGGGGCGCGGCTGCAGCGCGCCGTGTTCAACCAGTGCCTGATGGACCACGTCGACCTGCACGGAGCCGGCCTGCACGCGGCCGTGTTCAGCGAATGCCAGGCGCCGCATGCGAACCTGTCGGATGCCGACCTGAGCATGCTCGCCTGCACCAAGACCCGCCTCGATCACGCGATGTTGCGCGGTGCGCTGCTGGACGCCTGCGTGCTGACCGAGAGCAGCCTGATCGACCTGGGGGCCGAATCGACGCGCTGGACGCACGTGACCGTGGCCGGCTGCGATCTGCGCCATGTGGCGTGGCGCGGCGCCCACCTGCTGCGCGTGGCGTTCTCCACCACGCAGCTGGCCGGCGTGTCTTTCGACGGCGTCGCGCTCGAGAGCTGCCAGTTCGCGAACGCCGACCTGCGCGGTGCCCAGTTCAGCGGGGCGCCGCTGCGCCAGTGCAACTTCCAGGGCGCCACGCTCGACGAGGCGCGCTTCGACCGCATCGACGCGCCCCTGGCCCTTTTCTGCGAAGCCCAAGGAGCCGGCGTCGATTTCTCCAGTGCCGTGCTGGCGCAGGCACTGTTCACCGGCGCCAAGCTGCCGCAGGCGAACTTCAGCGGCGCGCGCCTGCACCAGGCGCATTTTGCCGGCGCCGTGCTGGACCGGGCGCGCTTCAACGGCGCGGACCTCACGTACGCCGACCTGCGCCACGCGCACCTGCACCAGGCCGACCTGCGCGGTGCGACCCTCGCGCGCACCTGCCTGCACCGGGCCCTGACCGACGAGGCGCAGATCGAGGACCGCTCCCGCGCGATCGAAACCGATCCCGAGTTGGCCCAGGCCGAAGACTGGCGCCCCCTGTCGGCCTGAGGCGCCACCGGCCGATGCCCCTTCTTTCCATTGGAAGCCCTGCCATGAAAACCACCGCCCACCACCCCGTCCGCCGCGCCACCGCCGCGCCGCGCAGCGCCAGGCCGATCGACGCCGACCCGGCGCCGCCCGCGGGACCCCCCGAGCGTTGCTGGACCGCGCTGCTGGAGGCGGGACGCAACGGCACGCTGTGTGTCCGGCAGGGCGCGCAGGTCGCGGCCGTGCGAACGGCCGCGGGCTGCCTGCTGGTGCCGGCGGCCGGCGACACCGTGCTGTGCTTCGGCACGGCACCGGGCGACATCTGGGTGCTCTCGGTGCTGGAGCGCTGCGCCGGCACGCAGGAGCGCGTGCTCCGGTGCAGCGGCGACACGCGGCTCGTGGTGGAGGGCGGACAGCTCGCGCTCGAGGCCGATCAACTGCACCTGGCGTCGCACCGCCTGGGCGTGCGCGCCGCCACCGCCACCGTGTCGCTCGATTCGACCGAGTTCATCGGCGAACGGGTGCGCATGATCGCCGGCACGGTCAAGCTCGTGGGCAGCCTGCTGAGCACGGTGGTGGACCGCGTCAACCACTTCAGCCAGCACTACCTGCGCACGACCAAGGGGCTGGACCGCGTGAATGCGGCCCACATCGAATGCGATGCAACCGAGCTGCTGCACCTGCGCGGCGAGCATGCGCTGATCAACGGCGCTAAGCTGGTGAAGACGCGCGGCGCGCAAATCCACTTTGGCTGAGGCAGCACCATGTTCGCCAACTGCCAGATGATGGGAACGGACATGGGGTTTCCCGATGTCTGCATCACGCCCGCCGCGCCCTCGCCGATCCCGGTGCCCTATCCGAACATCGCGATGGGGCCGATGGCCATTCCGAACTGCCCAACGATCCTGTTCATGTGCACGCCGGCCCACAACCTCGGCACGGTCATTCCCATGACCAACGGCGACAACCCGGGCGTGTTGCTGGGGGTGGCGTCCGGCACGGTCATGGGGCCCAGCCGCCATCTGACAGGCGCCTTCACGGTGCTGCTGAACAGCATGCCCGCCACGCGCCTGACCAGCACCTCGCTGCAGAACAGCACCAACTGCCCCGGCGTGCGCACGGTGCCGAGCCAGACGCTGGTGCTCCTGCTGGCGCCCTGAGGTGCATGCCGTGCGCACCTTGGCATCACCGCGCCGCTACGGCATACCTCTTCCGGCGAGATTGCCAACCCGCCCCCCGGAATGAATACTCCTTTGGACTTCGCCCGCGCACGCGCGGGCCGTGTTCGGGCGTAACCGCCCCGGGGGCCGACTCATGATCCATATCGCTGTCATCACACGGCAAGGCGCCCCGGCAGGGCCGGCCATTGCCGCCGATTTCGGTCCCAGCGGGGGCACGATCGGGCGTGCCGACACCAACACGCTGGTGCTCGACGACCCCGACCGCACCGTCTCGCGCGTGCATGCGCAGGTGCTGTGCCGCGACGGGCAGTACTTCATCGTCGACCGCGGCAGCAACGCGATGCAATGCAATGGCGTGTCGCTGGGCGCGGGCAAGGAAGCGGCGCTGACCGACGGCGCGCGGCTCGTCATCGGGAGCTTCGAACTCTCGGTGCGTGTGATGGCCGCTGCGGCGGCGCCACGTGCACCGGTCATCCCCAACACCGTGATGTCGGCGCCGGCCGCCGCGCCTGCCGCCAGCAGCGACGATCCGTTCGCCGACCTGCTCGCGGGACTGGGATCGCCGCCCGCTCCCGCCCCGGCGCCTGCTGCAGCCCGCGCCGCTGCCGCGCCCGCCGAGTCGCTGCTCTTTCTCGACCCGATGGCCAGCGGCTCGCGCAATGCGCAGGCCGACCAGGTCGACCCGTTCGCGAACCTGCTGGGCCCCACGCCGTCGGCCACACCCTCTGCGGGGCTCGGCGCGCTCGACGATTTTTCCGACCTGGGCGCGCCGCCCGCGCACGGCAAGGCCGCGAGCATCGACGACCTCTTCGGCGGTTCGCCGGGCGCCGGCGGCATCGGCGGCGATCCGCTCGCGCTGTCGCCGCTGGCCGATCCGCTGCTGCAGCCCAACACCGCGTCGGACGCCGACCCGCTGGCCGCACTGCAACGCGCCGCGCCCGCCACGCCGGTGCCGCGTTCCGATCATCTGCCGATCGACCAGTTCGGCTTCGAGCCGCCGAAGGCCATCACGCCACCACCGCCGCCGCCGCCCCCTGCGCCTGCGCCTGCGCCCGTGGCCCCGCTTGCGAAGTTCGACGACGTGACCGGGCAGCCGATTCGCATCAGCGGGCCCGAGAACGCCGGCCGCGTCGCCGAGCCGCCGCCCCCTCCGCCACCGCCGCCGCCCGTGCACGTCGCGCCGCCGCCGCCGGCGCCCGCGGCAGCCTCGCCCACGCGTACTGCCTCCGACGACGAACTGCTCGCCGCCTTCCTGCGCGGCCTGGCCAGCACGCATCAGCCGCCCGAGATGCTCACGCCCGGCCTCATGGAGCGCATCGGCTCGATGCTGCGCACCGCCACCGAGGGCACGCTGCAGCTGCTGCTCACGCGCCAGGAGTTCAAGCGCGAGGTGCGCGCCGAGGTCACGATGATCGCGTCGCAGGCCAACAACCCGCTGAAGTTCTCGCCCACGGTCGAGGTCGCGCTGGCGCATTTGCTGGGCCCCGGCGTGCGCGGCTTCATGCCGCCCGAGGCCGCGATGCGCGACGCCTTCGACGACCTGCGCGCGCACCAGTTCGGCGTGATGGTGGGCATGCGCGCGGCGCTGGCCCATGTCATCGGGCGCTTCGAGCCGGCCGAGCTCGAGAAGAAGATCAGCGCGAAGACCGCGCTCGACGCGCTCTTTGCCGCCAACCGCAAGGCCAAGCTCTGGGACCAGTTCGTGGCGCTGTACGGCGGCATCGCGAGCGAGGCCGAGGACGACTTCCACAGCCTCTTCGGCAAGGCCTTCCTCGCGGCCTACGAAGAGCAGATGGCGCGCCTGAAGTCCGACGCCTGAACCAGAAGAAAACCAGAACAACCCCCAGCACTCGCGAGGCACCCCGCTTGGAAATCGAAATCGTCACGCTCTCCCGGCAGGGCGGGCGCACCTACAACGAGGACGTGCACGGCCACTGGCACGACGAGCGCTACGTCGCCTGCCTGGTGGCCGACGGCGCGGGCGGCCACGGCGGCGGCGACGTGGCGGCGGCCACGGTGCGCGCCAGCGTGCTCGGCGGCTTCTCGGGGGCGCCCTCGCTGGACGAGGCCGCGCTGCGCGCGCTGATCGAGCGTGCCAACCTGGACGTGGTGGCGCGCCAGGCCGAAGGCGGCAAGCTCGCCGGCATGCGCTCCACGGTGGTGTTCGCGGTGATCGACCTGGAGCGCGAGGTGTTGGCCTGGGTGCACAGCGGCGACAGCCGCGCCTACCTGTTCCGCGGCGGCGCCATCGTGGCGCGCACCACCGACCACAGCCTGGTGCAGCAGATGGTCGCGGGCGGCATGCTCGACGAGGAGGGCGCGCGCCTGCATCCGCAGCGCAACATGCTGCTGTCGGCACTGGGCTCGATCGAGGAGGCGCCCGACATCGCGGTGTCCGACCGCATGCGCCTGCTGCCAGGCGACGTGCTGCTCCTGTGCAGCGACGGCGTGTGGGAGCCGCTGGGCGACGAGTGCCTGGTCGACACGCTGCACGCATCGCGCACGCCCAGCCAGTGGACCGAGCTGCTCGACGCGCAGATCAAGGCCAACGCCAAGCCGGGCCACGACAACTACACGGCGCTCACGCTGTGGGTGATCGAGGACGCCGACGACGACATGACGCGGCTGCTGCCCGAGAACGTCGCGTCGACAGACCCCTGAGCGTGGCGCCATCCTTCAAGCAAAACGCCCATCCGATGGATGGGCGTTTTGCCTGGGGCCGCTGAGGCTGTTCAGCTGTACTTGCTGGCCTTCTTCTTGACTTTCTTCAGCGCGCTGCGCAGCAACGCGGGCATGTCTTCCCGGTTCGGCAGGTTGCTGTAGTTGTCGATGTTCTGCTCTTCGCAGCTGTTGGCACAGCCGTTGTTCAGCAGGTCGAGCGCGTAGCGCGTCTTGCTGATCGTGCTGGACGCACCGGGCTCGCGGAACGGATCGAAGATGCCGTCCGGCAGGACCTTGCGCCCGCGCGCGATCGCCTGTTCCTGGAAGTGCGTGATGTGCTTCTGCGTGACCGGCCCGTAGTAGCCGTCCACCACGATCACCTCGGTCGCACCGGGGGGCGGGTCGAAGTCGTGGTTGAAGCCGAGCAGCTCGTAGTAGAAGATCTTGAACAGGGCCTGCACCAGCATCACGTCTTCACGCGTGTTGGAGCCGATCCGTCCGACCGACCAATCGGAGTTGTAGGTCGTGTGCAGCTTGCCGCTGGTACCGATGAGTGTGGTGCTGAATGCCATGGCATTGCTCCGGTGAGGACACGGGCAGGGACCGGCCCCGGCACCGTGGGGTGCCAGGGGCGGACGGGGCTGACGAGTCCGTCGCCCGTCAGCGGGTTTCGGTGGTGGCCACGTTCCAGCCGAACTTCACCTCGCCGCCGCCGGCGCCCTTGTCGTCCTGGCCCTTGTAGGCGAACTCGATGTCCTTGAAGCTGCAGGACACCTGCTCGTGCACGTCGCCGCCCTGTGCGCCGCCGGGGCCCACGCTGGAGATGAAGACTTCCTTGAGCGTGACCTTCAGGTACTCCTGCTGACCTTCGCCCGACTTGCGGCAGGTCATGACCATGTCCTTGAAGTGCTTGCCGCTCACGCAGTTCTTGGCGAGCACGGGCGATGCCTTGTCGTAGACGTGCGTGAAGTTGAATTCACCCGGCGAGGCCTTGCCCTTGCCCGAACCGCCACCCGATCCCGCGCCCGATGCGTTGCTCACGTTCCAGGACCACGACGAAATCTCGATCTCGTCCTTGTGGTCCTTGTGAGAAGACTCGCCCTTGACGCCGTCGAGCTTGATGTGAAAGTCAGATGACATGTTCCTACTCCTTGGAACCCGATTGCATTCGGGCGGTTGATGATCGAAACGAAAAAAATGGCTGCCGGCGGTGGGAGAAAAGTTCCGATGCCCGGCAGCTACTCATAGAACGAAACGGAACCCGGAATTCAAGAAGAATCCGCAGATTTTTTTCAACCGGCGCCCTTGGCCGTCGGCAGCTTGGACACCAGCCGCAGCGAGACCGTGAGGCCTTCGAGCTGGTAGTGCGGGCGCAGGAAGAACTTGGACGTGTAGTAGCCCGGGTTGCCCTCGACTTCTTCCACGATCACCTCGGCGGCGGCCAGCGGCTTCTGGGCCTTGGTGGTTTCCGACGAGTTGGCGGGGTCGCCGTCCACGTAGTTCATGATCCATTTGTTGAGCCAGCGCTGCATGTCCTCGCGCTCCTTGAAGCTGCCGACCTTGTCGCGCACGATGCACTTCAGGTAGTGCGCAAAGCGGTTGCAGGCAAAGAGGTAAGGCAGGCGCGCCGCCAGGTTGGCGTTGGCCGTGGCGTCGGGGTCGTCGTACTCGGCCGGCTTGTTCAGCGACTGGGCGCCGATGAACGCGGCGAAGTCGGAGTTCTTGCGGTGGATCATCGACAGCAGGCCGGCCTTCGAGAGTTCGGCTTCGCGCCGGTCGCTGATGGCGATCTCGGTGGGGCACTTCTGGTCCACGCCGCCGTCGTCGCTGGGGAAGGTGTGCAGCGGCAGGTTTTCCACCGCGCCGCCCGACTCGATGCCGCGGATGCGCGAACCCCAGCCGTACAGCTTGTACGAGCGGTTGATGTTGGTCGCCATCGCATAGGCGGCATTGGCCCAGGCGTACTTGCTGTGGTCGGCGCCGGCGGTGTCTTCCTCGAAGTCGAACTCTTCCACCGGGTTGGTGTTGGCGCCGTAGGGCGTGCGCGCCAGAAAGCGCGGCATGCACATGCCCAGGTACTTGGAGTCGTCCGACTCGCGCAGCGAGCGCCAGCCGGCGTACTCGGGCGTGGAGAAGATCTTGGTCAGGTCGCGCGGGTTGGCCAGCTCCTGCCACGACTCCATCTGCATGAGGTTGGGGCTCGCGCCGGTGATGAAGGGCGCGTGGGCCGAGGCGGCGATCTTGGCCATCTCGCCGAGCATCTCGACGTCGGGCGGGCTCTGGTCGAAGTGGTAGTCGCCCACCAGCGCGCCGAAGGGCTCGCCGCCGAACTGGCCGTACTCTTCCTCGTAGATCTTCTTGAACATCGGGCTCTGGTCCCAGGCCGCGCCCTTGAACTTCTTGAGGTTCTTGGCCAGCTCCTGCTTGGAGATGTCCATCACCCGGATCTTCAGGTTCTCGTCGGTCTCGGTGTTGTTCACCATGTAGTGCAGGCCGCGCCACGCACTCTCGAGCTTCTGGTAGTCGGGGTGGTGGATGATCTTGTTCACCTGGTCGGTGAGCTTGGCGTCGATCGCGGCGATCATGGCCTGGATCGACTTGGTCACGTCCTTGCCGATGACGGTGCTGTTGCTCAGCGCCTGCTGCGCCAGCGTGAGCACGGCGGCTTCGACGGCGCTCTTGGCTTCGTCGCTGCGCGGCTTGAATTCTTTCTGCAGCAGCGACGAAAAGTCGCTTCCCGCGTACGCAACGTCTTTCAGTGCGCTCTGCTCGAGTGCGTCGGCCATGATGGTTTCTCCTCGTGTACCGGTGTGTGTCTGTCAGGAATCGGGGTCGGGCTCAGGCGGCGGCTTCGCCGTCCCCGGGCTTCTTGCTGGCGGCCAGCGTCTGCAGCAGGGCCGGGTCTTCGAGCACCTTGGCCAGCAGGTCTTCGGCGCCGCCCTTGCCGTCCATGTAGGTCACGAGGTTCGACAGCTGCGTGCGCGCTTCGAGCAGCTTGTTGAGCGCGCCCACCTTGCGGGCCACGGCGGCGGGCGAGAAGTCGTCCATGCTGTCGAAGGTGAGCTCGACCTTCAGGTCGCCCTCGCCGGTGAGCGAGTTCTCCACCGCGAAGGCGGCGCGCGGCTTCATGGCCTTCATGCGGGCGTCGAAGTTGTCGACGTCGAACTCGAGGAACTTGCGATCGACCACGGGCGCGAGCGGGTCGGCGGGCTTGCCCGACAGGTCCGCCAGCACGCCCATCACGAAGGGCAACTGGATCTTTTTCTCGGCGCCGTAGAGCTCCACGTCGTATTCGATCTGGACCCGGGGCGCGCGGTTGCGTGCGATGAATTTCTGACTGCTCTTGGCCATGGCGATGCTCCTTGCGGGAATGAAAGGGGACGGGTGGAAACGGCGGCGGTCATTCGGACTGGCGTTTGCCCGTCACGGTCTCGATGGTGTCCATCGCGTTGGGCGCGAGGTTGGCCATGATGTCCAGGAAGCTCACGCCGATGAGCTTCTTGGCGCGTTCGATCAGGAGCGGCGCGGGGTTGCCGGGCTCGGCCTGTTCGAGGTAGCGGATGACGCGGTCGAGCATCTGCACCGCGTCCTGGCGGTTCTGGATCTCGCCGCGTGGCGCGGCCGGTCGGGCTGCGTTGCCGGCCGGGGCGTCGCCGCCTTCGGCTGCACCCTCGTCGGCCGATGCTTCCGGTGCGCCGGCCGCCGCCGTGCAGGCCTTGGCGACCGCGCGCGACACGGTGCGCAGCGTGCCCAGGTCCACCGCATCGGTGCGGCCGGTGCGCTCGCCCAGCAGCTTCTGCAGGCGATCGAGCAGCGCGGGAAGGCCGATGGCGGCCTGCAGTTGTTCGGGGTGTGCGGCGTGCAGGGCCTCGAGCCCGCCATGCACCTGCGCGGGCGAATACGAGGCCTCGCCGCCGACGGCGTTGAGCACGCCGTGCGCAATGGCGATGTCGCGCACGCGGATCGGACCCACGCCGGGCGCGTTGCCCACCGAGGCGTCGTACAGGTCGCGCGGCACCATGCTGTCGTCGCTCAGCGGCGCGAGCGCGTTCAGGCGCATCGTGGGGTCGTTGTCGTCGTCCGCATCCAGCTTTGGATGTATGCCGTCCCAGAAGGTGTCGAGCAGTGAGGTGAGCAATTGCAGGCCCGCCGTGAAGCCGGCCACGCCCTGCAGGCGCGTCGCGGCGCGCAGCAGCAGCACGGCGGCGCGCACGTCCTTGCTGCGGCGCAGCTGCGCATCGGCGCGTTCGGCCACGTCGCGCCAGTCGGGTTCGACGGCGGGGATCACGGTGTCGCCGAACTGCTGCTCGGCCTTGCCTTGCGCCGCAGTCGTGAGGGCCATGAAGTCCGCGTCGTACTCCAGGTCGTCCCCGCAAGGCGAGGCCTCGCCGATGGGCGTGAGCAGTGCGTCGACGAGTTGGGGAGTCAGCATGTTGCCTGTTCGAGTTCGCTGGTGATAATCAAAGATGCGTCAGGACCGGTCAATGCAACGAAGGGAATAGCATGCGCACGCTGGGTACACACCATTCGTCCTATGAGGGCCTCCTTGCTGTCGCATCGCGACGCCGTATCGCAGCCCTTGGCCTTGCTGCAGCGGGTCTTCTGATGGCGGGCTGCGCGAGCAAACCGGTGGTCACGCCGGTGTCGATCACGCTCACGGCCGGCGCCGATGCCAACCCCGACGCGCGCGGCCGCGCCTCGCCGCTCACGGTGCGCGTCTATGCGCTCAAGACACCGGGGCCCTTCGAAGGCGCCGACTTCTTCTCGCTGTTCGAGAAAGACCAGGCCACGCTCGGCGCCGAACTGGTGCAGCGCGAAGAAATGCTGCTGCGCCCCGGCGAAAGCAAGAAGCTCGACCTCACCCTGCCGGCCGATGCCAAGGCGATCGGCGTGATGGCCGCGTTCCGCGACCTCGACCGCGCGCGCTGGCGCGAGGTGCGCGCGGTCACCCCGGGCCAGGCGCAGGTGCTCAACGTGACCTTCGGCGCGCGCCAGATCCGCGTGGACGCCGCGGCCAAGTAGCGCCAGCTGCACGGCGGCCTCAGCGCAGTTCCGCCGGCACCGTGGGCGCGAAGCGCCCCGGCCGCACCAGTGGCTGGTCCGCCGGCAGGAAGCGGCCGAACAGGTCGCTCACGAACGCGGCGCCCGTGCCGTTCTCCGACGCCGTCGCCGTGAGGTACAGCCCGCGCCAGCGCGGCGCGCGCACCCCTTTGCCGTGCCCCTCGAACAGCCCTTGCGCCACCTGCCGCAAGGCGGGCTGCAAGGTGCGCACGCTCTCCACGAAGCCATGCAGCGCGAGCCGCCCCGCGGGACCCGGCTGCTCGCGCAGCAGGGCCATGCGCAGGCCGTGCAGCTGCGCCACGAGCGGATCGAACAGCGCATCGAGCCGGTCGGCGGCGCGCGCTGCGTGCGCCGCGAACGGGTGCTCCACGCGGTGGCCGAGCGCCTGTGCGAGCACCTCGGGCGGCAGTGCGGCGCGCAGCGTGGCGTAGCCCTTCAGGCCTTCGAGGCCCGTCACGACGAGGTAGACCGGTAGCTGCAGGCGCAGCGTGTCGCTGGCTTCGTCGAGCAGGCGGCGCATGTTCGTGGTGGCGCGCTTGCGCAGGGCCGGGTCGCCGTACAGCAGGTCGCCGGCCGCCACGCACACCACCACGCCGTGCAGCGGCAGGCGTTCGCGCCGCTCGGCAAGCGCCAGCAGCGACTGCAGCCAGAGCCCGCGCGCGGGCGCCGTGCCGGCCTGGTCGCCGATGGCGTCGGGATGCAGCTCGATGGCCGTCAGCGCGCCGGTGGTCCACCAGCGCCACCAGGGCGTGCCGGGTGCCTCGTGCGGCGGCGGCGCCACGCACTCGGCACGGGCGGCCGAGAGCAGCCCCGGCAGCCCGGTGGCCGGACCGCCGATGAAGAGGAACCACGGCGCCGTCGCGCGCGTGCGCGGCGCCTGCCGCAGCGAGGTGCGCGCCTGCGCCATGGCCTCCTTCAGCGCGTCGACGGCGGCGTGGTCGGCGGGCGCACCGAGGGCATCGACGCGCCGCAGCAGGCCGCGTCGCCGCGCGCCGCGGCCGGCGTCGCGCACGGCGGCGTACAGCAGCGCCAGGCCGGCGAGGCAGACCGCGAGCAGCGGCCAGAAGAGGTGCACGGGTGACAGCGTGTCGAACATGGTGGGGAAGGGCGAGGTCAGCGCGCCACGGTTTCGAGGGAGATGAAGTCGGCGATCAGCCGCTCGCTGTTCCTGCTGGCCGCCAGCGCCTCGCGCAGGCGCAGCAGGTAGGCCGAGGCCATCTCGTACGGCGGGCGGTCGGAGGTTTCGCTGAACGGCATCGGCGCCGACAGCACGGTGATCAGCACGTTGCCGAAGGGGGGGCTCACAAGCCAGCTCGAGGGAATGTCGGACCCGAGTTCCAGCGACTCGCCCGCGCGCAGCCGCGTCGGGGCCGGCCCGGTGTTCAGGTGCATCACGGAGCCATCGGCGGTGTAGTAGTCGACCCAGATGTAGCTCTCGTGGCGCGGCGCGACCACCTGCACGCGCACCGCGTCGCCCTCGCGCAGCCGGCCGTCGCGCGCGGACGGCGCGCTCACGCTCAGCCCGTGGTTCTTCTGGCGGTTGCGCGCCTGCGAGGGCTTGAGGATGGCGAACACCTCGCAGTGCGGCCACACGCGCAGCCCGACGTCGAACTGCGGCGCGCGCACGCCGGGAATGGCCGCGACGTCTTCCGCCACCTTGAGCAGGTCGTCGCGCTGCGAGACGAAGCCGGTCACGCGCGGGCGGCCGTCGGGGTCGATCGAGGCTTCGAGGTCCGCGCAGGCGTAGCTGGCGAGTTGCCGGTCGATGCGCTGCGTGAGCGCCGTGCCGGCGGCCGGCGGCCCCGCCAGCCAGTGCCACAGCAGGAAGAGCGCGGGCACGAGCACGGCCAGCGCGGCGCCGGTGCGCAGCACGGTGCGGTCGCGCCGGCGCATGTCGGCCGGGCCGCGCGGGTCGGGCACGCCGTAGGGCTGGGGCGTGATGTGGTCCTGCGCGAGGCTGCCGAGTTCGAGCGGCGGCGGTTGCAGCTGCCGGCCGTGCAGGTCCTTCAGCTTGCCGAGCTCGCCTTCGTCGCCCGACTCGAAGTAGTACTGGCCCTTGAAGCCGTGTGCCAGCGCATGCCAGTAGACCTCGCGCACCGCGTGGTCCTGCGCGCCGAGGGCCGAGAGGTGGTGAAAGAACTCGCTGTGCGCGTTGTTGGAGTTGAACAGCTGCACCTGCAGCGGCGCGGCGCCGTCCACGGCGTCGGGGTGGCGCGCCAGGATCTCGTCGAGCCACGCGACCATGGCGAAGGCGGCCGATTCGATCTGGGTGGCGGTGGCGCCGGCCACGTCGGCGTCGGCGCGTGCGATGTCCAGCAGGCGCAGGGCCTCGCGCTGGGCGTCGCCGTGGGTGAGGGTGGGGTGGCCGGCCGCGATCGATGCGTCCAGGCCGAGACCGAAGGCAATGAAGGGCGAGAAGCAGTCGAGCAGGCGGGCCATGAGGGATGCCCGCTTCTCAAGCGTGCATTGCGAAGCATGCCTTGCACCGGCGTCTGCAGCGATCGCACATGCCCATGTCCCCGGTCGTTGGAGTGGGCGTTCATTTTTTCAACGGGCCCACGGGGCCGCCATACCGCTTGGGGTCTATGCCGTTGGTGGGGCGCGGCGGCCTTGCTGGACGGAGCAATCGCCGTTATCTTCGCAGTCGCAGAAGAATCCAATGCACATTGACGTTGGGACACTGGGGTATGCCATGAAAATTCTGATCGCCGACGACCACCGGCTCGTCATCGAGGCGGTCAAAGCCAAGTTGTCGGAGCTGGGAGCTGGCATCGAGTTCGTCCTGGCGCTGAGCGTCGACGAACTGCTTGCCGGCGCGACCGACGATCTCGACCTGGCCCTGATCGACCTCAACATGCCCGGCGCGGACGGGCAGGCCCACATCGACGAGATCCGGCGACGACACCCGGCCGTGCCCGTGATCGTGCTGTCGGGCTACGAAGACCCGTCTATCATGCGCAGCGCGCTCGAACGCGGCGTGCTCGGTTTCATTCCCAAGGCCTACTCGCCCGACGTCATGCTGTCGGCCGTGCGCCTGGTGCTGGCGGGCGGCGTGTACGTGCCGCCGATGATGCTCACGGCGCTGCCGCCGGGCATCGTGGCCGGCGTGTCGCCGTCGTCGGCCGCGGCGGGCGAGCCCTTTGCGCGCGGTGGCGGCAACGGCGGTGGCGGCACCCAGACCCTCGAACACCTGCGCAGCGTGCTCACCGAGCGGCAGGTCGAGGTGCTGCAGCTGCTGTCGCAAGGCAAGCCGAACAAGCTGATCGGGCGCAGCCTGGGCATCAGCGAAGGCACGGTGAAGATCCACCTCGCGGCCATCTTCCGCGCGCTCAACGTGCGCAACCGCACCGAGGCGGTGGTGGCGGCGCAGGCGCTGACGGAAGCGCAGCAGGCCTGAAGACGCGGCTCAGTCGGCGAGCGCCGACGCCGGGCGGCGCATGAAGCCGCGCGCGGGCACGATCCATTCGACGAGGTGATCCGTATCGGACACGGGCGCCGTCGCGTCGTGCGTGAACAGCATGCGCTCCTCTGCCAGCAGGAAACCCTGCGCGCCCAGCACATGGAGCGTGGCGCCGCCGAGGTCCAGGGATTGCGGCGCAGCGTCCGCCGACAGCACCCATCGCACCGGTCCAGGCGCCGCCGCCCGCAGCGCAGCCTCGTGCGCCGCATCGCCGGGCACGCGGTTGACCAGCGCCCAGCCTTCGGTGCCGCCGATGAGAAAACTGTTGAGGCCGCTGTCGTGCACGACGCGCAGCACGCGTGCGGACAGCGGCGTGACCAGACCCGCTTCGAGCGCATAGCGGCCGCCGCCCTGGCCGTCGGGATCGAGGTGTCCGATCTCGTCGTAGGCGGGCTCTTCCATGTTCACCGGCCGTCGGCCCTTGGGACCGTCGGCCAGGCGCGGCATGGTCAGCGGAATGCGGCGCAGCGCGCGCGCGTGGGCCATGAAGTCGTCGACGCGGGCGAAGGTGGCCAGGTGCTCGAGCACGCGCCGCGTCACGTTCAGCAGCTTGAGGTCGCGTTCGGGGCTGACCGCGTCGGCGGGCTTCAGCCACAGGTGCTCGACGGTCTCGCGGCCGTCGGGGCGCACGTCCTGGCCGGCGGGCATCGCGGCCGCGAAGAAGCGCGTGTCGAAGCGGCGCGGCATGCCGGGCGGGGTCAGCCAGTGGCTGAAGTACGCGATGCGGTCGACGGCAAGGCACCAGCCGCGCTCGGCGCACAGGGCGAGCAGGGCGTCGGTGCTGCGTTCGGCGGCGGCGCGCATGGCGTCGAGTTCGCCCGACGTGAGCGCGAGCAGCTCGACCGGCCGGCCCTGCGCATCGTTCGCGAGCAGCAGCCCGGCTTCTTCGAAGCATTCGCGGATCGCCGCAGCGTGGAAGTCGAGCCCGCCTTCGGGCAGGCCCAGCCGCGCGCTCGCGGCGGCGTCGTCCAGGCCCGCGCACAGCGGGTGCAGCAGGCGGTCGTGCGCATCGACCATGCCACCGGGGAAGACGCTGGCGCCGCTGTTCTGGTCGTTGGCCTTCTCGGCCCGCCGCAGCATCAGCACCTCGAGGCCTTCGGGACCGTCGCGCAGCACGACGAGCGTGGCGGCGGTGCGGATGGGGCGAGGGGCGGAGGGCGGGGGCGTCGTGGGGGTCATGGGCGCCTATTTTGCGGCCGGGGGACAATGCGTGCCTCGCGCATCCACCACCCACTTCGCTCCCCGGGAGCCGCCTGTTTTGGACACTCTTCGCACCGATCTCTCCCGCTTCGACGCCGCCATCGTCGACCTCGACGGCACCATGGTCGACACGCTCGGCGACTTTGCCGAGGCCCTGAACCGCATGCTGCGCGACCTCGAGCTGCCGCCGGTGGCACCCGCCGCCATCGGGCGCATGGTGGGCAAGGGGTCGGAGCACCTGATCCTGTCGGCGCTGGCGCACGTGGGTGCACCGGCCCCGGCGGCGCTGTTCGATCGCGCGTGGGAGCGCTACCAGCACCACTACCTGGAGATCAACGGCCGGTATTCGGCCGCCTACCCTGGCGTGGTCGAGGGCCTGAAGGCGCTGCGCGCGCGCGGGCTGCGGCTGGCCTGCCTCACGAACAAGCCGACCTCCTTCGCCAAGCCGCTGCTGGCGGCGAAGGGGCTCGACGGCTTCTTCGAGCAGGTGTTCGGCGGCGATGCCTTCGAGCGCAAGAAGCCCGATCCGCTGCCGCTGCTGAAGACCTGCGAGGCGCTGGGCACGGTGCCCGCGCGCACGCTGATGGTGGGCGATTCGAGCAACGACGCGCGTGCCGCGCGCGCCGCCGGCTGTCCCGTGGTGCTCGTGACCTACGGCTACAACCACGGCGAGCCGGTGCGCGGCGTGGATGCGGACGGCTTCGTGGATTCGCTGGCCGACCTCGCGACGGCCTGACCGGCCGCCCGGCTAGTTACTGCTTTCCGAGCAGCGCGTCCTTCAGCTTCCAGTCGGCCGGGTTGGGGCCGAGCCAGATGCGCATCAGCGCATTGAAGAACGCCACTTCCTTCACCGGGTCGGGCTGCGGCACGCCGCGCACCGTGATCAGCGTGCCCGTGCCGGGCACCCAGTCGATGGTGAAGGTGTCGCCGGCCTTGAGCTGCTTCTGGTCCGCGAACATCTGGCCCATGCGCAGCAGGCCGGGGATCAGGTTGACCATTTCGCTCTTGGGCGAGTTGTCTTCCACGCCCTTCACGAAGAGCTTGCCGAGCTCGTTGGCGTCGATGTCGCGCAGCATGGTGATCGCCACGCGCTTGGGGCCCGGCACGGCCAGCGCTTCTTCGGTGGTCGAGGCCTTCTTGCCCAGGTACAGGCCGGCCGTGTAGACCTTGATGATGGTCTTGTAGCGGATGCCCGCGCCGTTGAGCACCAGCGGGGCGCCGCGCAGGTCCATCTGGTCGTCGAGCTTGACGCCCGCCACCTCGACCTGCGCCGCGAAGGCACTGCCGCAGAGCGCGGCCGAGAGGACAGCGAGCGCCGCGAGGCGGGAGAACACGGCCGGGAGCAGGGGTGCGAGCAAGTGAGTCTCCTTGAATTTGCGAACGGTCGTGCGAATGTATCTTTTCGTTTTATCCCGCAGGCTCCGGGGGAACCCTGAAGCCAGCGGTTGCACAAGGCCAGGTTTTCGTGGGCTAAACTCGGCGCTCCATGTTCGTTCATCACATCATTCAAACAGGTGAAGGCAGCCGGGGAGCCTGGCCCTGGCGTCGCCATACATCGCTGACTGTTTGATTGCGCGGCGCACGCCGTGCGCCCGCGGTTCCGAGCCGGCACGCATGCCGGCACCGGGCCACTCTCGTGAATGACCTTGCCACCGGCCAAAGGAGCGTCGGCAGGCAACTGGAGAACGATCCGTGATCACCGAACTTGAATTCAAGAGCCTCAGCGCCCAGGGCTACAACCGCATCCCGCTGATGGCCGAGGCCTTTGCCGACCTCGAAACGCCTCTTTCCCTCTATCTGAAACTCGCCCATTCGCAGGGCGGCGGCAAGCACAGCTTCCTGCTCGAATCGGTGGTGGGCGGTGAGCGCTTCGGGCGCTACAGCTTCATCGGCCTGCCGGCGCGCACATTGCTGCGTGCCAGCGGCTTTGGCGACGAGGCCGTCACCGAAGTCGTGACCGACGGCCAGGTCGTCGAGACCGCCAAGGGCAACCCGCTGGACTTCGTGGCCGACTACCAGAAGCGCTTCAAGGTCGCGCTGCGGCCCGGCCTGCCGCGCTTCTGTGGCGGCCTGGCCGGCTACTTCGGCTACGACACTGTGCGCCACATCGAGCGCAAGCTCGAAAAAAGCTGCCCGCCCGACGCGCTGGGCTGCCCCGACATCCTGCTGCTGCAGTGCGAAGAACTCGCGGTCATCGACAACCTGTCGGGCAAGCTCTACCTCATCGTCTACGCCGACCCGAAGCAGCCCGAGGCCTACGCCGTGGGCAAGCGTCGCCTGCGCGAGCTCAAGGACAAGCTCAAGTACTCGGTGAGTGCGCCCGTCGTGAAGCCCACGCAGGCGCACCCGCCCGAGCGCAGCTTCGCCAAGGCCGACTACCTTGCGGCCGTGGAGCGTGCCAAGGAGATGATCGCCGCCGGCGACTTCATGCAGGTGCAGGTGGGCCAGCGCATCAGCAAGCGCTACACCGAATCGCCGCTGTCGCTGTACCGCGCGCTGCGTTCGCTGAACCCCTCGCCCTACATGTACTACTACAACCTGGGCGACTTCCACGTGGTGGGCGCCTCGCCCGAGATCCTGGTGCGCCAGGAGAACACGGGCGACGGCGAGCAGAAGATCACCATCCGCCCGCTGGCCGGCACGCGTCCGCGCGGCGCGTCGATCGAGCTCGACAAGGCGGCCGAGGTGGAACTCATCAACGACCCGAAGGAGCGCGCCGAGCACGTGATGCTGATCGACCTGGCGCGCAACGACATCGGCCGCATCGCCAAGACCGGCACCGTGAAGGTGACCGAGGCCTTCGCGGTGGAGCGCTACAGCCACGTGATGCACATCGTGAGCAACGTCGAAGGCACGCTGAAGGACGGCATGACCGCCATCGACGTGCTCAAGGCCACGTTCCCCGCCGGCACGCTGACCGGCGCGCCCAAGGTGCATGCGATGGAACTCATCGACCAACTGGAGCCCACCAAGCGCGGCCTGTACGGCGGCGCCTGCGGCTACATCAGCTACGCGGGCGACATGGACGTGGCCATCGCGATCCGCACCGGCATCGTGAAGGACCAGATGCTGCACGTGCAGGCCGCGGCCGGCGTGGTGGCCGACTCGGTGCCCGAGCTGGAGTGGAAGGAAACAGAAGCCAAGGCGCGCGCACTCCTGCGCGCCGCCGAACTGGTCGAGGAAGGCCTGGAATGAGCGCAGCGCCGGGCCGCCCCAAGCAAGCTCGCACCGCAGTGCGCAGCACGGAGGTAATACGATGAATTCCGCACCGGACATCCAGAACGACTTCTCGCACGAGATCATCGGCGCCGCCGTCGAGGTGCAGCGCGTGCTCGGCACGGGGCTCGACGAGGGCGCCTACGCTGCAGCACTGGCCATCGAACTCGCCGAACGCGAGATCGGCTTCGCGCGCGACGTGGCGCTGTCGGCCAGCTACAAGGGCCGGTCGCTGGGCGAGGTGTACCGCGCGGGCTTCGTGATCGAGCAGTCGGTCATCGTCGAGCTGCGCGCCGTCGACGTGCTGACCGACCTGCACCGCGCGCAGGTGCTCGCCGCACTGCGCCTGTCGGGCCTCAAGCTGGGCCTGCTGATCAACTTCAACGTGTTCCCCGTCGTCAAGGGCGTGCACCGGATTGTGAGCAAGCCATGAAACTGCTGATGATCGACAACTACGATTCGTTCACCTACAACATCGTCCAGTACTTCGGCGAGCTGGGGGCGGACGTGCAGGTGCACCGCAACGACGAGATCACCGTCGAGCAGATCGGCGCGCTGATCGCCTCGGGCGTGACGCGGCTGGTGGTGTCGCCGGGTCCGTGTTCGCCGGCCGAGGCGGGCGTGTCGGTGGCGGCCATCGAGGCCTTCGCGGGCAAGCTGCCCATCCTGGGCGTGTGCCTGGGCCACCAGGCCATCGGCGCGGCCTTCGGCGGCAAGATCGTGCGCGCGCAGCAGCTCATGCACGGCAAGACCAGCGAGATCACGACCACGCAAGAGGGCGTTTTCGCGGGGCTGCCGCAGAAGTTCATCGTCAACCGGTATCACTCGCTCTCGATCGAGCGCGAGAGCTGCCCGAAGGAACTGGCTGTCACCGCCTGGACCGACGACGGCGAGATCATGGGCGTGCGACACACCGGCTTTGCGCACGACGTGCGCATCGAAGGCGTGCAGTTCCATCCCGAATCGATCCTCACCGAGCACGGCCACGCCATGCTCAAGAACTTCCTGGACTGACCCACCATGACCGAACGCACTCCCATCGTCGACCTGCGCAGCGACACCGTCACGCAGCCCACGCCCGCGATGCGCGAGGCCATGGCGGCTGCGCCGCTGGGCGACGACGTCTTCGGCACCGACCCGAGCGTCAATGCGCTGCAGGAGAAGATCGCCGCGCTGCTGGGCTTCGAGGCGGCGCTGTTCGTGCCCACCGGCACGCAGAGCAACCTGTGCGCGATCCTGTCGCACTGCGGCCGCGGCGATGAGTACATCGTCGGCCAGCAGGCGCATGCCTACCGTTGGGAAGGCGGTGGCGCCGCGGTGTTCGGCAGCGTGCAGCCGCAGCCGCTGGACCACGCGCCCGACGGCACGCTGCCGCTGGCGCAGATCGAGGCCGCCATCAAGCCCGATGACGCGCACTTCGCGCGCACGAAGCTGCTGGCGCTGGAGAACACGCTGGGCGGCAAGTTGCTGCCCTTCGAGTACGTGCAGGCCGCGACCGACCTGGCGAAAAGCAAGGGGCTGCAGCGGCACCTCGATGGCGCGCGGCTCTTCAATGCCGCCACCGCACAGGCCGCGCTGAACAAGCGCAGCGACATCCGCGCCGAGGCCCGCCGCATCGCGCAGTGCTTCGATAGCGTGTCGGTGTGCTTCAGCAAGGGCCTGGGCGCACCCATCGGCTCGACGCTGGTCGGTTCGCGCGAGTTCATCGCGCGCGCCCACCGCATCCGCAAGATGGCGGGCGGCGGCATGCGGCAGGCCGGCCTGCTGGCGGCCGCGGCCTCGCATGCGCTCGACCACCACATCGACCGCCTGGCCGACGACCATGCGTTGGCGCAGCGCCTCGCACAGGGGCTCGAGGGCATCGACGGCCTGAAGGTCGAGGCGCCGCACACGAACATCGTGTTCGTCGATCTCACGGGGGCGGCGCAGGCGCGTTCCGCGGAACTGCTCGCCAGCCTCAACCAGCAGGGCATCCTCGCGACCGGGCTGTACCGCCTGCGCTTCGTGACGCACCTGGATGTCGATGCCGCGGGCGTCGACCGCGCCGTCGCGGCGATCCGCGGCTTCTTCAAGGCCTGACGCCTGGCTACACGCACACACCGAGGAGACATTCCCATGATCACCCCCCAGGAAGCGCTGCAGCGCACCATCGAGCACCGCGAAGTCTTCCACGACGAGATGCTGCACATCGTGCGGCTCATCATGAGCGGCGAGTGTTCGCCTGTGATGATGGCCGCGCTGATCACCGGCCTGCGTGTGAAGAAGGAAACCATCGGCGAGATCACCGCCGCCGCGCAGGTGATGCGCGAGGTGTCGACCAAGGTGCCCGTGGCCGACACCACGAACCTTGTCGACATTGTCGGCACCGGCGGCGACGGCTCGCACACCTTCAACATCTCGACCTGCTCGATGTTCGTGGCGGCCGCGGCCGGCGCCAAGGTGAGCAAGCATGGCGGGCGCAGCGTGTCGAGCAAGTCGGGCAGTGCCGACGTGCTGGAGTCGCTGGGCGTCAACATCAACCTCAAGCCCGAACAGATCGCGCAGTGCATCGCGCAGGTCGGCATCGGCTTCATGTTCGCGCCGAACCACCATCCCGCGATGAAGAACGTCGCGCCGGTGCGCAAGGAACTCGGCATCAAGACGATCTTCAACATCCTCGGCCCGCTGACCAATCCGGCCGGCGCGCCGAACATCCTGATGGGCGTGTTCCACCCCGACCTCGTGGGCATCCAGGTGCGTGCGCTGCAACGCCTCGGCGCCGAGCATGCGCTGGTGGTCTACGGCCGCGACGGCATGGACGAGATCTCGTTGGGCGCTGCCACCATGATCGGCGAGCTCAAGGACGGCGAAATCCGCGAGTACGAGCTGCACCCCGAGGACTTCGGTTTCCAGATGGCGAGCAACCGTTCGCTGCGCGTCGAGACGCCCGAGCAGTCGAAGGCGATGCTGATCGGCGTGCTGGACAACCAGGCCGGCCCGGCGCTGGACATCGTGCTGCTCAACGCGGGTGCGGCGCTGTACGCGGCCAACGTGGTCGACTCGGTGCCGGCGGGCGTGGAACGTGCGCGCCAGGCCATCGCATCCGGTGCGGCGAAGGCCAAGCTCGACGAGCTGGTCAAGGCCTCCACCTCCTTCTGAGAATCAGGCCGTCGTGCCACCGAAAGCAGAGCAAGCCATGTCAGACATTCTCGACAAGATCGTCGCCGTCAAACGCCAGGAAGTCGCCGCCGCGCTGAAGCGCGCCCCGCTCGAGGCCGTGCGCTTCGACGCCGAAAGCCGCGTGCTCACGCGCGACTTCGAAGCCGCCTTGCGCGCCAAGATTGCGGCCGGCCAGGCGGCGGTGATCGCCGAGGTCAAGAAGGCCAGCCCGAGCAAGGGCGTGCTGCGCGAAGACTTCATTCCGGCCGACATCGCACAAAGCTATGCCGAGGGCGACGGCGTGGTCAGCGCGGCCTGCCTCTCGGTGCTGACCGACAAGCAGTTCTTCCAGGGCGGCGTCGACTACCTCAAGCAGGCGCGCGCCTCGTGCGACCTGCCCGTGCTGCGCAAGGATTTCATCGTCGACGCCTACCAGGTGTACGAGTCGCGCGCGATGGGCGCCGACGCGATCCTGCTGATCGCCGCCTGCCTCGACGACGCGCAGATGAAGGACTACGAAGCCATCGCGCGCGGGTTGGGCATGGCGGTGCTGGTCGAGGTGCACGACGCGGCCGAGCTCGATCGCGCGCTGAAGCTCAAGACACCGCTCATCGGCGTCAACAACCGCAACCTGCGCAACTTCGAGGTGTCGATCCAGGCCACCATCGATCTGCTGCCCAGGCTGCCGGCGGATCGCCTGCCGGTGACCGAATCGGGCATCGCCACGCGCGAGGACGTCGCCACGCTGCGCGCCGCGGGCGTCAATGCCTTCCTGGTCGGCGAAGCCTTCATGCGCGCCAAGGAACCCGGCGAGGCGCTCGCCGCATTGTTCAAATGACGCGGCCGGACCAGCTGTCGAGCAGCGATCCTGCCGACTGGCCGGTGGCGCCGGGCTGGCAGCCGCTGGTCGACGATTTCTTCGCCAGCGCGGTCGGACAGAAGCTGCAGGGTTTCCTGCGCGAGCGCCTCGACGCCGGGGCGGTGATCTTTCCGCCGCAGCCGCTGCGGGCGCTGGAACTCACGCCGCCGGAAGACGTGCGCGTGGTGATCCTGGGCCAGGACCCGTACCACGGGCGCGGGCAGGCCGAGGGCCTGGCCTTCTCGGTGGCGTCGGGCGTGGCGCTGCCGCCATCGCTGCGCAACATCTTCAAGGAGCTCCAGCGCGACCTGGGCACGCCGCCGCCGGCATTTCCGAACCCGGGCGGCAGTCTCGTGAAATGGGCGACGCACGGCGTGCTGCTGCTCAACACCTGCCTCACGGTCGAGGAAGCCCAGCCGGCCAGCCATGCGGGCCGCGGCTGGGAGGTGCTGACCGATGCCGTGATTCGCCATGTGGCGCAGGGCGAACGACCTGTTGTTTTTATGCTATGGGGCTCGCACGCGCAAAGTAAGCGTGCGTTGATCGACGTTGAGCGCCATAAGGTGCTGATGTCGAATCATCCCTCGCCGCTGTCTGCGCTCCGGCCGCCGGTTCCGTTCATCGGCTGCGGTCATTTTGGCCAAGCCCGTGCGTGGCGTGAGGCGCAGCAGTCGGGAGGCTCCGAACTTCGCTCATAATCAGAGGCTTCACACCTCGAGCAGGTTTCCACGCTTCATCTTTTGCTGGGAATCCTGTGTAGTCACAAAATCGTGCTATATTTCGAGGTTCGCCGGAGAGGTGGCCGAGTGGTTAATGGCAGCAGACTGTAAATCTGCCCTCTTACGAGTACGCTGGTTCGAATCCAGCCCTCTCCACCAGCGATGAATTTGGTTTCTAAGAGCGATTGGATCTAGCGCTTTGGGTGCCTTGAAGTGCCCCCGATGCGGGAGTAGTTCAATGGTAGAACCCCAGCCTTCCAAGCTGATGACGCGGGTTCGATTCCCGTCTCCCGCTCCAGAGACCCGGTTCGGCGCCGGAAGCGATTTGGTTAGAACAAAAGCCCTTTTGGCTCAGTGGTAGAGCACTCCCTTGGTAAGGGAGAGGTCGCGGGTCCGATTCCCGCAAAGGGCACCAGTTTTCTGGGGTTGCAACGACAGGCTTGCGACCCATCTGCATGCGTTGAAATCGTTTTTTTCGGAGTCGAAAAATGGCAAAAGGTAAATTCACCCGCACCAAGCCGCACGTGAACGTGGGCACGATCGGTCACGTTGACCACGGC
>NZ_JBXAMV010000004.1:0-701163 GCF_058801005.1 Variovorax sp. GW822-FHT04A09 | reverse complement strand
ATGATGGGGGTGTCGTCGCCGGGGAATTCGTACTTGTCGAGGAGTTCGCGAACTTCCATTTCGACCAGCTCGAGCAGTTCCTTGTCGTCGACCATGTCGCACTTGTTCAGGAACACGATGATGTAGCCCACGCCCACCTGGCGAGCCAGCAGGATGTGTTCACGGGTCTGGGGCATCGGGCCGTCGGCGGCCGAGCACACCAGGATGGCGCCGTCCATCTGGGCAGCGCCGGTGATCATGTTCTTCACGTAGTCGGCGTGGCCGGGGCAGTCCACGTGTGCGTAGTGGCGGTTGGCCGTTTCGTACTCGACGTGCGCGGTGTTGATCGTGATGCCGCGGGCCTTTTCTTCAGGCGCTGCGTCGATCTGGTCGTAAGCCTTGGCTTCGCCGCCGAACTTGGCCGACAGCACGGTGGCGATCGCAGCCGTCAGCGTGGTCTTGCCGTGGTCAACGTGACCGATCGTGCCCACGTTCACGTGCGGCTTGGTGCGGGTGAATTTACCTTTTGCCATTTTTCAATCCTTGAAAGAGCATGTCCCGTGTGTTGGTTTTATGTCTGCATCCGATTGCTGGTTCGCCCCGCACGGGAACAGGGCGGCACCGGATCGCAGACAAGAAGGGCCGCGCACTGCGAGGCCCCACATTCTTGAAACTTACTTCGAGCGAGCGGCCACGATGGCTTCGGCGACGTTACGGGGAGCTTCAGCGTAGTGCTTGAACTCCATCGTGTACGTGGCGCGGCCTTGCGTGGCCGAGCGCAGCGTCGTCGAGTAGCCGAACATTTCCGACAGCGGGACTTCAGCCTTGATGAGCTTGCCGCCACCGATCATGTCGTCCATGCCCTGCACCATGCCGCGACGGCTGGACAGGTCGCCCATCACGTTGCCGGCGTAGTCTTCAGGCGTTTCGACTTCCACGGCCATCATCGGCTCGAGGATGACCGGGCTGGCCTTGCGGGCACCTTCCTTGAAGCCGAAGATCGCGGCCATCTTGAACGCCATTTCGTTCGAGTCCACGTCGTGGTACGAACCGAAGTGCAGCGTGACCTTGACGTCGACGACGGGGTAGCCCGCCAGCACGCCTTGGGTCAGTGCTTCGACAACGCCCTTTTCCACGGCGGGGATGTATTCGCGAGGAACCACACCGCCCTTGATAGCGTCGACGAACTCGAAGCCCTTGCCGGCTTCCTGCGGCTCGATCTTCAGGATGACGTGACCGTACTGGCCCTTACCACCCGACTGGCGAACGAACTTGCCTTCGGCTTCTTCGACGGTCTTGCGGATCGTTTCGCGGTAAGCCACTTGCGGCTTGCCCACGTTGGCTTCCACGCCGAATTCGCGCTTCATGCGGTCCACGATGATTTCGAGGTGCAGTTCGCCCATGCCGGAGATGATGGTCTGGCCGGATTCTTCGTCGGTGCGCACGCGGAACGACGGATCTTCCGAAGCCAGGCGCTGCAGGGCGATGCCCATCTTTTCCTGGTCGGCCTTGGTCTTGGGCTCGACGGCCTGCGAGATCACGGGCTCGGGGAATTCCATGCGTTCCAGCGTGATCATGGCGTTCGGGTCGCACAGGGTTTCGCCGGTGGTGACGTCCTTCAGGCCCACGCAAGCGGCGATGTCGCCGGCACGGATTTCTTCGATTTCGAGACGTTCGTTGGCGTGCATCTGCACGATACGGCCGATACGCTCTTTCTTGCCCTTGACCGGGTTGTAGACGGTGTCGCCCTTGCTCAGAACGCCCGAGTACACGCGCACGAAGGTCAGCTGGCCGACGTAGGGGTCGGTCATGAGCTTGAATGCCAGCGCCGAGAACTTCTCGCCGTCGTCGGCCTTGCGGGTCACGTCTTGCTCGTCGTCGTCCGTGCCGTGCACCGGAGGAATGTCCAGCGGCGAAGGCATCAGTTCGATCACGGCGTCGAGCATGCGCTGCACGCCCTTGTTCTTGAACGCGCTGCCGCACAGCATCGGCTGGATTTCGCCGGCGATCGTGCGCGTGCGCAGACCGTGGGTGATTTCCTCGAGCGTCAGGTCACCTTCTTCAAGGTACTTGTTCATCAGCTCTTCCGAAGCTTCGGCCGCGCTTTCGACCATCTTCTCGCGCCATTCCTTGGCCAGCTCGACCAGCTCGGCGGGGATCTCGCGCGTTTCGAACTTCATGCCTTGCGAGGCTTCGTCCCAGAAGATCGCCTTCATCAGACGCAGGTCGACCACGCCCTGGAACTTGTCTTCGGCACCGATCGGAATCACGATCGGCACGGGGTTGGCCTTCAGGCGGTCGACCATCATCTGGCGAACGCGGAAGAAGTTGGCGCCGATGCGGTCCATCTTGTTGACGAACGCCAGACGCGGCACCTTGTACTTGTTGGCCTGGCGCCAGACGGTTTCCGACTGGGGCTGCACGCCGCCGACCGAGTCGTACACCATGACGGCGCCGTCCAGCACGCGCATCGAGCGCTCGACTTCAATGGTGAAGTCCACGTGGCCGGGGGTGTCGATGATGTTGATGCGGTGCTCGGGCAGCGAGTGGTCCATGCCCTTCCAGAAGCAGGTCACGGCAGCCGAGGTGATCGTGATGCCACGCTCTTGCTCCTGCTCCATCCAGTCGGTCGTTGCCGCGCCATCGTGCACTTCGCCGAGCTTGTGGGTCACGCCCGTGTAGAACAGGATACGTTCGGTGGTGGTGGTCTTGCCGGCGTCGATGTGCGCGGAGATACCGATGTTGCGGTAGCGCTCGATGGGGGTCTTGCGGGACATGATGTACTTTCGGGTTTAAATGCGTTGAGCGCTGGGCGTCGAGCACGGGCGATTTCGCCCGGTACTCAACCCCCAACGCTCAAGAGACGTGTGTTTTTTAGAAGCGGAAGTGGCTGAAGGCGCGGTTGGCTTCTGCCATGCGGTGCACTTCGTCGCGCTTCTTCATGGCACCGCCACGGCCTTCCGTGGCTTCCATCAGTTCGTTGGCCAGACGCAGGGCCATCGACTTCTCACCGCGCTTGCGGGCAGCTTCCTTGATCCAGCGCATCGACAGGGCGAGGCGACGGACAGGGCGAACTTCGACCGGCACCTGATAGTTCGCACCACCGACGCGGCGCGACTTCACTTCGACCATCGGCTTCACGTTGTTGATGGCAACGGTGAACGCTTCGAGGGGGTCCTTGTCCGGGTTCTTCTTCTCGATGAAGTCGAGGGCACCGTAGATGATGCGCTCGGCAACAGCCTTCTTGCCGCCTTCCATGATCACGTTCATGAATTTGGACAGCTCGACATTGCCGTACTTGGGATCCGGCAGGATTTCACGTTTGGGGACTTCGCGACGACGTGGCATTTTTCTAACCTCTTTGCTTCAGTTGGCATCGTTTCCGATACCGCGAGAGCCAGTCAGGACTCTCACTTACTCGACCCGACATTGGGTCACTTCGTTCGACAAGCCCGCCAAGGCCATCGAACACCGCTTGTTTTCTGACAGGAAGGCTTAAGCCTTCTTGGGGCGCTTCGCGCCGTACTTGGAACGCGACTGCTTGCGGTCTTTCACGCCTTGCAGGTCGAGCGAACCGCGCACGATGTGGTAACGCACACCGGGCAAGTCCTTGACACGACCGCCGCGAACCAGCACGACGCTGTGTTCTTGCAGGTTGTGGCCTTCGCCGCCGATGTAGGAGATGACTTCGAAGCCATTGGTCAGACGGACCTTGGCAACTTTACGAAGCGCCGAGTTGGGCTTCTTGGGCGTCGTGGTGTAGACGCGGGTGCAGACACCGCGACGTTGCGGCGAGTTCTGCATGGCAGGGCTCTTCGAATTGATCTTTTCGACCGTTCGACCCTGACGCACCAGTTGATTGATGGTTGGCATGAATGAATTAGTCCCAAAACAACCCGACTTTGGTAGTGAAACCGCCCTTGGTCGTGACTCAAGGAAGCCGGGAATAACGAAAACGTGAAACCCTTCGGAAAATTCCGAAAAGCCCACGAGTATAGCAGGCAGGTCTGAAATGGCAATGTCAGGCGCCTGGAGCGCCCGCCACCACCCGTTTCAGCCCTCTTTTTCCTGTCTCTTACTTGATCCAGAGACGCACGGCGTCCCAGGCGCGGCCGAAGACGCCGGCCTGCTCGACCGGCTCCAGGGCGACCAGCGGCACGTCGGCCAGGGGCTGGTCGTCCAGCGTGACCTTGAGCGAGCCGACGGCCTGGTACTTGGTGAACGGCGCGACCAGCGGGTCGGGGCGCGACACCTGCGTCTTGATCTTGCTGGCGGAACCGGTCGGCACCGCGACCACGATGGCCTCGGGGCGGCCCAGCTTCAGCACGTTGGCCTTGCCCTTCCAGACGGCGGGCGTGGCGGCGGGCTGGCCGGCTTCGAACAGGCGCACGGCGTCGTAGGCCGTGTAGCCCCAGTTCAGCAGCTTCTGCGACTCGTTGGCGCGCACGGCCTCGCTGCTGGCCCCCAGCACGATCGACAGCAGGCGGCGGCCGCCGGTCAGGTTCGGGAAGTCGCGCTTGGCGGTGGCGATCATGCAGTAGCCGGCGGCGTCGGTGTGGCCGGTCTTCAGGCCGTCGACGGTCGGGTCGCGGAACAGCAGCAGGTTGCGGTTGGTGTCGTTGGTCGACGGCGTGCCCGGGTAGCGGTACTTCTTGATGGCGTAGTACTTGGCCTCCTCGGGGAAGTCGCGCACCAGGCGCGTGGCCAGGATGCTCAGGTCGCGCGCCGTGGTCGTGTGGCCGGGCGCCGTCAGGCCTTCGGGGTTCTTGTAGGTGGTGTTCTTCATGCCCAGCACCTTGGCCTGGGCGTTCATCATCTCGACGAAGTGCTCCACCGTGCCGCCCACGCCTTCGGCCAACGCCACCGTGGCGTCGTTGCCCGACTGCACGATCACGCCCTTGATCAGGTCTTCCACCGGCACCTGCATCTTGGGGTCGATGAACATGCGCGAACCGGGCATCTTCCAGGCGCGCGGGCTCACCGGCAGGGTCTGGGTCAGCGTGATCTTCTTGGCGCGCAGCGCGTCGAACGCGACGTACGCGGTCATCAGCTTGGTGAGCGAGGCCGGTTCGACGGGGCTGTCGATGTCCTTCTGCGCCAGGATCTGGTTCGCGGTCACGTCCAGCAGCAGGTAGCTGCGCGCGGCGATTTCAGGCGGAGCCGGCATCTGGGCGGCGGCGATCACGCCAACCGAGGCAGCAGCGGTCAGCACCAGTGCGCGAAGCGCAGTGAAAAAACGATTCATGGGGAAGATAAGAAGAGACGAGGACAAGCCTGCAAGGCTTTCATTCGGTGCCCGCGCGCAGATGGCGGGCGACCAGGCTTTTGAGCAGCGGCAATTGTCCGTGAAAGAAATGGCCGCCCCCGGGAATAACCGTGACAGGGAGTGACTGGGGACGCGCCCAGTCCATCACGGCGGCGAGAGGCACGGTGTCGTCGGCTTCGCCATGGACCACCAGCGCGCGCTCGTGCGCCTCGGCCGGCAGCGTGGCCACCGAGAAGCGCGAGGCGGCCGTGCCGACCAGCACCAGCTGCCGCACGTCGCGTGCGGCCCAGAGCTTCTCGGCCGCGCAGCTGGCCACGAACGCACCGAAGGAAAAGCCGGCAATGGCCAATTGGCCTTCGGGCGCGAGCTCGCCGACGACATGCAGCATGTCCTCGAGCTCGCCGCGCCCTTCATCGTGAGCGCCTTCGCTGGCACCCACACCGCGGAAGTTGAAGCGCACGGCCGTCCAGCCGCAGGACACGAAGGCGCGGGCCAGGGTCTGCACGACCTTGTTGTCCATCGTGCCGCCGAACAGCGGGTGCGGATGGGCGATCACCGCGATGCCGCGCGCGTCGCCGGACGGCAGGTCGCGCTGCACCTCGATCACGCCCGCGGCGCCCTGGAGGCTGATTTTTTCGGTCTGGGAGTTCATGGCGCTGGGGTTGGCTGGGCCGGCGATGCCGGCAACGTGCACGGTACGAGCACGGGGTCCGCGGGAAAGTTCAGCGGCCGACGTCGGGCGGCAGCAGCAGCCGCTCGACGACCTGGCCGTTCTTCAGGTGCGACTCGACGATTTCGTCGATGTCCTCGGCGTCCACGAAGGTGTACCAGACCGCCTCGGGGTAGACCACCGCCACGGGCCCGCCCGCGCAGCGGTCGAGGCAGCCGGCCTTGTTGACGCGCACCTTGCCGGGCCCGGCGAGCCCCTGCTCCTTCACCTTGGCCTTGCAGCGGTCAAAGCCTTCCTGCGCGTTGTGCAGGGCGCAGGAGTCTTCGCCATTCTTGCGTTCATTCAGGCAGAAGAAGATGTGGCGGCCGTAGTAGCCGGACGGCGCGGCGGGAGTGGTGCTGGGCATCGACCGATTTTATGAGCGTGCGTGCTCAGGCCGAGGGCGGCGCCGCGACAGCGCGGCCACCACGTAGACCAGCACCGCGAAGGGCCAGCCCCAGCCCAGCCACTGGGCCAGGCCATGGAAGCGGATGAAACGGCCCTGCTCCCAGGTGGCCAGGGTCTGTGCAAAGTAGGCGCTCTCGGGCGCCTGGTTCAGCAGGCTCAGCTGGAGCACGAGCCCCATGAGCAGCAGCGCGCCGCACAAGCGGCGTGGCGCAAAGAGCAGCAGCACGCCCGCGAACACCGCCGCGGCCAGCCCGACCTGCACCGGCAGATCGAGCCAGGCCCACGCATGCTCGGGGCCATAGCTCATGGCCGCCGACAGTGCCGAGGCCGCGACGCCCGCAAGCAGGATGAGCGGCAGCAGCACCGCGCGCTGCACCACGTTGCGTGCCACCAGGTAGCCCAGCAGGCACGGCACCAGCGCCCCGAGCATCACGCACAGCAGCTCCACGGCCGGCACCAGCGGTTCCAGCTCGAACTGGCGCACCGGCAGCCAGTCGATGAAGGGCGTGTCGAGCAGCCACTCGGAAATCGTCGTCTCCAGCCGCTCGAACACCTGGCCGAGGCCGAAGGTGACGGCGGCGGGGAACAGCAGCGCAAAGGGCCAGAGCGCGAGCAGCACAAGCCCACCGCGTGCGTCCTCGACGAACCATTGCGAACGCACGCGGCTCCAGTGCGCGATCGCACCGAGCCGCTCCAGCGCCGCGGCCAGCACCGCGCCGAGCACCGTGCCGGCGGTGTTCAGCCCCAGGTCGACATTGGAAGGAATGCGCGCTGGCAAATAGCTCTGCAGCGTCTCCATGGCAAAGGCGATCGCCGCGCCCGCCACCGTGGCGCGCAACAGCGCACGCCACACACTGTGACTGCTGCCCGTGCGCAGCACGCTCAGCGCGCACAGGAAACCGAAGGGCACGTAGCCCGCCACGTTCACCCCGAAATCGAACCCCGTCCAGTACTTGGGCCAGGGCGCCGACAGGTAGGCCCAGGGCGCGATCCCCTGGTCACGCCAGTCGGCGAAGGGGTACAGGCTGGCATAGACGATCAGCGCCGCATAGGCCAGCGCCAGGGGGAGCGCGGCAGACTTGTGCGGCGTGTCCACCGTCGACACGGGCTCAGAAGGGCTTCACCACCACCAGGATCACGATGCCCAGCAGCAGCAGCACGGGCAACTCGTTGAACCAGCGGTACCAGCGGTCGCTGCGACGGTTGCCGCCCGCCGCGAAACGGCGCAGCAGCACGCCGCAGCCATGGTGGTAGCCGATGGCCACCAGTACCAGGGCGAGCTTGGCGTGCATCCAGCCGTTGCCGGGGCCGCGCCCGATGCCGTAGCCCAGCCAGAGCCAGGCGCCGAACACCAGCGCCGGCACCGCCAGGAAGGTCGTGAACCGCAGCAGCTTGCGCGCCATCAGGAGCAGGCGCTCACGCTCCGCGACCGACTCGGGGGGCACCATCGCCAGGTTGACGAAGATGCGCGGCAGATAGAACAGCCCGGCAAACCAGCTGGCAATGAAAACAATGTGAAGAGATTTGACCCAGAGCATGGCGGCAGTTTAGTGGTGGCTGCACACTGACCCCTTTTCGGGGCCCTTTGCCAAGGTTTCGGGCAAAAAAAAAGCCCGACGTCTTCACGTCGGGCTGGGAAGCCCTTTTGCTGTCACACATCAAGGCACCCGCTCAGGGAGGAAAAGCGGGGAGCGGCAAGCCGCCCGCTTCAGAATTTAACAAAGACGAAACAAGGTTTCAAGCGATTGAGGCAGTTTCTTTGACTTTTACAACAAAAATCTAGAACTTAAGTTCTATTAATTTCCGTAGTTGTCAGACAACTTGCCTCCAGCAGCGCTGGGCTGCGATTTCGCGCTTCAGGCACAATTTTAGATATATGACGTCACCATTTTCCCCGCTCGCGATGTTCCCCGCCGGCCGCCCGCGACGGCTGCGCCGCGATGCCTTCACCCGCAACCTGGTGCGCGAGCATGCGCTGACGACGAACGACCTGATCTACCCGGTGTTCGTGCAGGAAGGCGAGAAGCGCCGCGACGCCGTGCCCTCGATGCCCGGCGTGGACCGCCTGAGCCTGGACCTGCTGCTGCCCGTGGCCGAGCAGTGCGTGCAGGCCGGCATCCCGGTGATGGCGCTGTTCCCGGTGATCGACGCCAGCCTCAAGACGCCTGCGGGCGACGAGGCCTTCAACCCCGACGGGCTGATTCCCCGCGTGGTGGCCGCGCTCAAGGCGCGCTTCCCCGAACTGGGCGTGATGACCGACGTGGCGCTCGACCCCTACACCAGCCACGGCCAGGACGGCCTGTTGGACGACACCGGCTACATCCTCAACGACGCCACCGTTGAAGTTCTAGTGAAGCAGGCACTCACACAATCGCAAGCCGGCGTCGATATTGTGGCGCCGAGCGACATGATGGACGGCCGCATCGGCGCGATCCGCACCGCGCTCGAAGCCCGCGGCGACATCCACACGCGCATCATGGCCTACAGCGCCAAGTACGCCAGCGCCTTCTACGGCCCCTTCCGCGACGCCGTCGGCTCGTCCGCGACGCTCGGCAAGAGCAACAAGAAGGTCTACCAGATGGACCCCGGCAACAGCGACGAAGCCCTGCGCGAGGTCGCCATCGACATCGCCGAAGGCGCCGACATGGTCATGGTGAAGCCCGGCATGCCCTACCTGGACATCGTGCGCCGCGTGAAGGACGAGTTCCGCGTGCCGACCTTCGCCTACCAGGTGAGCGGCGAGTACGCCATGCTGAAGGCCGCGGCCCAGAACGGCTGGCTCGACCACGACGCCGTGGTGCTCGAAAGCCTGCTGGCCTTCAAGCGCGCCGGCGCCGACGGCGTGCTGACCTACTTCGCGCTTGACGCCGCCCGGTTGCTACAAAAATAATAGCTACTGCGGCACGCCTGCCGCACCTCCACGGCACTTCTGGCGTGGAAGAAGAACCACCGGGGGCGAGTGTCCATGCGCATCTTCGAAATCAGCCGCTCGCAGGTCAGCGAGCACGCCTCGCTGGCGCCGCTGGCCGTGCCGGGCGCCTGCGCCGCCGCCAGCTACCTCTGGATTTCGCTGACGCGCGACGAATTCCGCGCCGCCCAGCCCGAGGTGCAGCAGATCCTGCAGACGCTGTGCCAGACCCAGCTGGTCGACCTGCACGTGGCCGACCTGCTCAACGACCAGCTGCCCTCGCACTACGACTACACCTCGCTGTACGACGTGCTGGTGTTCCGCCGCCTGGCCACGGGCAACGGCGCTGAAACCGGCAACACCGGCGAGCCTTCGCTGCCGCAACGCCCGTCGCGCGGCGGCCCGCCGGTGCTGCGCCGCATCGACACCCGCCCCGTCGGCTTCGCGGTGTTCGACCGCGTGCTGCTGTCGGTGCACCCCGAGGACGGCACGGTGCGCGACGCCTTCGCCGCCCGGCTGCTGGCGGCCGCCTCGTCCGACGACCGCGGCACGGCCGCGCTCGACGTGCGCGCCACCTCGGCCCGCCTGCCGGCGAGCCCCGCCGACCTGATGCTGCGCATCGTCAACCTGATCGTCGACGGCTACCTCGACATGCGGCGCGAGCTCACGAAGCAGCTCGACCACTGGCAGACCGAGCTCATCGACCCGCGCAGCCGCTTCACCAACTGGAGCGCGCTGATGGAGGCGCGCCAGTCGCTGCACCGGCTGGACGAGATCTGCGAAGACCAGCGCGCCGCCATGCAGGACTGGATCGATTCGCTCGAAACCCTGCCCGTGCCGCAGGGCGAGACCGCGCAGCGCGAGCGCGACCTGATCATGGTGCGCAGCCGCGACGTGCTGGAGCACATCCAGCGCGTGGTGCACCACGTGCACCGGCTCGAGCAGAACGCCGAGACGGCCGTGCAGATGCACTTCAGCGTCCAGGGCCACCGGGCCAACGACATCATGCGGGTGCTGACCGTGCTCACCGCCATCTTCCTGCCGCTCAACCTCATCGCCGGCATCTTCGGCATGAACTTCGAGTTCATCCCGCTGGTGCACAAGGCGGACGGCTTCTGGATCGCGATGTCGGCCATGCTGGTCATCGCGGTGCTGCTGGTCCTGATCTTCTGGCGCAAGCGCTACCTCGCCCGCACGCGCTGAACGCCCTCCCCACTTCCGAGCGCCCATGAAAAAAGCCACGCAGATGCGTGGCTTTTCTTGTCAGCTCGGGCCGCCCCGGAAGGCGGCTGGCTTCGCGGCCAATTACTTGGCGACGGCGCCCGAACCTTGCTGGGCTTGAACGCGTGCGTCCATCGGATTCACCATGGTCGAGATGACCTTGCTGTTGACGCGCGAACCCGAGGTCACGTTCTGGTCGGGAGCGTAGGCGGTGCGGATGGCTTCGGCTTCGACGATCGAACGGTCCTTCGACACGGCCACGGTTTCCGCGCCGCGCGAACCACGCACGACGTTCTGGTTCGGGGCTGCGGCGGTGCGCTGGGCTTCGGCGTTGACTTCGTCGCGGCTCTTGGACGAGATCACTTGGGTCACGCCTTGGTACGTCTCGGCTTGGGCGCCGGTGGCGGCCAGGAGGGTCAGGGCGGCGGCTGCGAAAATGTGCGAGGTCTTCATGTCTGTTCCTTGTGTTCGGCTAGATGGGATGTCCACCAGGCTTGCACGTTGGCTCGCCTGTGCGGCGAGTGTCAGCCGGAATTCCTTCGGGAAAACACTCGGTTCAGAGACACGGTGTTTCCTGTAGCGAAACAATCAGTCAACAAAGTCGTGCACGCAAAAAACCGGGCACAAGGCGCCTGACTGCTTCCGGCTTACACCAGAACCCCGCGCCGGTCCTATCCGGCAAAACCCCCGAGAATCGGCACACCGCGCTCCCTCGCGAAAAACAACGGGTTTCACTGACATGGACAGTCTCGATCTGATCAAAACCTTCCGGGAAGTCGCCTCGCACGGCAGCTTCTCCCAGGCCGCCAAGCGGCTCGACATGTCGAAGGCCACGGTCAGCAAGTACGTCGCCGAACTCGAGACCCGCTTCGGCGTGCGCCTGCTCAACCGCTCCACGCGTTCCGTCAGCCTCACCGACGCCGGCCAGTTGCTGCTGGAGCGCAGCACGCCGATGCTCGAGATGGTCGAGCTCACCCAGGCCGAACTGCAGGAGCGCGCCAGCCAGCCCGGCGGCCGGCTGCGCATCTCGGCCCCGCACGGGATGGGCAACGGCGAGTTCCCCGACCTGCTGGCCGACTTCATGCGCCACTACCCCGACGTGAGCATCAGCCTGCAGCTGACCAACCGCACCGTCGACCTCGCCGAGGAAGGCATCGACGTCGACATCCGCAGCGGCCCGGTGGAAGACGCCAACCTCATCGTGCGCAAGCTGCGGCTCATCCACATGGTGGTCTGCGCCTCGCCGGTCTACTGGAAGAAGCACGGCAAGCCCGCGCACCCGCAGGAGCTCGCCCACCACGAGGCGCTGACCCATTCGCTGCTGGGCACGCAGCCCGCGTGGCGCTTCGATGACAACGGCCAGCCCCTGGACGTGCAGGTCAAGAGCCGCATGGACTGCACCGAAGGCGCACCGCTGATCCGCGTCGCGATGCGCGGCTTCGGCGTGATCTACCTGCCCTCGCTGCTGGTGCAGTCGCACATCGACAGCGGCGAGCTGGTGCCGGTGCTCGAAGGCTATGCGCGCAAGGACATGTGGCTGTCGGCCGCCTACCTGCAGCGGCGCCACAACAGCGCGGCGCTGCGCGCGCTGCTCGATTTCCTGCAGACGCGGGTCGGCGCCAAGAAATAGAAATGAAAAAGCCCGGCACTGCCGGGCTTTTTTATTGAAGCGTGCCGGATCAGCCGACGTGCTTGGCAAAGAAGGCCAGCACGCGTTCACGCGCCGGCTTCGCCGCCTCGGCGTTGTACGAGCCGCGCTGGTCGCAGTTGAAGCCGTGGTCGGCCTCGTAGACATGCACGTCCACCTCGGGGTGCGCCTTCTTGAAGGCCTCGATGGTGTCCAGCGGAATCCAGTGGTCGCGGTTGCCGAACTGCGCAAGCACCGGCACCTTCGGCTGGCGCGCGCTTTCTTCCGGCGTCGTCATGCCACCACCGTAGTAAGGTGCGGCAGCGGCCAGGCCCGGCAGCAGGGCTGCGGCGCGCCAGACCAGCAGGCCGCCCCAGCAGTAGCCGACGATGCCGACCTTGCCCGCCTTCGAGGCATAGGCGATCGCGGCTTCGAGGTCCTGCAGCACGCCGGGCGCGGGCAGCGCCTCGACCGCAGTCTTGTAGCCGAAGCCGGTCTTCATGTCGTCGTCGCTGTAACCCAGCTCGACGCCGGGCTTGACGCGGTGGAAGGTCGACGGCGCCACGGCCAGGTAGCCGTCGGCCGCATAGCCGTCGGCGACCGAGCGGATGTGCGAGTTCACGCCGAAGATTTCCGGCACCACCACCACGGCACCGCGCGGCGTGCCCGCGGGCTCGGCCACGTAGGCGGGAAAGGTGAAGCCGTCTTTGGCGGTGAGATCGATGAATTGGCCCATGGGGTCCTCCTGAAAACGATGGAATGAAAAAACGGGTGGGCTTGCGCCTTACGCGCGCAACGCCCGCTCGACGAAATCGAGCCGGTCCTGGCCCCAGAAGATCTCGCCGTCGATCACGTAGCTCGGCGCGCCGAACACCTGGATGTCGATCGCTTCCTGCGTGTAAGCCTCGTAACGCTCCTGCACCGCCTGGCTCTGCGATTGCTCGGCGCGCTTGGCCGGCAGGCCGCATTCCGCGACCAGGGCTTCGAGCAGGTTCGGGTCGCCGATGTTCCGCTCCTGCACCCACACGGCCGCGAACACCGCGGCGCTGATGCGCATCGCGGCCTCGGTGCCGTCGTGCAGGTCGACCGCGATGATCAGCCGCGCCGCATCGTCGCCGGCCACCGGAAAGAACTTCGGCTTCGGGTTCAGCGGCAGGCCCAGGTGCTTGGAGAAGCGCGCCAGCTCGAGCAGCCGGTAGGCCTGGCGCTGCGGCGCGCGCTTGCCCAGCGGCAGCCCGCCCGACACGGGGAACACGCTGCCCATGTCGATGGGCCGCACGCGCACGGTGGCGCCGGCGGCCGCGGCGATGGCGGCAAAGCGGGTATGCCCCAGATAGGTCCACGGGCTCTGTGGCGCAAAGTAATAGTCGATGGTCTTGTGCATTCAGTAACCTCCGTGCTTCGCACTGCGGTGCGAGCTGGCTTGGGGCGGCGCGGCGCTCGCGCTGATGCGCCAGCCCTCGGTGATGTAATCCAGGCCGTCGGTTTTAACTGACGCACAGTTTCTCTGCAGGAGGTGGGATTTGGACCAGGTGCTCTTGATCACCGGCGGTGGGCGCGGCATTGGTGCCGCCACGGCCTTGCTCGCCGCGAAGCGCGGCTACGCCGTGGCCGTGAACTACGCCAGCAACTCGCTGGCCGCCGACGAGGTGGTGCGCACCATCCGCGCGGGCGGCGGCACCGCCATGGCGGTGCAGGCCGACGTGGGCGACGAGGCCCAGGTGCTCGCGATGTTCGCGAAGGTCGACGCCAAGCTCGGGCGCCTCACCGCGCTCGTGAACAACGCCGGCGTGGTCGACGTGCAGGCTCGCGTCGACGAAATGAGCGTGGCGCGGCTGGAGCGCATGTTCCGCATCAACGTGATCGGCAGCTTCGTCTGCGCCCGCGAAGCCGTGCGCCGCATGAGCACGAAGCACGGCGGCGAAGGCGGTGCCATCGTCAACATCTCCAGCGGCGCCGCGCGCATCGGCTCGCCCGGCCAGTACGTCGACTACGCGGCCAGCAAGGCGGCCATCGACACCCTGACCATCGGCCTGGCCAAGGAAGTGGCCGACGAAGGCATCCGCGTGAACGCGGTGCGCCCCGGCGTGATCGACACCGACATCCACGCCTCCGGAGGCCAGCCTGGCCGCGCCGCCGAGATGGGCCCAGGCGTGCCGATGAAGCGCAGCGGCACCGCCGAAGAAATTGCCGGCGCCGTCCTGTGGCTGCTCTCGCCCGAGGCCAGCTACACCACCATGGCCCTGCTCGACGTGACCGGAGGACGATAACGATGAGCACCTCCATGGACCTCATCAAGCCGCTGGTCACGCTGGTGGCCATCGTCAACCCGCTGGCCATCGTGCCCTTCTTCATCCACTACACGCAGGACTACTCCGACGCCCAGCGCAAGCGCACGGTGCGCATGTCGGCCTTCAGCGCCTTCGTGGTCATTGCCGTCAGCGCGCTCATCGGGCTGCAGCTGCTGTCCTTCTTCGGCATCTCGATCGCGAGCTTCCAGGTCGGCGGCGGCCTGCTGCTGCTCATGAGCTCGATCTCGATGCTCAACGCGCAACCGGCCGAGAGCAAGACCAACGTCGACGAGCTGCGCGCGGTGGAAGTGAAGGCGTCCATGGGCGCCTCCATCGCGGTGGTGCCGCTCACCATTCCGCTGCTCACCGGCCCGGCCGCCATATCCACCGTGGTGATCTACGCCGACAAGACGCAGCACCTGTGGGAGCTGGGGCTGCTGGTCGGCTATGGCGTGGTCGTAGCGCTGGCGACCGCACTGGCGTTTTCGCTCGCGCAGCCGATCGCGCGGGTGCTCGGCAAGACCGGCATCAACATCATGACGCGGCTGATGGGCCTGATCCTCGCGGCGCTCGCGGTCGAGGTGATGGCCGACGGGCTCGGCAAGCTGTTCCCGATCCTGTCGAAAGTCGCCTGAACCGGTTCGTTCAGGCCAGCATCTTCTCGATGACCTTCCAGTGCGCGGGCTCCACCGGCGTGATCGAGAGCCGGTTGCCCTTGCGCAGGATGACCAGATCGGCCAGCTCGGGCCTGGCGCGCAGCTCGGGCAACGCCAGCAGCCGGGTCTTGCGCACCGCCTGCACATCGACCAGCAGCCAGCGCGGGTCTTCCTGCTTCGCGCCTGCATCGTAGTACGGCGACTTCGGGTCGAACTGCGTCGGGTCGGGCTTGATGGCCGAGGCCACGCGCGCGATGCCGGCAATGCCGGGCTCGGGGCAGCTCGAGTGATAGAACAGCACGCCGTCGCCGACCTTCATGCCGTCGCGCATGAAGTTGCGTGCCTGGTAGTTGCGCACGCCGGTCCACGCCACGGTGGCATCGGGCGCGGCGAGGGCATCGTCGATCGAGACCTCGTCGGGCTCGGATTTCATCAACCAGTACTGGGGCATGGCGGCAGTCTCGCGAAGGGGATTTCGCGGAATATAGCCGCTCGCCCCAGTCCGGGGCGGCCCTCGCTTACGGCGTCACGTAGTCAGAGACGACCACCCACTTGCCGTCCTTGATCTGCGACAGCCGCGACTGGTCGTTGCCCAGGCGCTTGGTGGCGGTGTAGGTGCTCTTCGGGCTGCCGAACATGTCGGGCTCGAAGGTGATGCTGTCCATCGCCTTGATGAAGCTGTCGGTCGTCAGGTTCGGGCCGGCCTTGGTCGCGGCCTTGATGAACGAGTCGATGATCACGTAGCCGTACACCGAGAACACGGTCGGGTCTTCGTTGAACTTGGTCTTGTACTTGTTGGCCCAGAAGCGCAGCGGCTGCGACTGCTCGTCGGTGTAGGGGTTCTGCACCGTCATGGTGGCGTACACGCCGTCCATGGCCTTGCCGCCCAGCTTGTGGATCAGGTCGGTGTAGGCCGCGCTCGAACCCAGGAAGGTCGGATTGAAGCCGGTCTTGCGCGACTCGCCCACCGTGCCGATGGTCTCGCGGATGATGGTGCCGAGCACCACGAGGTCGCAGTTGGCGGCCTTCATCTTGGCGACCTGCGAGCTGAAGTCGGTGGCGCCGCGCTTGAACGAGGTCTTCTCGGCCAGCTCCATGCCCGCGGCCTTCAGGCCGGCCTCGGCGCCGCGCTGCACCTCGAGCCCGAACTCGTCGTCCTGGTAGATCGTGCAGACCTTCTTGGCGCCCTTGTCCTTGATCATCTTGGGCAGCGCCAGGCGGATCTGGTCGTAGTAGGTAGCCGCGAACGAGTACTTCAGCCGGTTCAGCGGCTCGTACATTTCGCGCGCCGCGGTGATGGGCATGTAGTTGACGACGTTCTTGTCGAACTGCACCGGCATCGCCGCCATGTTCTGCGCCGTGCCGATGTGGCCGGCCATGATGAAGATCTTTTCCTGGTTCACCAGCTTCTGCGCCGCCAGCACGGCCTTCTTCGGGTCGTAGCCCGAGTCTTCGACGAAGAGCTTGAGCTTGCGGCCGTTGAGCGTGCCCTGCTCGTTGAGTTCGTCCACGCGCAGCTGCATGCCGTTGCGCGCCTGCTTGCCGAAGCCCGCCAGCGGACCCGACAGGTCCTGGATCGTGCCGATGCGGATCTCGTCCTTGCTCACGCCCTGCTGCTGCGCGGACGCGAGCGTCGCGATCAAGCCCAGCACGGCCAGCGTCGTCAATGTCTTGAGCTTCGTCATAGCGTTGTCTCCTCGGGTTGGCAAAAAAGAGGTCAGCGGTACATGGCGTCGATGCGCTGCGCGTACTTGGTCTGCACCAGCTTGCGCTTGAGCTTCATCGTGGGCGTGAGCTCCTCGTCCTCGGCGCTGAGCTGCGTCTCGAGCAGGAAGAACTTCTTGATCTGCTCGACGCGCGCGAACTTGGCGTTGACGCGATCGATCTCGCCCTGGATCAGGTCCTGCACTTCCTGCGTGCGTGTCAGGCTCTCGTAGTTGCTGAACGGCACGTCGTGGTCCTGCGCGAATTTCTCGACGTTCTCCTGGTCGATCATGACGATCACCGTGAGGTAGGGCCTCTTGTCGCCGATCACCACGGCATCGGTGATGTAGAGGCTGAACTTGAGCTCGTTCTCCAGCTCGCTCGGGGTCACGTTCTTGCCGCCTGCCGTGATGATGATGTCTTTCATCCGGTCGGTGATGCGGAAATACCCGTCCTCGTCCATCACGCCCACGTCGCCCGTGTGCAGCCAGCCGTCGGCATCGATGGTCTCGGCCGTCTTCTCGGGCAGATTCAAATAGCCCATGAAGACATTGGGGCCGCGCACCAGGATCTCGCTGGTGGCCGGATCGATGCGCACCTCGTTGTAGCCGGTGGCCGGGCCGATGGAGCCCGGCTTGATGCGGGTGACGGGCACCGCGGTGGAAGCGCCGCACGACTCCGTCATGCCCCACACCTCGAGCATGGGCACGCCCAGCGCGAGGTACCACTTGACCAGCTCGGGCGAAATGGGCGCCGCGCCGGTCACGAGAAAGCGCGCGCGGTGGATGCCGATGAGCTTGCGCGCGTTGTCCAGCGCCAGCAGCCGCGCCAGCCGGAACTTCAGGCGCAGCCCCGTGCCGATCTCCTGCCCCGCGAGCACCTTGTTGGCGATGGTCTCGCCCACGCCGATGCTCCAGTGGTAGGCCGCCTGCTGCAGCGGGCTGGCCTCCTTCAGCGCGATCATCACGCCCGAATAGAACTTCTCCCACACGCGCGGCACGCCGGTGAACACCGTGGGCGCGATCTCGCGCACGTTCTCGGGCACCGTCTCGGGGTTCTCGACGAAGTTGAGGATCGAGCCCGTGTACATCGCGAAGTACTCGCCGCCCATGCGCTCGGCGATGTGGCACAGCGGCAGGAAGCACATGCGCTCGTCTTTCTCGTCCTGCGCGATGAGCGTGTTGTAGCCGCGCGCGGTGTACACCAGCCCCGCGTGGCTGTGCATGGCGCCCTTGGGCTTGCCGGTGGTGCCCGAGGTGTAGACCAAGATGGCCAGGTCTTCGGGCCGGCACGCGGCCACACTGCGCTCCACCGCCTGCGGGTCGCCCGCCAGGTGCGTGCGGCCGAGGGCGCGCAGCGCATCGAGGCTCATCACGCCCGGGTCGTCGAGCTCGCGCAGGCCTTCCATGTCGAACACGACCACGCGGCGCAGGCCGGGCAGGCTGGCGCGCACTTCGAGCGCCTTGTCGAGCTGCTCGTCGTCTTCCACGAAGAGCACCGTGGTGCGCGAGTCTTCGCACAGGTATTGCACCTGCGAAGCAGCGTCGGTCGGGTAGATGCCGTTGGAGACACCACCGCAGCTGAGCACGGCCAGGTCGGCCAGCACCCATTCGATGACGGTGTTCGAAAGAATGGATGCGCACTCGCCGCGCGTGAAGCCGATGGCCTGCAGGCCGGCCGCGATCTCGCGCACGGCCTCGGCGGTCTGGCGCCAGCTCCAGCTGCGCCAGATGCCCAGCTCCTTCTGCCGCATCCAGATGTTGTCGCCGCGCTGGCGCACGGCGTTCCAGAACATGGCCGACAGCGTGTCGCCGGGCACGAGGATGTCGTGGCCGGGTTCGATGGTTCGCAGATCCCAGAGTCCTTGCATGGCGACGGCTACCTCCAGGTCTTCTTCTTTTTCCAGCGCCGCTCGCCGCGCACGCCGTCGTCCTTGACACCGAGGTAGAACTCCTTGATGTCGTCCTTCTCGCGCAGACGTTCGCACGAGTCTTCCATGACGATGCGGCCGTTCTCCAGCACATAGCCGTGGTCGGCCGCGTTGAGCGCCATGTTCGCGTTCTGCTCCACCAGCAGGATGGTGGTGCCGCGCTCGCGGTTGATGCGCACCACGATCTCGAAGATCTCCTTGGTGAGCTTGGGGCTCAGGCCCAGGCTGGGTTCGTCCAGAAGAATGAGGTGCGGCGCCGCCATGATGGCGCGCGAGATGGCCAGCATCTGCTGCTGCCCGCCCGAGAGCAGGCCGGCGTCCTGCGTGGCGCGCTCGCGCAGGATCGGGAAGTAAGTAAAGACGGTCTCGATGTCCCGCGCCACGCCGTCGCGGTCCTTGCGGGTGTAGGCGCCCATCAGCAGGTTGTCCTTCACCGACAGCAGCGGGAACACCTCGCGCCCTTCGGGCACGTGGCTCAGCCCCTGCTGCACGATGAAGGCCGGGTCTTTCGCCGTGATGTCCTGGCCCTGGAACTCGATGCTGCCCTTGCGCGGATCGATGATCCCGGAGATGGTCTTGAGGATCGTCGTCTTGCCCGCGCCGTTGGAGCCCAGCACCGTCGCGATCTCGCCCTTGCGCACCTTCAGGCTCACGCCCCGGATGGCCTTGATCGGACCGTAGGCGCTTTCGACATTGAGCAGTTGGAGTACGACGTCGCTCATGCGTGTGCTCCCGAGTTCAAGGCGGAACGCGCAGAACCATCACGCCACGACGAAGCCCGGTGCGCGGTGCGGCGTGGGCGCCCCCTCTGTGCCGCCGAGGAGCGCAGCGTTTCGCGGATCAGGGCTCGCAGCTGTTTGAGCGAAGCGAGTTCTGCGAGACCCCGCGAAACGCGAGCACCGCAGGGGAGCCGCGAAGCGGCCGGCGCAGTGGGGGCGACCGCGCCGTGCCGCGCACCGGGCGTCTCCAAAGGGGTAGCGAACACAGCGCTCATGCCACAACCCTCCGAAGGCTGCTCACGTCATCCACAGTCCCAAGGTAAGCCTCGATCACCCGCGAATCCGCCTGCACCTCGCGAGGAGACCCCGTAGCCAGCACCTCCCCCTGGTTCATGGCCAGCACGCGATCCGACACCTTGGAAACAAGCGACATGTCGTGCTCGACCATCAACACCGACACCCCCAGCTCATGCTGGATGTCCTGAATCCAGAACGCCATGTCCGCCGTCTCCTCGACATTGAGCCCCGAAGAAGGCTCGTCGAGCAGCAGCAGCTTGGGCTCGGTGCACAGCGCGCGCGCCAGCTCCACCACCTTGCGCACGCCGTAGGGCAGCCCCGCCACCATCGAGTCGCGGTAGTGCTGCAGGTCGAGCAGGTCGATCACCTGCTCCGCCTTCTCGCGCGCCGCGATCTCGGCGCGGCGCGTGGCCGGCGTGAAGAACACCTCGCTCCAGAACCCCGTCTGCCGGTGCGTGTGGCGCCCGATCAGCAGGTTGTGCAGCACCGTCGCATGCTCGAACAGCTCAATGTTCTGGAAGGTGCGTGCAATGCCCAGTGCGGCAATCGCGTGCGGTGCCTGCTGCGTGAGCGCGATCGCCCCGCCCGCCTCGCCATGCCAGGTGATCTCGCCCGTGGTCGGCGTGTAGATGCGGCTGATCAGGTTGAACACCGTCGTCTTGCCCGCGCCGTTCGGGCCGATGAGCGTGAACACCTCGCCGCGCCGCACGTCGAAGCTCACCTTGTTGACCGCCAGCACGCCGCCAAAGCGCACGCTCAGGTCTTTCGCGGAAAGAAGAACGTCGTTGCTCATCTCAGCCGATCCGATTTGGTGAACGACTTCTGCCGCTTGAACAGACCCTTGCGGTAGAACGGGAAGAGCTGCAGCCAGGTGCGGATCTTGAGCCAGCGCCCGTACAGCCCCAGCGGCTCGAACAGCACGAAGGCGATCAGCACCAGCCCGTACACCAGCCCCTGCAGGCCGGGCGCCTGCCCGACCACCGCCGGCAGCCAGTCCTTGCCCATCGAGATCAGCTGCGGCATCGCGATGAGAAAAATCGCGCCGAGGAACGCGCCGTGCACCGAGCCCAGCCCGCCGATCACCACCATCAGCAGCAGGTCGATCGACTGCAGGATGTTGAACTGGTCCGGCGAGATGAAGCTCAGCTTGTGCGCATACAGCGCGCCGCCCAAGCCGGCGAGCGCGGCCGAGATCGCGAACGACATCGTCTTGTAGCGCGCCAGGTGGATGCCCATGCTCTGCGCCGAAATCTCCGAATCGCGAATCGCCACGAAGGCGCGCCCCGTCGGCGAGCGCAGCAGGTTCAGGATGCCCAGTGTGGACACCACCGCCACCACCAGGCACAGAAAGTAGAAGCCCTCGCCCGAGCCCAGCGACCAGCCGAACAGCTGCGGCGACTTCACATGCAGGCCCGCATTGCCGCCCGTCACGCTTTCCCAGCGCGCGAACACCTCCTCGACGATGAAGCCGAACGACAGCGTCGCGATGCCCAGGTAGATGCCCTTCACGCGCAACGCCGGCATCGCCACCACCACGCCCACCGCCGCCGACAGCGCGGCCGAGGCCAGCAGCGCGAGCGGAAACGGCACGCCCATGTTCGTCAACACGCCCTGCGTGTACGCACCCGTTCCGAGAAACGCCGCATGCCCGATGGAGAACTGCCCCGTGAAGCCCGCCAGCAGCATCAGCCCCAAGCCGACGATGCCGTAGATCAGCACGAAGGTCAGCTGCGCGAGCCAGTACTCGTCGATGACCCACGGCGCGACGAGCAGGAAGGCCACGAGCAGGCTGTACCAGAGCACGTGGCCGCCGTGCCGCGCGAGGCGGATATCCTGGTCGTAGCTGGTCTTGAAGATGAAGCGCATATGAGACTTACACCTTCTTGCGCAGCTTCTCGCCGAACAGACCGTTCGGCTTGATCATGAGCATCAGCAGCACCACGATGTACGGCGCCGTGTCCTTGAACCCGTCGGGCAGGTAGAAGCCCGCGAACGACTCGACGATGCCGATCACCAGCCCGCCGACGATCGCGCCCGGCAGGCTGCCGAAGCCCCCCACCACCGCCGCCGGAAAGGCCTTCAGGCCGATGAAGCCCATGTTGGCGTGCACGAAGGTGATGGGCGCCAGCAGCATGCCGGCGATGGCTGCCACGGCGGCGGCGAGCCCCCACACCAGCCCGTTGAGCCGCTTCACCGGAATGCCCATGTAGTAGGCCGCGAGCTGGTTCTGCGACGAGGCCTGCATCGCGATGCCCAGCTTGCTGTAGCGGAACATGGCGTACAACAGACCGCACAGGATCGCGGTGGCGACGATGATCACGAACTGCTCGAGGTTCACCACCAGCTCGCCGAGCTTCCAGATCTGGTCCTTGTAGGGCACCGCCAGCGTGTGGGTGTCGGTGCCGATGCCCGGCACCATGGTGATCAGGCCGCGCGCCACGTAGGCGATGCCGATGGTCAGCATCACGATCGAGAACTGCGGCTGCCCGAGGATCGGGCGGATCACCACCAGCTCGAGCAGCACGCCGAAGGCCGCCATGGCCACCACGGCCAACAGCGCCGCGAGCCAGAACGGCATACCGAACAGCGACATGCCCGCGAAGGCACCGAACGCGCCCAGCATCATCAGGTCGCCCTGCGCGAAGCTCACCGTTTCCGTGGCCTTGTAGATCAGCACGAAGCCCAGTGCGATGAGCCCGTAGATGCACCCTTGCGCGATGCCCGAGAGCAGGAGTTGGAGGATCTGCATGCGTTGCCGTCCCGCGCGCCGTTACTGCCGGAACCCGCCGGCCGCGTCGTGCAGCGCGAGGCGGCGCGAGCCCGCCACGATGTCGCTGGGCTTGAGCCCGTAGACCTGGCGGATCGAATGGCTGAAGTGCGTGGAGTCGGGGTAGCCGGTGTCCAACGCGATGTCGGTCAGCGTGCCGCTCTGGTGCACGTAGCGCAGCAGGCTGCGCGCACGCTTCCAGGCCCGGAAGCCGCGAAAGGCCATGCCCGTCTCCTGCTTGAACAGGTGCAGGAAGCGCGAGAACGACAGGTGCACCGAGGCCGCGCAGTCTTCCGCCGAGGCGGGTGCGGCCGGGTCGGCCACGAGCATGTCGACCACCTTGCGGATGCGCGCGTCGAGCGGGCGCGGCGTGAGCGGGCCGTCGAAGAACAGCGCGTCGAAATCGAAGCCGTCGAAGTCGATGCCGCGCGCCGAGGCCGCCAGCAGGTGGGCATGGACCTCGCGCATGCGCTGCACGAAGGCCGGCGCATCGACCGGGCCGCAGTGCTGCAGAAAGGCCGGCATGCGCGCGGGATCGACCGACTCCGATTCGATCAGCAGGTTGAAGATCAGCGGGCAGGCGCTCTCGACCTGGTGCGGCACGTGCGGCGGCACCACGATGAACTCGCCGCTTTGCCAGGCCCCGCCGCCGATGCGGATGCGGTTGGGCGGCGCACCGGCGGGCGACACGTACACGCCGTGCCCGCCCATGGCGCGCTCGGCCGCGGCGCCGAGCAGCCCGGCGTAGAAGACGCGCTGCGGCGTGAGCCACATGAGGCGTTCGCCCTGCCGTGCATCGCCGCCCGAAGGCGTCGACGTCCTGGTTCGCTGCATGGTGTCTGTCTCCTGCATCGGTCGACGACGTCCGACCGGGGGGTGGCGTCGTGTTCGCTGGATCGTAGCGGCGGGGGCCGTGCGCGCGGCATCCATTTGCGCGGGGACTTTCCCTAGGCCGACGCGAACGCGCGGCGCAGTTCCGCCGCGCACAACGCGACGGCGGTGTGGGCCTCGTCGAGCACCTTGCCCATGGTGATGAAGCCGTGGATCTGGCGCTCGAAGCACACGTAGTTCGCACGGTTGCCGGCGGCCGTGAGCGCCTCGGCATACGCCGCGCCTTCGTCGCGCAGCGGGTCGTAGCCGGCGGTGAGCACGAGCGCCGGCGGCAGGCCCGACAGGTTGGTGTGCAGCAGCGGCGAGGCGCGCCAGTCGAGGTCGTGCTTCGCGTCGGTGATGTAGTGGTCGTGGAAGTAGGTCATCGTGTCGCGCGTGAGCAGGTAGCCCTGCCCGTTCGCCTGGTGCGACGGATGGCCGCGGCGCATGTCGGTGGCCGGATAGATCAGCAGCTGGAACACGATCGGCAGGTCGCCCGCATCGCGCGCGGCGATCGACGCCACGGCCGCGAGGTTGCCGCCCGCGCTGTCGCCGCCCACCGCGAGGCGGCTCGCGTCGAGCCCCAGAGCGGCGGCTTCGCGGCGCACCCAGCGCGTGGCGGCGAGCACGTCGTCCACGGCGGTGGGAAAGCGGTGCTCGGGGCCCATGCGGTAGTCGACCGCGACCACCGCGCAGCCCGCGCCGTTGGCCAGTTCGCGGCACAGCACGTCGTGCGTGTCGAGGTCGCCGATGACCCAGCCGCCGCCGTGGTAGTACACCAGCACGGGCAGCGGGCCCGGGCCTGCGCCGAGCGGCTTGTACAGCCGCACCGCAATGGTGCCGTGCGGCCCGTCGGCGGCGAGGTCGCGCACCTCGGCGACCTCGGGCGGCAGCGGCTGCGTGGCGGTGCGGCGCTCGCGGTAGTAGGCCCGCGCGTCGGCGGGCGACAGGGTGTGGGTCGGCGGAATGCCGCGCGCTTCGATGAAATCCAGCAAGGCGCGCGCCTGGGGATGCAGCATGGTGTCTCCGGTGAATCGAACGGAGCGCTCAGTGTGGAGGGCGGGGCGCCTGCGGGGTATCCGCATGCACCCGCACCCGACCGGCGTCCTGGCGACAAGACCCGCACCATGCCCGCACCGCTGCGGGGTCGCTTGCGAAAACTGGCTACCGGGGCCCGGCTCGCGGGTTCACCCGGAGGGTTCGGTCGTTCAGGCCGTGCGGGGCTTCACGCGCGAGGCGGCTTCCTTGGCCAGCTTGCGGGCGGTGTCGGTGTCGGCCGCATGCACCAGCGCCACGCCCATGCGGCGCTTGACGAAGCTCTCAGGCTTGCCGAACAGGCGGATGTCGCTGCCGGGCACCTGCAGCGCCTCGGCCACGCCGTCGAAGGCGATGCCGGTGGCGTCCACCCCGCCGTAGATCACGGCGCTGGCGCCCGGGCTCTTGAGCGAGGTGTCGACCGGCAGGCCGAGGATGGCGCGCGCATGCAGCTCGAACTCGTTCTGCCACTGCGTGGCCATGGTGACCATGCCGGTGTCGTGCGGACGCGGGCTGACCTCGCTGAACCAGACCTCGTCGCCCTTCACGAACAGCTCCACACCGAAGAGGCCCTGGCCGCCCAGGTCGGCCGTGACGGCCTGCGCGATCTGCTGGGCCTTCTGCAATGCGGCCGGTGCCATGGGGTGCGGCTGCCAGCTCTCCACGTAGTCGCCGCTGACCTGCACGTGGCCGATGGGGTCGCAGAACTTCGTTTCGACGGCGCCCGCCGCGTCCCTGGCGCGCACGGTCAGCAGCGTGATCTCGTAGTCGAAGTCGATGAAGCCTTCGACGATCACGCGGCCGTGGCTCACGCGGCCGCCGGCCATGGCGTAGTCCCAGGCCTTCTGCACGTCGGCCGGGCCGTCGATCTTGCTCTGGCCCTTGCCGGAGCTGCTCATCACGGGCTTGACGATGCAGGGGTAGCCGATGCCCGCATCGATGGCGGCCTGCAGCTCGGCCAGCGAGTCGCAGAACTTGTAGGGGCTGGTGGGCACGCCCAGCGTCTCGGCGGCCAGGCGGCGGATGCCTTCGCGGTCCATCGTGAGGCGGGCGGCGCGGGCCGTGGGAATGACGCGCACCACGCCCGCGTCTTCCAGCTGCTGCAGCATGGGCGTGGCGATGGCCTCGATCTCGGGCACCACCAGCGTGGGCTTCTCGGCCTCGATGAGCGCCTTGAGCTGGTCGGGGTCGCTCATGGTGATGGTGCGCGCGTGGTGCGCCACCTGCTGGCCGGGGGCGTTCTCGTAGCGGTCGACGGCGATGGTCTCGACGCCCAGGCGCTGCAGGGCGATCAGCACCTCCTTGCCGAGCTCGCCGGAGCCGAGCAGCATCACGCGGGTGGCGGAAGGGGACAGGGGGGTGCCGAGGGTGGTCATGCGAGGGCTCGAAAAAATGGGGTTGAAAACAATCGCAGCACTGTAAGCCACCCCGGGCCGGTGTCGCCCACGGGAACGGCGGGCCCACCGGGCTGCTTCACAATTACCGCCATTGCGCGACGGCGGCTCCGCGCCCGCCCTCGCCTCCGATTTTCTTTTTTTGTTTCAAGGAGCATTTTTCATGACGATTCAGACTGTGGGCATCATCGGCGCCGGCACCATGGGCAACGGCATCGCCCAGGCCTGCGCGGTGTCGGGTGTCAACGTGGTGATGATCGACGTGGCCCAGGCCGCCGTCGACAAGGGCATTGCCACCATCTCGGGCAGCCTCGACCGCCTCATCAAGAAAGAAAAGCTCACGGCCGAGCAGAAGGCCGCGGCGCTGGCGCTGATCAAGGGCTCGACCGACTACAACGACCTGAAGGGCGCGCAGCTGGTCATCGAGGCCGCCACCGAGAACCACGCGCTCAAGCTCAAGATCCTCAAGCAGGTGGACGAGCTGGTGGGCCCCGAGGTGATCATCGCGTCGAACACCTCGTCGATCTCGATCACGCAGCTGGCCGCCGCCACCTCGCGCGCCGACCGCTTCATCGGCATGCACTTCTTCAACCCGGTGCCGATGATGGCGCTCGTGGAGCTGATCCGCGGCTACCTCACGAGCGACGCCACGCACGACGCGGTGAAGGCGCTGGCCGAGAAGCTGGGCAAGTCGCCGATCACGGTGAAGAACGCGCCGGGCTTCGTGGTGAACCGCATCCTGGTGCCGATGATCAACGAGGCCTTCTTCGTGCTGGCCGAGGGCCTGGCCACGGCCGAGGACATCGACGCCGGCATGAAGCTGGGCTGCAACCAGCCCATCGGCCCGCTGGCGCTGGCCGACATGATCGGCCTCGATGTGTGCCTGGCCGTGATGGAGGTGTACCTGGAGCAGTTCGGCGATTCCAAGTACCGCCCCTGCCCGCTGCTGAAGGAAATGGTCGCCGCCGGCCAACTCGGTCGCAAGACCGGCCGCGGCGTCTATACGTACTGATCCGGCATTCCATAAAAACAAGGAGACAAGCAACGCCATGACCGCCACCCCCACCACCCCGCCCGCCGAAGGCTGCATCGACACGCAGGTGCTCGACCACGTGCTGCTGATCGGCATCAACCGCCCCGCCAAGCGCAACGGCTGGACGCCGCCGATGTTCAAGCAGCTGGCCGAGGCTTACACGCGGCTGGACGACGACCCCAGCCTGCGCGTGGGCGTGCTGCATGCGTTCGGCGACCACTTCACGGCGGGCCTGGACCTGCCGGCGGTCACCGAGTACATGAAGCGCGGCGAAAAGGCGATCCCGGCCGGGCTGGTGGAGCCGCACGATTTCGGCCTGGAGGGCTACCGCCGCCGCACCAAGCCGATGGTGGCGGCCGTCAAGGGCATCTGCTTCACGGTGGGCATCGAGCTCATGCTGGGCGCCGACATCGTGGTGGCGGCCGACAACTGCCGCTTCTCGCAGATGGAAGTGCAGCGCGGCATCATGGCCACGGGCGGCGCCACGCTGCGCATGGCCGAGCGCGCAGGACTGGGCAACGCGATGCTGCACCTGCTCACGGCCGACGAGTTCGGCAGCGCCGAGGCCTACCGCCTGAACTTCGTGCAGAAGGTGGTGCCGGCCGGCCAGGAGCTGGACGAAGCGCTGCAGATCGCGCAGCGCATCGCGGCCCAGGCGCCGCTGGCCGTGCAGGCCACGCGGCTCAACGTGCTCAAGGCGATCGAACACGGGCCGCTGGCGGCCGTGGCGGAATTCATCGAGACGCAGAAACGCCTGTCGAACAGCGAAGACGCGGCCGAAGGCGTGCGCTCCTTCATCGAGCGCCGGCCTGCGCGGTTCAGCGGCCGCTGAGGCTGTTGATTTCCGTTCCGTTTCTGTCGTCCACTGGAGCCCGTTGCATGCCCTCTTCTTCTGTGTCGTCGTTTCCCTTCTTTCAACGCACGGCGCTGGCCGCCGCCTTCACCCTTCTTGCCGTGAACACCAGCCTCGCCCAGACCCCGCCGGCGCCCGCGCTGCCCGATCCCGCCGCCACCTCGGTCGAGGCGCTGGGCTGGATGCAGGGCTTTCCGCCGCCGCCCGACAAGCAGATCACCTTCGACAACCCGGTCGGCGGCGTGTACCCGCGCATCCGCTGGAGCTTCTCGCACGTGCGCGAGACGGTGCCCACGGCCAACGTGTGGCGCGGCCCCGGCGCCGCCAGCCCGCTGCCGGCGGCCAAGCCCCGCTTCGACATCGAGGCCGTGCGCTTCCAGCCCATGGGCGGTGGCGAGGCGCAGACCTTCGGCCAGATGATCGCGCGCACCTACACCGACGGCATCCTGGTGCTGCACCGCGGCCAGGTGGTCTACGAGAAGTACTTCGGCGCGCTCACGCCCGAGCGGCCGCACCTGGCGATGTCGGTCACCAAGTCCTTCGTGGGCACGCTGGCGGCCATCCTCGCGCAGGAAGGCACGCTCGACCCGTCGGCGCCGGTCACCAAATACCTGCCCGAGCTCAAGGACACGGCCTACGGCGACGCCACCGTGCGCCAGGTGATGGACATGACCATCGGCGTGCGCTACTCCGAGAACTACGCCGACCCGAAGGCCGAGGTCTGGGACTATGCGCGCGCCGGCGGCATGCTCACCCAGGGCGCCAACTACACGGGCCCGAAGTCGTTCTATGAATTCCTGGCCACGCTCAAGAAGGAAGGCACGCACGGCGACGCCTTTGCCTACAAGACGGTCAACGCCGAGGTGCTGGCCTGGATCGTGCGCCGCGCCTCCAACCGCTCGCTGGCCGACCTGCTCAGCGAGAAGATCTGGCGCCGCATCGGCGCCGAGCAGGACGCGTACTTCATGGTCGACCGCATCGGCACCGAGTCGGGCGGCGGCGGCCTGAACACCGTGCTGCGCGACATCGCGCGCTTCGGCGAAACACTGCGCAACGGCGGTCGCGCGCCCAACGGGCAGCAGGCGATCGCCAAGGCTGTGGTCGACGACATCCAGCGCGGCGCCGACCCGGCGAAGTTCGCGAAGGCGGGCTACGCGCTGCTGCCGGGCTGGAGCTACCGGAACATGTGGTGGGTCTCGCACAACCCGCACGGTGCGTACATGGCGCGCGGCATCCACGGCCAGAGCATCTATGTCGATCCGAAGGCCGAGATGGTGATCGTGCGCTACGCCGCGCACCCGATCGCCGCCAACGCGGGCAACGACCCGCTCACCCTGCCCGCCTTCCAGGCCATGGGCGAGGCGCTGATGAAGCCCGAGCCGTAATGAGGCGGTGAGAAGAAGGAAGACGGGTCAGCCGGCCGCCGCCGGGGCCCGCGCCTTCGCGATGACGAGCAGGCCGTCCATGATCAGGCTCTCGACCAGTTCGAAATCTCCGTTCATGGCCGGCGCCATCTTCCAGCCCGCGCCGCCGGTCATGAAGCAGGCCGGTTCGGCGCCGCAGTGCGAGCGCACGTGCTGCACCATGCGCTCGACCGCACCCGCGATGGCGTAGGTGCCGCCGCTGGTCAGCGCGTCGCTGGTGTTGGTGGGAAATTCACGCACCTCGCCGGTGGGCACGTGCAGGCCCGCCGTGCCCGATTCGAGCGCGCGCAGCATGATGCCGTGGCCCGGCAGGATCAGGCCGCCCAAAAACTTGCCGCTGGCATCGATCGCCTCGACGGTGACGGCCGTGCCGATCAGCACCACCACCATCGGCCGCTCGGGCCCTTGCGACAGCATGCGGTGGCGCGCGCCGATCATGGCCACGAAGCGGTCGGCGCCCAGCCGCGTCGGATGGTCGTAGCCGTTGACGATGCCGGCCTCGCCCGCGCTCGACACCACCCAGCGCGGGGCGCAGTCGAAGCGTTCGGTGATCTGCTCTTCGGCGCGCCGCCGCAGCGTGTCGCCGGCCACGACGCAGCCCAGCATGGAACCGGGCGCCGGCAGCTCGGCCCAGGGGCCATCGGCCAGGCGTTCGATGTGGTCGAGAAACTCGGCACCATGGGCCTGCAGTGCCGCACCGGGGAAGGCCCCCTCGTAAAGCGCCCACTTGAGCCGGGTGTTGCCGATGTCGATGGCGAGGAAGGGGGAAGACATGCGCGCGATTATTGCGACTTTGTTGTTATTCCTGCTGGCGCCTCTTTGACAGTCGCGGCGCGGGCCTACGCGAAGGGTCCCGGTTCCGCCGCTACATTCGCCTTTTCCATCCACCACGGCACAAGGAGAAAACCATGGGATTGCTCAGCTTCATCAAGGAAGCCGGTGAAAAACTGTTCGGCGGTTCGTCGGCCCAGGCGGCCACGCCCGATGCGAACACGGCAGCTGCCGCGGCCATCAAGACCTACATCGAGACCCAGAACCTCGGCCTCACCGGACTGGAAGTGACCTACACCGCCAGCAGCGGCGTCGTCACCCTCGCGGGCCAGGCGCCGTCGCAGGAAGCCAGCGAGAAAGCCGCGCTCGCCGCGGGCAACGTGGCCAACGTGACGAGCGTGGACAACAACCTCGTCGCCCCGGCGGCGCCGCCGGCCCAGTACCACGACGTGGTGCGCGGCGACACGCTCTCGGCCATCTCGAAGAAGTACTACGGCGACGCCAACAAGTACAACGCGATCTTCGAGGCGAACAAGCCGATGCTGTCGCACCCCGACAAGATCTATCCGGGGCAGAAGCTGCGCATTCCGGCACTCTGACCCCCGCAACGGCGCCTCGCTAGGCGCCGTTGTGCCGCCAGGCCCCTGGCGACACGCCGTACTCGCGCTTGAACGCGCGGTTGAAAGCGGCTTCCGATTCGTAGCCCACGCCTTCAGCGATGCGCGCCAGGTTGCCCTGGTCCTTGCGCAGCATGCCGGCGGCCAGGACCATGCGCCAGCGCGCCAGGTAATGCATGGGCGGCGCGCCCACCAGTTCGGTGAAGCGGTCCGCCAGCACGCTGCGCGAGACGTGGATTTCCTGTGCCAGCGCGTCGACCGTCCAGTTGCGCGCGGGCTCGGCGTGCATCAGCGCCAGGCAGCGGCTCACGTGGGGGTCGCGCAGGCCCGCCAGCCAGCCCGGGTTGTTGGCGGGCATGGATTCGATGTAGCCGCGCAGCACTTCGGTGAACAGCACTTCCGCCACCTTCGCGGCCACCATCTCCGAACCGGGCGTGTGCGAAGCCGCATCCCCCAACACGAAATTGACCGACTGCTCGATCCACGGGCCTGCCGGCCTGCTGCGCAAGGGCGTGGTGAACAGGCGCGGGATGTTCGCCATGACGGGGTTGGGCGCATCGCCTTCGTACGCGAACCAGCTGCAGACCAGCAAGGTGCGCTCACCCTGGCCGCCGTAGCGCACGCGCGCCAGCTCGGGCGCTCGCGGACTCACCACATGCGACATGTCCACCGCCGCATGCTGCAGGCCGCTGCCCAGCACATGCGAATCGCCATGCGGCGCGGCGATCACGTCGCCGGCGTGCGCGCGCACCGGCGCCTCGCCTTCGACCTGGGCCCAGCATTCGCCTTGCAGCACGAGGTGGCAGATGGCCAGGCGCTGTGCGCCGGGCCTGAGCACCTGCGCGATGTCCGCGCCCCTGGGTACCTTGAAGCACCAGGGTGCATACATGTCCCCGTTCAGGAACAGCGCGCCCTCCAGGCGGATGGTCCGCAGCACGTCCGACAAGACATCCATGGTCACCTCCCGGCAAGCGAGGGCGGGGTTCCGGACAACAAGTCCGGCGAGACGGGCAATACAGGACGGCTTCGCGTCGGCACCATAGGTCCTGGTCGCCTTCGACCGATTCTAGACAGGAGTACCGCCATGCCCAAGTTCGTCATCGAGCGAGAGATCCCCGGCGCCGGCCAGTTCACCGCGGCGGACCTGAAAGCCATCTCGCAAAAATCCTGCGGCGTGCTCAGCAGCATGGGCACCGACATCCAGTGGATCCACAGCTACGTGGCCGACGACCGGATCTACTGCGTCTACCAGGCCACCGACGAGGCCCTCGTGCGCCGGCACGCGGAGCTCGGCGGCTTCCCGGCCAACCGCGTGGACCGGGTGTACAGCGTGATCGACCCGGCCACGGCCGAGTGAGGCGGGCAGCGCGCTCTAGTTCTGGCGCCAGGGCAGCCCGCGCTTGCGCCAGCCGCCGGTCAGGCCGCGGTGCCCGTTCTCGTCCGGGTTGCCCTCGAAGCCTTCGAGGATGTTGTAGGCCTGCGCGCCCAGCTCGGTCGCGCGCTTGGCCGCGGCGATCGAGCGCACGCCGCTGCGGCACAGCAGCACCAGCTTCTTGCCGCCCTCCGCGGCGGCGCGCACGCCGTCGTCGAACGCCGGGTTGATCGCCATGCCCGGCCACTGCTTCCAGGCCAGCGGCACGGCGCCGGGCACGTAGCCGACCCACTCGCGCTCGGCGTCGGTGCGCACGTCCACCAGCACGGCCTCGCCGCTCGCCATCCACTGCGCCGCCTGCTCGGGCGTCACGTCGCCGGCGTAGCCTTTTTCTCCAACGGGTTCACTCATGGTTGCTTTCTCTCTCGAATCTCTAGGGTAAGCCCGGAGCCTTTGGCGGCTGCGGGCGATCGATCTGCACGCCGGATGATGGAATTTTTCACCAGTTCGTGAAAACCCTGTTTGTCACAAGGTGTGGCGCGCCAAAGATGGTGGTCGCGGCCAGTCGAAACCATAACGTGAAGACGACGGCCTGGGTGTTCCGGTCAGAGAACTATATGGAGAGACACATGACAGACAGCAAATCGCCCCGCCGTCGCAGCCTTCTCAAGGGCGCGGCGGTGGCCGCAGGCGCGATGTCCGCGCCGATGGTCAGCATGGCCCAAACCACGTCGCTGCGTTTCCAGAGCACCTGGCCGGCGAAGGACATCTTCCACGAGTACGCCAACGACTTCGCCAAGAAGGTGAACGACATGGCCGGCGGGCGCCTGAAGATCGAGGTGCTGCCCTCGGGCGCCGTCGTGCCCGCCTTCCAGCTGCTCGAAGCGGTGAACAAGGGCACGCTCGACGGCGGCCACGGCGTGGTGGCCTACCACTACGGCAAGAACTCGGCGCTGGCGCTGTGGGGTTCGGGCCCCGGCTTCGGCATGGACGCCAACACCGTGCTGGCCTGGCACAACTACGGCGGCGGCAAGGCGCTGCTCGACGAGATCTACAAGAGCCTGAACATGGAAGTGGTGTCGTACCTGTACGGCCCCATGCCCACGCAGCCGCTGGGCTGGTTCAAGAAGCCGGTGGCCAAGGTCGAGGACATGAAGGGACTGAAGTTCCGCACCGTGGGCCTGGCCGTGGACATGTTCACCGAGATGGGCACGGCGGTGAACCCGCTGCCCGGCGGCGAGATCGTGCCCGCGCTGGACCGCGGCCTGATCGACGCGGCCGAGTTCAACAACGCCTCGAGCGACCGCGTGCTGGGCTTTCCCGACGTGGTGAAGAACTGCATGCTGCAGAGCTTTCACCAGTCGGGCGAGCAGTTCGAGGTGCTGTTCAACAAGGGCAAGTACGCCGCGATGCCGCAGGAGCTGCGCTCCATCATCGACTACGCCGTGCAGGCGGCCAGCGCCGACATGAGCTGGAAGGCGGTGCAGCGCAACTCGCAAGACTATGCCGACATGAAGAAGGCCGGCATCAAGTTCTACAAGACGCCCGACGCCGTGCTGCGCGCGCAGCTCGCGGCCTGGGACAAGACGGTGGAAAAGAAAGCCGGCGAGAACCCGCTCTTCAAGAAGGTGCTGGAGTCGCAGCGCGTGTTCGCCGAGCGTGCGCTGCAGTGGCAGAACGATTACGGCGTCGACTTCAAGATGGCCTACAACCACTACTTCGGGAAAAAGAAGAGCTGAGCCCCGGTCTTCGCGCGCCCCGTGTCGCGCGCGCCTTCCCCCTTGCAGGGGGCAACACCAGTGGCCCGGCATCGCCGGTTCCACGGTGTTCCTGGAATGGGCCTGGCCCGCATCAACATGACCATCCAACGCTTCCTCCACGCCGTCGACCGGTTCAGCATGCTGGTGGGCAAGACCTTCTCGTGGCTCATCGTCGCGCTGATGCTGCTGGTGTGCGGCGAGGTGTTCAAGCGCTATGCGCTGAACGCGCCCACGGCCTGGATCTTCGATGCCAACAACATGCTGTACGGCACGCTGTTCATGATGGGCGGCGCCTACACGCTCTCGCAGGCCGGCCATGTGCGCGGCGATTTCTTCTACGGCAGCATGAAGCCGCGCACGCAGGCCGCGCTCGACCTCGTGCTGTTCGCGGTTTTCTTCCTGCCCGGCGTGGTGGCGCTCACCTGGTCGGGCTGGACCTACTTCGGTGAATCGCTCGCGATGCGTGAACAGACCTTCAACGCCGACCCGATTCCGGTGTACCCCTTCAAGTTCGTGATTCCCGTGGCCGGCGCGGTGCTGCTGGTGCAGGGCCTCGCCGAGATGGTGCGCTGCGTGCTGTGCCTGAAGACCGGCGTGTGGACGCCGCGCCTGAAAGACGCGGAAGAAATGGACGTGGTCGGCGACCAGCTCGCCAGCAGCAGCTACGTGAACGAGGCCGACAAGCGCGAGGTGATCGAGAAGGCCCACGCCATCGAACAGGCCGCGCAGCAGCGCAAGAGCGACACGACGGGAGGTGCCGCATGAGCGAACCGGCACTCGGCCTGCTGATGCTGGGCCTGATCGTCTTCGTGATCATGCTCGGCTTTCCCACGGCGTTCACGCTGATGGGGCTGGGCATGTTCTTCGGCTTCATCGCCTTCTACGACCCCGCCTCGCCCTGGCTCGACAACAAGGTCTTCGACCTGATGGTGCAGCGCGCCTTCGGGGCCATGACCAACGAGACGCTGCTGTCCATCCCGCTCTTCGTGCTGATGGGCTACGTGATGGAACGCGGCGCGCTGGTCGACAAGATGTTCCACAGCGTGCAGCTCGCCTTCCGCCGCGTGCCAGGCTCGCTGGCGGTGACCACGCTCATCGTCTGCACCTTCTGGGGCATCGCGAGTGGCCTGGTGGGCGCGGTGGTGGTGCTGATGGGCGTGATTGCCATGCGCCCGATGCTCAACGCAGGCTACGACACGCGGCTTGCGGCCGGCGTGATCACGGCCGGCGGCACGCTGGGCATTCTCATTCCGCCGTCGGTGATGATCATCGTGTACGCGGCCGTGGCCGGGCAGTCGGTGGTCAAGCTCTATGCGGCGGCGATGTTCCCGGGCTTCTTCCTCGCCCTGCTGTACCTGATCTACGTGATCGGCTGGGCCGTGCTGCAACCGAAGGTGGCGCCCAAGATGCCGATCGACCAGCAGCGTGCCCCCATCACGCCGTGGGTGGCCCACCTCGCGGCCAGTTACTCCCCGCGCATGCTGCCCGCGCTCGCCGCGGCCGTGGTGGCGCCGGGTCGCGCCTTGCGCGGCGCGGTCGAGGGCGTGCGCCTGAGCTGGTGGATGCTGCTGCGCGGCCTGCTGAGCGCGCTGGTGCCGCTGGCGCTGGCCGCCGTCACACTGGGCTCGGTGTGGTGGTACGTGACCATCTACTCGCAGAAGGACAACAACGCGGCCGCTCCGGTGGCCACGCAGCAGGCGACGCAGAAGACCGGCGATCCCGCAGCCGCCGCGCCGGCTGCAGCCGAGCCGTCAGGCACCGGTCTGGCCGAGCCGCCGAGCACCGACGAACCCGCGAACACCACCGAAGGCAGCGGCCTGCAGGAGCCACCCGGCGGCGTCGAGGAACCTCCGGGCAGCGAGCCCGCCGCCGCCCCTGCCAGTGAGGGTGGCCTGCAGCAGTTGGGCGACGCGGTCGAGGCGCCCAAGACCGCCGCGGTGCCCGATGCCTTCTACACCGGCTTCTGGGTGGCCTGCCTCTTCACGCTCGCGCTGCTGGGCTGGTACTACTGGCGCATGGACGCAGAGCAGTTCGAAATTTTGCGCATGCTGGTGTCGTCGGTGATGCCGCTGGCCACGCTCACGCTGGTGGTGCTGGGCGTGATCCTGTTCGGCATCACGACCGCCACCGAGTCGGCGGCGGTCGGCGCGGCCGGCGCCTTCCTGATGGCGTGGCAGGCCGGCACGCTGAACTTCAAGAAGATCAAGGAGGCGGTGTTCCTCACGCTCAAGACCACCTCGATGGTCTGCTGGCTCTTCGTGGGCTCGGCGCTGTTCTCGGCGGTGTTCGCGCTGCTGGGCGGCCAGCGCATCGTCGAGGAGTGGGTGCTGAGCATGAACCTGTCGCCGCTGCAGTTTTTGCTGCTGTCGCAGGCGATCATCTTCGTGCTGGGCTGGCCGCTGGAGTGGACCGAGATCATCGTGATCTTCGTGCCCATCTTCCTGCCGCTGCTGGCGCACTTCCAGATCGACCCGCTGCTGTTCGGCGTGCTGGTGTTCGTGAACCTGCAGGCGGCGTTCCTGTCGCCGCCGGTGGCGATGTCGGCCTTCTATTTGAAGGGGGTGTCGCCGCCGCACGTGACGATCAACCAGATCTTCGCGGGGATGATGCCGTACATGCTGATCGTCATCCTGTGCATGGTGTTCATGTACATCTGGCCGGGGCTGACGCTGTGGCTGCCGCAGTACCTGTACGGCTGAACGCGCGCGCCTTCTCAGGCTGAGGCCGGGCGCCGTGCGAAGCGGCGGCGCTCGAGCAGCTCGAACAGGCCCATGCCCAGCAGCATGGCGCCCACGAAGACCAGCGCCTTGACCTCGCCCGTGCCCAGCGAAACCAGCGCGGGCCCGGGGCAGAAGCCCGCGATGCCCCAGCCGACGCCGAACAGCAGGCTGCCGCCGACCAGGCGGCGGTCGATGTGTCGCAGGCTGGGCAGCGCGAGCGGCCCACCGAGCAGCGACTCCTTGCGACGGCCCGCGAGCAGGAAGCCGACGGTGCTCACCGCCACCGCGCCGGCCATCACGAAGGCGAGCGACGGGTCCCAGGCCCCGCCCACGTCAAGAAAACCCAGGATCTTGGCCGGGTTGGCCATGCCGGAGACGATGAGGCCGAGCCCGAAGACAAGGCCGGCGAGCAAGGAAGCAATGGCGGTCCACATGGCAGGTCTCCCGGTTCACGACAGGTTGAGCAGGTGGCGCGTCACGAACACCGTGGCGACCCCCGCGGCGATGAAAGCCACCGTGGCGGCCAGCGAGCGCGGCGACCGCCGTGCCAGCCCGCACACGCCGTGGCCGCTGGTGCAGCCCGCGCCGTAGCGCGTGCCCACACCCACCAGCAGGCCGGCCAGCGCGAGCGTGCCGTAGCCCGCGTCGATCTGCGCCGCGGGCAGCGCGGCGAAGAGCCCGTAGACGAGCGGTGCGCCGACGAGTCCGAGCACGAAGGCCGCGCGCCAGGCCATGTCGCCCTTCATGGGGCGCAGCAAGCCGCCCAGCACGCCGCTGACGCCGGCGATGCGCCCGTTGAGCAGCACGAACATCGCCGCGGAAAGTCCGATGAGCACGCCGCCGGCCAGCGCGGCCCACGGCGTGAAATGCGGCCAGTCGATGGTGGGCATCTTCAGTTCTCCTTCGGGCAGTAGAGGCGGTACAGCACCGCCAGGATCTCGAGCAAGGCCGGGTCGGCCACGCGGTAGTAGATGTTCTTGCCCTCGCGGCGGGTGTCCACCACGCCTTCGGTGCGCAGCACGGAGAGCTGCTGCGACAGGGTGGGCTGGCGGATGCCCAGCGTGCTTTCGAGGTCGCTCACGCACATCTCGCCCTGCGAGAGCTGGCACAGCAGCAGCAACCGGGCCTCGTGGGCCAGCAGCTTGAGCACGGCGACAGCCTGGCCGGCGGCGCTGCGCAGCCGTTCGAGGTCGATGGCGGGGGTCGAGGTCTTCATGGGGAAATGACAGTTCGCGAAATAACATTATATTAATTCATATAATATTTGTCGCTTGATTGAATGAATGAATGGCTGCCTGGCCTCCAGGCACCGCAGAAGGAGCGCCGATGACCCCGACCCCCATGCCCCCACGCGCCACCACCCAGGCCTTCTTCGATCCCGCGACGGGCACGGTGTCCTACGTGGTCTGGGACCGTGCGACGAAGCGCGCCGCCGTCATCGACCCGGTGCTCGACTACGACTTCCGCTCCGGCCACACCGACACCGCATCGGCCGACCGCCTGCTGGCCTACGTGCGCGCGCAGGCGCTGCAGGTCGACTGGATCCTGGAGACCCACGCGCACGCCGACCACCTCTCGGGCGCGCGCCATGTGCAGTCGCAGACCGGCGGGCGCATCGCCATCGGCGAGCACATCCGCACGGTGCAGGCCACCTTCCGCCACCTCTACAACCTGGAACGCGACTTCCTGCCCGACGGCAGCCAGTTCGATCACCTCTTCAAGGACGGCGAGCGCTTTCATATCGGCGAGATCGAGGCGCAGGCCCTGCGCGTGCCCGGCCACACGCCGGCCGACATGGCCTACCTCGTGGACGACGCGGTCTTCGTCGGCGACACGCTGTTCATGCCCGACCTGGGCAGCGCCCGCGCCGACTTTCCGGGCGGCGACGCGCGCGAGCTCTACCGCTCGATGCGCCGGCTGCTCGCGCTGCCGCCCGAGACCACGTTGTACGTCTGCCACGACTACCCGCCCGCCACGCGCGAGCCGCGCTGGCAGAGCACGGTGGCGCAGCAGCGCGACCACAACATCCACGTGCGCGACGGCATCGGCGAAGACGAGTTCGTGCGCATGCGCACCGCGCGCGACGCCACGCTCGAAGTGCCGACATTGATCCTGCCGTCGATGCAGGTCAACGTGCGCGGCGGCCGCCTGCCGCCGCCCGACGACAACGGCGTGGCCTACCTGCGCATTCCGCTGAACACGCTGCCGGGCCACCGCCCGCGTGCCACGCCGGGCTGAGGGCGCGGTGACCTAGCGGCGCCGCTCCACATACGGCCGCGCCTGCAGCAGCACGATCTTGTCGCCCACCGTCGCCCACTCGATGTCCTGGTCGACCGCATTGAAGGTGCGCTTCACCGCCGCGCCCACGTTGGCGAGCCGCACCACCAGCTCGTCGGTCAGCACGTGGCGGCCGACTTCCACGGGCACTTCCTTCACGCCGCCGTCCTTGTCCAGCTGCAGCGCCGTCTCCTCGGCCGAACGGCTGAGCACCTGGATGGCTTTCGACCAGCTCGAGTACATCACCTGCTCCGCCACGCGCTTGCCCTCGACCACGCGGATGCCGATGCCGCGCTTGGCCGAGATGTACGTCACATGCGGATGGCCCGCGTCGAAGGGGTCGCGCGTGATCATCACGCCGGCGTTGGTCGAGTCGATGGCGGTCTGCACGAACACGCCCATCAGCACCGATTCGGCGCCGAAGCCCGCGGCGCTGCGCGCCTCCCAGGCCTCGGGGTTGAACACCGAGGCCCAGACCTTCTTCACCGCGAGTTCCAGCGCGTCGCCGGTCTTCACGTTGGGCACCGTGGTGTAGAGCCCCGCGCCGCTGAAGCCCGGCAGGTCTTCCGAGTTGGACGAGCTGCGCACGAACACGCCGCCCCCGCCCAGCTGCGCCTGCCACGCCGCTCGCCAGGCCGCCGCGGTGGCGGGCTCGACGGGCCATTGCACGATCTCGTCGCGCAACTGCGCCAGCGCCTTCTGCCGCACCTGCGGGTCGCCCGCGAAGCCGGGCTGCTGCTGCATGCGCGCGATGCGCTCGGCCAGCCCGTTCGATCGCATGAAGCGGTCGTAGTGCGCGAACGGAATGCAGAAGCCGTCGGGCACGGTGGTCGAGGGAATGCGCGCGGCCAGCACCGCGCCGAGGTTGGCCGCCTTCGAGCCGCAATGCACGCTGTGGCGCGCACGCAGCGAGGCCAGCGGCAGCAGGCGCGTCTCGCGCAGGTCCGGCTTCGCGGCCTTGCTGCCGGGCAGCGCGCCGGTGGCGGCGGCACGCGCGGCGCGCGGCGGCAAGGCGGCGATTTCTTCCGCAGTGAGGCGGCGCAGCTGGTAGCCCGAGGCCGCCACCTTCAGCGCCACCCACTGGCCCGCGTGCGCCTTCAGCACCGTGGCGGCATCGCGCACGTACGCGTTCGGAATGCCCCAGCCCTTGGCCAGCAGGTTGACGTGCGACAGCGCCGTGGAGGGCCGCTCGGTGAGCACGCCGGCCACCGGCGGCAGGTTGATCGGCACCTCGCGCAGCACGGCGATGTCGTCGGGCAGCAGCGCGTTCAGGCCCGAGGCGTCGTTCACGATGCGCACGCGGCCGGTGGCGGTGCCCAGGTTCATCGGCAGGTAGGGCTGCTCGCGGATCAGCGCTTCCTGGCTCACGAAGTCGATGCCGGCCTCCTTCGCGATGCGCTCGTGCAGCGTGGAGTTGGTCTTGAACTTCACCGGCGCGAAGAAGCTGGCCTTCACCTGCGCCTCGGCCTCGCGCAGCAGCGGCACCGTGAGCCGGTCGCCTTCCCAGAACTCGTAGGTGAAGGTGCCGATGTTCTGCTGCCAGCTCAGCGTGCCGAACAGGAAGCGGCGGTCGGGCACGAGGTAGTTGCGGTCGATCTCGCGCTTGACCGTGTTCGGCGTGAGCCGCGTGTCGCGCAGGAAGCGCACGTGCAGCTGGAAGCGCGGCGTGTCGATGTAGTGCATGCGCGCCGGTTTGGCCTGCCGGTCGATCGCGAACAGCACATGGGCCAGCTGCATCGGCGTGCCGGCGTCGTAGACGCGCGCCAGCGTGTCGAAATCGCCCTGGCTGCGCAGTGCCGGCAGCGAGGCGGGCACGGCGGGGCGCGGCACGAGTTGCGCGGCCGGCCCTTCGGGCTGTGGCTGGTTCTGCTGCTGGTAGTACGACGGCTTGCGCGCGAGCTGCGCGCCGGCCGGCGCGGGCGCGACGGCCATCGCGCACAGCGCCAGGACCGGCAGCCATGTCAGTGCCGCGCCGTTCTTCTTCTGCCTGTTGGAATCGTTCTTCATGGGGCTCCTCCTTCATTGCCGACAAGCGCGGATTCTCGCTGGCGGCCCGCCCCGTTTTTCGCGCGTCAGCCGCGCTACGTCGCCTGCGTCGACTGGCCGCATTGCGCGCAGAACTTCGCGCCGGGCGCCATCGCCGTGCCGCACTGCCGGCAGGCCGCGGGCAGCATCGACGTGCCGCATTGCTGGCAGAAGCGCGCACCGGCGGCGTTCACCGCGCGGCAGGCCGGGCAGGCACTGCCGCCGGGTGGCGGCGGCGGTGCGTCGCGGCCATACCCATAGCCGCCTTGCGAGCCATGGTGCCCGCCGCCACCGCCGTGGCGCGCGCCGCCATGTCCACCGAAGAGTCGTTCCAGCATGCCCATGCGTTTCTCCCTTGCGTCGTACAACAGGCCGGTGGCAACGTCGCCGGTGGCGATGAATTCCCGCGGGCCTGACTGCAGTGGATTCCCTGAAGCAGCTTCAGGGTCAAGCGCCCCCCGGCAAAGACCCTCGCAGGCCGCGGTGCTTCACGGCCATGCCCATGCCGAAAGCGCCGCCGCCGCCCCGCCGCTACAGTCGGCCGCAAGGAGCGTCTTTCTCATGCAACCATTCGATTTCGACCTCTTCGTCATTGGCGGCGGCAGCGGCGGCGTGCGCGCCGCGCGCATGGCGGCGCAGACCGGCGCACGCGTCGCGCTGGCCGAGGCCGCCGAGCTCGGCGGCACCTGCGTCAACGTGGGCTGCATCCCGAAGAAGCTCTACAGCTATGCGGCCGGCTATGCCGAGTCCTTCGAGGAAGCCGAAGGCTACGGCTGGAAGCTCCCGTCGGCGCCGCAGTTCGACTGGGCGCATCTCAAGGCCCAGCGCGCCAAGGAGATCAGCCGCCTCAACGGCATCTACGGCTCGCTGCTGAAGAACTCGGGCGTCACGCTCGTCACCGGCTGGGCGCAGCTGGTCGATGCGCACACGGTGGAAGTCGAAGGCAAGCGCCACACCGCGCGCCACCTGCTGGTGGCCACCGGGGGCACGCCCTTCGTGCCCGAGATTCCAGGCCGCGAACACATCGTGACCTCCGACGCGATGTTCGACCTCGACCCGTTCCCCAAGCGCCTGCTGGTGGTGGGCGGCGGCTACATCGCCTGCGAGTTCGCGTCGATCTTCAACGGCCTGGGCTCCAAGGTGACGCAGCTGCACCGCCGCGCCCACCTGCTTACCGGCTTCGACGACGACGTGCGCCAGTTTCTTGCCAACGAGATGGGCAAGGCCGGCGTCGACGTGCGCCTGAACTGCGAGGCCTCGTCGATCGCGCGCGGCCCCGACGGCCTCGTGGTCACGCTCGCGCGCGGCCAGCAGATCGAAGCCGACACCGTGCTCTTCGCCACCGGCCGCGTGCCCAACACGCAGGGCCTCGGCCTGGAAGCGGCGGGCGTGAAGCTCGACGCCAAGGGCGCCATCGCGGTCGACGCGCACTACCGCACCTCGGCGCCGTCGATCTACGCGGTGGGCGACGTGTCGACCCGCGTGCAGCTCACGCCCGTGGCGCTGGCCGAGGCGATGGTGGTGGTCGATGCGCTGTTCGGCAAGGGAAAGCGCGGCATGGACTACGAGTTCATTCCCACCGCCGTGTTCACCCACCCCAACATCGGCACCTGCGGCTACAGCGAGATCGACGCGCGCGCGAAGTTCGGCGAGGTCACCGTGTTCTCCAGCGAGTTCAAGTCGCTGCGCCACACCCTCTCGGGCCGCAGCGAGCGCACCTTCATGAAGCTCGTGGTCGACAAGAAAAGCGATCGCGTGGTGGGCCTGCACATGGTGGGCGCGGACGCGGGCGAGGTGGTGCAGGGCTTCGCGGTGGCGATGCGCGCGGGCGCGACGAAGGCGCTGTTCGACAGCACGATCGGCATCCATCCGACGGCTGCTGAAGAGTTCGTGACGATGCGCGAACCGATGCCGGGATAAAGGCTCACCCCCAGTCTTCGCGCACTTCGTGTCGCTTCGCCAACCCCCTACCGGGGGCAACACCAGCGGCCCGGCAAAGCCGGTTCCGCGGTGTTCCGCGCGAAGACGTCATCAACGAGGCTGTTGTTTTCCTTCGAGCAGCTTCACCATCACGAACAACACCCGGTTCGCCGGCGTCGGCACGCCCAGCGCCTCGCCGCGCCGCACGACCAGTCCGTTGAGGTGGTCGATCTCGCTGCGCTTGCCGCGTGCGAGGTCTTGCGCGGTCGACGAGTACTGCGAGGGCATCGACTGCGCGATGCCGCGCACCGCCGCGTCGATATCGCCCGGAATCACCACACCTTCGGCCTTCGCCACCGCGAGGCATTCGGCGACCACGTCGCGGATCACGTCGGTCACGCCCGTGCCCTGCACGAGCTCGCCGTAGGGCAGCTGCGACACGGCCGACAGCGCGTTGTAGGCGCAGTTGAGCACCAGCTTGGCCCACAGCGCGCCGCGCACGTTGTCGGAAATCTGCGTGGGCACACCGGCGGAGATCAGTGCCTGCGCGACCTCCTCGCTGCGGCGCGAGGGCGCGATCACCAGCTCGCCGCGGCCGTGGTGCTTCACGTGGCCCGGCCCCGCCATCTCGGTCGCCACGTAGACCACGGCGGCGGCCACGTCGTGCGACGGCAGCGCCGCGCGCACGCGCGCGTCGTTGTCGACGCCGTTCTGCAGCGTGAGCACCAGCGCGCCGGGCGCGAGGTGCGGCTGAATCTGCGCGGCAGCCGATTCGGTGTCGGTGGACTTCACGCAGAACAGCACCAGGTCGGCGCCCTGCACGGCGCCTGCCTCGGTGCTGGCCTCGAGGCGCACCTGTTCATCGAAGGCCTTGGTCTCCAGCCGCAGCCCGTTCGCGCGCACCGCCTCCACATGCGAAGGCCGGCCGATCAGCACGACTTCGTGGCCCGCGCGCGCCAGCATGGCGCCGTAGTAACAGCCGACCGCGCCGGCACCCATGACTGCGACTTTCATCGATTCGATTCCTTGGTTGTTCCGTGGCCAGAGCGTAGCGAAGACGGCCGTTTCATGCCTCGGTCTCCACGCCGCGCGACTTCTGCCCTTCGTCCATGATCCATTCGCGAAACGCCGCGAAGGCCGGCAGGTCGAGGCGGTCGGGTCGGTAGCACAGGTAGTGGCCCTGGTCCACGCGCACCGGCGTGCCGCAGGGGCTCAGCAGCGCGCCTTCGGCCAGCTCTTCCTGCACCAGCAGCTTGGGCACGAGCCCGATGCCCAGCCCGTTGAGCGCCGCCTGGATCAGCGCCGAGTACTGCGCAAAGCGCGGGCCGGCCACGGTCTGCACCTCGGGCACGCCGTGCTGCGCGGCCCACTGGCGCCAGGCGGTGGGCGCGCCCTCGTGGTGCAGCAAGGTGTGGCCGACGATGTCGATGGGCTGCACGATGCGGTGGCGCCCCTCGACCAGCGCGCGCGCCACGATCAGCACGAACTCGCGCCCCGCGATGTATTCGGAGACCACACCGGGCCAGCCGTCGGGGCCGTAGCGGATGGCGGCATCGACGCCGGCCGGGATGCCGTCGCTGGGCTCCAGGTGGCGGCTGAAGCTCAGCATCACGTGGCGGCTCTTCTGGCTGAAGGCCGGCAAGCGCGGAATGAGCCATTTGGTGAGGAAGGTGGGCACGCTGGCCAGCGTGAGCAGGCCGGCGCCGGCATCGCCCGAACGCGCCTCGAAGGTCGCGGTCTCGATGGCGCGCAGGCCGCCCGAGATCTTCTGCCAGTAGACGCGCCCCTGCGGCGTGAGCTGCACGCCGCGGCCGTTCTTCTGCAGCAGCTCGCGGCCCAGGAACGCCTCGAGCCCCGCGATCTGCTTGCTGACGGCGCTCACGGTGATGCACAGGGCACCGGCCGCGAGCGTGATGCTCTGCTGGCGCGCCACGGCGTCGAAGGCCAGCAGTTCCTGGATGGTGGGGCAGTCGCGTTTCATGCCTGGCTCCGGTTGATGAAAGTCGTGTGAAAAACACTTGCCGATTGCTCAAGTGTCGTCATCCAACTTTCACCCATAAGTGTGCATCTGCTTCCTAGAATTCGCTGGAACGCGGCAATCCGCCGTGGGCAAAAAGTAGAGCATCCGGAAAGTATGCCGGGTGCGCAAGACCTTCGGAGACACCCCCTTGATTCGCGGCATCTCGCTCGTCTACGGCCTGTACCTGCTGCTGCCCATCGCCCTGCTGGCGATCGGCAGCTTCGGCGGCAACTGGACCAACACGCTGCTGCCCACGGGCGTCACCGGGCAGTGGTATGTCGACCTGTGGCTGGACACCTCGTTCCGCAAGGCCTTCGTGAGCAGCCTCGTGGTGGCGATGGCGGCCTGCGCGATCAACACGGTGCTGGCGCTGCCGCTGGCCTACGCGCTGTACCACGGCGCGCGGCGCGGCAGCAGCATCGCGGCGCGCATCGTGAGCGCCACGCCGGTCGCGGTGCCGACCATCACGCTGGCCTTCGGCTACATGATCGTGTTCAACACCGACCTCGCGCCGTGGCTGGGCTCGATGCCGCTGCTGATCGCGGCGCACGCGATCCTCACGCTGCCCTACCTCACCAACACGCTGCTGACCGACCTGCGCCACCTGGACCTCGGGCGGCTCGAACAGGCGGCCGCCACGCTCGGCGCCTCGGGCTGGCAGCAGTTCACCGGCATCGTGCTGCCCAGCCTGCGCCAGAGCCTGATCAGCGGGCTGGTGATGGTGGCGGCCATCTCGGTGGGCGAGTTCGGACTGTCGAACCTGCTCACGAGCTTCCAGAACCGCACCTACCCGGTGGTGCTGCTGCAGGCCTTCTACGGCGCGACGGGCTTTGCCTGCGCGGCGACCGTCATCCTTCTCGTGCTGGCGAGCGCGTCGGCCCTTCTTTCTTCCTCCCTCGTGAAGCAGCGCGCGTAATTCCCATGAGCCTCCTCCTCGACTCCGTCAGCTACAACTACCCCGGCAGCACGCACGGCCTGCACGACGTGTCGCTCGACGTGCGCACGGGCGAGCTCGTCGCGGTGATCGGGCCCAGCGGCTCGGGCAAGTCGACGCTGCTCAAGCTGGTGGCGGGGCTGGAGACCGGCCACACGGGCCGCATCGTGCTCGGCGGCGACGACATGTCGCGCACGCCGGTGCACCAGCGCCACATCGGCATGGTGTTCCAGAGCTACGCACTCTTTCCGCACCTGAGCGTGCTGGACAACGTGGCCTACGGGCTCAAGCTGCGCAAGGTGGACACCGCCCCGCGCCGCCAGCGCGCGCAGGAGCTGCTCGACATCGTCGGGCTGGGCGACCACGCGCAGCGCGCGGTGGCGCAGCTCTCGGGCGGCCAGCAGCAGCGCGTGGCCCTGGCCCGTGCGCTCGCCATCGACCCGCGTGCGCTGCTGCTCGACGAGCCCCTCTCCGCACTAGACGCCAGCGTGCGCGGCCACCTGCGCGACCAGATCCGGTCGATCCAGCAGCGCTTCAACGCGACCACGCTGCTGGTCACGCACGACCAGGAAGAAGCGCTGGTGATGGCCGACCGCGTGGCGATGCTGAAGGACGGCCGCCTGCTGCAGATCGCCACGCCGCGCGAGATCTACGAGCACCCCGCGAGCCGCGCGGTGGCGGAGTTCGTCGGGCTCTCGACCATCCTGCCCGCCAAGGTGGCCTCGCCGGGCCGGCTCGACATGGGCTTTGCCGAACTCTTCGCCGAGACCGGCAGCCGCCCCTTCGGCACGCCGGTGCACGTGCTGGTGCGCCCCGAACACATCCGCCCCGACCCGGCGCCTGACAGCGTGAACCGCCTGGCCGGTCGCACCGGCGCGCAGCGCTACCTGGGTGCGCTCACGCGCTACGACTTCGACGTGGCGGGCGCGGGCAAGCCCTTCCTCGCCGAGTCGGCCGCGCCGGCGGCCGAAGCGATCGCCATCGCCCCCGAACACCTTCGCCTGCTCGACCACTGACCTTTCCTCTCAAGGAGCCACCATGCAACGCAGACATCTGATCCAGGCCGCCGGCGCACTGCCCGTGCTGTCCCTTGCGCGCACCGCCTTCGCCTTCGACGGCCCCGAGCTCTACGCGGGCGAGAAGGCGCTGTACGCCGAAGCGCAGAAGGAAGGCCTGTGCGTCTCCTTCGACACCGGCCCCGAGTGGGCCAACTGGAAGTCGCTGTTCCGCGACTTCAAGAAGCGCTACCCCGAGATCGAGCTGACCTACAACGACATCGGCTCGGCCGCCACCGTGGTCGCGCTCGAGAAGACCAAGCGCCGCCCGCAGGCGGACACCGCCTACTACTTCGCCGCCTCCGCCGTCGATGCCGCGAAGAAGGACGTGGTCGCGCCCTTCAAGCCCGTCAACTTCGACAAGCTGCCCGCCGTGTTCCGCGAGGCCGAGGGCCGCTGGTTCACCATCCACACGCTCAACATCGCCTTCCTGGTGAACAAGAAGCTGGTGAAGAACGTGCCCACCGGCTGGGCCGACCTGCTCAAGCCCGAGTTCAAGAGCACGGTGGTCTACCTCGACCCGCGCTCCACCGGCATCGGCCAGGTGCTGACCTTCGCCGCGGCCTATGCCAACGGCGGCAGTGTCGACAACGTGCAGCCCGGCACCGACTACCTGGGCAAGCTGCATGCGGCCGGCAACGTGCTGCGCGTGGAAGGCACCACGCCCTACGCCAAGTTCCTCAAGGGCGAGATCCCGGTGTGGATCAGCTACGAGAACGACGGCCTCAAGGCCAAGCACGTCGACGGCATGGGCGACGCGGTCGAGGTCGTGATCCCGAAGGAGGCCAGCGTGGCTGCGCCGTACGCCATCAGCCTGGTGAAGAACGGCCCGAACCCGAACGCCGGCAAGCTGTGGCTCAACTTCATCATGAGCGAGGCCGGCCAGTCGCTGTTCGCGCAGGGCTTCGTGCGCCCTGCCGTGCCGGGCACGCCGCTGTCGGCCGATGTCGCGGCCAAGATGCCGGCCGCGCCGCAGATCAAGCCGCTCGACGTGGTGAAGGCCTCGGAGCGCAAGTCCGAGGTCGACAAGCTCTGGGCGCAGGCCGCGCTGGGCAAGTAAGAGGCCGTGATGCGACGCTTTGGCGCCTGGCCCGCCTGGGCCTTCATGGCGCTGTTCTTCGCGGTGCCGCTGGCGGCGCTGCTGCCCGAGGCCTTCGGCGAGGGCGGCAGCGCCTTCGGGCGGCTGTTCGGCAACCCGCTGTTCCTGGGCGCGCTGCGCAACACGCTGGGCCTGGGCCTGGCGGCGGGCGCGATCGCGGCGCTGGTGGGCACCTGCATCGCCATCGAACTGGCGCGCCAGCCCGAAGGCCGGCGCCAATGGATGATGACGCTGCTGGGCCTGCCGCTGGCGTTCTCGGGGCTGGTGATCGCCTACGGCTTCATCCTCGCGTTCGGCCGCGCGGGCTTCGTGACGCAGCTGCTCGCGGGGCTGGGCGCCGACCCGGCCGTGATCGGCAGCTGGATCTACAGCGTGTCGGGCCTGGGGCTGGCCTATGCCTACTACCTGATCCCGCGCGTGGCGCTGTCGCTGTACCCCGTGTTCGCCAACCTCGACCTGCGCCCGGCGCAGGCGGCGCGCACGCTGGGCGCCTCGAAGGCGCGCGCCTTCCGGGACACGGTGCTGCCCGAGGTGCTGCCCTCGGTGCTGTCGAACGCCTGCATGGTGGCCGCGATTGCCATGGGCACCTACGGCACGGCGCTGGCGCTGGTGGGCACGCAGCTGAACATCCTGCCGCTGATGCTGCTCGCGCAGGTGGGCGACGGCGGGTCCGATTTCGCGGTGGCGGCGGCCCTGTCGCTGGTGCTGATGGTGGTGTGTGTGGTCGTGATGGGAGTGGGCGATGTCTTTACACGAAGGCGCGAGCGCGGTGCTGTCGGCGCCGGTCACTGAGGCGCTGACGCGCCTGGCGCAACGGCAGTGGGGGCCGCAGCGCCACCGCCAGCCGGTGGCAATGCTCGGCCCGGGCGACGGCGGCCCGGCCGAATGCGAGGCCGCCTACGCGGTGGCGCATGCGCTGGCCGGCGCGGGCATGGCGGTGGTCTGCGGCGGGCGCGGCGGCGTGATGGCCGCGGCCTCGCGCGGCGCGGTGGAGGCCGGCGGCATCGCCGTGGGCATCCTGCCCGAGGACGACGACCGCCATGCCAACGAATGGCTCAGCGTGGCCATTCCCACCGGCATGGGCGAGATGCGCAACGGCATCATCGCGCGCAGCGGCGTGTGCCTGGTCGCCATCGGCGGCAACATGGGCACGCTGTCGGAGATGGCGATGGGCCTGAAATGGGGCAAGCCGGTGTTCGTGATGCACGGCGACGTCGCCCTGCCCGGCGCGGTGCAGGCCACGGACGTGGACGACATGCTGGCCAAGGTGCTGGCCTGCCTCTTGGATTGACCGTCTGGCCTCCCCACCGACACGGGCGCATTGCACAATGACGGCATGCCCTACATGCCCACCTTCGTCGCTCCCGCCCGCTTCACCGACGCCGCCGAGGCGCTCGACCAGGTCAAAGCCATCTACCAGGGCGGCCTGGCCCACCTGCGCGAATCGATGCTGCGCTTTGTCGCCGGCGAAGCGCTGCCGGGCCGGGTGCGGGCCTGCTACCCGTTCGTGCGGGTGCACACGCACACCGTCTCGCGCCACACGCCGCCGGCCAACGCCGGCCTGAGCTACGGCTTCGTGGCCGGCCCCGGCCGCTACGAAACCACGCTGACGCGGCCCGACCTGTTCTCGCGCTACTACCTCGACCAGTTCCGCCTGCTGCTGGAAAACCACCAGGTCGAGATCGAGGTGGGCACCAGCACGCAGCCCATTCCGATCCACTTCTCGTTCGCCGAGAACGACCACATCGAAGGCACGATGAGCGCCGAGCGCCGCGCCCTCATGCGCGACGTGTTCGACCTGCCCGACCTGGGCGCCATGGACGACGGCATCGCCAACGGCACCTTCGAGGCGCTGCCCGGCGAGCCGCAGCCGCTGTCGCTGTTCACGGCGGCGCGCGTCGACTACTCGCTGCACCGCCTGCGCCACTACACGGGCACGGCGCCCGAGTGGTTCCAGAACTTCGTGCTGTTCACCAACTACCAGTTCTACATCGACGAGTTCGTGCGCCTGGGCCATGAGGCCATGGCCGACGAGAACAGCGAGTACATCGCCTTCATCGAGCCCGGCAACGTGATCACGCGCCGGCGCGGGCTGGCCGCGGGCCACAGCGACACCTTCGCCCACCTGCTGGACGGCAGCCAGGGCACCGCGCCGCCGCGCCTGCCGCAGATGCCGGCCTACCACCTCGTGCGCGAGGACTACAGCGGCATCACCATGACCAACATCGGCGTCGGCCCGGCCAACGCCAAGACCATCACCGACCACATCGCCGTGCTGCGCCCGCACGCCTGGATGATGCTGGGCCACTGCGCCGGCCTGCGCAACACGCAGCAGCTGGGCGACTACGTGCTGGCCCACGCCTATGTGCGCGAGGACCACGTGCTCGACGAGGAGCTGCCGCTGTGGGTGCCGATCCCGGCGCTGTCGGAGATCCAGCTGGCGCTCGAGCAGGCCGTGGCCGACGTCACGAAGTGCGAAGGCCCCGACCTGAAGACGATCATGCGCACCGGCACCGTGGCCAGCACCGACAACCGCAACTGGGAGCTGCTGCCCGGCAACCAGCCGCAGCGCCGCTTCAGCCAGAGCCGCGCGGTGGCGCTGGACATGGAAAGCGCGACCATCGCGGCCAACGGCTTCCGCTTCCGGGTGCCCTACGGCACGCTGCTGTGCGTGAGCGACAAGCCGCTGCACGGCGAGATCAAGCTGCCCGGCATGGCCAACCACTTCTACCGCGAACGCGTGGAACAGCACCTGCGCATCGGCATGCGCGCCATCGAGATCCTGCGCCAGGAAGGCACGACCCGGCTGCACAGCCGCAAGCTGCGAAGCTTCGCGGAAGTGGCTTTCCAGTAGGCTCCGACGCCTTTCGCCCCTTTGTCCCCTCAGGGTTTCTCCCTGTGCGGGCGAGGGCGTGTTTGCCTTGTTTCGCGGACATCATTGGCTGTCACGTACACAACTGGAAACACGATGCGCCCGTCTTCGCCGCCTGCCGCCGCCCTTCCCCTGTCCCGCCGCCGCTTCGGCACCTGGCTGGCAGCCTCGGCCGCTGCCGCCGGTGCGGGCCAGGCCACGCTGTGGGCCGGCAACGCCCGCGCGGCCGACGCGCCGCTGAGCAGCAAGCTGCGCATCGTCATTCCCGCCAACGAAGGCGGCGGCTGGGACCAGACCGGCCGCGCCCTCGGCGCCGCCCTGCTGGCCTCGGGCGCCGTGGGCACCGTCACCTACGAGAACATCGGCGGCAAGGGCGGCACCATCGGGCTGGCCAAGTACGTCGAGAAGTACGACGCCGACCCCGAGGCGCTGCTGGTCAGCGGCATGGTGATGGTCGGCGCGGTGGCGCTGCAAAAGCCCGCCGTCACGCTGGCGCATGTCTCGCCCGTGGCCCGGCTGACCAGCGACTACGAGGTGGTCGCCGTCAAGGCCGACTCGCCCATCAAGACCCCCAAGGACCTCGTCGCCCAGCTGCGCGCCGATGCCGCCAACACCGTCATCGCGGGCGGCTCGGCCGGCGGTGTGGACCACATGTTCGCCGGCATGCTGGCGCGCGTGGCCGGCGCCTCGGCGTCGCTGAACTACCAGCCGCACCCGGGCGGCGCACAAGTGGTCGAAGCGCTCGACACGGGCAAGGCGGCGGTCGGCATCTCGGGCTACAGCGAGTTCGCCGAGAACATCGCCAACGGCAAGCTGCGCGCCATCGGCGTGTCGTCCAAGCACCCGTTCCAGGGCATTTCGTCGGTGCGCCAGCAGGGCGTGGACGCCGACCTGGCCAACTGGCGCGGCGTGATGACCGGCAAGAAGGTGCCGCCCTACCGCCGCGGCCAGCTGCTCGACGCAGTGCAGCGCGCCACCACGCACGACCTCTGGCAGAAGACCATCAAGCGCAACAACTGGGACCCGTACTGGATGGCGGGCAAGGACTTCGAGAGCTTTCTCGAACTCGACATTGCGATGGCCGGGCCGCTGATCTATCTGCTCAAGCTGAAAGCCTGAGCCTCGGGCCCGTGTGAGGGACCTTTCCTTCGCGATGCCTTCGCCTGGTCAGCACAGCCACCAGCGGCTGCAGTTCGTGGCAATGCGGAATATCCGCTTCGGTGAGATGCCGCCATTGGCGATGTACTCATAGGATGTCGCACCCTTGGCACCTTCCGCATTGAGCAGGGCCAGGAACTTGGTTTCGTCGCTGCCGCCCGTCGCATCATCGACCACGTAGTAGTAGTAGCTCGTCGACGCGTTGTTCACCTTGACGTAGTAAGGGGTACCGCCGTTGAGGAAGAAGGGGATGAAGCCCTTGAGCCCCATCGCGTTGAGCTGGTCCAGCCGCTCCTGCAACGAAGACACACGGGGGGTCGGCGATTCGTAGGTGCAGACATCGCTGGCACCCTCCTGCCGCATCATGCGCGTCTCGAACACACCGCTCGCCAACCGGCAATAGCCTTGCGCACCCGCCGCGTTCAGGCGGCTCAGCGAGCCGCTGACGTCGGCGTCGATGGCGACCTTCATGTACCCATAGGTCGCCGTTTCCGCCGTGGGCTTTCCGTAGAGGGATCGCAGCGTGCCCTCACCGATGACCATGAACAACGCCATCGAGACGAAGCTGGCCGCGGAGTGGCCGTTGGGGGCCACCACCGTGTCCATCGACCAGAGGTAGGCATCGGTCGACGAAGCCCTGGTAAAGATGCCATTGCCTGTGTCGGGATAGAACGAGCCGGTGTAGTAGTAGCCAGCGAACGCCGGGCTGTTCAGCTGGTCCAGCACCAGTCCCCGGAAGCGCGGATCGAAGGGACTGATCTTGTCCTCGACCTTGCCCAGCTTGTAGGTGTAGGTGGTGACCGGGCCAGGCTGAGGACCGGTGATGGGCGCAGGGTCCGTGCCGGGTTGCGTGACAGGCCCGGCGGGAGGCGCCGCTTCCGTTCCGGGGTTTGCGCCCGGATCGCCGCCCGCACCGGATGCCGGCACTGCCGCCCCTGGCGGCATGGCGAGTCCGACGAGTCCACCCCCACTACCTCCGCCGCCGCCTCCACCGCCACATGCGCCTAGAACCACGCAGCACACGGCTGCCCACCACCTGGTTGCCACAGTTCCATCCTCCCGATTTGGTGCAGGATCATAAGTGGGCTGCGGCCCATCCGGTTTGGAGTTTTCCCGGTCAGGACACCGAGCTTCTTCGTGTGTCTCCGGCAGTCAGTTGAACAACTCCGGCATCTCCCGCTGCGCCTTCGGCGTCAGCGTGAGCGCGCGTCCGTCGAGCTCTTGCCGCACCCAGCCGCGCCGCAGCGACAGCTGCAGCCACGCGGCGCCGAGCGCGCCGCCCAGGTGCGGGCGGCGTTCGCTCCAGTCGAGGCAGGCGCAGGCGAAGCGGCGGCGCGAGCGGCGCACGGCGTCGACCTCGACGCCCAGGCTCTCCAGCGCGATGGCGCCGTCGGGCGTGAGTTCGTACGAGCCGCTCGCCAGGCCGCTGAGCCAGCCCTGCGCATGCAGCCGGTCGTGCAGCGCGACACCCGCGGTGCCGGCCATGTGGTCGTAGCAGGTGCGGGCGCTGCGCAGGCGGCTTGGCGTGTTGGGCTGGAAGGCGGTGGCCGCGGGGCGCGGCGCGCCGGCCACGACCATGAGGCTTTCGAGCGCGGCGGCCACGTCGTCGCTGGCCAGGCGGAAGTAGCGGTGCTTGCCTTGCACGAGCACCTCGACCAGCCGCTCCTCCTTCAGGCGCGCGAGGTGCGCGCTCGCGGTCGAAGCGGCCACCTCGGCCACGGTGGCGAGCTCGGTGGCGGTGCGGGCGTGGCCGTCCATCAGGCAGTTCAGCATGCGGGCGCGCGCCGGCTCGGCGATGGCGCCGGCGAGGCGGGCGAGCTGGAAGTCGGAAGCGGTGGTGTCGTCCATGCGGGCATCCTAAGGCGGCGGCGCATCCCACACTTCGTTCGCGACCGAAGTGTGCCGGCGGCGGCGAACGCACACTGCGCGCCATGACTACCGCCACGCTCACTCATCCCACCGACCCGGTCGCCGCCGCCACGCATGCCGACCCGTACCCGTACTACGCCACGCTGCGTGACGGCCCGCCGCTCGCGTGGCACGAGGGCTTGCGCGTGTGGGTCGCGAGCCGTGCCGATGTCGTCATGCAGGTGCTGCAGGCCCACGGCGCGCTGCGCGTGCGCCCCGCCGCCGAGCCCGTGCCGCGCGCGATCGTGGGCAGCCCGGCGGGCGAGGTGTTCGGCCACCTCGTGCGCATGAACGACGGCCCGGCGCATCAGGCGCACCGGCCGGCCTTGCAGCGCGCGCTGGCCGGGCTCGACCTGCAGGCGGCGCACGCCGCCGCGCTCGACGTGGCGCGGCAGGTGCCGGCGCAGGCGCCGCTGTCCGAGGCGCTGTTCTCGCTGCCCGTGCGGGCGATGGCGCACCTGCTCGGCTTCGACGGTGCATCACTGCCGCAGGTGGACCGCTGGATGCGCGATTTCGTCGCCTGCCTTTCTCCGCTGTCGAACGCCGACCAGCTGCAGGCGGCAAGCGTGGCGGCCGGCGCGCTGATGAACCGTTTCGAAACCCTGAGCGCGAACGCTTCGCCGCGCGACGGCACGCTGCTGGCAGCGGTGCTGGCCGAAAGTGCCGCGAGCGCGCCGCTCTCGCGCGCGCTGCTGGCGAACCTCGTGGGCCTGCTCTCGCAGACCTGCGACGCCACGGCGGGCCTGCTGGGCAACAGCCTCGTTGCGCTGGTGCGCGAGCCTGCGCTGCGCCCGCAGGTACGCACGCGCGACGGGCTGCTCGCCATCGTCGAGGAGACGGCGCGCCACGATCCGTCGGTGCAGAACACGCGCCGCTTCGCGATCGAGCCCGTCGAGATCGCCGGCACCTCGCTGGCGGCGGGCGATGCGGTGCTGGTGCTGCTGGCCTCGGCGCAGCGCGATCCGGCGTTCAACCCCGAGCCCGACCGCTTCATGCCCGTGCGCGCGCGGCGCCGCGTGCTCGGCTTCGGCCATGGCATGCATGCGTGTCCGGGGCAGGCGCTGGCCTGCACGCTGGCTGCGGCGGGCCTCGAAGCGCTGCTGAGCCCGCAATGCGTGCCCGACCTCGACGCACTCGACTGGCACTACCGCCCGTCAGTCAACGGACGCATTCCCGTCTTCGACTAGTCAGTGCGCGGCCCAGCGCCCCGTGCCCGCCAGGTGCGGCGACAACGCGGCCTCGCCCCAGCGCAGCGGCAGCGCGGCCGGACGGCGCAGCGCGCGCGTGACGTGAAAGCGCATGAGCCGCTCCGCGCCCTCGAACGCTTCAACCTCAGGGCCGTCCGTGACGATCTCCGCCGTGGCGCTCAGGTGCAGCAGCTCGCCGGTGTCGAAATCGACGAACAGCAGGCCCGCGCGCGGGTGCGCCTGCAGGTTGCCCAGCGTGTTGAAGAAGCGGTTGCCGTTGAAGTCGGGCACCGTGAGCACGCCGCCCGCATCGACGCGCACGAAGCCCGGCCGACCGCCGCGGTGCGACACGTCGACGCCGTGCGAGCGCGCATCGGCCACGTCGCCCATCGCCACCGCGTCGGGATACGCCGTGGCGATGAACAGCGTGTCGGACGCGCCGATGAGCCGTTCGGCTGCGAGATCGAGCGTGTCGAGCCACTGCACGGCGGGCTCGTTGGCCGGCGGTGCGGCGAACACCGGCTCGCGCGCCTGGATGTAGCGCGGGCAGTTGCCGAAGCTCTGCTGCACCTCGACCATGAAGCCCGCTGCATCGAGCGCCTCGACCGTGCCGTTCATGCGATTGCGCCGCCGCGTGTGCGGCTGGATGCCCAGCAGCCCCAGCGTGGCACCGGGCGCGAGCTGGCCGGTGAGCGGATCGCCGGCGCCCGGCAGTGCATCGATGCGCAGGTGCGTCGCGTCGGGCGAGTGCGCAAAGCCGGCGGGCGCGGCGAGCATGCTGGCCCACGGCTGCAGGTCGGCGTCGAGGCTGCCGACCACGAGGAACGGCAGCAGCGCGAAGAACTCGCGGTGCTGGTCGGGCATGTAGTCGCGGATCACGCGCGGGCCCATCGCCTCCATCTGCTCGCGCGCGCCCACGAGCGATTGCAGCGCGCGCTCGCCGGCGTGGAAGGGTGCGGCGATCATGACGCCACCGCCAGGCCGACCGGCGAACGCACCATCGGCACGAACCCGGGCAAGGCTTCCACGCGCGCCAGCCAGGCGCGCAGCTGCGGGTAGGCGTCGAGCGACACGCTGCCTTCGGGCGCATGGGCCACGTAGGCGTAGTTCGCGATGTCGGCCAGCGTGGCCGACGGCCCCGCGAGGAAGGGCTGCTCGGACAGGCAGGTCTCCATCACCGCGAGCAGCGCGTGCGAGCGCTTGACGGTCTCGGTGCGGTCGGCGTCCACGCCGAACAGCACCATGATGCGCGCCGCCGCCGGGCCGTAGGCCAGTGGGCCGGCCGCCACCGAGAACCAGCGCTGCACGCGCGCCGCGCCCACCGGGTCGCGCGGCATCCAGCGCGCCGGGTCGGGGGCGTAGCGTTCGTTGAGGTACACGAGGATGGCGTTGGAGTCGGCCAGCGTGACCTCGCCGTCCTCGATCACCGGCACCTGGCCGAAGGGGTTGCGCGCCAGGAACTCCGGCGTGCGGTGCTCGCGCTGGCGCAGGTTGAGCTCGACGATCTCGAAGGGCAGGCCCAGCACCGAGAGGAAGAAGCGCACGCGGTGCACGTGGCCCGAGATGGCGCTGCCGAAGAGCTGGATGGGCTGGGCGGGCTGACGGGTGTTGCTGCTGTTCTCGGTCATGAAGAGTCCTTCGGGTGGGTATGGCCTCGATTCTTCTCTCTTCCATCAAATGAATGAATAGCCCTTGCCGGATTTGACTGCTGCGTTTTCCGGTTTAATCGCGCCATGGATCGCTTCAAAGCCATGCAGACCTTCGTGCAGATTGCCGACCAGGGCAGCCTGACCCGCGCCGCCGAAGCGCTCGGCAGTTCGCTGCCCGCCGTGGTGCGCGCGCTCGCCGCGCTGGAAGCTCACCTGGGCGTGCGCCTTTTTCACCGCACCACGCGGCGCCTGTCGCTCACCGAGGAAGGCCGTCATTACCTGCCGAGCGCACGCGAGGTGCTGCTCGCGGCCGACACCGCCGACCAGGCGCTGAAGGCCGAGGCGCGCGAGCCCGCGGGGCAGCTGGTCATCACCGCGCCGGTGCTGTTCGGCCACATGTACGTGGCGCCGGCCATCGTGCGTTTCATGCAGCGCCACGAGAAGGTGCGCTGCAGCGTGCGGCTGCACGACCGCACGGTGAATTTGCTCGAGGAGGGCATCGACGTCGGCATCCGCATCAGCCCGCTCGAAGACTCGTCGCTGGTGGCGCAGACGCTGGGCACCATCCGCCGCGTGGTGGTGGCCAGCCCCGCCTTCCTGGCGCAGCATGGCGTGCCGCGTCATCCGCGCGACCTGGCGGGCGCACCCTGCGTGCGCGGGCGCATCGATGCACCGTCGCAATGGGCGTTCCGCGATGGCGGCAAGACCGTGCACGTGACGCCCGACAACCGCCTCGAGTTCAACCACCTCGCGCCCGCCATCGAGGCCTGCGCCGCGGGCATGGGCTTCGGCACCTTCTTCTCCTACCAAGTGCTGCCGCACGTGGCGCAGGGCCGGTTGCAACTGGTGCTCGAAGACTACGAGCCTGCGCCCCGCCCCGTGAGCGTGATCTACCCGAACGCGCGGCTGCTGCCGGCGCGCACGCGGGCCTTCATCGACTGGATGAAAACCGAGTTCAGCGGCTTGCGCATGTAGCTGCTGCGCCAATCGGCCGGCTGCGTCAGAATGGCCGCGTGCCATCCCACACCACCCCCTCCTCGCCTTCTTCTTCGTCTTCTTCCCCGTTGTTCCAGGTCCGTGGGCTGCGCAAGCGCTACGGAGAGACCACGGTCGTCGACGACCTCTCGTTCGAGATCGCGCCCGGCGAGTGCCTGGGTGTGATCGGGCCGAACGGCGCGGGCAAGACCACCACCATCCGCATGTGCCTGGGCCTCACCGCGCCCGACGGCGGCAGCATCGACGCGCTGGGCCTGCAGATGCCGCGCGACGCGCTGGCCATCAAGGCGCAGCTGGGCGTGGTGTCGCAGTTCGACACCCTCGACCCCGACTTCAGCTGCGCCGAGAACCTCGTGGTGTACGGCCGCTACTTCGGCTTCAGCAAGGCGCATGTGCGCGCGCGCGTGCCGCAGCTGCTGGAGTTCGCCGCGCTCTCGCACAAGGCCGACGCCAAGCCCGGCGAGCTGTCGGGCGGCATGCGCCGGCGCCTGTCGCTGGCGCGCGCGCTGGTGAACGACCCCAAGTTGCTGCTGCTCGACGAACCCACCACCGGCCTCGACCCTCAGGCGCGGCACCTGATGTGGGAGCGGTTGCAGGTGCTGTTGCAGCAGGGCAAATCGATCCTGCTGACCACGCACTTCATGGACGAGGCCGAGCGCCTGTGTTCGCGGCTGCTGGTGCTCGACCACGGCCGCAAGATCGCCGAGGGCCGTCCGCGCGATCTGATTGCCGAGCACCTGGAGCCTGATGTGGTCGAGGTGTATGGCAATGGGGCGCTGTCGCTGGCGGGGTCGGCCGAGCTGCAGGCGCTGGCTGCGCGCGTGGAGGTGAGCGGTGAGACCGTCTTCTTCTATACGCAGGATGCGCGGCGTCTGCTTGACGCGTTGACGCAGCACGGCGGGCTGCGCACCTTTCATCGGCCGGCCAACCTGGAAGATCTTTTCCTCAAGCTCACCGGTCGGCAGATTCGCCAGGATGGCTAGGCCTTCTTTCTATGAATACAACCACTGCTTCTTCTGCCGTTTCGCCCGAGACACCTGTGCCGCCTTCGCCCTCCGTGTGGCGCGCGCCTGAACTGTCGATGCGATGGTGGCCGGTGTTTTTGCGCAACCTGCTGGTTTGGCGCAAGCTTGCCTTGCCGAGCCTGATCGGGAACATCGCGGAGCCGCTGATCTGGCTTGTGGCGTTTGGCTACGGGATGGGGGCTTTGGTGGGACAGGTGACGGTGGATGGCACGCAGGTGCCGTACATCCTGTTCCTGGCGAGTGGGTCGATCTGCATGAGTGCGATGAATGCAGCGAGCTTCGAGGCGCTGTATTCGGCGTTTTCCCGGATGCATGTGCAGAAGACTTGGGACGGGATCATGAATGCGCCGGTGGGGCTGGATGACATCGTGCTTGCGGAGATGTTGTGGGCGGCGTTCAAGTCGATCTTTACTGTGACTGCGATCTTGTTTGTGATGTTGGGGTTGGGGATCAGTCACAGCCCCAAGTTGATCGTGGCTTGGATGGTGTTGATCGGGTGTGGGATCACGTTTTCTTCGGTGGCGTTGATCTTCAATGCGTTGGCTAAGGGGTATGACTTTTTTACGTACTACTTCACGTTGTTCATGACGCCGATGATGTTTTTGAGTGGGGTGTTTTTTCCGCTGGAGCAGTTGCCTTCTGTTGTGCGTTCTGTGGCTGCCTGGTTGCCTTTGACCAATGCTGTTGCTTTGGTGCGGCCGTTGTTTATGGATCGGTGGCCTGAAGGGTGGTGGGTGCATGCGGGTGTGTTGGCTTTGTATGCGGTCGTTGCTTTTTGGATTGCGTTGGCTTTGACTCGGAAGCGGTTTCGGGGGTGATTCCTGGGGCGTGGGTCTTGTTTTTTCCCGGGGCCGGGTCTCGCCCCGGCGGCCGACCTACTTTTCTTTGCTTCGCCAAAGAAACGTAGGCAAAAGAAAGGCGACCCTGCTGTCTGCGTCCCTCCGCTTCGCTACGGGCAACCTGCGGTGCTCACGTTTCGCGGGGTCTCGCCCAAACTCGCTTCGCTCAAACAAGGGCGAGCCCTGATCCGCGAAACGCTGCGCTCCTCGGCGCATACAGAAGGGGTTTGGATACCAGCGGGCCATCGCTTCGCTCGGCCAGTGGGCCGCAGCAGGCGCTGCGCGCCTGCTGCGGCGGGGATTGGTAGTGGCGTTGGTCGTTGCGTGAGCCGCTGGCGTGTGCGCTCATGCAGATGTGCCTGCGAGCACCTGCACGAGCACGAGCACGAGCACGAGCACGAGCACGAGCACGAGCACGAGCACGAGCACAGTCGTTGCATCCGGCTGTTGGAAATTCCCAGGCCGAGCGAAGCGACGGCCCGCCCGGTATCAAAGCCCCTCTGGCTGCGCCGAGGAGCGCAGCGTTTCGCGGATCAGGGCTCGCAGCTGTTTGAGCGAAGCGAGTTCTGCGAGACCCCGCGAAACGCGAGCACCGCAGGTTGCCCGCAGCGAAGCGGAGGGTCGCAGACAGTGGGGTCGCCTTTTCTTTGCTTACTTTCTTTTGGCGAAGCAAAAGAAAGTGAGTCGCCCGCCGGGGCGAGTCCCGGCCTCGGAAAGCAAAACGACCACCATCCCAAGTCACCCAAAACAACTACATTGCACACAATTCAATTGCGAACTACAATTCAACCCATGCCAACGAAACCCAACACAGACGACCTGCTCAAGCTAGACAACCAGCTCTGCTTCGCCGTCTATTCCGCCTCCTTGGCAATGACCCGTCTCTACAAGCCGTTGCTCGAAAAGCTCCAGCTCACCTACCCCCAATACCTCGTGATGCTCGCCCTCTGGGAGCAAGACGGCCCCACCGTCTCCGCCCTCGGCGAGCGTCTCTCTTTGGATTCCGGCACCCTCACCCCGCTCCTCAAGCGCCTCGAAGCCAACGGCTACGTAGCCCGAGTCCGCGACGTCGCAGACGAGCGCCGCGTCCACATCACGCTCACCACCGCAGGCCGCAAGCTCAAGTCCCGTGCTGCCAACGTCCCCGAGTGCCTCATGGCCGCCGCCGAATGCTCCGTCCCCGAGCTGATCGCCCTCACGCAGCAGATCCAGACCCTGCGCGACCGCATCCGCAAAGCCGCCTGACACACAACCCATCCAGAGTTCTCCCCGGCTTCGTGAGAAGAAGCCCTTTCATCACCACTCCCCTGACCAAAGGAAATCACCATGACCACCAAGCTCGACAAAGTTCTCTACACCGCAGAAGCCCACACCGTCGGCGGCCGTGACGGCGCCGGCAAGTCCAGCGACGGCGCTATCGACGTCAAGCTGAGCTCGCCCGGCTCGGGCAAGCCCGGCACCAACCCCGAGCAGCTGTTCGCGGTCGGCTACGCCGCCTGCTTCATCGGCGCCATGAAGGCCGTCGGCCCGAAGATCAGCGTCAAGGTGCCGGAAGAAGTCGCCATCGACTCCAAGGTTTCCCTCGGCCCGACGAACGGCGGCGCGGCCTACGGCATCTCGGTGCAACTGGCGATCTCGCTGCCCGGCCTCGACGACGCACAGAAGAAGCTGCTGGTCGACACGGCTCACCAAGTCTGCCCCTACTCGAACGCAACGCGCGGCAACATCGACGTGGAACTCACCATCGTCTGATTCCGCTCTGACGGTTTCACGAAAAAAAGCGCCCCGGCCCCAAGCCCAGGCGCTTTTTTCATGTCTGTCTCACGGGTGACGCCGAAACGCACGCCGAGATAGCGCCTTTCACCAAGCTTGGCTAATGTGGCCGCACGTCTCGCCCGTCCCGCCCCCCGTCTTCAACACACACCCGTGGAGATCGACCCCATGAGCACCACCCACCTCCTGATCCGCAAAGACCAGCTGGCCACCACGCGCCTGCACACCGACACCTCCGACCGGCCGCTGGCCGACGGCCAGGTGCGCGTGCGCATCGACAGCTTTGCGCTCACCTCCAACAACATCACCTACGCCGCCTTCGGCGATGCGATGAGCTACTGGCAGTTCTTTCCCTCCGAGGAAGAAGGCTGGGGCAGCATCCCGGTGTGGGGCTTCGCGAGCGTGGTGCAGTCGCAGCACCCGGGCGTGGCCGTGGGTGAACGGATCTACGGCTACTGGCCGATGTCCACGAGCGCGGTGCTCAGCCCCGACCGGCTCTCGCCCTCGCGCTTCACCGATGCGGCGGCGCACCGCGCCGAGCTGCCCGCGGTCTACAACCAGTACTTCCGCTGCAACGCCGACCCGCTGTACACCACCGACACCGAAGACCTGCAGGCGCTGCTGCGCCCGCTGTTCATCACCTCGTGGCTGATCGACGACTTCATGGCCGACAACGATTTCTTCGGCGCCACCACCATGCTGCTGTCGAGCGCCTCGAGCAAGACGGCCTACGGCACGGCCTTCCAGCTGCACCAGCGCGACGGCATCGAGGTGGTCGGCCTCACCTCGCCCGCCAACGTGGCCTTCTGCCAGAGCCTGGGCTGCTACGACCGCGTGGTGACCTACGACGCGCTGGACACCATCGCGGCGGACACGCCCTGCGTGTACATCGACTTCGCCGGCAACGGCGAGCTGCGCACCGCGATCCACGAGCGCTTCACCAACCTCAAGTACAGCAGTTCGATCGGCGGCACGCACGTGGAGCAGCTCGCCGCCAAGGGCGCGGGCAAGAGCCTGACCGGCCCGCGCGCCACGCTGTTCTTCGCGCCGGCGCAGATCAAGAAGCGCACCACCGAATGGGGCGCCGACGAGTTCGGGCGGCGCATGGTGGCCGCGTGGCACCGCTTCCTGGCCACGGTGACCGACGCCAGCAACCCCTGGCTGCACACCGAGCACCACCACGGCGGCGAAGCGGTGCAGGCCGCCTACGCGCAGGTGCTGGCGGGCAAGGGCGACCCGCGCACCGGCCATATCCTTTCGCTTTACAAACAAGCGGGCGCTCGCTGACCCGCACGGGGCCCATGTGGCGACAATCGCCGCATGACCCCTTCTTCTGTCGCGCCCGCGAACACCCATCCTTACGAGAGCCTCACGCCTGACGTGGTGCTCGACGCGCTCGCGACACTCGGCCTGCACGGCGATGGCCGCCTCACCGGCCTGAATTCCTATGAAAACCGGGTCTACCAGGTCTACCTGGAAGACCCGAACCCCCATCCCGCGGTGGTGCTCAAGTTCTACCGCCCCGGCCGCTGGAGCGAGGCCGAAATCCTCGAAGAGCACGCCTTCTCGCTCGAACTGGCCGCCGGCGAGGTGCCGGCCGTGCCGCCGCTGGCCTTCGACGGCAAGACGCTGCACCACCACGCGGGCTTTGCCTTCAGCGTGAGCCCCTACCGCGGCGGGCGCGCGCCCGAGCTGGACAACTTCGAGGTGCTCGAATGGGTGGGCCGCTTCCTGGCGCGCATCCACACGGTGGGCAGCGCCAAACCCTTCGAGGCCCGCCCCGCGCTCGACCTGCAGACCTTCGGCCTCGATTCGCGCGACTGGCTGCTCGAGAACGACAAGATCCCGCTCGACATGCAGCGCGACTGGGAAAAGACCTGCAACGAAGCGCTGGACATGGTCCGCGCCACCGCCCTGGCGCTGCAGCCGCCGGCCTCCGACTTCAAGCCCCGCAAGCTGCGCCTGCACGGCGACGTGCACCCCGGCAACATCCTGTGGACGCCCACCGACCGCCCCGGCGGCGGCCCGCACTTCGTCGACCTGGACGACGCGCGCACGGGCTTCGCGGTGCAAGACCTGTGGATGCTGCTGTCGGGCGACCGCGCGCAGCGCACGGCGCAGCTGTCGGGCCTGCTCGACGGCTACGAGCAGTTCCGCGAATTCGACCGCCGCGAGCTGGCACTCATCGAGCCGCTGCGCACGCTGCGGCTCATCCACTACAGCGCCTGGCTGGCGCGCCGCTGGGAAGACCCGATCTTCCCGATCAACTTCCCGTGGTTCGGCTCGAGCGACTACTGGAAGGGCCAGATCCTCGTGCTGGAGGACCAGTGCGAGCAGATGGCGGAAGAGCCGCTGTACGCGTGATCACCCGGCGGCGTTCGCGGCCAGGCTCTGCGCCACGCCTTCGAGCAGCCGCTCGACCAGCACATTGACCGGCCCGGCGCGCCACACGCCATAGGCCTCCGACTGCGCCACCGCGCGGTCGAGCGGGCGGAACACCGCGCCGCGCAGCGCCGAGTGCCGCATGGCCTGCGGCACCAGCGCCACGCCCATGCCCTGCGACACCAGCGACACCACGGCCAGCCAGTGCCGCACCTCGTGGCGCACCTCGGGCAGGAAGCCCGCGTCGGCGCAGATCGACAGGATACGCTCGTGGTAATCGGGTGAGGCCTCGCGCGAGAACAGCACGAAGGGCTGATCGCGCAAGTCGGTCGGCGCCAGCACGCGCTTGCGCGCCAGCGCATGGCCCGCGGGCAGGCAGGCCACGAAGGGCTCCGACAGCAGCAGCCGGTGCTGCAGCTCGGCCGGCATGCGGCTGGTGTGGACAAAGCCCAGGTCGAGCCGGTCGTGCAGCAGCTCGGCGATCTGCACGCCCGAATTGAGTTCGCTGAGCGTGATGCGCACCGCCGGATGCCGCGCCTGGAACGCGCGCAGCGCGGGCGGCAGGCCGCGGTAGAGCATGGCGCCCACGAAACCGATGCGCAGCCGGCCCGCCGAGCCGGTGGCCACGTCGCGCGCCTCCAGCGCGGCTTCTTCGGCCTGCAGCAGCACGCGCCGCGCCGACACGCGCAGCGCCTCGCCCGCGGGCGTGAGCCGCACTTCCTTGCTGTTGCGCTCGAACAGGCGCGCGCCCACCGAGTCTTCGAGCTGGCGGATCGCCACCGACAGCGGCGGCTGCGAAATGGCCAACCGCCGCGCGGCGCGCCCGAAGTGCAGCTCTTCGGCGAGCACGGAGAAGTAGCGCAGGTGCCGCAGTTCCATGAATAGTCAAATCAAATCGTACGAGACCAAATCAATATTAGACACGGATCGTTGCCAACTCAACAATGCGGCGAACCAGGAGACGCCCGCATGCCTACATCCGCAGCCACAGCCGCCGCGCACCAGACCGCGCACCCGATCCCCGATCGCCACGGCCAGAACCTCTTCACCACCGACACCGAGCTGCACACGCTGCTCGCGCTGTACCTGCCCGAGGCCCTGCGCACGCACATGCGCCCGCACTTCGAGCGCCTGGGCGGCCTGGCGGGCGGCCTGCTGGACGACCTGGCCGGCACCGCCGACCGCAACCCGCCCACACTGAAGCAGCGCACGCGCACCGGCATCGACGAGCAGAAGGTCATCAAGCACCCGGCCTACGTCGAGATGGAGCGCCTGGCGCTCAGCGAGTTCGGCCTGGCCGCCATCTCGCACCGCGACGAGACGCTGGGCTGGACCGGCAAGATGCCGCCGCTGGTCAAGTACGTGCTGACCTACCTGTTCGTGCAGGCCGAGTTCGGCCTGTGCTGCCCGGTCTCGATGACCGACTCGCTCACGCGCACGCTGAAGAAGTTCGGCGCGCCCGAGCTGGTCGCCAAGTACCTGCCGCGCCTGACCTCGCTCGACTTCGACGAGCTGGCACAAGGCGCGATGTTCATGACCGAGCAGGCCGCCGGCTCCGACATCGCCGCCACCGCCACCACCGCGCAGCGCCAGGCCGACGGCAGCTGGCGCCTGGCCGGCGACAAGTGGTTCTGCTCCAACCCCGACGCCGGCTTTGCGATGGTGCTGGCGCGCGCCGACGACGCGCCCGCGGGCATGAAGGGCGTGTCGCTGTTCCTGCTGCCGCGCGAGCTCGACGACGGCAGCCTCAACCATTACCGCATCATTCGCCTGAAGGACAAGCTGGGCACGCGCTCGATGGCCAGCGGCGAGATCCGCCTCGAAGGCGCGGTGGCCTACCTCGTGGGCGAGGAAGGCCGCGGCTTCCAGCAGATGGCCGACATGGTCAACAACTCGCGCCTGTCCAACGGCGTGCGTTCCGCCGGCCTGATGCGCCGCGCGGTGGCCGAGGCCGAGTACATCGCCTCCGAGCGCCGCGCCTTCGGCCGCGCGCTCGAGCAGATGCCGCTGATGCAGCGCCAGCTCGACAAGCTGCGCGTGCCCTCCGAGCAGGCCCGCACCATGGTCTGCCAGACCGCGCAGGCGCTGGCGCGCTCCGACGCCGGCGAGCCCGATGCGTATGCGCTGCTGCGCATCCTCACGCCGCTCATCAAGTTCCGCGCCTGCCGCGACGCGCGCCAGGTCACGGGCGATGCGATGGAAGTGCGCGGCGGCTGCGGCTACATCGAGGAGTGGAGCGACCCGCGCCTCGTGCGCGACGCGCACCTGGGCTCGATCTGGGAAGGCACCAGCAACATCGTGGCGCTGGACGTGATCCGCGCCGTGAAGCGCGAAGGCTCGCTGCCCGTGCTGCGCGCGCACGTCGAAAAACTGATCGGCGACGCCACCGGACTCACGCCGGCCTTTGCCGCCGCGCTGCGCGACACCATGGCCCGCGCCTGCGCCCTGGCCGAGACCGCCGCGCGCGAAGGCGGCGACGTGCTCGCGCGCCAGGCCGCATCGGCGCTGTACCACTGCACCAGCGCCGCCGCGATGGCCTGGGAGGCCTCGGCCGGCGGCTCCGCCGCGCGCCTGCGCTGGGCCCAGCTGGTGCTGCTGCACCGCGTGCTGCCGCGCGACCCGCTGGCACCCGATGCGCTGCCCGCCGACTGGCACGCCGCGCTCGTGCGCACGGCCGCCTGAGCCCCCTTTTTCGAGAACAACGGAGACAAGACCCCATGCGACAACGACTCAGCCTCATCCTCGGCACCGCCTGCGCCGCGCTGCTGCTGGCAGCCACGCCCGCCGCGCAGGCCCAGCCCGGCGCCTTCCCGACCAAGCCCATGACGCTGGTCGTGCCCTTCCCGCCCGGCGGCCCGACCGACGCGATGGCGCGCACGCTGGCCGCCGAGCTGCGCGACAAGCTCGGCCAGCCCATGATCGTGGAGAACCGCGCGGGCGCGGGCGGCAACATCGGCGCCGACTACGTGGCGCGCGCCGAGGCCGACGGCCACACGCTGCTGTTCGGCACCTCGGGCCCGCTGGCCATCAACGTGAGCCTCTACCGCAAGATCAGCTACGACCCAACCAAGAGCTTTGCGCCCGTGATCCAGGTCGGCTACCTGCCGAACATCCTGGTGGTGAACCCGGCCCTGCCGGTGAAGAACGTGGCCGAGCTGGTCGCCTACGCCAAGGCCAACCCGGGCAAGCTGAGCTACGCCTCGTCGGGCAACGGCGCCTCGTCGCACCTGGCAGGCGTGCTGTTCAACTCGGTGGCCGGCACCGACCTGCTGCACGTGCCCTACAAGGGCACGGGCCCGGCGCTCAACGACCTGCTGGGCAACCAGGTCAGCATGACCTTCACCGACATCCTCACCGCGCTGCCCTACGTCAAGGCCGGCAAGCTGCGCGCGCTGGGCGTGGCCACCTCGGCCCGCTCGCAGGCGCTGCCCGAGGTGCCCACCCTCACCGAGCAGCTGCACAAGCCCTACGACGTGAGCGTGTTCTTCGGCATCGTCGCGCCGGCCGGCACGCCGGCCGACCGCGTGACCAAACTCAACCACGCGTTCGCCGAGGTGCTCAACTCGCCGAAGGTCAAGCAGATGTTCGCCGCGCAGGGCCTGGAAGCCACGGCGGACACCTCGCCGCAGAAGCTCGCGCAGTTCATCGGCAGCGAAACGGCCAAGTGGAAGGACGTGGTGAAGAAGTCCGGCGCGCAGCTCGACTGACCGCCACGACGCACAAGAAAAAAACAAGGAGACAAGAAGATGAAGACGCACCTGCTGTCACGCCTGATCGCCCTCGCCGCGCTGTTCACCGCAGCCGGCGCCGCCACCGCAGAGACCTACCCGCAACGCCCCGTCACGCTGATCGTTCCGTACGCCGCGGGCGGCCCCACCGACCAGCACCTGCGCGCCGTGGCAGAAGAAGCCGGCAAGGCCCTGGGCCAGCCCGTGGTGCTCGACAACCGCCCCGGCGCGAGCGGCACCAACGGCGCCGCCGCGCTGGTGCGCGCCGCGCCCGACGGCTACACGCTGGCCGTGCTGCCGGCCTCGGTGTACCGCGAGCCCTTCATCAACAAGGTGGCCTTCGACCCCGCGCGCAGCTTCTCGTACGTGGTGATGCTGTCCGACTACACCTTCGGCCTCGCGGTGAAGGCCGACGCACCGTGGAAGACCTGGCAGGACTTCGCGGCCGATGCCGCGCGCCGCCCCGGCAAGCTCAACGTGGGCGCCACCGGCGCGGTGGGCACGCCGCGCATCGTGATGGACGAGGCCGCCGAGATGGCGAAGGTCCAGCTCAACATGGTGCCCTTCAAGGGCGACGCCGAAGTGACCAACGCCATCCTCGGCGGCCACATCGACGCCGCACCGCTCTCGGGCGTGGCCGTGCCGCACATCGACGCCGGCAAGATGCGCTACCTCGTGATGCTCACGCCGCAGCGCGTCAAGCGCTACCCGCAGGTGCCCACACTGCGCGAACAGGGCGTGGACGCGGTCATCGATTCGCCCTACGGCATCGCCGGCCCGGCCGGCATGGACCCCGCGCGCGTGAAGACCGTGCACGATGCCTTCCGCAAGGCACTGGCATCGCCCGCCGGCCTGCGCGTGCTGGAGCAGCTGAACCAGCAGGCCAACGCGATGGACCCCGAGCAGTACCGCCGCTACGCGCTGGCCACGACCGCGCGCGAGAAGGAACGCGTGGCGCGCCTGCGCCAGCGCGGCCTGCTCGACTGATCACGGAGTGCGCCGCATGCAGGACCCCGCTTTCATCGACGAGCCGACCGGCGTGCTGTTCGGCCTGCCCATGCCGATGGCCCGCGCCTTCGCGCTGCGCGGCGAGGCCATCGGCGACGAGCACGCGCGCGTGCGCATGCCCTACAGCGCCGACCACACCAACAGCCGCGGCGACGTGCACGGCGGCGCGATCGCCGTGCTGTTCGACTGCGCGCTCTCCAGCGCCGTGCGCTCGCACGCGCCCACGGCCTTCGGCGTGGTCACCGTCGACATCACGGTGCACTACACCGCGCCGTGTGCCGGCGACGTGATCGCCACCGCCGTGTGCGAGCGGCGCGGCCGTGCGATGTGCTTCGCGCGCGGCGAGGCGCGCAACGCCGACGGCGAGCTGCTCGCGCTGGCCACCGGCACCTTCAAGCTGGTGCCGCGCACCGCTCCCTCTTCTTCCGAGTCCATCCCATGACCACCGCCCCTTCTTCGACCGGCGCCCTCGCAGGCATCCGCGTGCTCGACATCTCGCGCATCCTCGGCGGCCCCTACTGCGGCCAGATCCTCGGCGACCATGGTGCCGACGTGCTCAAGGTCGAGCCGCCGCAGGGCGACGACACGCGCACCTGGGGCCCGCCCTTCAAGGAAGGCGTGGCCTCGTACTACCACGGCCTGAACCGCAACAAGCGCGTGCAGCACCTGGACTTCTCGACCGAGGAAGGCCGCGAGGCGCTGCTGGCGCTGGTGGCCGAGGCCGACGTGCTGATCGAGAACTTCAAGACCGGCACGATGGAGCGCTGGGGCATCGGCTACGAGGCGCTGTCGCAGCGCTTTCCGCGCCTGGTGTGGTGCCGCGTGTCGGGCTTCGGCGCCGACGGCCCGCTGGGCGCGCTGCCGGGCTACGACGCCGCCGTGCAGGCCATGACCGGCATCATGAGCATCAACGGCGAAGCCGACGGCGGCCCGCTGCGCGTGGGCCTGCCGGTGGTCGACATGGTGACCGGGCTCAATGCGGTGATCGGCGTGCTGCTCGCACTGCAGGAGCGCCACCGCAGCGGACGCGGCCAGTTCGTGGAGGCGGCGCTGTACGACAGCGGCCTCTCGCTGCTGCACCCGCACGCGGCCAACTGGTTCATGGACGGCACGGCGCCGCGCCGCACCGGCAACGCGCACCCCAACATCTACCCCTACGACGCGCTGGCCACGGGCACCGACCCGATCTTCGTGGCCGTGGGCAACGACCGCCAGTTCGCGAGCTTCTGCCGCTGCATCGGCCTGCCCGCGCTGGCCGACGACCCGCTGTACCGCACCGCCGGCGCACGCTCGGTGAACCGCGACGGTCTCAAGCAGCAGCTCGAAGCCGCGCTCGCCGCCTTCGACGGCCGCACGCTGGTCGACCAGTTGATGGCCGCCGGCGTGCCCGCCGCGCCGGTGCTGCCGGTGGCAGCGGCGCTTCAGCATCCGCACACGCTGCACCGCGAGATGGTGGTGGAGATGGAAGGCGGCTACCGCGGCATCGGCGCGCCCGTGAAGCTCAGCCGCACGCCGGCCAGCTACCGCCATGCGCCGCTGACGCCGGGCGACGCGTTCCTGCCGAGCGACGACAGCGCGGGGCGCTGACCAGCTCAATCCAGCGAGAGCTTGAGCGCGCGGATCAGCGGATGCCAGCGCGCCGACTCGCGCGCCAGCAGCGTTTCGAACTCGGCCGGCGTGCCGCCCACCGGCTCGACGCCGGCCTCGGCCAGGCGGCGCTGCACCACCGGGTTGTGCAAAGCGCTGGCCACCGCGCGCTGCAGCCGCGCCACCACCTCGGGCGGCGTGCCCGCCGGTGCCACGAGGCCGTGGAAGATCGCGGCCTCGACCTTCGGCAGGCCCAGTTCCGCGAAGGTCGGCACGCCCGGCAGTTGGGCCAGGCGCGCGGGGTTCGCCACCGCCAGCACGCGCAGCCGGCCGCCCTGGATGAAGCGGCGCGCCGTGGCGAGCTCGCCCATCGCGAACGGCAGCTGCCCGCCCGCCACCTCGACCAGCGCCGGCCCGGCGCTGCGGTACGGCACATGCACCATCTCCAGCCCGGCCTCGCGCGCCAGCAGCGCCATCGCGAGGTGCTGCGCGCTGCCGTTGCCGGCCGAGGCAAAACTGAAGCGGCCCGGAAAAGCGCGAGCGTCCTCGATGAAGGCACGCGCATCGCGCACGCCGCTGGCCGGGCCGACCAGCAGCACCATCGGCAGCCGCACCAGCTGCGTGACGGGCGTGAAATCGCGCGACGGGCTGTAGCTCAGGCTGCGGTACAGCGCCGGGTTGAACACCAGCATGCCGTTGTCGGCCGACAGCACGGTGTGGCCGTCGGCCGGTGCGCGCGCGGCCTCGAGGGCGGCGAGCGCGGTGTTGCCGCCCGGCCGGTTCTCGATCTGCACCGGCTGGCCCGTGTCGATGGTGAGCTGGGCACCGATGGCGCGCGCGACGACGTCGGCGATCGCGCCCGTCGGGAAGGGCACGATCCAGCGGATCGGCCGCGCGGTGTCGTCGGAGGGCTGCGCCCAGGCCGTGCCGGCCACCAGACCCAGCAGCGCGGCCAGCCGCCGTCGCTTCAGGTCGGGCAGGCGGCGCTGCTTCACGGGGCGGCCCGGCTGGTCTTCAGGCCCTGCCCCGCGGCCCAGGTCGACACGTCCTCGCGCTTGATGGCGGCAGCCATGAGGCCCGGGAACGCATCGGGCGTGCAGGCGAACGAGGGCACGCCCAGCGCCGCGAGCTTGGCGGCCAGGTCGCGGTCGTACGAAGGCGCGCCCTCGTCGCTGAGCGCCAGCAGCGCGATGAACTGCACGCCGGCCTCCACCAGCTGGTGGGCGCGGCGCAGCAGGCCGTCTTCCACGCCGCCTTCGTACAGGTCGGAGATCAGGATCAGGATGGTGTTGCGCGGCTCGCGCACCAGCGTCTGGCAGTAGCCCACGGCGCCGTTGATGTCGGTGCCGCCGCCCAGCTGCACGCCGAACAGCAGGTCGACCGGGTCTTGCAGCTGCTCGGTCATGTCGACCACGGCGGTGTCGAACACCACGAGCTTGGTCGACACCGCCGGCAGGCTCGCCATCACCGCGCCGAAGATGCTCGAATAGACCACCGACGCGGCCATGGAGCCGCTCTGGTCGATGCACAAAATCACTTCGCGCTGCGGCTGGCGCGCCTTGCGCCCGTAGCCCACCAGCGTCTGCGGCACCACGGTGCGGTATTCGGGCTGCCAGTGGCGCAGGTTGGCGCGGATGGTGCGGTGCCAGTCGATCTCCGAATGGCGCGGGCGGCGGTTGCGCTGGCTGCGGTTGAGCGCGCCGCTCACGGCGCTGCGCATCGGCTCCTCGAGCTTCTTCATGAGCTCGTCGACCACCTTGCGCACCACGGCGCGCGCCGTGTCCTTGGTGCCGGCCGGGATCACGCTCGCCAGCGCCACGAGGTTGGCCACCAGGTGCACGTCGGGCTGCGCGTTCTCCAGCATCTCGGGCTGCAGCAGCATCTGGCGCAGGTTGAGCCGCTCCATCGCGTCGCGCTGCATCACCTGCACCACCTGGCTCGGAAAGTACTTGCGGATGTCGCCGAGCCAGCGCGCCACGCTGGGCGCCGAATCGCCCCGGCCGCCGCGCTGCCCGCCCTGGCCCAGGCCGCGCCGGCCGTCGGCTTCGTAGAGCGCGGCCAGCGCCTGGTCGATCTCGCGCACGCGGCCTTCGATGGCGCCGCAGCTGGCGTTGGCTTCGCTGCCGAGCACGAGGCGCCAGCGCTGCAGGCGGTCGGTGGGCGGCAGGGTTTCTTCGTCGTCGGTGGGCGTTGGATTCGCGCTCATGCCTTCACTCCCAGCAGTTCCCGCAGCAGCGGCAGCGCGAGCACCGCGCGTGATTCGTCCCAGTCGGTGGCGGCCACGGCCGAGGGCAACGTGCCGCCGACCGCGCCGCGTTTCGCGCGTTCGCCAAGCGCGCGCCGGTCGGCGCCCGAGAAGTCCGCGAAGCTGCGCCGCACCAGCGGCAGCACCTGCACGAAGTGCTCCTCGCCGAGCCCCGCGAGCCAGCCGTCGACCAGCGACCACACGGCATCGTCGTGCAGCAGCACCATCGCGTTGCGGTTGAGAAAGCCTTCGAGCCAGGCCGCCGCATCGGTCGGCGGTGCGCCGGCCGAGAGGTTGCGTGCGAGTTGCTGCGAGGCGCCGTCGCTGTCGATCTGCGCATCGTCGAGCAGCAAGCGGCAGCTCACGCCGCGCAGCAGCGGCGCGCCGGTTTCGCCGAAGGCGATGGCGCGCAATGCGTTGCGCCAGGCGGTGGTCGTTTCTTCGCCGTCGCGCAGGCGCACGGCGTCGTGCGCGCCGATGAGGCGGGTGCGCAGCGACTCGGCGGCTTCGGCGTCGAGCGCGCCGCAGGCGATCGGCAGGCCGATGGCGCCGCGCACGATGAGGCTGTCGAGCACGTGCGAGAGCAGCGCGCTGTCGGTCTGGCGCACGCTGCCGTAGCGGAACACGTTGGCCAGCGGCGGCACGGCGCCGATGAGCTGCACGGCGTCGCCGGTGAGCGCGGCGCGGTCTTCGAGCGCGCGGGTCACGGCCTGCACGGCCACGGGCAGGTCGGCCAGCAGCACGGTGTCGACCTGCTCGGCCAGTGTGGTGAGCGAGGTCTCGGCCGCGAGCCCTTCCATCACGCGCGCGCTGGCGGCATGCGCCACGGTGGCGCCGAAGCGGCTGGCCTCGATGACGCGCAGCGCGAACTCGGGCTGCCACTGCAGCTGCCACACCTCGTGGAAGGTGCCGCGGCTCGCGCGCTGGCCGGCGGTGACCTCGCCCCACGGCAGGTCGAGCAGGCGCAGGCGGTGCAGCAGGTGGCTGCGCGCCAGGTCGTTGGGCTGGCGCAGGTCGAGGTCGAGCGTCTTCGCGGTGGCCTCGGGCTTCAGGCGCAGGCTTTTCTGCGCCTGTTCGAGGTCGCGCTGCAGCGGCACGGTGGGCACGTCGGCCGGCACCTGGCCCATGCGGTCGCCGACCGTGAGGCGCTCGCGGATGAGCGTGAGCGGCGCCTGCTCGCCCATGCAGATCACGCTGCGCACGGCCTCGTCGAGCTCGGGCAGGCCGGGCGCGGGGCGCTCGCGCAACGCGGCGAGCGTGTCGGCCAGGCGCGTGGCCTCGATGAGGTGGGCGGAGGAACAGTCGAGGTCGTGCTCGCGCAGCAAGCGCGCGACGCGGGCGAGCCAGCCGGTGCTGCGCCCCGCCACTTCGTGCCCCTGCTGCCACAGGTGTTCGTACCAGCCCGGCGAATCGATGCCGGCGCCGTAGCCGCTGGCGCTCGTGAGGTGCCGGTAGGTCCACGGCACCCAGGTCGCGAGCACCTTGAGCTTGGGCAGGCCCTTGAGCAGCGCCGCATCGGCCTTGGCGGTGGCCGCGCCCTGCAGCGCGGGCACGTGCCACGCACCGCACACGACGGCGATGCGCTGGTGGCCGGCCTTCACGGCCTCGCGGATCGATTGCCGCATGAAGGCTTCGCGCCGCTGCTCGCGTTCCATCGCGCGCACGCCGCGCCGGTCTTCGGGCGTTTCGGCGCGCACGGCGGTCATGGCTTCGGCGATGGCGCCGAACAGGTCTTCGCCGTCGCCGCGTTCCTCGACCATGTGGTTCCACCAGCTCTCGCCGTCGGCATAGCCGGCGGCATGGGCGAGCCAGTCGAAGGGGTCGTCGGGCAGCATGTTCGCCGCTTGTTCTTCCTCGGGCGCTTCGACCGTTTCGGCGACGGGCACCGTGTCGGTCTCGTCATCGCCGAGTGGCGTGTCGACGGGCTCTGCGGCCTTGGCCTCGTCGGCCGCGCGTGCGGCCTGTTCGATCGCCATGCGGTGCGCCTGCGGCAGGTCGATGAAGCGCGTGGGCACGCCGCGCGCGGCGCCCCACTGCAGCGCCTGCCATTCGGGCGAGAAGGTGGCGAAGGGATAGAACGCGGCCAGGCCGGTGTCCTCGCTCGCGTGGATCAGCACCGCCACCGGCGGTTGCAGGTCGGCATGCGCCAGGAAGGACAGCAGCGGCTCGGCCTCGGGCGGGCCCTCGACGAGGATGCAGTCGGGCTGCAGCGACTCGAAGGCGCGCAACAGGCTGCGCGCACAGCCGGGGCCGTGGTGGCGGATGCCGAAGTAGTGCAGCGGCGAAGGCGCCGCGCTCGTGCTCATGCGCCGGTCCGCGTCAGAGTTGTTCGCGGCAGGCGCGGTACAGGTCCTTCCAGTCGGCCCGTTCCTTGACGACGGTCTCGAGGTATTCCTTCCACACGACCTGGTCCTGCACCGGGTCCTTGATGACCGCGCCGATCAGGCCCGAGGCCACGTCGGCCGAGCGCAGCACGCCGTCGCCGAAATGGCCGGCCAGCGCCATGCCGCTGTTGATGACCGAGATGGCCTCGGCGGTCGAGAGCGTGGAGGTGGGCGACTTGATGCGCGTCTTGCCATCTTCGGTCTGGCCGTTGCGCAGCTCGCGGAAGATCTGCACCACGCGGCGCACTTCCTGCAGCGCGGGCGGCTCGGCCGGCAGCGCGAGCGCGCGGCCCAGCTCGCCGACCCGCTTGACGACGATCTGCACTTCTTCGGCCTCGCTCGACGGCACGGGCAGTACCACGGTGTTGAAGCGGCGCTTGAGCGCGCTCGACAGTTCGTTCACGCCCTTGTCGCGATTGTTGGCCGTGGCAATGACCGAGAAGCCGCGCGTGGCCTGCACCTCGGTGCCCAGCTCAGGCACGGGCAGGGTCTTTTCCGAGAGCACGGTGATCAGCGAATCCTGCACGTCGGCCGGGATGCGCGTGAGTTCTTCGACGCGCGCGATCTTGCCCAGGCGCATGGCGTGCACCAGCGGGCTCGGCACCAGCGCCTTTTCCGACGGGCCATGGGCCAGCAGCTCGGCGTAGTTCCAGCCGTAGCGCAGCTGCTCTTCGCTGGTGCCGGCCGTGCCCTGGATCAGCATCGTCGAGTCGCCACTCACGGCGGCCGCCAGGTGCTCCGACACCCACGACTTGGCCGTGCCCGGCACGCCGTACAGCAGCAGCGCGCGGTCGGTGGCGAGCGTGGACACGGCGATTTCCATCAGGCGCGAATTGCCGATGTACTTGGGGCTGACCTCGAAACCGTTGGCCAGCTTGCCGCCCATCAGGTAGGTGAGCACGGCCCAGGGCGAGAGCTTCCAGTTGGCCGGGCGCTGGCGGTCGTCGACCTTCTGGAGCGCTTCGAGTTCTTCGGCGAATTGCTGTTCGGCATGCTGGCGCAGGACATTGCTCATGGACGGCCTTGGGAAGAGGTTGAAAGTGAAGAAGAAGAGGAAGAAGGAAGCGTTGCGACCAGCCGGCGCGCACGCACGATGCGCGCGGTGTCGGCCAGTGCGTTGGCGAGGCCGGGGCTTTCCTCGGCCGCGCGCGGCAGGTCGGCCAGCAGCGCCAGTGCATCGAGGTGCAGCAGCGCGGCGGCGGTGCCGAGCACCTGGCGCAGCACGTAGTCGTTGACGAGGTCGCCGCGCTCGACGCGCATGCGCAGCGCCTGCGCGATGCGCAGCGACAGCGCGGCCGAGGGCGTGTCGCCGGGCGCGCAGGCCTGGTCGGCGAACGCGACGACGTCCTGCACGCCCTGCCCCGCATCGCCGAGCTGCGTCGCCCAGTGGCGCTCGCGGCGCTCGCGCGGAAGCAGCGCCAGCAGCGGGCCCACGCCGCCGCGGTGGCCGCGCGGGCGGTCGAGCAGTGCGTCGCACCAGTCGAAATCGGGCGCGGCCAGCACGGCCTCGTTCCAGCCGCGCAGCAGCGCGTCGTGCCAGTCGCCCTTGGCGGCCCAGTCGAGCAATGCAGCGGGCGTCAGGCCGGTGCGCGCGGTCCACCACGCGAGCGGCATCTGGCGCACGAGCTGGTAGAGCCACCACGCGCGCTCGCCGAGGCTGTCGTGCGTGGGGCGCGCGGCGTCGATGGCGTCGTCCTTCCAGCGCGGGTCGGCGGCTTCGGGGGCGTTGAGTTGCCACGTCGCGCCTTGCGACGACAGCAGCGGCGCGAGGAAGGCCTCGACGCGCCGCACGTGCGCGCTGGCCGGCAGGCGCTGCAGCAGCTCGACCACGGTCTGGCGCACGTCGCGTGCGCGGTCTTTCAGCTGGGCTTCGAGCAGCGCTTCGTCGTCGGGGCCGAGGTTCTCGGCCAGTGCGCCGAGCAGCACGGCGCGTTCCTTGGCGGGCAGCTGCGGCAGTTCGGCGGCGAGGCGTTCGCGCGCGCCGGCCGGGTCGTCGCGGCGTTGCTCGGCCAGCACGGCGCGGCGCTGGTCGATGCTGCCTTCGTCCCAGCGGGTCTGGCTGTCGGCCTGCGCGCTGGCGCCGACGGCGTAGCGCCAGTCGTCGTTGCGCGCGGCCAGCCAGCGCCCGCGCTCGCCGAGTGCGAGGACGACGGCGGGACGCAGCGCGGTGTCGCGGCGGCCGGCGTCGAGCGCGGCGGGCAGCAGGTTGGGCGGCAGGCGCCAGCCGGCGGTGGCGAGCACGGCCAGCACCTCGTGCTGCAGGCGCTGCGGGCCGCTGGCGAGTGCATCGGCGATCACGGCGAGCAAGGCGGGGTCGCCGAGCGCGGGAGAAGGATCGTTGGCGGCGGGCGGTGCGTCGTCGGCGGGCAGGCCCGGCGCGACGAAGCCCGCGCGGCGGCCCACGGCCACGGCGCCCGCGACGCGCAGCAGCAGGCCCTGCGCGGTGTCGGTGGGTTGTTGCAGCGCCTGGAGCAGCGCGCCGAAATCGCCGGCCATGCCGTCGGCGGCCGGCACGGGTTGGCGTGCGGTGCCGACGAGGGCGGTCTGCAGCAAGGTGTTCCAGTGGCTCATGCGCGTGCTCCGCTCAAGGTCCAGACGGGTGTTCCACCCTCAGCCGCCCACGCGGTGAGCGGCGCGAACTGCTCGCCGTCCCATTCGCCGAACACGCGCAGCGGCGCACCGCCCGAATGCGCCAGCAGCTGCCAGGCTTCGGCCGCCGCCAGTTGCATCGGCAAGGCCTGCGACGCGGCGCCCAGGCGCAGCCACCACTGGTCGCCGTGCCGCGCGGGCACGGCATCGGCCCACACCAGGGGCAGCAGCGGCTGCCACGGGTTGGCCGCGATCTGTTGGGCCATGCGTTGCCATTCGCCGGCTTCGTCGTCAGCGGCGACCGGCGCGGCGGTCGATGCGGCCTCGGCCGGCAACTCGGCCACCACCGCGCGCTGCGAGGCGTGGCCGGGATAGAAGCACAGCACGGCCGCGCGTTCGCTGCCGCTGACCCAGCCGGTCTCGAAGCCGCGTCCGCCGTGCGAGTAGTCGAGCAGCAGCGCGCGGCGTCCGCTCGCGCGGCCCTGCAGCCACACATGGCGTTCGACCAGCTTGGTGTCGCGCTCGTCCAGGCACTGGCCCAGCACGAGCCAGTGGTCGCTCACGCGTTCGCCGTCGGCCAGCAGCGCCTCGCGGTCCTGCGGCCAGCCGAGGGCGGCGCGCAGGTCGGCGCGCGTGGCGGGCGAGAGGCTGTCGCGGCGCGGCACCGCATCGACGATCAGTTGCAGCCGGCCCAGCCGGTCGAGCAGCCGCGCGGGCCAGCCTTCGCCGGCACCGATCAGTTCGGCCGCCTGCGTGATGCGCTGGCCGAGCCCCGGCGCCTGCGCATCGACCATGCGCGCGGCCATGGCGGCCCAGCCTTCGGCCTGCTCGCTGCCGAGCGCGGCCAGGCCGCGCTGGGTCTGGTCGTCGAGCCAGCGCGCGAGCTCCTGCACGCCGGCCTCGATGCGCTTCCAGCGCTGCGCGTCGCGCTTGGCGGCCGCGGCGGGATCGGGTGCGGCCGCCGGTTCGGCGGCACGGGCTTCTTTCTTCTCGGCCTTGTCGCGGCGCGAGGCGAGCCAGTCGGCCACCCAGGGCGGCGGCGCGCCAGCGGTGAAGCTGGCTTCGCTCTGCGCGCGCAGCAGCATCAGCGCCAGGCCGTGCTTGCAGGGGAACTTGCGGCTCGGGCAGGAGCAGCGGAACACCGGGCCCGACAGGTCGACCTGCGTCTGGTAGGGCTTGCTGCCGCTGCCCTGGCATTCGCCCCAGACGGCGTCGTCGGAGTGCGCGAGCGTGGGCCACTTGGCGGGCGCGAGCAGGCCTTTGGCGGCCTTCGCGGAGGCGTCGTCCGGCGCGAGCGCGAGGACGGCTTCGGTACTGAGACTCATGGAAAGGGCAGCCTCGCGCCGGGCCGCGGCGCGGTCAGGGGTGGGAGGGGCGCGACCATCAGGGCGCGATGGGGTTGCCGGGCGTGCCTGCTTCGCCGGCCACGACCGCTGTTTTCGCAGCGGGGGCGCGGTAGGACACGCGGGCCGCCGGCACGGGTGCGGCGGCGATCGGTGGCGACGGCTGCGGCGACGGCGACGAAGCCATCGGCCGCGTGACGCCTGCCTTGGTGACGGTGACGGGCGTGGCGGGCGGTGTGCCGGCAGGCACCACCACGGCCGGCGTCGCCTGCCCGGGCGCTGGCGCCGCCGTCTCGTACGGGTTGTGCAGCACCACGCTCTTGCCGACGCCCACGCCGGTGCCGATCGGCCCGACGCCGACTCCCACGCCGACGCTGGCCGAGCCGGTCACGGCGCCGTTGTCATGCAGCGCCACGCCCGCGCCGAGCGGGCCCCAGCCGGTGTTCAGGCCGACGGAGAAATTGCCGTCCTTGGTGGCACCGAGCCCGAGCGAGAGCCCGGGCACCAGCGGAATGCCGATGTGATAGTGCGAACAGCCGCCCACCAGAAGCAACAGCAGCAGCGCCGAGGTGGCAGCCGCTGCGCGACGAACGATGCGCGGCCGGGCGTTCACACCAGCAGCGCGTTGACGCGCCTCACGTAGGCGGCCGGGTCGGCCGGCAGGCCGCCTTCGGCCAGCAGGGCCTGGTCGAACAGGATGTTCGCGAGGTCGTCGAAATGCGCGGAGCCTTCGAGCTTCTTCACCAGCGGGTGCTCGGCGTTGACTTCGAGCACGGGCTTGAGGTCGGGCGCGGGCTGGCCGGCCTGCTTGAGCATGCGCGCGAGCTGCGTGCTCATGCCGCCGTCTTCCACCACGAGGCAGGCGGGCGAGTCGACCAGGCGCATGGTCACGCGCACGTCTTCGGCCTTGTCCTTGAGTGCTTCCTTCAGCTTCTCGAGCAGCGGCTTGAACGACTCGGCGGCTTCCTCGGCGGCCTTCTTCTCGGCTTCGTCCTGCAGCTTGCCCAGGTCGACCGCGCCCTTGGCCACGCTCTGCAGCGGCGTGCCGTCGAACTCGTTGAGGTAGTTCAGCGCCCACTCGTCGACACGGTCGGTCATGAGCAGCACCTCGATGCCCTTCTTCTTGAAGACTTCGAGCTGCGGGCTGTTCTTGGCGGCGGCGAGGTTGTCGGCCGTGATGTAGTAGATGGCGTCCTGGCCCTCCTTCATGCGCGCCTTGTAGTCGGCGAAGCTCACGCTCGCGACGTCGCTCGTGGTGGAGGCAAAGCGCAGCAGCTTGGCGATGCGGTCGCGGTTGCCCATGTCCTCGCCCAGGCCTTCCTTGAGCACCGCGCCGAACTCGGCGTAGAACTTGGCGAACTTGCCCGATTCGTCGGCGGCTGCGGCGGCCGTTTCAGCGGCGGTGGGCGTGTTCTTGTCGACCACGTCGGTCACACCTTCGGTCGGCTCGGGGGCCGGCACCGATTCGCCCGAGCCCACGTCGGTCTTGCCTTCGTTGCTGTCGGGCGCGGTCTTCTGCTTCTTGGCCAGGTCTTCGAGCATCGACAGCACGCGCTTGGTGCTGCCTTCGCGGATGGCCTTCACGTCGCGGCTTTCCTGCAGCAGCTCGCGGCTCACGTTCAGCGGCAGGTCGGCCGAGTCGATCACGCCCTTCACGAAGCGCAGGTAGTTGGGCAGCAGCGCCTCGGCGTCGTCCATGATGAAGACGCGCTTGACGTACAGCTTGACGCCGGCGCTCTTGTCGCGGTTCCACAGGTCGAACGGGGCCTTGGACGGGATGTACAGCAGCTGCGTGTACTCGGTGCTGCCTTCGACGCGGTTGTGGTTCCAGGCCAGCGGCGCCTCGAAGTCGTGGCTGATGCTCTTGTAGAACTCTTCGTACTGCTCGGCGGTGATGTCCTTCTTGGGTCGGCTCCACAGGGCGTTGGCCTTGTTCACCGTTTCCCACTCGCCGGTCTTCACCATGTCGCCGGGCTGGTCGTTCTCGCCGTCTTTCCACTCTTCCTTTTCCATCAGGATGGGCAGGGAGATGTGGTCGGAGTACTTGCCGACGATCTGCTTGAGCTTCCAGGCGTTGAGGTATTCGTCGGCGTCGTCGCGCAGGTGCAGCGTGATGCTGGTGCCGCGCGCGGCGCGCGTGATGTCGGCCACCTCGAAGTCGCCGGCACCGCCGCTCACCCAACGCACGCCCTGGTCGGCGGGCAGGCCCGCGCGGCGCGACTCGACCGTGATCTTGTCGGCCACGATGAAGCCCGAATAGAAGCCCACGCCGAACTGGCCGATGAGCTGTGCGTCGGCCTTCTGGTCGCCGCTCAGGCGGCTCATGAAGTCTTTGGTACCACTCTTGGCGATGGTGCCCAGGTTGTCGATGGCTTCCTGGCGCGACAGGCCGATGCCCTTGTCGGTGATGGTGAGGGTGCGCGCGGCCTTGTCGAAGGTCAGGCGCACGTCCAGGTCGGGCTGGTCTTCGTACAGCGCGGGGTGGTCGAGCGCCTCGAAGCGCAGCTTGTCGCACGCGTCGGACGCGTTCGAGATCAGCTCGCGCAGGAAGATTTCCTTGTTGGAGTACAGCGCATGCGTGACGAGGTGCAGCAGTTGCGCGACTTCAGCCTGGAACGGGAGTTTGGTATTGGAGGAATCAGCCATGGGAAAGAAAGGGATCGAAGCCAAAAAATTCTAAGGCGAGCCGCCCGCGGCGGGCGGCGGCCTTGCCAACTTTATGAACTGGGGTTGTCGCGCCAAAAAACAACGAGCGCAAGGCCGCGCGAACTTTGTCACACGGGTGTCGGCTCGGCGCCGCGCTTTCAGCGCGGTTGGGACTCCACCTCGCGCGTCCAGCGGTCGATGAGCCGCTTGCGCTCGGCCGCCTTGCCGTACTTCTCGAAGTCGTACTTGATGAGCTTCACGCTCTCCATCGACGGAATGCGCGGATCGGGCTTGAAGGTCTTGTTGGCCGGCGACTGCAGGCTGCCGGCCTTGGCGCCGATGGACTGGCCCGCGGGGCTCATGAGCCAGTCGTAGTAGCGCTTGGCGTTCTCCTTGTTGCGCGCGCCCTTCACGAGCGCGATGCCGCCGATCTCGAAGCCCGTGCCTTCGCAGGGCGCGGCGGTCTTCACCGGAAATTTGTCGTGCCGCCAGCGCTCGAAGCCGAAGATGAAGCTCACGCCGATCGCCACCTCGCCCTTGGCCACGTTGGGCGCCTGGGCCTGGCCGCTGCGCGTGTAGCTGGTGACGTTCCTGTGCAGCTTCTTCAGGTAGTCGAAGGCGGGCTCCTCGCCCATCTGCTGCACCAGGCCCGCGATGACGGTGTAGGCCGTGCCGCTGGTGGCGGGGTGCGAAATTTCGATCTCGCCCTTGTACTCGGGCTTGATGAGGTCGGCCCAGCACTTCGGCTCGGCGAGCTTCTTTTTCTTCAGCAGCTCGGTGTTGAAGCCGAAGCCCATCGCGCTCGTGTAGAAGCCGCCCACCATGTTCTGCGACATGGCGTACTGGCGCACCGACCAGTCGTGCAGGTCGTTGATGTAGGCCGGCCGGTAGGGCTCGAGCAGGCCCTGCTCGGCGGCCTGCAGGAAGGGGTCACCGGTGCCGCCCCACCAGAGGTCGGTCTTGGGGTTGGCGGCTTCGGCGCGCAGCTGCGCACCGATCTCGCCGGTGCCCTTGTGGGCCTGCTGCACCTTGATGCCGGTCTCGCGCGTGAAGGCCGTGGCGGCCGCCTCGCACCAGCCCGCGTCGGTGCTGCACAGCGCGTTGACGGTGCCCTGCGCGGCGGCCTGCGACGCCCCGAGCAGGAGCGCCGCGCCCAGGCAGGCGGTGGCCAAGGCACTCACGGTGTGTCGGGGGGCAATGGAAGGCATGCGCAGGTCTCCTCGTTGTTTGAAAGCGCAGGATAGCGCCCGTCGGCGTTCGTGGGCTCAGCGTGTCGCCAGCAGCGGCGGCAAATGCTCCACCAGCCAGTCGATCACCACGCGCGTCTTCAGCGGCAGGTAGCGGCTCGGCGTGCGGATCACGTGCAGCGGAAAGCCAAACGGCTCGGGCTCGTCGAACACGCGCACCAGCGTGCCGGCCGCGAGCGCGTCGGCCGCCAGCCAGGCCGGCAACCGCGCCAGGCCCATGCCGCCGATGGCGGCCTCCAGCAGCACCTCGGCGCTGTCGCAGCGCAGCCGTGAAGGCAGCGCGGCCTCCACCATCGCATCGCCCTCGCGAAAGCGCCAGGGCGAGACCTGCCCGTCGCGGGCGTAGTACACGGCCTCGTGCGGCGCGACCAGTGCGCGCAGGTCGCGCGGATGGCCGCGCTCGGCCAGGTACGCGGGCGCGGCGCACAGCAGCATCCACTGCACGCCGACCGGCCGCGCCACGAGGCCGGCGCTGTCGTCGAGCTCGCCGCTGCGGATGGCAAGGTCGAGCCCCTCTTCCACGAGGTCGACGCGCCGGTCGTTGAAGGCCAGCTCCAGCGACAGCTGCGGATGCTGGCGCGCCAGGGCCAGCAGCAGCGGCCCGACCTTGAGCCGCCCGAGCATCGCCGGCATGCTCAGGCGCACGAGGCCGCTGGCCGTGTGGCGCGCGGCGTCGGTCAGCGCCTCGGCCGCTTCCAGCTCGGCCAGCGCGCGGCGGCAGCGCTCGTAGTAGCCGTGCCCTTCCTCGGTGAGGCTCTGGCTGCGCGTGGTGCGCAGGAACAGGCGCGTGTCCAGCCGCGCCTCGAGCCGCGCGATGCTCTTGGCGACGGCCGAACGGGTGACGTGCAGGCGCTGCGCGGCGAGCGCGAAGCTGCCCGCCTCCACCGCCGCGACGAACTCCTCGATGCCTTGCAGGCGTTGGCTCATTGGATACTTTCAAGCACCATTCTTCGGAAAATTATCCGCCACCGGATCGTTTTCATCGTCAATAGCATCGAGGCCGATCTTTTCCGATGGAGCCTTTCCGATGCAAGAACCCGATGTGCTGCGCCGCTGGCAGCTTCCCCGACTGGGCCGCGCCCACCTGGAACAAACCGAGGCGCCGATGCCCTCGCCGGGCCCGGGCCAGATCCTCGTGCGCGTGGGCGCGGTGGCGCTCAACTACCGCGACCTGCTCATGGTGCGCGACGGCATGGGCATGGCGCTCGAGCTGCCCTTCACGCCCGGCTCGGACATGGCGGGCACGGTGGTGGCTGTGGGCCCCGGCGTGCACCGCTTTGCCGTGGGCGACCGCGTGATCAACACCTTCTGGGGCGGCTGGACCGACAGCCACTGGCACGCCGACACCACGCTGCTCGGCGGCCCCGGGCCGGGCATGCTGGCCTCGCACGTGTGCATCGATGCGAACTGGGCCGTGGCCGCACCGACCACGCTGAGCCTCGAGGAAGCGAGCACGCTGCCCTGCGCCGGCCTCACGGCGTGGTTCGCGCTGGTGGAGACCGGCGCCCTGCGCGCGGGCGAGACGGTGCTGGTCCACGGCACCGGCGGTGTCGCGCTGTTCGGCCTGCAACTTGCGCGGCTGCACGGCGCGCAGGCCATCGTGGTGACGGGCAGCGCCGACAAGCAGGCTGCGGCACGCGCGCTCGGCGCCACGCACGTGCTCGCGCGCGACAGCGACTGGCCCGCCGAGGTGCTCCGACTCACGCATGGGCGCGGCGCCGACCACGTGCTCGAACTCTCCAGCGGCCCCGACCTCGACCGCTCGCTGCAGGCCGTGAAGCAGGGCGGGCGCGTGTCGATCATCGGCATGCTCGGCGGCGACACGCTGAGCGCGTCGTTCTACGCGATGGTGCTCGGCCGCGTGACGGTGCAGGGCATCGGCGTCGGCCACCGGCGCGCGCTCGAAGAGCTGGTGCGCGCGGTCGATGCGAACGCACTGAAGCCGGTGATCGCCGCGCGCTACGGCTTCGACGCATTGCCCGCCGCGCTCGACCACCTGGAACGCGGCGCGTTCGGCAAGGTCGTCGTGACGATGGCATGACGACGATGTGACGCGGCCCCGCCCTCGCCCGACCATTTGCAAATGCTGCAGGGCACAAATCCACAGCATTCGTGAACAGTTGCCGCTAAGCGCGCCGGTTTGCTCGACGCCTCCAATTCCCGTTCCTAGAATGCGGCCCGCGTTCGGCCCCCGCCGAGCGTGCTTTCTCAACTTCAGGATGGAGCGTTATGGAACACAGTACCTACAAAAAGTGGTCTGCAGAATTCATTGGTACTTTCTGGCTCACGCTCGGAGGCTGCGGAAGCGCAGTTCTGGCAGCGGCCTTTCCGGGCGTCGGCATCGGCCTGCTCGGCGTCTCGCTGGCCTTCGGTCTGACGGTGGTCACCGGCGCCTACGCGCTCGGTCCGATCTCGGGCGGCCACTTCAATCCGGCCGTGTCGATCGGCCTCGCCGCCGCGGGCCGCTTCAAGGCCGGGCAGCTGCCGGGCTACATCGTGTCGCAGGTGCTGGGCGCCATCGCGGCGGCCGGCGTGCTGTACCTGATCGCCACCGGCAAGCCGGGCGCGGACATCGGCGGCTTTGCCACCAACGGCTACGGCGAGCACTCGCCCGGCAAGTACGGCATGACGGCCGCACTCATCAGCGAAGTGGTGATGACCGCCGTGTTCCTGATCGTGATCCTGGGTGCCACCGCCAAGCGCGCGGCGGCCGGCTTCGCGGGCATGGCCATCGGCCTGTGCCTGACGCTGATCCACCTGGTGTCGATCCCTGTGACCAACACCTCGGTGAACCCGGCGCGCAGCACCGGCCCGGCGCTGTTCGGCCCGTCGTATGCGGTGTCGGAACTGTGGCTGTTCTGGGTCGCCCCGATCGTGGGCGCGATCATCGGCGCGGTGATCTACCGCGCACTGCTCAGCAGCAACGACGACTGAGCTGGCAGGTCCCCGGCAGCGGAATCAGCTTCCGCTGCCCGACTTCACCATCGGCAGTGAAGTCGATTGCCCGATGGGCTCGGTGCCCGTCGGGTGCGACGCCGCATAGGCGCCGGCCTGGATGTCGGACACCGGCGTCATCCCGTTGATCGCCGGCGCCGACGTCGACTGGCCAATGGGCTCCGTGCCGCTCGGACGTGCCGCCGCCATCGCGCCGGCCTGCACCTCCGGGTTCTCCGGCGAATTCAACTGCAGCGGGTGGAAGTCCGAACCGTCGGTGGTTTCGGCTGAGGCGTTGACCGTGCCCAGCGCCGCGAACGCGGTGAAGGAAGCAACGGCGAGAAGCTTGAACGAAGTGCGCATGGTGTGTTCTCCTGAGGGCAGGTTGTCTCCGGTCCGGTGCCGTCGCGCGGACCGCGCGCAGCAGGACCTGCAGCCACTCTAGGCAGCCTGACTGAGGCCAGCGTGAGCGAAGAATGAGCGGGGAGTGAGCACCCCAACGGCTACATCGGCAGCAGCACCCGCGCCCTCAGCCCCGGCCCGTCGTCCCTGTTGCGCAGCTCGATGCGCAGGCCATGCCGCTCGGCCGCCGTGCGCGCGATCGCCAGGCCCAGCCCGCTGCCGCCCGCCGCCGCGCCGGGCACGCGGAAGAAGCGGTCGAACACGCGCTCGAGTTCGGCCGGCGGAATGCCCGGTCCGTTGTCCAGCACGTCGACCACCGCCTGCCCGTCGACGCGGTGCAGCCGCACATCGACCACGCCGCCTTCGGGCGCGTAGCGCAGCGCGTTGTCGATCAGGTTGTCGAACACGCTGCGCAACTCGATCGCAGGCGCGGTCACCACCGCACCGGTCAAACCTTCGAAGCCCACGTCGATGCGCCGCGCATCGGCCAGCACCATGCGCTGGCCCAGGCTCTCGCGCAGCAACGCCTCGATGTCGACCCGCTCGCCCGGCGCATCCGAGGGCGGCGCGTCCTGCCGCGACAGCTGCAGCAGCTGCTCGATGAGGTGCTGCGCGCGCGTCACGCCGGCCTCCAGCTGGTTGAAGCGCTCGGTGGCTTCGCCGGCCGGCACGTGCGCGCGCAGGTTCTCGATCTGCAGGCCGATGGCGGCCATCGGCGTGCGCAGCTCGTGCGCCGCGTCCTGCACGAAGCGCCGCTGCGTGGCGAAGGCGCTGCGCACGCGCGACAGCAGGTGGTTGAAGGCGCCCACCAGCGGCGTGATCTCGTCGGGCACGCGCGCCAGCGACAGTTCGGTGGGGCGGCGCTCGTCCTGCGAGGCCACGTCGCGCGCCACGCCGCGCAGCGAGCGCGACGCGGCCGACACGATGAGCCACAGCACCAGCAGCGCCGCCGGCAGCAGCAGCGCGATCGGCAAGCCTTCGAGCAGGGCGCGGCGCAGCGCGCGGCGATGGCGGTAGTCCTCGTTCTGCAGCACCTGCACGCGCGGCGCATCGGCATGCGGCGCGGGCTCGGCCGTGAACACGCGCCAGCGCGAATGCGCGGGCCCTTCGGCGTGCACGTCGCTGAAGCCGTTGCCGGGCTGCAGCGGCACCGAGAGCGCAGGCCACGAGCTCGCGCGCAAGGTGGCGCCGTCGGCGCTCCAGATCTGCACCACGAAGGCGCCGCGCGAGAAGGCCGCTTCGCCGTCCATCGCGCGCGGGGTCTTGGGCGGGTCGTTGCCCGCGTACGACTCGGCCACCAGCCGCATCTGATCGTCGAGCGCGTTGTGCACGAGATTGCCGTAGGCCAGGAAAGAGAACCACGCCGTGAGCACCGCCGCCACTACATGCAGCGTGACCAGCCACAGCAGCAGCTGGGTGCGCAGCGAACGCGGGCGCCACCAGCGGCGGGCGGCATCGGTCATGCAGCCACTCGCCAGCCCAGGCCGCGCACGTTGCGGATCGCGTCGGCGCCGAGCTTGCGGCGCATGCCGTGGATCAGCACGTCGATGGCGTTGCTGGTCACTTCATCGCCCCAGCCGTAGATGCGGTTCTCGAGCTGCTCGCGCGAGAGGATGGCGCCGGGCCGCTCCAGCAGCGCATGCAGCAGCGCGAACTCGCGCGCGGTGAGCGCCTCGCGCACGCCGTTCACCGCCACCTCGCGTGTCGTGAGGTCCAGCTGCAGCGCGGCGGTGCCGATCAGCGAATGCGCGGCGCCGTCGCGGCGGCGCACCACGGCACGCATGCGCGCGAGCAGCTCGCGGAACTCGAAGGGCTTGAGCAAGTAGTCGTCGGCGCCGAGGTCGAGGCTGTGGATGCGGTCGTCCAGGCCGTCGCGCGCGGTGAGCACCAGCACGGGCGTGGCGTCGCCGCGTTCGCGCGCGCGGCGCAGCACCTCGGTGCCGTCCTGGCGGGGCAGGCCCAGGTCGAGCAGCACGCAGGTGTAGCCGCCGTCGCCGAGCGCGCTGTGCGCCAGCTCGCCGTCGCGCACCCAGTCGGCCGACCAGCCCGCGCCCTCGAGCGCCTGCTTCAGGCTGCGCCCGATCATTTCGTCGTCTTCCACCAGCAGCACGCGCATTGCGGCGACTCCTTTGCGCGCAAGGTAGCACGCGACCGGGATGATCGTCAGGGGCCCTGCGCCTCGGCGCAGCGTAGGCGCGAAGACTTAGGCGGGGCTTAGGACGCGGACGGCGTGCTGCTCGTCCTCTGCGTCCGTGGCAAAGGCCAGCAGGCGCAGTGCCTCTTCCTCCACGCCGCGCCGGTCAGCCGCCGACCAGCGCGTGAAGGGCTCCAGCACCACGGTGGCCGAGCGCGTCGCGCGTTCGATCTTCCAGGTGCCCGCCACGAAGCCGTCGAGCAGCACCGTGCCGCGCACGATGCCGTTGATGGTGAACACGCGGGCGCGGTGCGCCTCGTCGAGCACGCGGCGGCGGTCGGCGTGCGAGAGCAGCAGGTTGTCCCACTCGGCGACCAGGCGCGGCGGCGCGGGCGTGTCGGGGTCGGGGCGCGGCGCGCGCGGCAGGTCGAAGAGCTCCTGGCCCTCGTCGCCCGTGAACACGCGCAGCTGCGGCCTCAGCCGATCGGCCACGGCCTTCCAGCCCGTGAGGCCCGACCACGCGCCGGCATCGGCCAGCGTCGCGGGGCCGAAGGCGGCGAGGTAGCGCAGCAGCAGGTCGTCCTGCGTGGCGGTGGCGATCTCGGCGGTGGCATCGCCCAGCCAATCACCGAGCGGCTGCAGCAGCGCGTTCTGGTGCGAATTCCAGCTGCCCGCGGGTGGCAGGTGGACCAGCGGCACGTTGTTGCGGATGAGCGCGGCGAGCGAGGCCGGCGCGTGGTCTGTCCAGCGCGCCGCGAGCGCCTGGCCGAGGGCCGTGCCGGTGAGCGGCCCGTCGCCGAGCAGTGCACGGCCCGCCTTCACCACGGCCGCGCGGTCGACGCCTTCCAGGGCCCGCGCATGCAGGCCCGACAGGCCGCGCTGGTGCACGGGCTCAAGCAGCGGCCGCCAGGCCCACGCGTCCGCGGCGGTCATCAGGTGCAGGGTGGCGCGCAGCGTCGACATGCGCACGATGCGGCGGTTCTTCAGCGCGTCGGTCAGCTGCGCGCGGTGAAAGCCTTCGAGCCGGCTCCACAGGCCGATGTAGGGCGGGTTGGGCGCCTGCGCCTGCAGCCCGGCCAGCTTCCCGATGGCCTGCACGACGCTCGCCTTGCGCCGTGCCAGCAGCATCTGCCGGGCCAGCGTGGCCCGGTTCAGCGCGCGACGGCTCAGCATCGCGGCCATGGGCGGGTCGTCAGAATTTCTCGTGCGGCGCCAGGTAGCGCCACTGGCCCACCGGCAGGTTGCCGAGCATCACCTTGCCGATGCGCACGCGCTTCAGGCCCACCACCTTGAGGCCCACCAGCTCGCACATGCGGCGGATCTGGCGCTTCTTGCCTTCGGTGAGCACGAAGCGCAGCTGCTCGGGGTTCTGCCACTCCACGCGCGCCGGCTTGAGCGCCTGGCCATCCAGGCTCAGGCCGTGCCGCAGCCGGGCCAGCATGGCGGGCGGAAACACCGCCTGCACGTTGGTGGTGACCGGGTCGTCGTCGTCCAGGCGCACCAGCTGGCCGGTGGGCGCGGGCTGGTCCAGGCCGTGGTAGGCCACGCGCACCAGGTATTCCTTGTCCATCGTCGAGTCTTCGCCGATGAGCTGGCGCGCGATGCGGCCGTCCTGCGTCATCACGAGCAGGCCGGTGGAGTCGATGTCCAGCCGCCCGCACGGCGCCAGGCCGCGCAGCTGCTGCGGGCCGAAAAAGAAGCGCGCGTTGTCTTCCGACCAGCGGTTCTGCGGCGTGAACAGCGTGACCGCCGGCTCGTGGCCGTCCTCGGCCTGCCCGCTCACATAGCCGATCGGCTTGTTGATGAGGATCGTGACCTGGTTCGCCTGCTGCCCCTTGGCGGCCTTGTCGACCTCGATGCGGTCGTTGGGCGTGACCTTCACGCCCATCTCGGCGGGCTTGCCGTTGACGCGCACCCAGCCCTGCGCGATCCAGTCGTCCGCCTCGCGGCGCGAGCACAGGCCGAGTTCGGCCATGCGTTTGTTGAGGCGCACGGGCGCGTGGGGGGAGGTGGAGGGCTCGGTCATGGGGGGGCAAATCCTAGCAAATGCGCCCTGCGAGTATCTGGCCGTTTGCCATCGGCCGCCTGCCGCGTCGTGCAAGCCGGCGATCACTCGACGCGTCCGTTGTCCGTGGATGCGGCTTCCTTGCTGCGATTTTTCTGGATCTCTTCCAGCTTGTTAGCCGCTTCATCGCCCTTGAGGGCGGCAAGACGCCCGCGCACCATGGCATCCAGGTATTGCCGGGAGAAGTTGTCGGAGACGGCCCAGCCCGCCCCTTGCTTCACGAACTCGAAATCGCCCTGAACCACCTGCGTCTCCGACGTGCCGAGGATGCTCATGGCACGGTCGACGTACTGAACCTGCAGGCGGCACGCGTACGTCTTGTCGGGCTCGACGACCAGGCAATCTGCCAGCGGTTCCACGGACTGGACCGTTTTTCTGTCGGGGTCGATGCCGCGGCGACGGTCCATTTCCTTGAACGCCGGTGCATTGATCGGGGCGGTCTTCTTCTCAAACGCTTCCACGCCGCTTGTAAATGCAGCGCTCAGTTGCGCCTTGCCGATCGGTGCACCGAGTTCGGAAACGGTGCCATCCTTGTTGGCCCGGCTGTACTTGGCCTCGATTACGCGCTGATCGCCGGTGCGCACCATGATCTCCTTGCCACCGTTCTCGGGCCCCACGGTGAAGCCGATCGGCAGGGACGCGTCCTCCAGGGTGAGCGTAGCCGCGCAACCGCGCGATCGCTCGGCCTTGATGTAGCCGATCTCCTTGATGTGAGTGAACCTTGCAAACAGCAGATTGGACCGGTCTTCCGCCGTACCGAACAGTGGTTTGCTGGAATCGCTGAACGCGACATCAACCAGCGCACGGCGAAGCGCGCTGGCAACACGCTCGTCCTCACATGCTGGCGTGGCATCGGGCGCCAGGAAGAACCACCCCGCGAACACAGCGGCAGCGGCGCCGCCTGTCAGCCAAGCCCAGCGAGGTCCGGGAAAAATGCCCGACCAGAACTGCCGCTCGAAGCTTGCGCGCTGCAGTGCTGCGAGGTGGGCCAGGAATTCAGCCACGGCTTGCTTGCGAATGGAGTTGTTGGCAAAAGCCCCCTCTTCTTCTTGTTCAGAGAGCCTGGCGATTTCATCAAGCGCTTCGGCAGACACGACTTCGTTGTCGAGCAACCAGAACAGCCCGGTGCCCAGCGTGTGGAACGGCTCTCGAGGCAATGCAAGTTCTTCGAGTTTTTTCTTTGCGGCGTCGTGGGCCGCCTGGTCGATGATCTGACTGGCAAGCAGTTGATCGAGAAGCGGCGTGGCGTTGGTGAACATGAAGATGAAGGGTCCGGACGATGGAATGGCGCGGAAAGAGAGCGCCTGATGCATGCGCGAAGAACCTGGCGCACAACGAGCGGAAAGTCTGCGGCACTCACGCTGCAGGTTTTGCAAACAACGGTCAAACGACCGCGCTTCTCGCAACCAATCGGGACAAGTGCGAAAAACTTGCGACTGCACACACACCTCCCGCGCTTCGGAATACTTGATCGATGCGTCAGACCGGTGCTATCCTGAATCCAGGCGCAAGTTGATTGCGCCCTTTTTGGGGGATTCCCAAGTGAGCATGCCAAACACACGCAAGTTTCAGTACGCCATCGTCATCGGGCGTTTCCAGCCCGTTCATTTCGGTCACCAGCGACTCATCGAAGAAGGCCTTCGCGCCGCCGATCGGGTCATCGTGGTGGTCGGCTCCGACCGCAAGCCCCGCAGCGTCAAGGACCCATTCACCTTCGATGAACGCGAGCGCATGGTGCGCGCGTGCCTGCGCGGCAGCGAGCAGATGCGCGTGAGCGTCGTCGGCGTCGGCGACTCGCCCTACAACGACCAGATCTGGATCGCGTCGATCCAGTCCGCCGTCGAGCGGCTGATCCAGCAGGACGGCCATGTGCCCGCGGCGCAGGCCAAGGTCGCGCTGGTGGGGCACCTGAAGGACAGCTCCAGCTACTACCTCAAGCTCTTTCCGCACTGGGAGTTCGTGGGCCAGCACAGCGTGGAAAGCCTCAACGCCACCGACGTGCGCAACCTCTATTTCGATCCCGAGAACCGCGGCCAGCTCGCACGCGCCGACCTGCCCGACGGCACCGCCGCCTTCCTCGACAAGTTCACCGGCACCGCCGACTATGCCGAGCTCTGCGACGAACGCGCCTTCCTCGTCGACTACCGCGACAAGTACCGCTATGCGGGCAGCGACTTTCCGCCGATCTACACCACGGTCGATGCCATCGTGGTCGAGGCGGGCCACATCCTCCTGGTGCAGCGCAAGTTCCATCCCGGCAAGGGCACGTGGGCACTGCCCGGCGGCTTCGTCGGCCAGCACGAGCGGCTGCAGGACGCGGCCATCCGCGAGCTGAAGGAAGAAACCCGCCTCAAGGTGCCCGTGCCCGTGCTCAACGGCAGCATGAAGGCCAGCCATGTGTTCGATGCGCCCGACCGCTCGCAGCGCGGCCGCACGATCACGCACGGCTTCTTCTTCGAGCTGGCCCACAACCAGTGGACGGGCCTGTCGGATGTGCGTGCCGACGACGACGCGGCCGCCGTACGGTGGGTGCCGATTGCCGAGTTCCTCGGGATGCCGGACCGCATCTACGAAGACCACTACTTCATCGCAAACCATTTTTTGGGTGGCCTGGGCAAGAACTGAACGACCAGGCTTTGTCAGCAAGAACGGGCTCCGGTTGACGGGGCCCACGTGAAAGGAGCTTTCACATGAACCGCAACCTCACCTCCTCGCCCCTGGGCAACAACCTGTTGCTGCGCACCGACTCCTACAAGGTGTCGCACTGGATGCAGTACCCGCCCGGTACGCAGACCGTCCACAGCTACATCGAATCGCGCGGCGGGCTCTTCAGCCATTCGCTGTTCTTCGGCCTGCAGGCGTACCTGCGCGAGTACCTGCAGACACCGGTGACACGCAGCGACGTCGAGGAGGCCGCTGCGATGATGGCCGTGCACGGCGAACCCTTCAACCGCGAAGGGTGGCTGCGGCTGATCGAGAAGCACGACGGACTGATGCCCGTGCGCATCCGCGCGGTCCCCGAGGGCAGCGTGCTGCCGGTGCACAACGTGCTCGCGACCATCGAGAACACCGACCCCGAGTTCTTCTGGGTCACGAGCTTTCTCGAAACCGAATTGCTGCGCGCCATCTGGTACCCGACCACGGTGGCCACGCTCTCGGCCGCCGCACGCACCACGCTGCTGCGCTACCTCGAAGCGACCTGCGACGACCCGCAAGGCCAGATCGCGTTCAGGCTGCACGACTTCGGCGCGCGCGGCGTGTCGAGCCTGGAATCGGCGGCGCTCGGCGGCATGGCCCACCTGGTCAACTTCATGGGCACCGACACGCTGGCGGCCTTGGTGGCGGCGCGTCGTTACTACGACTGCGACGTGGCGGGCTTCTCGATCCCCGCGGCCGAGCACAGCACCATCACGGGCTGGGGCCGCGACCATGAGTCCGACGCGTACAGCAACATGGTCGACCGGTTCGCCAAGCCCGGCACGACCTTCGCCGTGGTGAGCGACAGCTACGACATCTTCAATGCCTGCGCACGCATCTGGGGCGACGAACTCAAGGCCAAGGTGGTGGCCTCGGGTGCGACGCTGGTGGTGCGGCCCGACTCGGGCGACCCGGCCGAAACCACGCTCAAGGTGGCGCAGATCCTGGCCGAACGCTTCGGCACCACGACGAATGCCAAGGGGTTCCGTGTGCTGAACAACGTGCGCATCATCCAGGGCGACGGCGTGAACCTCGACTCGCTGCGGCTGTGCCTCTCGAACTTCTTCCACAACGGCTTCTCGACCGAGAACATCTCCTTCGGCATGGGCGGCGGCCTGCTGCAGCAGGTCAACCGCGACACGATGCAATGGGCGATGAAGTGCTCGGCGATGCAGGTGAACGGCGAGTGGCGCGATGTCTACAAGTCGCCGGTGGGCGATTTGAACAAGGCCTCGAAGAAGGGGCGGCTCGCGCTGGTGCGCAACGCGCGCGGCGAAGTGCAGACGCTGCGCGAAGAAGCGCTGGCGAGCGGCCAGGTCGATCTGCTGCAAACGGTGTTCGAGAACGGACGCATCGTCGCGAACACCACCTTCGAGGCGATTCGCGAGCGGGCGGCCGCCGGCGTGAATCAGCTCGTCACGTCGCGGGCGCCGCTCTGAGGCGGTGATCCTTCCAGCACGGCGCGTGTGCACCGGCCGTGCCACATGGCATGTCCATAATCCGGCGACCAGACCGCCGAATCCATGACCAAACTCCTGATCCTCAGTGTGAGCGCCGGCAACGGCCATGTGCGCGCCGCCCAGGCGCTCGAAGCCACCCTCGCCCAGTCGTTCGCGCCGCATACCGCGGTGCATGTCGACGCCATGGCCCATGTGCCGGCGGGCTTTCGCAAGGTGTACACCGACTGGTACCTGCAGCTGGTGAACCGCGCGCCCGAGCTGTGGTCGTACCTGCACCAGCGCACCGACGTCACGCCGCACCACGCGCCCTCGCAGCGGCTGCGCCGCGGCATCGAGCGCCTGAGCACCGGCGCGCTGGTGCGCGAGATCCGCCGCGCCAAGCCCGACGCCGTGATCTGCACCCACTTCCTGCCGGCCGAGCTGCTGATGCGCGAACGCAACCGGGGCCGCATCGAGTGCCCCGTGTGGCTGCAGATCACCGACTACGACCTGCACAACATGTGGCTGGTGCCGGGCATGACGGGCTACCTCGCGGCCACGGAAGAAGTCGCCTTCCGGCTGCGCGCGCGCGGCATTTCGCCCGAGCGCGTGCATGTCACGGGCATTCCGGTGATGCCGGCCTTTTCCGAGCCCGATGCGCCCGAACTCGCGCACGCGGCCTGCGCGAGTGCGCTGGGCCTGGACCCCGCGCGCCCGGTGCTGCTGATGGCTTCGGGCGGTGCCGGCGTGGGCGACCTGCCGAGCATGGTCGAGCGCGTGCTGGCGCTGGGCGGCGACACGCCGTTCCAGGTCATCGCCGTGGCCGGCCGCAACGCCGAAGCCCACGCGCGGCTGGAAGCGCTGTCGCAGCGCCATCCGGGCCGCGTGGTGGCCGTCGGCTTCACGAACGAGATGCACAAGATGATGGCCGCGGCCGACCTGGTCGTGACCAAGCCCGGCGGCCTCACGGTGTCGGAGTGCCTGGCGCTGGGCAAGCCGATGCTGCTGATCTCGCCGATTCCGGGGCAGGAAGAGCACAACGCCGGCTTCCTCATGGAAGAAAGCGCCGCCTGGCTGGCCTACGACGCCATCGGCCTGGACTACAAGGTGGCGCGCCTCATGGCCGACCCCGCCAAGCTCGCGGCCATGGCCGCGCGCAGCCGCGCGCTGGGCAAGCCGCAGGCCGCGCGCGCGGTGCTGCAGCGCGTGCTGGGCGTTGCCGAATGAGCGTCGGCGCCACGGAACTGCGGCCCCCCATCGGCCGCACGCTGGTCTACCTCGCGTGGGTCGTGACGATGGCGTTCTTCTTCGCCAACGCCGAGATCCAGATCGAAGGCGGCGCCGGCTGGGCCACCTCGCTGCCCACCTGGCGCATCGAGAACAACGTCTGGCTCGACCTGTTCTGGGGCGGCCGCGCGATGACGGGGTACCACGCCTGGGTGTTCACCTTCATGATGCTCGTGTTCTTCTCGCCGCTGGCCTTCCAGGGACGCTGGACCTTGCGCGACTGGGGGTTGGCGCTCGCGGGGCTGATCGTGTTCTGGGTCTGCGAAGACTTTTTGTGGTTTCTCATCAACCCGGCCTTCGGCTTCGAGAACTTCAACCCCGTGAAGGCCTTCTGGCACAAGCACTGGCTGTGGGGCGCGCCGGTCGACTACTGGGGCGGGCTCGCGGTGGCGCTGCTGATCCTGGTGCGTCGCCACTGGCCTCGTCGCGCACGATGAAGCAAGACACCGCCGACCTGCGCCCCGATCACTGGGCCGATCCGCTCGACGCCCTGCAGGTCGAGAACCTGCACCGCATCACGCCCACGCTGTACCGCAGCGCGCAGCCGCGCCGCGCCAACGTGGCGGCGCTGCAGTCGCTGGGTATCCGCACCGTCGTGAGCCTGCGTTCCTTCAACGACGACCGGAAGGTGTTTGCCGGCAGCGGCATCCGGCTGGTGCGCGTGCCGATCAACACCTGGTCGATCGACGATGCCAAGGTGCTGCGCGCGCTGATCGCGATGCGCGAGGCCGAAAAGCAGGGGCCGGTGCTCATCCACTGCATGCACGGCGCCGACCGCACGGGCGTGGTGGCGGCCGTCTACCGCATGGCCGTGCAGGACTGGGACAAGGACAGCGCGCGCCAGGAGATGCTGCGCGGCGGCTATGGGTACCACACGCTGTGGCGCAACATTCCGCGCTACATCGAGCGGCTCGATCCGCTGCGGATGCGCCACGCGCTGGCCCATGCCCCGGTGATCCCCATGGTGTCTTGAAGGCGCCAGCAGGCGCGCGCACCCGCTCCTATACTGGCCGCCCCGTGGCCGATGGCCATCTCCGAACGACCTTTCACAGGGGCTTTCCCATGGCACTCCAACTGCGCTCCCTCGTCCGTTCCAACGGCGAACTCGAACTCTCCCTGCACGACGACCCGATGCCCGAACCGCAGGCCCACGAGGTGGTGATCCGCGTCGAGGCCTCGCCGATGAACCCGTCGGACCTTGGCCTGCTCTTCGGCGCCGCCGACATGAGCACGGCCGTGGCCTCCGGCACGGCCGATCGCCCCGTCGTCACGGCCACGGTGCCCGAACGCGCGCGCGCCTCGATGGCAGCGCGGCTCGACCAGTCGATGCCGGTGGGCAACGAAGGCGCGGGCGTGGTGGTCAAGGCCGGTTCGTCGCCGGCTGCGCAGGCGCTGCTGGGCAAGACCGTGGCGGCCATCGGCGGCGCGATGTACTCGCAGTACCGCGCGGTGCCCGTGGCGATGTGCCTCGAGCTGCCGGCGGGCACCACGCCGGCCGAGGGCGCGTCGTGCTTCGTGAACCCGCTGACCTCGCTGGGCATGGTCGAGACCATGAAGCGCGAAGGCCACAAGGCGCTGGTGCACACCGCAGCCGCGTCCAACCTGGGCCAGATGCTCAACAAGATCTGCCAGAAGGACGGCATCGACCTCGTCAACATCGTGCGCAAGCCCGAGCAGGAAGCGCTGCTGCGCAGCATCGGCGCGAAGTACGTGTGCAACGCCAGCTCGCCGGACTTCCTCGAACAACTGACCGACGCGCTGGTCGCCACCGGCGCCACGCTGGCCTTCGACGCCACGGGCGGCGGCAAGCTGGCCGGCCAGATCCTCGGCTGCATGGAAGCGGCACTGAACCGCACCGCCAAGGAATACAGCCGCTACGGCTCGACCACGCACAAGCAGGTCTACATCTACGGCGGCCTGGACCGCAGCCCGACCGAGTTCGTGCGCAACTTCGGCATGGCCTGGGGCATGGGCGGCTGGCTGCTGTTCCCGTTCCTGCAGAAGCTGGGCGATGAAGGCACGCAACGGCTGCGTTCGCGCGTCGTGGCTGAGTTGAAGACGACGTTTGCGAGCCACTACACGCGGGAGGTGTCGCTGGTCGAGGCGCTGCAACTGGATGCGATCGGGGTGTATGGGAAGCAGGCGACGGGAGAGAAGTTCCTGCTGAATCCAAACAAGGGGCTGGCGGGCTGACACCTGCCTGGGCGCAAGCCCATCGGCCCGGCCCGCAACCCGGCGTTCGACTCGATTCAGCCGGCGTGGCGCCTCACCTCGGCCGCGAATTGCGGCTGCGGGCCCCCTGCCATGCGTCGGGGTCTTGCGCGAAGCTTTGAACAATCATCGTCGACAGCTCTTTTTGCACCGCGCGCAAATCGACCGTCGATTCTTTCAACAGCGCCTGCAGCATCACGCCACGCAGCGCCCCCAGCACGATGACGGCGGCGGTGGCGGGATCGACGCCCTTTCGCATTTCGCCTGCAGCGATGGCGGCCCGGAAGTGCAACGCCAGAAAGTCGATCACGCTCTGGTTGTAGCGCCCCAGGCTTTCGCCGGTTTCGGAATCGTCGGTGGTGGCCTCGGCCATCAGCACCAGCAAGGCGCGGGTGTTGGTCCATCCGCCATCGGCGCGTCCCAGGTACACGTCCACGAAGGAAAGCAACGATGCCATGCCCTCGTCGGCCGGTGGGCTGCGCTCGAGCTCGTGCATGAAGTTCTGGTTGATGTAGGCAGCCAGCGCACGCAGCAGCGCAGGCTTGCTTCCGAAATGATGCGCCGCCAGGCCCCGGCTGTAGCCGGCCGCCTCGCCCACTTCGGCGAGCGTCATCCCGACCCACCCCTTGCGCGACACGATCTCGCGGGCCGCTTCCAGCAGGCGTGCCTCAGCCGCTGCGCGGCGCTCCATCTGCGTTCGGCGAGGGAGCGTGGTGTTCGGCGATTTGGCGGCAGTCCTCATGGGCCCGAAGTCTAACGACGCGATGCGGCATCCTTCACCACGCCGGCGCTGAGCAACCGGTCGATCCGGTCGCCGGCATAGCCCAACTCCCCGAGGATCTCGTTCGAGTGCTGCCCGAGCAGCGGCGCACCGCTGCGGATCTGCGCCGGCGTGGCGCCGAACAGCGTGGCCGGCCGCGTGGTCTGCAGGGCGCCTTCCGAGGGATGGTCCATCGGCTGGAACATGCCGACCGCTTTCAGGTGCGGGTGCTCGGGCAGGTCGTCGATGCGCCAGATCTGCGTGGCGGGAATGTCGAGCTCTTCGCAGATCGCGACCCACTCGGCGGTGCTGCGCGTCGGTGTCAGGCTGTGGAGCTCGCGATAGAGCTCGCGAACGCTCGCGTTGAGCTTGTGCCGGTCCGACAGGTCGTAGGCACCCGCCAGGTCTTCCCGTCCCACGCGGCGGAACAGCGCGAGCCACTGCTGCGGGCTGTACGGCAGCATGGCGATGTAGCCGTCCGACGTCGGTGCCGGCTTGCGCCCGCCGCTCACCACGCGCCCGTAGCCGGCGGGTGCAGTCGGCGGATCGAAGGCGAGCCCGCCCATGTGCTCCACCATGGTGAACTCGACCATCGTCTCGAGCATGGGCACTTCGACGTACTGGCCGTTTCCGGTGCGCTCGCGATGGAACAGTGCCGCAAGCACCGCATTGACGACCACGATGCCGGTGGTCTTGTCGGCCATCAGCGTGGGCACGTAGTCGGCCGTTCCCGTGGACTGCCACATCAGCCCCGCGACACCGCTGGCGGCCTGAATGATGTCGTCGAACGCCGGCTTGGCATGGTCCGGGCCGTCCTGGCCGAAGCCGGTGGCCGCGCAGTAGACGATGTCGGGGCGTACCGCCCGCAGCGCGTCGTAGCCCAGGCCCAGGCGTTCGATGGCGGGAACGCGCATGTTGTGCACGAAGACATCGGCGTCCGCCGCGAGTTCGAGCAGGATCTGCCGGCCTTCGGCGCTCTTGAGGTCGACCGCCAGGGAGCGCTTGTTGCGATTGATGGCCAGGAAGATCGAACTCATGCCGGCGTGGCGCGACACACCGTTGGCGCGCATCAGATCGCCTTCGATCGGCTCGACCTTGATGACGTCGGCGCCATAGTCGCCCAGGATCTGCGTGGCAACGGGTCCGAGCACGACCGAGGTCAGGTCGAGCACGCGAACGCCCTTGAGCGGTCCGCTCGCCGCTGGTGTCGTGGGGGGCCGTTTTTCCATGAAGGTTCTCTGCTGATGTGGTGAGGGTCATCTTATCAACTTGCTTGTCGATCAACAAGTAACTTCATAGAATCCGGCCTCCACCACAGGAGACACGTTCATGACCCCTTTGTCGAAGATGCTGCGCGCCGCGGCGTTCACGGCCGCGCTGGCATCCGCCGCGGCACCGTTCGCGCAGGCCCAGTCACAACAGGCCGCCGCGACCTATCCGTCCAAGCCGATCCATTTCGTCGTACCGTTTCCGCCCGGCTCCGGCACCGACGTCGGCGCACGCTTCTTCGCGCGAAAGCTGGGCGAGCTGGCAGGACAGCCGGTGATCGTCGAGAACCGCGCGGGCGCCAACGGTTTCATCGCCGTGAAGGCCGTGACCTCCGCGCCTGCCGACGGCTACACCCTGCTGATGGGCAGCAACTCGACGCTGGCCACCAACGTGGCGCTGTTCAAGCAACTGCCGTACGACCCGGTGAAGGACCTGGCCCCGGTCTCGACGCTCATGCGCTCGCCCATCGTGCTCATCGTGCCGGCCAACTCGCCCTACAAGACACTCAAGGACCTGATCGATGCGGCGCGCGCCAAGCCCGGGCAGCGCACCTATGCATCGGGGTCGGCCGCCTACCAGCTCATGGGCGAACTGTTCGCCGACAAGGCCGGCATCCAGCTGCTCAACGTGCCCTACAAGGGCGCGCCCGATGCAGTCAACGCCACGCTCTCCGGGCAGACCGATCTGGGCTTTTCCGACATCACCGCTACCATGGAATTGCTGCGCGGCGGCAAGATCCGCGCACTCGCCATTGCGGCCGACCAGCGCCTTGCCGGCCTGCCCGATGTGCCCACCGCGCAGGAACAGGGCATCGGCGGCTTCAGCGCCGACACGTGGACGGGCGTCGCCGTGGCGGCCAACACGCCGAAGCCGGTGGTCGACAAGCTGTCGGACATGTTCGTGAAGATCCTCGCCATGCCCGAGACGAGAGAGTTCTACGCCAGGCAGAACGTGATCACGATGAAAGGCGGCCAGGACGAACTGCGCGACTTCCAGCGCGAACAGATCGCCGTCTGGAAGCGCATCGCGGCGGCCGCAAGGATTGAACTCCAATGACCGATTCGCCCTCCATTTCCCAAAGCCGCGACGCCCATGTCGTCACGCTGACCCTGCGGCGCGGCCCGCACAACTTTGTCGATGCCGCCACGATGCGCGACCTGGCCGACCGCCTGGCCGCACTCGACGACGATGCGGACTGCCGCGCCATCGTGCTCGCGGCCGAAGGCAAGTCGTTCTGTGCCGGCGCCGACTTCTCGGGCGTTCCCTCGGGCGGCCAGGCCGTCGACCCCGCCGACTTCTACACCCACGCCATGCGGCTTTTCGACGCTCGAAAGCCGTTGGTCGCAGCGGTGCAAGGCTCGGCGGTGGGCGCGGGCGTCGGGCTTGCGCTGGTGGCCGACTTTCGCGTGAGCTGTGCGCAGGCGCGGTTCAGCGTCAACTTCAACCGGCTGGGCTTTCACCCCGGCTTCGGTCTGAGCCACACATTGCCTCGCCTGATCGGCATGCAGCGGGCCTCGATGCTGTTCTACACGGGCCGCCGCATCGACGGCACCGAAGCGCTGGCCATCGGCCTGGTCGACGAACTGGTGACGACGGACGAGGTGCTGGCCCGCGCCCAGGCGCTCGCCCAGGAAATCGCCGTGTCGGCGCCGCTCGCGGTCCAGAGCACGCGCGCCACCTTGCGCGCCGGCTGCGCGCAGGACGTGCGCGCAATCAACCAACGGGAGCTGGCCGAGCAACAGGTGCAATTCCTGAGCGAAGACTTCCGTGAAGGCGTCAAGGCCATGGCCGAACGCCGCACGCCGCGCTTCACCGGTCGCTGAGCGACCACTCGATCAGCTTTGCACAGACAACGACGGAGTACCTGAATGAATTTCGAACTCGACCCCGAACACCAGACGCTCAAGGAGCTCGTCGCCAGCTTCGTGCGCGAAGACCTGCTGCCGCTGGAACCGGCCCTGCTGAAGCGGGAGGCCGCCGGTGAACCCTGGGAGCTGTCGGCCGACGAGCACGCGCGGCTGGACACCGTGTCGAAGGCCCGTGGCCTGTGGGGCCTCGATGCACCCGCCGAAATGGAGGGCCTCGACCTGCCGGTGGTGGCGATGGTCGGGGTGAACGAAGAATTCGGCAAGACCATCACGCCCTACGAGCTGCCCCCCGACTCGCCCAACCTGCGGATGCTGCTGACCGCCGCCAACGACGCGCAGCGCGCCGCCTACCTGGCCCCTTACGCACGCGGAGAGACGGTTTCGGCCATCGCCATTTCGGAGCCTGGCGCAGGCGCCGACCCTTCGGCCATGTCGACGCGTGCCGTGCGCGACGGCGACGACTGGGTTCTCAACGGCCGCAAGATCTGGATCAGCCGCGCCGCACGCGCGGACTGGACCATCGTCATGGCCGTCACGGACAAGACCAAGCCGGGCCGTCCAGGCATCTCGGCGTTCATCGTCGATCGCCAGACCCCGGGCTTTCGCGTCGAGCGTCGCATCCCCATGATCGGCGGCGTCTCGACCTACGAGGTGCTGCTCGAAGACTGTCGCGTGCCGCATGCACGCCTGCTCGGCCAGGAAGGCCAGGGGTTCGCGCCGATGCAGGCGCGCCTGTCGAGCCGGCGCCTGCAAATGGCCGCATGGTGCGTGGGCCGCGCCCAGCGCGCGCTCGACATGATGTGCGAGTACGCGCCGCAGCGCAGCACCTTCGGTGCCGCGCTCGCCGAACGCCAGACGGTGCAATGGTGGATTGCCGACGCGGCCACGCGCATTCACGCCTGCCGACTCATGACCTACGAAGCAGCCGCGCGCATCGATCGTGGCGACGAGGCGCGCAGCCAGGTCTCCATGGTCAAGGTGTTCGCCACGGAGATGGCGGGGAAAGTGATCGACCACGCGATGCAGATGTTCGGCGCCATGGGCATGACCAAGGAAATGCCACTGCATCAGATGGCCAACGAAGCGCGCCTGATGCGGATCTACGAAGGTCCGAGCGAAGTGCACCGCTGGGTGGTTGCACGCGAGCTGCTCGGCCTGAGGCGCTGACGGGAGGCCGGCACTCGCCGGCCATGCCTAGACGACGAGTCGGTACCCCACCGCCGTCTCCGTCAACAGATGCTTCGGCTGCGCCGGATCGGCCTCCAGTTTCTGTCGCAGATGTCCCATGTAGATGCGCAGGTAGTGGCTCTGGTCCGTGTGCGACGGGCCCCACACCTCGCGCAGCAGTTGCCGCTGCGTCAGCACGCGGCCGGCGTTGGCCACCAGCACCGACAGCAGCCGGTACTCGGTCGGCGTGAGGTGCACCTCGGCGCCGGCGCGGCGCACGATGCGTGCGGCGCGGTCCAGTTCGATCTCGCCGAAGCGGAACACGGCCTCGGCGGCCGGTTCGTCGCCGTTGCCGCCCGCGGCGCGTGGGCGGCGCAGGTTGGCGCGCACGCGGGCGAGCAACTCACCCGTGCCGAAGGGCTTGGTGAGGTAGTCGTCGGCGCCGGCGTCGAGTGCGGCGATCTTGTCGGCTTCGTCGGTGCGGGCCGAGAGCACGATGATCGGCACCTGCGACCAGCCGCGCACATCGCGGATCAACGATACGCCGTCGCCGTCGGGCAGGCCCAGGTCGAGCACCAGCAGGTCGGGCTGGCGCGTGCCGGCGGCCGCCAGGCCGTCGCGCAGCGTGCCGGCCTCGTGCACCTGCCAGCCTTCGGCCTCGAGCGCGCCGCGCACGAAGCGGCGGATCTGCGGCTCGTCTTCGATCACGATGGCGGTGGGGGATGGCATGGCGGATTTCAGAGCTGGGCTTCAGCGGGTTCGGGTGGCTCGCGGCGCGGCAAGGTGACGGTGAATTCTGCACCGCCGTCGCGCGCATTCGCCGCGCTGATCTCGCCGCCGTGTGCGCTCACCACGGCGCGGCAGATGGCCAGGCCGAGGCCGACGCCGGGCGTGGCGGATTCCGCTTCGCCGCGGGTGAACTTGTCGAACAGGGTCTGCTCGCGGCCGTGCAGCGCGGCCGGCAGGCCGGGGCCGTGGTCGCGCACGGTGAGCACCAGCGTGCCGGCCTCCGCGCGCGCACCCACCTCGATGGGTGCGGCGCCGTACTTGGCGGCGTTCTCCAGCAGGTTGACGAGCACGCGCTCGATGAGCACGGCGTCGAACTCGACCAGCGGCAGCTCGGGGTCCCACGCGGTCTGCACCACCATGCCGCGCAGCGCGGGGCGCGCGGCGCGGATCGCGGCGCCCACCACCTCTTCGACCGACTGCCAGTCGCGCCGCAGGTTCACGGTGCCGCCGGCCACGCCGCTTTCGAGGCGCGCCATGTCGAGCAGGTTGCTGACCAGCGCATGCAGGGCATGGGCCTGCGCGACGATGGCGCGCGCGGCCTCGCCGTGTTCTTCGGGCGGCAGGGTCTGCAGCGACTCGGCCAATGCGATGAGCGCGGTGAGCGGCGTGCGCACGTCGTGCGAGATGGCGCCGAGCAGCGCGTTGCGCAGGCGCTCCGATTCCATCTCCACCACGGCGCGTTGCGCGACTTCGACGTAGTGCACGCGCTCCAGCGCGATGGCGATCTGGCGTGCCAGCGTGTCCAGCTGCTGCGCCTGCTCGGGAATCAGCAGCCAGCGCGGACGGGCCGGGCACAGCGCGAGCACGCCGCGCACGCGCATGGGCGCGCGCAGCGGCACGTAGTGCCAAGGCTGCGCGGCGAGCGTGGCGGTGGCCAGGCCGGCGGGCTGGCCGTGGCGGAAGGCCCAGTCGGCCACCTGCGCGTCGAAGCCGGGCGGCGGGTCGGCGGGGGGCACGAGCTGGTCGGCCGCGTCGGTGACCAGCACGCGCGCATGGCCGCCGAAATGGGCCTGCACGGCGGCGGCGCCGAGCGCGACGACCTGGGTGCTTTCGAGCGCGGCCGAGAGTTCGCGCGTGAGCTCGAACAGCGAGCGCGCGCGACGCTCGCGGCTGGTCGACACGCCGGCCGCGAAGCGCAGCCCGGCCGTGAGCTGGCCCACCAGCAGGCCCACGCCGAGCATGACGGCAAAGGTCAGCAGGTACTGCACGTCGCTGACCGCGAAGGACAGGCGCGGCGCGACGAAGAAGTAGTCGAAGGCGGCCACGTTGAGCATGGCCGCCAGCGCCGAAGGCCCGCGCCCGAAGCGCATCGCCACGCCCACCACGCCGAGCAGGAACAGCATGACGATGTTGGACAGCTCCAGCACGCCCGTGAGCGGCGTGCACAGCAGCGTGAGCGCGATGCTGGTGGCCGCGGCCCAGGCGTAGCCGGGCCAGCGCGACTGCGCGCGTTCGTCGTCGTCGTCGGCCTGCGTGGCAACCAGCGTCGCCTGCGACAGGCGGCGCGCGCTGTCGGCGCGGCCCACTTCGAGGATGTCGAGCGCCGGTGCCCGCTGCGCCAGCGCGCGGGCCAGCGGCACGGCCGACGCGCCCCACCAGCGCCGCCAGCCGCGCACGGGCTCCGCGCGCCCGATGACCAGCGTCGCGCAGTTCAGGCGCCGCGCCTGCTCGGACAGTTGCTCCGCCACATCCGCACCGGTGAGCACGGCCGTGGCCGCGCCCAGTTCCTCCGCCAGTTTGAGCACGGCGAGGATGCGGTCGCGCTGCGCGGCATCGAGGCGCTGCAGCCGCGGCGTCTCGACGTACGCGGCATGCCAGCGCACGTTGAGCTGGCCGGCGAGCCGCGCGGCGGTGCGCACGGTCTGCGCCGCGCCCTCGTGCGGGCCGACGCAGGCCAGGATCGCACCCGAGGTGTTCCAGGCCTGCAGCGCCGCACCGCCCTGCCCGTTGCCGCCGGGGCCCGACTGTTCGACGCGCCAGCCGCGCACGTCGTCTTCGACATGCTCGGCGGTGCGGCGCAGGGCGATCTCGCGCAGCGCGATCAGGTTGCCCTTGCGGAAGAAATTCTGTGCGGCGCGCTCGGCCTGTTGCGGCAGGTAGACCTTGCCGGCCGCGAGCCGCGCCGTGAGTTCGTCGGGCGTGACGTCGACCAGCACCACCTCGTCGGCCTCGTCGAGCACGGTGTCGGGCACGGTCTCGTGCACGCGCACGCCGGTGATGGCGCCGACGGTGCCGTTGAGGCTTTCCAGGTGCTGCACGTTGAGCGCCGACCACACCTCGATGCCGGCGGCCAGCAGCTCCTGCACGTCCTGCCAGCGCTTGGCGTGGCGCGAGCCGGGCGCGTTGGTGTGGGCGAGTTCGTCGACCAGCAGCACGGCGGGCTTGCGCGCGAGGGCGGCGTCGAGGTCGAACTCGGCGAGCGTGCGGCCGCGGTAGGGCAGCTCGCGCAGCGGCAGCGTGTCGAGCCCCGTGAGCAGCGCGGCGGTCTCGCTGCGGCCGTGCGTTTCGACCACGCCGATGAGCACGTCGCGCCCGGCCTCGCGCTCGCGCCGGGCGGCGCTGAGCATGGCCCAGGTCTTGCCCACGCCCGCGCTGGCACCGAAGTAGATGCGCAGCTTGCCGCGCAGCGCGCGCGCCTCGTCGCTGCGCAGTTGCGCGAGCAGGGCGTCGGGGTCGGGGCGGGTCTCGGGCATGGGGGAGTGCAGATTAGCGCATCGGCCCGTTCTTGCGCCGCCGTTCATGCCGGCGTGCGGTGCGCGACAGCACCCACCAGGCGAAGCCCAGCGGCACGAACAGCGCAGCCATGGCCAGCAGCGCGTGCAACAGGTCAGTGACCATGGCGCAGGCCGCAACGCGCGAGGTGATCGCGCCAGCTCATGAGCCGGCCGATCTCGCCCGACGGCACGCACTCGATGAGGCGGTGCAGCACCTCGGCATAGCGCGCGGTCGGGAAACGGATCATCAGGCGCACGCAGGGCGCATCGCTCTCCTGCGAGCTGCAGGCATGCAGCAGCGGCTCGCAGCGCACCACGCCGGCCTCGGCGCAGGCGGCAATGCTGCGGCGCACGCGCAACGCGTCGGCGCAGCAGACGGTGACGTCGAGCACATGGAACTGCGTCGTGCGCGGCGCGATCGGACTTCGCACGACGGCGACAGGATGTTCACGGTAGGCGGCATAGGCCATGGTTGTTTTCTCCTCAACGCACCGCCGAAGAAGCATCGAGCGCCAGGTTCAGCGCCAGCACGTTGACGCGCGATTCGCCCAGCACGCCCCACAGCGGCTTCTGGGTGTTTTGCACGATCAACGCGTTCACCTGATCGATCGGCACGCCACGTTCGCGCGCCACGCGGGCGGCCTGGTAGTGCGCGGCGGCGGGGCTGATGTCGGGGTCGAGCCCGCTGGCCGAGGCCGTGACGAGGTCCACCGGCACCGGCGCGGTGTTGCCCGGATCGGCCGTGCGCAGCGCTTCGACGCGTGCCTTCACTGCATCGGCCAGCGCGGGGTTCAGCGGGCCCTGGTTGGAGCCGCCCGAAGCACTGGCGTTGTAGGGCTGCGGCGCGGTGGCCGACGGGCGGCCCCAGAAGTGCTTCGGGTCGCTGAAGTTCTGGCCGATGAGCGCGGAGCCGACCGGCTTGCCGTCGCGCATCACCAGGCTGCCCGCCGCCTGCGCGGGGAACAGCGCCTGCGCGGCGCCGGTGACGGCCGCCGGGTAGAGCAGGCCGGTGAATGCGCTCAGCAGTGCGAAGAGCACGAGCGCGGGGCGGACGATGCCGCCGTTGTTGTTGTGGCTTGTCATGATGAAGAACTCCTCAGACCAGATGGACTGCAACCAGCAGCCAGTCGATCAACTTGATGCCGATGAAGGGAACGAGCAAACCGCCCAGGCCGTAGATGGCGAGGTTGCGGCGCAGCAGCGCGGCGGCGCCCACCGGCCGGTAGCGCACGCCCTTGAGCGCCAGCGGAATCAGGAACACGATGACGAGCGCGTTGAAGATCACCGCCGACAAAATGGCCGACGACGGGCTGGCCAGGCGCATCACGTTGAGCGCACCGAGCTGCGGGTAGGTCGACACGAAGATCGCCGGAATGATCGCGAAGTACTTCGCCACGTCGTTCGCGATCGAGAAGGTGGTGAGCGAGCCGCGCGTCATGAGCAGCGCCTTGCCGGTTTCCACCACCTCGAGCAGCTTGGTCGGGTTGGAGTCGAGGTCGACCATGTTGCCGGCCTCCTTCGCGGCCTGCGTGCCGCTGCCCATGGCCACGGCCACGTCGGCCTGCGCGAGCGCGGGGGCGTCGTTGGTGCCGTCGCCGGTCATCGCGACCAGGCGGCCTTCGGCCTGGTACTTGCGGATGAGCGCGAGCTTGTCCTCGGGCGTGGCTTCGGCCAGGAAGTCGTCCACGCCGGCCTCGGCCGCAATGGCGGCGGCCGTGAGCTTGTTGTCGCCCGTGATCATCACGGTCTTGATGCCCATGCGGCGCAGCTCGGCAAAGCGGTCGCGGATGCCGGTCTTGACGATGTCCTTGAGCTCGACCACGCCGAGCACGCGGTTGCCTTCGGCCACGGCCAGCGGCGTGCTGCCGCGGCGTGCCGTTTCTTCGGCGGCGCGCAGCATCTCGGCCGGCATGGTGCCGCCGAACGATTCGACATGGCGGCGCACCGCATCGACCGCGCCCTTGCGCAGCACGATGGCATCGGTGTCCAGGCTGTTGGGCGCGGCCGGCAGGTCGACGCCGCTCATGCGGGTCTGTGCGGTGAAGGGCACATAGCGCAGCACGTCGACGGAGGCGGCCTCCAGGCCGTCGCGGCGTGCGAGCTCGACGATGCTGCGGCCTTCGGGCGTTTCGTCGGCCAGCGAGGCGAGCATGGCGGCGCGTGCGAGGCGGCCCTTGGGCACGCCGGGCGCGGGCAGGAAGGCGCTGGCCTGGCGGTTGCCGTGCGTGATGGTGCCGGTCTTGTCGAGCAGCAGCACGTCGACGTCGCCGGCGGCTTCCACCGCGCGGCCCGAGGTGGCGATCACGTTGGCCTGCATCATGCGGCTCATGCCGGCCACGCCCACGGCCGAGAGCAGGCCGCCGATGGTGGTCGGGATCAGGCACACGAGCAGCGCGACCAGCGCGGTGAGCGACACCACGGTGCCCGCGCCCGCGGCCTCGACGCTGAACACCGAGAACGGCAGCAGCGTGACGGTGACCATGAGGAACACGATGGTGAGCGCCACCAGCAGGATGGTCAGCGCGATCTCGTTCGGCGTCTTGTGGCGCTTGGCCGCCTCGACCATGCCGATCATGCGGTCCAGGAACGACTCGCCGGGATTCACCGAGATGCGCACCACCAGCCAGTCGGACAGCACGCGCGTGCCGCCGGTGACGGCCGAGAAGTCGCCGCCCGACTCGCGCACCACGGGCGCCGATTCGCCGGTGATGGCGCTTTCGTCGACCGAGGCCACGCCTTCGATCACCTCGCCGTCGAGCGGGATCACGTCGCCGGCTTCGACCAGCACGACGTCGCCCTTGCGCAGGTTGGGCGCCTGCTCGGGCAGCCACGGCGCACCGTGGTGCGGCTGCTGCTGGTCCTTCAGCTTCTTGGCCCAGGTGTCCTTGCGCAGGCCGCGCAGCGAGGCCGCCTGCGCCTTGCTGCGGCCTTCGGCCAGCGCCTCGGCGAAGTTGGCGAACAGCACGGTGAACCACAGCCACACGGTCACGGCCAGCACGAAGGCGGGCTGCATGCCGGTGTCGCCCGGAAAGCTCAGCGCATGCACCCACAGCAGCGTCGTGAGGATGCTCCCGATGTAGACGATGAACATCACCGGGTTGCGCCACTGGGTGCGCGGGTTCAGCTTGGCGAAGGCGCCCCACAGCGCGGGCTTCACGAGCGCTGCGTCGAACAGCGAAAGAGAGGTTTTGGTTTTGGCAGTCATGGTGCGCTCCTTCTTATTTCCAGAGCACGAGGTGTTCGACGATCGGCCCGAGGGCCAGTGCCGGCACGTAGTTGAGCAGGCCGACCAGCAGCACGGTGCCGATCAGCAGGAAGACGAACAGCGGGCCGTGCGTGGGCAGCGTGCCGCTGGTGACGGGCAGGCGCTTCTTGGCGGCCAGCGCGCCGGCAATGGCGAGCACCGGCACGATCATCGCGAAGCGCCCGAGCCACATCGCCAGGCCGAGCAGGCCGTTGTAGAACGGTGTGTTGGCCGACAGGCCCGCGAAGGCGCTGCCGTTGTTGTTGGCGGCCGAGGTCAGCGCATACAGCACTTCCGAGAAGCCGTGCGCGCCGGGGTTGGCGATGCCGACCTTGCCCGCACCCGCGCTCACCGCCAGCGCCGTGCCCGCCAGCACCAGCACCGGCGTGACCAGGATGGCGATGGAGATCAGCTTCATCTCGCGCACCTCGATCTTCTTGCCGAGGTACTCGGGCGTGCGCCCGATCATCAGGCCCGCGATGAACACCGCGAGCATGGCGAACACCAGCATGCCGTACAGGCCGCTGCCCACGCCGCCGAAGACGACCTCGCCCAGCTGCATCAGCACCATGGGGACCATGCCGCCGATGGGCGTGAGCGAGTCGTGCATGGCGTTCACCGCGCCGCACGAGGCGGCGGTGGTCACGGCGGCGAAGAGGGCCGAGGCGTCGATGCCGAAGCGCACTTCCTTGCCTTCCATGTTGCCGCCGCTTTGCAGCGCGCTGGCCACCTGGTCCACGCCCAGCGGGCCCAGCAGCGGGTTGCCGGCCTGCTCGGCGGGCGTGACGGCCAGCACGGCCACCACGAACAGCACCGTCATCGCCGCGAGCACGGCCCAACCCTGGCGCAGGTCGCCGACCACGCGGCCGAAGGCGAAGCACAGCGCCGCCGGGATCAGGAAGATCGCCAGCATCTCCAGCAGGTTGCTGAACGCCGTCGGGTTCTCGTAGGGATGCGCCGAGTTGGCGTTGAAGAAGCCGCCGCCGTTGGTGCCGAGCATCTTGATCGCTTCCTGCGAAGCGACCGGGCCCATGGCCAGTGTCTGCGTCTGTGTGGTGGCGTCTTCCATCACGGGGGCGCCCTTGTCGTCCTTCAGCGGCTGGCCGTCGGGGCCGTTCTTCGGTTGCTGGAAGGCCGTGGCCTCGATCGTCTGCACGCTCTTGTAGGCGTCGAAGTTCTGGATCACGCCCTGCCCTGCCAGGCACAGCGCGAGCACGAACGAGATCGGCAGCAGCACCCACAGCGTGACGCGTGTCACGTCGGCCCAGAAGTTGCCGACCAGGCCCTTGCCGTCACCGCGGCGCGCGAAGCCGCGCACCAGCGCGAAAGCGACCGCGATGCCAGTGGCGGCGGACAGGAAGTTCTGCACCGCCAGGCCGAGCATCTGCGTGAGGTAGCTCATGGTCGACTCGCCGCCGTAGCCCTGCCAGTTGGTGTTGGCGACGAAGCTCACCGCGGTGTTGAAGGCCGAGTCGGGCGACACCGCGCCCATGCCGGCCGGGTTGAACGGCAGCCCGCCCTGCAGGCGTTGCAAGGCATAGAGAAAGATCGCGCCGATGGCGTTGAACGCGAGCAGCGCCAGCGCGTAGCGCAGCCAGTGCATCGACTGCTCGGGCTGCGTGCCCGCAAGGCGGTACAACGGCGCTTCGATGCGCTGCATCCAGCGCGGCACGCGCTCGGCGCACAGCGCGGCCAGCAGCTTGCCCAACGGCCAGGCCAGCACGAGCAGCGCGCCGAGAAAAAGGGCCAGCAAGACCCAGGCCGAGGTTTCCATGTCAGAACTCCTCGGCGCAGATCAGCGCGAACACCAGGTACGCGAACAGGACCACGGCGACCAGCGCGCCGAAGCCGTACAGGACTTCGAGGCCGATCACGATGCATCCCCCGGCGTGCGTGTCGTATCAACGCCCGCGTGCGGCTTCTGCGGCCCTTCGAGCCGGTTCAGCCCGACGACCATGGCCGCCACCACGACCCACAGCGCCAGCAAGGCGCCCATCCAGACGATGTCCATTCATCACTCCTGCAAACAAGATGAAAGGAGTCTCGGCAGGCGTGCGTAAAACCGGGGGAAAGAGTGAGTGGGGGGCCGTAAAGAAAGCGTAAAAACGCGGGCAACGCAGAGGATGAGGCCCGCCTGGTGCGTCGCGTCGAATGTCTCGGCGAGCTCCAGCAAGGGGCCGGAGCCATTCAAACAGCCAAGACTGTTGCCGATGGCGCGGCCCTGTCAGTCCACCTGCCGGGGATACCCGATCTCGGCGATGTCATTTCCGAGCGACGCCATGTCGAGGTCGGGATTGAATCGTCGGACGAGCGCATCGCTGAGCGGTTGGTGCCGATAGATCGCCTCGACATCGCCCAGGTCGAGGTCGCGTTCGTAGTAGTCAGCCGCGAATTCGACGTACTGCTCGGGCCGGCCGGCGAGGATGCCAAGCAGCTCGGCGGAGCCATCCGGATCTTCACCCGGCGGAAGCTCGACCGGTCCGCAAGTCCAGCGTTCTTCATGGCTCAGGCGCCAGAGACAGAAGGTGCTGTCGCTGGTCGTGAACGCCGGCTCTTCCAGCAGGTTGGCGTGGAACTCCGCCGGCAGCCGTTCGAAGATTCCGGGCCATGGCGTCCCCGGCCGGAATACCGGAGCCTCGTGCGCAAGCCCGTGGAGCGCGACGCCGGCCTGGCAGAAGATGGCAAACCAATGATCGCCCGAACCATTGCGCATCGATGCCATCGCCGCCTCATCCGACCACGCGGCGTTGAACGCGTAGTACCGGTACTCCCACTCCGGCGAGAGCATGGCGTCGAGCATTGCAAGAGACTGGGTCAGTCGCTTCAACGTCGGAATGTCTGGAAGCGCCTTCAGGTTTCTCGTCGAGAGGGTCATGCGGGGGCGAAGTTGGTTGGGGGATGAACGCGCATGCTATCTGCCGATCGGGTCGGGTGCATGTCTGCCGCCCGAACGCTACAGCGCACAGGTTCAGTTCCGCTACACGCCGGACGGAGGCCCTGTCCATGACATCTACTACCCGGTGGTCATGGACGTGGTGCCCTGATTCGGGCGAGCGACAGGCTCAGTGCGCCATCCACCGCCCGTCGTCACGCCGGCTCAGGAAGTAGCCGGCGCGGGCGGCGCGCGGGTCATCGGCTGATTTCTCGTTGACGATGTCCATCTCGGCGCGCGCGATCAGCCAGGTGCCGCCCTGCTTGCCGTTGGACCATTGGAAGCGGTGGAAGCGCGCGTCGGAGCCGATGTAGAAGGTGTGCTGCAGCGGCGACGCGCCGTAGTTGCGGAACGCGGTGACGGGAATCTGCTGCGTCTCGCGGGCGCTGCCACAGCCTGCCGCCGCGAGAAGCGCCGCGACCGCCAGGGCCGCGACGCTGCCGCGCGAAAGAACCCGCGCGGTGCCCATGGCCCGGGTCAGCGGCCGAAGCCGCGGTTGTACGAACCCACGGCGGAGTTGTAGTAGCTCACGATGTTCTTGTACGTCGACGGGAACTTGCTGTCCTTGAACGTGCGCCATTGGCCGATCATGTTCAGCAGGCTGCCGTGCAGCGACTCGTAGTTGTAGTTGGGCGCCTTGCCTGCGTCCCCCTTGGCCTTGGCTGCGGCCTTGGCTTCTTCCAGCGCCTTGGAGAGTTCTTCCAGCGAAGCCTGCAACTCGCTGGCCGCCGCATCGACCTTGGCGACGGCGTTCTTGTTCTTCAGGCCGTCGATCTGGTCGAGGCCGTTGACGAACTTCTTGGCCACCGCCATCGAGGCCAGCGTGTGGTAGTTGAGCATGTCGCCCTCGGCCTTGAGCTTGGCCATGCGTTCGGTGCGCGACGCCTCCTGCACGCGGTCCAGCTCGCCGCCCAGCGTGTCGATGCTGGCCAGCAGGCCCTTGAAGGCGGCGTTCATGTCGGCGTCGGCCGCGCGGCCCTTGACCCACTTGTCTTCGAGAAAGCTCTTGGACCGGTAGTACGGGTCCATCGGCGTCCAGACGGCGACGAGCTTCTCGCCCGTGACCACCACGCCGTCGACGGCCGCGTCGAGCGCCGCGTCGCCCGAACCGTCGGCGCGTGCCTTCTTCAGGTCGTCCACGATGGACTGCACATCGGAAGGGCTGCCATAGAACGAGTTCCCGCTCGGCGACTTGCCGTTCACGTTCATCTGCACGTAGCTCTTGTACTTGGCACCCACGCTGCGGTTGTCGTCGATGAGCCGGTTGTAGCCCTGGCTGTAGGTGGTGCGGGCCGCGGCCTGCACGCGGGCCGGGTCCTTGGCGGGCTGGGTCTTGCCCGATGCGGACGGCGATGGCGAGGCTGCCGCCGGCGTCGGCTTGTTGTCTTCCTTGCAGGCCGCGAGCACGGCACAGAAGCAAAGGCTCAAGGCAAACAGGCGCGTGCGCGCCGATCGGTTGTTGTGCGCAGTCATGGCGCTCTCCCTCGGTTGTGGTTGTTCGGTGCCGCGCCCGTCGATGAAGGCCATCGTTCGCAGCGGCATCAGGTACGGAAAATGATAGCCAGCGCCACCGCGCCCGATCGTCGCGAACGCGCGAAAAACGCCCCGCGCACCGAACTAAATTGTGAGGATTCGCTTCAAGGCACGCCCTGAAAAATCAGAGCGTGCGTTCGAGCTGCCAGGCTTGGTACTTCAGGCTTACCACCGCACCGATCACGATGCCCGCGATGGCCGGCAGGCTCGCGATGCTCAGTGTCGACAACGCGCTCAGGCCCTGCCCGATGGTGCAGCCCATGGCCGTGACGCCGCCGATGCCCATGAGCACCGCACCCGTCGCGTGGTGCGCGAGGTCGCCGGTGCCGGCGAAGCCTTCCCAGCGGAATTCGCGCGACCACAGCGCATGCAGCGCCGCGCCCGCCACCACGCCGGCCACCGACACGATGCCCAGCGTGAGGCGCTTGTTGGCATCGCTGTAGAACATGAGCCAGTCGAGCGCATAGGCCACTGGCGTGACGAAGCTCAGCGCCTCGGCGCGGCCGGAGTTGGTGGCGAGGAACACGTGCTCGAGCGTGAGCGGATGCTCCTCGACCACCGCCCAGTGGCCGCTGAGCCACCACGCACCGACGACCAGTGCGCCGATCAGCATGCCGCCGACGAGACTGCGCACGTCGCGCGTCTCGCGGCCCCATGCGGCCCACACGAGCAACGCGCCGCCGAGCACCAGGCCGAGCGCGAGGCGCAGCGACGATGCGTTCAGTTGGAAAGACGCGGCCAGCACATCGGGCAGCGACGCATTCATCGCCAGGTCGATGTGCACCGCGTCGACGGTCGCGACGCGCAGCACCGCGGTGATGCCCTTCAGCGTGGCAAAGGCCGACACGCCCATGAGCACCAGCACCACCAGCGCCTTGAGGTTGCCGCCGCCCAGGCGCACCAGCGTCTTGTTGCCGCAGCCCGAGGACAGCACCATGCCCACGCCGAACAGCAGGCCGCCAACCAGCGCGGCGAGCCAGAGGATCTGGTGCGAGGCATACAGGGTGCGGTCGGCATCGACGAGCCCCGCGGACACGAGCGCCGAGAAGCCGATGAGCGCGACGCCGCCGGCCGCGGCCCATTGCTTCACGCGGGTCCAGTCGCCGAGCGCCACCACGTCGCTGATCGCGCCCATGGTGCAAAAGCGCGTGGCGCGCGCGACGGCGCCGAACACCGCCGACAGCACGAAGGCCGCCACGAGCGCGAGCGTGGTGAGAAGGGAAAGCTGCGCGATGGACATGCCCCGATTCTAGGGAGCGCCCTCGCGCGCGCGGAGGCTCAATTCAGGCCAGTCCGGGGTTCGGCGCGATGTTCTTCAGCACGGGTTCGTCGAGCCGGCGCGTGGTCACCACCTTGCGCGACTTCAGCCACGGCTCGATGACTTCCCACACCGGCTTGTTGCCGGCGGTGCGCGCCTCTTCGCTCACGGGCGCCCAGCCCGCGACCTTGTAGCTGCGATTGGCGTCGATGGGCTTGCCGCCCAGGCGCATGTCCTGGATGCGCTGGCCCATGGCGGCGGTCGGGTCGCAGGTGTATTGCAGCCCGCCCACGCGCACCATGTCGCCGCCCTGCTGGTAGTAGGGGTCGGGGTTGAAGAGGTTGTCGCAGACGTCTTCGAGCACGGTCTTGAGCGTCTCGCCGGTCATCTGCGTCACCGTCGCGTACGAGTACGTGGTGGCCGTCATGTCCATCAGCCACTCGCGCGTGATCGCCTGGCCGGGCAGCAGCGAGGTGCCCCAGCGGAAGCCGGGCGAGAAGGCGATGGGTGCGTCCTGCACTTCCATGAGCGCGTCGAGCAGCAGCTGGTCGCCGGTGCCGTTGAAGTTGCCGCGCCGGTACAACGCGCCGTCGGTGTGCGCAAGGGTTTCGGACAGCTTGGCTTCGTAGGGCGCGCGCACGCGGGTGATGAGCGCATCCATCTCCTTGTCGGCCGGAATCAGGTCGGAGAACACGGGCAGCAGGCGGTAGCGGAAGTCGCTCACCTTCTTGCCCTTGACGTCGAAGTCGATCACGCCGAGGAACTTGCCGTTGGAGCCGCCGTTGACCACGATGGTCTTGCCGCCCGCGTTGCTCACGAGCGTGGGCATGGGCGTGCCGTCGTGCGTGTGGCCGCCCAGGATGGCGTCGATGCCGGTGACGCGGCTGGCCATCTTCAGGTCGACGTCCATGCCGTTGTGCGACAGCACCACCACCACCTGCGCGCCCTTGCCGCGCGCCTCGTTCACCACGCGCTGCAGGTTGTCATCCTGGATGCCGAAGGTCCAGTCGGCCACCATGTAGCGCGGGTTGGCGATGGGCGTGTAGGGGAAGGCCTGGCCGATGATGGCGCAGGGCACGCCGTTGATCTCGCGCATCACGTAGGGCTTGAACACCGGGTCGCCGAAGTCGGCGGTCTTGACGTTCTGCGCGACGAACTCGACCTTGCCGGCAAAGTCTTTCTCGATGATCTGCTGCACCCGCGCCATGCCGTAGGTGAACTCCCAATGCCCGGTCATCACGTCGACGCCGAGCAGCTTGCAGGCGTCGACCATGTCCTGCGCATCGGTCCACAGCGAGGTGGCCGAGCCCTGCCAGGTGTCGCCGCCGTCGAGCAGCAGCGCGCCCGGGCGGCTGGCCTTGAGCTGCTTGACCAGCGTGGCCAGGTGCGCGAAGCCGCCGACCTTGCCGTAGCGCTGCGCGGCCTTGTCGAAGTCGAGGTAGGTGAGCGCGTGCGCCATGCGCGTGCCGGGCTTCACGCCCGCAGCTTTCAGCAGGTGCTCGCCCACGAGGTGCGGCACCTTGCCGCGCATGTTCCCCACGCCGATGTTGACGCCCGGTTCACGGAAGTACAGCGGCTTGAGCTGCGCGTGGCAGTCGGTCATGTGCAGCATCGACACGTTGCCGAAGGCCGGCACGGTGTACATGCCGTCGAGGCCGGCGGCCATGCTGCTGCCGTGGCGGCCCAGGCCCAGGCCGGCGACAGCGCCGGCACCGAGCATCTGGACGAACTCGCGCTTGGAAAGGTTCATGAAGGAAGAAGCCGGGCGTTCAGCGGTTGACGGGAGACTGGGGGTCGAGCAGCAAGCCCATCACGTCGCGGATCTGCTTCTCGTTGAGGATGCCGGAATGGCCGACGCGCGGCATGTTCGAGCAGGCGTTGTAGGCGCGCGCGTTCCACAGCTTGCCCCAGGTGTATTCGAGGATGGGCTTGGACGCAGCGCTGGCCGGGTCGCTCACGCCGCGCAGCTTGCCGTAGTGGTACAGGCTCGGGCCGAGCGTGCCGAAGGAGATTTCTTCCTTCGACATCTGGTGGCAGTTGTAGCAATTGCCGCCGTTGGCGGCGTTGGCCGCGTCGGTCCAGGTGAGGCCGCGGCCGTTCTGCGCGATCTTCTCGCCCTCGCGCCAGTCGCCGACGAACTTGCCATCGGAAGGCCAGCGCACGGTCTTCATGTTGGCGGCCTCGATCTCCTTGGTGCGCTGCTCGTCCAGCGGCTTGCCGCTGGCCTCGGCTTCGCTGCACGCGAGGTTGGCCGGGTCTTGCACGAGGCGGTCGACCTTGGCGATGCCCTGGTCGCGGAAGGAGCGCTGCAGCGCGTCGGCGGTGAGCTTGTCGAGCTCGGCGGCGCTGTCGACGGACGCGCAACCGAACACGGTGAGCGCGCAGGCCACGGCGGCCAGGCCGAAGAAATGATCTGATTTCATGGGCGTGGCTCCTTCAGCGCTTGATGGCCGGTGCGGTGGTCTTGCCGCCCTTGCCGTTGACGCCCATGTACACGGCCAGTGCCACGGTCACGTCGCTGGCGTAGCCCGGGTACGGAAAGCGCTGCTGGCGGAAGCAGTCGTTCAGCCGACGTTGCATGCCCCACAGTTCGCCGGACGACACGCGGTACGCCGGCCAGGCGCCGAAGCCTTCGCCGGCGCCGGGGTTCTTCGTGAGGTTGGGCAGGTCTTGCAAACGGATGCGCTTGCCGTCGGCGCCGTGGCAGGTGGCGCAGGCAAAGTCGTGCGGGCCGGCGCGCAGGAAGAACAGGCGCTTGCCCACTTCGTAGGCGCGGCGTTCGCTGGCGTGCGACTGCGGCAGGTTCAGCGGCAGGCCTTTCGATTCGGCCGAGATCCATGCCACCAGCCCCTCGAGGTTCTTCTGCTCGCCCTGGCCGAACGGCGTCTTGGCGATGGCGGCGGCGTCGAAGCCCTGCAAGGTTTCCATGCAGGTGAGCAGGCGCGACTCCATGTCCTGCACGCGGCCGGTGTCGGGAAAGTAGCGCGGCAGTTCGGCGAACGCGCCCTTCACCACGCCCGGGCCCTTGCCGAGGTCGCACTTCTCCATCGACGCGGCCTTGGGTCCGCGCTTCTGTTTCCAGAGGTCTTCGCCCTTGGCCTCGAACAGTTCGGCGGGGTTGCCGTCCTGCAGCAGCGCGCGGTACTCGGCGATGCCTTCGGCCGTGGTCTTCTGCGCCGCGGCGGGCAGTGCGATGCTGCCGGCCAGCACCAGCAGGCTCAGGCATGTGGTTGTCCTCATGGGGCCGCCTTTTTTTCTCGTGGGGAACACAACACGCGAGCGAGCGCCCGCGTGGGCGAAGAAAGCGTCAGCTGACGGTGGCTTCGTCGGTGCGGGTGTCGCCGCGGTTGTCCTTCCAGGTCACGGCGATCTTGTCGCCGGCCTTCGCGCCCTTCAGCGTGAACTGCATGAAGGGGTTCTTCGACACTGCCGGGCCCCAGTCGGCCGTGAGCACGGTCTTGCCGTTGAGCGAGGCCGTGACCTCCTGGATGAACCAGGCGGGGATGGTCTTGCCGGCGGCGTCCTTGCGCTGGCCGGTTTCCATTTCGTGCGCCATGAGGATGCGCACGGTCGTCTTGTCGCCCGCGGCCTGGGCGCGGATGCGCATGGGATCTGCCATGGTGGTCTCCTTCTTCTCGTCGTGTTCTGTGTGTGAAGCCGTCGCTCAGCCGCCGCAGCCGCCGAGCGTGACCTTGACTTCCTTCTTGGCGAAGAGCGCCTTGCCGTCGTTCATGACCGCGATCGCGTACACGTCGGACGACTGGCCCAGCTTGGCGCGCGTGGTGAAGTTCGACTCGACGAACTCCGAGGTGTTGAAGATCGCGACCACGGCGTTGGGGTTCTTCTCGACCAGCAGCATGAGCTGCTTCACGCCGGGCAAGGCGGTGGCCACGCTGAGCGGCACCACGGCGCCGTTCTCGGCGATGTCGGGGCCGGTGATGGTGACGTCCTTGCTCTCGGTGGGCGCGCCGGTGACGCCGACAGCCTTGAGCGCGTCGGCCACGCTCTTGGCGTCGAAGGCGTCTTTCGAATACGCGAGGGCGGTGGCGGGGAGCCAGCCGGCGGTGGCTGCCAGGCCTGCGAGGGCGGCGGACTGCGTGAGCATCTGTCTGCGGTTTTTCATGGGGTTGTCTCCTGTCGAATCATGGTCCGGCGCTGTCGGCGAGCCAGCGTGCGATGGCCTTGGCATCATCGTCGCCGAGGGTCTGCGGCGGCATCGGGATCGCCCCCCAGACACCGGTGCTGCCTGCCTTGATCTTCTGCAGCAGGTGGTCGGTCTGGCCGGGGTACTTTTTCGCGATGTCCGAGAAGGCGGGGCCGACGAGCTTCTGCGTCATGCCGTGGCAGGCGGTGCAGCTGTTCTTCTCGAGCAGCGCGACGGGTACCTTCGGTGCCGCGGCCGGTGCGCTGGTCTTCATGGCAGCAGCAGCCGGCGCCGCAGTGGCGATGCCGCGCTGTGCGCCCACCAGCCGGTTCTGGTCGGCGAGGTTGCCGTGGCTGCCGCGCGCATGCGGCGGCAACTGCGCGACGGACGACGCCGCCGGCACGCAGTCGCGCATGCAGGCCACGGTCGACACGTCGGGCTTCGTCGCGCGGCCGAACTCGCTGCCGGGCCACATCGCATGCGCGGTGGTGCCGCCGTTGCGGTTGGGCATGCGGGCCTGCACCTCGCGGATGTTCTTGTCGGACAGCGTGAAGTCGTCGGGCACGATGCCACCGAGGTTCAGCATGTAGGCGGTGACGGCATACACGTCGTCGGGCGTCAACGACTTGGGCTGGTTCCACGGCATGGCGCGGTACACGTAGTCCCACACGGTCGACAGGCTCGTAACCTTCATCAGCGTGGTGCGGCCCGGGAAGGCCGGGTCTTTCAGGCGCGCGACGTGGCCGCTCTTGATGTCCTCGGCCGTGGTGCCGCCGACGATGGGGCTGAACACCTGGTTCGATTCGCCGAACACGCCGTGGCACGAGGCGCACTTGCCTTCCCACAGGTCCTGCCCGCGCGTGACGGAGCCCGAGCCGGGCGGCAGGCCCTTGAAGTCGGGGCGCACGTCGATGTCCCACGCGGCCACTTCCTTGGGCGTGGCGTCGCGGCCGATGCCGGCGTAGCCTGCCGTCTTGGGCTGTGCCCATGCAGCCGCGCTGCCAGCGAGGACCAGCAACAGCAGCGCGCGCTTAGGAAAGCTGGACATTCGCCACCTCCCCGTTCGCCTGCACCTGCCACGACTGGATGGCGTTGTTGTGATAGATCGAACGCGTGCCGCGCACCGCGCGCAACTGCTTGTAGCTGGGCTGCACGTAGCCGGTGTCGTCCATCGCGCGGCTCTGGATGATGGCGGGCGTGCCGTCCCACACCCAGTCGATGTTGAAGCGCGTGAGGCACTTCGAGAGCACGGGCGATTCGAGCCGCGCGGTGCGCCAGTTGCGTCCGCCGTCCACGCTCACGTCCACGCGCTTGACCTTGCCGCGGCCCGACCATGCGAGGCCGGTGATGTTGTAGAAGCCCTTGTCGAGCAGCATCTGCCCGCCCGAGGGCGTGGTCACGACGCTCTTGCATTCCTGGATGCTGGTGTACTGGCGGTGCTGGCCGTCGGGCATGAGGTCGACGTAGTGCACGGTCTCGTCCTTGGCGCCGTAGGGCTGGTCGCCGAGTTCGATGCGGCGCAGGTACTTGACCCAGCTCACGCCCTGCACGCCGGGCACCACGAGCCGCAGCGGGTAGCCCTGCTCGGGCCGCAGCATCTCGCCGTTCTGGCCGTAGGCCACGAGCACCTCGCCGGAGCGGATGAGGCTCATGGGAATGGTGCGCGTCATCGACGAACCGTCGGCCCCTTCGGCGAGCACGAAGCGCTCGCCCTTCAGGTCGGCGCCCGCCATCTCGAGCAGCGTGATCAGCGGCACGCCGGTGAACTCGCTGCACGACAGCATGCCGTGCGTGTACTGGGCCGTGGGCACGGCGACGTTGCCCCACTCCATGCCAGTGTTGGCGCCGCACTCGATGAAGTGAAAGCGCGACACCGAGGGCAGCCGCATCAGCTCGTCGAGCGTGAAGACCTTCGGCGTCTTCACCATGCCGTTGACCATCAGGCGGTGCTTGGACGGATCGATGTCCCACCAGCCCTGGTGGTGCCGCTCGAAGTGCAGGCCGCTGGGCGTGACGATGCCGAACAGCGACTGCAGCGGCGCGAACGACACCGAGGCCTGCGCGGTCGGCGTGAGCCCCGGGCTCTGGCGGCGCTGCACGTTGGCTTCGTATTTGGAAGGCTTGCCGTAGCCGTCAGTGACGACCGGCTGGCCGAGGCCCGTGCTGTGCGCGGGCAGGTTCAATATCGCGGGGTCACCGTCGCCCACGGCGGTGCGCGTTTGCGCAAGCGCGGACGACGTGGCCGCCGTGCCTGCAACGGCGGCGGCGAAAGCGTTGCGGATGAAGTCGCGCCGCCCCTTGCCGGCTTCGGCGAAGACGGCGCGCACGCCCTGCGCGTCGAGAAAGTTCTCGGGTGCCTTTCGCACCTGCCCGGTCTGCTGGATGCTGCCGCTCATCGCGTCGCGTCCATGGGCCTTACTTGGCGCCGCCCAACACCCAGGCGGCCAGCGCCTTGGCATCGGCCTCGCTCATCGCAGGCTGCGCGGGCATGGGCACGGCGCCCCACTTGCCGGTGCTGCCCTTCTGGATGCTCGCGGTGAGCGCGGCGAGCGCGTCGGCCTGGCCGGTGTACTTCTTCGCGACGTCGAGGTAGGCCGGGCCGACCAGCTTCTTGTCGACCGCGTGGCAGGCGAGGCAGGCGTTCTTCTGGGCCAGTTCCTTGTTGGCAAGGGCCGGTGTCGACAGCAGCAAGGCGGTGACAGCGACGGCGAGCGACGGCAGTAGCAACTTCAAATCGGTCTCCTCGAAACGCGCCCCGAAGCGGCCGGTTTCATCGTTAAATAAGTAAATCGTTATGTATTGATTTTAGGGACGATCGTGAACAAGGGAAGGGCTTTGCTCTTGGGGGAAACCCGTTCGGTTTCGCCATGCATAACGTCAGCTTCGGACGGCGGTGCGCGCTTGCTGCAGGCGTGCTTCGAGGTAGGCGCCGTAGAAGTCCGAGTCGCCGCCGGTCAGGCGTTCGGCGACCTCGCGGCCGTTGCGGCCGAAGAAGAGCACGGTCGGCGCGACGCTGACGTGCCACGCCTTGATGAGCGCGTCGTGCGTGCGCGTGGTGCCGTCGAAGTCGCGCACGGTGCGCGCGTCGCGAAAGTCGATCTGCACCACGGGCAGGCCCGCGGCGAGTTCGGGCATGAGGTAGTGCTCGCGCACGATCTTGCAGAAGGGACAGCCTTGCAGGCTGGCCATGACGACCAGCGGTTGCGCGCGGGCCAGCGCCGCGGCGAGCGCGCCGGCCAGCGACGCAGGCGCGGGCAACTGCACATCGGCCGCATGCGCGGCCACCGGCGCGACGCACCACGCGGCCAGGCCCGCGGTCAGGCCCGCGAGAAGCTGCCGGCGCGTGCGCTCGCCGCTCATCGCGCCTCCTGCTCCAGCAGCAGGTAGGTGTTGTAGGCGTTCATGCGGTTGGCCACCTTGAACAGTGGCCAGGCCTCGAAGCGTGACCAGTCGGTGGCGGCGTAGGCCTCGTCGAAGGGCGTCATCTCGGTGGCGGCCTTCTGCATCGCGCCGCGCAGGAAGACGAGGTAGTCGCGCGTCTGCCGCAGGTCTTGCGCCGGGTCGTCCGACGCGGGGCCGTGGCCCGGCACGATGGTGCGCGCGTCGAGTGCGAGCAGCGCGTCGAGCGACGTGATCCAGTGCCGGCTGTCGGCCGAGCCCACGTAGGGCGTGCGGTTGCGGAACACGATGTCGCCGGTGAACAGCACCTTCTGCTGCGGCAAAAAGATGGCGAGGTCTTCAGGCGTGTGCGCAGGGCCGGCGGGCTGGATCACGAAGCGCGTGCCGCCGATGGTGAGCTCGGTGCGCCCGTCGATCCACACGTCGGCCGGCACCAGCCGCGTGCGCTCGTCGATCCACGGTGCGAGCTCCTGGCGCGAGGCCTCGAGCCGCAGCCGCGCGGTGTCGGACGTGAGGTAGCTCTTGCCCCGCGCGTGCGCCACGATCTGCGCGCCCAGCGCCTTGAACACCTGCAGGCCGTAGATGTGGTCGGCGTGGTAGTGCGTGAGGATGACGTGGCTGATCGGCTTGGGCGTGAGCTTGCGGATCTCCTCCACCATGCGCTCGGCGACGGCGGGCGAGCCGAGCGCGTCGATCATCACGACGCTGTCGCGCGTGACGACGAAGCCGGCGTTGGAGATGAAGTTCTGGTTCTCCTTCGAGCCCAGCGCGGGGATGCCCTGCACGTAGTAGATGTCGGGCGCCACCGGCAGCGGGCGGATCTCGGGCGCGGCGAACGCGGCACTGGCGCTCAGCCAGAGCGCCGCGCACATCAGCAGCGCCTTCGCGCGAACGGCGGTGGGCCGGCACGGGAACATCGTGGGTCGTCTCCTGCGGGCTGGGCGGCGAGGGCCGCGGGCTTGCCCGGCTGTAAATATAAGCAGAAGATGATATTTTGCGGGCAACGACAACAGCCAGAGGGTTTCCCCATGAGACACGCATTCATCGCTTTCCTGCTCGCCATGGTCGCCACGTTCGCGGGCGCGCAGGAGACCAAGGTGGTCTACCACGTCAATACCGGCGTGGAGAGCAGCGCCGCCATCCTCGCGAACATCACGAACCACCTGAACGCGGACCCGAAGGCGAAGATCGTCGTGGTCACGCACGGCCCCGGCATCGACTTCCTGCTGAGCGACGCCAAGGACAGCAAGGGCCGCGAGTTCAGCGGCCCGGTGAGCGCATTGGCCGGACGCGGCGTGGAGTTCAAGGTGTGCAACAACACGCTCACCACGCGCAACATCGACGCGGGCAAGCTGCTGATGGAAACCAAGGTGGTGCCCTCGGGCGTGGCCGAGGTGGCGCGGCTGCAGGCGAAGGAAGGCTACGTCTACCTGAAGCCCTGAGGCGCAGAAGCCGGCTGACGCCGGCCTTCTTCTCTTCTTATTCCTGTTCGATGGCGATCTGCACGCAGATGCTGCGGCACAGCGCCACCACGGTCTCGTTCGCGATGCTGTAGTAGATGCTCACGCCGTCGCGGCGTCGGGCGAGCACGCCCGCCTGGTAGAGCGTGTTCAGGTGCTGCGACATGTTGGGCTGCGTGGTGTCGATCTGCGCGAGCAGCTCGCTCACGTTCTTCTCGCCGTTGCACAGCAGGCTCACGATCTTCAGCCGCATGGGCGCAGCCATGGCCCGGAACAGGTCGGCGGCCATGTCGAAGACCTCGTCCTCGGTGACAGCCGCGGACTTCTTACGGGGTTTGGTGGCCATGCTGAATAGGTTCATGCGCAGGTCGCAATGTACATCGGCCCTTGGCGGCGCGAGCGATGTCCCGGCGGCCGTACGGCGATTGCACGCGGCCGCCGCGTCACAAAAGCGACGCGCTGCCCGTCTTCGGGGTGCGGGGATGTCCCCGCGCAACCACCCGGAGCACCCACCATGCACGCGACGCCAAAGATAGCCCTGCCCTATCGGGGCCATTGCCACGTCTTTCTCGACAGCGTTCGGACGCGATCTAATAATCAAAGCACTTTCTTTGATAAAAAAGCAGGTTGCGTATGAACAAACAATCCAGGACCTGGCTCGGCGCCGGTCTCACGGTCGCGGTGCTGGGCGCGGCGGGCTACGGGCTCGTGGCGAAATTCCAGCCGGCCCATGCACAGGGCGGCGCCATGCCGCCGGCCAAGGTGGCGGTGGCCCCCGCGCGGCAGACCGAGATGGCGCGCTTTCTCGGCGGCATCGGCACGCTGGAGGCCAACCGGCAGGTCGAGGTGCCGGCCGAGGTGGAGGGACGGGTCGCGAAGATCCTGTTCACGCCGGGCGCGCAGGTGCGCGCCGGCCAGTTGCTGGTGCAGCTGAACGATGCGCCCGAGCAGGGCGACCTCGAACGCTTGCGCGCCCAGCAGGCCAATGCCAGGGCCCTGCTCGAGCGCACGCGCCGCCTGCTGCCGCAGCAGGCCGCCACGCAGGAGCAGATGGAGCAGGCGCAGGCCGCCTTCGACCAGGCCAGCGGCGAGTTGCGGCGCGTGCAGGCGCTCATCGAGCAGAAGCACATCCGGGCGCCGTTCGACGGCGTGCTGGGCATCCGCAAGGTCAACCTCGGCCAGTTCGTGCGCGCCGGCGATGCGCTGGTGTCGCTCACCGATGCGCGCACGCTGTTCGCCAACCTCACGCTGCCCGAGAACGCGCTGCCGGCGCTGCGGCGCAATCAGGCGGTGGCGCTCGCGGTCGACGCCTACCCGGGCCGCGTGTTCCCCGCCAAGCTCAGCGCCATCGAGCCGATGATCGGCAGCGACACGCGCACCGTGCGGCTGCAGGCCACGGTCGACAACGCCGACGGCGCGCTCACGCCCGGCATGTACGTCAACGCCAAGGTGGCGCTGCCCGCGCGCGCCGACGCCATCGCGGTGCCTGAAACCGCCATCACCTACAGCACGCACGGCGACTCGGTGTTCGTGGTGCGCGCCGGCGACAAGGGCGACGGCTTCTCGGTGCAGCAGGTGTTCGTGAAGACCGGCGAGCGGCAAGACGGCCTGGTCGTCGTCGAGCAGGGCCTGAAGGCCGGCGAACAGGTCGTCACCTCGGGCCAGCTGCGCCTGTACAACGGCGCCGCCGTGGCCCCGGCCGCGAAGGACACGCTGGCCCTGCAGGACGCGAAGTCATGAAGTTCACCGACCTCTTCGTGCGCCGGCCCGTGCTGGCGCTGGTGGTGAGCACGCTCATCCTGCTGCTCGGCGCGCGTGCGCTGGGCGACCTGCCGGTGCGCCAGTACCCGCTCACCGAGAGCACCACGCTCACCATCACCACGCAGTACCCCGGCGCCTCGCCGGAGCTGATGCAGGGCTTCGTCACGCAGCCCATCGCGCAGGCGGTGGCGACGATCGAGAACGTCGACTACCTCTCGTCGTCGTCCACGCTGGGCCGCAGCGTGATCAGCGTGCGCATGAAGCTCAACGCCGACGCCAACCAGGCGCTCACGCAGGCCATGGCGCAGGTCAGCCAGGTGAAGTACCGGCTGCCGGCCGAGGCCTTCGACCCGGTGATCCTCAAGTCGTCGGGCGAGGCCACGGCCGTCGCCTACGTGGGCTTCTCGAGCAAGACGATGCCCGTGCCGCAGCTCACCGACTACCTCTCGCGCGTGGTGCAGCCGCAGTTCGCGTCGATCGAGGGCGTCTCGGGCGTCGAGGTGTCGGGCGGGCAGACGCTCGCGATGCGCGTGTGGCTGGACGCCAACCGCATGGCCGCGCGCGGCATCTCGGCCGGCGAGCTGGCCGACGCGCTGCGCCAGAACAACGTGCAGGCCGCACCCGGGCAGGTGAAGGGCCTGTACGTGGTGTCGAACATCCGCGTGAACACCGACCTGGTGAACGTGGCGGAGTTCCGCGACATGGTCATCAAGCGCGACGGCGATGCCATCGTGCGGCTGGGCGACGTGGCCACGGTGGAACTCGGCGCGGCGAGCGCCGACAGCAGCGCCACGATGGACGGCGACAAGGCCATCTACCTCGGCCTGCAGGCCGCGCCCAACGGCAACCCGCTGGTGATCGTGAAGCGCATCCGCGACCTGCTGCCCGGCATCAAGCAGAACCTGCCGCCGGGCGTGGAGGTGCAGCTGCCCTTCGAACTCGCGCGCTTCATCGAGGCCTCGATCGACGAGGTGCAGAAGACGCTGCTCGAAGCCATCGCCATCGTGGTGCTGGTGATCTTCCTGTGCCTGGGCTCGCTGCGCGCGGTGCTCATTCCGGTGGTGACGATTCCGCTGTCGATGCTGGGCGCGGCGGCACTGATGCTGCTGTTCGGCTTCAGCATCAACCTGCTCACGCTGCTGGCGATGGTGCTGGCCATCGGCCTGGTGGTGGACGACGCCATCGTGGTGGTGGAGAACGTGCACCGCCACATCGAGGAAGGCAAGTCGCGCGTGCAGGCCGCGCTGATCGGCGCACGCGAAGTGGCCGGCCCGGTGATCGCGATGACGCTCACGCTGGCCGCGGTGTACGCGCCCATCGGCCTCATGGGCGGGCTCACGGGGTCGCTGTTCAAGGAGTTCGCCTTCACGCTGGCGGGCGCGGTGGTGGTGTCGGGCGTGATCGCGCTCACGCTGTCACCGGTGATGAGCTCGTTCCTGCTGCCGCAAGATGCCACGGCGGGCCGCATGGCGCGCTATGCCGAAGCCTTCTTCCACAAGCTGGCCACGGCCTACGGACGGCTGCTCGACGTGTCGCTGCACCACCGCTGGGTCACGGGCCTGCTGGCGGCGGCCGTGCTCGTGAGCCTGCCCTTTCTGTACAACGCGGCGCAGCGCGAACTGGCGCCCGGCGAAGACCAGGCGATGGTGATGACCGTCATCAAGTCGCCGCAGCACGCCAACATCGACTACGTCGAGAAGTTCGGCCAGAAGTGGGACGAGGTGCTGGCCAAGCTGCCCGAGAACACCGGCCGCTGGCTCATCAACGGCTCGGACGGCGTCTCCAACAGCATCGGCGGCGTGCAGCTGTCCGACTGGAACGCTCGCCAGCGCAACGCCGACCAGATCCAGGGCGACGTGCAGGGCGGCATGAACGAGGTCGAGGGCAGCAGCGTGTTCGCCTTTCAGCTGCCGTCGCTTCCCGGTTCGACCGGCGGGCTTCCGGTGCAGATGGTGATCCGCAGCGCGGGCGACCATCGCAGCGTGTTCGAGGCGATGGAAACGCTGAAGAAGGCGGCGCGCGAGAGCGGCAAGTTCGCCGTGGTCGACAGCGACCTGGAGTTCAACAACCCCGTGACCGAGGTGCGCGTGGACCGCGCCAAGGCCAACAGCATGGGCGTGACCATGAAGGCCATCGGCGACACGCTGGCCGTGCTGGTGGGCGAGAACTACGTCAACCGCTTCGGCATGGACGGGCGCTCGTACGACGTGATTCCGCAGTCGCCGCGCGATCAGCGGCTCACGGCCGAGGCGCTCGCGCGCTACTTCGTGAAGAGCGCGAGCGGCCAGCCTGTGCCGCTGGCCAACCTGGTGCAGCTGTCGACCAGCGTGGGGCCCAACAAGCTCACGCAGTTCAACCAGCTCAACGCCGCGACCTTCCAGGCCATTCCGATGCCGGGCGTGACCATGGGCGACGCCGTGGCGTTCCTCAGCGAAGAGGCCAAGAAGCTGCCGGCCGGCTTCAGCTACGACTGGCAGTCGGACGCGCGCCAGTTCACGCAGGAAGGCTCTGCCCTGGTGATGGCCTTCGTGTTCGCGATCGTGGTGATCTACCTGGTGCTGGCCGCGCAGTACGAGAGCCTGCGCGACCCGCTGATCATCCTGGTCAGCGTGCCGATGTCGATCTGCGGCGCGCTGGTGCCGCTGGCGCTGGGCTTTGCCACCATCAACATCTACACGCAGATCGGACTGGTGACGCTCATCGGGCTCATCAGCAAGCACGGCATCCTGATGGTGGAGTTTGCCAACGAGATCCAGGAGCGCCTGAACCTGGAGCGCCGCGCCGCCATCGAGCAGGCCGCGCGCATCCGGCTGCGCCCGATTTTGATGACCACGGCCGCGATGGTGGTGGGCCTGGTGCCGCTGCTGTTCGCCAGCGGTGCGGGCGCCAACAGCCGCTTCAGCATCGGCCTGGTGATCGTGGTCGGCATGCTGGTGGGCACGCTGTTCACGCTGTTCGTGCTGCCCACCATGTACACGCTGCTGGCGCGCGACCACCGCACGGTGGGCCGCTCGCAGCGCGCCGCCGAACTCGAGGCGCTCGTGGCGCGCGAGCCTGCCGGCGACACCGTCTGAGACACCGGGAGCATGACCATGACGACAAGACTTTTCTCCTACGCCGCGCCGTTCGCCCTCAGCCTGCTGGTGCTGGCGGGTTGCGCGGTCGGGCCGAAGTACGCCGCGCCGAACGATGCGCCGGTGGCCATCGCCGCCCCCGAGCGCGCGCTGTTCGCGCCCGACGCGGTGCAGCGCGACTGGTGGCGCCAGCTCGACGACCCGCAGCTCGACGCGCTCATCGAACGCGCGCTGGCCGGCAACCACGACATCCGCATCGCCCACGCGCGGCTGCTGGAAGCGCGTGCGATGCAGACCGAGGCCGAGCTCGACCGCCTGCCCGTGGTGACGCTGGGCGCCAGCAAGACGCGCAGCATCGCGCAAGGCAACGGCGTGCCGGCCGATGCGCGCACGCTGGCCCAAAGCAGCCGCGCCGGCTTCGACGCCGGCTGGGAGATCGACCTCTTCGGCCGCCTGCAACGGCTGGACGAAGCCGCCACCGCGCGCGCCCAGGCCAGCGCGGCCGACCTCGAACAGGTGCGCATCGTGGCCGTGGCCGAACTGGCGCGCAACTACTACGAGATGCGCGGCGCCGAGCAGCGCCTGGCCGTGACGCAGCGCACCCTCGACAGCCTGCGCCAGAGCCTGCGCGTGACCGAGGCGCAGGTGCGCACCGGGCGCGGCCTTGAAGGCGACCTGGCGAGCGCGCAGGCCAACCTGGCCAGCACCGAGAGCCAGCTGCCCGCGCTCGAGACCACGCGCCGCCAGGCCGCCCACCGCGTCGCCGTGCTGGCGGGCCTGCGCCCGGCCGAGCTGACGCCGATGCTGCAGCCGCACCCGCTGCGCGTGCTCGACAAGCGCCTGCCCATCGGCGACCTGGGCGAACTGCTGCGCCGCCGCCCCGACGTGCTGCGCGCCGAGCGCGGCCTGGCCGCCAGCACCGCCGACGTGGGCGCGGCCACGGCCGAGCTCTACCCGCGTGTCGACATCGGCGGCTTCCTGGGCTTCATCGCACTGCGGGGGGCCGACCTGGGCAGTTCGTCGAGCCGCGCCTTCAGCGTCACGCCCGGCGTGAGCTGGCCTGCGTTGCGGCTGGGCTCGGTCAAGGCCCGCCTGCGCGGCGCCGAGGCCCGTGCCGAGGGCGAGCGCGCCGTCTACGAACAGACCGTGCTGCGCGCCATCGAGGACGTCGAAAGCGCCCTCACCGGCTACGGCCAGAACCAGTTGCGCCTGCAGCGGCTGCTGGAGGCCTCCGCCCGCAGCGGCCGCGCCGCCGAACTGGCCGAAGTGCGCTACCGCGAAGGCGCCGCGCCCTACCTGAGCGTGCTCGACGCGCAGCGCACCCTGCTGCGCGCGCAGGATGCCGTAGCCGAGGCTGAAACGGCTTCTTTCACCAGCCTCGTGGCGCTGTACAAGGCGCTCGGCGGGGGGTGGCAAGCGCCCACGGATGCGAGGGGAGGCCCAACCACCTGACAATGACGCTGTTTTCCTCCCACGACCGAAGCTGCCATGTCCGCCCCCGATGCCACCAAGCCCACCTGGATGCCGCACCAGCCGGCAGACCGCATCCTCTCCACACTGAAGACCCGTGGCGCGCTCGGCATCCCCGACATCGCCAAGGTGCTGCACGTGACGGTCGAGGCGGTGCGCCAGCAGATGTCCAAGCTCGAGACCGAAGGGCTGGTGGACGCCGAGAGCCGCTCCAGCGGCCGCGGCCGTCCGACCCAGATCTGGCGGCTCACCGGCGAGGGCCACAAGCGCTTTCCCGACACGCACGCCGAGATGACGGTGCAGATGATCAGCGCCGTGATCAGCGTGTTCGGCGAGAAGGGCATGGACCAGCTCATCGGCGCGCGCGAAGCCACCATGCGCGCCACCTACACCGAGGCCATGCGCGGCGCGCGCAACCTCGAGACGCGGCTCGAACGGCTGGCGGACATCCGCAGCCGCGAGGGCTACATGGCCGAGTACCGGGCCGAGGGCGACGGCTTTCTCTTCATCGAGAACCACTGCCCCATCTGCACCGCGGCGCAGGCCTGCACCGGCTTTTGCCGCAGCGAGCTGCAGCTCTTCGACGAGGTGCTGGGGCCCGAGGCCGACGTGAGCCGTGTCGAGCACGTGCTTGCGGGCGCGCGGCGCTGTGCCTACCGCATCGTGCCCAAGGCCCGCGCCTGATCCATCCTCTTGTTTTTATTCACCAACTAGAAAGAAAGACTCCACCATGGAACACACCCTTCCCCCGCTGCCGTACGCCATCGACGCTCTGGCCCCCGAGTATTCGCAGGAAACGCTCGAGTTCCACCACGGCAAGCACCACAACGCCTACGTGGTGAACCTGAACAACCTGCAAAAGGGCACCGAGTTCGAAGCGATGACGCTCGAAGAGATCGTCAAGAAGTCCAGCGGCGGCATCTACAACAACGCCGCGCAGATCTGGAACCACACCTTCTTCTGGAACTGCATGAAGCCCCAAGGCGGCGGCGCACCGACCGGCGCGCTGGCCAAGGCCATCGACGCCAAGTGGGGCAGCTACGACGCCTTCAAGGAAGCCTTCGTGAAGTCGGCCGTGGGCAACTTCGGCTCGGGCTGGACCTGGCTGGTGAAGAAGGCCGACGGTTCGGTGGACATCGTGAACACCGGCGCCGCCGGCACGCCGCTGACCACCGCCGACACCGCCCTGCTGACGGTGGACGTGTGGGAGCACGCGTACTACATCGACTACCGCAACCTGCGCCCGAAGTTCGTCGAGACCTTCCTGGCCAAGCTGGCCAACTGGGACTTCGCGGCGAAGAACTTCGGCTGAAGCCCGCGCTGTCGGCATGAAGAAAAAGCCGGCCTGCGGGCCGGCTTTTTCATGGGCGCGCCGTCACCATCCAGTCGATCCAGCGCGCCACGTGCGCCTGGTCGAGGTCGAAATAGTGGGTGTGGGCGCCCAGGCCGAGGCAGGCCTCGTGCTCGGCCGCGACGCACCAGGCCGGCGGCGTCGTCACCTGCTCGTAGGGCTTGTCGTCCTCGCCCCAGAGCCAGCGGCCCACGTAGTCGCCCGCCGTGTAGAGGTTGACCCAGCGGGCCACGCCGACCTGGGCCGCGCTCGGCCCGCCGCCGTTCGCGTCTTCCGCCGTCACCCAGCCGTAGAGGTGCGGAAAGCGCGCCGCATACAGCTGGCGCAGCGGGCAGCCGGCGGTGAGCAGCAGGAGGCGGCTCCTGTTGAGCGCCGCCCAGAGGTCGGTCACCCGCGCATCGACCTGCTGCGCCGCGCGGAACTGCAGGTAGCGCAGCAGCTCGGTCGAGATCACCGTGCCCTGGCTGTGGGCCACGATCACGATGCGGTCGTAGCCCTGCGCCGCCACGTGCTCCAGCAGCGACACGTAGCGCGAGAAGATGCGCGCGCGCGGAATGGCGCGGCGCGGGAACTCGCGGAAGTGGCCGTCGACGTCCAGCGCCACGTCGAGCGGCATGCGCAGGCCCGGCACGGTGCGCGTGAGAAAGCCGCCGAGCAGCGAGACGGAGGCGGCCAGCGTGGCGGCGGTGAAGATCAGCGGCTTGAGCCCGCTTTGCGACAGCGCCGACACCCAGATCACCGCATCGTCGATCCACCCGCCGACCGAGACGTTGCACTGCTTGAGCACCAGCAACAGCGCCACCGCGAAGGCGACCACCACGCTGGCGCTGGTCAGCACGGCGACGAAGCGGTCCAGTCGCCGGTAGCCCGCGCCGAGCCAGCGGCCCAGGCCCTGCGAGGTGCCGAAGGCCACCTTGAGCTCGGCAAACAGGCTGGGCACCAGCACCGCCACCAGGTAGGCCAGCAGCGACAGCGTGAGGCCGGCCGTCAAGGCGAAGGCCTGCGTGCTCTTCTCGTAGCGGCTGTGCAGGAAGTTCGCGCCGTCGGCCCAGTAGACGTCCTTGCCGAACCAGAACGGCGCGTAGTCGACGTCCTTCGCGCCGAGCTCCACGAGGTTCGTCAGCACGGCCCACGACACCATCGACAGCGCCACGAACGCCGCCACCGACACGAACAGCCCCAGCCGCCCCGTGGCGATGCTGGCGCGCGCGGCGGCGCCGCGGTCGGGCACCGTCTCCCCGGCGAGCAGCCAGGCGATGAGCAGCACGCCGGCCACGCCCCACCAGGCCACGACGCCCAGCAGCAGGTACTCGACCACCCGCATGCCGGCGCGCACCCAGTGGCGCAGGTCGTCCGTGGCGCCCGCGGCCGAGGCGTCGATCGCCACATGCACCAGCAGCGCCGCCGCGGTCAGCGCCATCAGCCCCAGCCCCCAGGTGCGCGCCGCCGGAAAGCGGTCGCGCGCGATGCGCAGAGCGCGGTCGGCCAACGCGGCGAGCAGCGCCAGCCAGGCCACGCCGACCACCCAGTGCGCGGGCACCAACGCCCACAGGAACCCGCCCGACAAGAGCGCGTACAGGCCCACCACGATCCGCGAGGAAGCCTGAGTGCGCGCCTGGTAGCAGTACCACCAGATCGCCAGCACCGGCACCGCCACGGCCAGCACCCGGCGCAGCAGTTCGGTGAGCGACAACGCATGGGGCGCGGGCTCGACCCGCGCCAGTCCGCCAAGCCCCGCGATCACCAGCCCGACCAGCAGCAGCTGCAGGAAGAGGTTCGCCAGCAGGTTGGCAAAGGCCCAGTCGAGCGCGGTCTGCAGCTTCGCCAGGCAGGCCCAGCGCCGCGCGCCCGGAGGCCTGGGCTTCCTGTTCACGCCAGCCGCCTCGGCGGCGCGGTCCACCGCGTCGCGGCCCAGCTGCGAGAGGCGGAACACGATGGTGAAAAGCTCGGCGACGATGCGCGCCACCGAACCCGGCAGGCGCGACAGGTCGGCCCAGTACATCTCGTGCACGTCGATGCGCTGCTGCACCGGCTGCCCGTGGGCATCGGTGGCGTCGCGTGTCATGCGCACGCGCGTGGCCTCGTAGGCCTCGTGGTCGGGCTCGGCGCGCTGCGACTTGAACAGCAGGTAGTCGCTGAAGGCGATGTCGGGGTTGCTCTTCTTCAGCTCGCGCGGCGTGAGCGGCCCGCGTCCCTTGGCGGCGCGCACCACGCCCGCGTCGTCGGCCTCGGCGGTCGAGATCCAGTCGTCGGCGCTGAAGTCCGAGGTCTTCGACTGCCGCATCGCCTTGCGCACGGGCGGCACGTAGGCCTTCTGCGCGGCGCCGCCTTCCGTGGCGGCCTTCTCGGTCTTGTCCTGATGCCCCGTGCGCTGCTGCACCATCGAGGTCAGCGGCGGCACCGGCAGGAGGTGGCTGTCGCAGTCGGCCTGGCGGTAGGTCGCGCCGGGGCCGGGGTGGTTGAGCATCAGCGAGGCGATGGCGCGGGCCGTGTCGCCGGCCTTCTGGTCGGCCACGCCGTGGATGGCGATGACCGCGACGCGCTCGGGGCGCGCGGGTGGTTCAGGCGTTGGCTGCTCGGGCGGCGGTGCGCTCATGTGGGAACTCCTCCATGCCAGGCCGGTGCATGGCAGGAGGAATTGTCCGCAGCGCGTCGCCCTTGGCTTCCCCCAAACGGGGGATGCCGGATGGACAGGGGTTGCTCAGACGTTGATGAGGTTCAGGATGTTCCCGTCCGGGTCCTTGAACCACGCGACCTTCATGTCGCCCATGACGTGGATGTCGCCCGCGAGCGTGGTGTCGGGCATGTCGTAGTGCTCGAAGCGCACGCCCTTGGCCTTGAGCGCGGCCACGAGGCGCTCGATGTCGCCGTCGACCGACCAGGTCACGGCCGTGGCCTGGTTGGTGCCCGCGAAGGCCGAGCGGTAGACGTTGAGCCGCGTGTTGCCGCTGCGGTAGACGATGACCTCGTCGCCTTCGGCATCGACCTGCGCCAGGCCGAGCGTGTCTTCGTAGAAGCGTCGGGCCACGGCGAGGTCTTTCACCGCCAGGTTGGCCACTGCATCGATGTGTCCGAGCATGGGTGCCTCCCGCAAAGAGGAAGGGCGCCCGGAAGCCGCCGAGCGCCGGGCGAGCCAGAAATACTCAACCATTTGGTGGAGTATTCGACGCGCGATGGGCGGTGTCAAGGCGTCCGAAAGTACGCACCGCCCCGCGTTCTGCCCCCGCCAGCCGAGACGAGGGCCATCGCGAACCGCGAAAACCCTGCGCCGGCACTTCCGGCAGACTGCATCCCCCCTGCCCCCAGAACGAGACAATGCCCCCCATGACCCCATCGAACTTCCTCCGTCCGCTGGCCTTCGCGCTGGCCTTCACCGCCGTGGCGGCCACCGCCCCGGCCCACGCCCAGACCGCCGCCTACCCCGCCAAGCCCATCCGCATGGTCGTGCCCTTCCCGCCCGGCGGCGGCACCGACATCCTGGCGCGCCTGGTCGCGCAGAAGCTCACCGAGGCCAACCACTGGACCGTGGTGCCCGACAACCGCGCGGGCGCCGGCGGCACCATCGGCATCGCCGAGGCCGCGCGCGCCACGCCCACGGGCTACGACATCGTGATGGGCCAGAAGGACAACATGGTCGTCGCGCCCTGGCTCTACAAGAGCCTGAGCTACAACCCGGTGAAGGACCTCACGGCCGTGGCCCACGTGGCCTACACGCCCGTGGTGATCGTCACGCAGGCCAATTCGAAGTTCAAGACGCTGGACGACGTGGTGAAGGCCGCGCGCGCCGCGCCCGACACCATCACCTACGGCTCGCCGGGCAACGGCACCACCATCCACCTGGCCGGCGAGATCTTCAACGGCGCCGCCAAGATCAAGATGCGCCACGTGCCCTACAAGGGCTCCAACGCGGCCATGATGGACGTGCTCGCGGGCAACGTCGACCTGATGGTGTCGTCGGTGCCTTCGGCCATGGCGCAGATCAAGGCCGGCAAGCTGCGCCCGCTGGCCGTCACCTCCGCCAAGCGCAGCACCTCGCTGCCCGACACGCCCACCGTGGCCGAGCTGGGCTACAAGGACTTCGACGTGAGCACCTGGTACGGCGTCTTCGTGCCGGCCGGCACGCCCAAGGACATCGTCACCACGCTGAATGCGGCAGTCAACAAGCTGCTGGCCACGCCTGAAATGAAGGCGGCCATCATTGCCCAGGGCGCGGAGCCGCAGAGCATGACGCCGGAGCAGTTCGCCGCGCTGCTGAAGACCGACTACGAGAAGTGGAAGGGGATCGTGCAGGCCTCGGGCGCGACGATCGAGTAAGAGGGGTTTTCATACCAGGAACACCGCGGAACCGGCTTTGCCGGGCCGCTGGTGTTGCCCCCGGCAGGGGGTTGGCGAAGCGACACGAAGTGCGCGAAGCCTGGGGGCGAGCTCAATCAGGCACGAACTTCGCGTTGAAGATCTCCACGTCCGCCGCGTCCTCGAACGTCGCCACCTGCCCCATCTTGCCGTCGCTCATGCGGCAGGCCGAGAACAGGCTGTAGCGGCCCTTGAAATAGAACTCGTCCATCACGATCAGCGCGTACGGGTACGGCACGAACACCTGGTGCTCGAAGACGATGCGGTGCACGTTCCTCGGCGACGGGAAGAGCTTGTATTCGACGGTGTCGATGGACTTTGCGGTGGCCATGATGCTGTCGCCGCGTTCAGGCCGGGTCGCGCACGTCGGCCACGGGGTTGCTGCCGAAGTCCGCGCGCGCCAGGTAGGCGAGCACCTTGGTCGCCGCGCTCTGGGGGCTGTCGAGCCGGCCTTCTTCCTTCATGCTCACGAAGCGCGTGCGGTCCGGGAACTGTTCGGCCGAAGCGCCGCGCAGCTGCACCTGCATGTCGGTGTCGATGATGCCGGGCGCCAACGACACGATGCGCGCGCCGTTCGGCGCATGCACCTCTTCGAGCGCCACGGCGCGCGAGAAATGGTCCATGCCGGCCTTGGCCGCGCAGTACGGCGCCTGGCTGCCCAGGGCGTTGCGGCCCAGGCCCGACGAGATGTTCAGCACCTTGCGCGCGCCGCGCCATTCGCGCGTGCCGCCCAGGAAAGCGGCCGTGAGCAGCATCGGCGCCTCGAGGCCGATGCGCAGCGCCTGCGCCAGCTCGGCCGGCACGGCGCGCGACAGCGGCGCGGGGTTGCCGACGGTGCCGGCGTTGTTGATGAGCGTGACGCTGTCGAAGCGCTGGCCGTCCAGCGTGCGCAGCCAGTCCGACAGGCGCGCCGCGGCGGCCACCGGGTCGGACAGGTCCTGCTCCCATTGCATCAGTTCAGCGCCGGTCGCCTTGGGGGCTTCGGCCAGTTCGGGCGAGGGCTTGCGCGCGATGCCGAGCACCGTGTGGCCGGCCTGCAGCAGCTGTTCGGCCATGGCACGGCCCAGGCCGCGCGAGGCGCCGGTGATGACGGTGAGGTGGGAAGAGGCGGAGGTGGTCATGGTGGTGTGGGAGCAGGAGAAGGCCGCAAGGCTAAGGGATATCGAAAGGCCGCGCGCGTCAGCCGGTACGGAACTGGGCGCGCAGGAAGTTGCGGTGGCGGGCGATGTGCTGCAGCTGCGCGGGTGCGATGGAGCCGCCGAGGTCGACCTCGTCCGCGCCGTTGAGCACCGCGTTGGCGTTCGCCATGGCGCGGGCCACGACCTCTTCCTCGCTCACGCCGAGCTGCGCCGCCAGGTCGAGCGCGACGCGGCGCATGGCGCGCTGCGACAGCATCCACATCGCGCCGAAGCGGTCCCAGGCCAGCGCGGCCTCTTCCGACTTCTCGCGGTCGGCCAGGATGTCCTTGAGCGGTCGCGCCAGGATCTCGTTGAGCGCGTCGATCTGTTCGCCCAAGGCCTCGGCGCGGTCGATGGCTTCTTCGAGCGTCGGGCCGTCGTCTTCCTCGTTGCGGGCCTGCGTGGCCTGTTGCTGCTGCGGCGGAAGAAAGCTCGCCTGTGCGTCGGCGGGCACGATCTGCAGGTGGTCGGAGAGGGCCATGTTTTTTTCTTTCAGTTCGAGGTGCTGTTGTTCTTGCGGCTGGACATCGCGGTGGCGCGCAGGCCCGGCAGGTCGAGCACGCGCAGGCCACCGTACTCCACGCGGATCAGCCCCTGCGCCGACAGCGCATTGAGCGCCTCGTTCACGCGCTGGCGCGACAGGCCGACAAGGTACGCCAGTTCCTGCTGCGTGATGCGCAAGACCTCGCCCACGCCGGGGTACAGCACCGGGTTGAACAGCGACACCAGGTTGCGCGCCACGCGCGCGTCGGGGTTGTTGAGGCGGTCGATCTCCAGCGCCGCGATGAACTGGCCCAGCCGCTCGTTGAGCTGGTTCATCACGAAGCGGTTGAAGCCGATGGAGTGGTCCAGCAGCCAGTGGAAGCTCTCGATCGGCAGCCCCGCCACGAGGCTGCGGCGCAGCGCCTGGATGTTGTAGCGGTAAGGCTCGCGCTTCATCACCGTGCCCTCGCCGAACCAGCCGCCGGGCGGCACGCCGGTGTAGGTGACCGAGCCGCCGTCGGCGTTGTCGTTGCTCATCTTCAGCAACCCCTCGACCACGCCGAACCAGTAGGTGGGCGAACGCCCGACGCGGCACACCAGGTCGCCGGGCTCGGCCTCGCCCACCACGAGCGTGGCCTCGGCGCGGCGGCGCTCGGCGGGCGTGAGCGTGGGCAGCCACGGAATGCCGTCGAGTTCAGCGGCATTGGCGGGGCGCACGCGGTCCTTGATGGAACCGCCGAGCACGTTCTGTGGGTTGAGGTTGCCAGGAGGCATCGGGAAACTCCGGGGAGTAGTGTCCCTAGGATTGTCGTTGGAACGACAACCGGGCGTCAAAGTGGGACCTACGATCCGGCCACTGTGCAAACCACCGCCCCCACCTTCCCCCGTCTGCTGCTCGCGCATGCCGAGGCCCGTCCCGAGGCTCCCGCCGTGCGCGAAAAAGACCTTGGCATCTGGCAAACCTGGACCTGGAACGCCGTGGCGCAGGAAGTGCGCGAGATGGCCTGCGGTCTGGCAAGCCTTGGCTTCAAGGCCTTCGACAACCTCGCGATCGTCGGCGCCAACCGACCGCACCTGTACATGGCCGTGCTCGCCGCGCAAAGCCTGCGCGGCGTGCCCGTGCCGCTGTACCAGGACGCGGTCGCCAGCGAGATGGTCTTCATGCTGAACGACGCGAGCATCGAGTTCGTCATCGTCGAAGACCAGGAGCAGGTCGACAAGCTGCTCGAATGCCGCGAGCTGCAGCAAGGCCAGGAGGGCCAGCAGCAGGGCATCCGCCACATCATCTACGACGACCCCAAGGGCCTGCGCCACTACGAGCAGCCGGGGCTCATGAGCTACGAGCAGCTGCGCGAGCTGGGCCGGGCCTTCGACAAGGCCAACGCCGGCTACTACGACCGCGCCGTGGCCAGCGGCGAGGCCAGCGACGTCGGCGTGATCCTCTACACCTCGGGCACCACCGGCCGCCCCAAGGGCGTGTGCCAGACGCACGCCAGCTTCATCGCGGCGGGCCGCGGCGGCGTCGAGACCGACAAGCTCGGCCCCGGCGACAACATCATGAGCTACCTGCCGATGGCGTGGGTGGGCGACCACCTGTTCTCGGTGGCGCAGTGGCTGGTGGGCGGCTTCACGCTCAACTGCCCCGAGTCGGCCGAGACGGTGATGAACGACATGCGCGAGATCGGCCCGAGCTACTACTTCGGCCCGCCGCGCACTTTCGAGGGCTTGCTCACGGCCGTGTCGATCCGCATGGAAGACGCGGCCGCGCCCAAGCGCTGGCTGTATGCGAAGTTCATGGCGCTGGCACAGCGCGTGGGCGCCGACATCCTGAACGGCGCACCGGTGAGCACCGGCGACCGCTTCATGTACAGCCTGGGCAACCTGCTCATCTACGGCCCGCTGCGCAACGTGCTGGGCATGAGCCGCATCCGCGTGGCCTACACGGCCGGCGCGGCCATCGGGCCCGACCTGTTCCGCTTCTACCGCTCCATCGGCGTGAACTTGAAGCAGTTCTACGGCCAGACCGAGACCTGCGCCTACGTGTGCCTGCAGCAGGACGGCAAGGTCAAGCTGCAGACCGTGGGCACGGCGGCGCCGGGCATCGAGCTGAAGATCGCCGACGACGGCGAGGTGCTGGTGCGCGGCGTGTCGGTGCTCAAGGAGTACTACAAGCGCCCCGACGCCACGGCCGAAGTGCTCGACGCCAACGGCTACTTCCACACCGGCGACGCGGGCGTGCTCGACAGCGAAGGCCACCTGCGCATCATCGACCGCGCCAAGGACGTGGGCCGGCTCGTGGGCGGCGCGATCTTTGCGCCCAACTACATCGAGAACAAGCTCAAGTTCTTCCCGCAGATCAAGGAAGCCGTGTGCTTCGGCAACGGCCGCGACGAGGTCTGCGCCTTCATCAACATCGACTTCGAGGCGGTCGGCAACTGGGCCGAGCGCCGCGGCCTGGCCTACGGCGGCTATGTGGACTTGGCCGGCAAGCCCGAGGTGCTGACGCTGGTGGCCGAGTGCATCGCCAAGGTCAACGCCGACCTCGCGGCCGAGGACGGCATGGGCGAGACGCAGATCGCGCGCTTCCTCGTGCTGCACAAGGAACTCGACCCCGACGACGACGAGCTGACCCGCACGCGCAAGGTGCGCCGCGGCTTCATCGCCGAGAAATACGCCGTGCTGGTCGATGCGCTGTACGGCGGCAAGACCGCCCAGTACATCGAGACCCAGGTCAAGTTCGAGGACGGACGCACGGGGGTTGTCAGCGCCACGCTGAAGATCAACGACGCCAAGACCTTCCCCATCGTGAAGGCCGCCGCATGAGCAACCGAAAGATTGGCGACGTCATCCTCGACGTCCAGAACATCAGCCTGAGCTTCGGCGGCGTGAAGGCGCTGACCGACATCAGCTTCAACGTGCGCGAGCACGAGGTGCGGGCCATCATCGGTCCCAACGGCGCGGGCAAGAGCTCGATGCTGAACTGCATCAACGGCGTGTACTGGCCGCAGCAGGGCTCCATCACCTTCCGTGGCCAGACCTTCAAGCACATGAACTCGCGCCAGGTGGCCGAGATGGGCGTGGCGCGCACCTTCCAGAACCTGGCGCTGTTCAAGGGCATGAGCGTGCTCGACAACATCATGACCGGGCGCAACCTCAAGATGAAGAGCGGCCTGTTCGCACAGGCGCTGCGCTGGGGCCCGGCCGAACGCGAAGAGCTGCAGCACCGCGAGTTCGTCGAGCACATCATCGACTTCCTGGAAATCCAGGCGCACCGCAAGACGCCGGTGGGCCGCCTGCCCTACGGCCTGCAAAAGCGCGTCGACCTCGGCCGCGCGCTGGCGATGGAGCCGCAGGTGCTGCTGCTGGACGAACCCATGGCCGGCATGAACGTCGAAGAGAAGCAGGACATGAGCCGCTTCATCCTCGACGTGAACGACGAGTTCGGCGCGACCATCGTGCTCATCGAGCACGACATGGGCGTGGTGATGGACATCTCCGACCGCGTGGTGGTGCTGGACTACGGCAAGAAGATCGGCGACGGCACGCCGGATGAAGTTCGGAACAACGAAGACGTGATCCGGGCGTACCTCGGCGTGGAGCATTGACCATGGGATTTTTCCTCGAAACCCTTTTCGGCGGCCTCATGGTCGGCATGCTGTATTCGCTGATCGCGATCGGCTTCGTGCTGATCTACAAGGCCTCGGGCGTCTTCAACTTCGCACAGGGCGCGATGGTGCTGTTCGCGGCGCTGGCCATGGCGCGCTTCGCCGAATGGTTCCCGCAGTGGTTCGGCTTCCAGAGCCAGATCCTCGCGAACATCCTGGCCTTCATCGCGGCCATGGCCGTGATGATCGTGGTGGCCTGGCTCATCGAACGGCTGGCGCTGAGCAAGCTGGTGAACCAAGAAGGCATCACGCTCCTGATGGCCACGCTGGGCATCGCCTACTTTCTGGACGGCGTGGGTCAGACGATCTTCGGCAACGACATCTACAAGATCGACGTGGGCATGCCCAAGGAACCGCTGATGGTGCTCGAAGGCACCTTCCAGGGCGGCCTGCTGCTGAGCCAGGAAGACCTGATCGCCGCGCTGGTGTCCGCCGCGCTGGTGGTGGTGCTGGCGATCTTCTTCCAGAAGACGGCCACGGGCCGTGCGCTGCGCGCGGTGGCCGACGACCACCAGGCCGCGCAATCGATCGGCATTCCGCTGTCGCGCATCTGGGTGATCGTGTGGTCGGTGGCCGGTTTCTCGGCGCTGGTGGCCGGGATCATCTGGGGCTCCAAGCTCGGCGTGCAGTTCTCGCTCTCGCTGGTGGCGCTGAAGGCGCTGCCGGTGGTGATCCTCGGCGGGCTGACCTCGATCCCCGGCGCCATCATCGGCGGCCTGCTGATCGGTGTCGGCGAGAAGCTGTCTGAAATCTATCTCGGCCCCATGCTCGGTGGCGGCATCGAGATCTGGTTTGCCTACGTGCTGGCACTGGTCTTCTTGCTGGTTCGCCCGCAAGGCCTGTTCGGCGAAAAAATCATCGATCGGGTCTGAGCACATGTTCTACAGAGAAAACGGCCAGTTCAAGTCGAGCTACCGCGCCGACCAACAGATCTTCCCGATCGCGCAGGACCGCCTGGCGATCCTGGTGCTGCTGCTCGTGGCGTTCGTCGTGGTGCCGATGGGCGTGTCCGACTACTGGATGCGCGCCATCCTCACGCCCTTTTTGATCCTGTCGCTGGCAGCGCTGGGCCTGAACATCCTGGTCGGCTACTGCGGCCAGATCTCGCTGGGCACCGGCGCCTTCATGGCGGTGGGCGCGTATGCGGCCTACAACTTCCAGGTGCGCATCGACGGCATGCCGCTCATTGCCTCGCTGCTGCTGGGCGGCCTGTGCGCCACGGTGATCGGCGTGCTGTTCGGCATTCCGAGCCTGCGCATCAAGGGCCTGTACCTGGCGGTGGCCACGCTGGCCGCGCAGTTCTTCACCGACTGGGCGTTCCTGCGCATCCAGTGGTTCACCAACAACTCGTCGTCGGGCTCGGTGAGCGTGGCGGGGCTGAACGTGTTCGGCGTGCCGATCGAGTCGCCGGTGCAGAAGTATCTGTTCTGCCTGATCTTCGTGGTGGTGTTCGCACTGCTCGCCAAGAACCTGGTGCGCAGCGCCATCGGCCGCGAATGGATGGCGATGCGTGACATGGACGTGGCTGCCGCGGTGATCGGCATCCGCCCGGTGTACGCCAAGCTCACGGCCTTCGCGGTGAGCAGCTTCATCGTCGGCGTGGCCGGCGCGCTGTGGGGCTTCATTCACCTGGGTGCATGGGAGCCGGCGGCGTTCAGCATCGACCGCTCGTTCCAGCTGCTGTTCATGGTGATCATCGGCGGGCTCGGCTCGATCATGGGCAGCTTCTTCGGCGCCGCCTTCATCGTGCTGCTGCCGCTCTTCCTGAACCAGCTGCCGGGGTGGCTGGGCTTCTCGATCTCGACCGCATTGGCCTCGCACCTGGAGACCATGATCTTCGGCGCGCTGATCGTGTTCTTCCTGATCGTGGAGCCGCACGGCCTGGCGCGGCTGTGGTCCACGGCCAAGGAAAAGCTGCGGCTGTGGCCCTTCCCGCACTGACAGGTTCTTGTTTGTTGTTGTTCGTTCGTAAAAACCCGGCACCGAGGTGCCCACAAAAGGAGACAGGCATGACACTGAAATCGCTCGCTCTGACCGCCGCCCTGGTGGCCAGCACCCTCGGCGCGGCCTTCGCGCCTTCGCTCGCGCAAGCCCAGGCCAAGGAACAGTTCTTCCCGCTGCTGGTGTACCGCACCGGCCCCTACGCGCCCAACGGCACGCCCTGGGCCAACGGCAAGCAGGACTACATCAAGTACATCAACGCCACCGGCGGCATCAACGGCGTGAAGATCACGTACGAGGAATGCGAAACCGGCTACGCCACCGACAAGGGCGTGGAATGCTACGAGCGCCTGAAGGGCCGCCCGGGCGTGACGCTGTTCGACCCGCAGGCCACCGGCATCACCTTCGCGCTGACCGACAAGGTGCCCACCGACAAGATCCCGCTCATCACGCTGGGCTACGGCCTGTCGGCCTCGCAGGACGGCGGCGTGTTCAAGTGGAACTTCCCGCTCATGGGCTCCTACTGGACCGCGGCCGACATCCTGATCCAGCACATCGGCAAAAAAGAAGGCGGCATGGACAAGCTCAAGGGCAAGAAGATCGCCCTCGTGTACCACGACTCGCCGTTCGGCAAGGAGCCGATCCCGCTGCTGCAGGAGCGCGCCAAGCAGAACGGCTTCGAGCTGTCGCTCATTCCCGTGACCGCACCGGGCGTGGAACAGAAGTCGGCCTGGCTGCAGGTGCGCCAGTCGCGTCCTGACTTCGTGCTGCTGTGGGGCTGGGGCGTGATGAACTCCACCGCCCTGAAGGAAGCCGTGGCCACGGGCTACCCGCGCGAGAAGATGTACGGCGTGTGGTGGGCCGGCGCCGAACCCGACGTGAAGGACGTGGGCGCCAACGCCAAGGGCTACAACGCGCTGGCGCTGAACACCTCGGGCACGCAGCCGAAGGTGATCCAGGACATCCTCAAGCAGGTGCACGACAAGGGCCAGGGCACGGGCCCGAAGGACGAAGTGGGCTCGGTGCTCTACACGCGCGGCGTGATCATCCAGATGCTGACCATCGAGGCCGTGCGGCGTGCGCAGGAGCGCTTCGGCAAGGGCAAGGTCATGACCGGCGAGCAGGTGCGCTGGGGCATGGAAAACCTCGCGCTCGACCAGAAGAAGCTGGACGCGCTGGGCTTCTCGGGCGTGATGCGTCCGGTGAGCACCTCGTGCCAGGACCACATGGGCTCGACCTGGGCGCGCGTCCATACCTGGGACGGCGCCAAGTGGGGCGGCATGTCCGACTGGTACGAGGCCGACAGCCAGATCATCAAGCCGATGGTGAAGGCGGCCGCCGACAAGTACGCGGGCGAAAAGAAGCTCACCCGCCGCGAAGCAGCCGACTGCCAATCCTGATGCACTGAGTGCCGTGGCGGCTCGCAAGAGCCGCCATTCGCAAGGACGGCGATGTGCCGTTCTTGCGAATGCTTCGGACCACACCATGAGCGAACCCAAGATCCTTCTCAACGTCAACGGCATCGAGGTCATCTACAACCACGTGATCCTCGTGCTCAAGGGCGTGTCGCTGACCGTGCCCGAAAGCGGCATCGTCGCGCTGCTCGGCGGCAACGGCGCCGGCAAGACGACCACGCTGCGCGCCGTGAGCAACCTGCTCGCGGGCGAACGCGGCGCCGTGACCAAGGGCACCATCGAGCTGCGCGGCGAGCGCATCGAGGCGCTGTCGCCGGCCGAGCTGGTCAAGCGCGGGCTGATCCAAGTGATGGAAGGCCGCCACTGCTTCGCCCACCTGACCATCGAAGAGAACCTGATGACCGGCGCCTACACGCGCACCGATGGCAAGGCCTCGGTGCAGGAGACGCTGGAGAAGGTCTACGCGTATTTCCCGCGCCTGAAGACGCGCCGCACCTCGCAGGCGGCCTACACCTCGGGTGGCGAACAGCAGATGTGCGCCATCGGCCGCGCGCTGATGGCCAACCCGACCATGGTGCTGCTGGACGAGCCCTCGATGGGCCTGGCGCCGCAGATCGTGGAAGAGGTGTTCGAGATCGTCAAAGACCTGAACACCAAGGAAAAAGTGACCTTCCTGCTGGCCGAGCAGAACACCAACATGGCGCTGCGCTACGCCGACTACGGCTACATCCTGGAGAACGGCCGCATCGTGATGGACGGCGAGGCCAAGAGCCTGCGCGAGAACGAGGACGTGAAGGAGTTCTACCTCGGCGTGGGCGGCGCAGACCGCAAGAGCTTCCGTGACGTCAAGAGCTACAAGCGCCGCAAGCGTTGGCTGGCCTGAAGTACCCACCCCAGAGCGACCGAATCGATAGACGAAGGGTACGGACATGAACGACCACTACGACCAACTGGAAATCCGCGACCCCGCCGAACGCGAACGTGACCTGCTGGCCGCGCTGCCCAAGCAGATCGCCCAGGCGCAGACTGCAACGTCCGCCTTCACGAAGATCCTCGACGGCGTGAAGCCCGCCGACGTCACCTCGCGCGAAGCGCTCGCGAAGCTGCCCGTCACCCGCAAGTCGGAACTGCTCGAGCTGCAGAAGGCGCGCCGCGCCGACGACCCCTTCGGCGGCTTTGCGTCGATCGTGCGCGGGCCGCGCATGCCGCGCATCTTCGCGAGCCCCGGCACCATCTACGAACCCGAGGGCGAGGCGCGCGACTACTGGCGCACCGCGCGGGCGCTGCATGCGGCGGGCTTTCGCAGCGGCGAGCTGATCCACAACAGCTTCAGCTACCACATGACGCCGGCCGGCTCGATCATGGAAAGCGGCGCGCACGCCATGGGCTGCACCATCTTCGCGGGCGGCACGGGCCAGACCGAGCAGCAGCTCGAAGCCATCGTCGACCTCAAGCCCGACGGCTACGCGGGCACGCCGAGCTTCCTGAAGATCCTGCTGGAGAAGGCCGAAGAGAAGGGTCAGAAGCTGCCGTGGTTCACCAAGGCGCTGGTGTCCGGCGAGGCCTTTCCGCCCAGCCTGCACGACTGGATCGCCGCGCACGGCGTGCAGGGCATCCAGTGCTACGCGACCGCCGACCTGGGCCTCATCGCCTACGAAACCAGCGCGCGCCAGGGCCTGGTGATCGACGAAGGCGTGCTGGTCGAGATCGTGCGCCCCGGCACCGGCGACCCCGTGCCCGACGGCGAGGTGGGCGAGATCGTCGTCACCACCTTCAACCCCGACTACCCGCTGGTGCGCTTCGGCACCGGCGATCTCTCGGCCGTGCTCGCGGGCACCTGCCCCACGGGCCGCACCAACAAGCGCGTCAAGGGCTGGCTCGGCCGCGCCGACCAGACCACCAAGGTGCGCGGCATGTTCGTGCACCCCTCGCAGGTCGCCGAGGTCGTGCGGCGCTTTCCCGAGATCGTGCGCGCGCGGCTCGTGGTGTCGGGCGAGATGGGCGACGACCAGATGACCTTCAAGCTCGAATGCGCCGGCGCTCCGGCCGGGCTCGACGCGCGCATTGCCGATGCGGTGCGCGAAGTGACCAAGCTGCGCGGCACCATCGAGCTGGTGGCGCCGGGCACTTTGCCGAACGACGGCAAGGTGATCGAAGACGCGCGCAGCTACAAGTAGGGGCGGTACAGACGGCGGGTGACGGTGCGTGTGAGCAGCACGGTCAGTGCGAAGTAGAGCGGCACGAGGGCGGCGGCCAGCACGATCAGGCCGCCGAGGCCGGCCATGCTGCTCGACGACGGCACGAGCACCAGCGCCAGCCCCACCAGGAAGATGGCCGCGCAGCTCGCCACCACCAGCACCAGGGCGAGCACCGACGCCGCCACGGCCCGGAAGGGCCGGATGCGTGCGGGAACGGGTCCGGGGCCGAGGCCCAGCCACCCGCCCCAGAACGCCAGCGCAAAGAGCACCAGCGGCGGCGCGATCCAGCCCAGGAAGGGCAGCACGCGATTCAAGGTCCTTTCGACCTCGTTCCACGGGTCCACGGCCATCACGCACCACACCTGGATCGACGCGGACACGGCAGCGATCAACAGCGCCACCGTGGCCCGGCCCGGCGATGCGCCCGGGGGCGCCTCGGCGTCGGCGTCGGCATCGAACGACGACGCGGCCGGTGCCCGGGCGCCCTGCCTCAGCGCAAGCCAGGTTGCCAGCCACACGCTCAGCACCAGCATCGCCAGTTGCACCAGCCGACCGCCCGGCATGTAGAGCAACCCCAGCCCGTAGAGCCACGGGCTCAGCACGAAGTAGTCCAGCACCCGCACGATGAGATAAGCGCCGGCGTGGCGCACACGCGGGCCGCGCAACTGCGCCAGGCGCGCGCCGCCGCGCACCTCCAGTGCCTGGCGGGCATGGCTCCAGGCCAGCGACGCTGCCAGCACCCAGGCCATCGCGAGGTTGGCCGCCATGCCTGCCCACACGTCCAGGTCATAGCCTTCGTGCCCCGAGCCAGGCCACAGCTGCCTGCCGAAGTGAACCCACACAATGGCCGCTTCGACCGCCACGGTGATGAGCGCGAAGTCGCGCGGCAGGCGCCACGCGTGTGCGATGGAAGCGGGAGACGTCATCAAGGCCAATGCCCGGCTACTTCTTGCAGCTCGCCGGCAACGCCTTGTCCTTCAACCCCTCACCCGCGCTGCAATGCCACGCAATGCCCCGGTCGGTCGACGACGGCTCCATGCGCAGCGTGCCCTTGGTCGTGGCCACCTCCACCACCATGCTGTCGGGGTCGAGCGTGAGGGTCGCGCCGTTGGGCAGGTTCTCCGGCAGGCCGACGGCGGCCAGGGTGTCGGGGATCTCGGCCTTTTCTTCATAGTGGCGCGTGAGCGCGTTGCGCACCGGTGCGCCCTCGGACCAGGCCTGCGCGACGACGGCGCGGGTCTGGTACTCCTGGTAGGCCGGGATGGCTGCAGCCGCCATGACGCCGATGACAGCCACCACGATCAGCACACCCGCCGCGCCGCCGCCGGCCCGGCCGGCATACGGCACGAAGAGCGCGAGCAGGTACGCCACCGGGTTGCGCTCGGGCAGCTTGGCGCCCGGGTCGATGGCGCGCGCGACGCGCTTGGTGAGCCAGGGGTAGCCGCCGATGAGTTCGTGGAACGAGCCCCAGAAGCCGCGGTTGCCGGCCGACTGGGCGGCGTAGCGCTGCAGGTTCACGTTGCGCCACTGCTGCGCGCCGGCGGCCAACGCCACCAGCGCGCGCGGCGCGGAGTCGACCTCGCGGCAGCAGGCGGCGCCGTGCAGGTCGCAGGTGTATTCCTTGGCGCGCGCATAGGCCGCGCCCAACAGCGGCAGCCAGAGCACGGGCGCGCGCCAGATGTGGCCCGTGAGGTGGCCGCGGCGGATGTGGCCCAGCTCGTGGCCCATGTAGAAGTGGATGCCGTCGGGCTGCGCCTCCATGGCGTCGACCACGTCGGACAGCAGCACCACGAAGTTGCGGCCGAAAAAGCGCGTGGCGAAGGCGTTGAACATGCCGTCGCCGTGCAGCAGGTAGGCCTCGGGCGGCTGCGCGATGCCCAGGCGGGTGCAGCAGTCGACGAAGCGCGCGTGCAGCTCGGGCAGCTGCTGGGGCGACAGCTTCACGCCCGTGCCCTTGATCCAGGCGATGACCGCCGACTGCGCGAACACGTAGCCGATGAAGCCCAGCAGCACGTACAGCAGCGCAATGCCCAGCGTGCCGACGACGATCAGCGTCCAGGCCAGCAGGCCCAGAACGAGCGTGAGTTTGCCGAGCCAACGCTCGCGCGGATAGACCCAGGGATCCATTGGTTTCTTCTCCTCGATGCCGCCCGTCGGGCTGGCCTGTTTGTGGTTGTGGTCACCCCGGCGCGGGTGCGCGGGACGGGCGTGATCATGCCCCAGCATGGGGCGAAAACGGTGACATTCCTAAGGGCTATTCGGTATGGGTCAGCCCCCGGTCAGCCGATAAGATCGCGACCCTTTCCATTTAAAAACTCCGTCGGAGACATCATGAAGAAACTGTTTGCCCTCGCGGCGATTGCCGCGGCCGCCGTCGGCGCACACGCCCAGGATTTCCCCGCAGGCAAGCCCGTGACGCTGGTGGTGCCTTTCTCGGCCGGCGGCCCGACCGACCGCGTGGCCCGCGACCTGGCCGAATCGCTGCAGAAGACGCTGGGCACGACGATCATCGTGGACAACACCGCCGGCGCCGGCAGCTCGATCGGCACCGCCAAGGTGGCCCGTGCCAACCCCGACGGCTACACGCTGCTGCTGAACCACATCGGCATGTCGACGATGCCGGCGCTGTACCGCAAGCTGCCGTTCAACGTCGAGAACGACTTTGAATACCTCGGCATGGTCAATGAAGTGCCGATGACGCTCATCGGCAAGCCCGGCCTGCCCGCCAACAACTACAAGGAACTGACGACCTGGATCAATGCCAACAAGGGCAAGATCAACCTGGGCAACGCCGGCCTGGGCGCCGCCTCGCACCTGTGCGGCCTGCTGTTCCAGAGCGCGCTGAAGATCGAGATGACGCCCGTGCCGTACAAGGGCACCGCGCCGGCCATCGCCGACCTGCTGGGCGGCCAGATCGACCTGCTGTGCGACCAGACCACCAACACCACGTCGCAGATCGAGGCCAAGAAGGTCAAGGCCTACGCCGTGACCACCGCCAAGCGCCTGACCACGCCCGCGCTGAAAGACCTGCCCACGCTCGACGAGTCGGGCCTGAAGGGCTTCGAAGTGTCGATCTGGCACGGCGTGTACGCCCCCAAGGGCACGCCCGCACCGGTGCTGAAGAAGATCAACGAGGCCATCAAGGCCGCCATGAAGGACCCGGCCTTCATCAAGCGCGAAGAAGGCCTGGGCGCCGTGATCACCACCGACAAGCGCGTCGAGCCGGCCGAACACAAGAAGTTCGTCGCGGCTGAAATCGCCAAGTGGGGTCCGATCATCAAGGCCGCCGGCGTGTACGCGGACTGATCCTTTCGATCTCCCATCGAAAAAGCCGCCGACCCGAAAGGGTCGGCGGCTTTTTTCATGCGGTGACAGCAGGAAAAGAATCAGGGAGGCGAGTAGGTCCACGCCTCGAAGTTCTTGCGCACATCGACCTGGCGCGCGGTGCGTGCCGTGAAGATGAAGCTGCTGACCGACGAGCCCTGCGCGTATTGGTACGCGTTGTTGCCGACGCTCACGCAGTGGTTGTCGCTCGGCGAGTTCACCGGCTGGCAGTAGATGATGGCCTTGCGCGCCGAGGTGCGCACGGTGATCGAGTCGGTGAAGCGGTTGTTGTTCGGGCCACGGCCGGCCACCAGGAAGGTGGTCGGGGCGTAGGCGCCGCTGGGCACGGCCCAGCCGTCGAGGTTGCCCTCGGCGCTGAAGTCGATGTTGTTGGCACTGGGGTCGGACGGCACCGGCGCGCCGAACACGATGCCGCGCGGGACACCGTCGATTTCCTGCATCAGCTCGGCGCGCAAGGCGGGCGTCATTTCCACGGTCGGCAGTTGCACGGCCTCGGCGAGGGTCGGCGCGCGCGAGAAGGTGCGCACGTACTGCACCGGGTTGGTCCCGCCGGCCGCCAGGAAGAACTCGAGCTTCCAGACCGCCTGATCGGGAATGGCGCTCAGCTGCGTGTCGTCGAACTGCGGCGCTGCGAAGAGATTGCCGGACTCGACGCTGCTCGGGTTGCCGCCTTGCGCCGGGTCCACGTAGCGCGCGGCCATGCGCCACAGCGAGGAGTTCAGCGCGCCGTTGGCGGTGCCGTCGGTGGTGAGCACCAGGGTGGTCAGCCCGGCCCGGGGCACGAGGACCAGCTCGCGGCCCGGCAACGCGGACGAGGTGGCCACCACCTTCGTGAAGATCGAGTCGCCGTTGCCGTCGAGCACGTTGTCCACCGACACGTTGTAGCCCGCGGCGTGGTACTTCAGGTTCGCGTGCTTGAGGAAGTCCTTCAGCTCCTGCTGCGGACGCACGGCGGCGCGGTAGGCGTTGCTGTTGCCGGTGAGCTTGAGCGCGCCATTCACGATCCTGGCGTTGAACACGTCGTTGTCGGTGTTGCCCACGCTGTCGGTCCAGCGGTAGGTGAGCGCGATGTCGCCGCCCGGGTGGAAGTATTCGAAGTTGCCGCGGTCGTGCTTCAGGTTCGTGGGGCCGAAGCGGAACAGGCTTTCGAAAGGCCGGCGTGGGCCGCTTGACGCGCGGCCGATGTGCAGGCCGGCCGCGACGAAGCTGGCCGGGTCGTCGCCCACGAACAGCGTGCGGCAGGCCGGTGCGACCACGTCGGCGGCCTCGCCGAAGGCGTTGCCGTCGGAGCCGATGGTGCTGTCCACGCGCTCGTTCAGCGGCAGCGCGTAGCAGGCGTTGAGGCGGTCCAGCAGGTCCTTGACCATCGCTGGCGTGGGCGGCTGCACGAGGGCCGCGGCATCGACCGCAGGCAGCGGCGCGATGCTGCTCTCGCCGGTGCGAAACACGATGGACACCGGCGCGCTCTCTTCGCTCGCGGGCTGCGCCTTGACGGTGATCTCGATGTTGGCGGCCGTGCCGTCGGGGCGCACCGAGACGTTCAGCGTGTCGAGCACGCGGTCCTGGCCCGTGCCGTTGGCCTGGAAGGTGCCGCTCATCGGGTCGATGCTGGTGTTGAGCGCGTCCAGCAGCGGCTTGAGCGCGGCCACGAGCTTCGCCACCTGGTCGCTGATGGCGCCCGGGGTGACGGCGCCGGCATCGGCCTGCACCGCGGCGGCGAGCTTCGACGGGTCGCCGTTGGGCGACAGCTGCGCCACCACCACGGTGGTCAGCGGCGTGACGTTGGTGGTGCCGGTGGCGGTGCTGGCGGTGGTGCTGTAGAGCGTGAGGTCGTCGCGCACGGCCTGGATCACCAACGGCGCCTTGGTGCCCGCGGGCAGCACGCAGCTGTAGGAGCCTTCGGCCGGCACGGTCACTTCGCAGACCTTGGCGCCGGTCTGGTCGAACACGGTGAGCGCGGCGCCGGCAAAGGCCGCGCCGGTGGCCACGGTGCCGCTCAACGTGCCGGGCGACTCGGCGGCGGGCGGCGTGCCGCCGTTGCCGCCCGTACCGACGGGGAATGCAAAGCCACCGCCGCCTCCGCCACCCCCACCGCCGCCGCAGGCGCCGAGGATCAACAGGGTGGCAAGGGACAGGGCGTGGGGGATTCTGGAGGTGGGGTGGGGCATCGTGGGTCTCTCGAAAAGGGAAAGGGCCTGGGCAGCAACCGAGGGCGCTGCAAACAATAGCTTTCGCTTTTGGAAATCAAATGATGCAAATGCACCATTCTTGAAACCGCGCGGCGGAGCCCCGCGCGCGTCACCGGAACATGGGATGGGCATGCGGCGCCCGGGCTGGAAGACTCCCCGCATGACCTTCACGGCCGGTGTCCCGCGCGACTTCAGCGACCTCCTGTTGCGGCTGTACCGCCTCTCGCACGAGTTGCCCATCGACGCCTTCCAGGACGCCGCGCTCGACCTCCTCAAGCCCGTGCTGCTCTTCGACTCGTCGATGTGGGGCACCGCCACCCGCACCGACCACGGCATCGACATCCACACGATCCACCTGCACAACCAGCCTCTCGAGATGGTCACGGCCTACGAGCAGGTCAAGCACATGGACACGGCCGCCGGCGAGGTGGCCAAGCAGTCGAACGCCACGCTCGCCTTCAATGCGCAGGCGTGGTTCTGCCGCGACGACCAGGCCGAGCTGCGCGACTACGGCCGCCGCTTCGAGCAGGCCAACTTCTTCATCACCTCGGATTCGAACCCGCAGACGAGCTTCGTCCACTGGCTCAGTCTGTTCCGCGCCGACCCGGAAGCCCACGGCACGGAGGAAGAGCGGCAACTGCTCGCCAGCCTCGCGCCGCACGTGATGCAGGCGCTGGCGCTGAACCGCGTGATGCACCTGGACCGCCTCGAGGCGGGCAGCGCGTCGCCCGGCGGCTCGGCCATCGGCGACCTGCGCGGCGTGCTGTACCACGCCGACCGGCTGTTCGAGGCCATGCTGAAGGCCGAGTGGCCGGCCTGGCACGGCCGCACGCTGCCCGATGCGCTGCTGCAGCACTTCCTGCAGGGCCACGCGCGCTTCAACGGGCGCGAGATCGTGGTCACGCACCGCGTCGAGCAGCGCCTGCTGTTCCTCAAGTGCCGCCATCGCTGCCGCGCCGACAGCCTCACGCCGCGCGAGCACACCATCGCCGAGCTGCTGGCGCGCGGCGACACCCACAAGGAAGTGGCCGCCATCCTGAACCGCTCGCCGGCCACGGTGCGCAACCACATCCAGTCGATCTACGACAAGCTGCAGGTGGGCAACGTGGCGGGGCTGATCCACGAGCTGCGCCTCGCAGGCTGACAACCGCCCTGCCCAAAAGAAAAGGCGCCATCGGCGCCTTTTCTGTTTGGTTGCGCGATGCGCCCTACTTCGGCCGGATCGCGTCCGCCGTGCCCTGGATGAAGGCCTTGATGCTCTCGATGTCGTCGCCCGAGAGCTTGCCCGTGAAGTCGGGCATGCCGCGCGACATGGCCGGGCCCTTGAGCACGAACTTGTCGAGGTTCTCGATGTAGGCCGGGTCGAGGTAGCCCAGGTTCGGGATGTTGCCGCCGCGGTCCACGCCCGGCACGCCGTGGCAGAACACGCAGTTGCTCACGTACAGCATGGTGCCGGCCTGGACCTTGGCGGGGTCGTACTTCACGCCCTGCACCAGCTTGGCCATGCGGTACTCGACGAACGCGGGCATCTTGGCCGTGCCGCCGACCGCGAAGGTGTAGACCGTGCCCGGGCCCTGGCGCTCGGTGGCGCGCTGCGCCAGGCCGTAGACACCGCCCCAGCCCACGGCCACCGACACGTACTGCTTGCCGTCCACCATGTAGGTCGCGGGCGCCGCCACCACGCCGGTGCCGGTGGGCGTTTCCCACAGCTTCTCGCCGGTCTTCGCGTGGTAGGCCACGAGGCGCCCGTCGGCCGTGCCCTGGAACACCAGGTCGCCGGCGGTGGTCAGCGTGCCGCCGTTCCACGGCGAGGCGTAGTCCACGCCCCAGGCTTCCTTCTGCTTGATGGGGTCCCAGGCCACGAGGCGGCCGAAGGGCTTGCTCGTAGGCGGCTCGACGTTGGCGAACTTGCCCAGGTTCCAGCCCAGCGCCGCGTGCGGGCGCCCGGGTGCGTTCTCGTCGAACTTCCAGGCCTTGTCGTCCATCAGGTTGATCGGCACGTGCTGGGCCGGCAGGTAGGCCAGGCCGGTCTGCGGGTTGTAGGACATCGGGTGCCAGTTGTGCGCGCCGAACGGGCCCGGGATGCTGTCGCCCGGCTTCTCGTTCTGCCGCGCGGCGGGGACCTCGATCGGCCGGCCGTTCTTGTCGTAGCCCGTGGCCCAGTTGACCGCGACGAAGTTCTTCGCCGAGATGAACTTGCCGTTGGTGCGGTCGATGACGAAGAAGAAGCCGTTCTTGGGCGCATGCAGCAGCACCTTGCGCGCCTTGCCGTTCAGCTTGACGTCGGCCAGGATCATCGACTGCGTGGAGGTGTAGTCCCAGTTGTCGCCGGGCGTCTCCTGGTAGTGCCACTTGTACTTGCCGGTGTCGGGGTCGAGCGCGACCACCGAGCCCAGGTACAGGTTGTCGCCGCCTTTGGGGCTGCGCGCCTTGGCCGCCCAGGGCGAGCCGTTGCCGGTGCCCACGTACATCAGGTTGAGCTCGGGGTCGAAGGCGAAGCTGTCCCAGGCGGTGCCGCCGCCGCCGGCTTCCCAGTACTTGCCGCTGGGGTCCCAGGTCTTGGCGGCGCGCGCCATCGACTCGTCTTCGAAGGGCTTGCTCGGGTCGCCGGGCACCACGAACCAGCGCCACTTCTGGTCGCCGGTCTTCGCGTCGTAGGCGGTGACGTAGCCGCGCACGCCGTACTCGGCGCCGCCGTTGCCGATGATCACCTTGCCCTTGAACACGCGCGGCGCGCCGGTGATGGTGTAGCTGCCCTTCTGGCCCTCGATGGTGTTCTTCTCCCACACCTTCTGGCCGGTGGCAGCGTCCAGCGCGATCAGGCGGCCGTCGTAGGCCGCCACGTAGACGCGGCCCTCGTACAGCGCCACGCCGCGGTTGACCACGTCGCAGCAGCCCCTGAAGCCTTTCGTGCGGTCGACCTGCGGATCGAAGGTCCAGATCTTCTGCCCGGTGCGCGTGTCGATCGCATGCACGATGCTCCACGAGGCCGTGACGTACATGATGCCGTCGACCACCAGCGGCGTGGCTTCCACGCCGCGTGTCGATTCGAGGTTGTACGACCAGACCAGCCCGAGCTGCTTCACGTTGCCGGTGTTGACCTGGTCGAGTTTGCTGAAGCGCGACTCGGCGTAGTCGAGCCCGTAGCTGGGCCAGTCGGGCGTCTTCTTCGCCGCGTTGGCACGCACGAAGTTGCCGTCGACGCGCTTGGCGGCCGCGCCGGCGCGGTCCTGCGGGCTGGCGGCCGTCTGGGCCAGCGCCGGGGCCACCAGGCCCAGGCACAGCAAGGCGCCCGCAAGCAGGCGCCGCCCGGAAAGAGGCTGTGTCGTTGTCGTCTTCATCGGGGTCTGTCTCCTTCTTCGTTCTGCCCCAAGGATCGTTCGCACGGCATCGGCCTTCACCCCCGGGATTTCCCCAATCAAGCCTTGTTCCATTGCGGAACACATTCGAAAGGGTCCTTGAACCCGGAAGAGGCGGCGAACCCATGGCGCTCGACAGGCTCGGCACGGCGGATGCGCCGCGCCAACTCTTTGCCAGCACGCCGGCGCAGCGCGTGGCGCTGGCGCGGCAGCAGTTTTTCGAAGAAGGCGTGCGCCCCTCGGGGCTGGTCGGCGAGGCGGTGATCCAGTCGTGGATGCGCTGCAGCCGCACCCACGCCGACCGGCAGCGCGTGGTGGCCTTCGACGCCGTCACGCCCAGCCGGCTGCACACCACGCTCGCGCGCAACCGCGAGCTGCTGGACGTGGCGCGGCACGAGCTCGTGCAGATGGAGCACATGCTCGCGGGCACCGACTGCCGCGTGATCCTCACCGACCGCGACGGCGTGGTGGTGCACGTCACGAGCCAGCCCGCCGGCACGCACCAGCCCGTGCTGCGCCAGACCGCGCGCCTGGGCGTGAACATCTCCGAGCGCGTCGTGGGCACCACGGCGCCGGGCATCGTGGCCAGCACCGGGCAGGCCTGCACCGTCGACGGCGCCGAGCACTACTACGACGTGCTGTGCCACATGCAATGCGCCGCGGCGCCGATCCGCGACGTGAGCGGCCGGCTCGCGGGCGTGCTCGACCTCACGGTGGAGGCGCGGCGCTTCGGCTTCGACGCGGCCTCGATGGTGGCGCTGCACGCCACCATCATCGAGAACCGGCTGCTGCAGGCGCAGTCGCGCGACCACCTGATCCTGCGCTTCCAGGCCAGCCCCACGTTGCTGGGCACGCCGCTCGAGGCGCTCGCGGGCATCGCGCCCGACGGCACCATCGCGTGGCTCAACAACGCCGGTGCGCGGCTGCTGGGACGGCTGCCCGAGGCCCCCGACGACCGCGACGTGGAATGCCTGCTGGGCCACGACCTCGCGAGCCTGCTGCGGCTGGGCCGGCGCGAGGCCGCGCAGCCGCTGCGGCTGGCCAGCGGGCTCGGCGTGTGGATGCAGGCGCAGCTCAAGGGCGCGGACGGCGCGGACTTCCGGCATGCGGTGGCGATGCCCGACATGGCGAGCGCGCAGGTCGATGCGCCCGCGGCGCTCGAGGTGCATGCGGAGCAGCCCGTGCCGCTTGCTCCCACTAGCGAGACGCCACCCACCGAAACGCTGCGCGAGCACAGCCGCAAGCTGATCGAAGACACGCTCGCGGCGCATGGCGGCAACGTGTCGCAGGCGGCGCGGCAGCTGCGCGTGTCGCGCGGCACGCTGTACCGGCGGTTGCGCGGCTGGCGCGACGACGACAGCAGCGCGGTAGCGGACTGACGGTTCAGGCGCCGGCGCGGGCCAGTGCGCGCGCGCGGCGCGCCTTCGCATCGGGCTGCAGCGGCCGCAGGTAATCGTGCAGTGCCAACGCCGCCGCCCCGACGGCAGGCGCAAGTTCTTCGTAGCGCGCCGTACGCAGTTCCGGCGCGGGCATGCCGGCACGCTCCGCGTGCCCCTTCACGCCTTCGAACGCAGCCTGCGCGAACTCCGGATGCTCGGCGCAGACCTTGCCCCCGAGCACGATCGCGCGCGGGTTGAAGGTGACCCACAGGTTCTGCAGCAGCACGCCGAAGAACGCAGCGGCGCGCGCCATGTCCGCGCCCTCGCGCGCCAGCACGCGCGAACCGAAGAAGGCCTCGGCGCAGCCGCGCCGGCCGCACGAGCACAGCGGCCCGTCCAGCTGCAGGATGGTGTGGCCGATCTCGCCGGCCATGCCTTGCGCGCCGGTGAAGAGACGGTCGTTCAGCACCACGCCCGCGCCCACGCCGACGTCGCTGTTGACGAAGATCAGCGGGTCTTCGCCCTCGCCCGCGGCGAACTCGTACTCGCCGAGTGCGGCGGCGTCGGCGTCGTTCTGCAGTTGCACGGTGACGCCCGGCAGGCCCGCTGCGGCCAGCGCCTTTTCGAGCGCGGGCAGCAGGTTCACGTTGCGCCAGCCGAGGTTCGGCGCGAAGCGCACGACGCCCGTGCAGTCGTCCACCGCGCCGGGCACGCACACGCCGATGCTCGACAGGCGCAGGCCGCGCTGGTCGAGCTGCGCGTGCGCCGCCGCCGCCATGCGCGCGAGCTGCGCGCACACACGGGCGGGCTCACCGTCGTCCAGCGGCTCGGCCTGCGCGTGCAGCACCTCGCCCTGCAGCGAGACGCACACGAGGCGCAGCGTTTCGACGGCGATCTCCACGCCCATCAGCGCGCGCACGCCGACGTTGATCCGCAGCGGCGTGGACGGCCGCCCGAGCCCGTCGGCCACGGCGGCGCCCGATTCGCTCAACCAGCCCTCGTCGAGCAGCTCGCGCACCAGCAGGCTCACGGTCGACTTGGTGAGCCCGCTTTCGCTTGCGAGGCGCGCACGCGACAAGCCCGGCTGCGCGCGCAGCAACCGCAACAGCACGCTGCGGTTCAGGCGCTTGAGCAGCTGCTGGTCGCCGATGGTCTTCATGTCATGCCGCTGCGGTGGCCGCGGTTGCCGCGTGGTGCGCCTGTTCGCGTCCCTCGGGCCGCTTGCCGGCAATGATCATCCCGAGCACTTCGTCCTCGGTGACGTCGGCGGTGCGGTAGGTGCCCACGAGCTTGCCGTTCTTCATCACCGCGAGCCGGTCGCTCAGCGAGAACACGTCGGGCATGTCGTGCGTGATCAGGAAGATGCCGACGCCGTCGTCCTTCAGCTGCTTGACGAGGCGCCCGACCATCGCCGTCTCTTCGGGGCCGAGCGCGGCGCAGGGCTCGTCCATGATGAGAATGCGCGCGTTGAAGTACAGCGCGCGCGAGATCGCCACCACCTGCCGCTGCCCGCCCGACAGGCGCCGCACCGGGATGCGGATGTTGGTGAAGTTCTTGTTCAGGCGCTGGAACACCTTGCGCGCCTGCACTTCCATGAAGTGGTCGTCCAGCGTGTTCCACGCCGTCATCTTCTCGCGGCCCAGAAAGAGGTTCGCCACCGAGTCGAGGTTGTCGGCCAGCGCGAGCGTCTGGTAGATGGTCTCGATGCCCTGCGCCTGCGCCTCGGCGGGCGTGCGGATGTGGACCTTCTCGCCGGCGATGAGCGTGTCGCCCGAATCGATCGGGTAGGCGCCCGCGAGCATCTTCATCAGCGTGGACTTGCCCGCGCCGTTGTGGCCCAGGAGCGCGACCACCTCGCCGGGGTAGAGGTTGATGCTCACGCCGTCCACCGCCTTCACGCCGCCGAAGGCCTTGCGGATCTCGCGCAGCTCGACGAGCGGTTTTGTCTTGTCGATGTCGGCCATGTCAGTTCTCCCCGAACTTGCGGCGGTAGAGCACGTCGAACACCACCGCAACGATCAGCACCTGGCCGATGATCACCATGCGCTTGCCGATGGGCACGTCGAGCAGCAGCATGCCGCTGTCCAGCGACTGCATGATCAGCGCGCCCAGCACCGAGCCGAAGATCGAGCCGCTGCCGCCCGCCAGCGCCGTGCCGCCGATGACGGCCGCCGCGATCACATACAGCTCCATGCCCGTGCCCAGCGAGTTGGTGCCCGCGTTGAGCCGCGCGATCGACACGATGGCCGCCACCGTCACCAGCACCGCCAGCAGCGCGAACAACATCAGCGTGACGCGCTGCACCGGAATGCCCACCAGCGCCGCCGCGTCGGGGTTGCCGCCCATCGCGAACACATAGCGGCCGAAGCGCGTGCGGTGCACGATGAACGACAGCACGATCGCCACCGCCGCCCAGATCAGCACCGGAATCGGAATGCCCTGCGGCTCGCTCTTGGACGAGATCTGGTAGCTGTTCATCACCCAGGCGAAGCCGACCACCACCGCCACCGGCACGGCCGTGAGCAGCACGTCGAGCCACAGCGCCTCGGTCGGCATGTCGTAGCGCTGGCGCGCGCGGCGCTTTTGCACCATGCGCCCGAACAGCACCAGCGCCACCAGCCCCGCGAGCACCCAGCTGGCCGTGACGCCGATGCCGCCGTCGTAGCCGCCGCCCAGGCGCTGGAAGAACTCGTCGTTCACCGGCTGCGTCTTGCCGTCGGCCACCAGGAAGGCCGCGCCGCGAAACGACATCAGCCCGCCCAGCGTGACCACGAACGACGGCACGCCCAGCACCGCCGTGAGCCAGCCCTGGTAGATCGACACCAGGAGCGCCACCGCGAGCCCCGCGAGGCAGGCCGTGGGCCACGACCAGCCCGAGGTGTATTGCAGGTAGGCGATGAGCACGCCGACGAAGCCCATCACCGAACCCACCGACAGGTCGATGTGGCGCGCCACGATGACCAGCACCATCACCGTGGAGACGATGCCGACCACGGCCGTCTGCTGCGCGACGTTGTAGAGGTTCTCGGGCGAGAGGAACACGCCGCCCGACATGACGCTGAACGCCACCGCCATCACGGCCAGCAGCACGCACATCAGGAGCAGGCGCAGGTCGATGCCGGTGCGGCGCCACCAGCCGGGTGTTGGATCGCTCATTTTTTTCAAGCCCCCTCAGGACGGACTACAGGTGCGCAACTTCCCGCCGGCGGGCCCTTGCGGGTCGGCCGGGAGCCATGTTGCGAAGAGATGGAACGGCGCGCTCAGCGGGAAGCCAAACGCGCCGTTGGTTGCGGCGTTACTTGCAGGCCGCGGGCGCGTTCGCGCCCGAGACGCCCTTGCAGAGTTCGTCCTTCTTGATCCAGCCGGCCTTGACGATCACGTCGAGGTTGTCGCGCGTGATCGGCACCGGCGTCAGCAGGCGCGAGGACAGCGAGAGCTTCTTGGCGCCGCCGGCCCAGGGCGCGGCCTTCTCGACCGGCTTGCCCGCTGCGAGCGACACCGCGGCCGTGGCGGCTTCGCGACCGAGCTCGCGCGAGTCCTTCCAGATCGTCGCCGTCTGCGTGCCCAGCGCCACGCGGTTCAGCGCGGCAAAGTCGGCGTCCTGGCCCGACACCGGAATGCCGCGCAGGCCCTTGGCCGTGAGCGCAGCGACCGCGCCGCCGGCCGTGCCGTCGTTGGCCGCCACCACCGCGTCGACCTTGTTGCCGTTCTTGGTGAGGATCTGCTCCATGTTCTTCTGCGCGACCTCGGGCTTCCAGCCTTCGGTGTACTCGTCGCCGACGATCTTGATGTCGCCCTTCTTGATCGCGGCGTCCAGCACCTCCTGCTGGCCGGCGCGCAGGAAGTCGGCGTTCGGGTCGCTCGGCGAGCCCTTGATGATCACGTAGTTGCCCTTGGGCTTGACCTTGAGGACTTCGCGCGCCTCCATGCGCCCGACCTCGACGTTGTCGAAGGTGATGTAGAACACGCCCGGCGCCTCGATCAGCCGGTCGTACGCCACCACCGGCACCTTCTGCCGCGTGGCCTTCGTGACGGCGGGCAGGATCGCGTCCTTGTCCATCGCCAGCACGATCAGCGCCTTCGCGCCCTTGGACATCAGCCCCTCGATGTCGCCCAGCTGCTTCTCGGGCGAGCCGCCCGCGTCGGCGCTGATGTACTTCGCGCCGAGTTTTTCCAGCTGCGCCTTGATCGCGGCCTCGTCGGTCTTCCAGCGTTCTTCCTGGAAGTTGGACCAGCTCACGCCGACCACGGTCTGCGCCATCGCGCCCACGGCCGTGAGACCGAACGCCAGGGCGGCCAGGGTGTGTTTCGTTGTCAGTTGCATCGGTGTCTCTCCTCAGAACGATGGGCCGGGGTAGTTAGTTTGAGTGGCGAACTAACTATCCCATCGGCGGAGAGTTCCGGGCACCCGGGAATTCCCGGACGGCACCGCCGCTCCAGATACAAATGGAAAACTCTGGGGACAGTTTCCGGACAAGCCCCCTGTTATCCACAGCGGGAACGCCCGCGCCCAAGTTGTTCCTGTTTTGATAGCACCGCGAAAGCACAGGAGCACACAGTGTCCGGGGTGTGACAAGTTGTTGTCAGGCAAGGAAAAAAGTGCCCTGTCCACAGGGAGGGTTTACCCTTATCTACTACTACTAACTTAAATAAGAAGAATAAATAGAGAAGAGAACAGGAAGCCCGCGCCCGAAAAGGAGGCCGGACGAGGGGTCGAAGGGTTAGCCCGGTAGGTCGAATCCGTCTCGGTTGATACGATTTTTCTCGAAGCGCCGATCCCCAGGGCGTTGGAGACAAGATGGACCCGAGCAACCCCTCAGGCGCCGGCGAGGCGCTGTACCGCGTCATGGTGCGCATCCGCGCCTTCGAGAACGCCGCCGAAACCGCCAGCCAGGGCGGGGTCAGCGCCTACGGCCAGCAGGCGGGCGGCGCCGCCAAGGTGCGCGGGCCGCTGCACCTGTCGACCGGGCAGGAAGCGGTGCCGGCGGGCGTGTGCGCCCACCTGCGCGCGAGCGACTACCTCACCTCCACGCACCGCGGCCACGGCCACACGCTGGCCAAGGGCGCCGACCTCACGCGGATGATGTGCGAGCTGTTCGGCAAGGCCACGGGCTTCAACGGCGGCAAGGGCGGCTCGATGCACATCGCGGACTTCTCGGTGGGCATGCTGGGCGCCAACGGCGTGGTCGCGGCGGGGCTGCCGATCGCGGTGGGGGCGGCGCATGCGCAAAAACTCCTGAAGCGCGGCGACGACATCACGGTCTGCTTCTTCGGCGACGGCGCGATCAACCGCGGCCCGTTCCTCGAAGCGCTGAACTGGGCCCGCGTGTACGACCTGCCCGTGCTCTTCGTCTGCGAGGACAACCGCTGGAGCGCCACGACCGCGAGCGGCCCGATGACAGCCGGCGACGGCGCTTCGGCGCGCGCCGCGTCGATGGACATCGCGGCCACGCAGGTCGACGGCAACGACGTGTTCGCGGTGCATGCCGCCGTCGCACGGCTGGTGGCCGAGGTGCGCAGCGGCGCGGGGCCGCGCCTGCTGCACGCGCTCACCTACCGCGTGAAGGGCCATGTGTCGGTCGACCTCGCGGCCTACCGCGACCCGGCCGAGCTGGCCGCCGCGCTGGAAACCGACCCGATCGCGCGCGCCCGCGGCCACCTGCTCGACACGGGCGTGGCCGCTGCGACGCTGGACGCCATCGAAAACACCGCGCGCGACGAGGTGGCCACGGCCCTGGCCGTGGCCGACGCGGCGCCCTGGCCCGAAGCCGGCGCCGCCTTCACCGACGTGCAGACCACGGGAGCAGGCCAATGGCTGTGACGACGTTGAGCTATTCCGAAGCCGCCGTGCGCGCGCTGCAGCAGGAGATGGACGCCGACCCGCGCGTGGTCGTGCTCGGCGAGGACGTGGGCCGCGGCGGCATCTTCGGCCAGTACAAGGGGCTGCAGCAGCAGTACGGCGCCGAACGCGTGATCGACACGCCGATCAGCGAGGCCGCGATCATGGGCGCCGGCGTGGGCATGGCGCTCGCGGGGCTGCGCCCCGTGGTCGAGATGCGCGTGGTCGACTTCGCGCTGTGCGGCATGGACGAGCTGGTGAACCAGGCCGCGAAGAACCGCTTCATGTTCGGCGGCCAGGGCCGCGTGCCGCTGGTGGCGCGCATGCCGGGCGGCATCTGGGACGCCTCGGCAGCGCAGCATTCGCAGTCGCTCGAGGCCTGGTTCGCGCACCTGCCGGGCGTGGTGGTGGTGAGCCCCTCGACGCCGCAGGACAACCACGGCCTGCTGCGCGCGGCGCTGCAATGCGGCGACCCGGTGGTCTACATCGAGCACAAGACGCTGTGGGGCGTGCGCGGCGAGGTGGACGACACGCTGGCCGTGCCGCTGGGCAAGGCGGCGCGCGTGCGCGAGGGCAATGCGCTCACGCTCGTGAGCTGGAGCAAGCAGATGCAGCCTTGCGCCGCGGCCTGCGACGCGCTGGCGGCCGAGGGCATCGCGGTGGACCTGATCGACCTGCGCACGCTGTGGCCGTGGGACCGCGAGACGGTGCTGTCGTCGTGCGCGCGCACGGGGCGGCTGCTGGTGGTGCACGAGGCGGTGCAGGCCGCGGGCTTCGGCGCCGAGATCGCCGCGAGCGCGGCCGAGGCCACGGGCTGCCGCGTTGCGCGGCTGGGCGCGCCGCGCATTCCGGTCGGCTACGCGCCGGTGCTGGAGGCGCAGTCGCGCGTGGGCGTGGACGCGATCGTGGCGACGGCGAAGAAGCTGGCCGGCTGAACCACAAGAGCACAAACGGCCATGGACCCGCTCTTCTTCAAGCTGGTGCGGGTCGTCAACCTCACGGCGCGGCCGTTCCATGAGCGCGTGGGGCGCGAGCACCAGCTCACGCTGAACGAGTGGCGCGCGATGGCCGTGCTGGCCGCGCGGCCGGGGCTCAGCGCCACGCAGGTCGCCGACCTCACCGGCCTGGACAAGATGGCCGTGAGCCGCGCGCTGGCGGGCCTGAAGCGCCACCAGCGTGTGCAGCGCCGCAGCGACCCTACCGACCAACGCTGCAGCCGCCTGTACCTCACGGCCGCCGGCAAGGCGCTGCACGCCACCGTCGGCGCGCTGGGCCGGCAGCGCGAGGCCGAGCTGTTCGCGGGCGTCGATGCGGGCGAGCTGGCCCGCCTGAGCGACACGCTCGACACGCTGATCCGCGCGGTGGAGCGCGCGCCCGACGCCGGCGCCATCGATCAGACCGTGTAGCCGCCGTCCACGCTCAGGTTGGCGCCGGTGACGAAGCCGCCGTCCGGGCCCACGAGGTAGGCGACCATGCCGGCGATTTCTTCGGCGCGGCCGTGGCGCGGCAGCACCATCACGTCGTGCATCGAAGCGGCGCGCGGGCCGGTGGCGGGGTTCATGGCGGTGTCGATGGGGCCGGGCTGCACGTTGTTCACGGTGATGCCGCGCGCGCCGAGGTCGCGCGCCAGGCCGCGCGTGAGGCCGACGATGGCGGCCTTGCTCATCGCGTAGACGCTGGCGCCCGCGTCCAGCACGCGCTCGGCGTTGATGCTGCCGATGTTGACAATGCGGCCCATGCCGTCGCCCATGTGGCGCGCGGCGGCCTGGACGGCCACAAAGGTGGCGCGCACGTTGACGTCGATGGTGCGGTCGAAGTCTTCGAGCGAGAAGGTGTCGAGTTCGCCGCCGAGGTACACGCCGGCGTTGTTCACCAGGATGTCGAGCCGCTCGAAGGCGCGTGCGCCCTGGGCAATGGCGGCAGTGAGCGCGGCGGCGTCGCCGGCGTCGGCGCGGATGGCCAGCGCGCGGCCACCGGCGGCCTGGATCTCGCCGGCGAGCTTGTCGGCCTCGGCCTGCGCGCTGACGTAGGTGAAGGCCACGGCCGCGCCGTCGCGCGCCAGCCGGCGCACGATGGCGGCGCCGATGCCGCGCGAGCCGCCGGTGACGAAGGCGACCTTGCCGGCCAGGACGGGGGAGGAGGAAACAGAGGTGGAAGCCATGATTTTTCCGATCAGTTGGAGGAGGAAGGCCTTCAGTGTCGGAATTCCATTCCCTTTGCGGTAGCCATCAATCGGCCCGATCAGATTCAACCCAAAGTTGAAGATGAACGCCAGAATGGCGGCATGGAACCGCTCAATCACCTCGAGTCCTTCGTGCAGAGCGCCGAGGGCGGCAGCTTCTCGGCGGCCGCGCGGCGCCTGGGGCTCACGCCGGCGGCGGTCAGCAAGAACGTGGCGCGGCTCGAGGCGCGGCTGGGCGTGCGGCTGTTCCAGCGCAGCACGCGCCGGCTCACGCTGACCGAGGCCGGCGAGCGTTTCCTGGCGCAGGTGGGCGGCGCGCTGGCCACGCTGCAGGACGCGGTGGCCGGCCTCGCGCAGGACGACGGCCAGCCCTCGGGCACGCTCAAGGTGAGCATGGGGCAGGCCTTCGGGCGCGAGCACGTGCTGCCGTTCATGGGCGACTTCCTGGCGCGCTACCCGGGCATCGTGCCCGACTGGCATTTCGACAACCAGCAGGTCGACTTGGTCGGCGAGGGCTTCGACGCGGCCATCGGCGGCGGCATCGCGCTGTCGCCCGGCGTGGTGGCGCGCGAGCTGGCGCGCATCCACGTGGTCGCGGTGGCGGCGCCGGCCTACCTGGCGGGGCGCGCGCTGCCCGCGCATCCGTCCGAGCTGGCGCGCTTCGACGTGCTGCTGCGCCGCTCCTCGCCCACGGGCCGGCTGCGGCCGTGGACGCTGCGGCATGCGAGCGGCGAGGAGACCATGGTCGACCTGCCGGCGCGCCCGCGCGCGATCTTCAACGACCCCGAGGCGATCGCGCAGGCGGCGCTGCTGGGGCTCGGCGTGGCGATGCTGCCGATGCCCTTCGTGGAACGCGGCCTGCGCAGCGGAGCGCTGGTACGGCTGCTGCCCGGGTGGTTCCAGGATTCGGGCGCCGTGTGGATCTACTACCCGAGCAAGAAGCTGCTGCCGCCCAAGACGCGGGTGTTCGTCGACTTCGTGCTGGCGCGCTTTCGCGAGGCGCGCTTCGCGCAGCGGATGCAGGTGGGCTGAGCGGCGATGTCCATCGAAGGCCGGGGTTTTTACTCGCGACGCCTTTGGCGCCCCCCTGTACAAAGGCGCGCATGACTTCCATCTCCCGCTCTTCTTCCGTCACTTCCTCCACCCGCCGCTTCGCGCTCGTCGCCACGGCTGCGGCCACCCTCGCGCTGCTGGGCGGCGCGGCGCACGCGCAGGCCACCTGGCCGACCAAGCCGGTGCGCATCGTCGTGCCCTTCGCGGCCGGCGGCACCACCGACATCCTGGCGCGCGCCGTGGCGCCCGAGCTCTCGAAGGCCTTCGGCCAGCAGTTCATCGTCGACAACCGCGCGGGTGCCGGCGGCAACGTGGGCGCCGAGATCGTCGCGCGCTCGCCCAACGACGGCTACACGCTGCTGATGGGCACGGTGGGCACGCACGGCATCAACCGCGCGCTGTACCCCAAGCTGCCCTTCGACCCGATCAAGGATTTCGTGCCGATCACCCTGGTGGCCGCCGTGCCGAACGTGATGGAGATGAACGCCGAGAAAGCCAAGTCGCTGAACATCCGCAACGTGCAGGATTTCATCAAGTACGCGAAGGCGAATCCCGGCAAGCTGAACATGGCATCGAGCGGCAGCGGCACCTCGATCCACCTGGCGGGCGAACTCTTCAAGAGCATGACGGGCACCTTCATGGCCCACATTCCGTACAAGGGCTCGGGCCCGGCGTTGCTGGACATGGTGGGCGGCAATGCCGATGTGATGTTCGACAACCTGCCCTCGTCGATGGCGCAGATCAAGGGCGGCAAGCTCACGGCGCTGGCCGTGACCAGCTCGCAGCGCTCGCCCGCGCTGCCCGACGTGCCGACGGTGGCAGAAGTCGGCGGCCCCGCGCTCAAGGGCTACGAGGCGAGCTCATGGTTCGGGCTGCTGGCGCCGGCGGGCACGTCGCCGGAGATCGTGAACCGCATCCAGCAGGAAGTGGCCAAGTCGCTGGGCACGCCGGCGATCAAGGAAAAGATGCTGGCCCAGGGCGCGATCCCGAGCGGCAATTCGCCGGCGGACTTCACGAAGCTCATTGCGAGTGAGCACGTGAAGTGGGCGAAGGTCGTGAAAGACTCCGGCGCAAAGGTGGACTAACCCCCAGTCTTCGCGCACTTCGTGTCGCTACGCCAACCCCCTTGCAGGGGGCAACACCTGCGGCCCGGCAAAGCCGGTTCCGCGGTGTTCCTCGAAAAGACAGGGTGACTTGCTGAGGTCGGGGCTCAGGTCCCCCAGGTCACATCCTTGCTCTCGGCCTGTGAGTCCTTGAGCATGTGCAGCAGCGGTGCGGCGCGCTGGTGCAGGCCGACATGCTGTTTCTCGGCGTCGGCGTCATGGCCTTCGACGACGTGTTCGTCGTGGTTGTGCGGCGCGGGCTTGCTGCTTTCGAGCGCCAGTGCGGCTTCGAGGGCAGCGATGGCGCCGGGGATCTGCTCGACCGTGATGATGCCCTGCGGCGCGGCCGGCTTGCCGACGATGTCGAGCAGCTGGCGCGCGTGCACCTCGAGCATCACGAAGTCTGGGGCGGCCCGGGATTTGAAGCGGTAGAGCATGGTGTTGGTGTCCTCACTTATTTGTAGATGTAGTCACGGGCAAAAGGGTACACCGATTGCGCACCGCGCAAGGCACCGTGTTCGACCTTGCCGTCGGGCTTGGTCGACAGCATCTGGTGCAGCGAGATCCAGCCCTGCTCGAAGCTCATCGCCGAGCCCGCGAGGTACAGGCGGTAGGCGCGAAGGATGCGCTCGGCGTTCTCGCCCTGGCGCCCGCCGCTGCGCCCCAGCACCTCGCGCGCGGCATCGAGCTGCGCCTCGAGGGCGTCCGACCAGGCCCACAGCGTGCGCGCGTAGTGCGGGCGCAGGCTCTCGGTGTCGACCATCTCCAGCCCGGCCGCCGCGGTCTCGCGCAGCACGTGCGTCACGTGCAGCAGCTCGCCGCCGGGGAAGATGTATTTCTCGATGAAGTCGCCCATGCCCGCGCCGAGCTGGCGGTAGTTCAGCTCGCCCGAGGTGATGCCGTGGTTGAGCACCAGCCCGCCCGGCTTGAGCAGCGTGTGGATCTTGTGGAAGTAGGTCGGCATGTTGGCCGCGCCCACGTGCTCGAACATGCCCACCGACGAGATCTTGTCGAAGGGCTGGTCATCGGGCAGCTCACGGTAGTCGCGCAGCTCCACGCGCACGCGACCCTGCAGGCCTTTTTCTTCGATGAGCCGCTGCACATGCGCGTGCTGGTTCTTCGACAGCGTGATGCCGGTGGCGTCCACGCCGTAGTGCTCGGCCGCCCACAGCAGCAGCGCGCCCCAGCCGGAACCGATGTCCAGGTAGCGCTCGCCGGGCTGCAGCATGAGCTTGCGGCAGATGTGGTCGAGCTTGGCTTCCTGCGCCTGCGCCAGCGTGAGCTCGGGCGTGCGGAAGTAGGCACACGAATAGACGCGGCGCGGGTCCAGCCACAGCGCGTAGAAATCGTCGGAGACGTCGTAGTGGAACTCGATCTGCGCGGCGTCCTTGCGCAGCGAGTGCGAGCCGCGCGACTTGGCGCGGCGCTGCAGGCGGCTCCACCAGGTGGTGTCGGTCTCGGCGGGGTTGCCGGGCAACAGGCCGACGGTGGCGTCGATCAGGTCGCGCATGGCGCCCTCGATCTGCACCTTGCCCTCGACGTAGGCCTCGCCGATGGCCCCGACCTGCCGGCCGGCCAGCTTGGCCAGCACCGACCACTCCTTGAAAGCCAGCGTCACGCGTGAACCCGCCTGGGCGACCCGGCGCCCGTCGGGCAGCTCCAGTGCGATGGGCACGGGCAGCGAGGCCAGCTGCGACTCGATCTTGGGTATCAAGTGTTGCATGCGTCCATGGTATTGATTTTTCCAAGGATTTGCATGACATCGCGCAGCCGCGCGGGACGCAGGCCTCTGCAGAGAAGTCCTCGTTGACAACATATTGTTTATGCCTAAACTATTCAACCATGAACAGCTTGACCTCCCCCCGCCTCGCGCCCGCCTCGGACCTCCAGCGCATCCTGTGCATCGGTGGGGGTCCAGCCGGCCTGTATTTCGCTCTGCTGATGAAGGCCCGCAACCCGGCGCTGCAGATCACCGTGGTCGAACGCAACCGCCCCTTCGACACCTTCGGCTGGGGCGTGGTGCTCAGCGACCAGACGCTGGGCAACCTGCGCGAGGCCGACGGCCCCACGGCCGCGCTCATCGGCAACGAGTTCCACCACTGGGACGACATCCAGGTCTTCTTCAAGGGCCGCCAGGTGCGCTCGGGCGGCCACGGCTTCTGCGGCATCGGCCGCAAGCGCCTGCTGAACATCCTGCAGGAACGCTGCCTCGAACTCGGCGTGGAGCTGGTCTTCGAAACCGACGCCACCGACGACCAGGCCATTGCCGCGCAGTACAAGGCCGACCTGGTCATTGCCAGCGACGGCCTCAACAGCCGCATCCGCCAGCGCTATGCCGACGTGTTCAAGCCCGACATCGACCTGCGCAACTGCCGCTTCGTCTGGCTGGGCACGCACCAGACCTTCGACGCCTTCACCTTCGCCTTCGAACAGACCGAGCACGGCTGGTTCCAGGCGCATGCCTACCAGTTCGACGACAAGACCTCGACCTTCATCGTCGAGACGCCCGAAGCCGTGTGGAAGGCCCACGGCCTGGACCAGATGGAGCAGCCCGAGGCCATCGCCTTCTGCGAGAAGCTGTTCGCCAAGTACCTGGGCGGCCACGCGCTCATCAGCAACGCCACGCACCTGCGCGGCTCGGCCAACTGGATCCGCTTTCCGCGCGTGGTGTGCGAGCGCTGGACGCACCGCATCGACGTCGAAGGCCGCTCGGTGCCCGTCGTGCTGATGGGCGATGCCGCGCACACGGCGCACTTCTCGATCGGTTCGGGCACCAAGCTCGCACTCGAAGACGCGATCGACCTGGCCAACGAATTCGAACAGGGCGGCACGCTCGACCACGTGCTCGAAGGCTATGAAGCACGCCGCAGCGTCGAGGTGCTGAAGATCCAGAACGCCGCGCGCAACTCCACCGAGTGGTTCGAGAACGTGCCGCGCTACACGGGCATGGAGATCGAGCAGTTCGCGTACTCGCTGCTCACGCGCTCGCAGCGCATCAGCCACGAGAACCTGCGCGTGCGCGACACGCAATGGCTCGGCGGCTACGAGCAGTGGCTGGCAGGCGGCAAGGCGATGGCGCCGATGCTGATGCCGCTGAAGGTGCGCGGGCTCGAGCTCAAGAACCGCATCGTGGTCTCGCCGATGGCGACCTACAGCGCGGTCGACGGCGTGCCGCAAGATTTCCTGCTGGTGCACCTGGGCGCACGCGCGCTCGGCGGCGCCGCGATGGTGTGCGTCGAGATGACGAGCCCGACCCCCGAAGGCCGCATCACGCCGGCCTGCACGGGCCTGTACAACGACACGCAGCAGGCCGCGTTCAAGCGCATCGTCGATTTCGTGCACACGCAGTCGAGCGCCAAGATCGCGATCCAGCTCGGCCACAGCGGCCCCAAGGGCTCGACCCGCGTGGGCTGGGAAGGCACCGACGAGCCGCTCGAAAGCGGCAACTGGCCCGTGCTCGGCGCGAGCGCCCTGCCCTACGGTGAACAGAACCAGCTGCCGGCCGCGATCACGCGCGCCGAGATGGACACGCTGCGCGACCAGTTCGTCGATTCCACGCGCCGCGCGGTCGAGTGCGGCTTCGACTGGCTCGAGCTGCACTGCGCGCACGGCTACCTGCTGTCGGCCTTCATCAGCCCGCTCACCAACCTGCGCACCGACGAGTACGGCGGCGACATCGAAGCACGCTGCCGCTACCCGCTCGAAGTGTTCCGCGCGATGCGCGCCGTGTGGCCGGCCGACAAGCCGATGAGCGTGCGCATCTCGGCACACGACTGGGCACCCGGCGGCAACACCGACGCCGACGCCGTGGTGGTCGCGCGCCTCTTCAAGGAGGCCGGCGCCGACTTCATCGACGTGTCCTCGGGCCAGACCACGCGCGCCGCCAAGCCCGTGTACGGCCGCATGTACCAGACGCCGTTCGCCGACCGCATCCGCAACGAGGTCGGCATCTCGACCATCGCGGTGGGCGCCATCACCGACGCCGACCAGGCCAACAGCATCATCGCGGCCGGCCGCGCCGACCTGTGCGCCGTGGCGCGCCCGCACCTGGCCGACCCGGCGTGGACGCTGCACGAAGCGGCCAAGCTGCAAAGCCGCGACGTCGACTGGCCCAAGCAGTACCTGAGCGGCCGCGACCAGATGTACCGCGAGATCGCCAAGCAGCAGCAGATCGCCGCGGCCACCGCTGCCGCAGGCCGCGCGGCCGACACCGAAGAGACACACTGACATGGACCTCGAAGCACGCGCCCACAGCGAGCACCCCGAGGCGCTGCGCCTCTGGCTGCGCCTGCTCACCTGCACGCAGCTGGTGGAAAAGCAGGTGCGCAACGGACTGCGCGCGCAGTTCGCCACCACGCTGCCGCGCTTCGATCTCATGTCGCAGCTCGAGCGCTCGCCCGACGGGCTGAAGATGAACGAGCTCTCGCGCCGCATGATGGTCACGGGCGGCAACGTCACCGGCATCACCGACCAGCTCGTGACCGAAGGGCTGGTGGAGCGCATCAACGTCGAGGGCGACCGCCGCGCCTGGCGCGTGCGCCTCACGCCGCGCGGACGCAAGCTCTTCAACGAGATGGCGCAACAGCACGAAGACTGGATCGTCGAGGCTTTCTCGAGCCTCAACCCCAAGGAGATCGCGCAGCTTCACAAGCTGCTCGGCAAGGTCAAGCAACATTCACACAGCAGCCAATTGGCGGAGACCGCATGAAGCACTACATCGGCGCAAGCAATCCCATGCGCGCGCAATTCGAACCCAAGGCCGACTACAAGGCCGAGCACTTTGCCTGGCGCTACGAGGCCGGCGTCGGCACCATCACGCTGAACCGCCCCGAGCGCAAGAACCCGCTGACCTTCGATTCGTACGCCGAGCTGCGCGACCTGTTCCGCGCGCTGACCTACGCAACCGACGTGAAGGTGATCGTCGTCACCGGTGCCGGCGGCAACTTCTGCTCGGGCGGCGACGTGCATGAAATCATCGGCCCGCTGACCGGCATGCGCATGCCCGAGCTGCTCGAGTTCACGCGCATGACGGGCGACCTCGTGAAGGCCATCCGCAACTGCCCGCAGCCCATCGTCGGTGCGATTGACGGCGTGTGCGCCGGCGCCGGCGCGATGATCGCGCTGGCCTGCGACCTGCGCTACGGCACGCCCGCCACGCGCACCGCGTTCCTCTTCACCCGCGTGGGCCTGGCCGGTGCCGACATGGGCGCCTGCGCGCTGCTGCCGCGCGTGATCGGTCAGGGCCGCGCCTCGGAGCTGCTGTTCACCGGCCGCGCCATGACCGCCGACGAAGGCCAGGCCTGGGGCTTCTTCAACGCACTGCACGACAGCGCCTCGCTGCTCGACGCCGCCACCAAGGTCGCGCGCGACCTGGCCGAAGGCCCGAGCTTCGCGCACGGCATGACCAAGACGATGCTCGCGCAAGAGTGGTCGATGACCATCGACCAGGCCATCGAGGCCGAAGCGCAGGCGCAGGCGATCTGCATGCAGACCGAAGACTTCAAGCGCGCCTACGAGGCCTTCGCGGCCAAGCGCAAGCCGGTGTTCGGCGGAGACTGATGCGCATGATGACCAAGATCCCCGCCCCACCGTCGACCGCGCACCTCGCGCTGCCGTTCTTCGACGACGCGCACCGCGCGCTCGCCAACGACCTGCTGCCCTGGTGCGCCGCCCAGGAGATCGATGAGCGCGACGACCGCGCAGCCTGCCGCGAATGGGTGCGCCGTCTCGGCGACGCCGGCTGGCTGCGTTACGCGGTGCCCGGCAGTGCCGGCGGCGCGCTCGAACGCCTCGATTCGCGCGCGCTCGTGCTGCTGCGCGAAACGCTCGGCTACCACTCGCCACTGGCCGACTTCGCGTTCGCGATGCAGGGCCTGGGCAGCGGCGCGATCACGCTGGACGGCACGCCCGAGCAGCAGTCGCAGTACCTCACGGCGGTCGGCAAGGGCGCGAAGATCGCGGCCTTCGCACTCAGCGAACCCGAGGCCGGCTCCGACGTCGCAGCGATGGCGATGCGCGCCGAGCCCACCGCCGACGGCTGGCGCCTGAACGGCGAGAAGACCTGGATCAGCAACGGCGGCATCGCCGACTTCTACTGCGTGTTCGCCAAGACCGACCCCGCGGCCGGCACGCGCGGCATCACGGTGTTCATCGTCGACGCGACGACGCCGGGGCTCGACACCTCGGCCCACATCGACGTGATGGCGCCGCACCCGCTGGCCACCCTGCGCTTCGACAACTGCGCCGTGCCGCGCACGGCGCAGCTGGGCACGCTGAACGGCGGCTTCAAGCTTGCGATGCGCACGCTCGACATCTTCCGCGCGTCGGTGGCTGCGGCCGCACTCGGCATGGGTCGCCGCGCGCTCGCCGAAGCCATCGCTCATGCCAAGGGTCGCCGCATGTTCGGCCAGACGCTGGCCGACTTCCAGCTCACGCAGGCCAAGCTCGGCGAGATGGCCGCGCTGATCGACAGCGCCGCGCTGCTCACCTACCGCGCCGCCTGGATGCGCGACGACGCGGAGCGCCGCGGTGCGCCGGCAGTCGGCGACGTGTCGGCGGCTGCCGCCATGGCCAAGATGTGCGCCACCGAGAACGCGAGCCGCGTGATCGACATGGCGCTGCAGATGCATGGGGGACTCGGCGTGAAGGTCGGCACCAAGATCGAAAGCCTGTACCGGGACATCCGCTCGCTGCGCATCTATGAAGGCGCGACGGAAGTCCAGCAACTGATCATCGGCAAATCCGTTTTGCGGGGGTGAAACCGTGTCTGCCCAAGTCGATCGCTTCGTTCATGACCGCCTGCCGCCTGCCGCGCAGCTGCCGGTCTTTCGCTACGACCTGCCCGAACTGCAGTTCCCCGACCAGCTGAACCTGGTCGAGGAGCTGCTGGACAAGGCGGTCGCCAAGGGCTTCGGCGACCGCCCGATGCTGCGTTCGCCCGCTGGCGTGCTCACCTACGCCCAGGCGGGCGTCGAGGTGAACCGCATCGCCCAGGTGCTGGTCGAGGATCTCGGGCTGGTGCCCGGCAACCGCGTGCTGCTGCGCGGCGGCAACTCGGTGTGGATGGCGCTGTCGTGGCTCGCCGTGGTCAAGGCCGGGCTGATCGCGGTGGCGACGATGCCGCTGCTGCGCGCCAAGGAGCTGGGCGAGATCATCGAGAAATCGCAGCCCGTGGCCGCGCTGTGCGAAGGGCGCCTGCTCGAGGAGCTGGTAGCCGCGCAGAAGGCGCACCCGGTGCTCGCGACGGTGATTGCCTTCAACCAGCCCGACGCACCCGATTCGCTGTCGGCGCGCGCAGCCGGCAAGAGCGGCGTGTTCACCGCCTGCCCCACGGCGGCCGACGACATCGCGCTGCTCGCCTTCACCTCGGGCACCACGGGCAAGCCCAAGGCGCCCGTCACCACGCACCGCGACGTGGTCGCCATGTGCCAGACCTGGCCGCGCCACGTGCTGCGCGCGCGCAGCGACGACATCGTGGTCGGCACGCCGCCGCTGGCCTTCACCTTCGGGCTCGGCGGCTTGCTGATCTTCCCGATGTGGGCCGGTGCGTCGGTGTACTTTCCCGACGGCGCCTTCTCGCCCGAAGCGCTCGTGAAGCTCATCAACGAGGTCGGCGCGACCATCTGCTACACCGCGCCCACCTTCTATCGCCAGATGGCGCCCTTCGTCCGGCAGCACGGGGCGCCGAGCCTGCGCATCTGCGTGAGCGCAGGCGAGGCGCTTCCCGACGCCACGCGCCAACTCTGGAAGGAGACCACCGGCATCGAGATGCTCGACGGCATCGGCGGCACCGAGGTGTTCCACATCTACATCTCGGCCGCCGGCGACGAAGTGCGCCGCGGCGCCGTCGGCAAGGCGGTGCCGGGTTTCACGGCCAAGGTGGTCGACGACCAAGGCAACGAAGTGCCGCGCGGCACGGTCGGCAAGCTGGCGCTGCAAGGCCCGGTCGGCTGCCGCTACCTCGACGATCCGCGCCAGGGCGACTACGTGAAGAACGGCTGGAACTACCCCGGTGACTCCTTCGTGCAGGATGACGACGGCTACTTCTTCTATCAGGCGCGTGCGGACGACATGATCATCACGGCCGGCTACAACGTCGGCGGCCCGGAAGTGGAAGACGCGCTGCTCAAGCACCCGGCCGTGGCCGAGTGCGGCGTGATCGGCAAGCCCGACACCGACCGCGGCATGATCGTGAAGGCCTTCTGCGTGCTCAAGCCCGGCAACACCGGTGACGCAGCGATGGTGAAGGCCCTCCAGGACCATGTGAAAGCCACCATCGCCCCCTTCAAGTACCCGCGGGAGATCGAGTTCGTGACGGCGCTGCCGCGCACCGAAACCGGCAAACTCCAGCGCTTCAAATTGAGACAACTCAACAGCAACACACCATCATGACGAACAAACTCATTCAGCCCCCGGGCTGGCTGCCCCCGAAGGGCTATGCAAACGGCATCGCGGCGCGCGGCACCCAGGTGTTCGTCGGCGGCCAGATCGGCTGGAATGCCCAGCAGCAGTTCGAATCCGACGACTTCATCGACCAGTGCGGCCAGGCGCTGCGCAACATCGCCGAGGTGCTGCGCGAAGCCGGTGCCGGCCCCGAGCACATGGTGCGCATGACCTGGTACGTGACGGACCGCGACGAGTACAGCCGTCGCCTGTCCGAGCTCGGCCCGGTCTACCGCGACGCGCTGGGCCGCAACTTCCCGGCAATGACCTGCGTGCAGGTGGCGGCGCTGGTGGAGCACCGCGCGAAGGTGGAGATCGAGGTGACGGCGGTCATTCCGGACTGATCCTGCGCTTGGGCTGCGCGTCAGCGCAGTCTTCGATCGCCGCTGCGGCGCACGTTCTCGAGACCGGCCTCTTCGCGGGGCTGGCCCGGAAACAGAAAAGCCCTCTACACGAGGGCTTTTTTGCGTCGAATTTCGACTGGGAATTTCCAAAAGAATTCGGCCAAAGAAAAAGGCCCTTTGATTTCTCAAAGGGCCTTTTAAATTGGTTGCGCGAGCAAGATTTGAACTTGCGACCTTTGGGTTATGAGCCCAACGAGCTACCAGGCTGCTCCATCGCGCGGCAAGTATAAATTATAGCTTATTCAGCGGCGTTTTGCTCAGCGCCAGCATCTTTAATTTCAGCACGGTCGACCAGTTCGACGAGCGCCATCGGGGCGTTGTCGCCCACGCGGAAACCCATCTTCAGGATGCGGGTGTAGCCGCCCGGACGCGCGGCGAAACGCGGGCCGAGTTCGCCGAAGAGCTTGACGACGCTGTCGCGGCTGCGCAGGCGGTCGAAGGCCAGGCGCTTGTTGGCGAGCGTGGGCTTCTTGGCCAGGGTGATCATCGGCTCGATGACGCGGCGCAGTTCCTTGGCCTTGGGGACCGTGGTCTTGATGACTTCGTGCTCGATGAGCGAATTCATCATGTTCTGCAGCATCGCGAGGCGGTGCGAGCTGGTGCGGTTGAGTTTGCGGAGTCCGTGTCCGTGACGCATGGTGCTTTCCTTTACTTTATAAAAACAGACAGCCGTATCAGGTACTGTCCGGTGCACTGGCCCTTTTCAGGGGGCCGATTTCTCAAAAATTCAAATCAACGCTTGTCGAGACCAGCCGGCGGCCAGCTTTCGAGCTTCATGCCAAGGGTGAGACCGCGCGAGGCGAGCACTTCCTTGATTTCGTTGAGCGACTTGCGACCCAGGTTCGGGGTCTTGAGCAGCTCGTTCTCGGTGCGCTGGATCAGGTCACCGATGTAGTAGATGTTTTCGGCCTTCAGGCAGTTGGCCGAACGCACCGTCAGTTCGAGTTCGTCGACAGGGCGCAGCAGGATCGGATCGAATTGCTGGGCGCTGCGCGGTGCGGGTGCATCGAATGCAGCGAGTTCGCCGCCTTCGAGCTGCGCGAACACGGCGAGCTGCTCGACTAGGATTTTAGCCGATGCGCGAACCGCATCTTCGGCGCTGATCGCACCGTTGGTCTCGATCTCGACCAGCAGCTTGTCCAGGTCGGTACGCTGCTCGACACGGGCGCTTTCGACGGTGTAGCTCACGCGCTTGACGGGCGAGAACGACGCGTCGAGGACGATGCGGCCGATCGACTTGGTCGGCTCGTCCGCGTAGCGGCGCATCGTGCCGGGCACGTAGCCGCGACCCTTTTCGACCTTGATCTGCATGTCGAGCTTGCCGCCTTGCGACAGGTGCGCGATCACGTGGTCGGGATTGATGATCTCGACGTCGTGCGGGGTCTGGATGTCCGATGCGAGGACCGGGCCTTCGCCGTCCTTGCGCAGGCTCAGCGTGACTTCGTCGCGGTTGTGGAGCTTGAACACCACGCCCTTGAGATTCAGCAGGATGTTGACGACATCTTCCTGCACGCCGTCGATCGACGAGTACTCATGCAGAACGCCAGCGATCGTGACTTCGGTGGCCGAGTAGCCGACCATGGACGACAGCAGAACGCGACGCAGCGCGTTGCCGAGCGTGTGGCCGTAGCCGCGCTCGAAAGGCTCGAGCGTGACCTTGGCCTTGTTGGCGGCAAGTTGCTCGACCTGGATGGTCTTGGGTTTCAGCAGGGTGGTTTGCATGCAGACTTCCTCTCAATACCCCCGGCTCGTTACACCGGTAAGGCTGGTGAAGCGCCTGATCCGCAACAGAGTGCGGAGCAGGAACGTGAACAACAATATCAATCTCCCGCCGGCGCAAGGACGCGCAGGCGGGTAGAGAAAATCAACGCGAATACAGTTCGACGATCAGCGATTCGTTGATGTCGGCTGCGAATTCGTCGCGATCCGGGACCTTCTTGAAGGTGCCTTCGGCCTTGTCGGCGTTCACATCGACCCAGGCCGGCATGCCGACTTGTTGGGCCAGTTGCAGCGCTTCGACAATGCGGTTCTGCTTCTTGGACTTTTCGCGCACGGCGATCACGTCACCGGTCTTGACCAGGTACGACGGGATGTTGACCGACTGGCCGTTCACGGTGATCGCCTTGTGCGACACGAGTTGGCGTGCTTCGGCGCGCGTCGAGCCGAAGCCCATGCGGTAGACCACGTTGTCCAGGCGCGACTCGAGGATGAACAGCAGGTTGGCGCCGGTGTTGCCACGGCGGCGATCGGCTTCTTCGAAGTAGCGGCGGAACTGCTTCTCGAGCACGCCGTACATGCGCTTGACCTTCTGCTTCTCACGCAGCTGCAGACCGTAGTCGGAGGTGCGCTGACCCGAGGTGCGGCCGTGCTGGCCGGGCTTGGAGTCGAACTTGGCCTTGTCCTGGATCGAACGGCGGGGGCTCTTCAGGAACAGGTCGGTGCCTTCACGGCGGGAAAGTTTGGCCTTGGGGCCGAGGTAACGTGCCACGGTATTTCCTTGGTGTCATCTGCCGCAGTTGCCTGCGGGAGCCGTCGGCGGATGTGCCGATGGCGGTGGGCTTAGTGAAAAAACAAATGCGCAGCCGCTCGAAAGCTGGCTGCGCCTTGCGGACTGACGATCAGATGCGGCGACGCTTCTGGGGACGGCAGCCGTTGTGCGGAACGGGCGTCACGTCGGCAATGGAATTGATCCGGATGCCGAGCGCAGCCAGTGCGCGCACCGACGACTCGCGACCAGGACCGGGGCCCTTGATCTCGACGTCGAGGTTCTTGATACCTTGTTCGACAGCAGCACGGCCGGCCACTTCGGAAGCGACCTGCGCAGCGAACGGGGTCGACTTGCGCGAGCCCTTGAAGCCCTGGCCACCCGACGAAGCCCACGACAGGGCGTTGCCCTGGCGATCGGTGATCGTGATGATGGTGTTGTTGAACGAGGCATGCACGTGGGCGATACCGTCCGCAACGTTCTTGCGAACCTTCTTGCGAACGCGCTGTGCGGCGTTGTTTGCAGGTGCTTTAGCCATGCTTGTCTATCCTTATTTCTTCAGGGACTGCGCAGCCTTGCGCGGACCCTTGCGGGTGCGGGCGTTGGTGCGCGTGCGCTGGCCGCGCATCGGCAGGCCGCGACGGTGACGGAAGCCGCGATAGCAGCCGATGTCCATCAAACGCTTGATGTTCATCGTCGTCTCGCGACGCAGATCGCCTTCGATCGTGAACAGAGCGATCTGGTCGCGAATCTTTTCGAGATCGGCGTCGGTCAGATCCTTGATCTTCTTCGAATATTCGATGCCGCTCGCTTCGCAGATTTGACGGGCGCGGGTGCGACCGATACCGAAAATGGCGGTCAGGCCGATTTCAGCGTGCTTGTGCGGCGGGATGTTGATGCCAGCAATACGTGCCATGTGCGTCCTCTAATACTCTTCAATCAACCCTGGCGCTGCTTGTGGCGCGGGTCGGTGCAAATCACACGCACCACACCTTTACGGCGGATGACCTTGCAATTACGGCAGATGGTTTTGACCGAAGCCGAAACTCTCATTTCATTCTCCTAAAACTGTTTAACGTGGCGGTCTACCGCCCGGACTCAATACTGAAACTCACAGCCCTACGATGTCTTGAAGTTCGCCTTCTTCAGCAGCGATTCGTACTGCTGGGACATCATGTAGTTTTGCACCTGGGCCATGAAGTCCATCGTGACGACCACGATGATCAGCAGGGAGGTACCACCGAAGTAGAACGGCACGTTGTACTTCAGGATCAGGAACTCGGGCAGCAGGCAGACGAAGGTGATGTACACCGCGCCAGCCAACGTCAGGCGAACCAGAATCTTGTCGATATAGCGAGCGGTCTGGTCACCCGGGCGAATGCCAGGAATGAACGCACCACTCTTCTTCAGGTTGTCGGCCGTTTCCTTGCTGTTGAACACGAGTGCCGTGTAGAAGAAGCAGAAGAAAACGATCGCAGCGGCATACAGCAGCACGTAGATCGGCTCGCCCGGACGCAGTGCGCTGGCGATGTCCTTGATCCAGCGGAAGCCACCGTCACCGGCGCTGAACCAGCCCACCACCGTTGCCGGCAGCAGAATGATCGACGACGCGAAGATCGGAGGAATCACACCGGCCATGTTCAGCTTCAGGGGCAGGTGTGACGACTGACCGCCGTAGACCTTGTTGCCAACCTGGCGCCGCGCATAGTTCACGAGGATCTTGCGCTGACCACGTTCCACGAACACCACGAAGTAGGTGACCAGCACCACGACCGCGATGATGAAGAGCGCAACGATGGGGTTCATCGCACCGGTCGTCACCAGCGAAGCCAGGCCGCCGATCGCACCGGGCAGACCGGCCGCGATACCTGCAAAGATCAGGATCGAGATGCCGTTGCCCAGGCCGCGTTCGGTGATCTGCTCGCCGAGCCACATCAGGAACATCGAACCTGCCGTCAGGCTCACCATGGCGGTCAGGCGGAAGCCGAAACCGGGGGCGATCACCAGACCGGCCGACGATTCGAGGGCCACTGCGATGCTGAACGACTGGAACAGGGCCAGGCCGAGCGCGCCATAGCGCGTGTACTGCGTGATCTTGCGGCGACCGGCCTCGCCTTCCTTCTTCAATTGCTCGAAGGTCGGAAGCACGTAGGTCATCAACTGCATGATGATCGACGCCGAGATGTACGGCATGATCCCCAACGCGAACACGGTGAAACGCGACAGCGCCCCGCCCGAGAACATGTTGAACAGGCTCAGAATGCCGCCCTGCTGGCCCTGGAACAACGCTGCCAGCTGGTCCGGGTTGATACCCGGCACAGGAATGTGCGCGCCAATCCGGTAGACCACGAGCGCGAGCAGCAAAAAGACGAGCCGACGACGGAGGTCGCCGAACTTGCCTGTTTTTGCGATCGTTGCCGCGTTAGTTGCCACGAAGAACTTCTTTCAGTCCGATGGTGATCAGGCGAGGCTGCCGCCGGCTGCTTCGATCGCAGCCTTGGCACCAGCGGTCGCACCCACGCCCGTCAGCTTGACGGCCTTGGTGAGTTCGCCGGTCTTGATGATCTTGACGACCTTGGCGAGCTGGCCCACGAGGCCGGCTTGCTTCAGTGCCAGGACATCGACTTCGGCCAGGCCGAGCTGCTCGAGAGCAGTCAGCGTGACTTCGGCGTTGTACTTCAGCAGGTGCGACTTGAAGCCGCGCTTGGGCAGGCGACGCTGCAGCGGCATTTGACCGCCTTCGAAGCCGACCTTGTGGAAACCGCCTGCGCGCGACTTCTGGCCCTTGTGACCGCGACCTGCGGTCTTGCCGATGCCGGAGCCGATACCGCGGCCAACGCGACGCTTGGCGTGCTTGGCGCCAGCTGCCGGCTTGATGCCATTGAGTTCCATATCAGTCTCTCTTACAGAACTTTGACCAGATAACTGATCTTGTTGATCATGCCGCGCACTGCGGGCGTGTCTTGCAGCTCGCTCACGCTGTTGAGCTTGCGCAGGCCGAGGCCACGCACGGTCGCGCGATGCGATTCCTTGGTGCCGATCGGGCTCTTCACCAGCTGCACCTTGAGGGTTTGTTGTTGCGTCATTTGAATGCTTCCTTCAGCCTTGCGAGAGCTTGCGCTCAGGCGAAGATTTCTTCGACGGTGAGACCGCGCTTGGCAGCCACTTGGCCGGCCGTCGTCGAGTTCTTCAACCCGTCGAGCGTGGCGCGAACCATGTTGTAGGGGTTCGACGAACCATGGCTCTTGGCCACGATGTCGGTGATGCCCATGACTTCGAACACGGCGCGCATCGGGCCGCCGGCGATGATGCCGGTACCCTTGGGAGCCGGGTACATCACGACGGTGGCAGCACCGTGGTGACCTTGCACCTGGTGGTGCAGCGTACCGTTCTTGATCGGAGCCTTGAACAGGTTGCGGCGGGCTTCTTCCATTGCCTTCTGCACGGCAGCAGGCACTTCCTTGGACTTGCCCTTGCCCATGCCGACGCGGCCATCGCCGTCACCGACCACGGTCAGCGCTGCGAAACCGAGGATACGACCACCCTTCACCACCTTGGTGACGCGGTTGATCGCGATCATCTTCTCGCGCAGACCGTCCTCAGGACCTTCGTTCTGCGTTCTTGCTTGAATCTTTGCCATTTTGAATCTCGTGTCCGATTAGAACTGCAGACCGGCTTCGCGGGCTGCCTCGGCCAGCGCCTTGACGCGGCCGTGGTAGGCGAAACCTGCGCGATCGAAAGCGACCTTCTCGACGCCGGCAGCCTTCGCCTTTTCAGCGATGCGCTTGCCGATGGCGGTGGCAGCGGCGGCATTGCCACCCTTGCCCGAGGCGCCGAGTGCTGCGCGCACTTCGGCTTCGGCGGTCGATGCGGTTGCGATCACCTTGGTGCCGTCGTCGGAGATGACGGTGGCATAGATGTGCAGGTTGGTGCGGTTCACCGTGAGGCGAGCCACGCCCTGCGTCGCAATGCGGATGCGGGTCTGGCGCGAGCGGCGAAGACGCTGTGCTTTTTTGGTCAACATCATTTTGCTGCCCCTTACTTCTTCTTGGTCTCTTTGATCACGATCTTCTCGTCCGCATAGCGGATGCCCTTGCCCTTGTAGGGCTCTGGCGGACGAACAGCGCGGATCTCAGCGGCGATCTGGCCGACGCGTTGACGGTCAGCGCCCTTGATCACCACTTCGGTCGGGGTCGCGGTGGTCACCGTGATGCCTTGCGGCATGTCGATGTTGACCGGGTGCGAGTAACCGACTTGCAGGTTCAGCTTGGCGCCGGACGCCGCAGCCTTGTAGCCGACGCCGACCAGGTTGAGCTTCTTCTCGAAGCCCTTGGTCACGCCAACCACCATGTTGTTCACCAGCTGGCGAATCGTGCCGCTCATCGCATTCGCTTCACGCGAATCGTTGGCGGGCTCGAAGCTCAGCTTGCCGTCCTTGTTGACGACATTCACCAGCGCATTGCGAGCCAGGCTGAGCGTGCCGCCCGTGCCCTTGACGCTGATCTGGTCTTCCTTGATCGACACATCCACGCCTGCGGGGATGGCGACCGGCATTTTTCCTACTCGGGACATTTCAGTAACTCCTCGATGTCTCGGTTAGGCGACGTAGCACAGAACTTCGCCGCCGACACCGGTGGCGCGCGCCTTGCGGTCGGTCATCACGCCCTTGGGGGTCGTGACGATCGCAACGCCGAGGCCGTTCTGGACTTGCGGAATGGAAGTGCTGGCCTTGTAGACGCGCAGGCCGGGGCGGCTCACGCGCTCAATGCGCTCGATGACCGGACGGCCAGCGTAGTACTTCAGCGAGATTTCAAGTTCGCTCTTGCCGGCTTCGGTCTTGACCTGGAAGCCGTCGATGTAGCCCTCGTCCTTCAGGACTTGTGCGATCGCGATCTTCACCTTGGAAGACGGGACCGACACGGTGGGCTTCGCCACCATCTGCGCGTTACGGATACGCGTCAGCAGGTCGGCAATGGGATCACTCATGCTCATGTTGTTTGCTCCTGCCTGGCTTACCAGCTGGCCTTGGTGACACCGGGGATGTCGCCATTGAAAGCCAGTTCGCGGATCTTGGCGCGGGCCAGACCGAATTGACGGAAGGTGCCACGGGGGCGACCGGTGATTTCGCAACGGTTGCGCTGGCGCGTGGGGTTCGCGTTGCGCGGGAGCTTCTGCAGGGCCAGGCGGGCCGCTGCGCGCTCTTCGTCGCTCTTCTTCGCGTCGTTGGAAGTTGCCTTCAGTTCTGCGTGCTTCGCAGCGAACTTGGCAACCAGCTTGTCGCGCTTGAGTTCGCGCTGGATCAAAGATGCTTTAGCCACAGATCACCTCAGTTCTTGAACGGGAAACGGAAGCCAGCGAGAAGCGCCTTGGCTTCTTCGTCGGTCTTGGCCGTCGTCGTGATGCTGATATTGAGACCGCGCAGGGCGTCGACCTTGTCGTACTCGATCTCAGGGAAAATGATCTGCTCTTTGACGCCGATGTTGTAGTTGCCACGGCCGTCGAATGCGCGACCCGAGATACCGCGGAAGTCACGCACGCGGGGCAGGGCCACGGTGACGAAACGGTCCAGGAACTCGTACATGTGCACGCCACGCAGCGTGACCATGCAGCCGATCGGCTGGTTTTCGCGGATCTTGAAGCCGGCAATGGCCTTCTTCGACTTGGTAACCACGGGCTTCTGGCCAGCGATCTTGGTCAGGTCGGCGACGGCGTTGTCGAGGACCTTCTTGTCGGCGACTGCTTCACCCACACCCATGTTCAGGGTGATCTTGGTGAGACGCGGAACTTGCATCGGCGACTTGTAGCCGAACTTTTCCGTCAGGTCTTTCGCGATCTTTTCGCGATAGTGTTGTTGGAGACGTGCCATGTGAGTACCTCTTAGGCGAACTTGATTTCGTCGCCGCTCGACTTGAAGACGCGAACAGCCACGCGCTTGCCGTCGGCACCTTGGGTGACCTTGATGCCCACGCGATCGGCCTTGCCGGTCGCAGCATTGAAGATCGCCACGTTGGATTGGTGAATCGGCATGGTCTTCTCGACGATGCCACCGGTCGTACCCTTGAGGGGGTTCGGCTTGGTGTGCTTCTTGACGAGGTTGATGCCGTCGACGATCACATGCGAATCGTCTGCGCGCAGCGACACGACGCCGCGCTTGCCCTTGTCACGACCGGCCAACACGATGACCTGGTCGCCTTTGCGAATCTTGTTCATGGCGTTGTGTCCTTAGAGAACTTCGGGTGCCAGCGACACGATCTTCATGAACTTCTCGGTGCGCAGTTCGCGCGTGACCGGTCCGAAGATGCGGGTGCCGATGGGCTCCAGCTTGGCGTTGAGCAGCACGGCGGCATTGCCGTCGAACTTGACGAGCGAACCGTCAGCACGACGGATGCCCTTGGCGGTGCGGACCACCACTGCGCTGTAGATCTCGCCCTTCTTGACGCGACCACGCGGAGCGGCTTCCTTGATGCTGACCTTGATGACGTCGCCCACGCTGGCGTAACGCCGCTTGGAGCCACCGAGCACCTTGATACACAGGACGGATTTCGCGCCCGTGTTGTCGGCCACTTCGAGCCGGGATTCAGTTTGGATCATTTCTTGATATTCCCAACTTGTACCGATGAGCCTCCAGGAGGGAGACACCGCGGTCAGTCTTGGGCCCGTCGTCCACGCCTCGAACCACTCGAGACGCTTCCGCTTTGGGCTGAAAGCTTCGCCTTTTGAAAGCGAAGCCCGCGATTGTGGCACCCATGCCGGGCGATGTCAACTGCCTCATCACGCGAACTTCGACAGCCGCTAGACTTTGTGGCGTGCGCGCCCCCATCCACCCCCTCGTTTCGCCGCCTTCCGTGCTGCGCCGACGCCTGCTGGCGGGCGGCGCGGGCCTGCTGGGACTGGGATCGCTGGGGCTTGCGGGTTGCCGCAGCGCAACACCGGCGCCGGACACCGGCCGGCTGCAGCGCCTGGGGGAAGCCCGCTGGGCGCACCGACGCTCTATAGAGAGCACCACGGCAGGCGGCCTCTCCGGCATCGACTACGATCCCATCAAAGGTGAGTACCTGCTTCTCAGCGATGACCGGTCAGACCTGGCTCCCGTACGCTGCTACACCGCGCGCTGGCCCCAGCCGGCCGACGCCGCCCCGGAGCCCACCGGCGTTGTCCAGCTGCAACGCCCCGGCGGCGGCCCGTGGCCCGGGCGGCGCCAGGCAATCGACGGCCTGCCCGTGCCCGACCCTGAAGCCCTGCGCCTGCGCCCCTCGGCCGGCACCCTGCTCTGGACCAGCGAAGGCGACCTGGCCCGCGGCTTCGGCCCCGCCCTGTATGAATCGGCGCGCGATGGCCGCTTCCTGCGCGAATTCGCCCTGCCGGCGATGTTCGCCCCGGACCCGACCCAGCACCGCGGCCCGCGCGACAACCAGACACTCGAGGGCCTGGCCCTCACGCCCGACGACCGGTCGGCCTGGCTCGCGATGGAAAACGCCCTGGTCCAGGACGGCCCCATCCCGACCACCACCGCCCCCGGCGGCCCCTGCCGCTTCACCCAGGTCGATCTCGCGACCGGCCGCGCCATGCGCCAGATCGCCTACGTGCCCGACGCCATCCCGCTGCGCCCGCTGGTGCCGGGCACCTACGCCGATAACGGCGTGAGCGAGGTGCTGATGCTCGACGCCCACCGCATGCTGGTGCTGGAGCGGGCCTACGCCACCGGCGCCGGCAATTCGCTGCGCCTGTATGAAATAGACACCCGGGCCGCCGACGACGTGCTCGCCGTCGACGCCCTCGCCCCCGGCAACCACCGGCCGGCCGCCAAGACGCTCGTGGCCGACTTCGCCACCCTCGGCCTCTCGCGCCTCGACAACACCGAGGGCATGTGCTGGGGCCCACCACTGCCCGACGGCCGCCGCCTGCTGGTGGTCGTGAGCGACGACAATTTCAACCCGCTGCAAGTGACGCAGTTCGCCGCCTTCGCCTACACCGACCGACCATGACCATCGCCGTGACCTTCCTGCCCCGCACCGCGCCGGGCCCCCTGCCCCCCATCGCCTTCATCGGCGGCGGCAACATGGCCAGCGCCATCATCGGCGGCCTGATCCAGCAAGGCGTCGCGGCCGATGACTTCGAAGTGGTCGAGCCTTTTGAGGAAGCCCGCACCAGGCTGGCCCAGTCCTACGGCATCGTCGCCAGGGCCGAGGCCAGCGAGGCCCTCGCGCGCTGCGCCGTGGTGGTGTGGGCGGTCAAGCCCCAGACCTTTGCCGAAGCCGCCCGTCCGGTGCGCGCCTTTGCAGCCGACGCCCTGCACCTGAGCGTGGCGGCGGGCATCCCGTCCGACAGCATCGCCCGCTGGCTCGGCACCGAGCGCGTGGTGCGCGCCATGCCCAACACGCCCGCCTTGGTCGGCAAGGGCATGACCGGCCTCTTCGCGCGGGCGGGCGTCGAAAGCGCCGACCGCGCACGCGTCGGCCAGCTGCTGGCGCCGACGGGCGAGCTGATCTGGGTCGACGCCGAACCCGCGCTCGACGCGGTGACCGCCCTGTCGGGCTCCGGCCCGGCCTACGTGTTCTATTTCATCGAGGCGATGACCGAGGCCGGCGTCGAGATGGGCCTCACGCCCGACCAGGCCCAGCGGCTGGCCATCGGCACCTTCACCGGCGCCTCGGCGCTGGCGCACAGCGCCACCGAGCCGCCTTCGGTGCTGCGCGAGCGCGTGACCTCCAAGGGCGGCACGACCTACGCGGCCCTGAGCGCGCTCGAAGCCTCTGATGTGAAGGGCCAGTTCAAGACCGCCATCCGCGCCGCACAGAAGCGCGCGGCCGAGCTGGGCGAGGAATTCGGGCGCGGCTGAAACCAGCAGGTGGGCTACCGGACGGTGTAGCCCGCCACGATGCCGACAAACACCGCGAAACCCAGCCAGTGGTTTTCGCGGAAGGCCTTGAAGCAGCCCTCGCGCGTGCGGTCATGGATCAGGCGCCAGTGCCAGAGCGCCTGCGCCACCGCCGCGGCGATGCCCAGATAGAACAGCACCCCCAGCGACCGGCTGGCACCGGCCCAGATCCAGACCGCCAGGAAGATCGCATAGCTCGCCATCACCGCCGCCACGTCGAAGCGGCCAAAGGTGATCGCCGAGGTCTTCATGCCGATCTTCAGGTCGTCATCGCGGTCCACCATCGCGTACTCGGTGTCGTAGGCCAGCACCCAGAACAGGTTGCCCGCCAGCAGCCACCAGGCAAAGGCAGGCACCGTCGACTGCACCGCGGCAAAGGCCATCGGGATGCCGAAGCTGAAAGCGATGCCCAGCACCGCCTGCGGGATCGACACGAAGCGCTTGGCGAACGGATAGATCAGCGTGATCGCCAGCGCCGCGAACGACCACAGCACCGTCGTGCGGTTGGTGGTGAGCACCAGCCCGAAGGACAGCAGCGCCAGCACCGCGCCCAGCCCCAGCGCCTCCTTGACCGACATCGCGCCGCTCGTCACGGGCCGCTGGGCCGTGCGCTTCACATGGCGATCGAAGTCGCGGTCGGCCACGTCGTTGACGCAGCAGCCCGCGCTGCGCATCAGGAAGGTGCCGAGCGTGAACACCGCGAGCAGGTGCCAGCCGGGCCAGCCGTCGGCCGCGAACCAGAGTGCGCCCAGCGTGGGCCACAGCAACAGCAGCCAGCCGGCCGGCCGGTTCCAGCGGATCAGATCGAGGTAGAGCGCAAAACGGCGGGCAAGCATGCGGCGGACGGGCAGACGAAAAAAGAGCGGCCATTGTGCCGCTCTTGCAGGGACTCCCGGCGCACCGGGAGATCAGGCAGACGCCGTCAGTCCTCGAGCAGCGAGCGCAGCATCCAGGCCGTCTGGTCGTGCACCGTGCAGCGCGCGGTCAGCATGTCGGCCGTCGGGTCGTCGCCGGCCTCTTCGGCCACCGGAATGAACTCGCGCGCGATGCGCGACACCGTTTCGTGGCCCTTCACGAGGATGCGCACCATCTCCATCGCCTTGGGTGGGTTCTGCGGCACGTCGGGCACGGTGGCGATCTTGCTGAACTCGGCGTACGAGCCCGGCGCGTAGTGGCCCAGCGCGCGGATACGCTCGGCGAGCACGTCCGTCGAGCCCCACAGCTCGGTGTACTGCGTCATGAACATCGCATGCAGCGAGTTGAAGTGCGGGCCCGTCACGTTCCAGTGGAAGTTGTGCGTCGTGAGGTACAGCGTGTAGGTGTCGGCCAGCACGCGGCTCAGGCCTTCGGCGATGGCCGCGCGGTCCTGGCGTTCGATGCCGATGTTGATGATCGGCGCGTTGCGGCTGCCCGACTCCTGCGCGACGACGGCGCCGCCCTTCTTGGGCACCTTGCCGGCGGAAGCTGCGGGCGACGGGGACTTGGTTTTCTTCGAGGGTTTGGCCATGGCGGAGGGGTCTTTCTTGAAGTTGGGTGACAACACCGAAATTCTGAAAGCCGGCAGGCGGCTTCGCAACAGCTTCACTCTATCCCAGCGATCAGCGATCCCAAACAGCCCGCGCGTAGGCGAAGGCCCCGAATCGCTAGGAGAGTCGTTTGACACCCGGCAGCTCGCACGCGTAGATCGCGTTGCGCAGCGCCGCAATGGCCTCGTAGCGCGTGAAGGTGCGGCGCCAGGCCAGCACCACGCGGCGCATCGGCGGGTCACGGTCCTGCGCGTCGCGCACGGGCAGGTAGCGCACCATCTGCTCGGGCTCCTTGCGGCCCTTGACCTTCGGCTTGAGCGCCTCGGCCGGCACCGACAGGCGCGGCACCAGCGTCACGCCCATGCCCGAGGCCACCATGTGCTTGATGGTCTCCAGCGACGAGCCCTCGAAGCTCTTGCGGATGCCCTCGGCGTTGCTCGAGAAGCGCGCGAACTCGGGACACACTTCGAGCACGTGGTCGCGAAAGCAGTGGCCCGTGCCCAGCAGCAGCATCGTCTCGCTCTGCAGCTCTTCCGACGTGATCGACTCGCGGTCGGCCAGCTTGTGCTTCACGGGCAGCGCCGCCATGAAGGGCTCGTCGTACAGCGGCGCCATCGCCAGGCCCGTGTCGGGAAAGGGCTCCGCCATGATCGCGCAGTCGATCTCGCCGGCGCGCAGCATCTCGAGCAGCTTGACCGTGAAGTTCTCCTGCAGCACCAGCGGCATCTGCGGCGTGCGCGTGATCACCTGGCGCACCAGGTCGGGCAGCAGGTACGGGCCGATCGTGTAGATCACGCCCAGGTTCAGCGGGCCGGCCAGCGGGTCTTTTCCGCGCTTGGCGATCTCCTTGATGCTGGCGGCCTGGTCGAGCACGCTTTGGGCCTGCTGGACGATCTGCTCGCCGAGCGGCGTCACGGTCACTTCACCGGCGCTGCGCTCGAAGAGCTTGACCTCGAGTTCGTCCTCGAGTTTCTTGATGGCCACCGAAAGCGTCGGCTGGGACACATAACAGGCCTCGGCCGCCTTGCCGAAGTGCCGCTCGCGGGCGACTGCGACGATGTATTTGAGTTCGGTGAGAGTCATAGCTTGCGTCAATTATGCGCAAGGGTCTGTGACCCGGCTGGGGCGGGGTTAAAAGCCGCGGGCTGCGCTGCGCTCAGCCGGTGCGGCTCCAGACCCATTGCACCGGCCGCCCGCCGTTCGAGGGCATCGGCTCGCCCTGCGTGACGGCCACGCTCACGCGCAGGTCGGTCAGGCAGGCCCAGATGCCCGAGCGGGGGCAGGTCTGGCCCGTGTCCGCAAACAGCAGCTCATCGCGGCGCATGCGGTGCCCCTGGACCTGCGCCGAGCCATCGTCCTGCACGGAGAAAGCGACGCGGCCGGACGCGGCACGCTCTTCGAAAATCTCGATGGCGCCTTGCAAGGCGATGAAGAAATCCCAGTCGGACAGATCCTGCTCCGCGGCCGCGGCGGTGAAGTCGGCCTGATACAGGCGTTGATAGCGCTCGGCGTTGTAGTCCAGCTCGAAGACGACATTGCCTGTCGCGGCGTCCATCAGCCGGAACTGTCTGAAGCCCTGCCGCAAGCGCCCATCGCCATACCGCGAAGGCGCGATCTCGCTGCGCAGGACGGGCGAGAGCATCACCACGGAGCCGTCGTCGCGCTTCTGGCAGATCTCGAACATGGCACCGTCGTCGGTGCGGAAGACGAACTTCTCGTCGGACGTCCAGTAGCTGTAGTAACGCTTGTCGTTCTCGATCGTGTAGCCGCCTTTGACGGGGAGGTCAGCAAGGACCGCGGCGCCTGACGGTTTTTCGGCGTCGTCGACGGGGCGCCAGCGGCCGGTTGTGGGGTCCAGGTCGATGAGGTCGGAGGCGGTGTGATGCAGGTAGAGCCACATGGGACTATTTCTTTGCTCGGTTGACGATCGCGTCGATTTCACGGAGAAGCTTGGCTGCCTTCTCAGGGTCACCGGTTTTCTTCTGACGATAGAACTCCATGATCAGGTCCCAGGGCATGTCGTCGCCCCCTGCATTCTGGGCGCCTTCGATGATCTGGGCGTCGGTCTTGGGATTGCCCTTGCCGACATTCACGCGCTCACGTGTCTTGGGGTGAATGACATAGCCCCGCTTCAGGTCTTCGTACTTCGGCCCCAGCGGATCGCCATACAGCGCCTGGTTGCGCTTGTAGATGACCTCCCGGAGCTCGGGGTCGGTCTTGTCCTTGAATTCCTTGCCGAGTGCACGGCGCTCGGCGTTCGCGGCCTTTGCGATCTCTTCTTCGCTCTTGCCTGCGGCGCGCATGCTTTGCACCTTGCCGCCGACGCGACGCTTGACCGCCACCTCATAGTCGAGCCGAAGCAGCGGCTTGGCGCTGTGCGCCAAGGTATTGGCCGTGTCGGTTGCGCCATCCAGCTTCGCGGGCTTGGCCCGCTCCAGCAGCTTGTCGAGCTCGGACTTGAGGAAGCGCATGACTTCGGGAATCTTGGCCTGCCCCATGCCCCGCAGCTTTGCAATCTGCTGCTCGACCAACTCCAGGCGCTTGACGTTGTCGCCCAGCAGCTTCCGGGTCAGCCACCGGTGCCGCACATCGGATATCCCAAGAATGATCTTCTGTGTGATCTCGTCGAACCGCTTGACGGCATTCTTTGCATATTGATCCATCGGCAGGCTCTTGAGCCACTTGACGGGATCTCCCTTGCCAGCGCCACGGATGATCGCAAGGATCGTTTCGAGCGCCTCATCGGCGTACTTGCCGCCCTGCTTGAGGAACTTCACCAGCGACTTGAAAACGCCCTTCAGCAGGCTCCCCAGAACCGGAATGAGGCCGATGAGCGTGATGGCGAGCGCGATCCATTTCCACTTGTCGCTCGAGTCCTTCGAGAGCTGGTGCAAATTAGCAATCACGTCGCGAATGTCCGCGAGCTGATCAAGGATGGGAATCGCTGTGATGATGCTGCCGACGACTGTTTGCGACAGGCTGGCATCCTCGTTGAAGTCGCCCTGCAGGACGCCCCAGAACCAATCGAGCGCGTCGTTCATTTGTCCTCCGAACCGAAAACCAGCGCGTAGAGCGCCATGGCCTGCTCAGGCGTCACGTCCTTCCCGTAGGCGGGGTTAGCCGGAGACTCCTCGACGGGGTCAATTTGCCATTCCCTGGCGTCTTCGCCGATCTCGATGTCTGCAGCACCGGCTGGCACGCCGTCGAAGCGCAGTTGCCCATTCGATCCCAGCTTTCCCCTGCGAACGCTCTTGTCCGAGAACGTCACCTTGACGTCCGCGCCCTGAACCGCATCCGTGTCGTAGTAGCGACGTTCGACTTCGATGAAATGCTTGGGCTCGCTGGTCAACCCCATCGGCAGCCCCATCAGCTCTGCCGGATTCCCCTTCGGCCCCACGAAGCTCTTGCTCGCCCCCTTGATGTCCAGCAGCGCGGGCATCTTCAAGGTGATGTTCATCCCATCCAGCTCGATGCTCGTCTGCCCCCCCTTGAGCGTGATCTTCTGCTGCGCCAGCACATGGATCTCGTCATTGCTGCTGGTGACCGTGAAGCCTTCCTTGGCCAGCCATTCGAGTTCGTCGGTGTGCGCCTGCACGCTCACGGGTCCGTCCTGAGCGATGACCTGGATGCCACCTTCGTGGCTGTAAAGGCCCACAGATTTGGCGGCCGCAAAGCTCACGGTCTTGCCCGCCGCGATGTGGGCCTGCGCCTGCGCAGTCCAGTGGATCGCCTCGCCTGCGTACACGGCCGCGCTGGCGGGCGTGGCCATGTTCAGGCTCATGGCCGCATCGAGCACCATGAGCGGCCGGGCGAAGGCGGGCACGGGGTCTTGCCCTTCGCGTGAGCCTGCGCCTTCTCCTCCCTTCGGCTCGCGCGCGTCCTGCCCGTTGACGCTACTGGGATAGTGCCCGTTCTTCTGCGGATCGATGTCGTCGATCAGCGGCTGCAGCAGCGCCGTGGCGCTCAGCGCCAGCGCCTTCGCGCCGCCGGCCGCATCGGACAGCTTCTGCGCCTCGCGCAGCGCGCCCGCGAGCTGGCCGCGCACGCTGGTGGTGTCCTGCACACTGCCCGTTGCCCGTTCCTGGGCCAGCGTGGAGATCAGCAAGCCCTCGCCGGCGCGCGTGGCGACCCATGCGTCGGAGCGCAGTTCGGCACCGCTGCCGCGCCAGGCGCCGCGGCTGCTCTCGTCGGGCGACTGGGCGTTGAGGTGACCCAGGTTCAGCTGGCTCGCGGCGTGCGAGCTGGCCAGGCGGGTGCGCACCTGGCCGGGCGCGTCGTCGGCGATCCACTGGTTGTAGCCGCTGCCATCGAGCGCGCGGCTGTGCCAGCCCGAGAGCACGCCGGCATGGTTGGCTGACGAGTCGGTTCCGGCTGACCAAGGCGGCAGGTCCTGTCCGTTGTAGAGCTGCTGAGCGACCACCGGTCGGTCGATGTCGCCTTCGATGAAGGACACGAGCACTTCGGAACCCACGCGCGGCAGGTGGTGGGCGCCCCAGTTCGGGCCTGCAACGGGTGCAGCCACGCGCAGCCAGACGGACTGGCGATTGCTCGCGTGGCGACCGGCGGCGACGAGGCTGCCTTGTCCGCTGCTCGTCGATTGCTGCTGGCCCGCACGCTGGGTCTGCCAATGGAAGCGCACCTGCACACGATGGTCGCGCTGCGTGTGGACGGCGGTCGGTGCCTCGTCGTCATCGCCGCCGACCACGAGCGCGACCATGGCCTCGGGGGCCGTGGGCTTGGGTCGCCACAGCGGCACGACCTGCGCCTCGGCCGGCTGGGCCTCGAAGCTGTTGCGGTAGCTGCCCTTCTCGAGTTCGCCGGCTTCGAGCACCTGCGCGGCCTGTGCGCCTAAGTTGTTGGCCGCTTCGTGGCGCACGCGCAGTGCGAGGAATTTGCGGCCGTCGTAGCGGTCGTGCTGCGTGAGCGTGAAGCGCTCGCCGGCACCGAGCTGTCGCACGCTGCCTGCGGCGCCGTAGCGCTTGATGCGCGATTCGAAGGCCACCAGCTGTTGTTCGGCGCGGCGGGCGGCGGTGGCGCTGTCGGCGTAGCGCTGCGCGCCGGTGCCGTCGTAGTGCTCCAGCACGGGCACGTCGCCCATGGCCAGCGCGCTCTGCACCGCGCCGGTGGGGGCCTGCAACACGCTGGCGTCCCAAGCGTTGCGCATGACGGCGTTGGTGGCGACCTGGCGCCGGCTGCTCCATACGGTGATGGCGTCGGTCGCTTCGGTGGCGTCGACGCGGTGGAAGCGGATCTGCGACAAGGCGCAGTCGGGCGGGGTTGCCGCGCGGTCGAAGATCACCAGGCGGTGATGCGAGGGCGTGGTGTTGCCGCTTCCACTGCCCGTCGACTGTTGCTGCTCATGCTCGAAGCGAAAGCTCAGGCCCTCTTCCGCCAGCAGGCGCAGCACGAAGGCCAGGTCCGACTCGCGGTACTGCACGCAGGTGGGCCGCACGGGCATCTCCTGCGTGACTTCGAAGCTGAAGCTCGCGGTGGTGTGGTCGGCGAACACTTCGCTGACGATGTCCTGCACGTGTTTGGCGGCGTACACGAAGCTGTCGCGACGCAAGCCCAGCGCGGCGAGCCAGGGCTGCAGATGCAGCCGGTAGCGCGCCAGACCGCCGTCACCGCCCAGCGCATCGACGGCCGTGAGATAGCCGTGCCAGGTGCGAAAGCTGCCGTTGGCCAGCAGCAGGCGCAGGCTCAGCTCTTCGCCGATCAGCGCGAACGGGTCGAACTCGCTCGAGGTGGCGAGGGTGTCGATGGTGAAGTCGAAGAGCTCGTTGACGCCTTCGCTGCCGGTGAAGCGCTCGACGACGACGGCGTTCTGCGGTGCCGACGCGGGCAGCTGCAGCTTGATGAGCCGCGCCTGCTCCGACAGCCGCGCGACGTTCAGGCCTTCGAGCTTCCATGGCGTCGGCATGAAGCTGCTTGATGTGTCTGATGACATGGATATCCACCTCCCTGGTGTCAGTGCCGGCAGGGCCGGTCTTCGTTCGATGCATGGCCGCGCGCGATCTTCCCGCCCTGTCGGTTCAGGGGTTGGCCGATCGACATCGCGTGGACCGGAAAAATCCTAGTTCGCCAGCGTTGCATGTGCGTTTGCTGTGCCACAGCTGAATGTCATGACCGCAGGCGGCGGAAACACGGTGTTCGATCCGAACAGCCAGTAGCGCTTTGCATTGATCGTGACGGTCTGGGTGAACGAGCCTGTCAGCCCCAAGTCGGAGGCGGTCGGATTCGTCTCGTCGAAGCTCAAGCTTTCCGCAGACTGGAATGGGTCCTTGGGAATGTTGAGGACCACATGGATGGCGGCTGTAGGAATGGTCTCTTTGCCCAGACGAATGCCGAACCAGCTGCGCGTCACAAACGTGGAGGACTTTTCCAGCCACGCGTCATGCACCGAGCAATCACCAAAAGACGGTGCATCGAAACGAAGCTTTGCCAGCAGCCTCCCCTGGGCCCGGCTCTCATCGCTCGATACCGCGGTTGAAGTGTCGGAAGTGCTCGTGTTCACCCGATAGCCGCGGTACGCCACAGCCGATGCGATGAGGACCGCAACAACAACTGCGGCAAGTAGAGCGAATCGCTTCATAGGGCAAAAGAACGGCTGTGCAGCGCACAGGCCACACCGGCCGGACCCACCAGCCGGACAATCTCTTCCACACTCAACGCCGGCCCGCCGGCCGCTGCAATGACCTGCGGCGGCAACTCGGGCAGCTTGCCCGCACCGCTGGTGCGCAAGGTCTCGCCCGGTTGGATGGCCGGGCCGCCCTCTTCCATGTAGCGCCGGATGTGTTCCCACAGACGCCAGAGTGCAGCGTCTTCGTACCAACCAAGATAGCCGATCAAGGCAATGCCTTCCAGCTTGCGCGGGTTCCGGGCCTCGCCCCACAGCAGGCGCAGCACATGGGTGTCGCGGGCCGCCTCGCCAGTGAGTTGCATGATCTTGTAGCTGCGGGCCTGCAAATCGTCCCACGAGGTGGTGATCACTTTGTCGATACCCACGCGCTCCCAGAAGCGCCAGAAGCGCAAGCGCCCCAACACGCAGATGCTGACTTCTCGGGTCTTGCGGTTGAAGACCACGGGGATGTCGCGGGGGGCAAGGTGGGACATCCGCAGGGCGAAGGAGAAGAAGAGGAAGCCCATGCCGAACATGATGAGACCAAAAGCCAATGGCTCTAGAAAATCGATCGCTCTCGGTGGGTTGCTCCAAGGACTCGGATCGTCGTAGGTAAACCATTTCAGCCAACTCTTCCAAGCAGCCCAAAACCAAGGAATCCCAAGACCCATGCAACCCAAGGAGAAGGCCGCAAAGGTATTCCCATTCCCCACCACTTCTCCGGTGCCCATAGGCGCTCCAACTTGAATCGCCTCCGGGTACACAGCCAATAGTGAGTCGCAGGTGCAGGCACTCTCGTGCACAGGCTGCTTTTTGTCCTCGGGTGCCACGCGCGTGATCGTCCCGTTGAGCATCGCGCGCAACGCTTCGCTGATATCGTCGAACTGCGTCTCCGGCCCTTGCCAATCCGGCAGCAGCACGTTGTATTCGGGTAGCTTTTTCATGTCACGCCGTCATCCCGTCACCGTCGGCATCGATTGATTTCTTGACAGCCGCTTGCGCCTGACTGGTGAAGATCGAGTGCACGTCAGCTTGCACCCTAAGCCGCCGCATCGGCCGCACCCGCCAGCCGGGTAACCTCTTCCACACTCAACGCCGGACCACCGGCCGCTGCAATGACCTCCGGAGGCAACTCGGGCAGCTTGCCCGCACCGCTGGTGCGCAAGGTCTCGCCCGGTTGGATGGCCGGGCCGCCCTCTTCCATGTAGCGCCGGATGTGCTCCCACAGGCGCCAGAGTGCAGCGTCTTCGTACCAGCCGAGGTAGCCGATCAAGGCGATGCCTTCCAGCTTGCGCGGGTTCCGGGCCTCGCCCCACAGCAGGCGCAGCACATGGGTGTCGCGGGCCGCCTCGCCAGTGAGTTGCATGATCTTGTAGCTGCGGGCCTGCAAATCGTCCCACGAGGTGGTGATCACTTTGTCGATGCCCACGCGCTCCCAGAAGCGCCAGAAGCGCAAGCGCCCCAACACGCAGATGCTGACTTCTCGGGTCTTTCGGTTGAAGACTACAGGGATATCGCGAGGGCTTAGATAGGTGGCCCGGATAACGTGGGAGAAAGGAAAAAAGCTAACAGCAAAGAAAAGACTTCCAAGAAAAAAACGAACGACGTTTGGTCGAAGTAGCGCTTCAAAAATAAACCACCCTCCCATCGCCATTCCTGCCAAGAAAAAAAACGTAAAGGTATTCCCATTTCCCACCGTCTCCCCGGTTCCAGAGGGTGCGCCAATCTCAATCGCATGCGGATGCACCGCCAGCAGCGAATCACAGGTGCTGGCGCTCTCATGCACGGGCTGCTTCTTGTCCTCGGGCGCCACACGCGTGATCGTTCCATTGAGCATCGGCCGCAGCGCCTCGCAGATCTCGTCAAACTGCGTCTCCGGCCCTTGCCAATCCGGCAGCAGCACGTTGTATTCGGGTAGCTTTTTCATGTCAGTCAGTCATCGTCTGGTCCACCACATAGTCTCCGCTGGTGGCGTCGACCAGCACCTGAACCTGGGTCTGGGCTCGTGGGTACAGCATCCCGTCGGTGTCGATAGTGATGTGGGTGAAGTCGCCCTCGTCGCTGCGTTGCGGGCGCTCCAGGCCCTTCAAGCTCAGCGGCTGCGCAGGCGGTACGCTGCGACCCAGAACGTAGACCAAGGTCGAGATGCCATCGCGACCGCCCAACGTGATACCGATGGTCCATTCAAGACTGTCGCGCAATGCTTTGGGCATCCACAACTTCAGTTCGACGGTCTTGTACAGACCGCTGTGGCCTGCAAGCGGGTCTTTCATGAACAACGACCCCAGCCCGGCATTGGCACGCGACATGCCGGCCCCGGTGGTGGCCAAGGTGTTCATGCCGTATTCGAACTCGACGCGAATGCCCATGAGCAGCTTGTTGAGTTCCTGTTGCTCGACTTCCAGGCTGCCCCATTTGGTATCGGCTCGGCCCCAAATGGTTTTGGCGGCCCATTCTTCAGTGGGCGTGTCCTGCAGGAGGGTGGCGATGTAGCCGACGCCGATGGCTAGGCCGATCAGGATTAAGCCCCAGCCTGTCCAAGACAGGCCCAGTAAACCAGCGCTCACGACAGACCCGCTGATTTGCGCGGCAGCCATCCATCCGGCGGCAGACGCAGCTAAGAAAAACGTCGCGGAAAATCCATACGCCACTCCCGAATCTATGTCGTCGTTGTCCAAACGTTTCGATGAATTTACCCCTGCCAATCCCGAGTCAACAAGCAACCCCGCAGCCGACAACCTGCTCGCCATCAGCTTCAGCATGTTCGCCTTCGACGCCCATGCACTGTTCGCCTTGGCAATCTGCTCGGCAACTTCAAGGCTCGCGCCCGTGATACCCAGGCCCGAGCCGGCCAGCCCAAACCACGCAGCTGTGCGCTGGTCTTGCGTGCCGTTCTCCAGCATCTTGATGGACTTGGCAATCGAGAATCCATGCAACACCGCGCCTGCTGCCGAGAAGGACGCTGCGCCGCCACTCATGACGGCTGCCGAGCCCTTGGCAAAACCGGAGAGCTGTGCCGCGGTCCAGCCGGCCGCACGGGTGGCCGCTTGCGTTGCAGGCGCGGTGGCGCTGCCGACCGCCCGCCCCGCAGCAGTGGCGACATTGCCCGCAGAGCGGCCCGCCTGAGCGGCGGCGTTGACGGCGGAGCGCCCTGCGACGGTGGCCTTTTTTGTGAGGTCGTCTGCCGATTCAGCCGTGAAGATCCACACATCGATCAGCGTGTTGAGACCGCGCGAATGCCCCGCCAGCGCCAAGCTCAGACCACCCGCCAGCGCCACGTTCTTGAGCTTGCCTGTGGCGGCGGTACCGGCCTTGTTGGCCGCGCCCGATACGGCGCCCGCGCCCTGCGCCGCGCGGCGACCCAACTCGCCGCGCAGGCTCTCCCAGTACTTCACAGCCTCCGACAGGGTCATCTTGACCGTTTGCGCCATCGCGCCTGAAGGGCCTGCCGTGCCGGCGGTAACGCATTGCATGATGGCCGTGAGGAATTGCCGTGTCTTGACCGACGCCGGGTCAGTGCCTGTCGTGGCCATGCTGATCCCGCCGACGATGGTGATGAGCGGATGCGCCAGACCCGAGGCGGCGTTTTTCAGCAACGGCAAGCTGCTGACGACCTTGTCGTAGAACGGATATCTGGCAAGCAGGACCTGGCTGGCCAAGGGAGTTCCCTTGCCCGCGCTTGCGTCTTTCAGAGCCTGTGCCGTTTCCTCGAACAACTTGAAGATGTTCTTGGTTTCCTTGTGAATCTTGGTGGGCTTGAACGCGTCGAAGAATGCCACCTGATTCCCAAGCAGCGCCCGAGTGAGCAGCGCCTGGCTGTCATGTGGGTTGTCAGAAGCAAAGGGCTTGTACCACTCGAGTCCCGTGGTGCTCATGTGCCCTCCCAACGTGATCTGTGCGACAGCATTGGCGTAGTGCAGGCCGTCGATGCGTTCGTTGAGGCCAAAGTCATGCTCGGTCACGAGCTTGCGCGCTGCCGAATTGAGCCACGCCCCGTGATCGGGCTCGATCTTCGAAAGAAGATCCTTGTCGGCCTTTGAAAGCCTGTCGAATTGCTCCAGGAAACTCCGGAAGGGGTACCTGCCACCCGATCCGAGCTTCTCAAGAACGTCATCCTTGAGGCCCGCGGTGTCGTGGTCGATCTCCCCCTCGTTGGGAAGCTCGATTTTTCCATTGATCGGGTCGGGGTAGGCGTCTACCCTCGACATCGGCCTTGCCTTGCGATTGCCTACCCAACGAGCTTCCGGCGGCAAGCTGCCGGCTGCTTTCTGCTTGCGGAAATCCTCGCTCGTGATGGCCTTGCCGTTCAGGTGCGCCATGCCTGCTATGCGTCTCTTGGTCGCATCGCCTTGTGCACCGATCTCTTTCAGCAAGCCCTCGATGGTCAACGCCGTTTGAAGTCGCCACTGCCCCTGCTTTTTACCTTCCGAGTCCTTGTACTCGTTCAGCCACTGGGCTGCGCTGTTGCACTTGACCAGACGCATGTAGGCCGACTCGGAGGTCACACCAACGGCATCGGGAACGCTGACCATGTGCACATGGTCCATGGTGTATTGCCCCTGTGAAGCCCTCACCAGACGTTCGGCCGCTTGAAAAACGTCCAGTGCGCTTTCCGGCCGCACGCCGGCTTTGCCCGCCGCCCCCTTCTGCATGCTCAACGGGGGGAACGGCGTACCCAGCAAATCGTTGGGCTGCAGCTTCTCGTCGTAGTCCGCGACAAGCGTCAGGATGGTGCCCGTTGTCAGTGGCATCGACCGCTTGGCCGTCCCCTTCGAAGCCTCGATGAGAGTCATGCGTCTTTTTCGCAAGTCCTCTTTGGACGCGTACAGGTCTCGCACTGGCTGGGACCAGGGATGATCGCTGTAGCCCACCCACACAGAGCCCGCGAGCTTGGCCTCTGGAATCACGAGCAGCATCGCATTGGCATACGCTTCGGAGCGCTGGCACACAAAGCCACCTTCGCTGCTGGCACTGTTCGTGTAGGGCACGGCCTGCAGCGGGAAAGGACTGAGATACCCACCATCGCTGACACGAAAAATCTGCCAGCCTTTGTCGGCCTTCAATTGCGGCGTATGGGGCTTCTCATAGAAAACGACAACGAATCCCGCACGCAGCGTACGCATTGCGTAGCGGCTGTAGCTCAACGCCGCCTCCGCGGTGTGCCTGTCGAGCAGCGGCCGCGCCGCTTCCTGTTTGGGCTGCGCGTAACTACTTTCCGCGAGGCCGGGCCGTACGAGCAACACCGGCAATCCGGCTTTGGCGCACGCCGGGCAGCCGCCGGCAGTGCATCCGGGCGTGCCGGCAGCCGCCTTTTGCGCGCCCGCCGAATAGCTGGGGGCAGGTGTATCAGCCAAGTCGTTCTCCCTGTGTGGCCGGTTGAAGCTGCGACAGTCCGGCGTGGCGCTCCAACTCGGTCCGAATGGTGTTCCATCCCTCGGGGTCAGGCACGCCTTCGAGCGCCTGCGCCAGCGTGGCGTCACCGCGCAAGGCGCGAGCGATCAACGAGTGCACGGTCGGATGGGTGGTCAATTGCGGGTGGACCTGCAGGATGTAAGCCCCCAGCAAGACCCGGTCTTGCCGGTTCGACAATCCCGCGGAGATGGTCGCGGCAGTCGCCTCGGAGGCCTTCTGCAAGTAATCGGAGGGCAAGACGCCTGCGAACCGCTGCCACCCGCGCAGCAAATCCTGAACCGCTTCGTTGCGGGTTGCATGTGCCCACTGCTCGGCACTGAAGCCCACGCCCTCCTGCTTGGCATCGGAGGTGGCCTCGTAGCGCACAAGTTCGCCGCATCGGTCCAGGCTGTACCAGCAATGCACGGGCCCCAGAAGACCCGCTTGCTGGTTCGGTGTCAGTGCAGGCCACATCCACTCGATGACCCGCCGATCGGCCCAGCGTATGAACTTGGGGTTGGTCTCACCGGGGAAGCCGCCCTGCATGCACCGGGCGAAATGTCGAGCCAATGCGTCTGCCGGTGCGTCAGTCAACAACCAGCCGCCCAAGACGAACCCTTGTTCGCCCTCCGCATCCGGGTCTGCCTGCTCGCTCAACGCCAAGGCCAGGCTCGCCTTCAGCAGATGCGTGTCGTGCGGATGCAGGCGAATCAACCGAGGGCGCTGTTCGGGCTTCAACAACGGGTGACGAACAGGAACGGTCCAGGTTTCGCGCGGCTCCGCCTGCAACAGGTCCTCGGAGAAGGGCTCGCGCAACATGGGGTCGACCAGCAGGTAGGCGGACAAGGCATCGTCCGCCTGCAGTGCCTCCCCCAACTGCCGAACAAGGTTTTCGAACATCTGTCCCCGGCCTCAGAGGGTGACGGCGCCGCTGGCTGCGGCATCGTTTTGCTTGGGACATGGCTGTGCTTCCGCCTTGCCCACGCTGTTGCTCGCACTGTCCCCCATCGGCCCCACGAAGTTATGCATCCCCCTGAACGTCACCTTCCCCGGCGCATGGATCTTGATGCTCGATCCTTCCAGCCTGATGTACGCCCCCGCGCTGGTCAGCAGCACATGCTTGGGCGCCTCCACGGCCACGTCCTTCGCCGTGCTGGCGATCGTCACCTTCTTGTCCGCCGCGATCTTCGTGGCGCCGGTCTGGCTCTGAAGGCTCACCTTGCCGCTGGCCGCATGCAGCGAGATGCCGCGCTCCTGGTTCGGCTCGCCGCCTTCCCCGGCCTTCGTGCCCACCGTGTACAGACTCACCCCCTTGGCCACGCTCAGGGCGATCTGCCCTTGCGCGGGCAGGTCAACATCCTGGCTCGCGACGATCGCGGTGTGCTGCCCGCTCACGGCGATCACTTCCTTCGGCGTGACGAAGCCGATGCCCATCGGCGCGCTGAACTGCAGATGAGGCTCGCTGTACGCGGTGACGCTGCCGTGGCCGCCTTCGGTGGCCTTGATGTCGCCGCCGCCTGAACCAGCGTTGCTGCCCGATGCCGCAGCACCACCCTCCTGCTTCGCCTCCAGCACCTCGGCCACATGCTTCAGCGCGGCAATCGCCGGCAGCTCGCCCGGAGCCCCTTCGCCCTTGATCTGCGCCTTCTGCGTCTGCGCACTCTGGGCGAGTGACGTTGCAAGTTCTTCGGCCTGTTTCGTCTGCTGCTGTGCTTCGCGGCTCGCCATGAACGCGCCCTTGGCGTTCGGCTGGGCATAGGCGCTCACGAGCAGGCCTGCGCCGGCGCGGATGGCGCCTTGCGCGGTGGTGGCCAGTTCGGCGCCGTGGCCGCGGCCCTTGCCGCGGGCGTTGTCGTCCTGCTGCTTGTGGTGGCCCAGGTGCAGGCGGCTGCTGGCCTGGGTGGTGGCCAGGCTGGTGCTGCCCTGGCCGGGGGTGTCGTCGAAGACGAGCTGGTTGTAGCCCCCGTCGCCGCTCTGGCTGGCGCTGAGTTCCTGGGTCTTGATGCCGCTGAAGACGGCGTTGTGCGCGTGCTCCTTGGCGCCCTTGCCTTCGCCGGCGAACCACGCGGGCGCGTTGCCGGTGGACTGGGCGGCGCCTGCGGGTTTCTGGTTGTGCTGGGCGTCGACCTGGCCGGCGCCGTTGTACAGCGCGGCGACGACCACGGGGCGGTCGATGTCGCCGTGGTGGAATTCCACCAGCACTTCCTGGCCCACGCGCGGCAGGCTCATCTGGCCCCAGTTGTCGCCGGCGGCGCTGGCGGCCACGCGCACCCAGGCGCCCAGGCGGTCGGCGGCGGGCGCGTTGTCCTGGCCGTCGGTGCGCGACTGGCGCGCGCTCGACGCACTGCCGCGCTGCCAGTGGAACTGCACCTTGATGCGGTGGTCGCGGTCGGTGTGCACCGGCGCGTCACCACCGCCCACGCCGATGACGATGGCGCTCTGGCTGCCGTGCACGCTGGGCTTGGGATGGATGCGCTGGCCGTGGCCGTCCAGGCTCAGCGGCCGGTAAGGGATGGCCGCGCGCACGGTGGTGAATTCGTTGCGGTAGTGGGTGACGGCGTCTGCGGTCGTATCGCCGTTGCCGCTGTCGAACACGGTGGCGATGTCGGGCAGGCCCAGCCGCTCGCCGATGCCGGTCTTCAGGTCTTCGTCGAAGTTGTTGCGCGCGATGTGGCGCACGGCGAGCACGGCGAAGCGGCGGTCCTGTTCGCTGTCCTTGTCGTGCTGCTCGTGTCCGCTCAGCGTGAACGTCGTGGCGGGCGCCAGGGTGCGCACGGCGCTGCGGCCTTCGAAGCGCTTGTTGCGCAGCTCCAGCGCCTGCAGGGCGTTGGCGAGCAGGCGCTCGCCCTGCGCGGAGGTCTCCCAGCCGTAGGCGCCGGGGTCGTCGCTCCAGTGCAGGGTGCGCTGGCCCGCGGCGCGGCTTTGCTGTTGCACGGGGCGTGCGTTCACGCTCTTGTAGTCCCAGCTTTGCTGCGCGAGGCTGTTGGTCTGCAGCTGGCGATGGCCGCGCCACTGCTGGATGGTGTCCTCACGCTCGCTCGCATCGGCGCGGTGGAAACGAATGGTGGGCTGGGCATTGGCGCGGAAGGCGCCGTTGTGGTCGGCGATGACGAGCGTGTGATTGCCCAGCGCACCGTCCTTGCCCGTGGCGTGTTCGAACCAGTAGCACAGGCCCTCTTCAGCCAGCAGGCGCGCGACGAAGTCGAAGTCGCTTTCCTGGTACTGGGTGGTGATGCCGCGCACAGGATAGATGTCGCGCTGGGCGATCTCCCAGCGCCACTGGGGGGCGAGCTGGCCCTGGCTCTGGTAGCGACCGAACACGGCGTCGACGATGTCGAACACGTTCTGGTGCTGGAACAGGCAGCTGTCCTGGCGGTAGCGCAGGAAGGCCATCCACGGCTCTATCACGAGCCGGTAGCGCGCCATGCCGCCGTTGCTCGACACGCACTCGGCCTCGCTCACATGGCCGTGGAAGGGGCGCAGCTCGGTGCGGCTTTGCGCGGTCTGCAGATCTAGCCGCACACCCTGGCCGATGAGGGTCTTGAGTTCGATGTGCGCGTCGTCGCTCAGCGCGGTGAGTTCGAAGCGAAAGCCGCCGCCGTCGATGCACTCCACGCCGTCCAGGCGCTCGGCCAGCAGCTTGTTCTCGCCCAGCGGCGTGTGCAGCACCAGCAGGCGATCGCGCTGCGTGGTGCCCGCGCGCATGAGCCCGCCGAGCGAGGCCGATGTGAAGGTCGTCGTCATTGTTTTTGTTCTCCCGTGGGCACGCGCGGCGGCTGCGCCTAGGTGATCCGGTAGCGGAACTCGCCGCCCTTGCCGCAGCTGGCCTTGATCTTCGCGAGCGGCGTCTCGTCGGCCATGCGCGTGAGCACGGCCTCGGCGATCTCGGGCAGCAAGGTGCCGTTGAGGATGTGGTCGACGTTGCGCGCGCCCGAGTCGACCTCGGTGCAGCGTGCGAGCACGGCCTCGACCAGCGCGTCGTCCCACTCGAACACGGCCTTGTGGTTGGTCGCGATGCGGTCGCGGATGCGGCCGAGCTTGAGCGCGATGATCTGCTCGAGCACCGCATCGGTGATCGGATAGAACGGCGCCACCTTCATGCGGCCGAGAAAGGCCGGCTTGAAGGCCTTCATGAGCACGGGGCGCAGCGCGTCGGCCAGCGCGTCGGGCGCGGGGCGCTCCTCGTCGGCCTTGTTGAGGCACGCCTGCATGATCTGCGACGAACCGATGTTCGAGGTCAGGATGATCAGCGTGTTGCGGAAGTCGATCTCGCGGCCCTCGGCGTCGTCCATCATGCCCTTGTCGAACACCTGGAAGAACATCTCGAGCACGTCGGGGTGGGCCTTCTCGACCTCGTCGAGCAGCACCACGCTGTAGGGCTGGCGGCGCACGGCCTCGGTGAGCACACCGCCTTCGCCATAGCCCACGTAGCCGGGCGGCGAGCCCTTCAGGCCCGAGACGCTGTGCGCCTCCTGGTACTCGCTCATGTTGATGGTGATGAGCTTCTTCTCGCCGCCGTACAGGATGTCGGCCAGCGCGAGCGCGGTCTCGGTCTTGCCCACGCCCGAGGGGCCGACGAACATGAACACGCCGCGCGGCTTGTTGGGGTCTTCCAGGCGCGCGCTCGCGGTGCGCACGCGCTGGGCCACGGCGGCCAGCGCGTGGTCCTGGCCGATGACGCGCTCGGCCAGCAACGTGTCGAGGGCGCGCACGGTTTTGATCTCGTCCTTGACCATGCGGCCGAGCGGCACGCCGGTCCAGGCCGAGACGATCTCGGCGACGACGTGGCCATCGACCTGCAGCGGCACCATCGGCGTAGTGCCTTGCAGGGCGCGCAGTTCGGCGAGCAGGGCATCGAGTTCGTCGCGCGCGGGGTCGGCGGTGGCAGCGGTTTTCTTGCGGCTGGCGGCGCGGGCCGGCGCTTTCTCCGCCACGGCGGGCGCGGCCTCGGGCTGCTGAGCGGCCGATTCGTCGCGTTGCGCACGCAGCGCGCGGATGCGTTCGACCAGCGCGTTCTCTTCGGCCAGGCGTTGCTGGCTCGCGGCCAGCTCGGCCTGCAGCGCGCTCTTCTTTTCCGCCAGTTCGGCCAGGCGCGCTTCATGGCGCCCGCCGGCCGCGGTGTCGCGCACCAGCGCGGCGCTCTCGGCCTCGATGCGTTCAAGGCCGCGGTTCGCTTCCTCGATCAACGCCGGCGTCGCGCTCTGGCCGAGCGCGACTTTCGCGCAGGCCGTGTCGAGCACGCTCACCGCCTTGTCGGGCAGCTGGCGTCCGCTGATGTAGCGGTGCGACAGGCGCACGGCTTCGGTGATGGCTTCGTCGAGCACGCGGATGTTGAAGTGCTTCTCCATCAGCGGCACCATGCCGCGCAGCATCGCGGCGGCCAGTGTCTCGCTGGGCTCTTCGACCTTCACGACCTGGAAGCGCCGCGCGAGCGCCGCGTCCTTCTCGAAGTATTTCTTGTACTCGCCCCAGGTGGTGGCGGCGATGGTGCGCAGCTCGCCGCGCGCGAGTGCGGGCTTGAGCAGGTTGGCCGCATCGCTCTGCCCGGCCTGGCCGCCCGCGCCGATCATGGTGTGGGCCTCGTCGATGAAGAGCACGATGGGGTGCGGGCTCTTCTTCACTTCGGCGATCACGTTCTTCAGGCGGTTCTCGAACTCGCCCTTCACGCTCGCGCCGGCCTGCAGCAGGCCCATGTCCAGCGTGTGCAGCGCCACGGCGCGCAGCGACTCGGGCACGTCCTGCGCGGCGATGCGCAGCGCCAGCCCTTCGACCACGGCCGTCTTGCCGACGCCGGCCTCGCCCGTGAGGATGGGGTTGTTCTGACGCCGGCGCATCAGGATGTCGATGACCTGGCGGATCTCGGTGTCGCGGCCGATGACGGGGTCGAGCGCGCCATCTTTCGCGCGCTGCGTGAGGTTGGTGGTGAACTGGTCGAGCGCGGGCGTCTTGCCCGGCACGCCCGCGGCCAGCGGGTCGGCCGGCGCTTGCTGCGCGTCGCCCTCGGTGGCCCCGCCCGATGCGCCGGCCTCGGCCGCTTCGCTCGACCCGTCGGTGAGCTTGTCGAAGTCGTGCTTCAGGTCTTCGAGGCGGATCTTCGCGAACAGCGGCGAGCCGCGCTGCGCCAGCTGCGCGAGGTCGGGCTGCGTGAGCAGCGCAAGCAGCAGGTGGCCCGAGCGGATCTGCGCCGCGTGCGCGTCGAGCGAAGCCAAGAGCCACGCCTGCTGGAACAGCTGCTGCAGGTGCTGCGAGAACACCGGCGTGCGCGTGTTGCCGTTCTTGAAGGTCTGGATCTCTCGCTCCAGGTCCGACTGGATCGCGGTGGCGCTGATGCGGTTGGCGCGCAGCACGCGCGCGAGGTCGTTGTCGGTCTGCTCCAGCAGCGCCAGGAACAGGTGCTCCAGGTCGACCTCGTAGTGGCCGTGGGCCAGGCACAGGTTGGCAGCGCGCTGCGTGGCCATGCGGGCGCTGGCGTTGAGCTTGGTGATCAGTGTCTTCAGCGAAGTGCTCATGAGCGGTGGTGTTCTTCTGTCGGTCGTGTTCGTTGAAAAGGTCACTGCAGGGGCTGAAGCTCGTACTGCGTGTCGCTGCGGTCGCCCTCGGCCTCGCGGGTGGTGATGAAGCTGTCCCAGCCGAGGTGGCTGCCGCCGCTGTCGCTGAGCTGCACGGCGGCGACTTCTTCGCGCGCCAGGATCAGGCGCACTTCGTATTCGCAGGTCACGCCGGCCAGCAGTGCCAGCATTTTTTCGAGCGCCTTCGCATGCGCGCGGCCCGGAAAGAACTCGCGCAGCGCACTGCGCTTGAGCGGGCCGATCCACAGGCGGATGCGCAGGTCGCGCTGCCAGATGCGTTCGCCCGCCATCGCGTTCTGGCCCAGGCTCACGTTGCCCTCGCCCAGCCTGGAGCGCTGCTGCACGGGCATGTCGTACCACTTGCCGAGGAACTGCTCGATGCGGATGTGGCTGCGGAAGTAGTCGGACAGCACGCGCTGCAGGTACGCCGCCGACATCGGCCGGTGGCGCACCGCGGCGGCGTAGCCGGCCACGGTCTCGTCGAACACGGTGCCCGTGCCGTCGGTCAGCGGATCGCGCTGGGCCGTGTGCTCCAGCCCGGCCATCGACAGCAGCACCGGCAGGTAGGCGCGGCTGCGTTCGTGCTCGTAGTGCAGCGGCAGGCGGTATTTGCGCCAGGCGGCATAGAAGAGCGCGGCGGCGCGGTTGCTGAACACGTCCAGAAAAGCGCGCGCCGAGCTGTCGCGCAGATGCTGCTCGCGGCGCATCAGCATCTCGGTGTAGACGATGGGCAACGCGCCCGACACGCCCAGCATGCCGAAAGACGCGGGCGTGAGTTCGATGCGGCTCAGGCCGTGCTCGTCCTCATGCGGCAGTGGCGGCTCGCACAGCTGCGCGCCCGACATCAGTTCGCCCACGGCGTCGCGCACCGCCAGCGCCTCGATCTCGCTGGGCGGGAAGTTCAGGCTCGTGGAGCTGCGAAAGCGCACCCAGCGCGGCACCATGCGCTCGCCGGGCACCAGACGCTGGTGCACGTCGCGCTCCTGCCGCTTGAGCAGCATGAGCTCGATCAGCCGCACCGCCTGGAAAAACTCGAAGCGGTAGGGTTCGCGCAGCAGCCTTTCGGCTACAGGAGGATCGATTCGCCGCTGCGGGGCTTGCATCGCACCAGCTCCTCCTTGTCGCGCGCCGAAACGATCACCAGTTGGGTGAAGCTGTTCAGGTGCACATAGAGACCGAAGAAATGGTCCATCACGCGGGCAAAGGCCTGCAGGCTGCTGCCCACGAAGCCGGTCTCGTCGACCGTGAGCTTGAGCTCGATGCCGCGCACGAAGGTCGCGAAGGGCTTGCCCGGCAACCACTGGGTGGTGGCCTGCTGCTCGATCGCAGTGATGGCCTCGATCTGCCGCGCCGACACGGCCGAGCGGCCCAGGTCGTACAGCCGCAGCATTTCCTTCAACGCCGGCATCCCGCTGGTGGCCAGCGACAGGTGGTTGAGCGACAGGTGCGACACCAGCCGCCACTGCACGCCCTTGCCGCGCGGCATGCGCAGCGTCTGCGTCGGGCGGCGCAGCATGCGGATCGAGCGCGCCACCGAGTTGCCCTCGATGAACAGGTCGCCGCCGGGCAGGCCGAAGGCCAGCGAGTGCGGCAGGTCGCGGTTGGTGCAGGTGAGGTCGATGCTCAGCGTTTCGGTCTGCGGCAGCGAGGGCTGGAAGTCGATGTCCACGATCGAGAGCTCGGTCTCGTAGCCCGGGCTGCGCTGCGCCACGAGCTCGTTGCGCCGCGCAAACCAGTAATGCTCGGCCTCCTTCGGATGCTCGCCGTGGTGCAGCGAGTAGAAGGGCCGGAACTCGATGTACGCGTCACCCTCGGCGGTCTGCTTCACGAGCTTGACCGAGTCGATGCTGTAGACCTCGAAGCCGAAAGCGCGGCGCGCATCGGCCACCACCGGGTAGGCGGCGGCGGCGTGCGTGACGCGGATCGGGTCGCTGCGCTGCTTGAAGAGGTTGATGACGGGCGTGCAGCCCAGGCGCAGGTTGCGGCTGGACACGCCCTCGAGCAGCCGCGCCGTGGGTGAATCGGCGCGCACGCCGGTCATCACCAGGTGCAGCGTGATCGAGCGGCACGAGCCGATGTGGCGCAGCGCGTTCGCCAGGTCGATGTCGACGAAGTTGAACTTCTCGGGGAACGCGAAGTACTCGCTGAGCAGGCGATAGGCCGGGTGCGAGCGCGCCGGCAGCTCGATGAGCGCATCGGCCTCCTCGAAGCCGACCGGGTGCAGCGCCTCGCCCTGCACCAGCGTCCACTTGCCGCTGCGCTCGGGCTCCACGAAGACGGCGGCCGTCTTCAGGAAGATGGCGTCGGCCAGCGCCGTGGCCAGCGAGGGCTCGGCGTCGATGAAGGTGCGCAGGCGTGCCAGCGTGAGCGCCAGGGTGCCGAGCGACTTCTGCTCGCCGGTGGCCTCGAGCGTGACCGAGAGGCAGCCCGTGGCGTTGCGTGGCAGCGAGGCCTGCGCAGGCGCGTTCACAACCGAGTGATAAACCACGTTCGACACCTGCACCGCCGCCAGCGTGACGTCGTACACGCTGCGAAAGCGGCAGGCGCCGCCGCGCACCGGCTGCGAGGTGAGCTCGGTGCCGCGCGCGATGGTGACGGGCTTGCTGAGCTTGGCGAGCGCCGCACCGCCGGCGTCGAACTGCGCGATGGAGCACGACGGAAAGGGCCGCAGGTAGTGCGGGTACATCACCTCGAGCAGCGCTTCGGTGAGCTCGGGGTAGTCGTCGTCGAGCTTCTTGCTGATGCGGGCCGTGAGCAGCGCGAACGACTGGATCATGCGTTCGACGTGCGGGTCTTCGCTGGCGTCGGCCGAGATGGCCAGGCGCGCGGCGATCTTCGGGTAGCCCTTGGCGAACTCCTGCGAGTAGCCGCGCAGGAAGGCCAGCTCGCGTTCGTAGAAGGGCAGCAACTCGTCCATGGTGGGCGTCGGGGTCCGGCGTGGCGCTAGGCGTACCGGCTCTTGCCGGTGCCGCGGGTGATGGAGTACTGCAGCGTCGTGGGCTGCAGCATGGCGTCGAAGTTCACCGGCTCGGCCAGCTCGGGCAGCACGAGCAGGGCGGTGATTCCGAAATAGAGCATGTGGGTGCTGGCCTGGCCGTCGACCTCGAGCGACACCGAGACATCGCGCAGGCGCGACTCGTGGCGCGCGATGGCCTGCTCCAGCGAGCGGCAGATGAACGAACGGTCGTAGTGGCTGGCCAGGCTCAGGCCCGAGAAATCGCTCAGGCCGTAGGTCATGACGGAACGCCGGCACTCCGGGTAGGCCTGGAGCTTGGCGTCGTCGAAGACCATGCGCGTGTTGAGCAGGGATTCGAGGTCGCGTGCGACCACGTTCTTGACCTCGTCAAGCGACAAATGCCGCAGCACCGGCGAAGCCGGCCCGCGCCAGTCGTCATCGAACAGCTTGTCGAGCAGGCCCGGTTCGAATCCTGTCATGGGTCACTCCCTGTCTCTCGCGTCGGACAACGGGCACGGCGCCGCGCGAGGGGCGCGGCGCCAAAAAGAAACCGCGGCCTGCGCCGCGGTCGTCATTGCCCGACTGGCGTCAGACCGAGTAGGTCTTGTCGTTCTTCGTGAGGCTCCAGGCGCCTTGCGAGTTGCCGCCCTGGTTGCCGCCGATCTTCTGCTGCGTGTACTTCCACTGCACGGCGGCGTACTTCAGCGAGAAGGTCTCGCTCGGCACGCTGGCCACGTCGGTGCTCACGACCTTCGGGTTCACGCTGGCGATCAGCACGTACTTGAGCTTGATCTCCATGTACTGCACGCGCTTGCCTTCGCCGTCGGCACGGTAGAACTGCACCGTGACTTCGTCGAAGGTGGTGCCGCCCGACGCGTGCTGGTACAGCAGCGGGCTGACGACGTCCATGTCCTTCGTGAAGATCATCTCGCCGTGCTCGCAGCGCTCGGCGGTGTGGCCGCCGGCGGTCGACGCGGTGGCCGAGCGCGGTTGCACGATGCTGTGCTGCCACGAGCTGACTTCGATCCAGTCCTTGTGGTCCTTGTCCTGCGACTCGCCGTTGATGGCCGGGCTGCCGAACTTGACGTAGATATCTTTCATGTTTCTTCCCCTTCTTGATTGATTGATTACTGACAGTTAACGTGTTGCAGCACGGCCCCTCGGCCGCGCACCCGATCTGCCTCCTTACTTATTCACTGACTTCGGCAGATCGGCGACCAAGCGCAGTGAAATAGACAGTTCATCCAGCTGGAAGTGCGGGCGCAGGAACGCGACCGCGCGGTACACGCCGGGCCGCCCGGGCACTTCGCCGACCTGGATGGCGGCTTCGCGCAGCGGGAACTGGGCCTTCTGTTCCTGCGTCGCGTTGTCGTCGAGCAGCACGTACTGCGCGATCCAGCGGTTCAGGAACTGTTCGACGTTGTGCGCCGAGGCAAAGCTGCCGATCTTGTCGCGCATCATGGCCTTGAGGTAGTGCGCGATGCGGGACACCGAGAAGATGTACTGCAGCTGCGCCGAGAGCACCGCGTTGGCGTTGGCGCTGTCGGTGTTGTACTTCTTGGCCTTCTGCAGCGACTGCGCGCCGAAGAACGCCGCGTAGTCGGAGTTCTTGCAGTGCACGAGCGGAATGAAGCCCAGGTCGCTGAGTTCTTTTTCGCGCCGGTCGGTGATGGCGATCTCGGTCGGGCACTTCAGGGCGATCTCGCCCTCGTCGGTCTTGAAGGTGTGCGTGGGCAGGTCTTCGACCAGGCCACCGCCTTCGACACCGCGGATGGCCGCGCACCAGCCGAAGTCGTCGAACGCGGCCGTCAGGCGCGTGGCGAAGGCCCAGGCGGCGTTGCACCACAGGTACTTGGCGTGGTCGGTGCCGTCGACGTCTTCTACGAAGTTGAAGCTGTCGACCACCGTGCCTTCGCGCGGGTGGTAGGGCAGGCGCCCGAGGAAGCGCGGCAGCGTGAGGCCCACATAGCGCGAGTCTTCCGAATCGCGGAACGACTTCCACTTGGCGTACTCGACGGTGTCGAACACCTTGGCCATGTCGCGCGGCTTGCCCAGGTCGGCAAAGCTTTCCAGGCCCAGCAGCTCGGGCGAGGCAGCGCCGATGAAGGGCGCGTGGGCGGCGGCCGCCACGTGCGCCATCTGGTCCAGGAAGTACATGTCTTCGGGCTGGCGCGTGACGTCGAAGTCGCCCACCAGCGCGCCGAACGGCGCACCGCCGAAGGTGCCGAACTCTTCTTCGTAGACCTTCTTGAACATCGCGCTCTGGTCGAATTCGACGGCAGCCTTGAAGTCGCGGATGAGGTCGCGCTTGGTGGCGTTGATGACCTTGATCTTGAGCATGGTGCCGGTCGGCGTTTCCTTGACCAGGTACTCCAGGCCGCGCCAGGTGCTCTCCAGCTTCTGGAACTCGGGCGCGTGCATCACGGCGCTGAGCTGGGCGGAGATGAGCGCGTCGAGGTCGGCCACGCGCGCGTCGATCATGGCCGACACGTTGTCGGAGACGATCACCGAGCCTTCGAGGACCTGGCTGACGAGTTCGCCGATGAGGTCCTTGGTGCGCGTGTGTTCCACGTCGGACTTGGCGACCTTGCTCTTCTCGACGATCTGGTCGAGCAGGTCGACCGTGGCTTCAGACGAAGCGGCACCGCTCGATGCCGATAGTGCTTGCGCAGTCATGTTCAGCTTTCGTCCTTCTTGCCGGCGCTCTGTCCCAGGCGCTGGAGTTGCTCGGTGTTGTTCAGCACGTCGGCCAGCAGGTCTTCGAGCTTGCTGTTGCCGGCCATCTTGTTGCGCAGGTCGGCCAGCTTGGTGCGCGCGTCGAGCAGGCGCTTGAGCGGCTCGATCTGCTCGACGACGGCTTCGGGCGAGAAGGCGTCCATCGAGTTGAAGGTGAGGTCGACGCCGAAGCTGCCGCCGCGCCCGTCCAGCTTGTTCGGCACCTGGAAGGCGGCACGCGGGGCCACGCCCTTCATGACGTCGTCCATGTTGTCGCGGTCGATGTTGACGAACTTGCGGTCCTTGAGCTTGGGCTGCTCGACCTCGGACTGGCCCGCCAGGTCGGCGATCACGCCGACGACGAAGGGCAATTCCTTTTTCTCGATGGCGTCACCGAGTTCCACGTCGTACGTGAGTTGCACGCGCGGCGGGCGCACTTTTTGGAGACGCTTCTGCACGCTCTGTCTTTTGGTCGCCATAAGCTTCAATACCTTCGCAATAGGACTGAGAAACGAATTAAAAAGTTGTACGACCCATTTCCGGATCGCACGCCCATTCGTTAATACATTGGTTTAAAAACCAATTCAAAAACCGGACAATTACTTGAGCGCGTCAAATGGATTGCCGCCACCCGCGCGCGGGGCAGGCGCGGCAGGTGCCGGGCGCGGCGCGGCGACCGGGGCGGGCCGTGCGGCGGCGACCGGGGTCGGCGCGGCGGACGATGACGACGAGGGCGCGGGTGCCGGGCTGGGGGCCGCGGCGCGGCGCGTGGGTGCCGGCTTGGCTTCGGGGCCGGCGGGCACCAGGACCGACAGGCCCAGGGTTTCGCGCAGCAGGGCGGCCAGGCGGTAGGCGTCGGCGTTGGCGTCGCCGCTCAGGCTGCTGTCCTTGCCCAGGTCCTCGATGGAGCGGGCCGCCAGGCGCAGGCCGCCCACGGCGGTGATGCTCTTGGCCTGCCGGCTGGAGGGGTCGCGGCGCAGCGACTCCTCGGCGGCCGAGATGGCCAGGCTGTAGCGGCCTTCGTTGAAGTAGATCTGCGCGATGCGCGACCACGGCTCACCGCGGGTCGGGTTGTCGGTGGCGAGCTGCTGGTACTGGCGGATGACGGGCGCCTTGTCGCCAGTGGCGGCTGCCGCGGCGGCATCGACCTCGGCCAGGCTCTTGTTGTAGGCCGCGGTGGCCTGGGCAACGGCCGCGTCCGGCGTGGTGGTACAGGCCGACAAAAAGACGGTGCTCGCAATGGCACCGGCAATCATCGTGCGCGACATGATTTTTCGAATCGACACATTCCCCCCTGATCTGACTTTTTAGCAGGCCGCAATCATTCATTAAATTGCGACCGTTGACAATAACAATACACGATACTACAGCCGCGTGGATGGCAAATGACGGGGGCGGATTAATGCTAATTTCCTAATCGAAAGTCATTTTCGAAATCGGTTAATCCTATTTGGTCCATCGAAATATTGTTACGGCTCGCTTTTAATGAAAATATTAATTACATCTGGCGCGCTGCTGGCCGCGTTGATGCTCGGCGGGTGCAGCTCGCCGGCGCTCACGATCGCCAACATCGCGCTCGAGGCGAGCGGACTGAAGAAGCCCGAGCTGCCCGAGTCGCAAAAGCCCCCGCGCAAGGTGACGATGTCGATCGCCGCGGGCAAGAACCTCAACGCCGACGGCCGCAACCGCCCGCTGTCCGTGGTGATGCGCATCTACAAGCTGAAGGAGACGACGGGCTTCTACCAGTCGTCCTTCGACGCCTTCGTCACGCCGGGTCGCGACAAGACGCAGCTGGGCGACGACCTCGTCGAGAGCCGCGAGATCACGCTCATTCCCGACCAGCAATACACCTGGACCGAGATGGTTCCGCGCAGCGCCAACGCGGTGGCCGTGGTGGTGCTGTTCCACTCGCCCGATGCCCAGCGCTGGCGCTTCGCCTTCAACGCCGTCGACGCCGAAAAAACCGGCATCGTGATGGGCGCGCATGCCTGCGCGCTCACCGTCACGACAGGCGCGGTGGTGGGCCAGCAGAACGCACAAGGCGCCGCCCCCACGGGCGCGCTCAACCTGTTGGGGCCGGTGACTTGCCGGCCCTCTCCCGCCTGATCTGCAGCGACGGCGGGGCCGTTCAAGTCGACACGACGATGCGATACATTCAAAAAAAATTGAGGGGAGTTGATCCGACGTGAGCTATGCAGCCAAGGTCCTCTGGGGAGAGGGCTTGTTTCTACGCCCCCAGCATTTCCAGCGCCAAGACGCGTACCACGAGGCGCGCCTGCGCGCCACGGCGCAGACGCTGCATCCGTACTTCTGGGGCGTGCGCTCCATCAGCTTCGACCTCGATGCGCTGGCCAGCGGCATGCTGCGCGCCTCGCAGCTGTCGCTGGTGTTCCCCGACGGCGAACCGTACGCGGCGCCGCAGGCCGATGCGCTGCCGCCGCCCATCTCGCTGGACACGCTGAGCCCGGGCCAGAACGAGATCACCTTCTACCTGGTGCTGCACCCGGTGAAGGAGCTCGGCAAGAACTACACCGACCCCAACGAGGAAGGCTTTGCCGCGCGCTACACCAGCGACGCGACGCAGTCGCTCGACCTGTACACCAACGCCGTGAGCGCCGAAGTGGTGTTCCTGCGCAAGAGCGTGAAGCTCTTGGCCGACACCGAGCCGCGCGAGCAGTTCGTGTCGATCCCCGTGATCCGCATCCGCCGCACCGCCGCGGGCGGCTTCGAGATCGACCGCAGCTTCGTGCCGCCGTGCACCAGCATCGACGCCTCGCCCACCGTGTTCCAGCAGCTGCGCCGGCTGCTCGACGTGCTGCAGGCCAAGGTCAATTCGCTGTACGGCATTCACCGCGAGCCGAGCAAGAACATCATCGAGTTCCGCTCGGGCGACATCGCCTCGTTCTGGCTGCTGCACACGGCCAACTCGGCGTTCGCCTCGCTCTCGCACCTGTTCCATCACCCGTCGCTGCACCCGGAGCGGCTGTTCCAGGAGCTGCTGAGCCTGGCCGGCGCGCTGATGACCTTCGCCAAGACCTACTCGCTGAACGACCTGCCGGTGTACGACCACGAGAAGCCCGGCCCGGCCTTCGCCGAACTCGACCGCATCGTGCGCGACCTGCTCGACACCGTGATCTCCACGCGCTACTTCGCCATTGCGCTCACCGAGACGCGCAACGCCTTCTACCTGGGGCGCCTGGACTCCGGAAAGATCGACGAGAAGACCGTGTTCTACATGTCGGTCACCGCCAGCATGCCGGCCGCCGAGCTGGCCGAGGTGGTGCCGCAGCGCTTCAAGATCGGCGCGCCCGAAGACGTCGACAAGCTCGTGCTCTCGGCCATGCCGGGCGTGCGCATCGTCTACGCGCCGCAGGTGCCGCCGGCCATTCCGATCCGCGCGGGCGCCTGCTACTTCTCCATCGACAGCAAGAGCCAGCTGTACGACCGCATGCTGCAGGCGCAGAGCGTCACCATCTACGCGCCGGCCGGCATCCCCGACATGCAACTCGAACTGATCGCCGTGACCGGCTGATCACCCGCCCGATCGTATGAACACCACCACCCTCAACAAGGCCCCTTCCCTGCTGGGTGCCGACGCACCGCCCGCTTCGTTCACGCCGGCCGGCGTGGCGCCCGACGCCGACTCCAGCCTGCTCGACCTGCTGTACGACGGCTTCGTGATGCTGTTCCTGCTGAAGAAGAAGCAGCAGCCGGCCACCACCGAGCAGTTCCTCACGGGCATCCGCAACTACCTGGGCGAGTTCGAACGCAACGCGCGCAAGCTCGACGCCACGGCCGAGCAGATCCACGCGGCCAAGTACGCCTTCTGCGCCACGGTCGACGAGTTCGTGCTCTCGGCGCCCGAGTTCGCCATCCGCTCCGAGTGGGAGCGCCGGCCGCTGCAGCTCACGCTGTTCGGCGACCAGCTGGCGGGCGAGAACTTCTTCAACATGCTCGAGGTCGAGCGCGCGCACGGCGCCGCGCGCATCCAGACGCTCGAGGTGTTCTACATGTGCCTGCTGCTGGGCTTCCAGGGCAAGTACGCCATCGACGGCACCGAGAAGCTGGCCTACCTCACGGCGCGCGTGGGCGACGAGATCGCCAACGCGCGCGGCAAGCGCACGCCCTTCGCGCCGCACTGGCCGCTGCCCGACCTCATCTCGCACTCGCTCAAGCGCGAGGCGCCGCAGTGGGTGGTGGCCGCGCTGTTCGCGCTCATCGGGCTGCTGGGCTTCATCGGCCTGTCGGCGCACCTGGGCAGCACCACGCAGGGCGCGCTCGCGAGCTACCAGGACATCGTGAAGCTCGGCCCGCGCCAAGCCAACCTGACGATCTCGCTGCCATGACCACGGCCGCGACGAACCGCCTCGACCTCGCGGCCCTGCTGGCCCCGATCTCGGAGGCCAAGCCCTGCGGCGAGGACATGCTGTTCTCGCGCGAGTTCGACGCCATCCAGGAAGCGCGCAAGCACGACGACCCCTCGCTCGAACAGGGCGAATGGGTCATCGAGCTGAAAGAGGCCAACTGGCCTTTCGTGATTTCGGAGTGCGAGAAGCTGCTGCGCGCGTCCACCAAGGACCTGCGCCTGGGCGTGTGGCTCACCGACGCGCTGGCCAGCCAGCGCGGCTTCGAGGGGCTGGCCGACGGCTACCGCCTGCTCAGCGGCCTGTGCCGCCAGTACTGGGACGAACTGCATCCGCAGCCCGAGGGCGGCGACATCGAGATGCGCATCGGCACCGTCACCTGGCTGATCTCGCGCTCGGTCGAGCTGCTGCAGCGCGCGCCCATCGTGAGCGACGGCCACACCGGCCACAGCGCGCTGGTCTGGGAGACCGCGCTGGCGCTCGACCAGGCCATCCGCCGCACGCCGGCGCAGGCCGACGAGCTGCAGCGCAACAAGGTGACGCTCGAGCAGTTCGACCGCCTGCGCCGCGCCACGCCTGCGAAGTTCTTGCAGAAGACGCACCGCGACGTGCAGGCCTGCGAGCAGGCGCTGGCCGAGTTCGAGGCCGTGTTCGACGAACGCACCGCCTCCAACGGCCCGAGCTTTCGCGCCGCGAAGGACGCGGCCACGGCCATCCGCCAGGCCGTCGAGCGCTTTGCGCGCGAGGCCGGCGTGCCGATCGACAACGGCATGGCGCCACAAGCCGCCGCCGCTGCACCGGCCGCCAGCGCACCGGCTGCCCCGACCCGCATCGAACCTGTCTTCGACGCCGCCATGCCCCATTCACCTCCCACCTACCACGCGGCCGTGCATGTGCCCGCCGCGCTGCCACCCGGCATCCACAGCCGCGCGCAGGCCATCGCGCAGCTCAAGGAAGTGGCGGCGTATTTCGAGCAGACCGAGCCTTCGAGCCCGGCCGCCTACATGGCGAACAAGGCCGCGCGCTGGGCCGACATGCCACTGCATGCCTGGCTGCGCAACGTGATCAAGAACGAGCAGGAGCTGGCCCAGCTGGTGGACCTGCTCGATTTGCCCAAGGGCGACGACGAGTCGCGTTGACTTTGCGCTGAAAGAAAAAGGCCCGCGTTGCGGGCCTTTTTCGTTAGCGTCCGACGCGGAACTCGATGCGCCGGTTGCGCGAGCGCCCCTCGTCCGTCGCGTTGCTCGCCACCGGCTGGTCCGGGCCCACGCCCGAGGTCGTGAGCGTCATCGGGTCGATGCCCTTGCCCACCAGGTAGCCCTTGACCGACTCGGCGCGCGACTGGCTCAGCGCCAGGTTCGACGTGCGGTTGCCCGCGTTGTCGGTGTGACCCACCACCGCCACCGACTTGTTGGTGAGCTTCTGCAGGATCGGCGCCATCTCGTCGAGGATGGCGCGGCCCTTGCCCGTGAGCGTGGCGCTGCCCAGCTCGAACTCGATGGTGCGGTTGGCCAGCGCCTGGTCGACCGCAATCTGCTCCGACGCGGGCACGCGCAGGCTGTTCTTGATGGTGTAGGTCGGGTTGAGCGAGTTCGCCATGTCGCTCACGATCTTCTGGCGCAGCGCCTCGTTGCCGACCTCGCCGCTGAGCGCCATCTGCGTGCCCTCGATCTGGAGCTGGCCGCGGTGGATGTCCTTGAGCGAGGGCGTGATCAGCCGCTGCACGTTGGCGCTCCAGTTGGCCGGCATGCTGACGGTGTTCACCACCTCGATCTTGTCGATCACGCCGCTGGGGCCGTAGACGCGGCGCAGCGCCTCGATGACGGCGATGCGCGTGGCTTCGTCGGGCACCTGCCCGCCGGCCACGACCGGCTCGCCCTTGCCGACGGCCGCGGGCGTGGTCTCGACGCGGGCGGCGGTGGCGCCCGCCGCCGGTTGTTGTGGTTGCTGGGCCTGCACGGCCGGCACGAGCGCGAGCCCGCAGGCCATGGACAGCACGAGAACGCGCAAAGAACAATTCATGACCGTGTCATTCCCCGATGAAGACTTCGCGAAAGGCGGTGAGCACGATGTCCAGCGGCAGCTGCGGCTGGTCGAGGTAGCTCACCAGCTTGAACATCGCGTAGTTGCTGTGGATGGTGTCCTCGACCCACTCCGGGTTGTCGATGTCGATGTTGTGCTCGGTGTAGACCTGCGGATGCAGCACGCTTTGCAGGCTGCGCGGCGACAGGCCGTTGAAGCCGATCACCAGCCGCGAGCGGCCGTCGATCTCGGTGACCAGCAGCACCAGCTCGAAGTCGGCCTTGGCCAGGAACTGCGACACCATCTCGAGCCAGAAGGTGGCGATCAGCGAGCGGTCGACCGGGTCGCGCGGCAGCGGCAGCGTGAGCCCCTTTTCCAGGTGCGACACGGCGCTGGCCATCACCGGCTGCAGCAGCAGGCCCAGCGCCAGGATGGCGCGGCGCAGCGACACCTTGTGGCCGTCGAAGTTGAGCATCTGTTCGATGCGCAGCAGGCTGGTGTCGCGCGTGAACGCCGCATAGGTGGCGCGCGAGGCCGACTTCCTGAAGCCCGTCTCGATGGCCGGATCGATGGCCTCGAACTTCTTCAGCTCGTTGTCCAGGTCGGTGCCGGCCGCCAGCGACTGCACCTGCACCGCCATGCGGTCCCAGTAGGGGCCGATGAGCATCGGCGCGCCGCGCATGAAGTCGAGCGCCTCGTCCACGTCCACCGAAGTGGCCGCCAGGAACGGGTAGCGGCGCGACGACTCGTCGCGGCTGGGGCGCACGTGCCCCGCAATGGCCACGCGGCTGCGCGAGCCCAGGCACACGAAGTGCATCGGCGCCGCGTTGTCGTAGATCAGCTTCCAGCGCGGGTCTTCCGACAGCATCTCCATGGTCTGCGACAGCCAGTGGTCGAACACCTTGATGAGCTGCGGGTTGTACAGGCCCTTCACGAAGTCGCCGCGACCGGGCAACTTGCCGAAGTAGCACAGCTGTTGTGGCGCGCTCATTTGCCTGCTCCCCCTGCCTGCACCGGCGCCTGGGCCGGTGCCTGAACCGCTGCGGGTGCTGCTGCGCGCGGCACACCGATCTCCGCGACCGTCGACGGCAGCACCGTGCCGCGCAGGCCCTTGCCCTGCGGCGAATCGCCGCCCGAACCGGCCGACTGCGTGTTCTGGATCACGCGCAGCTTGACGGTCACGCTCGCGTTGTCGCGCGCCCACGTGAGCTCGAAGCTGCCGTCGGGCAACTTGGTGCGCTGCGCCGTGCTGAGCAGGCGCTCCAGGCCGAAGTTGCCCGGCTCGTTGATCAGCTCGACCGTGCGCCCGTCGAAGGTGACGGCGGTGATCTTCGCGCCCGGCGTGCCCTGTGCGTTGGGCCAGACGAAGTTGGACCACTGCGGCGGCGTGTTGCGGTAGCGCAGCTGCTGGCCGTCGATCTCGACCATGTATTCCGTCAGGCCCGACACGGGCTGCGGCAGGATCTGGAACAGCGTCTGCGGCTGCGCGCTGCCGCCGGCCCCGGCTGCGGCACCGCCCGACAGCGGTGCCACCCACTGCGCAAAGCCGTTCACGAAGTCGGGGCTCAGCGTGAGGCCCTGGTCGCCCCAGGCGCGCGGCGACAAGAGGTCGCCGCGGCGGATCACCAGCGAGCCCAGCGTGGTCGTCACGAACTTGCCGATGGCGCCTTCAGGTCCGAAGAACTGCGCGATTTCCGCCGGCGAGGCCTCGATCTTCGCGCTCGCCGAGAACGGGTACTTGGTGGCCAGCGACTGCTGGAAGGGCTGGTGCACCTGCGCGCTCCAGATCTTGTTGACCTCCACCGCGGTCGGCTGCACCGTCACCGCGTAGGCCTGCAGCAGCGGCCGCACCAGCAGCGGGCGCAGCGCCTGGCGCTGTGCGGCGTCCATGCCGGTGAGCATCTGCTCGTCGACGTACTTGAGCGCATCGGCCAGTTCGGAGCCATTGCCCTCCAGCGTCTGCTGCATGAGCTGGCGCGCGCCCGGACCGGGGTCGCCCTGGTTCTTGATCTGGTTGAAGCGCCCGCGCAGCTTGGACAGCGTGCCCAGGTAGCCGCGCAGCAGCGAGGTGTTGTCGCGCTCGACCACCAGGCGCGCCACGCCCGCGAACTCGCGCCCGATCGGGCCCATCGGGATTTCCGTGGCGCCGCCGTTGAGATCGACGTTCACGTTCACCTGCGACGGCGTGGCGCGGCTGAAGAGGCGCTTGAACCAGTTGAAGGCGCCGGTGCGCGCCTGCTGCAGGCCGGCGTTGACCAGCGAGGGGTTGTCCCACGAGGTCTGGTCGTACACGGTGTCGAAGACCTTGCGGATCGGCGAGTTCTGCGGATCGCCCAGCTGGTTCATCGCCACCACGGCCTGCTCGAAGCTGCCCATGTCCTTCACCGCGATGCCCTGCAGGAAGCGCTGCCACTCCTTGGCGTACTCCAGCTTGTACATGGTGGCCAGCGTCTTGCGGATCTGCTCCGGGCTGCCTTCGAGCGTCAGGTCGTCGTTGCCGGCGACGTTGAGCACCCAGTCCTTGCTCGATGTTTCCTTGTTGGCGGCGTCGCGGATCGCGTCGTCCACGTACTGCTGCCAGGCCTCGCGCGTGAACGCGCCCGAGATGGCGACGCTGCCGGCAAGGGTGCCTTCGGCCTCGGCGCTGCTGGCCGTGGCCCCGAGGATGCGCGCCACCGTCATCGGCGCGAAGCGCGTGGAGGCGCGCGCCTTGATCTCGGCGTACACGCGTTCGCGCGCCGGCATGCCGCGCACCACGCGGCGCAGGTTGTCGCGCGTCTGCTCGACCAGCGCCAGGTTGGTGTCGGCCAGCGCGGGCCAGTTGTCGTCGCCCACGCGGCGCAGGTAGAAAGTGATCATGCGCTCGGCATCGCGGATGACCGCCGCGCGCGGCATGTCGCCGCGGTTGCTCTCGAGCCAGCCGCGCCAGAAGCGCGAGATCTGGTCGGTGAGGTGCGCCGTTTCCACCTGCCGCTTGTCGGACAGCATGAGGTAGGTCTTGAGCGCGTTGTAGGCGTCCTGCACGTCGGCCGGCGAGGAGCCGGCATACAGGCCGCCGCCTTCCGGCGCCGCGGCCGGTGCCGTGGTGGTCGCGGCACCGGCGACCGGCAGCGGCGCGGGCGCCGTGCCGCCCGTCAGCGCGGCCACCGCATCGGCGCGCTTCAGGCGGTCGGGGTGCGCATTGACCTCGCGCAGGAAGGCCTGCAGGTTGTCCGACACCGGCGCGAGCATGAGCTGCTTCACGCCGCCGTAGTACTCGGCCACGAGCTTGTCTTCGAGCTGGTTGCCCTGGTACAGGCCCAGCGACAGCGACAGCGGCCGGTCGTTGCGGAATTTCTCGAGCTGCTCGATCCGGTCCTGCAGGATGCCCAGTGCCTCGAAGCGCGTGCGCAGGCCGTTGTCGCTGGCCTGCAGCTTGACGACCTTGTCCAGGTCGGCCTGCACGTTTTCCACCAGCTGGCGGTTGCCGAGGTACGACCAGGTCCAGCCGCCCAGCAACAGGCCCAGCACGGCGACGAAGGCGAAGAAGCTCACGTAGCGCACGCGCGCCTTCACGGGGCTGGAGAACTGCCGCACCGTCTTCTTGTCGGCAAAGATCACCTTGGAGAACAGGTCGCGCAGGAAGAACCCGTTCTGCGAATAGATTTCCTTGGACTTGGTGGCCGCGTTGCTCAGCGTGAGGCCGAAGCGCTTGGCGATGCGCTCGGTCGACAGGCTGCGCATCGTGCCTTCCTGCAAGGCGCTGGTGAAGTAGAAGCCGCGGAACACCGGCTTGTGCTGGAAGGGGTTGCTCTCGAACAGCGTGGCCAGGAAGGCGCGCAGCGCGGGCTTGATGGCCGCGAACTCGAGCGGAAAGATCAACAGCTCGGGCGACGGGTCGCTGCTGCGGTGGTTCGCGAAGTGCGAGACGCTGATTTCCTTCAGGCCCATGTAGAGCTCGTCGAAGCGCTTGTCGAACAGCGCCACGGCGTCCTGCTTCTCGTCGCCGTCGTAGGGCAGCGAGGCGCCCCACACACGGTCGCGCTCCATCTTGTCGCTGTCGCCGAAGAACTCGGCAAAGCCGGTGATCAGGTCGGCCTTGGTGAACATCACGTAGACCGGCGCGAACACCTCGAGCCGCTCGGTGAGTTCCTGCATGCGCTGGCGCAGGTTCTTGGCGAGCTGGATAGCGAAGTCGGGCCGGCTGCCGATCAGCTCGGGAATGCTGGCCGTGATGATGATCCCGTTGATGGGCGCCTTCGGCCGGTACTTCTTGAGCAGGTCGAGGAAGCCGAACCACTCCTTGCGGTCTTCCTGGTGGATGGAATAGCGGCCCGCCGTGTCGAGCACGATGCCTTCGGTGGTGAAGAACCAGTCGCAGTTGCGCGTGCCGCCGATGCCCTGAATCACCGCGTTGCCCTTGTCGGCGAACGGGAACTGCAGGCCCGAGTTCAAAATGGCGCTGCTCTTGCCCGCCGCCGGGTTGCCGATGACCATGTACCAGGGCAGCTCGTACAGCGCCTCGCTGCCCGACATCTGGCCGATCTTCGAGGTCTTGATGGTCTTGACCGCCTCGACCATGCGCCCGCGCAGTTCGTCGATCTCGGCCTTGCGCTCGGGGTCGCTGTCGCGCACGGCGGCGTCGGCCTGGTCCTCGAGCATGTCGCCGAGCTTGCGGTTGGCCGCGCGCGTGCGCATGCGCCGCACGAACCACACCAGCAGCCACAACAGCAGCAGCACCACGAAGATGCCGACGGCCCAGATCGCGCCGACTTCGAGCGTCTGCGCCCCGAGCAGCAGGAACGCGCCGAGCGCGATGGCGCCGATCACCGACAAGGTGCGCGGATCGGCCAGGAAACTGAAGAATCGCCGCATAGAAGTTTCTGGAATCGGTCCTGTTTAAGTAGCGGGTGACGCGGGGCTCACCGGGCCGGCCAGGAGGGCCGTCCGCGCGAGCGCGTCCTGCACGGAAATGGCGAGCACATGCCGTGCATCGCGCGCGGCCAGGTGGCACGCGAGCACGACGGCGCTCATGTCGGCCGCGGCCCCCAGATGACCCAGGGTGGCGCAGACGGAAAGGTTGTTTTCGAAGGCCACGTGCGGCAGCCGCTCCTGCACGAGCCTGGCCACTTCGGTGACGCGGCTGGTGCGGTGGTCGGCGTCGCTCACGACCCAGTCGACCTGGGCGGTCTCGAGCGTCGAGGTGGCGAGCAGGTGCTGGGCGAAGCGATCGAGCAGGCTGGCATCGGGCGTGCGTGCGGTGTCGGCCGAGGCCTCGCGCTGGCCACTTGCGCTGCGCGACAGGCGCACGGCCTCGGCCGGTGCCAGCAGCGCATCGCCGGCGCGCACGAGCAGCAGGCCCGCGGCGGCTTCGCCGGGCACGCGGCCCTTGCGGCGCGTGGCGGTGTACAGCAGGCCGTCGGCCTCCCAGCGCGCGATGCTCGCTTCGGACACCGAGGAGTCGGCCGCCAGCGCGATCCACAGCGCAGGCCGCTGCTCGCGATGCAGCGACAGGCTGATGCGGTCGAGCAGCGCCATGCCGGACACGCCGTCTTCGCTCTTGAAGCAGTCGACGAGCCAGCGCTGCGACGCATCGCCCTCGCGCACGCGCTGCTGCACCCACTGCGTGGCGATCGCGCGTTCGCTCTCGCTCCATGCGCCCGGCAACAGCAGCGAGAGGTTCAGCTGCGGCGCCGCCGCCGGCCCCGGGATGACACCGCCACTGGACACGAAGCGCCCGGGCGCGCGCACCGCGAGCGCATCGCCCGCGTTGGCGATGGCTTCGGCCGCGGACGCCAGCAGCTCCTGCAGTACGTCGGACATCAGGTGGATGGCGCGCAGCCGATCGTCGGGCAGCGCATCGACATCGAAAGATTCGCCTACCGGTTGCAGGTTTTCGCGCAGGTGCTCGCGCAGTTCGTTCTCGTCGATGCCATCGACGCGGCCCGCGATGACGGGGAAGCCTTCGCCGTCACGCAGTTCGGGAACCAGCTCTGGCGTCTGCGCCTGGCCGATCGCTGTGGCCACCGTGTCGGCATCGCTGCCGCGCGGCGTGCGAAGGGCGAAGGCGAGCACGGCCATCTGCAGGCGCTCTTGCGAGGCTTCGGGTGCTACGGCATCCGATGAGGCGGCGGCGCCTGCGGCCACTGTTGGCCCAGCTGCGGGCAACGCGGCAGCGGGCGCGGCCGTGAAGATGCGGCGCAGCACCACATAGAAGAGCATCAACGCCAGCGGCAACACCACGAGGTAGAGCGCGATATCGCTCGTGCTCGGCATGCGCGCCGTGTACTGCCAGTAGACGATCACGAGCACCCACACCGTGATGAACACGGCGCAGGCCAGGAGCACGGGCTTGATCAGTCGCGACAGCATCCGGAGTTTTCGAACGCTTGCGTCACGCGATGGCGATGGCAGCGGCCCACGCGGTCGCGTGACCGCATGCCATGCCTGCAGCCGAAGAAGGGCGCACCGCCGTCATTCGGACGCGGAAGCGATCTGGCTGGACAACAGCCTGCAACCGCAGGCCGCACGGTCGCCGTGGCGCGCCACGCGCCGGCCATCGATCGACACGCAGTCGCTGCCCGTCACGATGGGGTTGATGCCATGGCCGGGCCGTGGGCACGACACCATGTCGCCGATGCGCGCCACGCGCCGTTCGTCGATGTGCGTGTTTTCGGATGCGGTGATCACGAAGCCACCGTGGTCGGTCTTGTCATGCAGAACGATCCACGGGCGGTCGTTGTCCGCCTCGGGTTGATCCTCACCCATTTGAACTCTCCCCCTTGATTGCCTCGTGGTGTGCCGGTGCGACAGATGTCGTCTCGGCATTCAGTTGCGTGACAATTTAAATCCCGGCTTGCGGTACTCCACGTGACCGTAATCCCTGAAGGACCATCGACCACCCCACACCAAGCCCACGGACTCGGCCGCTTCGCCATAGAGGCGATAGCCTTCCATGGCCCATGGATCTTTTTCAGAGATCACCAGCTTGCCATTGCGATAGAACGCGTTGTCTGCCGCAAGTCCATACTGATGATAGCTTTGATTGGCCTTCGCCATGGTCACTGTATTGCCCAATGCAGCGAGTTTGGCTTGTCGTTCGGGGCTGCGATAACCCTCGAGCAATGCGAGGTCGTAGCCGTGCTTTTCTTTCATGATCTTGTAGACGAGCAGCAAACGATTACGAAAGTCCACATCGAGAACAGCCCAGTCCCGACTGCCTTCTTTCGTGAGCGGACGAATCTGCTCGACCTCTGCAGTGGCAAACACCTCGGGCGGCAACGGCTGTGGCGGCACCAGCTGCTCGCCCTTGAGCAAGGCCTCGATCTTCGGATCGCTTGTGGCGGCCCAGTCGTCGAAGAACAGAACCCGGCCACTTCCGAAAGTCACACTTAACAACACCGGAACGATAAGCAGGCCCATGCCCGACAGCAACAAATAGCGATGCCTTACGGCAAAAGTACGCACTCCTGAGCCGCTGTCTCGCATCAACTGAAAACTTGCTTCGGACACAAAGCCGAGGCGGCGTCCTATTCCAATAAAAAAGAATGCAATAGCAGTAGAAATGGAGACCGTCGCTCGCAACACACGGTCACGAAAAGAAGGGAACAAGAAGATGGCAAGTGCTGCCACCATCAAGGCAAAATAACAAAAGAGAGTGAAGAAGATCAACGGTGTTCAATGAGAGCCACTCAATTGTATGAGTCGCATAAAAATTTGAACCCCATCGCACGCAGCACCTTGTTGCATCCCAATTGCGATATCGCGTTGATCACGCCACATAAAGCCGAGGGGAGAAATCACATGCCCGCAGCCAGCCGGACCACCCATCCATGATGGGCGCGTCAGACGCCCACAAGGATCGCCCGAGCCTGCTTGGTTCGAGCGCACCCACCGCAGCCACATCTACCGCCGCACCCGGAGGCGAATCCACGCGGGTGCTCGCACAGTTCGGTGGCCGCGAGAGCGGCGCGCGCTCCTTCTTCGCACGGCCCGGCGTGTGGGCTTCGCTCGCAGTGCTGCTCGGTGTGGCGGGTGCCACGACCTACCACCTTCAATCGAAGCGCGCGGATGCGGCAGCCACGACCGTGGCGGCAGCAACGCCTGCGCCGGTTGCAGCGCCTGTCGCCAAGGAACCACCGAAGCCCGACGCGCCCGTTGCAGCCGCGGCACCGGAGCCCACGCCCGCGCGCATCATCGAAGGCGACAGCACGCCGCCGCCGGCACCACAGCAGCAACAGCAACAACAACAGGCCTCCACACCGTTCGCAGCCATCGGTGCGCAGCCCATGGCCGTACCGCCGGCCGCGAAGCCTGCGCGCGTTGCAGCGGCAACATCCCCCGCGAAGAAGACAGGCGCCGACAGCAAGGCCAGCGCCGTTGCTGCAAAGAAACCGGAGCGCATCGCGTCGGGCTCGAAGAAGCCCGTGCGCACGGCCGCGAACGGCAAGCCCGTCAAGACCGCCGCCAACACCAGCAAGGCAACGAAGCCCGCCGCGCGCACCGACCTCGCGCAGACGGCGGCACGGCCGAAGGGGCCCGATCCCGACACCGACCTGCTGACCGCGCTGCTCAAGCGCAGCAAGACCTCCGACCCCGCACCATCGGCGCAGGCCACTGCCGCAACGGCGGACTGCAAGCCGGGCGCACCTTGCAAACCTTGAGCATCCGAACCTGAGCGAATTCCCGATGCCTTCCGCTGACCGCAGCGCCCTGTGGGCCGAGCTGAGCCAGACGGCGCGGCTGTACCGCCTCGAAGCGCCGAGTGCTTCATCGTCCTCCAACAGCGCCGCGCGCGAGAGCATGGACGCCTTGCGCGTGGAAGGCTGGGTGCAGCGCGAGGCGGTGTCGCAGCTGTTCGAGCTGCGCATCGTGTGCCTGAGCCTGCGCGCGGACCTGGCGCTTTCATCGCTGATCGATCAACCGCTGACGCTGGTCACCGTGCTGGCCGACGGCTCCATGGGCCGACGCACCGGCCTGATCCGCGCCGTCGAGTCACTCGGCGCCGATGGCGGCCTGGCCCGCTACCGCCTCACGCTCGTGCCCTGGCTCTGGCTGGCCACCCAGCAGGGCCGCAGCCAGGTCTTCCAGCAGCGCAGCGTGGCAGACATCATCGAACGCGTACTCGCCCCGTACGCCGAAGCCGGCAGCTGGGCCTTCTCCTCCGAAGTGAACGGTTTCCTCGCCGACGCCCCCGTTCGCACCTACTGCACCCAGTACCGCGAGAGCGACTACGACTTCTTCTCGCGCCTGCTGGCCGAAGAAGGCCTGGCGTGGCGCATCGAGGAAGACGCCCAGGCCCCGACGGGCCACAAGCTCGTCGTCTTCTCGTCCAACGACACCCAGCCCGCCGATGCGGGCTCGCCCGTTCGCTTTCACCGCAAGAGCTCGCAAGAACGCAGCGACGCCGTGCAGGCGCTGGTGCGCCGCATGCGCCAGTCGGTGGCCCAGGTGCACCTGAGCGCATGGAACGTCGACGGCAAGCGCCAGCTCACAGGCAGCGCCCCGGCGCGCTTTCCGGTCGGTGGCAAGAACGCCCCACGCCTGGAATACGACGACGTGCTCGGCCTGAACGACCGCAGCCGCGGCTGGGACACCAACCGCACCGTCGAGCGCTACGCGGCATTGATGATGGAAGCGGCCGAATGCCGCGCCGACCTGATGCTGGGCCACAGCACCGTGCGCACCCTGCGCGCGGGCACGCGCCTCGAGATCGACGACGCGCCTGCACTCGGGCTGCAGGCCAAGCCGGCACTGCTGCTGGACACAGTCGAACACGTGGGCATCAACAACCTGCCCAAGGACACGGCCGCATCGATTGCGGCGCAGCTGGGTGCGCTGACGGAGCACCTCGTGTTCGACCAGCCCTGCGCCCCTGTGACGGCCGAAGCCGATGTGTTCGGGCTGGTGTCTACAGCAGTGGCAACGAGCAACGACAACCACATCTACCCGCAGCCCCAGAGCCTCGCCACCGCCCAGGCCCAGGGCTACGCCAACAGCTTCTCGGGCGTGCACGCCCCACGCCCCTGGCGCCCCGCACTGGCCGCGGCCGATGGCGCCCGCCTGCACGCCAGGCCCACGGCCAGCGGCGTGCACAGCGCCATCGTGGTCGGGCCTTCGGGCGAGACCTCGCCCAATGGCGCCGACGAGCTGTACTGCAACGACCGTGGCGACGTGCGCGTGCGCTTCCACTGGCAGAACGGATCGAGCGACAACGGCAACAGCAGCAGCAATGGAGACAACGCCCAGGACAACCGCAGCACCCGCTGGATCCGCGTGGCCCAGCGCCAGGCGGGCCCCGGCATGGGCTGGCAGTGGCTGCCGCGCATCGGGCAGGAAGTGCTGGTCAAGTTCGTCGACCTCGATGTGGACCAGCCCGTCATCGTCGGCGCGCTGTACAACGGGCGCGGCGACGGCGGCCTCGCCCCCACGCCCGGCGGCGCGTCACGCGACAGCGAACAGGGCAGCACCGACAACAACGACGTCTTCGCCCAGGCGAGCAACGCCTCGCCCAGCGCCCAGGCCAACCTCGCAGCGGGCCACGCCCCGCCCTGGCACGGCGCCAGCGCCGACGACAGGGGCCACCGCAACGCCGCGGCCCTGAGCGGCTTCAAGACCAAGGAGTTCGGCGGCGAGGGCTTCAGTCAATTGGTGTTCGACGATTCGAACCAGCAGCTGCGCGTGCAGCTGCACGCCAGCACCGCCCACAGCCAGCTGAACCTGGGCCACCTGATCCACCAGGCCGACAACTTCCGCGGCAGCTTCCGAGGCCAGGGGCTGGAGCTGCGTACCGACGGCTATGCGGCCCTGCGCGGCGGCAAGGGCGTGCTGCTGAGCACGTACCACGGCGCAGGCGGCCAGAAGCTGGAGCCCGTGGGCGACTTCGCCGCCGGCATGGCGCTGCTCAAGCAGGTGCAGCAGCTGGGCCAAGCCCTGAGCGAGGCCGCCAGGACCCACGAGACCGTGCAGCTGGCCGGGCACATCGGGGCAACCAAGGCCAACGAATCCCAGCTCGACAAGGAACGCGCCCCGTACGCCGCCATGGAGCGCACCGCCAGCGGCATGGTCGCCGCGGATGAATTGGATGCCGCCTACGCGGACGCCGCAGACAAGGCCATCGCCACCGGCGAAGGCAAGGTGCCGCATACGAGCGACGCAGTGATCGCACTGGCCGCACGCGGCGGCCTGGCGATGGTGGCGGGCCAGCAGCTGCAGGTCGTCAGCGGCGAGACCGCCACGCTGGCCAGCGGCGGCGACATCAACCTGGCGCTGGCCGACGTGCTGCGCGTGCACAGCGGCCAGGCCATCGGCGTGCTGGCCGGGGCGCAGAAGGCCGATGCAGACACAGGCCTGTCGGTCATCGCGGGCAACGACGATCTGGACTTCCAGGCGCAGCACGACGAACTGCGCGTGCAGGCCAAGGAGGCCCTGAAGATCGCCAGTACCGACCAGACGGTGGAGTTCGCGGCCAAGAAGAAGATCCGCATCGCGACGGCGCAAGGTGCGTCGATCACGCTGCAGGATGGGGACATCACCTTCGAGTGTCCGGGGAAGATCACTTATCACGCGGTGCAGCGGAAGTTGGCCGGGCCGACGAGCTCACCCTACGGCCTGCCGCTGTTCCCGCAGAGCATCTGCATCGAGTGCATGCTGAAGGCGGCACAAAGCGGAGCCCCCTTCTCCGCCTTGCAGTGAGAACGTTGCGTTGGAATTCGCGACCGATCCGATCGACCCCCTCCACCTTGCCCATGCCGTGCAAGCGATGGTCGACGCCCAACCGTCATCCGTCGGCCTCTGGTTGCTGGTCGATGCGGCCTTGCTCGACCCGGCGCGCCTCGCATCGGTGCTGCGCCGCAACGGGTGGTCGCACGTCAATGCGCTGGCCAACACACCGTTGGAGGCCTATGGCGCAAGGGGACCGCAGCTGCTGGAGCTGCCACTGGACGACGAGGTGCGCACCGAGGGCTTGCGGCGCCTCGCCACGATCGACCCGGCGGCGCCCGCATTCAGCTGGATCGCCTCCAGCCACGCCGCTGCGGATTTGCAGGCCTGCTTCGGCTACCTTGCGCAGGCGCGGCACGACGGCTTGAAGCTGCACTGCCGCATGGGCGATGTGCGCGTGCTTCCGACGCTGCTTGCCACGCTGGCCGAGCCACAGGCACGGCGCGTGGCACAAGCCATTGCGCAATGGCAGTGGTTCGATCGCAGCGGTGCCATGGTCGGCAACTGGCTTGCTGCTGATGGGAAGGACGGTGTGGCCGATGCCCGCGACCATCTCGAACTCGATGCATCGCAATTCGCGACGCTCCTGGATGCCTCGGAAGCCGACGGCATCTTTGCGCAGTTGCTCGAGACGGTGTCGCAGCTGGTGCCGCAGACCAACCGGGCAGCGTTTCATCAGCGGCTCCAGCGCGCCCTCGCGGTTGCCACACGCCTGCACGTGGCAGGCAACCCGGACCGGTTGCAGTTCGTGGTGCTCTCGCTGACCTGCGGCGATGACTTCCACCAGCATCCCGATCTGTCGGACACATGGAAGGCCGTCGCACAAGGCACCAGCCTGTCGGGCCTGATGAAGGGCTGGAGCGACGAACTGTGGAAGGCGTTGGAGGGCAAGGCTTCATGAAGCGCTTTGCTCTCTTGGTTCTTTGCGCGTTGGCGTTGTTGGGGGCTTGCAGCAGCAAGAAGCCGGCGGCTGAAAGCTACAGCGCCAGTCTCAGCCCCTACAACCACACGGCCGACCATATCGAGCCGTATGTCGATGGGATGTTCGGCGGCCATTCGAGCGCGTATGGCGGTGGCGGCAGCTTCGTGTGCTGCATCTCCTATCCCGCCGTATGGCGCCCTGGCTTGAGCGCCAAGGTGCGCTGGGCCACCTCCAGCGGCATTCCAGGCGATAGGCGACCGCAAGCGTATGTCCAGCATTGGCACGAGAAGGTCGTGCCCATCGAGGAATACACCGTGCCGGGTGGCATGCTCAACATCCACTTTCTTCCCGAAGGCGAAGTTCGGTTGATCATTTCCAGCAAAGGGGCGGGTGCCAAGAACTACCCTGGCCCCGCCTATCCGGTGAAGCCATCGGATTGGAAATGGTGAGCCGAGGCGAACAACCTATGCGCGCATTGCAAGGCCACACGCCATGAAACGCACAGCGATCCTGACACTTTGCGCATTGGCGGCACTGTCGCTGGCAGCTTGCAGCAGCAAGAAGCCGGTGGCTGAAAGCTATAGCGCCAGCCTCAGCCCTTACAACCACACAGAGGACTACATCCATCAGTTCTATGTGGACGGCGCTGGTGGCGGCAACTCGAGTCCGTATGGAGGCGGCGGCAGTTTCGTGTGCTGCATCTCCTCTCCTGCTCAATGGCGTCCCGGGCTCAGCGCGACGGTGAAATGGACGACATCGAGCGGGATTCCTGGCGACAAGCGCCCCGAGGCCATCACGCCCTGTTGGCACGAGAAGGTCGTTCCGATCGATCGATATGACGTGCCGGGTGGCCTGATGAATGTGCATTTCTTGCCAAACAACGAAGTGCGGCTGGTCATGTCCAACATGAGAGCCGGCGCCAAGGGCTACCCTGGCCCAGCCTCTCCGGTGAAGCCGCCGGATTGGAAATGGTGAGCAGCATGAGGCAAACAACCTATGCGCACCTTGAAAAGCCACGCGCCATGAAACGCACCGCGCTCCTGACGCTTTGCGCACTGGCGGTACTGCCACTGGCAGCTTGCAGCAGCAAGAAGCCGGCGGCTGAAAGCTACAGCGCCAACCTCAGTGCCTACAACCACACGGAGGACTACATCCATCAGTTCTATGTGGACGGGGCCGGTGGCGGCAACTCGAGTCCGTACGGAGGCGGCGGCAGCTTCGTGTGCTGCATCTCTTATCCGGCTCAATGGCGTCCCGGGCTCAGCGCAACAGTGGAATGGACGACCTCAAGCGGGATTCCGGGCGACAGGCGGCCCGAGGCCATCAAGCCCACTTGGCACAAGAGAGTTGTCTCGATTGATCGATATGACGTCCCAGGCAGCACGCTCAACGTGCACTTCCTGGCCGAGGGCGATGTTCGATTGGTCATATCCAGCAAGGGCTCCGGCGCCAAGGGCTACCCCGGCCCCGACTACCCGGTGAAGCCACCGAGCTGGAAGTGGTGAGCCAAGGCTAGCAAGAATTCTCGGAAACCCGACGAACAACACGTGAACGCATTGAAAGGCCACACGCCATGAAACGCCCAACGATCCTGACGCTTTGTGCACTGGCGCTGCTGACGCTGCCACTGGTGGCTTGCAGCAGCAAGAAGCCGGCGGCCGAAAGCTACAGCGCCAATATCAGCGCCTACAACCACACAAAGGACTACATCCATCAGTTCTATGTAGACGGTGCAGGTGGTGGGAACTCGCGCCCTTACGGAGGCGGTGGCAGCTTTGTCTGCTGCATCTCCTATCCCGCCAAATGGCGTCCTGGCCTCACCGCAACGGTGAAATGGACGACCTCGAGCGGCAATCCCAGAGACACGAGCCCGGAAGCAGCGGTTGAGCATTGGCACGAGAAAGTTGTCCCTATCGACAAGTACGACATCCCAGGCAGCACGCTCAATGTGCACTTCCTTTCCGGGGGCGACGTTCGGCTGGTCATCTCGAGCAAAGGCGCCGGGGCTGTTGGTTATCCCGGCCCGGACTACCCGGTGAAGCCTCCAGGCTGGAGGCAGTAGATCAAGCAAACAAGAGATTTCTTGGCGAAATTTGGGGGGAACAGCAGATGAACGAATTCCGCGAGGGCTGGTACGAAATCAGCTTTGACGCCAACACCTATGACAAGCGCTGCCGCTACTACAAGACCACCGAGCTCTGTACAGCCGAGTGCATCGTCAAGGAGACGGGGCTGCAGATCTTGCTGTGGGCGGATGAAGCGGGCAGGCCTACCACCTGGTCATCGGACTATCGACCGATAGATCCTGCGCCAGCAGGCGACTGGTGGGACAACGATCCGGGCGGCGCGAACTATCAACCCGGTCTGCCTGGCGACCACTCGCGCGCGAACCGCACTCTGACGGCGCGCGAACTGTGCCAACGCGCCGCCACCGCCGATCCGAGCAAGGCCGATGCGCTGACTTGCTCCAAAGAGATTCACGTGGGCCTGTTTTTCGACGGCACCAACAACAACCTGATTCGCGACATGCGGGATCAAAGCCACACGAACGTGGTCAGTCTCTTCAACGCGCACAAGGACGACGGCGTCGAGAATTTTCGCTACTACATGCCCGGCGTCGGCACGCGCTTCCCCGAGATCGGTGAAGACAGGGAATCCGACGACGGCAAGCGCTTCGGTAGTGGTGGTGAGGCCCGCATTCATTGGGCGCTGATACAGGTCTACAACGCATTGCATCGGGCCTATCACAGGTCCGACCTCGTTCAGCCGGACGAAATGAAAGAGCTTTGTGTCGACAGGCTGAAGACTTGGTGGCGCTGGGGTGATTCCAAGATGGTCAGCATCTTCAAGGGCATTCAAGAGCGCCTGCTGAAAGCCATCAAGGACCAGCGACCGCGCGTGACCAAGCTGCACCTTTCGGTCTTCGGTTTCTCGCGCGGCTCGGCCGAAGCACGAGCCTTTTGCCAATGGGTCCAGATGATCGCCGAGAACATGACGATCGGCGAAGCAACGCTGGAGCTTCACTTCCTGGGCATCTTCGACACCGTCGCGTCGGTCGGCCTGGCCGATTCGGCGCCCGTCGGCGAAGGTTTTCAGGATTGGGCCGACGGCACCATGGACATCCGCGGCGTCAACCAGACTGTTCACTATGTGGCCGCGCATGAAATACGGCAGTCGTTTCCGCTTTCGACTGCACGCATCGGCGGCAAAGGTTATCCGGCGAACACCAAGGAGTTTGTCTATCCAGGTGCCCATTCCGACCTAGGGGGCGGCTACCCATCGAAATCCCAAGGCAAGGGCGTGGGCGGACGCATCTCGTTGCTCTCTCAGATCCCCTTGATGGATATGTATTTCGAGGCATTGGCGGCGGGCGTGCGCTTGGACAGCAAGACCGAGATGCTGCCCAGGACAAGAGGCGACTTTGCTATTGACCCCGCGCTGGACAGAGCCTTCAGCGACTACGCAGGCTGGACTACGGAGGAAGAAAGGCAGAACGTGGCCAACGGCGGCCAACCCGTGCAAAACCGAATGCGCTATCACATGGAGCTGTATTGGCGCTGGCGCGCATCCAAGACTGACAAGGAAACATTCGAAGCCATGTCAAGCTTCAAACTGTCCAACGACCAAGACAAGCAAGATCTTTGGGAGTCGGAGCTCGACTGGCTCACCGACGTCAAAGCGGCTCAGGAGGCCAGCCGTCCCACTCAGGTTTTCAACGCAAGAATCGGCACCTTCGTCGAACACCCGCCCACCGCCGATGAAGTGCAAAAGCGCATCCTGCGGGCCGTGGCGGAGGCAAAGAGTGTCCCGCAGAGCGCAAACGATTTCTTCGACAAGTATGTCCACGACTCGCACGGTGGATTCTGGATGCTCGGCCCCATCACAGATGAGAACCGAGAAGACTTTATTGCCGGCATCAAGCAGAAAAAGGCCACGCACGATCGATTGTTGAAGGAAGCAGAAGAGCACGGTAACCCCGGTCGCGCAAGAAACTTCCGCAACCACGCCCGCGCGTATGAACTCAACAATTTTGAACGGCGCGTGTTCGAGCTGGATGCAAAAAAACCTGGGACGCTCCCATTGATGACAGACGCCGATGCCGCCGATCTGCGAGACAACGCGGGCACCCTCGCGACGATCGCGTTGAAGGTCTTGCGCACAGCCACACGTCGCGAGCCGCACGGCCACGGCCGCTACCGGCGCGTGTTCGACAAGAGCTGAAGAAGCGCACTGCAGGTTCCGTCATCGTCTCGCAAAACCAGCAGCAGCCAGTTGCCAGGCCATCGCCGCTCGGTGACGCCGGATCAAGATGAACTTGATCGCCCTCGTCCTAGTGGTTGGCACCCTGCCGTCGCTGGCGTGCACGCTCTTCCTCATCGGCCATCGCATGCGCCCACATCCATCCTGGATGTCTCACTTGAAGAAAGCTTGGCTGTTCGTGCTCGTGCTGGCCGGCACCGCGTTGCTCCACCTCGGTGCATGCCACGCACTCATCGACGCACGCGATACAGGCGCGCGTCTCGAGACCTACATGGCCGCCGTGACCTTCGCTCCCTGCATCGTTTCAGGACTCGTCGCCCTGTTCCTCAAGCCATGACGGCCGCGCCCACTCACCCGATGCGCGCGATCGCCGTCCCAGCCGCCACATAGCCCCCCGCCGCCGCAGCGAACACGATGCGCCCCGCGCGGTGCGCAACCACCTGCATCTCCATCTTCATCGCCTCCATCACCGCGATCACCGCACCTTCGGCGACCTCGTCGCCGTCCGCGACTTTCCAGCCTTGCAGCGTGCCCGACACCGGCGCAGCCACAGCAGCGGCATCGGCCGCCGGTGCGTTCGCCACAACGCCAGGCGCAGCAGCAGCACCGCCACCCGCCGACGCCAACCCACGCAGCAACTCCGCCGGCAGCCCCAGCGACATGCGCCGCCCGTCGATCTCGATCGCCGTGCGGTGCAGCGATGCATCCGGCAACGGATCAGGCCGCATGCCTGCCTTCTCGTCGTTCGCAAAGTCCGTCTCGATCCAGCGCGTGTGGACCTTGAAGGCGTCTTCCGACACGAAGTCGGGGTGCGCCATCACCGCGCGGTGAAACGGCAGCACCGTCGCCAACCCTTCGATGCGGAATTCTTTGAGGGCGCGGCGTGCGCGTGCGATGGCCTGGGCGCGCGTGGCGCCGGTGACGATGAGCTTGGCCATCAGCGAGTCGAAGGTGCCGGGCACCTGCGAGCCGGCGTCCACGCCGGTGTCCACGCGCACGCCCGGGCCCGAGGGAGCGTCGAACACGTGGACGGGGCCGGGCGTCGGCAGGAAGCCGCGGCCCACGTCTTCGGCGTTGATGCGGAATTCGAAGGAGTGGCCGCGCGGTGCGGGCGTTTCCTTGACGGACAGCGGCAGGCCTTCGGCGATGCGCAGCTGCTCGATGACGAGGTCGATGCCGGTGGTCTCCTCGGTCACGGGGTGCTCGACCTGCAGGCGCGTGTTGACCTCGAGGAAAGAGATGGCGCCGCTCGCGCTCAGCATGAACTCGACGGTGCCGGCGCCGGTGTAGCCGGCGGCCGCGCAGATGTCGCGCGCCGACTGGTGGATGCGCTCGCGCTGTGTGTCGCTCAAGAAGGGCGCGGGCGCTTCTTCGACCAGCTTCTGGTTGCGCCGCTGCAGCGAGCAGTCGCGCGTGCCGAGCACGACGACGTTGCCGTGCGTGTCGGCGATGACCTGCGCCTCGACGTGCCGCGGGCGGTCGAGGAACTGCTCGACGTAGCACTCGCCGCGGCCGAAGGCGGTGATGGCTTCGCGCACGGCCGATTCGTAGAGGCCTTCGACTTCGTCGAGCCGCCACGCGACCTTGATGCCGCGCCCGCCGCCGCCGAAGGCCGCCTTGATGGCGATCGGCAGGCCGTGCTGTTCGGCAAAGGCGAGCACCTCGCCCGCGTTGCTGACCGGGTCGGCCGTGCCCGCGACGAGCGGCGCGCCAACCTTCAGGGCGAGCTTGCGGGCCTGCACCTTGTCGCCCAACGTGGCGATGGCCGAGGGCGAAGGGCCGATCCACGTCAGGCCGGCGTCGATCACGGCCTGCGCGAAGGCTGCGCTTTCCGAGAGGAAACCGTAGCCGGGGTGCACCGCATCGGCGCCGCTGCGCTTGGCGATGGCCAGCAGCTTGGGAATGTTGAGGTAGGTGTCGGCCGGGCGGTGGCCGTCCAGGCCGTAGGCCTCGTCGGCGCGGCGCACGTGCAACGCATTGAGGTCGGGATCGGCGTAGACGGCGACCGACTGCACGCCGTGGTCGGCGCAGGCGCGTGCGATGCGCACGGCGATTTCGCCACGGTTGACGATCAGGACTTTTTTCATCGCAGGACTCTCGATCTCAAATCAAAGTTCGATGGGGCCGTGGCCGGCCATCGGTTGGAAGCGGACGCGGGCGTTCACGGGGATCTGCCCCGCACGGTCCAGGTGGTGGGTGGCGACCGACGCGATCACGGGGTAGCCGCCGGTGAGCGGGTGGTCGGCCAGGAACAGCACGGGCTGGCCGCTGGGCGGCACCTGGATCGAACCGTGCGCCGTGCCCTCACTGGGCAGCTCGGCGCTGTTGGCGCGCACCAGAGGCGCTTCGCCGTTCAGGCGGATGCCGACGCGGTTCGACTGCGGTGTCACCGACCACGGCTGGCTGCACAGGCGCTCGACGGCGTCGGCGGTGAACCAGTCCGTGCGCGGGCCGAGCACGATGTCGAGCACGACTTCATCCTGCAAGGTGGGCAGGTCGGTCGGCGGTGCTTCGTTGGCACCGACGACTGCGCCGGTGGCGACGCTGCGCACAGGCAGCACATCGCCCGCGACCACAGCCGGCGGGCCGATGCGGGCCAGCGTGTCGGTCGCGCAGCTGCCGAGCACGGGCGCCACGGCAAAGCCGCCGCGCACGGCCAGGTAGCTGCGGATGCCGGCGACGGGCTCGCCGACAGTGACGGTGTCGCCATCGGCCAGTGCGACGGGCTGGTAGCGCGGCAGCGGCCATTGCGCGCCGTCGGCGCGGGTCAGCGTGAGCGGGCCGTCGGCGCCGGTGACGGCCATCACGGCGTCGCCGCGGCAGACGAACTGGAAGCCGCCGTAGGCCAGTTCGAGGCAGGCCACGTCCGACGCATTGCCGACCAATCGATTGGCCGCCTGCAGCGAGCGCTGGTCCATCGCGCCGGAGGCGGACACGCCCTGCCGCGCCTGGCCATGGCGGCCGCCGTCCTGCCACAGCGCTTGCAAGCCAGCGGCACGAACTTCGAAGGCGCTGCCGCCTTCAACGGCCGCAGGTGCGGGCGCCGCAACCACGGGCGCAGCCATCGGCAACGCCACCTTCAACGACGAGGTATCGACAAAGCGCACCGCATCGCCCGGCTGCAGCAGCGCCGGCGTCTCGCGTGACAGGTCCCACATGGGCGTGTCGGTCACGCCGATGATCTGCCAGCCGCCGGGGCTGGCCTGCGGGTACACGCCGCTGAAGCTGCCCGCGAGCCCGACCGCGCCCGCGGGGATGCGGGTGCGCGGCACCGCGCGACGCGGCACGTTCAGACTCGGATGGCCGCCGCTCAGGTAGGCGAAACCGGGCGCGAAGCCGGTGAAGGCGACGGTGTAGTCGCTGCCGGTGTGGCGGCGCACCAGCTCGTCGGGCGTGATGCCGAGCAGGCCGGCCACTTCGGCGATGTCTTCGCCGTCGTAGCGCACGGGAATCTCGATGCGCTTGTCGATGCGCGTCTCGCGGGCGTCGAGCTTTCGCTGGCGCACGGCATGCGCCAATGCGGCGGCCGACAGCACGGCCGGGCGGAAGGTGATGAGGATGGTGCGCGCGGCGGGCACCAGCTCGTCGATGCCGGCAAGGGGCTCGGCGCGCAGCGAGGCCAGCAGCGCGAGCGTCTGCGCCAGGTCGTCGAGTTCGACCAGCACGGCATTGAGGTTGACGCGAAGAAAGCGCATCGAGGTCGTCATGCGGTGGTGGCCTCGGCAAAGGGGCGGACCGTCACGCCGGCCTGCACGAGCCGCTCGCGCACGCGGCGCGCCATCTCGACCGCGCCGGGGCTGTCGCCGTGCACGCAGATCGAATCGGCGCGGATGCGCACCACGCTGCCGTCGATGGCGGTGACGGTGCCTTCGTTGGTCAGGCGCAGCATGCGCTCGGCCACGTCGTGCGCGTCGTGCAGCACGGCGCCGGGTTCGCGGCGCGACACCAGCGTGCCTTGCGGCGTGTAGGCGCGGTCGGCGAAGGCCTCGGCGACCACGCGCAGGCCCTGGGCCTCGGCCCAGCCCACGAGCGGCGAGCCCGCGAGCGCGACGAGCACGAGGCTGGCGTCGATCTCGCGCAGGGCGGCGATCACGTCGCGCGCCTGGCGCTCGTCGTGCGCGATGGTGTTGTACAGCGCGCCGTGCGGCTTCACGTAGCGCACCTCGGTGCCGGCCGCGGCGGCCAGGCCCTTCAGGGCGCCGATCTGGTAGATCACGTCGGCGCGCAGGTCGGCGCTGTCGACGTCCATGTTGCGGCGGCCGAAGCCGACGAGGTCGCGGTAGGCCACGTGGGCGCCCACGGCCACGCCGCGTTCCTTCGCCTGGCGCAGCGTGCGCAGGATGCCCGCGGGGTCGCCGGCGTGGAAGCCGCAGGCCACGTTGGCGCTGCTGACGATGTCGAGCATGGCGGCGTCGTCGCCCATGCGCCAGACGCCGAGGCTTTCGCCGAGGTCACTGTTCAAGTCGATGTTCATCGGGGTCTCCGGCGTGCACCGCACGCCTCAGGAATCAATGCAGCCGGCCGGCGGTTTCGCGCACGTCGTGGCGCACGGTGAGCGCGGTGCGGATCGCCACGCGGAAGGCCTCCACCTGCGCGTCCAGCGCCATGCTCGCCACGCCGGGCTTCGAGGCGGCCTGCTCGGGCAGGTAGGGCACGTGGACGAAGCCGCCGCGCGTGTGCGCCAGCGCCGGGCGCGTCGCAAGCCGGTGCATGAGCGCGTAGAAGATGTGGTTGCACACGAAGGTGCCGGCGCTGTTCGACACGGCCGCGGGCAGGCCCGCCGCGCGCATGTCGCGCACCATGGCCTTGATCGGCAGCGTCGAGAAGTAGGCCGCCGGGCCGTCCCTGACCACGGGCAGGTCGATGGGCTGCTGGCCGGCGTTGTCGGGAATGCGCGCGTCGTCGATGTTCAGCGCGGCGCGCTCCATCGAGATCTCGGTGCGCCCGCCCGCCGCGCCGATGCACAGCACCAGCTGCAATGGCGGGCCGATCAATGCGGCGTCGAGCGTGTCGATGGCGCGGCCGAACACGCAGGGCAGTTGCACCGCCTGCACCACGGCGCCTTCGCAAGCCCAGCCGTCGAGTGCGCGGGCAATTTCCCACGCGGGGTTGACCGGGTCGTTCTCGAAGGGCTCGAAGCCCGCGAGCAGCACGCGGCGTGCCTTGGCATCGGTGGCGGTGGTCATGCGCGGTGCCTCAGCGGAACATCAGGAAGTACAGCAGGAAGATGTTGACCACCAGCAGCGCGGCCGCGGTGGGTATCTGCACCTTGATCACCGCGTTCTTGTCGGGCAGCTCCAGCAGGGCCGCGGGCACGATGTTGAAGTTGGCCGCCATCGGCGTCATGAGCGTGCCGCAGTAGCCCGAGAACATGCCGATGGCCGCCATCACGGCCGGGTCGCCGTGGTACACGCCCACCAGCACCGGCACGCCGACGCCGCCCGTCATCACCGGGAAGGCCGCGAAGCCGTTGCCCATGATGATGGTGAACAGCGCCATGCCCAGCACGTACACGGCCACGGCGACGAAGCGGATGTCCATGTTGATGTAGCTGGTGGTGATGTGCGCCACCGCCTTGCCCACGCCGGCGTCGGAGAACACCAGGCCCAGCATGCCGAGCATCTGCGGCAGCACCACGGCCCAGCCGAGCGCGTCGGTCAGGCGGCGCGACTCGCGCATGCCCTGCACGGGCGTCTCGCGCGTCAGCCAGCAGGCCAGCGCCAGCGCCACCACGCAGCCGATGCCCAGGCTCACCAGCGTGGTGTTCTTGGGGTCGAGCAGCAGCGTGCCGCCGAGCTTGATGTGGCTCATGCCCACGGTGCCGATCACGGTGACCAGCGGAATCGCCAGCGCCGGAATGAACAGCTTGTTGCCCAGGCGCGTGGCGCTGGCCTGGTACTGCTCAGGGGTGGGTTCGCGGTGCTTGCCCGCGCCGACGCCGCGCAGGCCGGCAATGACGGCCATGCCGATCGCACCGGCGCCCACGAGCGCGGGCGGCAGCTTGTCGCCGATCAGGAAGACCAGCGCATAGATGCCCCAGAAGAGCGCGCTGGTGTAGCGCTTGGGATGCTGGCGGTCGGCCAGTGTCATCACGGCCGTGACGGCGAGGATGAAGCCGACCAGGAGGTACAGGTGCTGGATCGAGAGAATCATGATGCTCAGCGTCCTTCCTTGGCGGGCACGGCGGTGGCGGGCACGTCGGCCTCTGCGGCGCCGCCCAGCTCACGGGCCAGCGCCTGGTCGAGCCGGCGCAGGCGCCAGGCGTGGATGATGAAAGCGGCAATGGCCGTCGGGATGCCCCACATCGCGATGTGCAGCGGCTCCACGTCGATGCCCGCTTCGTGCAGGAAGGTGGTCATCAGCACGATGGCGCCGAAGGCCACGAAGATGTCTTCGCCGAAGAACAGGCCCACGTTGTCGGTGGCCGCGGCATAGGCGCGCAGCTTGTGGCGGATGCGGTCGGGCAGCTTGCCGTAGCGCGTCTCGGTGGCGCCTTCGGCCATCGGCGCGAGCAGCGGACGCACCATCTGCGGATGGCCGCCCAGGCTGGTCAGGCCCATGGCCGCGGTGAGTTCGCGCGCCGCGAGGTAGACGATCAGCAGGCGACCGGCGGTGGCCGACTTGATGCGGCTGATCCAGTTCTGCGCGTGCTGGCGCAAGCCGTGGCGCTCCAGCAGGCCGATCACCGCCAGCGGCAGAAGAATGATCAGCGGCAGGTTGCGCGTCTTGATGAAGCCGGTGCCGATGGCCGTGAGGATCGCCATCGGGCCGAAGCCGGCGGCGAACGCCGTCACGATGGCCGTGACGATCACCACCAGCATCGGATTGAAGCGCAGGATGAACCCCGCAATGATCACGGCCACGCCGATCAGCGGCCACAGGGGGACTTCAGGTGTCATGGTTGGTCTTTCGTTGCAATGCAAAACACCGGCGCAGGGGCACCGGTGCGGTCGATTGATGCAAACCTCATGCCAATGAATGAGCAATTCATTTCTTATGAATCACTCATTTCAAACAAGTTGTTGAACAATTTCATGTAGTGTGCCCAACAACAGTACCTGAATACCCCCATGAAAACCCTGAAACGGGCGCGTTTCGGTGCACGGGCGCGGCATGGCACGGGGGCCGTCTGTTACAACGCAGGCTCGCTGCGCCCCTCTCTTTTCCCCTCCGACCGACCGGCATGACCCGACTGGATTCCCCTGCTTCCCCCGCCTCGCCGGCCGCCGGCGCGCTCACGCTCAACGACCGCGTGGCCGAGCTGATCCGCCAGAAGATCGTGAAGGGCGAGTTCTCGCCGGGGCAGCGGCTGTCGGAGGCCGCGCTGGCCGACAGCCTGGAGATTTCGCGCAACACCTTGCGCGAGGTGTTCCGCACGCTGACCAAGGAAGGCCTGCTCAAGCACGCGCCGAACCGCGGCGTGTTCGTGGCGGTGCCGAGCATCGCGTCGATCATCGACATCTACCGCGTGCGCCGGCTCATCGAGTGCCAGGCGCTGGCGCAGGCCTACCCGCGCCACCCCGCCAAGAAGCACATGCGCGAGGCGGTCGAGATGGCGCTGAAATGCCGCGACGCCGGCGACTGGCTCGGCGTGGGCACGGCCAACATGGAGTTCCACAAGGGCATCGTCGAGCTGGCCGACAGCGAGCGGCTCAACGTGCTGTTCGCCCACATCCTGGTCGAGCTGCGGCTGGCCTTCGGGCTGCTGAAAGACCCGGAGTTCCTGCACGCGCCCTACGTGGACATGAACACGAAGCTGCTCGAGCTCATCGAGGCCGGCAAGTTCGCCGAGGGCTCGGCGGCGCTGAACGACTACCTGATCCACTCCGAGCGCATCGTGCTCGCCGTCTACGCGCGGCAGATGACGGACGTGGAATAGGTCGCCCCGGCTTCGCACCGGTGCACCTGCGCGGGGCAAGGTGCTGAAATAATGACCACCCCGCCACACCCGCCGCCGGATGCGCCATGACCCTGTCCGCCTACCTGCTGTTCCTGCCCGCCTGCTTCGCCATCAACATGGCGTTCGGCCCCAACAACCTGCTGTCGGTCACCAACGGCGCGAAGCACGGCGTGTCGCCGGCCGTGATCGCGGCGAGCGGGCGGCTGGTGGCCTTCGCGGTCATGATCGCCATCGCGGGCCTGGGCATGGGCGCGGTGCTGGTGGCCTCGGAGCTGGCCTTCGACGTCATCAAGTACATCGGCGCCGCGTACCTCGTGTGGATCGGCGTCCGGCTGCTGCGCGCGCCGGCGCCGACCGCGCAGGTGCAGGCGCACGAGGCCGCGCCGCCGTCGATGCGTGCGCTGGTGCGCCAGGAGTTCACGGTGGCGGCCGGCAACCCGAAGGCGATCCTGGTGTTCACCGCCTTCTTCCCGCAGTTCGTGGTGCCCGGTGCGTACGCGTCGAGCTACGTGCTGCTGGGCGTGACCTTCCTGGTGTTCGAGCTGGTCGCGATCGCGCTGTATGCACTGCTCGGCGCGCGCATGCGCCGGCTGGCCAACGGCAGCCGCGCGATGCGCTGGTTCAACCGCGTGAGCGGCAGCATGATGGTCGGCTTCGGGCTGATCCTCGCGTTCACGCGCCGTCCTGCTTGAGTGCCCGGCCGCGCGGCGGTCAGCACTCGACGATGTTCACGGCGAGGCCGCCGCGCGAGGTTTCCTTGTACTTGGTCTTCATGTCCGCGCCGGTCTGCATCATGGTCTGGATGACCTTGTCCAGCGACACGAAGTGCGAGCCGTCGCCGCGCAGGGCCATGCGCGCCGCGTTGATGGCCTTCACCGCGCCCATCGCGTTGCGCTCGATGCACGGGATCTGAACCAGCCCGCTGACCGGGTCGCAGGTCATGCCCAGGTTGTGCTCCATGCCGATCTCGGCGGCGTTCTCGACCTGGCCCGGCGTGCCGCCCATCACCGCGGCGAGCGCGCCCGCCGCCATCGAGCAGGCCACGCCGACCTCGCCCTGGCAGCCGACCTCGGCGCCCGACAGCGAGCCGTTCTTCTTGTAGAGGATGCCGATGGCCGCCGCGGTGAGCAGGAACTCGACCACGGCCTCGTCGCCCGCGCCGGGAAAGAAGCGCTGGTGGTAGTGCAGCACCGCCGGAATCACGCCAGCCGCGCCGTTGGTGGGCGCGGTGACCACGCGCCCGCCGGCCGCGTTCTCTTCGTTGACGGCCATGGCGTACAGGTTGACCCAGTCCATCGCCGCGAGCGGGTCGGGCGCGGCCTGCGCCGTGCCGCTGCCCTGCAACTGACCGAACAGGTCGGCCGCGCGCCGCCGCACCTGCATGCGCCCGGGCAGGGTGCCGGTGCTCGCGCAGCCGCGGCGCACGGCGCCGGCCATCGCGTCCCACACCTGCAGCAATTCCGATCGCACCTCGGCCTGCGGTCGCCACTGCGTTTCGTTGGCCATCATCAGCGCGGCAATCGACAGGCCCTGCGCGCGGCATTGCGCCAGCAGTTCCGCACCGGTGTCGAAGGCGAAGGGCAAGGCGGCCGGCGCCGGGCGCTGCACGCCGGCTTCGTTGCGCACGCTCTCGCCCTGTGCATCGACGACGAAGCCGCCGCCGACCGAGAAGTAGTCCGCCTCAGCCAAGGTCTGGCCCTGCGCGTCGAGCGCGATGAAGCGCAGGCCGTTCGGGTGCCGGGGCAGGCTCTTGCGCAGGAAGAGCAGGTGCTCCTTCTCATCGAACGCCACGGTGTGCGTGCCGAGCAGGTGCAGGCGCCGCTCGCGTCGGATGGCCGCGATGGCGGGCTCGATGGTGTCCGGATCGATGCGGTCCGGCCGGTGGCCTGCGAGCCCGAGCAGCACGGCGCGGTCGGTGCCGTGGCCGCGGCCGGTGGCACTCAGCGAGCCGTACAGCTGCGTCACCAGCGCGGCCACCTGCGGCAGCAGGCCTTGCGCTTGCAGCAGGCAGGCGAACTGCCGCGCCGCGATCATCGGCCCGACCGTGTGCGAGCTCGAGGGGCCGATGCCGATCTTGAACAGATCGAAGGCGCTGACCGGCGTCGAAGGCGCCTTCGACGGGCCCGTCACCGCGCCTTCACCGCCAGGTTCCACAGCGCCACGAGCTGCTCGTACTCGGCCGAAGCAGCCTCTTGGTCGAGCGGGAAGACCTTGATGGCGCTCAGGTCGGGCAGCGAGGTGAGCTTGGACACCGCGATGTCGCTGCGCACCGGACGACGGAAGTTCTTCACCAGCAGCTCCTGCTGCGTCTCCTTGCTCAGCAGGCCGTTGTAGAGCGCGACGGCGGCGTCCATGTTCTTCGCGCCCTTCACGATGAACATGCCTTCGGGCGCCAGGTAGCTGCCTTCGGTGGGATAGACCAGCTTGATCTCCTTCTGGCCGCCCGCCACGTACTCCTGCGCCGCGTACTCGATGGTCAGGCCCACCGGGTACTCGCCGGCGGCCACGCCCTTGTAGGTGCTTCCCGACGAGGCGGTGACGACCGCGTTGGCCGCCAGCTTGCCCAGGCCGTCGCGGCCGAACTGCTTGAGCAGGCCGTACACCAGCATGTAGGCCGTGGCGCTCTTGCTCGGGTCGGTGATGGCGAACTTGCCCTTCCATTCGGGGCGCATCAGGTCCGACCAGGTCTTGGGCGCGGGCATGCCCTTGAGCTGGCGCTCGTTGACCATCATCACCATGACGTGCACGTTGGTGCCGACCCACAGGTCGTTCGGGCCGCGGAAGGCCGCGGGCACGGCCGCGAGGTCGGGCGACTTGTAGGGCGCCATCTGGTCCTTGTAGGCGCCCAGCGTGCCAAAGCCGCCGCTCCACAGCACGTCGCCGCGCGGGTTCTTGGCCTCGGCCTGGATGCGCTTCATCAGCGTGCCGGTGCCGCCCGTGACCTGCTGCACCGTGAGCCCGGGCGTCTTCTTCTTGACCACGGCCAGCGCGGTCTCGACGGTCTCGGTGTTGTTGGACGAATAGAGCACCACCGTCTGCGCACCTGCAACACCTGCCGTGAAGGCCAGGGTCGCGAACGCGCATTTCGCCAGGGACTTGAAGGACATGAAAACCTCGCAGGTTGAAGTGAATGGGTGGGTCATTTGCTGGAGAAGAGGTTGATGCGGAACACCTTGATCGCCACCACGATGGGCAGCAGGATCACGCTGACCAGCGCCGCGCCGTAGGCCGAGGCCAGGCCCAGGCGGCCGCCGTCGACCTGGCGGAAGATGGCGATGGGCATGGTCTCCAGGCCGCCCGTGTAGACCACGATGGAGGCCGACAGCTCCGAGATCGTGGTCACCCACATCAGGATGGCGGCCGAGATGATCGAGGCCTTCATGGCCGGCAGCAGCACCTTGAAGAAGGTCTTCAGCGGCGACACACCCAGGCTGATCGACGCCTCCTCGATGGAGTCCGAGATGTTGAACAGCGTCGACGACGCGTTGCGCACCGCGAAGGGCAGGCGGCGCACCGTGTAGCACAGCACCATGATCCCCGAGGTGCCCGCCAGCACCAGCCAGCCGGTGTTGAAGGTCTGCACCAGCGCAATGCCCAGCACCGTGCCCGAGATGGTCAGCGGCAGCACCACGATGTAGTCGAGCAGCTGCGTGAAGGGGTTGCGCTTCTTGATCGTCAGGTAGCTCACGAGCACCGCGAAGGCCACGCCCACCACGGTGGCCATCGAGGCGAACTTCAGCGAGTTGATGATCGGCTCGGGCGCGCCGCGCAGCGCGCGTTCCAGGCTGGACAGCGACCACTGGCCCCAGCGCATCACGGGCCCGCTGGTCTCGGTGAAGGCGCCCACGAAGACGATGAGCAGCGGCAGCATCGACAGCACGATGATCACGCCCACGCTGAGCGTGTAGAACACCGCCGCGCCCGAGCGCACGCGCACCACGGCGGGCGCGCGGCCCTGCGTCATCGTGTAGATCTTGCGTTCGACCACGCGCTTCTGGAAGAACAGCACGATGGCCACGATGCCGATGGACACCACCGACATCGCGCTTTGCAGCGTGGGGCTGCCACCCATCTCGCCGACGAAGGCGTTGTACGTCATGACCGACAGCAGCGGCACGCTGCTGCCCAGCACCACCGACAGCGCGAAGTTGCCCACCACCAGCGTGAACACCACCAGCGCATTGACCAGCACCGCCGGCAGGATCACCGGCACCAGCACGCGCAGCTTGGTCACCAGCGGCGAGGTGCCCAGGCTCAGGCCGGCTTCCTCCAACTGACCGTCGAAGCCGCGCAGCGCGGCCAGCACGCCCAGGTAGATGTAGGTGTAGTAGACCAGCGTCATGGAGAACACCATGCCGGTCCAGCCGTAGAAGGTCGGCAGCGTGATGCCCGCGCCCGCGAGCAGGTTGGTCACCAGCCCGTTGTTGCCCAGCAGCAGCAGCCACGACTGGCCCACGATGATCTCGGGGATCACGATGGTCATGATCGGCAGCACCGCCACCAGGTTCTTCAGCGGGAAGTCGTAGCGCGCCACCATGTACGCGAAGGGCACGCCCACGGCCACGGTGCAGGCCGTGACCGACACGCCGAGCACCAGCGTGTTGCGGAACGCGAGCAGGTATTCGCTGTCCTGCAGCAAGGTGATGAAGCCGGACAGCGAGAACGCGCCCGACTCGTCACGCACGCTGTTCACGAACAGCGTGCCCAGCGGGTAGAACACGAAGAACAGCAGCAGCACGAGGCTGAGCAGGGTCAGGAAACCCCAGGGCCACCAGTTGATTTTCATGGCGTGCGTGTCCGTTCAGGCAGCGACGACGCGGCTGTCGGCCGGCACCAGCACCTGCACCGCATCGCCGGCCTGGAAGTCGGCCACCATGTTGCCGGCATGCAGCTCGACGCGGATCTCCGACTGGTCGTGCAGCCGGATGCGGTAGGCGGTCTTGAAGCCCAGGTACTGGCGGCGCAGCACCTCGCCCGCGATGGCGTTGGGCACATGGGGCGCGGGCGCCATCAGCGACAGCGCCTCGGGGCGCGCGATGAGGATGCCCTGCGCGCCCAGCGCGGCACCGCCCTGCATGCCGTCCAGTTGCTGGCCGCACAACTGGTAGCGCACATGCGACGCGGCCCCGCCGGCGGACTCGGCCGGCACCGGGATCACGTTGGCCGAGCCGATGAAGTCCGCCACGTAGGCGTTCACCGGCGTGCCGTACAGCTCTTCGGGCGTGCCCAGCTGCGCGATGCTGCCGCGGTCCATGATGGCGATGCGGTCGGACATGGCCAGCGCTTCTTCCTGGTCGTGCGTGACGAACACGGTGGTGATGCCGGCCTCGCGCACGAGGTCGAGGATCACGTCGCGCATCTGCAGGCGCATCTTGGCGTCGAGGTTGGACAGCGGCTCGTCCATCAGCAGCACGCGCGGGCGGATCACCAGCGCGCGCGCCAGCGCCACGCGCTGGCGCTGGCCGCCGCTCATCTGCGCGGGGTAGCGGTCGGCCAGTGCCAGCAGGCTCACCTTGTCCAGCGCCTCGTTGACGCGCCGGGCGATCTCGGCCTTGGGCACCTTGCGCGCACGCAGGCCATAGGCCACGTTGTCGAAGGCCGTCTTGTCGGGGAACAGCGCGTAGTCCTGGAACACCATGCCGATGTCGCGGTGGTGGGTGGACACGCGCGTCACGTCGTCCTTGTCGAAAAGAATGCGCCCGCCGTCGGGCTCGTTGAAGCCCGCGATGCAGCGCAGCAGGGTCGTCTTGCCGCAGCCGCTGGGGCCCAGCAGGGTGTAGAAGGCGCCATCGGGCACATGCAGCGACAGGTTCTGCAGCACCGTCTGGTTGGCGAACTGCTTCACGACGTTGTCGATGGTGATGGAAGCCATGTCTCTTGTTCAGGGTGGAAGGAAGCGCGATGCTAGGTGCGCCCTCCACACGCCACCAGCCGTATTTTTTAAGGCGGCCGGTTAGTTTTTCTGCAGGCTTCCCGGTCTACGATGCGCGCCGGCCTCCAACCCCGGGCGGCACGCAACCGAACACGAAAAGAACATGAGGAAGACAAGCCCGCTCGCCAAGGTACGCATGTGGTGACCCGACGCCTCCCCCCTTTGAAGGCGCTGCGCGCCTTCGAAGCGGCGGCGCGCCATGCCAACTTCACCGCGGCCGCCGACGAACTCAGCATCACGCACAGCGCCGTCAGCCAGCAGATCCGCCTGCTGGAGGACTACCTGGGCCAGCCGCTGTTCGCGCGCGAGGCCCGCGGCGCGACGCTGCTGCCCCATGCGCGCGACTACTTCGCCGAGGTGCAGGCCAGCCTGGACCGCATCGCCAGCGCCACGGCCGCGCTGAAGTCGCCCCACCAGCGCGCCAGCCTGCGCGTGTGCACCACGCCCTCGCTGGCGATGAAGTGGCTCATCCCGCGGCTGGCCGGCTTCCAGGCCCTGGCGCCGCAGACCGACGTGCAGCTGTCGACCCTGGGCCGGCAGTTCTTCGACCAGGCCGAGGCCGGCAGCGACGTGCTGATCCGCCGCATTCCCATGCAGCGCCCCGACCACACCTGCGTGCGCTGCCTGGACGACCACCTCGTGGCCGTGGCGTCGCCGCGCTTCATCGAGCGGCACCGCATCGCCAGCATGGCCGACTGCCTGGGCCACCCGCTGCTGCAGGCCGCCGGCGAAGTGGAGAACTGGCCGCGCTGGTTCGAGCTGGCCGGCGTGCGCGTGCCGCCCCAGCTGCCCGGCCCCGTGTTCGACCACCAGTTTCTTTGCATGCAGGCCGCCATGAACGACCTGGGGCTCGCGCTGGCGCCCTGGTGCCTGCTCGAGGAAGACATCCGCGCCGACCGGTTGCGCCTGGTGTTTCCCGAACCGCGCCTGCCGGCTTCGGGCGTCTACGCGCTGTACCGCACCGAAGGGCCGGTGGCCGCGCTGGCACGGCAGTTCGTCGACTGGCTCGGCACGCAGCACTGGAACGCGGGAAGCCCCACCCCATGACCACCATGCTCACTCTTCCTCCCCTGCGGCTGTCGGACTTCAAGCTGATCGCCTTCGACATGGACTCGACGCTGATCGACATCGAGACGGTCGACGAGATCGCCGACATCGCGGGCTGCGGCCCCGAGGTCGCAGCCATCACCGAGGCCACGATGCGCGGCGAGATCACCGACTACAAGGACAGCCTGCGCCGGCGCGTGGCCCTGCTGCGCGGCGTGCCGCTGTCGGCGCTGCAGGCCGTGTACGACCAGCGCCTGCACCTGAACCCCGGCGCCGAGACGCTGATCGCCGCGTGCAAGCAGGCCGGCCTGCGCGTCGTGCTGCTGAGCGGCGGCTTCACCTTCTTCACCGACCGGCTGCGCGATCGATTGAAGCTGGACGACACGCGCTCCAACGTGCTGGAGATCGAAGACGGCCGGCTCACCGGTCGCATGCTGCCCCAGCCCTGGGGCGACATCTGCGACGGCGAGGCCAAGAAGGACAAGCTGCTCGAATGCTGCCGCGCGATGGGCATATCGCCGGCCCGGGCCATCGCCGTGGGCGACGGCGCGAACGACCTGCCGATGATGCGCGTGGCGGGGCTGTCCGTGGCCTACCACGCCAAGCCCCTGGTGCGCGAGGCCGCCATGCTGTCGATCGACGAGGGCGGGCTCGACCGGCTGCTCGACCTGCTCAAGCCTTGAGGTATTCGGCCTTGGTGCCGAGCCAGCGGTCGATGTGGCGCTGCGCCAGCTCGGGGTGCTTCTGCAGCATCACCGGCGCGAGCTCGCGCGCCCAGTCGAGCAACAGCGTGTCGGTCGCGAGGTCGGCAAAGCGCAGCAGCGGTGCGCCCGACTGGCGTGCGCCGAGGAACTCGCCGGGGCCGCGGATCTCGAGGTCGCGCCGCGCGATCTCGAAACCGTCGCCGGTCTCGGCCATGGCCTTGAGCCGCGCGCGCGCCGCCTCGCCCACGCGGCCGCTGTCGCCCGGCGCATAGAGCAGCACGCAGGCCGAGGCCGCCGCGCCGCGCCCCACGCGCCCGCGCAACTGGTGCAGCTGCGAGAGGCCGAAGCGCTCGGCGTGCTCGATCACCATCAGCGAGGCGTTGGGCACGTCCACGCCCACTTCGATCACCGTGGTGCTCACCAGCACCTGGATTTCGTTCGCGGTGAAGGCCGCCATCACCGCCTGCTTCTCGGCCGTGGGCATGCGCGAATGCAGCAGGCCGACCTGGATGTGGTCGCCCAGCGTGCCCGCGAGTTCGTCGCGCGTTTCGGTGGCGTTGCGCAGGTCGACCGCCTCGCTTTCCTCGATCAGCGGGCAGACCCAGTAGACCTGTCGGCCCTGCGAAATCTGCGCCTGGATGCGGTCGATGACCTCGTCGCGCCGGTGGTCGGCCACCAGCTTGGTGACGATGGGCGTGCGGCCGGGCGGCAGCTCGTCGAGCGTGGAGACGTCGAGGTCGGCGTAGTAGCTCATCGCAAGCGTGCGGGGAATCGGCGTGGCGCTCATCATCAGCAGATGCGGTTCGAGATGACCGCCGGCCTTGCCGCGCAATGCAAGACGCTGCGCGACGCCGAAGCGGTGCTGCTCGTCGATGATGGCCAGCGCCAGGTTCTTGAAGCGCACCTTCTCCGAGATGACCGCGTGCGTGCCGATGACCAGCGCGGCCTCGCCGCTCTCGACGGCGGCCGACATCTCGTCGCGTTCCTTCTTCTTCTGGCTGCCCGTGAGCCAGGCCACGCGCAGGCCGCGTTCGGCCAGCAGCGGGTCGAGCCAGCCGACCAGCTTGCCGAAGTGCTGGGCCGCGAGGATTTCGGTGGGCGCCATCAGCGCGCACTGGAAGCCCGCGTCGATGCAGCGCGCCGCGGCCAGCGCCGCGACCACGGTCTTGCCCGAGCCCACGTCGCCCTGCAGCAGGCGGTGCATCGGGATCTGGCGGTGCAGGTCGGCCGTGATCTCCTCGCCCACGCGCTGCTGTGCGCCGGTGAGGCCGAAGGGCAGCACGGCGAGCAACTGCGCATGCAGCGAACTCGCCGCCGCGTCGGTGGACGCAGGCAGCACCGGCGCGCGCTGCGCCGCGCGCTCCAGCCGCGCCTGCAGCTGCGAGAGCTGCTGCGCCAGCAGCTCCTCGGCCTTGATGCGCTGCCACGCCGGGTGGCTGTGGTCTTCCAGCGCGGCGATCGACACGTCGGGCGTCGGGTAGTGCAGGAAGCTCAGCGCGCTGCGCAGGTCCCACGCGCCGCGCAGGCCGATCTGCACCGGAATCGTCTCGTCGAGCAGCGCGCGCGCCAGGCCCGAGCGCACCTCGCGCCGCAGCACCGGCTGCGCGAGCCCGGCCACGGTCGAGTACACCGGCGTGAGCGCGTTGGGCAGCGCCGTGCCGGCCGCCTTGACGGTCGGGTGCATGATCTGCCGCCCCACGAAACCACCGCGCATCTCGCCGCGCACGCGCACCTTGGCGCCCACCGCGAGCTGCTTTTGCTGCGACGGATAGAAGTTGAAGAAACGCAGCTGGCAGGTGTCGGAGCCGTCGTCGATGGTGGCGATGAGCTGGCGGCGCGGGCGGTACACCACCTCGCACTCGGTGACCACACCCTCGACCTGCGCCATGTCGCCGTCGCGCGTGTCGACCAGCCGCACGATGCGCGTCTCGTCCTCGTAGCGCATCGGCAGGTAGAGCGCGAAGTCGATGTCGCGCACGAGGCCGAGCTTGCGCAGCGCGCGCTGCACGAGGCTCAGGCCGGTGCCGGGCGGTTGCGCCGGCGCGGCGGGGGGAGTCGGTTCTTTCTTGGCGGGCACGGACAAGGCTTCTAGCGTGGACGGCAAAGGTCCGTCAAGGCGCTGCGGGCATCGGGGAACATGAACTGGAAGCCGCTGCGCAGCAGCTGCGCCGGCACCACGCGCTGGCCTTCGAGCAGCAGGTCGGCCTGCTCGCCGAGCAGCAGCTTCACGGGCGCGGCGGGCGTGGGCATCCAGCAGGGGCGGTGCAGCACGCCGGCGGCGACGCGGGTGAAGGCCTCCTGGCTCACTGCACCCGGCGCGGTGACGTTGAAGGCCTGCGCGGCGACAGGGTCGGTGGCGGACTCCGTCATCGTCCACACATGCGCGATGGCGCGGATCAGGTCATGCACATGCACCCACGACAGCCACTGCCGCCCGCTACCCAGGCGCCCGCCCATGCCCAGCTGCACCGGCATCAGCAGCTGCGGCAGCGAGCCCTGGTGGCCCAGCACGAAGCCGAAGCGCAGGCAGGCCACGCGAACGCCGTGCGCCACGGCCGCGTGCGCGGCCTGCTCCCAGCGCTGGCACAGCGTCGACATGAAGATGTCCTGCGGCGGCGCGTCTTCGGCGAGCTCGGTGGCGTCGCCCTGCGGCTGCACGCCGTAATAGCCGATGGCGGAGCCCGAGAGCAGCAGCCACGGCTTGCGCGGGCGCGTGGCGATCCACGCGACGAGCTGCTGCGTCAACCCTTCGCGGCTTCGCAGCAGTTGCTGCTGGCGCCTTGCGCTCCAGCGCTGGCCGAGGATGCGTGCGCCCGCGAGGTTGACGACCACGTCGATGGCGTCCGCAGCGGGAATCTGGTCGAGCGACTGCACGCAGCGCACCGCGCCGCCAAAGCCCCAGGCGGCGCCGCGCGCGTCGCGCGTCCACACCGTCACCGCATGGCCGTCGGCCAGCAAGTGGCGCACGAGGATCTGGCCGATGAAGCCGGTGCCGCCCGTCACCAGCACCTGCTGCGGTGTCGTGCCGAACCGCACCGGGGCCTCGACAGCGCGTACCTGCGCCTGCTTCTGCTGCTTGAACAGGGCGCGCGCTGCGAAGCCGTCGCGCAGGCCCGAGATACCGACACCCACGCCGCACAGCGCCAGGAAGGCGCTGAGCCAGCCGTGTGGCTGCCACACCATCGCCGTCGGTTGCGCTGCCCAGCCGACCGCGCTCATCGCCAGCAGCGCGATGAACGCGCCGGCGTTGATGGCCAGCACTGTGTGCGTCACGCGCTCGGTGGGCGGCAGCAGGCGGCTGCCGTCTTCGACCACGAAGTCCCACAGCGTGAGCACGATCTCGACGCCGAACACCACGAGCAGCACCCACGCCCACGCGCCGTGCCAGGCCCACGCCGACAGCCCGAGGAACAGCGCGCAGTAGATCGACGAGCGCGTGGCATGGATCGCCAGCTCGCGACCCGCCGTGCCGCGGCGCGGCAGGGCCTCGGTGCCTTCGTGGTGGTAGAGCGTGTCGAAGGCGCCCAGCGCGCCTTGCGCCGCCATGAGCTGCAGGGCCAGCAGGTGCGTGTCGATCATGCGGACACCGCCTGCGGCTCCGGCACTTCCTCGAACACGCCGACCTGCGTGAAGGTGGTGCCCATGAGGCAGTGGCGGATCTCGATACGGATGTTGAAACGCTCGGGCGTCTCGTTGTGGTGCCAGAGGAAGGTCTTGCCCGGCGTGAACAGGCCCGGCAGCGGAATGCGCCAGCCGAACACCTCCCAGAAATAGCCATCGCTCTGGAAATGCAGGCTGCCGCTGGGCTCCACGCTCAGCACCAGCTTCATGCCCAACCCCATGCCGACGTACTCGAGCACCTCGCCGCGCTCGCTCTCGCGCATGAAGCTGGTGAACTGGATGGGCTTGCGGTCGTGCAGGCGGTAGATGCGCTGCTTGTAGATGGCCGGGTCGTCGGGCCGGGCGTAGACCTGGATCTCGACCGGGAAGTGGCTGTCGCTGTAGGGGATCAGCGCACCCTGGATCATCGGCTGCGTGAGGTGCCCCAAGAGCTTGCCGAAGCGCGAGCAGCGCAGCTCGCTGAGCGCGCCCAGGTAGTGCAGCGCCTTGCCCGGCAGGGGGTTCTTGTCGAAGCGCCGGCGGATGTCGGGGTGCAGGCCCATCCAGGCGCCGCCGAGGATCTTCTTGAAGAGCTCGCCTTCGGAAGGAGGGGCGGGGGACGGCGTGACACGCGCGACGGAAGAATCGACCATGCGTCGATTCTGCCTCGGCAACCCCCGGCGGCGCCCGTGATTCCGGGCCATGGGACAATCGCCGCTCTCCGCCTTTTTCTCTTTCCCATGCCTCCTTGGCACGGGCCCGTCCGGCCCTCAAGCACCATGCGCGCCTTCACGCTTTCCGATTTCGATTTCCATCTGCCGCCCGAGCTGGTGGCACAACACCCGGCCACCGAACGCACCGCCTCCCGTCTGCTCGACGGCACAGGCCCCGCCCCGGCCGACCGCATCTTCAAGGAACTGCCCTCGCTGCTGCGCGCGGGCGACCTGCTGGTCTTCAACGACACGCGCGTGGTCAAGGCGCGCCTGTTCGGCGAGAAGCCGACCGGCGGCAAGCTCGAGCTGCTGGTCGAGCGCGTGCTGCAGGGCCACGAGGTGGTCGCGCACATGAAGGTCAGCAAGAAGCCGCCCGTGGGCACCACGCTCGAGATGGTCGGCGGCTTTCGCGCCACGCTGCTGGGCCGCTGGCCCGAGGAAGACGGCGCGCTGTTCCGCTTCGGCTTCGAGAGCGACGCGGGCGAAGACCCGTATGCGCTGATGCAGCGCTGCGGCCACGTGCCGCTGCCGCCCTACATCACGCACACCGATTCGGCCGACGACGAAAGCCGCTACCAGACCGTGTTCGCGCGCGTGCCCGGCGCCGTGGCCGCGCCGACCGCCGCACTGCATTTCGACGAGGGCCTGCTGGCCGAGCTCGAAGCGCGCGGCGTGCAGCGCGCCAACGTCACGCTGCACGTGGGCGCCGGCACCTTCCAGCCGGTGAAGACCGAGAACATCGCCGAACACACGATGCACGCCGAGCGCTACGAAGTGCCCGAGGCCACGCAGCGCGCCATTGCCGAATGCAAGGCACGCGGCGGGCGCGTGGTCGCCGTGGGCACGACCACCGTGCGCACGCTCGAGTCGTGGGCGAAAAGCGGCGAGGCCACGGGCGACACGCGCATCTTCATCACGCCGGGCTTCGCCTTCGCGCACGTCGACGTGCTGGTGACCAACTTCCATTTGCCCAAGAGCACGCTGATGATGCTGGTCTCGGCCTTCGCGGGCTACGAGCGCGTGATGGCGCTGTACGCCCACGCCATTGCCAACGGCTACCGCTTCTTCAGCTACGGCGATGCCATGCTGCTCGCACGCACCCAGGACTGAACGACATCATGCTGAACTTCGAACTCCTCAAGACCGACCCCGACAGCCACGCGCGCCGCGCGACGCTCACGCTCAACCACGGCAAGGTCCAGACGCCGATCTTCATGCCCGTGGGCACCTACGGCACGGTCAAGGGCGTGATGCCGCGCAGCCTCGAAGAGATGGGCGCGCAGATCATCCTGGGCAACACCTTCCACCTGTGGATGCGCCCGGGCCTGGACGTCATGGCGAGCTTCGGCGGCCTGCACCAGTTCGAGAAATGGGACAAGCCCATCCTCACCGACTCGGGCGGCTTCCAGGTGTGGTCGCTGGGCGCGATGCGCAAGATCAGCGAAGAGGGCGTGAAGTTCGCGTCGCCCGTCAATGGCGACAAGCTGTTCCTCACGCCCGAGGTCTCGATGCAGATCCAGACCATCCTGAACAGCGACATCGTGATGCAGTTCGACGAGTGCACGCCCTACGACACCAAGGGCCACATCACGACCGAGGCCGAGGCGCGCGTCTCGATGGAGCTGAGCCTGCGCTGGGCCAAGCGCTGCCAGGCCGAGTTCACGCGCCTTTCGAACCCCAACGCGCTGTTCGGCATCGTGCAGGGCGGCATGTTCGAGAACCTGCGCGAAGAGTCGCTGGCGGCGCTGGTCGACATGGACTTCCCCGGCTACGCCATCGGCGGCGTGAGCGTGGGCGAGCCCAAGGAAGAGATGCTGCACATCATGGGCCACACGCCGCACCGGCTGCCCGCGAACAAGCCGCGCTACCTGATGGGCGTGGGCACGCCCGAAGACCTGGTGCAGGGCGTGGCCGACGGCGTCGACATGTTCGACTGCGTGATGCCCACGCGCAATGCGCGCAACGGCACGATGTTCACGCGCTTCGGCGACCTGAAGATGCGCAACGCGCGCCACAAGAGCGACCCGCAGCCGGTCGACCCGAGCTGCACCTGCCACGCCTGCGCGGGCACCTCGGGCGTGAGCTGGAACGACGGCGGGCGCGAAGGCTTCAGCCGCGCCTACCTGCACCACCTGGACCGCTGCGGCGAAATGCTCGGTCCGATGCTGTGCACCATCCACAATCTGCACTACTACCTGAACCTGATGACCGAGATCCGTGCGGCGCTCGACGCGGGCACGTTCACGGAATTCCGCGCACGGTTCAAGTCCGATCGCGCACGCGGCGTCTAGGACTTTGCGGCGCCCGGCGGCCTGATGGCCAGGGGCGTCGCGTAGGGTTCGATGCGCAGCAGCTCGTTCCTGAAGACCACGACCTGCCTGAGCGGCGCCTGCACCAGCGCCCCGCTCGCATCCTTGTGCGAGGCGTACTGCCAGAGCGTGAGCTGACCCTTCTCGGCCAGCATGGCGGCAAGCCGCTGCACGGGCGGCGCCGCGCCGGCGCCCAGCTGGGCCGCCTCGATGCCCACCACGATGTCGTCTCGCGGCGAGACCACTTTGAAGAGCAGCACGGGCGCCGGTGCCTGCGCCTGCGCGCGGACGTGCCGCGCCGCGAAGGCGGCCGGAAGCAGCGCGAGGCAGAAGACGAAACGGCGGTTGAAGGAGCTCATGGGCCGAAGCGTATGCCTGCCACGGCGACCTGCCCACAGGCCGGAAGCCATACGCCGGGTGGAGGCCCGGCCGGCACCAGGGACGCCGTCATCCGGTACGCTTGCCCTGTCTTCACTGCGGTTGTCCTCACCCTCATGACCAACGCCCCCCCACCCACGGCCTATACCGCCCGTTACCCCTCGCTGGCCGGCCGCACCGTGTTCATCTCGGGCGGCGCCAGCGGCATCGGCGAATCGCTGGTGCGGGCCTTTCATGCCCAAGGCGCGAAGGTCGGCTTCTGCGACCTCGACACGGCCGCCGGCGATGCGCTCGCCGCGCAGCTGCAGGGCGCGCACCCCGCGCTTTTCGTGCCCTGCGACGTGACCGACACGGCCGCGCTCGCCGCCGCCATCGACACAGTGCGCCAGCGCTTCGGGCCGGTGTCGGTGCTGCTGAACAACGCGGCCAACGACCGCCGCCACGAGATGGCCGACGTGACGAGCGACGACTTCGACCGCCTCGTGGCCGTCAACATCAAGCACCAGTTCTTTGCCGCGCAGGCCGTGGCCGAGGACATGCGCGCGTTGGGCGGCGGCTCGATCGTCAACTTCGGCTCGATCAGCTGGCTCATGAAGGGCCGCGGCTACCCGGTCTACCAGGCCTGCAAGGCGGGCGTGAACGGCCTCACGCGCTCGCTGGCGCGCGACCTGGGCAAGCAGAACATCCGGGTCAACACGATCATGCCGGGCTGGGTGATGACCGAGCGGCAGATCAAGCTGTGGGTGAAGCCCGAATCCGCCGCGGAGATCGATGCGGCGCAGTGCCTGCCGGGGCGCGTGATGGCGGAAGACATCGCCGCGATGGCGCTGTTCCTGGCGGCCGACGATTCGCGCATGTGCACCGCGCAGGACTACGTGGTGGACGCAGGCTGGACCTGAAGCGCTTCAACGGTCGCCCCAAAGAAAAAGCCCGGCATGCCGGGCTTTTTGCTGCGTGGGTGGCGGGACGATCAGTCGCGCAGTTCGGCCGGCAGCGTGCCGCCATTGGCGGCGATGCGAGTCATCACCTGCTTGTGCAGGCCGATGTTCCATTCGGCCGAACCCGGTTCGCCGTTGCTGTAGAGGATTTCGCTGGCCAGTTCCTTGCGCGCGGCGAGGCTGCTGTCCAGGCCCAGCAACTTGAGCAGGTCGACGATCGAGGTGCGCCAGTTCAGGCCGGCGGCACCTGGCATCGCGTCCAGGACGGCGGGCACGTCGCCCAGCGGGATCGCGGGCGGCGGTGCGGCAACGGCCGGCGCGCCGGGTGCAGCCGCCGGCGGTGCGGCGACGACTTCAGCGGCGTTGGCCGACGGGAAAATCTTGGAAAAAATCTTGCCGAAAATGCTCATGGGTGTGCTCCGTCAATGTGAATGGGAAAACCCGCGGCACGGCGTTGCGTGACGCAGCCCGGGGTTGTAGCACGACCGTGCGGCGCTTTCGCTACGTGGCAGGCTGAACCGGCGCGCCCGGCGTGACCGATTGCGCAGTGCCGGTCACAGGTGTATGCGCAGCGGCCGAGGTTCCGCAAGCGTGGCAGAACTTGGAGAACGCGCTCTTGCGCGTGCTGCAGTGGCCGCAGTGGTCGAACAGGCCGATGCCGCAGTGCGGGCAGAAGTCGATCTCGTTGTTCTTCAGGTCGACCGGCCGCTCGCAGCCGGGGCACACACTCTTGGCCAGGCGGGCCAGCGCGACGTCGTAGCTCAGCTCTTCGCGGCGCACCTGGTCGGGCTGCTGCTCGGCGAGCTTCTGGCGCGCCAGGTAGCGGTTGAGCGCCACGATGGCGTAGCGCCCCACCAGCACCGTGAGCACGATGCCCACCACGTAGCGCACGTAGCCGCCGTAGCTCGGCAGGTAGGGCACCAGCTCGACGAAGAAGGCAAACAGCGCAAAGAAGATGAAGCCCCACACGAAGGGCCAGTAGGTGCTCTTGCGCTTCTTCACGAACAGCCAGCCGGCCACCAGCAGCAGCGGCAGGGTCAGCGCGAGCCGGTAGCCGAACACGCGCAGTTCGACGCGGCGGTACTCGGCGTCCAGGCGCTGCTGCGCGTCGTGTTCCAGCACGCCCAATGCCGCGCGCGCACGCTGCTCGGCCTGGCGCGCGTCGAGTGCGATCTGGCGCTGCGCGTCGGCCTTGCGCTGCGCCGCGTCTTCCTTCTGCTTGAAGGCGTCGAGCGCCTTGGTGCGCGCGATGAGCTCGGTGTCCTGGTCGGGCTGCGCGGTGGCGCGGCGCGTGGCGATCCAGTTGCCGAAGGTCTCGCGCGCGTTGGCGCTGGCCTGCTGCGCGGTGTTGAGCTGCAGCTGCGCCTGGTCGAGGTCGCGCGCGGCCTGCAGCTCGGCGGCCTCCGAGGCCTTGATGGTGGCGCGCAGCGGCTCGGCCGCGGGCTTGTCGATGAAGTCGTCGAGCACGCGCACGCGCTCGACCTGCGGCAGGTCGCCCACGATCGTGCTGCCCAGCCCGATCAGGAAGCTCGCGAACACGAACGCCACCAGCCACAGGCCGCGGCGGAACCACTTCTCGGAGAGGCGCAGGGATTTGCTCATGGTCGTTCCTTCTTTCTTTTCTTCGTTTCGCTCAGAGCTTGAGTGTGACTGGCGCCGCGCCCAGGCCCGCGCGCGGCAGCCAGGTGAACACCGAGTCGACGGTCACGGTCTCGATGCGGTCCGAAAACCGTTTCTCGTTCGGATGATCGTCGAACGCGATGTTGGCCGAGCCCACGCGCCCGCCCAGTCGAGTCAGCGGGCCGAGGTTCAGCGTGGTGGGCTCGTAGCCCTTGAACTGCAGCCAGGCCTGCGCCTGCGCGCGGGTGCCGATGGTGGCGGGTTCCATCGCCGCGGCCAGGGTCTCGAGGGCCCACTGGTTCGACTGCTGGTACTTCTGGCCCCAGGCGTAGCTCACGATGCTGTAGGGCGCCACGTTCAGGCGCACGAGGCGCGCGTCGGGCTCGCGCAGCGCGGCCATCAGCTGCGCCTGCACCGCGGGCGTGGGCACGGACCAGGCGGCCTCGTAGCGCCACAGGTCGTCGAGGAAGAACTCGCCCAGCCCCTGCCGGTAGACCGCGGCCACCGCCGTGCCGCAGTGGTTGAGCTTGTGCACCACGCGCCACGGGCCCTCGTCGGTCTTGTACGCGATGCCCAGGTGCGAATAGCGCAGGCCGTACTTGCTCAGGTCTTGTCCGGCGCGCGCCAGGATGACCACGCGCGCACCGCTCGCATCGAGCTGCTGCGAGGTGCGCTCGGCCAGCTGCATGCCCTTGACGATGAGCGCCGGCGTCGGCCTGACCTGTTCGCACGAGCGGCCGGCGTTCGCCTGCAAGGGCAGCACCGCTGCGACGGTGAACGCCAGCAGCAGCGCGGGGCGCGAGGCGGGTTTCACGACAGTCTTTCGTTGTGAAGCAGTGCGCGGCCGACCGCGTTGGGCACGAAGGCCAGCACCTCGCCAGCAGCCGAGAGCACGACGCCCGTGCCGATCACGCTGACGACCACGGCCGTGCCGGCGGCCGCCGACACGCCGCGGGTGGCGCGCCCCATCACCTTGACGCTGGCGCGGGCGCCGTCCGAGGCGCGTTCGAGCAGGTAGACGGTGCCGTCGACCGAGGCCTCGACCGCGATCACGGTGAGCACCGAGCCGCCCACCGACAGCGCCGCGGGCACGGCGACCACCGCAGTGGCCGATGCACCGACGACCGAAGCAGCACCGACCACCGAGGCCACGGGCAGCAGCGACAGCGCGGCCGAGGCCTCGCTCTGGGCCCGTGCGGACAGCGGCGTCGCCACACCCGCGAACGCAGCGCAGGCGGCGAAGGCCAGGGCGGCCATCGACCGCGCCAGGGCGGTCTTGCGCGAAGCCGGCTGGCTGCGCTGGACGATCGAAACGGTGGGGGATGAGAGGGGTTGCATGAAGGCCTCGCGGCGCAGTGAAGGTGAGCGAATGATGGTTCGCCTTCACGCCGCGGGGCTCGAATACTTCAACCAGTTGCGATCCTGGCGTCCCGCAGTATCCCGAAGAGATACTTTGGGGCGCACGCTTCAGGAAGCCAGCAGGCCGGCCACGCGCTGGTGCAGCGTCTCGGGCTGCACCTCCTGCGGCGCCACGGGGTGGCCCACGCGCAGGCCCACGCGGCTGAAGAGGCCGCGGCGGAAGGGCTTGGCCATGGCGACCTGCTGGCCGCCGCGCAGCTCGATGCGGCTGAAGTACGAGCCCCAGAGGTTGGTCAGCGCCATCGGGACCACGGGCGGCTCGATGCCTTCGGCGCGTGCGCCCTCGAGGATCTTCATCACACCGCCCTTGAAGGGCTGCAGCTCGCCGTCGCGCGTGATCGCGCCCTCGGGGAAGATGCCCAGCAGGTCGCCCTCGCGCAGCACGCCGATGGCCTTGGCAAAGGCCGCCTCGTACGCGGCCGGGTCTTCCTTCTGCGGCGCGATCGGAATGGCCTTGGCCAGCTTGAACAGCCAGCCGAGCACCGGGACCTTGAAGATGCGGTGGTCCATGATGAAACGGATCGGGCGCGGGCTCGCCGCCATCAGCAGCACCGCGTCGATGAAACTCACGTGGTTGCACACCAGCACGGCGGCGCCCTCGGTGGGAATGTGCTGGTCGTCCTTGATGTCGAAGCGGTACACGAAGCGCGACAGCACCCAGGCCACGAAGCGCAGCAGGTACTCGGGCACCAGCATGAAGATGTAGAACGCGACCACCGCGTTGGCGATGCCGGTGAACAGGAAGATCTGCGGGATCGTGAAGCCCGCGCCGAGCAGCGCGCCCGCGATGACCGAGCTGCCGATCATGAAGAGCGCATTGAGGATGTTGTTGGCCGCGATGATCCGCGCGCGGTGCGTGGGCTGGCTGCGCAACTGGATCAGGGCGTACATCGGCACGCTGTACAGGCCCGCGAAGAGCGACAGCAGCCCCAGGTCGGCCATCACGCGCCAGTGCGCCGGCTGCTGCATGAAGGCGCCCAGGCCCATGCCCGTCGCCGGGGGCAAGGCGCGCGAGGCAAAGTACAGGTCGATGGCGAACACGCTCATGCCGATGGCGCCCAGCGGCACGAGGCCGATTTCCACCTGCCGGCGGCTCAGCGTCTCGCACAGCAGCGAGCCCACGCCGATGCCCACCGAGAACACCACCAAGAGCAGCGAGGCCACCTGCTCGTCGCCGTGCAGCACTTCCTTGGCAAAGCTGGGGAACTGGCTCAGGAACACCGCGCCGAAGAACCACATCCACGAGATGCCCAGCAGCGAGCGGAACACCACGATGTTCTCGCGCGCCAGCATCAGGTTGCGCCAGGTTTCGCTGAAGGGGTTCCAGTTGATGACCAGGCTCGGGTCGGTGGCTGGCGCGGGCGGAATGGCCTGCGCCACGCCGCGCCCCACCAGCGCCAGCAGCAGGCAGGCCACGGCCACCGTGGTGTGGCCGATCTGCGGCATCGCCACCAGCAGCCCGCCCGCCACCTGGCCCAGCAGGATGGCGACGAAGGTGCCCATCTCGACCATGCCGTTGCCGCCGGTGAGCTCGCGCGAATCGAGCACCTGCGGCAGGTAGGCGAACTTGACCGGGCCGAACAGCGTGGAGTGCAGCCCCATGAGGAACACGCAGCCCAGCAGCACCACCGCGTCGGCGCGCACGAAACCCCAGGCGGCGATCAGCATGATCGCGATCTCGAGGTTCTTGACGAAGCGGATCATCTTCGTCTTGTCGAACTTGTCGGTCAGCTGCCCGGCCGTGGCCGAGAACAGCAAGAAGGGCAGGATGAACAGCGCACCGATCACCAGCCCCGCCATCGCCGGCGGCATCCAGCTCAGCTGCAGCTGGTAGGTCACCATGACGGTGAAGGCGAACTTGAAGAGGTTGTCGTTCGCGGCCCCCGCGAACTGGGTCCAGAAGAAGGGCGCGAAGCGCCGCTGGCCGAGCAGGGCGAACTGGTTCGCGTGGGCGTTGGGCTCATGCACCACGGGCGCAGTCGCGGCGGCGGCGGGGGTTGTCATGCGATGCAATCTCCTCTTTGTCTTCTACCGCTGCGCCACCGGCGTTCCGGTGGTCAGGCCGCGTCACACCGCAATCGCGGCAGGGTCGGGATTGTGCCGCAGCAGCGTCGCGCGCCAGCCCTTTTCAAGACGGTACAGCGCCATCAGCACAGGCAGGCCGGCCAGCGACGCCACCAGGTGCTTGAGCGTGTGGCCCGACACGAGGTGGCCGGTGGCTTCGTAGATGGCGTGGTCGCCCAGTTCGAAGGCCTTGGCCACCACATAGAACGCGATCACCCAGCCCAGCTTGAGCCCGACGGCGCCGCGCATCGGCGTGGCCAGCGCCAGCGTGAGCACCACCGCCATGCCGCCGAACTGCACCAGCGCCCAGGGCAGAACGTTGCCGGTTTCCTGGCAGACCTCGGCCGCCAGCAGGCCGGCCGTGAGCACGAACCAGGCGGCCGGCCAGCCGGCGCGCTGGCTGACGCGTTCGCAGACGGCGATGCCGATCAGGCCCGCGAAGGCCACGGCCATGCCGGCGCGGTCGGCGGCGAGGCGGGGCGCGTCGGGCAGCAGGTGATAGAAGGCCGAGCCGGCGGCGGTGGCGATCAGGCCGGCGAAGAACAGCCAGGCGCAATCCAGCGTGTTGTCCGGCGGGTCGTTGGCGGGCGGCGCCAGCGGAAACCCGGCCAGCGCTTCCTGGTGCGAGCGGTCGATGCGGTTGAGCCGGTACAGCCCCAGGCAGCCGATCGCCAGGAACGACAGGTTGCTCAGCACGTCCATCGCGTTGGGCAGGTGGAACAGCGGCCGGTTGTCGGCGAACACCGAGGCGATCGCCACGTCGGCGGCCGGCAGCGCCGGGCCGAAGAAGGCGACGAGCAGGAGCAGCGCGAAGGTGAACAACAGTCCGCGTTCGCGGCGTGTCAGGGTGGGCAGAAGCATGGCGTTCCTCGGTGGGGTGGTGGCTGGCGGGTGGAATCTAGTTGCCAGCCCTCCCCCAGGCATCGAGAATCGATACGAGGCACTATTTCACTCCCTTCGGTATCCTTTTTCTATACCTTCAACCCGTACCCTCCCTTCATGAGCACCACCGTCGACCTGGTCCAGGCCCTCAAGAACGAACTCAAAAGCGCCCGCATGACGTATGCCGACCTGGCCCGGTCGCTGGACATGGCGGAGTCCAGCGTCAAGCGCATGCTGGCCAAGAGCGACATGCCGCTGTCGCGCGTCGATGCGATCTGCCGCGCCCTGAAGATCGATTTCGCCGAGCTGGCGCGGCGCGTGGCCGACGCGCAGCCGCTGCTGAAGGAGCTGACCCACGAGCAGGAGAAAGCCGTGGTCAAGGACAAGAAGCTGCTGCTGGTGGCGATCAGCGTGCTGAGCCAGTGGACGCTGGAGCAGATCGTGTCGTCGTACCGGATCACCGAGGCCGAGTGCATCGGCTGCCTGGCGCAGCTGGACCGCATCGGCATCATCGAGCTGCGCCCGCTCAACCGGTATCGCCTGAAGCTCGCGAAAACCTTCCGCTGGCGCCCGCACGGCCCGGTGATGGAGTTCTTCCGCGAGAACGTGGTGCTCGACTACTACAAGGGCGGCTTCGACGGCCCGGCCGAAGGCCTGCTGCTGGTGCACGGCTCGATCAGCCGGTCGCTGGCGCCCGCCTTCATGGAGCGGCTGCAGCGCGTGGCGCAAGATTTCGCGCAGCAGCACCAGACCGACCAGAAGCTGTCGGCCAAGGACCGCGAGGGCTACACCCTGCTGCTGGGCATGCGCAACTGGGAATTCGAACTCTTCACCCGCCTGCGGCGGAACTGAAGGCCCGTCAGGGCTTCGCTGCTTCCAATGCGTCGCGCGTGGTGCGCGCCGCGTTCTTCGCCGCGTCGGCGAAGTCTTCGCCCGACGAGGCGTAGATGATCGCCCGCGACGAGTTCACGATGATCGGCGCGTCGGCGCGCCAGCCGGCGCGCACGGTGGCGACCGCGTCGCCGCCCTGGGCACCGACGCCCGGGATCAGCAGCGGCACCGTCGGCGCGAGTTCGCGCACGCGCTCGATCTCGGCCGGGTAGGTCGCGCCCACCACGAGGCCGAGCTGGCCGTTGAGGTTCCACGGGCCCTGCGCCAGGCGGGCGACGTGCTCGTACAGGAAGGGCTGGCCCTCGACGCTGGCCAGACGCTGGCCCTGCAGGTCGGAACCGCCGGGGTTGCTGGTGCGGCACAGCAGGAAGGCGCCCTTGCCTTCGTACTGGAGATACGGCGCGACCGAGTCGAAGCCCATGAAGGGCGACAGGGTCACGGCGTCGGCGCCGTAGCGCTCGAAGGCTTCGAGCGCGTACTGCTCGGCGGTGGAACCGATGTCGCCGCGCTTGGCGTCCAGGATGGTGGGCACATGGGGCGCGTTGCGGCGCATGTGCTCCATCAGGCGTTCGAGCTGGTCTTCGGCGCGGTGGGCCGCGAAGTAGGCGATCTGGGGCTTGAAGGCGATGACCAGGTCGGCCGTCGCGTCGACGATGCGCGCGCAGAAGTCATAGATGCGGCTGGCGTCGCCCTTGTACGCCCCCGGGAATTTGGCTGGCTCCGGGTCGAGGCCCACGCAGAGCAACGAACCGTTGGTTTGCTGTGCAGCGGCCAGCTTGTCGAGGAAAGTCATGGGGCCCGATTTTACGGACCCCGCCCGCCGACCTCAGGCCGAAGGGGTGGCCTGCTCCGCGGCCAGGCACAGGTCGGCCCAGGCGCGGGCCTTGTCGGCCGGGTTGCGTAGCAGGTAGGCGGGGTGGTAGGTGGCCACCACCGGCACGCCGTTGGCCGACGCCAGCGGCACGGCACGACCGCGCAGCTTGCCCAGCGGATCGCGGCTTTGCATCAGGCTCTGCGCGGCCAGCGGGCCCATCGCCAGCACGACGCAGGGCGCCAGCGCCGCCGCGTGGGCGTCGAAGGCGGCGTCGATCGGCTGCGGGGCGCCGGGCTGGCCAGCGGCCACGCCGCGGTGCGTGCGCATCAGGTGCACGGGCGTGCGGCCGTCGTGCAGCTTCAGCGCACGCAGCATGTTGTCGAGCAGGCGGCCGGCGTCGCCCGCGAAAGGCTCGCCGTGGCGGCCGTCGGCCTCGGGGGGCATGTCGGCCACGACCAGCCAGCCGCCCTGCACCGGCGCCGCGGCATCGGCCTTGTCGGCGTACAGGCGGCAGGGCGCTTCGACCAGCACGGCGGCGCCTTGCGCGACGGGCGCCGGCGCGACAGGACGCGGCGCCGGGGCGGCCACGGGACGGGCGACGGGCGCCGGTGCCGGGCGCGACGGAGGCGGCGCGTCGTACGACTGGTCGCGATCGTCGAGCTCCAGCGGCGGGCCTTCGGGCATGTCGGGCATGCCGGAATCAGCGGCCACGGGAGCCTCCGGCTCGGCTTCGACTTCGATCTCGGGTTCCGGCGGCACGGGCCACCAGACCTTCACGCCCATTTCGTCGAGCATGGCGCGCTGGCGCGCGTCCAGGCGCAGGGTGTGGACCGCGGTGTCCGTCATCGCAAAGCTCCCCAGGCGGAGCCTGTTTCGTTGAGGCGCATGCTCATGACGACCGCGTCTTCACGCTTGCCGTCGAACGCCGGGTAGTAGCCCTTGCGCACGCCGACGCTGCGAAAGCCTTGCCGCAGGTAGATGTCGAGCGCGCGCCGGTTGCTTTCGCGCACCTCGAGCCACAGCCACAGCGCGCCCTCGCCGCGCGACCAGCCGGCCAGCGCCTCGAGCATGAGCGGCGCCCAGCCCTGGCGCTGGAAGGCCGGCGCCACGGTGATGTTGAGCAGGTGCACCTCGTCCACGCCCTTCATGGCGACGAAGTAGCCGATCAGCGTTTCGCCCAGGCTGGTGCAGGGCGACTCGACACCCGGCGCCACGCCGGGCGCCAGCAGGCACTGGCAGTGGTAGCCCACGGCCATCGAATCGGTGAAGTTGGCGCGCGTCCAGGGGTGCGTGTAGGCCGTCTGCTCGACCGCGCACACGGCGTCGATCCGCTCGACGGTGAGCGGTTCAAGACGGGCTTCGACGGACTGGAGGACGGCGCTCATGCGGGGTTCGGCGGAACGGCGGCCGCCGCCTTGATGGCGGCGCGTTCCTCGGTGGTTTGCGCCACTTTATCGCGAACATACAGCGGCCAGGCCTGCGCGGCGGGCACGGTGCGCCCGGCCGCGAGCAGCGCGGGCGCCAGCCGCAGCATGGCGGCGGCCGTGGGCAGCACCTCGTGGCGGGCCGTGGCGCTCGCCAGGCGCGGGCCGTAGGCGGTGAAGGCGTTGCCGGCGAGCGCCCAGCCGGCCGGCACCTCGAGCGCCTCGGGGGCGAGCAGCAGCGGCTCGGGATCGCCGCCGAACGGGCCGGCGGCGGCGAAGTCGTAGTGCGCGGCGTAGAGCTGGTCCATGCGCGCGTCGAGCACAGCCACCACGCGCTGTGCGCCGAAGGCATCGCGCGCCTCGTCGGCCACGGCCAGCAGGGTGTCGACCGGCAGCAGCGGCACCTTGGCGCCGAAGGCCAGGCCCTGCGCCACCGAGCAGGCGGTGCGCAGGCCGGTGAAGGAGCCCGGGCCGCGCCCGAAGACGATGGCGTCGAGCTCGGCCAGCGCGAGCCCCGCGTCGGCGAGCAGCTCGCGGATCAACGGCAGCAGCGTGCTCGACGCCTGCGCGCCGCCCACGCCGCTGTGCGCCAGCACGCGGTCGCCGTGGCGCACCGCGACCGACAGGTGCTCGGTGCTCGTGTCGAAGGCCAGCAGCTTGTCAGACATTCGGACGCCCCATTCCCGCCGGGCACGGCGTCGGGCAGACCGGCGCCACGCGCACGGCTGCCGCGCGCACGCCGAACAGGATGCCGGCCGTCACCAGCGCAAGACCGGCGACCAGGCTCCAGTGCATGGGTTCGTCCAGCCACAGCACCGCGCCGAAGGCCGACAGGCCCGGCACCAGCGCCGTGATCATGGTGGTGCGCACGGGGCCGAAGTGCTGGATCATCTTCGTGAAGGTGATGCCCGAGATCACCACCGAGCCGACGCCCTGGAAGGCCATCTGAAACGCGACCTCGCCCCACGGCGCACTGCCGATGTGGCTCACGACCGCGCCCGAAGCCACCAGCAAGGTGTAGACCGGCACATAGGTCATGAGCGCGAACACGGTGATGGCGATGGTCGCGCGCACCGCGTCCAGGCCGTGGCGGCGCGCCACCACGCTGTAGCAGGCCCAGCAGAAGGCGGCGCCCATGAACATCAGGTCGCCCTTCCAGACCTCGCCGCCCTCGAAGGCGTGCAGCAGGCTGCGCCCGCCGACCACGAGGTCGCCCGCGACGATCATCGCCAGGCCGATGGCGCGCGTGGGGGTGATGCGGTCGCGCAGCACCAGCGCGGCCAGCAGCGTGGTCCACAGCGGCAGGCTGCCGGGCATCAGCACGGCGGCATGGCCGGCCGGCGCGAAGAAGAAGCCGCTGTAGGCGATGAGCGCGTAGGCCACGCCGCCGAAGATGCCGGCGGTGGCGGTGATGCGCAGCGACAGCGGCGACAGGCCGAAGAACGAGGACACGGCACCGCGGTGCTTCGTCGCCAGCCACGCGCCCCAGGGCACCAGCACCAGGCTGGCGCCGCAGACGCGCGCAAAGGCCAGGTCGAAGGGCGTGAGCGAGCGCGCGGCCGAGGCGCGCGCGATGAGGATGAAGGCGGTCCAGACCACGACGGTGACCACGGCCGCGCCGATGCCGAGCATGCGGGGAGACAGGAGGGGCGGGGAGGTCTGCGGGGGCGCGGCGGGCATCCCGCCATTATCGAGGGCAGGCCCCGGCCGCGCAGAGGCGGGGCGAATCAGCCGGCCTCGTCGGCGCGCAGGATCGCCAGCCCGGCCGCGCGCAGCGGCGCCAGCGCCTGCTCGGGGGCCTGCGGCGCCACCAGCAGCTGCGTCGCGTCCGCCAGCGGGTTCACCACCCAGGCCGACGCGGCCCCGAGCTTTTCGGACGAAGCCAGCACGACGGTCTCCGCGGCTGCGGCCATCAGCGCGCGCTTGATCTCGGCCTCTTCCGCGTCGCCCGTGGTCAGGCCCGCCTCGGCGTGCACGCCGGTGGCGCCCATGAAATACGTGTCGGCATGGATGCGCGAAATGGCCGCCATGGCCGCCGCGCCGACCGCCACCATCGAATGCCGGAAGAGGCGCCCGCCGATCAGCACCACCTCGATGCCGGCGTGCGCCGCCAGCTCGACCGCCACCGACGGGCTGTGCGTGACCACCGTGGCCTGCAGCGCGAGCGGCAGGTGGCGCGCCAGCTGCACGGCCGTGGTGCCGCCATCGATGAACACGACCTGCCCCGGCTTCACGAGGCGCGCGGCGGCGCGGCCGATGGCCACTTTTTCGTCGGGCGCGAGCTGCTGGCGGCCGCTGAAGTCGGCCTCGGCCGCCGCGACCGGCAGCGCGCCACCGTGCACGCGCTGCAGCAGCCCTTCGGCCGCGAGCTCGCGCAGGTCGCGGCGGATGGTGTCTTCGGACAGGGCCAGTTCCTCGCTGAGCGCCTTGGCGACGACCTGGCCGTCGCGCCGCAGGACCGAGAGGATGTGTTGCTTGCGCGGTCGGGTGAGCATGGGCCGATGGTAACGGGTTTGCACGTTATTGCACGAATCTTCTTGATATTGCACGAACTCGGTTCTATGCTCGCCGCCATGACCATTCACGACCGCGTCCGGGTGCACGAAGTCACCCTCCTGTCCGACAACTGGTACACGCTGCGCACCACCGCCTTCGACTGGCGGCGCAACGACGGCGAGTGGCAGCGCATGCACCGCGAGACCTACGACCGCGGCAACGGCGCCACGCTGCTGCCGTATCACCTGGGCCAGCGCACGGTGCTGCTCACGCGGCAGTTCCGCTACCCGGCTTTCGTCAACGGCCACGACGACCTGTTGATCGAAGCCGCCGCGGGCCTGCTGGACAACGCCGCGCCCGAGGAGCGCATCCGCGCCGAGGTGGAAGAAGAGTTGGGCTACCGGCTCGGCACCGTGCAGAAGGTGTTCGAGAGCTTCATGAGCCCGGGCTCGGTGACCGAGAAGCTGCACTTCTTCGTCGCGCCCTACGAGGCCTCGATGCGCGTCGGCGCGGGCGGCGGGCTGGCGGAAGAGGGCGAGGACATCGAGGTGCTCGAGCTGGGCATCGACGAAGCGCTGGCCATGGTGGCCGACGGCCGCATCGCCGACGCCAAGACGGTCATGCTGCTGTACCACGCGAAGCTGCACGTTTTCCCGCCGGGATAATCCGCGGATGCCTCTTGCCTTCCGCCCTGCGCCCCTCGCACTGACCCTCGCCCTGCTGGCTCCGGCCGGCGCCTTCGCCCAGCAAGCCCTTCCGCCTCAAGTCGATGCCGCCCTCGCGCGCGCCAAGGTGTCGCGCGAGGCCGTGACCCTGCTCGTGGCCGATGCCGACGCGGGCCGCGCGCCGCGCCTGGCCTGGCGCTCGCAGGTGCCGGTGAACCCGGCCTCGATCATGAAGCTGGTGACCACCTACGCGGCGCTCGACCTGCTCGGTCCGGCCTACAGCTGGAACACGCCGGTCTACGTCGAGGGCACGGTGGCCAACGGCGTGCTCAACGGCAACCTCTACATCAAGGGCCAGGGCGATCCCAAGCTGGTGCTGGAGCGCGTGTGGCTGCTGCTGCGCCACGTGCAAGGCCTGGGCATCACCACCGTGAGCGGCGACATCGTGATCGACCGCAGCGCCTTCGAGACCACGGTCGAGAACGACCCGGCCGCCTTCGACGGCGAGCCGCTGCGCCCCTACAACGCCTCGCCCGACGCGCTGCTGGTGAACTTCAAGTCGGTCAACATGACCTTCGCGCCCGACCGCGCCGGCCAGTACGCGCGCGTGAGCTACGAGCCCCCGCTGGCCAGCGTGGCGATGCCGCCCACGGTGCCGCTGGCGCCCGGCGAATGCGGCGACTGGCGCGGTGCGCTCAAGCCCGACTTCAGCGACGTGAACCGCATCCGCTTCAACGGCGGCTTTCCCACGGGCTGCGGCGAGAAGAGCTGGGCCGTGGCCTACGCCGACCCGCGCACCTACAGCCTGCGCGCCATCGGCGGCATGTGGGCCGAGATGGGCGGGCGCGTGGGCGGCCAGATGCGCGAGGGCCGCGTGCCCGCGGGCCTGAAGCCGGCCTTCGACTTCGAGTCGCCGCCGCTGGCCGAGGTGGTGCGCGACATCAACAAGTACAGCAACAACGTGATGGCGCAGCAGGTGTTCCTCACGCTGGGCCTCACGCAGAAGCAGCGCGGCACCTTCGAGGCCTCGCGCAGCGCGCTGGGCCAGTGGTGGCGCGAGCGCATCGGCACGGGCGAGGCCTCGCCGGTGTTCGAGAACGGCTCGGGCCTGTCGCGCGACGAGCGCATCAGCGCCGCCGCGCTCGGCAAGATGCTGCAGGTGGCATGGCGCTCGCCCGTGATGCCCGAGCTGGTGGCCTCGCTGCCCGCGATGGGCGTGGACGGCACGCTGAAGCGGCGCACGCTGCGCTCGGGCGGCGCGGCGCACCTGAAGACCGGCACGCTGCGCGACGCCTCGGGCGTGGCCGGCTACGTGCACGGCGCGAGCGGCCGGCGCTACGTGCTGGTGGCCATCGCCAACGGCGAGAACGCCGGCGCCGCGCGCGCCGCCTTCGACGCGCTGATCGACTGGACCGCGCAGGACCAGTGACTCGGACGGGGCCCGAACCGCCCCGCTACTGAATAGGTTCTGCTCGCAAACGCTGCTTGCGCGCGGCCATGGCGCTGCCCAGAATCGGACGCTCGTTCGTTTTCGATACAACTCCAGGAGACGCGCCTTGACCTTGCAGCACCCACGGCATTCACAGCCCTCGTCCTTCCCGGCCCGCCGGGTCACCGCCGCGGCGACGCTCGCCGGCGCCACGTTGCTGCTCGCCGCCTGCGGCGGAGGCGGCGGTGGGGGCGGCATCGGCATCGGCTTTCCGCCGCCGGGCGGCGGCAGCGACACCGGGCGCGGCTCGGTCGTCACCAGCCCGCCCGAGCAGGGCACCAAGCTCACGGCCGACCAGTTCAGGGCCAGCCTGCAGGCCTCCGACCAGGGCAAGGCGCTGCTGCAGGTCACCGGCGCGCCCAAGTGCGGCGTCGACATGCGCTACCTCGAGTACCGCACCGTCGGCGGCAAGAACGAAGCCACCAACGCCACCGCCGCGATCATGGTGCCCTCGGGTTCCGACGTCGCCTGCAGCGGCGCGCGCCCCGTGGTGCTGTACGCGCACGGCACCACGCCGGCGCGCAACTACAACCTCGCCAAGTGGACCGACACCACCCAGCCGGCCGCCGGCGAAGGGCTGATGGTGGCGGCCATGTTCGCGGCGCAGGGCTACATCGTGGTGGCGCCCAACTACGCGGGCTACGACAAGTCGACGCTGCCCTACCACCCGTACCTCAACGGCGAGCAGCAGGGCAAGGACATGGTCGATGCGCTCACCGCGGCGCGCAAGACCTTCTCGGACATCGGCGCGAACGACGCCGGCTCGCTGTTCATCACCGGCTATTCGCAGGGCGGCTACGTGGCGATGGCCGCGCATCGCGAGATGCAGGCCACCGGCAAGACCGTGACGGCCTCGGCCCCGCTGGCCGCGCCCTCGGCCATCAGCCTCCTGACCGACTACACCTACCTGGGCTGGCCGGCGCTGGGCGCCACGCTGTTCGTGCCGCTGCTGTCGACCAGCTGGCAGCAGCAGTTCGGCAACGTCTACAACAGCACCAGCGACGTCTACGAGGCGCAGTACGCCACCGGCATCGACACGCTGCTGCCCACCCTCACGCCGGGCACGCTGTTCTCCAGCGGCAAGCTGCCGCAGCTGGCGCTGTTCCCGGCCGACGGCAAGCCGGGCCCGGTGAGCCCCGAGCTGGCGATCTTCTACGGCGCCAACAACCTCATCAAGCAGAGCTTCCTCACGCAGGCGGCCACCGACATCCAGTCGGCCCCCTGCCCCGGCAACGCGCTGCCGGCCACGGCCGCGTCGCTCGGCTCGGCCTCGCCGCTGGACTGCAAGCCCGCCACGGGCTTCCGCAAGGCGGCCATCGCCAACGACCTGCGCAACTGGGTGCCGACCAAGCCGATGCTGCTGTGCAGCGGCGCGAACGACCCGACCGTGAACTTCCTGAGCACCCGCGCCACGGCCGGCTACTTCCGCGCCAAGGGCATGCCGGCCGCCGCGCTCGCGGTGGTCGACCTGGAAGACCGCGGCACCACCGACAGCTACTCGGCCGCACGCGCCGGCTTCGCGCAGGCGAAGGACCTGCTGGCACAGAGCACGCCGGGCAGCGCCGCCGACAAGGCGCGCGCCGTGACCGCGGCCTACCACGGCACGCTGGCGCCACCGTTCTGCCTGGCGGCAGCGCGCGGGTTCTTCCAGGGAGTGCTGGCGGCCGGGGGCTGAGCCCCGCGGCCTAAAAGGCGTTGATCAGGCCGCTGCAGCGCGCTGCAAGCGGTCTTTCACGCCTTCCCACTCGGGCGTGTCGGGCGGCGTCTCGACCCAGATCAGCTTCATGCCCTGCGCGTCGAACTCGCGCAGCACCGCGAACAGCTGCTGCGCGGTGGCCGCCGCGTCGTCGGGCATGCGCCGCAGCAGCACGCGCTGCGAGCGGCTGCGCACCGCGCTGCGCGTCCACACGGCAATGTGCGCGGCGTTGGCGCCGAGCACATCGAGGCCGGTCTGGATGGCCTTGGGGTCCATCAGCCGCACCTTGGCGTCGGGCGCGTAGTGCGCCTCCAGCGTGCCCGAGGCGCGCGGGTCGGGCGTGTCGAGCACCTCGCGGTCGCGCAGCGGCTCGCCGACGGCGGCCTCGATCTGGTCGCGCGTGATGAGGCCCGGGCGCAGCAGCACGGGCGCGCCGCGGCTGCAGTCGACGATGGTCGATTCGATGCCCACTTCGCAGGCGCCGCCGTCGACGACGAGCAGCGCGTCGCCGAACTCGTCGTGCACGTGCTGCGCCGTGGTCGGGCTGACGCGGCCGAAGCGGTTGGCGCTGGGCCCCGCGAGGCCGGGCACGCCCTGCTCGGCGCAGGCTTCGAGCAGCGCCTGCGCCACCGGGTGCGCGGGGCAGCGCAGGCCGATGGTGTCCTGCCCGCCAGCGGCCGCCGTGCCCACGCCGGGCTGGCGCGTGACGATCAGCGTGAGCGGGCCGGGCCAGAAGGCCTGCACGAGCTTCTGCGCGAAAGGCGGCAACGGCTGGGCAAAACGCGACAGCGCCTGCGCGCCCTTGGCGCCCGCCGCCACGTGGACGATCAACGGATGGTCGGCCGGCCGGCCCTTGGCCGCGAAGATGCCGGCGACGGCGGTGTCGCTGCTGGCGTCGGCGCCCAGGCCGTAGACGGTCTCGGTCGGGAAGGCGACCAGCCCGCCCGCGCGCAGCACGCGCGCGGCCTCGGCGATGGCGTCGGGAGCGTGGCCGTCGAGGATCATGCGAGCGCCGGCAGGCCCAGCAGCAGCGCGGCCTGCGAGGCATTGGCGCGCACGCTCTCGAGCGTGGCGCCGGTGAGGGTCAGGTGGCCCATCTTGCGGCCGCGGCGCGGTGCCAGCTTGCCGTACAGGTGCAGGTGGGTGCCGGGCAGGGCGAGCACCTCGCTCCAGCGCGGCGCGACCGGCTTGGCGCCGTCGCCCTCGCCGCCCGGGAACCACAGGTCGCCCAGCAGGTTGAGCATGACGGCGGGGCTGTGCTGGCGCGGCGCGGTCAGCGGCAGGCCGGTGAGGGTGCGCACCTGCAGCTCGAACTGCGACACGTCGCAGGCTTCCATCGTGTAGTGGCCGCTGTTGTGCGGGCGCGGCGCCATTTCGTTGACCACCAGCGAGCCGTCAGCCAGCGCGAAGAACTCGACGCACAGCACGCCCACGTAATCGAGGCCGCTGGCGATGCTCTTGGCGGAATTGACCGCGCCCTGCGCCACGGTCTTGGGCATGTTCTGCGGATGCACCTCGGTCACGGCGAGGATGCCGTCGCGGTGCAGGTTGCGCTGTGGCGGGAAGTGCACGATCTGGCCGTCGCGGCCGCGCGCCAGGATCACCGAGCACTCGAACTCCAGCGGCAGCATCTTTTCGAGCACGCAGGGCACGCAGCCGGCGGCCTGCCAGGCCTCGACCAGCTCGGCGCGCGTCTTCACGCGCTGCTGGCCCTTGCCGTCGTAGCCCAGGCGGGCGGTCTTGAGGATGCCGGGCAGCAGTTGGTCATCGACCGCGGCCAGTTGCTCCGCGGTCTCGATGACGGCGTAGGGCGCGCAGGGCACGCCGCAGCGCGTGAAGTGCGCCTTCTCCGCGATGCGGTCCTGCGCGATGGCGATGGCCGAGGCGGCGGGCGACACCGGCCGCGCCACCGCCAGGTGCTCCAGCGAGGGCGCGGGCACGTTCTCGAACTCGGTGGTCACCGCGTCGGCCAGGCCGGCGAGGCGGGCCAGGCCGTCGACGTCGGCGTAGTCGGTGTGGATGTGGTGGTGGCTCACGCGGCCGGCGGGGCTGTCGGCGTCGGGGTCGAGCACCGCGGTGAAGTAACCCATTCGCTGGGCCGCGTGCGCGAACATGCGCCCGAGCTGGCCGCCGCCGAGCACGCCGAGCGTGGCGCCCGGGAGGATGGGCAAATCGCCGGCATGGCCCGAATGGCCGGTGCTCACAGCGCACCCCCGCCTTGCGGCGAGAAGGGCGACACCGGCGCGCCCGCTTCGGGCGGTGGCAGCACCATGGCCTCCGCGGCGGCGGTCTGGGCCGTGCGGAAGGCGTCGAGTTGGGCGCGCAGTGCCGGGTTGTTCACCGCCAGCATGGCCACGGCGAACAGCGCCGCGTTGGCCGCGCCGGCGGTGCCGATGGCAAAGGTGGCCACGGGCACGCCCTTGGGCATCTGCACGATGCTGTAGAGGGAATCGACGCCCTGCAGGTGGCGGCTGGCCACCGGCACGCCGAGCACCGGCACCGTGGTTTTCGACGCCAGCATGCCCGGCAGGTGGGCCGCGCCGCCCGCCCCCGCGATGATCGCGGTGAGCCCGCGCCCGGCGGCGCTTTCGGCGTACGCGAACAGCGCATCGGGCATCCGGTGGGCCGAGACCACCTTCGCTTCGTGGCTGATCCCGAATTGCTGGAGAATCTCGACCGCGTGGCGCATCGTCTCCCAATCGGAGTTCGAGCCCATCACTACACCGACCTGAATGGTTTCGTTCATGGTTTCAATTTTACGTTTCACCCCCAGCTGTTCCCGATGATCGACATCACTCTCGAAAATTTCCAGGCCGAGCTGATCGAAGGCTCGGTCGCCACGCCGGTGCTGCTGGACATCTGGGCCGAATGGTGCGGCCCCTGCAAACAGCTCGGCCCGGTGCTCGAAAAGCTCGAAACCGAGTACGCCGGCCGCTTCACGCTGGCCAAGCTGGACGCCGACAAGGTGCCGCAGATTTCCTCGCAGCTGTCCGAGATGTTCGGCGTGCGCAGCATCCCGTTCTGCGTGATGTTCAAGGACGGCCAGCCGGTGGACGGCTTCGTGGGCGCCATTCCGGCCGAGAAGATCCGCGAATTCCTCGACAAGCACGTGCCGGGCGCAGAGGAAGCCGAAGCGGCTTCGGAAGGCGCCGCCGCGCAGGAAGCGCTGGCCGAGGGCGACACCCTGGGCGCGCTCGAGAAGCTGCAGCACGCGGTGGCCACCGACCCGGCCAACGACGACGCGCGCTTCGACTACATCAAGCTGCTGCTGCAGGAAGGCCGCACCGACGACGCCAAGGTCGCCTTTGCCCCGGTGATCGCCAAGACCACGCTGGTGCGCCGCTTCGATTCGCTGCAGCGCTGGATGGATGCCATCGATTTCGCAGCGCCCGTCACCGGCTCCGCGCCGACGCTGGGCGACTTCGACGACAAGATCGCGGCCAACAAGCGCGACTTCGACGCCCGCTTCAACCGCGCCCGCCTGCTGATGGCCGCCCAGCGCTGGACCGACGCGATGGACGAGCTGCTCGACATCCTCATGCGCGACAAGAGCTGGAGCGAAGACCTCGCGCGCAAGACCTACATCGCGATCCTCGACGTGATCGAGCCGCCGAAGGTGAAGGTCGCCGACGGGCAGATTCCGCCGGACGATCCGGTGGTGGCCACGTACCGCCGCCGCCTCAGCAGCGTGGTGTTGAGCTGAACGGCTGAACGACGCATTGCGCCTTTCAGTGCGCAATTGAACAAGAAAGCGACCTTTGGGTCGCTTTTTTATTGCCGCCACCGCCCCATATAGATAGCATTGCTACTCAATTCCCGATAAAAGCACATTGCAATGCTCCAACTGACCGAAGAACTCGAAAAAGCCCGCAAGGCCGGCGGCCTGAGCCAGGAGGCGCTGGCCACGCGCGCCGGGCTGTCGCGCATGACGGTGCAGCGCATCGAAAGCGGGCAGATCGATCCGCGCCTGTCGACGCTGCTCGAAATGGCGCGGGTGCTGGGGCTCGAGCTGATGCCCGTGCCCGCCAGCCTGCGCCCGCAACTCGAAGACTTCGTGCGCTCGGGCGGGCGCCTGCTCGGCCAGCCGGCGGGCGTGGGCGCGCCGCCGTCCATCGCCCAGAGCCTGGCCGACGAGAACCGGTGAGGCGGTGAGCACGCGCGCCGCCTTCAACACGGGCATCCGCTACCTGCGGATGCACCTGCACCTGCCCGGAGGCGGGCGGCGCGCCATCGGGTACCTCTCGCAGTACGGCGACATCCTGCGCGTGTCCTTCGACGAGGCCTACATCGCCGACCCGGGCCGCCCCACGCTGTCGCTGGCCTACCGCGGCGCCGACGAGGCCGCCACGCGCGCCATCCTGGCCTCGGCGCGCGACGCCCGCGTCTCGCGCAGCGACGGCCGCTGGCCCAGCTACTTCCAGAACCTGCTGCCCGAGGGCCACAACCGCGAGCGCCTGGCGCAGCAGCGTGGCTGCGCGGCCGACGACGAGTTTGAGCTGCTGGCCGCCGCCGGCCACGACCTCATGGGCGCGCTCGAGGTCGAGCCCGTGCCCACGTCCGAGGGCATTCCCGACACCGTGCGCCACTGGCACACGGCGCTGGGGCTCGACGTGCTCGAGCCCGGCTTCGTCGAGATGCCGGTGGAAGACGCCGCCGCCATCCCCGGCGTGGTGACCAAGTTCTCGGCGGTGCAGGACGGGCGGCGCTACGTGGTCAAGCGCCACGGCGCGGCGGGCTCGTTCATCCTCAAGCTGCCGAGCACGCGCCACCCCGACCTGGTCGCCAACGAATACACCGGCTACCGCCTGTGCGGCGCGCTCGGCCTCGACTGCGCGCAGGCCCACGTGATCGACCGTGCCGACGCCGACCTGCCCGAGCAGGTGCCCTTCGCGCAGATCCTGGCGGTGCGCCGCTTCGACCGCACGCCCGAGGGCGGGCGCATCCACATGGAAGAGTTCGCGCAGGTGCTGCAGTACGAGCCGCGCCAGAAGTACGGCCGTGGCCTGGCCACCGACTGGCCCGCCATGCTGCGCGTGCTCGACCGCCTGTCGCCGAACCCGGTGGCCGACGTGCGCGAGTGCGTGCGCCGCCTGGTCGCTTTCATCCTGCTGGGCAACAGCGACGCGCACCTGAAGAACTGGGCGCTGCGCTACCCCGACGGCGTGGAGCCGGTGCTCGCGCCGCTGTACGACCCGGTCTGCGTGGCCGCCTTCTTCGAGGACGTGCCGGCGCGCGACTACGGCGTCAACCGCGCCATCGACGCCACGCTGCGCGCCTTCGACGGGCCGGCGCTGGAGGCGCTGCTGCGCGCGGCCGGGCTGCTGCGGCCGGCGCGCCTGATGGCCATCGCGCGCGACACGGTGCGCCAGGCCCAGGCCGAGTGGCCCGCGCTGCTGGCGCAGGACGGCACGCCGGCCAGCGTGCGCCGCTGCGTCGAGGCGCGCCTCGCGGGCGGCGTGGCCCTCGCCAGCCTCGCGGCCTGAAGAAGCCCGGATGCGCCATCGGGCCTGTCTTCGCACCGGCCACGGCGTCGCATACGATGGCGCCGGTTTTAACTTGTTGCAGATTGAAAAGGAAAATTGGCCATGCGTTCCTTCGCCCGCCGTACCGCGCTCCCCGCCATTGCCTCGGCCGCGCTGCTGCTGACCGCCCTGACCGGTTGCGGCAGCGGCATCAGCCTCGACGAGCCGATCGAAGGGCCGGTGTGGCGCCTGGTGCAGCTGGGCGACGAGCCCATCGCGCCGGGCGGCGATGCGCAGCTGCAGTTCGATCGCAACAGCGGACGGGTCAGTGGTTCAGGCGGCTGCAACCGCGTCACGGGATCGTTCACGCGCGCGGGCGTGTCGCTCAAGCTCGGCCAGATGGCCGCGACGCGCATGGCCTGCGCCGACCCGGTGCGCGGCGCCAACGAGGCGCAGTTCCTGTCGGCGCTGCAGAACACGGCCAGCTACCGGCTGGCGCCGGGGCGGCTCGCGCTGCTCGATGGCAGCGGCCGCACGGTCGCGCTGCTCAGCAGCGGCAACCGCTAGGGAAAAAACAGATCAGCCGTGGGTGAGGCGGTCCAGCGCCTCGCGGTACTTGGCGGCCGTCTTCTCGATGACTTCGGCCGGCAGGCGCGGCGCCGGGGGCGTCTTGTCCCAGGGCTTGCCGTTGATCTTGGTGGCCTCGAGCCAGTCGCGCACGAACTGCTTGTCGTAGCTCGGCGGGTTGGTGCCGGCGGCCAGCGCGGCCTCGTAGCCCTCGACCGGCCAGTAGCGCGAGCTGTCGGGCGTGAGCACCTCGTCCATCAGCACCAGCGTGTCGTTCTCGTCCAGGCCGAACTCGAACTTGGTGTCGGCAATGATCATCCCCTTGGCGAGCGCGATCTGGGCCGCCGCTTCGTAGATGGCGATGCTGACCTCGCGGATCTGCTGGGCCAGCTTGGGGCCGACGACCTCGACCACACGCTCGTAGCTGATGTTCTCGTCGTGCTCGCCGGCCGCGGCCTTGGCGGCGGGCGTGAAGATCGGGCGCGGCAGCTTGCTGGCGTTGGTCAGGCCCTCGGGCAGCGGCACGCCGCAGACCGCGCGGTTGTCCTGGTATTCCTTCCAGCCGCTGCCGGCCAGGTAGCCGCGCACCACGGCCTCGACCGGGATCGGACGCAGGCGCTTGACCAGCATCGAGCGGCCCGTGACCTGCGCCACCTCGTCGGGTTGCACCACGCTCTCGGGCGCCTCGCCCGTCAGGTGGTTGGGGCACAGCGCGCCCAGGCGGTCGAACCACCACAGCGCCATCTTGGTGAGGATCTCGCCCTTGCCCGGGATGGGCTCGCCCATGATCACGTCGAAGGCGCTGAGCCGGTCGCTCGCGACCATCAGGATGCGGTCTTCGCCGACGGCGTAGTTGTCGCGCACCTTGCCGCGCGCAAGCAGGGGCAGGCTCTGGATGGAAGAGGTGTGAACGGTGGTCATGGACGGATGCTCGGCTGGGAAACGGTGACGGGAAAAGCGGATTGTGCGCGCAGAAAAAAGCCACCGCGAGCGGTGGCCTGCGGCGCGCAGTCTGTCTTCGTTAGATGACTTGCTGCGCCAGGTCGCCCTTGGCGTACTTGGCGGCAACGACCTGCAGCGTGTCGCCCTTGATCTTGGCGCCCTGACCTTCGCAGCCGAACTCGATGTAGCGCTGCTTGCAGATCTGCTTGGCGGCTTCGCGCGCGGGCTTGAGCCACTCGCGGGCGTCGAACTTCTCGGGGTTCTCGGCCAGGAACTTGCGCACGGCGCCGGTCATCGCCAGGCGGATGTCGGTGTCGATGTTGATCTTGCGCACGCCGTACTTGATGGCTTCCTGGATTTCCTCGACGGGCACGCCGTAGGTTTCCTTCATGTTGCCGCCGTATTTGCGGATGATTTCCAGCAGGTCTTGCGGCACCGACGACGAGCCGTGCATCACCAGGTGGGTGTTGGGCAGGCGGGCGTGGATTTCCTTCACGCGCTGGATCGACAGGATGTCGCCCGTGGGCTTGCGCGTGAACTTGTAGGCGCCGTGGCTGGTGCCGATGGCGATGGCCAGCGCGTCCAGCTGCGTGGCCTTCACGAACTGGGCGGCTTCCTCGGGGTCGGTGAGCAGCGAAGCGTGGTCGAGCACGCCTTCGGCGCCGATGCCGTCTTCTTCACCGGCCATGCCGGTTTCGAGCGAGCCCAGGCAGCCCAGCTCGCCTTCGACCGTGACGCCGACCTTGTGGGCCAGTTCGACCACCTTGCGGGTCACGTCGACGTTGTAGTCGAACGAGGCGGGCGTCTTGCCGTCTTCGTGCAGCGAGCCGTCCATCATCACGGACGAGAAGCCCAGGTCGATCGCGCCCTGGCAGATGGCCGGGCTCTGGCCGTGGTCCTGGTGCATCACCAGCGGGATGTTCGGGTACTGCTCGATGGCGGCCTGGATCAGGTGCTTGATGAAGGCTTCACCCGCGTATTTGCGGGCGCCGGCGCTGGCCTGCAGGATGACGGGCGCGCCGGTTTCCTTGGCGGCCTCCATGACGGCCTGGACCTGTTCGAGGTTGTTGACGTTGAAGGCCGGAATGCCGTAGCCGTTGGCGGCGGCGTGGTCCAGCAGTTCGCGCATCGAGACGAGTGCCATGGGAAATACCTCGTGGGAATAGAAAAAGACGGGAAAAAGAGAAGGCGGAAAGTCGGGAGAAAACTACCCCGATTCTACCGAGCCCCCTTGTGGGACAGGGCCGACGCCACCCCGGGCGCCACGGGTACTGGCGCGCAGCTCTTTTTCAACTTTTTCAGATCGGCAACTGCGTGGTCGACAGCACCTGCTTGAGCACCACGAAGGTCCGGATCTGCCGCACGCCCGGCAGGTACAGCAGCTGCTCGGCATGCAGGCGGTTGAAGCTGTCGTTGTCGCGGGTGCGCACGAGCATGAAGTAGTCGAATTCGCCCGTGACGACGTGGCATTCGAGGCAGCCCGACACCTTCTGCGCCGCCTTCTCGAAATCGGCAAACGAGTCGGGCGTGGAGCGGTCGAGCACCACGCCGATCATCACGAGCATGCCGACCTCGAGCGCGTCGGGGTCCAGCAGGGCGACCACGCCCTTGATGAAGCCCGCGGCCCGCAGCCGCTCGACCCGCCGCAGGCAGGCCGGCGCACTGAGGTTCACCTTGGCGGCCAGCGCCACGTTCGACACCGAGGCGTCGCGCTGCAGGGCGCGCAGGATGGCGCGGTCGGTGCGGTCGAGCTCCGTCGGGGCGCGCAACTTTGTTGTGCTCATGGCTTCCTTTCCGGATGAAAAGCCTTCTTAATGGCGATCCTGCCTTCTTTTGAGCGACGAAGCCAGCCAACTTCGCAAGCACATTGCAAAGCCTTCTTCCTACGATCGACAGCTTCAACCCCACCGCTTTGGAGCTGCGTCGATGAACCTGAAGAAATTCCCCCGCCACGCCCTGACCTTCGGCCCCACGCCGATCCAGCCGCTGAAGCGCCTGAGCGCCCACCTGGGGGGCAAGGTCGAGCTCTACGCCAAGCGCGAGGACTGCAACAGCGGCCTGGCCTTCGGCGGCAACAAGACGCGCAAGCTGGAGTACCTGATTCCCGAGGCGCTCGAAGGCGGCTACGACACGCTGGTGTCGATCGGCGGCATCCAGTCGAACCAGACGCGCCAGGTCGCGGCCGTGGCCGCGCACCTGGGCCTGAAGTGCGTGCTGGTGCAGGAGAACTGGGTCAACTACTCCGACGCGGTGTACGACCGGGTCGGCAACATCGAGATGTCGCGCATCCTCGGCGCCGACGTGCGGCTGGACGCGGCGGGCTTCGATATCGGCATCCGCCAGAGCTGGGAACAGGCGATGGCCGACGTGCGCGCGGCCGGCGGCAAGCCCTTCCCGATCCCCGCGGGCTGCTCGGAGCACCCGCGCGGCGGCCTGGGCTTCGTGGGCTTTGCCGAGGAAGTGCGCCAGCAGGAGGCCGAGCTCGGATTCAAGTTCGACTACATCGTGGTCTGCTCGGTCACGGGCAGCACGCAGGCCGGCATGGTGGTGGGCTTCGCGGCCGACGGCCGCGCCGACCGCGTGATCGGCATCGACGCCTCGGCCAAGCCCCAGCAGACCTACGAGCAGATCCTTCGCATCGCCAAAAACACGGCCGAGCTGGTCGAGCTGGGCCGCGACATCACCGAGAAGGACGTGGTGCTCGACCGCCGCTTCGGCGGGCCCGAGTACGGGCTGCCGAACGAGGGCACGCTGGAGGCGATCCGTTTGAGCGCGCGCTTCGAGGGCATGCTGACCGACCCGGTGTACGAGGGCAAGTCGATGCACGGGATGATCGAGAAGGTGCGGCTGGGCGAATTCCCGGCGGGCTCGAAGGTGCTGTATGCGCACCTGGGCGGCGTGCCAGCGCTGAACGCCTACAGCTTCCTGTTCCGCAACGGCTGAACCAGACGGCGCCATGAAAAAGGCCGGCATGTGCCGGCCTTTGCTTTGCTGCGAACGATCTCAGCTCGCGCGGCAAATCTTCAGCATGTTGGTGCCGCCGGGCGCGCCCATCGGCTCGCCGCAGGTGATGGCGTACACGTCGCCGCTTTGCACGATGCCGCGCTTCTTCAGGTGGCTCTCGGCTTGGCGCAGCGCGGTGTCGCGGTCGCTTTCCGAATCCATGAGCAGCGGGCGCACGTTGCGGTACAGCGCCAGCTTGCGCTGCGTGGCCAGGCGCGAGGTCAGGGCGTACATGGGAATGTGCGCGCGGTGACGGCTCATCCACAGGATGGTGGAGCCCGATTCGGTCAGCGCCACGATGGCCTTGGCGCCCAGGTGGTGCGCCGTGAACAGCGCGCCCATGGCGATCGACTGGTCGATGCGGCTGTAGGTCTTGCCGCTGAAGTCGGCGTCGAGCGTCTTGTCTTCGGCCGCTTCGGCGGCTTCGCAGATGCGGCTCATTTCCTGCACCGTCTCGAGCGGGTAGCGGCCCGAGGCGGTTTCGGCCGAGAGCATCACGGCGTCGGTGCCGTCGAGCACGGCGTTGGCCACGTCGCTCACCTCGGCGCGGGTGGGCACGGGGTTGGTGATCATCGACTCCATCATCTGGGTCGCGGTGATGACCACCTTGTCCATGTCGCGCGCCATGCGGATCATCTTTTTCTGCAGCGCCGGCACGGCGGCGTTGCCCACTTCCACGGCCAGGTCGCCGCGGGCGACCATGATGCCGTCGCTGGCGCGCAGGATTTCTTCCAGCTTCGGAATGGCTTCGGCGCGCTCGATCTTGGCGATCATGCCGGGCTTGTGGCCGTACTCGGCGGCCGCCACGTTGCACAGCTGGCGCGCCATTTCCATGTCGGTGGCGTTCTTCGGGAAGCTCACGGCCACGTAGTCGGCCTGGAAGCTCATCGCGGTCTTGATGTCTTCCATGTCCTTGGCCGTCAACGCGGGCGCCGTGAGGCCGCCGCCCTGCTTGTTGATGCCCTTGTTGTTCGACAGCTCGCCGCCCAGCTTGACGGTGGTGTGCACCGCTTCGCCCTTGACGCCGTCGACCGTGAGCACGATCAGGCCGTCGTTCAGCAGCAGCTTGTCGCCGGGCTTCACGTCGCGCGGCAGGTCCTTGTAGTCGAGACCGACGGCGTCGACGTCGCCCAGCTCGGTGCGCGAGGCGTCGAGCACGAACTTGGCGCCCGGCTCCAGCCAGATCTTGCCCTGCGCGAACTTGCCGACGCGGATCTTCGGGCCCTGCAGGTCGGCCATGATGGCCACTTCGCGCCCGGCCTTGCGGGCGGCTTCGCGCACCATGGTGGCGCGGTCGATGTGGTCCTGCGCCGTACCGTGGCTGAAGTTCAGCCGCACCACGCTGACCTTGGCCAGGATCATCTGTTCCAGCAATTCCGGCGTGCTGGAGGCGGGGCCGAGGGTGGCGACGATCTTGGTGGCGTGGCGGGGGATGCGGTCCGAGCTCATGAAGGGGGTCTCCGTTTTGTATTCGCTACTGTATACACTTTGTGTGTCGAACGGAAGTCAGTCGCCACGGGGGATTTCCCTCCCGTGGCCGGACCGCCGCCGGAATCAGCCCGCCGCGCGCTTGGCCAGGATCTCGAAGGCCGGCAGGGTCTTGCCCTCCAGCACCTCGAGGAAGGCACCGCCGCCGGTCGAGATGTAACCGACCTGCTTTTCGATGCCGTACTTGGCGATGGCCGCCAGGGTGTCACCGCCGCCGGCGATCGAGAAGGCGCTGCTTTCGGCAATGGCTTGCGCGATGGCCTTCGTGCCGCCCGCGAAGGCGTCGAACTCGAACACGCCCACGGGGCCGTTCCAGACGATGGTGCCGGCTTCGCGCAGCTGCGCGGCCAGGATGGCGGCCGTCTTCGGGCCGATGTCCAGGATCAGGTCGTCCTCGGCCACGTCGGTGGCGGCCTTGACGGTGGCGGGCGCGTCGGCCGCGAAGGTCTTGGCCGTGACCACGTCCACCGGGATCGGCACATCGGCGCCGCGCGCGCGCATGGCGTCGATCACAGCCTTGGCCTGGTCGACCAGGTCGGGCTCGGCCAGCGACTTGCCGATCGACAGGCCCGCGGCCAGCATGAAGGTGTTGGCGATGCCACCACCGACGATCAGCTGGTCGACGTTGGCCGACAGGCTCTTGAGGATGGTGAGCTTGGTGCTGACCTTGGAGCCCGCCACGATGGCGACCAGCGGGCGCTTGGGCTGGGCCAGCGCCTTGGTGATGGCGTCGATCTCGGCCGCCAGCAGCGGGCCGGCCGCGGCCACCTTGGCGAACTGAGCAATGCCGTAGGTGGTGGCTTCGGCGCGGTGGGCGGTGCCGAAGGCGTCGTTCACGTAGATGTCGGTGAGCGCGGCCAGCTTGCGGGCCAGTGCTTCGTCGTTCTTCTTCTCGCCCTTGTTGACGCGGCAGTTCTCCAGCAGCACGACCTGGCCGGGCTTGACGTCGACGCCGTCGACCCAGTTGGCCACCAGCGGCACTTCACGGCCGAGCAGCTCGCCCAGGCGCTGGGCGACGGGCGCCAGCGAGTCTTCGGGCTTGAACTCGCCTTCGGTCGGGCGGCCCAGGTGCGAGGTGACCATCACGGCCGCGCCGGCGTCGAGCGCCAGCTGGATGCAGGGCACCGAGGCGCGGATGCGCGTGTCTTCGGTGATGCGGCCGGCATCGTCCTGCGGCACGTTGAGGTCGGCACGGATGAAGACGCGCTGGCCGGCGGCCTTGCCTTGCGCACAGAGGTCGGTGAATCGAATGACGTTCATGGGTCTGAGGATGGTGAAAGACGGGACTGCCCGCATTGTAGTTTTCACCCTCCTGAGCCCCTGCGCGTCTCTTGCGGGGCGCTGATGCTTTTTCAGGCCTTCGCCTGCGCGGTCGCGAACTGCTCGAGGATGCCGACGAAGCTCGCCGCCGCGGGCGACAGCGAACGCCGCGCCGCGCTGTACACGCAGACCTCGCGGTGGAAGTCGGGCGACTCGAGCCGCACCATCTGCAGCCCGTGCGCGCGCACCAGCGACGCCGAGTAGGTCGGGCACACGGTCAGCCCCAGCCCCGAGGCCACCATGCCCAGCGCGGTGGTCATGTACGACACCTCCTGCGTGCCCGGCCGCATCAGGAAGGCGCGCTCCTCGGGCCCCAGTTCGGGCAGCACGCGCTGGCGGAAGTCGCGCGTGGGCGCGATGAAGGTGAAGGGCGCCAGCTCGTGCCAGCGCACCTTGCGGCGCTTGGCGAAGGCGTGGCCGGGCGGGCAGATCAGCCAGTGGCGGTCGCGGAACAGCGTGCGGCGCTCGATGGCGGCGGCGTCCACCGCCACGTCCTGGCCCACGGCCAGCTCGACGTCGCCGGCCGCCACGCCCAGCAGCAGGTGCTCGGGCAGCGTGTCGGCCAGACGCACGTCCACGTCGGGGTACGCCTCGCGGTAGGCGGCGATCACGCGCGGCATCAGCGTGCAGGCCATGAGCTGCGGCGCTGCGAGCCGCAACAGCCCTTTCTTCTTGTCACGCAAATCGGTCACGCCCGCGACCGCGCTCGTGAGGTCGCCGAGCAGCCGGTGCACCGACGGCAGGAACTCGCGCCCCGCCTCCGACAGCTGCACGCGCCGCGTGTTGCGGTCGAGCAGCTGCACGCCCATCTCGCGCTCGAGCTCGCGCACCAGCACGCTGAGCGCCGACTGCGTGAGGTGCAGCTGCCCGGCGGCAGTGGTGAAGCTGCCGGTTTCGGCCACGGCGGCGAAGGCGCGCAGCTGGCGCAGGGTGAGGTTCATATATATGATTATTTCATCAATCGATGAATTAATTTCGATTGCATCATAAGACGCGGCATTGCCCAATCGCGGCCTCAACGGAGACACGACATGCCGACGACCGCCACCCCCACGGCGCCCCCACCCATTCGCGGGCTGCACCACTTCGCCTGGCGCTGCCGCGACAGCGAGGAAACCCGCCACTTCTACGAAGACCTGCTGGGCCTGCCGCTGGCCCACGTCATCAAGAACGACCACGTGCCGAGCACGGGCGAGTACTGCCCCTACGTGCACATCTTTTTCCAGATGCGCGACGGCGCGTACATCGCCTTCTTCGACCTGGGCGACGACACCGCCGCGCTGCCCTCGCCCAACACGCCTTCGTGGGTGAACCACATCGCGCTGCGCGTCGACTCGGTGGCCGACCTGCTGGCCGCCAAGGCGCGGCTCGAAGGCGCGGGCATCGAGGTGCTGGGCGTGACCGACCATCACATCATCGAGTCGATCTACTTCTTCGACCCCAACGGCATCCGCGTGGAACTGACCACGCCGACCGTGCCGCAGGCCGAGATGGACGCGCACGCGCGCCATGCCCATGCCGACCTCGACGCGTGGACCGCGCGCAAGGCGGCGCTTCGCGCAGCGAAAGGCGCGTCGCATGTCTGAGCTGCAACTTGCCGTCATCGACGTGAAGCCCGGCGCGGCCATGGACAGCCAGTCGGGCCTGCAGCTGCTGCGCCCGCGCATCTACGGCGCCTTCCGCGCGCCGCCGGGGCCGAAAAAGATCGCGGCCATCGTGATGCACCCGACCAGCAACTTCATGGGCCACTACCTCATCGGCCCGCTGGCCGAGCGCGGCATCTGCTGCATGGGCCTGAACTCGCGCTTCGTCGGCAACGACACGGTGTTGCTGATGGAACGTGCGATTCAAGACCTGGGCGCCGGCGTGCAGTACCTGCGCGAGGCCGGCTACGAGAAGGTATTCCTGGTCGGCAACTCGGGCGGCGCGGCGCTCGCGGCCTTCTACCAGGCGCAGGCCGAGCAGCTCACGGCCACGCACCTGCCCGACGGCGACCCGACGCACCTGCACGCCAGCGACCTGCCACCCGTGGACGGCCTCGCGCTGTGCGCCGCGCACCTGGGCCGCACGCGGCTCATGCGCGACTGGATCGACCCCTCGGTCACCGACGAGCACGACCCGCTCTCGGTCGACCCCGAGCTCGACATGTACGACCCGCGCCACCGCGTGCCCTACGAGGCCGACTTTCTCGCGCGCTTCAGCGCGGCGCAGAAGGCACGGCTGGACCGCATCGAGCAGTGGTGCCTCGAGCGCCTCGCGCTGCTGCGCGGCACACCCGGCGCGCCGCGCGACCAGACTTTCGTCGTCTACCGCACGCATGCCGATCCGCGCTGCGTCGACCTGTCGCTCGATGCGAACGCGCGCCTGCCCGGCAGCGTCTGGGGCGATGCGCGGCAGGTGAACTACTCGGCCAACGCGATGGGCCGCACCACCTCGCTCACCGCGTTCCTCTCGCAGTGGTCGTCGCGCTCGCAGGCCGACGGGCCCACCAACCTCGCGCGCACCACGGTGCCCCAGCTGCTGCTGACCTACACCGGCGACCAGTCGACCTTCCCGAGCACGCGCGATGCATGGATGGCGGCGGGCGGCGCGCGCATCCGCAACGTCGACATCGTCGGCGGCAACCACTACCTGGCGGGCCAGCCCGAGCTGATCCCGCAGGCGGCCGATGCCATCGCCGAGTTCGCACACGCGCTGTAGAAGAGCCATGGAAAACTTTGCATTCGCGCCGGCCTACGAGCTGCCGGTCTGGCCCTTCACGCCGCCGCCCGAACTCAGCAGTGTGCAGGTGGTGCGCCACCCGGTCGTGATCGTCGGCGCCGGCCCCTCGGGCCTCACGCTGGCCTGCGACCTCGCGCAACGCGGCGTGCGCGCCGTGCTGCTCGACGAAGACGACACCGTGGGCGTGCGCGGCGCCTCGTCGCGCGGCATCTGCTATGCGCAAAAGAGCCTGGAGATCTTCGAGCGCCTGGGCATCTATGAACGCATCGCGGCCAAGGGCGTCACCTGGTCGTTCGGTCGCACCTTCTCGGGCGACGAGGAGGTCTACAACTTCAACCTGCAGGCCACGAGCGTCTCGACGCAGCCACCCTTCATCAACCTGCAACAGTTCTACATCGAGTGGTTCCTGGTCGAGCGCATTCTCGAACTCGGCGTGACCGACCTGCGCTGGAAGAGCCGTGTGACGCGCGTCGAGCCGCTGGCCGACGGTGTGCGCATCGACATCGAGACGCCCGCCGGCAGCTACACGATCGAGGCCGACCACCTGATCGACGCCACGGGCGCGAACAGCCCGATCCGCACGCAGCTCGGCGTGGCATCGCATGCCTCGCGCAGCACCGACCGCTGGTGCATCAGCGACGTGCGCTTCGAGAAGCCGCTGCCCACCGAGCGCTGGACCTGGGTCGACGCGCCCTTCAACGAAGGCCGCGGCGTGTGGCAGCACCTGATGGCCGACGGCGTGTGGCGCATCGACTACCAGATGCCCGAAGACTGCGACCCGGCCGAGATCAGCCGCCCCGAGGTGGCCGGTGCGCGATTGCGCGAACAGCTCGGGCCCGACGTGGCGTTCGAGTTCGTGTGGATCGGCCCCTACGGCTACCGCGACCACCTGCTGGAGCGCTTCCGCCACGGCCGCGTGTGCTTCATCGGCGATGCCGCGCACGTGGTGAGCCCCTTCGGCGCGCGCGGTGGCAACACCGGCATCCAGGACGCGGCCAACCTCGGCTGGAAGCTCGCGCTGGTCGCGCAGGGCCAAGCCGGCGACGCGCTGCTCGACAGCTACGACGCCGAGCGCCGCCCGGCCGCGCAGGAGAACCTGACGGTCACGAGCCGATCGGCGCGCTTCCTCGCGCCGCGCTCGCCGGCCGAGCACACGCTGCGCCGCGCCGTGGTGGCGCTGGCCAAGCGCCACACCTTCGCGCGCGCGCTGGTCAACACGGGCCGCATGTCGGTCGCCAACGACTACCCCGCCGCGCCGCTGCTGCCCGAGGGCGGGCGCACGGTGCAAAACCTGCCGCTGCGCTGGGCCGATGGGCGCGAGACCACGCTGATGCAGCTGCTGGCCGAGGGCACGCAGTGCCTGGGACTGTGGTTCGCGCCGACGCGCGCGCAGGCCCAGGCCGCGAGCGATGCCACGGCCGGATTGCCGTTGCGCCTGCTGGCCGTGGGCGGCGACAGCGGCCTGCCGACCTTGCAGGCCGACGAGACGCTGGCGCGCCACCTCGGCATCGACCCCGGCGCGACGGGCGGCTTCGTGCTCGTGCGCCCCGATGCCTACCGCGCTGCGCTCCTTGCACAAGCCAGACCCGACACGATCAGCGCCGCCGTCCGCACGGCGCTCGCACTCCCCGCTTCGTCCTCATGATTACCGAGCCCCGCATCCCCGATTCCGACGGCTTCTACGCCGCCCTGCTGGTCGCGCACGAAGGCCGCACCGAAGCGCAGAGCGCCGACCTCAACGCCCGCCTCGTGCTGCTGCTGGCCAACCAGTGCGCCGACCAGGCCGTGCTGCTCGCGTGCATCCGCGCGGCGGCCGAGGCCGACGACGACATCCCCACGACAACACCTCCATGACCGCCATCGTCTCTTTCGCTTCCGCCTCCGACACCCGCGAGCAGAAGCCCCGTCTGCAGGAACTCGCGCCGGGCGCCTACGGCTACATCAGCGACTTCGATCCCAACTGCGGCTTCGTCGTCGGCGACGAGCAGGTGGTGCTGATCGACACCCGCCCCACGCCGCGCATGGCGCGCGATTTCCTGGCGGCGATCCGCAGCGTGACCGACAAGCCGATCCGCACCATCGTGCTCACCCACTACCACGCGGTGCGCGTGATGGGCGCGAGCGCCTTCGACGAGGTGCAGGAGATCGTCGCCAGCAACGGCACGCTCGACTGGATCCGCACGCGCGGCCAGGCCGACTTCGAATCGGAAGTCGGCCGCTTCCCGCGCCTGTTCGCGGGCGTGGAAGAGATTCCGGGCCTGACCTTCCCGACCACGGTCTTCGACCGCGAGATGGCGCTGCCGCTGGGCGGTGGCAGCGAACTGCGGCTCCTAGCGCTGGGGCGCGGCCATTCGAGCGGCGACACCGTGGCTTGGCTGCCCGACAGCGGCGTGCTGTTTGCGGGCGACGTGGTCGAGAACCACTGCGGCGTGTACGCGGGCGACGCCTACATCGGCGACTGGGCCGGCACGCTCGACGCGGTGCGCGCGCTGCAACCGCGCGTGCTGGTGCCCGGGCGCGGCGCGGTGCTGCAAGGCGAAGCCGCCTGCGCCGAGGCGATCGGGCTCACAAAAGACTTTCTCTCGACGCTGCTCGACAGCGTGCGCGCGGGCATCGCCGCGGGCGACACGCTCAAGGGCTGCTTCGCGCGCGCCGAGGCGGCCATGACGCCGCGCTTCGGCGGCTGGCCGGTGTTCCAGCACGTGCTGCCTTTCGACGTCTCGCGCGCCTACGACGAGCTGCGCGGCATCGAGCACCCGGTCGTGTGGACCGCCGAGCGCGACCGCGAGCTCTGGCAGGTCCTGCGCGGCACCTGAGCCGACCGATCACCGATTTTCAACAAAGCAACGGAGACAAAACGATGAAACGCTTCCTTCCCCTGCTGGCCGCGACCCTCGCGCTCGCCACCGCGCCCTTCGCGTCGGCGCAACCGGCGGCCTACCCCGGCCAGCCCGTGAAATGGATCGTGCCCTACGTGGCCGGCGGCGGCACCGACAACCTCGCGCGCTCGCTGGCCGAGGCCATGCAGCCGTCGCTGGGCCAGCCGCTGATCATCGACAACCGCCCCGGCGCGTCGACCAACATCGGCGTGTCGGTGATGATGCAGGCCAAGCCCGACGGCTACACGATCATGCAGGCCGAGAACGCGGCGCTGCTGTTCAACGAGCACATGTTCGCCAAGCTGCCCTACAAGCCGGCGATCGACTTCACCTACATCGGCACCATCGGGCGCTTCCCGGTGGCGCTGGTCGTGCACCCCGACTTTCCCGCGAAGAACGTGGCCGAGTTCGTGCGCTACGTGAAAGCCAACCCCGACAAGGTGAGCTACGCCTCGCCCGGCAACGGCTCGCCGCACCACATGGCGATGGAGCTGTTCAAGCAGAAGGCGGGCCTGACGATCACGCACGTGCCGTACAAGGGCGCCGCGCCCGCCATGACCGACGTGATGGGCGGCCAGGTGCCGACGATGATGCTCGACCTGGCCTCGGGCCTGCCGATCATCAAGTCGGGCAAGGTGCGCGTGCTGGCCATCGCGCTGCCGCAGCGCGCCAGTGCATTGCCCGAGGTGCCGACCTTTGTCGAGGCCGGCTTCAGCGACGTCAACGCCTACGCCTTCCACGGCCTGATCGGCCCGGCCGGCATGCCGCCCGAGGCCGTGGCGCGCATCAACACCGAGCTGCACAAGGCGATGAAGGCACCGAAGGTGGTGAAGCTGTTTGCGGAGTTCGGCTTCGAAGCGCTGCCCGGCACGCCGCAGGACTTCTACAAGCTCTCGCGCGCGGAGAGCGAGCGCTGGGGCAACATCATCAAGACCGCCGGCGTGAAGCTCGACTAGTCTGAGTCGATCACCAGCCCAGGCCGAGGTGCAGGGGCAGGTACACCGCCATGCCGGCCAGCATCGTGCCGAGCACGCCGCGCCGCCAGAAATAGTAGGCGCCGCCGACGACCGCCGCATAAAGGCGGGCGTCGTGCAGCGTGGTGATCAGGTGGCCCTGCGTCATCACGATCTCGGGCGCGATCACGCCGGCCAGCGCGGCGGCCGGCGCGTAGTGCAGCGCGCGGTGCGCCCACTCGGGCAGGCCCCAGGGCCGGTCGAGGATGAAGAAGAAGCAGCGCGTGAGCACGGTGACGCCGGCGAGGCCGGCGATCACGGCCAGGGACCACCAGTCGGTGCCGCCGGCGTTCACTTGTCGTCCTCCGCGTCGGGGTCGAGCCCGAACTGCTTTTCGAGCCAGAAGCACAGCAGCACCGCCACGCCGATCGCGACCACGATGTTGAGCTTGAGCGGCAGCGCGTAGGCCGCGACCGCCGTGGCGCCCGCGATGAGCGCGGCCAGCACGCGCAGCCGCGTCGTCGCCATCGAGCAGACGATGGCCACCAGGCTCAGCACGCCGGCAAAGCCCAGGCCCCAGGTCTGCGGAATGAGGTTGGCCAGCGCGATGCCCAGCAGGCTCATGCCCATCCACGCGCACCAGGTCACGAAGTAGTTGCCGGTGAGGTAGGCCTCTTGCGCCAGCCGCTCGGCGGGCGTGGTCGGCGGGGCCGTGTACTGCTTCGTGAAGAGCGCGTAGCTCAGGTCGGCCGTCAGGTAGCCGTGCAGCAGGCGGCGCCAGCGCGGCATGTGCATAAGGTAAGGCCGCAGGTGCAGGCTGAACACCACGAAGCGCAGGTTCACGCAGAAGCCCGTCGCCAGAATCACCCAGGCCGGCGCGCCCGCGGCCAGCAGCGGGATGGCGGCCAGCTGCGAGCTGCCGGCGTAGACGAACAGGGTCATCGCCACGGCCTCGAGCACGCTCATGTCCGACTTGACCATGGCCACGCCGGTCATCAGGCCCCAGGCGCCGATGCCGAGCGCGGCCGAGGCCATGTCGCGCATGCCGGCGCGGAACTCGGGCTGGCGGCGCAGCGTGGGCGAGAGGAACATCAGCCGAAGACCTGGCCGGCCTTCAGGTCGAAGCCGCGCAGGAAATCGGCCGCGGGCAGGCGCTTGCCGCCCGGGCGTTGCAGTTCGGTGAGCACCACGGTGGCGTCCGACGCCGCCACGGCGACGCCGGTGGCGTCGGCCGAGACGACGGTGCCGGGCGCGGCGCCTGCAGGGCCGGTTGCCACATGTGCGGCCCAGAGCTTGACCGTCTCGCCGCCGAGCGGGCTGTTGGCGCCGGGGAACGGATCGAAGGCCAGCACGCGGCGCACGATGGCAGCGGCCGGCTGCGTCCAGTCGATCAGCGCTTCGTGCTTCTCGACCTTGTGGGCGTAGGTGATGCCTTCGGTGGGCTGCGGCGTGCGGGTGAGTTGCCCGATCTGCGCCAGCGCCTCGACCACCATGCGGCCGCCGAGCGCGGCCAGGCGGTCGTGCAGGCGGGCGGTGTTCTCGCCGGGCGCGATGTCGATCGCCTCGCGTAGCAGCATGTCGCCGGTGTCCAGGCCCGCGTCCATCTGCATGATCGTGATGCCGGTCTGCGCGTCGCCAGCCTCGATGGCGCGGTGGATCGGCGCCGCGCCGCGCCAGCGCGGCAGCAGGCTGGCGTGGATGTTGAGGCAGCCGTGCGTCGGCAGGTCGAGCACCCACTGCGGCAGGATCAGCCCGTAGGCCGCGACCACCATCACGTCGGGCTGCCACGCGAGCAGCGTGTCGCGCGCGGCGGTGGCCTCGTCGGGGTACTTGCCGTCCAGCCGCAGGCTGCGCGGCTGGGCGACGGGCCAGTTGTGGGTCACGGCGCACTGCTTGACGGGCGAAGCCTGCAGCTTCATGCCGCGACCGGCGGGCCGGTCGGGCTGGCTCATCACGCCGACGATGTCATGGCCGGCGGCGGCGATGGCCTCCAGGGCGACGCGCGCGAACTCGGGCGTGCCCGCAAAAACGACTTTCAACGCGCTCAATCCCGGATCCGTTCGAATTCGAGGTCATCCCCCGTGTGGTACCGGCGCACCACGCCGGTGGGGTCGATGTAGATATAGAGCATGCGACGCTCGTTGATGGCCTTGTAGCGCCAGGTCCAGACGGTGCCATCGAAGGAGCTGACGCGGCTGATTTCGTAGGGCTTGCCGTAGAAGGCCAGCACCTCGTTCTGGCGCCAGCGGTCGACCTGGATGTCGTGGTCGAAGCGCGCCTCGGTGAGCACCTGGGTCACCGAGACGACCTTGCCGGACGCGTCGAGGTCGATGTCGACCACCTCGAAGCCGGCCGGCATGCGCGAGTACTGCAGGCGCTCGCCGCCGCCGTTGAGCGGATAGCGGCCGGTGGGCGCGCCCAGGCGCTGCAGGGTCTCGGCGGCGGAGGTGCCGGGCTGGATGCGCGTGGGCTCGCTGACGCAGCCCGCCAGGAACAACAGTCCGGCGGCGGCCAGCGAGGACCACGCAGCCCGACGGTTCATGCCCGTGCTTCTTTCATGTCCTCGCGCTGCTGCTTGAGGAGCTTGCTCTTGATGCGGTTGCGCTTGAGCGGCGACAGGTATTCGACGAACACCTTGCCCATGAGGTGGTCGAGCTCGTGCTGAATGCACACGGCCAGCAGGCCGTCGGCCTCGATGGTGTGGGTGTTGCCGTCGGCGTCGAGCGCCTGGACCTTCACCGAGGTGGAGCGCATCACGCCGTCGTAGATGCCGGGCACCGAGAGGCAGCCCTCTTCATTCAGCACCTTTTCGTCGCTGGCCCAGGTGATTTCCGGGTTGATGAGCACGATCGGCTCGTTGCGCTCTTCGGAGACGTCGATCACGACCACGCGCTCGTGCACGTCGATCTGGGTCGCGGCCAGGCCGATGCCGCTCGCGTCGTACATGGTTTCCAGCATGTCGGCGACCAGCGTCTTGATGCGCGCGTCCACGCCCTGCACCGGCTTGGCCACCGTGTGCAGGCGCTTGTCGGGGTAACTCAGAATGATTCGTTTGGCCATGAAATCGGGGGGAAGTTGTGGCTATTTTCGCCAATTCCGCGACGCGTCGCGGCGCATTGGCGCGAAAACGTTGCCCTTGCAAGGGCTTCGGGCGCAGAATTCGTAGCAAATTGTGAGATTCGTATGCGCCACGATACTTCGTGCGCTCACCCATCCAGACATGACACAGCCCAGCTCCACCGAACACCAGCGCCCGACCTTCTTTGCCTTCTGGACGGCCGCCCTGGCAGTGGCCGGCAGTTGCGGCGCCACGGCGGCCTGGGCGCAGACGACCTACCCGGTCACGCCCCAGCAGCGCGCCACCGCCCAGCAGACCGCCCAGGCCGGCGTGCCGCTGAGCGAGCTGTCGCCGAAGGCGCCCGACGAGTACACCGTCAAGCCCGGCGACACGCTCTGGGCCATCTCGCGCCTGTACCTGCTGCGCCCCTGGCGCTGGCCGGAGCTGTGGGGCATGAACATCAACGAGATCCAGGACCCGCACCGCATCTACCCGGGCCAGGTGCTGTACCTGGACAAGAGCGGCGGCCGCGCGCGCCTGACCACGCGCCGCGGCGTCTCTGGCGGCGACGGCGGCACCATCAAGCTGTCGCCGCGCACGCGCTTCGACTCGCTCGCCGGCATGGCCCTGCCCACGCTCAACCCGAGCCTGATCGAGCCCTTCCTCAGCGAACCCATCGTGGTCGACGCCAACACGCTGGACGCCGCGCCGCGCATCGTGGCCGGCAACGACAGCCGCGTGCTGCTGTCGCGCGGCGACCGTGCCTATGCACGCGGCAACGCCGAGTCGCCGCTGGTCGAAAAGCCGGGCCCGGTGCAGCACTACCGCATCTTCCGCAGCGCCACGCCGCTGAAAGACCCCGGCACCGGCGAAATCCTCGGCTACGAGGCGCAGTACCTGGGCAAGGCGCAGCTGCAGCGCGGCGAATCGACCACCATCGAGACGACCGGTGACAAGGACGTCATCACCGTCGTGCCGGCCAGCATCGACATCATTGCGTCGCGCGAGGAAATGCGCGCCGGCGACCGCCTGCTGCCCGAGCCGCCGCGCCAGCTGCTGAGCTACGCGCCGCGCGCGCCCTCCACCCAGGTGGACGGCCGCATCGTGTCGGTCTACGGCAACGCCGTGCAGTACGCGGCGCAGAACCAGGTCGTGGCCATCAACAAGGGCACGCGCGACGGCGTCGACAACGGCCACGTGCTGGCCATTCTGAAGAACGGCGAGACCATCCTCGACCGCACCGGCGCACGCAAGGAAACCATCAAGCTGCCGAACGAACGCATCGGCCTGCTGATGGTGTTCCGCACCTTCGAGAAAGTCTCGTACGCACTCGTGCTCGAAATCAACGACACTCCCCGCGCCGGCGACTTCCTCGTCAATCCCTGACACGCGCCTGAGGCTTCTTTCTCGCACACTCGTTTGGAACGCGCAGAACTCGCAGGCTGGCTGCGACTTTCACTGACCCCAGGCGTCGGCGACGGCGCCGCACGCCGCCTGCTCGCGGCCTTCGGGCTGCCTGACGCGATCTTCGCGCAGCCCGAGGCAACGCTGTGCGAAGTCGTCAGCACCGCCCAGGCCGCCGCGCTGAAGCAGCCGCCCTCCGGCCTGCAGGCGCAGGTCGACCAGACCTGGCAATGGCTGCACCCCGCGGACGACCCCACCGGCGGCGCCATCACGCGCCGCGTCGTGACGCTCGGCGACGCCGGCTACCCGGGTTCGCTGCTCGAGATGGTCGACCCACCGCTGATGCTCTACGTGCTCGGCGCCGCCGCCTTCGACCTCACGCAACTCGGCCGCAGCCTCGCCGTGGTCGGCAGCCGCAACCCGACGCCGCAAGGCGCCAGCCATGCGCGCGCCTTCGCACGGGCACTGGGCGAAGCGGGCCTGCCCGTGGTCTCGGGGCTGGCGCTCGGCATCGACGGCGCGGCGCACCTGGGCGCGCTCGACGCGGCGGGCGACGCACCGGTACTCGCCACGGTGGCGGTGGTCGGCACCGGCCTGGACCGCGTGTACCCCGCGCGGCACCGCGACCTGGCGCACCGCATCACGCTGCAGGGGCTGATCGTGAGCGAGCTGCCGTTGGGCACGCCGCCGCTCACGCAGAACTTTCCCAAGCGCAACCGCCTCATCGCGGGCCTGGCGCGCGGCACGCTGGTGGTCGAGGCGGCACTGGCCTCGGGCTCGCTCATCACCGCGCGGCTCACCTCGGAGCAGGGCAAGGAAGTGTTCGCGATCCCGGGCTCGATCCACTCGCCGCAATCGCGCGGCTGCCACGCGCTGATCCGCCAGGGCGCAAAGCTGGTCGAGTCGGTGAACGACATCCTCGAAGAGCTTCCGCCGCTGGCACCGGCCGCTCGCACGCCTTCCACCGACACGCCTTCGCCGGCCCCGGAGCATCCGCTGCTCGATGCCCTCGGCTTCGACCCCGTGAGCCTCGATGCGCTGAGCGCACGCACCGGCTGGAGCGCGGCCCAGCTGCAGGCGAAGATGCTCGAGCTCGAGCTCGACGGGCATGTCTCGCGGTTGCCCGGCGGCCTGTTTCAAAGAGCAGCCGTCGGCTGACGCACGAAGTGCACGAAAGCCTGGGGACACACGACAGATTCCTCGGCTATATTGGGCCCATGTTCGAAGTGCTCGTGTTTGTGTATGAAAACTACTGGCGCGGCGATGCCTGCCCCGAACCCGAACAGCTGGGCCGCAAGCTCAGTGCGCACGGTTTCGAGGCGGACGAAATACGCGACGCCCTGCAGTGGCTCGACGGCCTGAGCCTTGCCACGCAAGGCCTGCAGTTTGAACACCAGGCCAGTGAAGGCGATGACGACAACGCCATCACCACTGCCCGCGTCACGCTGGGCGGCGCACCCGAGGCGGCACTTCCGCAATCGAGCCAGTCGATGCGCGTGTACTCGCCGTCGGAGCAGGAACACCTCGGCGCCGAATGCCTCGGCTTCATCCGTTTTCTCGAACTGTCGAACGTGCTGCCCTGCGGCCTGCGCGAGATCGTCGTCGAGCGCGCGATGGCCGCACCGGGTGACCCGGTGGCATTGGACGAACTCAAGATCATCGTGCTGATGGTGCACTGGAGCACCGGCATCGAGCCCGATGCGCTGGTGCTCGACGAGCTTTGCGAGAGCCGCGAAGGCCGTACGGCACACTGAGCTCCCCTCCGAGCTGCGCGCACTTCCCCACAGACGAGAACAGCCGCGCGGCTGACTAGTTCAGAAGCCGCTCGGGGTTCGCATCGAGCTTCGCCAACGCCTCGCGCGTCGCGCGCGCGGTGAGCGTTTCTTCCTCGGCCGGCACCAGCAGGCCGGCCTGCAGGTACATCGCCAGCCGTCCGGCCTGGATGAGGAAGCTGCGGCCGTCGGCCGAGGCGAACAGGTGCAGCTGCTTGCGGTCGCTGCGCCAGACGAACTGGACCTGGGTCACGCGGTCGTTGTGGTCCAGCATGAACCAGTTGCCCACCTGCAGCTCGTGCGTCCACGCGAGCATGTCCTCGGCCACCTTGACGCCGGCGGTGTCGGAAATGACCTCGATCGCGGTCGCGTCCACGCCGAGCAGCAGCTCGATGCTCTGGGCGTCCAGCGGCAGGCTGGAGGCGCTGCCGTCGTCGGTCACGAAGTCTTCCAGGTGCGCCAGCCGCTCGGCCATGGCCTCGATCTTGGCCTGGGGAATGGCCTCGGTCTTCGACATGAAGGCGTCGGTGAGCGTGGCGCCGATGGTCTTGATGTGGCCTTCCTGCGGCTCGCCGACGATGCCCAGCAGGTCCATGCCCTGGCGCAGGCGCTGCAGCAGCTGCGGCAGGTCTTGAATGACGCGGGCGCGGTCGGCGCGGTTGGGCTTGGCGCTCGCGGCCCAGACCAGCTCGGAGGCCACGCGCTTGAGCATCACGGTGTGCTCACCCTGCGCGCCATAGCGCAGCGCGGCGATGGCCAGCACCTCGGCCCAGACCTTGAACAGGAACTCGCGGATCTCGTCGCGCACCGGCATGTCGTTGAGCATCTTGCGCAACTCGATGGTGTACTGGATCGCCATCGTCTCCTTCTGCTCGACCTGCTGTGCCACGCTCATGACGCGCTGCGTGGCGTCGCTCTGCGTGAGGTAGCGGCTGAGGAAAGCGACGAACTCGTCGAACACCAGCTTGAACACGCGCTGGCCGGTTTCGGGGTACTGCTCGATCACCTGCACCACGCGCTTGATCTCGTTCTCGAGCGCGCTGCCGGTGATGGCGGCGGCGTCGAAGCCCATCACGCAGGAGCCCATGCGGTCGATCAGCATGCGCGCCGGGTGCTGCAAGGTGCCGAAGAATTCGGGCTCGGCGATGGCCACGCGCAGCACGGGCATCTGCAGCCGCGCGAACCACACGCGGGCGGAGAACGGAATGCGTTCCTCTGCGAGGATGGCCTGGAACATCAGCGCCACGATCTCGACCGTGGCCTTGTCGGCCGTGGTGGGCGCGCGCTTCTTGAGCTCGGCGGTGCGCCGGCGCAGGTCGACCGCGGTCTGCTGGATCAGCGTGGCCTGCTCGCCACCGCCGTCGATGTACTGCGTGGCCGCCATGCGGTAGGCAACCTCGGCATCGGCGATGGCGCCGGCAAAGGTGCGTGAAAACACGCGGGGCGCGGCCACGCCGCCGCCGGTGCCGGTCGTGCCACCGCCCGGTTGCGAGGCGCCGGCCTCGCCGCCGATGCGCGCGGCGACAAAGCGCTTGAGGCTCAGCAGCGCAGTCTGCGCGCGCTGCCGCGCGAACGCGAGCGGCGAGCTGCCCATCATCGAGCTGGAGGCCGGCCCCGACGACGGCACGGACGCCGCATGCGAGGCCTGGAAAGCGAAGCCCGGACGCTGCGGCTGCGATGGCTGCTGCTGGCCGTGCGGCACGGCCGCACCTGCCGGCAAGCCCTGCCCCATCGGCATGCTCGACGACACCGGCATGCCCATGGACGACGGGCCGCCGCCCGAATCGCCCGTGCGGCGCACGAAGCTCTTGAGGTCGATTTCGGGCATCACGCCCTGCGCGATCAGGAAGGCGTTGGCGCTTTCGTAGGCCTTCACGACCACGTCCGCCAGGGCCTGCTGCGCCGTGCCTTGCACGCGGCCCCAGGCCTCGCGGCTCAGGCCGGCGGCCAGCCACTGTTCCACCAGCAGCTTGGCCAGGGTCTCGGGTTTCAGCACGTCCCGGACGTCGAGCTCGTGCGTGCCCTCGAGGTGCTGGATGCGCAGGCGCAGGTCGCTGAGTTCGAAGCTGGCCTTGTCATGGATGGTCTGTGCCAGGCGCGAGGCGAGGATGTTGCTCTCGACCACCTCGTCGCCGATGAGTTCCAGCCGCAGTGCCGCGGGGGCCGACGAGGTGCCGCCCGCCGGGCCCGTGCCCAGCGCCTTGCGCCAGCCGGTCTGCGCCAGCGACACCCACTGCGAGGCATGGCCCTGGAACGCCACGAGGTCGTCGCGGCTTTCCTGCATGGTGCGCGCGCTGCCGACATCGGAGGCCACCGCGGTCAGCCGGTCGCGGATGGCCTGGGCCAGCGGAGCGATCGCACCTTCCGTGGCCGCCACGAAACGCTCACGCGCCTCGCGTGCGAGCTGCAGGGAAGAAGCGGACCGCGCAGTGCTCATTGATGGATCGGAAAGGCCGGAGAGAACGGTTCATCGGCGACAGCCCCGAGCTTGCATCGGGATGCGCCACCGCACAAGTGCGGGTGACGCGAAGCTGGCGCCGAAGTATCCCTCAGACGACGGCGCCGGCGTTCGGGTCGTCGCCGCCGGAGTCGCCGTCGCGCTTGACCGGCGGGCCCTTGATCAGGTCCTCGCGCTTCACGCCCAGCCACATGGCGATCGCGGCGGCCACGAAGCACGACGAGTAGATGCCGAAGCAGATGCCGATGGTCAGCGCCAGCGCGAAGTAGTGCAGCGTGGGGCCGCCGAAGAAGAACATCGACAGCACCACGAGCTGCGTGGAGCCGTGGGTGATGATCGTGCGGCTGATGGTCGAGGTGATCGCGTTGTCGATGACTTCGGTGGTCGTCATCTTGCGGTAACGACGGAAGTTCTCGCGCACGCGGTCGAAGATCACGACCGACTCGTTCACCGAGTAGCCCAGCACCGCCAGCACCGCCGCCAGCACCGCCAGCGAGAACTCCCACTGGAAGAAGGCGAAGAAGCCCAGGATGATCACCACGTCGTGCAGGTTGGCCAGCACGGTGGACAGCGCGAACTTCCATTCGAAGCGGAACGCCAGGTAGATCATGATGCCGATCACCACCATGGCCAGCGCCTTGATGCCGTTGGAGGTCAGCTCGTCGCCGACCTGCGGCCCGACGACCTCGATGCCGCGCTGCGTGGCCGACGGGTCGACCGACTTCAGCGCCTGCATGACCTGCGCGCTCTGCTGGTCGGAGCTCATGCCCTTCTGGGTGGGCAGGCGGATCTGCACGTCGCGCGAGGTGCCGTAGTTCTGCACCTGCACTTCGGGATAGCCGAGCTTGGTGACGGCCTCGCGCACCTTGCCGATGTCGGCCGACTGCTCGTAGGCCACTTCCATCACCGTGCCGCCGGTGAACTCCACCGACAGGTGCAGCCCGCGGTGGAACAGGAAGAACAGCGCCAGCGCAAAGGTTGCGAAGGAAATGATGTTCAGCACCAGGGCATGGCGCATGAACGGGATGGTCTTGTGGATGCGGAAGAATTCCATGGCGATGGTCCTCGGCCGTTACTTGGTGTCGACCACGGCGGTGCCGTCGGTCTTGGGCCGCCAGACGGTGCCGATCGACACAGACTTGAGCTTCTTCTTCTGGCCGTACCAGAAGTTCACGAGGCCACGCGAGAAGAACACGGCGGAGAACATCGAGGTGACGATGCCGATGCAGTGCACCACCGCGAAGCCGCGCACCGGGCCCGAGCCGAAGGCCAGCAGCGCGATGCCCGCGATCAGCGTGGTCACGTTGGAGTCGAGAATCGTGCCCCAGGCGCGGTCGTAGCCCGCGTGGATGGCGGCCTGCGGCGAGGCACCGTTGCGCAATTCTTCGCGCACGCGCTCGTTGATCAGCACGTTGGAGTCGATGGCCACGCCGATGGCCAGCGCCATGGCCGCGATGCCGGGCAGCGTGAGCGTGGCCTGCAGCATCGACAGAATGGCGACCAGCAGCATCAGGTTCACGGCCAGCGCGATCGACGAGAACAGGCCGAACAGCGCGTAGTAGGCACACATGAAGACCATGATGGCCAGGAAGCCGTACATCACGCTCTTGAAGCCTTTTTCGATGTTGTCGGCGCCGAGCGTCGGGCCGATCGTGCGCTCCTGGATGATCTCCATGGGCGCGGCCAGCGAGCCGGCGCGCAGCAGCAGCGCGAGGTCGCTCGCTTCGGCCACCGTCATCGAGCCCGAGACCTGGAAGCGGTTGCCCAGTTCGCCGTTGATCGACGGGGCCGTGAGCACTTCGCCCTTGCCCTTCTCGAAGATCAACATGGCCATGCGCTTCTTGTAGTTCTCGCGGCTGACGTCGCGCATGATGCGACCGCCCTTGGCGTCCATGGTCAGGTCGACCTTGGGCTGGTTGCTCTGCTGGTCGAAGCCGGGCTGGGCGTCGGTGAGGTTCTCGCCGGTGACGAGCACCTGCTTCTTCACGATCACCGGGCGGCCACCGCGGTCGAGGAATTTCTCGGAGCCGAAGGGCACGGGCGCGCCGCTCAGCTCGGCCGCGCGGCCTTCGGCGCTTTCGTCGACCATGCGCATTTCGAGCGTGGCGGTGCGGCCCAGGATTTCCTTGGCCTTGGCCGTGTCCTGCACGCCGGGCAGCTGCACGACGATGCGGTCCAGGCCCTGCTGCTGGATCACCGGCTCGGCCACGCCGAGTTCGTTGATCCGGTTGTGCAGGGTCGTGATGTTCTGCTTGAGCGCGGCGTCCTGCAGGCGGCGGGCCGCCTCGGGCTTGATGGTGGCGGTCAGGCGCCAGTTGGTGCCGTCTTGCGTGTCGGTGGTGCTGAGGTCGGGGAACTGGTCCACGATCAGGCGCTTGGCGGTCTCCAGTGAGGCCGCGTCGCGGAACGTCACCTCGACGGTCTGGCCGTTGCGGCTGACCTGGGTGCCGCGGATGCTCTTGTCGCGGAAGGTGGTGCGCAGGTCGCTCGCGAACGATTCGGCCTTCTTGTCGATGGCGCCCTTCATGTCGACCTGCAGCAGGAAGTCGACGCCGCCGCGCAGGTCCAGGCCCAGGTACATCGGGAACGCATGCAGCGACGTGAGCCACTTGGGCGAACGCGACAGCAGGTTCAGCGCCACCGTGTAGGGCGGGTCGCTGGCGTCGGGCACCAGGGCGCGCTGCACGACGTCGCGCGCCTTGAGCTGGTCGTCGGTGGTGGTGAAGCGGGCGCGCAGCGAGCCGGCGTCCAGCGTCACCAGGTCGGGCGTCAGGCCGGCGGCTTTCAGCGCCTCCTCGACCCGGGTCTGGGTGGCGGCATCGACCTTGACGGTCGTCTTGGCCGCGGACACCTGCACCGCGGGTGCCTCGCCGAAGAAATTGGGCAGGGCGTAGATGAGCCCCACGAGCAGCACGATCACGATGATCGTGTACTTCCAGACCGGGTAACGGTTCATGAGAAGGCGCTTTTCACAAGCGTTTCAGAAATGGAACACGGCGTGACTTGGGGCCCTGCGCCCTGGAGCGCAAGGTTCAGCTCACGCTTTTATTGCTTGACGGCGCCCTTGGGCAGCACCTGGACCACCGCGCTGCGCTGGATCTTGATCTCGACGCCGTTGGCGATTTCCAGGCCGAGGTACTGGTCGTTCAGCGAGGTGATCTTGCCGAGCACGCCGCCGGCCGTGGCGACTTCGTCACCCTTGGCCAGGGCTTCGATCATGGCGCGGGCCTCTTTCTGGCGCTTCATTTGCGGGCGGATCATGACGAAATACAGCACCACGAACATCAGCACCAGCGGCAGCATGCTGCCCAGCGAAGACAACATGTCGCCACCACCGGCGGCTGCGGGCGCGGTTTGAGCGAAAGCAGAGGAAATGAACAAGAGAGTCTCCAGCAGAGGGAAGAGAGAAGAAAAAGACTTCAGATGCGCGGGCCGGGCCCGCGGTTCCGCGCCCACGAGGGATGCGGGCCGCAAGTCAAAGGCTCGGCGGGGGAGGCCGCGCGCAGTCGGGCATTGTATTCGGCGCAGATGGCCGTTTCGCGCCCTTATCCGGCGCACCCCCGAGGGCTTTCAGCTATCGTTTAAATAGCAAAGAGCGCCGCAAGGGCGCTCTTTGTCAGGGGAAACGGGCCTGGCGGATCAGGCCGCTGCGCGCTGCGCCTGCGGGTGGCGCCACTTGCCCATCAGCTCGGTCCAGCGGGTGCGGGCCGCCGCGAGGTTGCGCTCCTTCACGTGGCCGTAGCCGCGGATCTGCTCCGGCAGCGCCGCGATCTCCAGCGCCAGCGCATGGTTGTCGGCGCGCAGGCCCTTGAGCACTTCCTCGATGCTGGCGCGGTACTCGCCGATGAGGGCGCGCTCGGTCTTGCGTTCCTCGGTGCGGCCGAAGACGTCGAGCGCCGTGCCGCGCAGGCCCTTGAGCTTCGCCAGGAAGCGGAAGCCCGTGAGCATCCAGGGGCCGAACTTCTGCTTCTGCAGCTGGCCCTTGGTGTTCTTCTTGGCCATGAGCGGCGGCGCCAGGTGGTAGTTGAGCTTGTAGTCGCCTTCGAACATGCCCTCGACGCGGTCCAGGAAGGTGCGGTCGGTGTGCAGGCGGGCGACTTCGTACTCGTCCTTGTAGGCCATGAGCTTGAACAGGTAGCGCGCCACCGTTTCGGCCAGGCCCGTGCTCTTGCCGACGGCCGACTCGACCTGCTGCACGCGGCCGACGAAGGCCTTGTACTCCTCGGCGTAGGCGGCGTTCTGGTAGCCGGTCAGGAACTCGGCGCGACGAGCGACGAGGGCCTCGACCGTCTCGCGCTTCTTGAACTCGATGACCTGGCCCGGGCGCACGCGCTTTTGCAGCTCGTCCGGACGCACGGCGGCCTGGCGGCCCCACTCGAAGGCGGTCTTGTTGTTCTCGATGGCCACGGCGTTCAGCTCGATGGCGCGCATCAGCGACTCGTGCGCCAGCGGCACCCAGCCCTTTTGCCAGGCGTAGCCCAGGATCATCGGGTTGACGTAGATGGTGTCGCCCATCAGCGCGGTGGCGGCGGCATCGGCGTCGAAGGCGCCCAGGCCGTCGATGCCCACGGCGCGCGCAATTTCAGCGGCGCAGGCGTCTTCGGGGTTCTGCCAGTTGGCGTTGCGCACGAAGGCCGCCGTGGGCGCGCTGTGGCTGTTGAGCGCCACGTGCGTGCGCCCTTCGCGCATGCGCGCCATGGTCTCGGCGTTGATCGTGACGAGCGGGTCGCAGGCCAGGATCAGGTCGGCCGCCGCGGTGCCCACGCGGGTGGTGCGGATGTCGTCCTGCGTGTCGCCGATGAGCACGTGGCTCCAGGTGGCGCCGCCCTTTTGCGCCAGGCCCGCCGCATCCTGCGTAACGATGCCCTTGGCCTCGATGTGCGCGGCCATGCCCAGCAGCTGGCCGATGGTGATCACGCCGGTGCCGCCGACGCCGGCCACCACCACGCCCCAGACCTTGCCGCCCGCGAGCGACGGAATGGCGGGCTCGGCCAGCAGGCCGAACTCGGCCGGCGTGGCCGCCTTGTTCTTGCCCTTCTTCTTGAGCTGGCCGCCCTCGACGGTCACGAAGCTCGGGCAGAAGCCCTTCAGGCAGCTCATGTCCTTGTTGCAGCTGCTCTGGTTGATGGTGCGCTTGCGGCCGAACTCGGTCTCCAGCGGCTCCACCGAGAGGCAGTTGCTCTGCACGCTGCAGTCGCCGCAGCCTTCGCAGACCAGCTCGTTGATGACCACGCGCTTGGCCGGATCGACGGCCGTGCCGCGCTTGCGGCGGCGGCGCTTCTCGGTGGCGCAGGTCTGGTCGTAGATGATGGCCGTGGTGCCGGCGATGGCGCGGAACTCGCGCTGGATGTCGTCGAGCAGGTCGCGGTGCTTCACCTGCACGTGGTCGCCGGGAATGTTCACGCCCTCGTACTTCTCGGGCTCGTCGGTGACGATGACGACCTTCTTCGTGCCCTCGGCATGCAGGCTCTCGGCGATCTGCAGCACCGAGTGGCCCTCGGGGCGTTCGCCCACGGTCTGGCCGCCGGTCATGGCGACCGCGTCGTTGTAGAGGATCTTGTAGGTGATGTTCACGCCCGCCGCGATGCTCTGGCGAATGGCGAGCAGGCCGCTGTGGAAGTACGTGCCGTCGCCCAGGTTGGCGAAGATGTGCTGGTCGGTCGTGAAGGGCTGCTGGCCCACCCATGGCACGCCCTCGCCGCCCATCTGCGTGAAGCCGATGGTGGAGCGGTCCATCCAGGTCGCCATGAAGTGGCAGCCGATGCCGCCCATCGCGCGCGAACCTTCGGGCACGACGGTGCTGGTGTTGTGCGGGCAGCCCGAGCAGAACCAGGGCTGGCGCGTGGCGTCGGCCACGCTGGTGGAGGCCTGCTGCACCACCATCGCGCGCTCCTTGGCCTCAAGGATGGCGAGTTGCGCGTCGATGCGGGCGGCCATGTCGGCGCCGGCGGCGGCCAGCAGGCCGGTCTTCTTGAGGCGCGCGGCGATGGCCTTGGCGATGAGCGCCGGGTTCAGGTCGGCGTTGGCGCGCAGCAGCGTGTGCGAGGTCGGGTTGGGCATCGACCATTCACCGCCGGAGTAACCGTCGTCCGTGGAGCTCGCGCCTTCGTCGAACTTGCCGACCACGTTGGGGCGCACGTCGGAGCGCCAGTTGTAGAGCTCTTCCTTGAGTTGGTATTCGATGACCTGGCGCTTCTCCTCGACCACCAGGATTTCCTGCAGGCCGGTGGCGAATTCGCGCGTGAGCTGCGCCTCCAGCGGCCACACCACGCCCACCTTGTGCAGGCGGATGCCCAGCTGGCGGCAGGCCGCGTCGTCCAGGCCCAGGTCGATGAGCGCCTGGCGCGTGTCGTTGTAGGCCTTGCCGCTGGCCATGATGCCGAAGCGGTCGTTCGGGCCTTCGATCACGTTGTGGTTCAGGCGGTTGGCGCGGATGTAGGCCAGCGCGGCGTACCACTTGTAGTGCATGAGCCGGGCTTCCTGCTCCAGCGCATGGTCGGGCCAGCGGATGTGCAGGCCGCCGGGCGGCATCTCGAAGTCGGTCGGGATGACGATGTCGACGCGCTCGGGGTCGATCATGGCCGTGGCGCTGGACTCTACGATCTCCTGGATCGTCTTCATGCCCGACCACACGCCCGAGAAGCGGCTCAGCGCGAAGGCGTGGATGCCCAGGTCGAGGATTTCCTGCACGTTGGCCGGGAAGAACACCGGCGTGCCGCAGGCCTTGAAGATGTGGTCGCTCTGGTGCGCGGCCGTGCTGCTCTTGGAGATGTGGTCGTCGCCGGCCACCGCGATCACGCCGCCCCAGGCGGTGGTGCCGGCCATGTTGGCGTGCTTGAACACGTCGGAGCAGCGGTCCACGCCCGGGCCCTTGCCGTACCAGATGCCGAAGACGCCGTCGAACTTGTTGGTGCCCTGCGGCGAGAAGCCCAGTTGCTGCGTGCCCCACAGCGCCGTGGCCGCAAGCTCTTCGTTCACGCCGGGCTGGAAGACGATGTTCTGTTCCTTGAGGAACTTGCTGGCCTTCCACAGCGCCTGGTCGTAGCCGCCGAGCGGGGAGCCGCGGTAGCCGCTGATGAAGCCGGCGGTGTTCTTGCCGACCTGCTTGTCGCGCAGGCGCTGCAGCATCGGCAGCTTGACCAGGGCCTGCACCCCGCTCATGAAGGCGCGCCCGTAATCGAGGCTGTATTTGTCGTCGAGCGTGACGGTTTCTAGCGCGCGGCGAATGTGCTCGGGCAGCGGGGCGTTCATGTTCTCTGTCTCCGTATTGGCAGGGCCTTGTGGGCCTGGCTGAGGGGTGTGGGTCTGTGCCCGGTAGGGCGCAAGCCCATGGTGACGCAAAGTGTATGCCGGGGTCTGCGACAGGTGTTTGCGTTTTTTGCTTCGAAAAAACGACTTTCAGAAAGAATCTTGCTTAACATCCACCCCTATGGAAAGCATTGACAAGTTCGACCTCGCTATCCTGCAAGAACTGCAGACCGATGGCCGCCTCACGAACGCCGAGCTGGCGCAGCGCGTGGGCCTGTCGGCGGCGCCCTGCTGGCGCCGCGTGCGGGCGCTGGAAGACGCTGGCTTCATCAAGGGCTACCGCGCCGAGATCGACCGCCACAAGATCGGGCTGGGCGTGCTGGCCTTCGTGCGCGTGGACACCGAGCGCGTCACCCACGAAGCCACGCGCAAGCTCGAAGACGCGATCCGCAAGATGCCCGAGGTGGTGGCCTGCCACTACATCAGCGGCACCGGCACCTTCGAGCTGCAGGTGGTGGCGCAGGACCTGAACGGCTTCTCGGCCTTCGCGCGGCAGAACCTCATGAACCTGCCGAACGTGAAAGACCTGCACACCAGCTTCTCGCTGGGCGAGGTGAAGGCCAACAGCGCGCTGCCGCTGGGGCATCTGGCGAAGTAGCCGCCCCACAAAAGAAAAAGGCCGCCTCCCGCGAGGGAGCCGGCCCGTCCATCCGCCCGAGGGCGGTGCACCTTCTATCTGGTTAGAAGGTTATGTCCTTCTCGACGTCCTGCAGCTTGCGGCGCGCCAGCGCCAGGTTCGACTTCGCCTTGTCGAGCACGAAGTAGATGAACACGCCTTCCTTCTGCGCCATCGGGCGCAGCAGGTGGTACTGCTTGCCCAGCGTGATGAGGATGTCTTCGATGGTGTCGCTCAGGCCCAGCGCGCGCATCGTCTTGAGCTTGGCACGCATCACTTCGGTGTTGCCGGCGGCGGCCACTTCGAGGTCCACGCCGGTGCCGGCGGCGCCCAGCATCATGCCGCTGGCGGAATCGACCACGGCAGCGCACAGGGCGCCGTCGGCGGTCAGGAGGGTGTCGAGGCTGGTCTGGATCGAGGCCATGTCAGTAAGTCCTGTGAGTGAAATTCATGCGAATGAAAAAAGAGGGTGGGGACGTCGCATGCCAATCCGTCCCCGCCCGTGAATTCGTGTTGGATGCGGTCTAGAACTGCGGCGCCTCGAGCGCCCGCACGCAGGCCGCCGTGCGGTACATCGCCTGCGCGAGCACCGCGTCGGCGTCGGCGATGACGTTCACCACCAGCGAGGTCTCGCCGCTGTGCACCGGGCTGACGAGCGCAAAGCCGTTGTCGGTCGCGACCGTGATGCAGGTGCAGCGGCCCAGGCGCGCCTCCTGCGACACCACGGCGCCGATGGCGGCGATCGAGCTGGCCATGGCGGCGATGCGCGCGGGCTCGACGTCGCGCCGCGCGGCGCTGGCGATCTCGAAGCCGTCGGGCGTGGCGATCACCACCGAAGCGATGCCCGTGACCTCGTCGAGCACGCGGCGCGCCTCGACCGCGGCGCGCAGCTTCAGGGCGTGGGGAATCTTCATGGTGCGGCCTCCTCGTCGAGCACTTCGATCTGCATCAGCAGCGTCTCGATCAGCGCGACCACGTCGTCCTTGCGGCGCGGGTCGACCGCCAGCAGCGGCAGCACCAGCCCGCGCGCCGCCAGCGCCTGCGCGTAGTCGTCGAGCGTGGGGGTGGGGTGCGACGGCAGGCGGCTCACGCCCACGGCGCAGGGCATGCGCTCGAGCGCGCCGGCAAAACCGTCCAGGTACTGGGCCAGGTCGGCCATCGGGTCGGGCCGGCTGTTGTCCAGCAGGATCGCCAGGCCCAGCGCATCGCGCACCAGGATCTTCCACATGAAGTCGAAGCGGCTCTGGCCCGGCGTGCCGTACAGGCGCAGCCGGTCGCCGTTGTCCAGCGTCACCTGGCCGAAGTCGAGCCCCACCGTGGTGGTGGCCTTGGCGACCGAGGTGTCGGCGTTGGCGACCTCGGTGGCGATCGGCGCGGTCTCGCTGATGGCCGCGATGGCCGTGGTCTTGCCCACGCCCATCGGGCCCGTGAAGACGAGCTTGAAGTCCCTCATGCCGGCGCCCTGCTCAGGCCAGCCCGAGGCGTCGGCGGATGCGCGAGAGCAACCCCCGCTTGTGCTGCGCGGCCTCGCCGCCGGCGCCGGCCCCCGAGGGGCGCGGCGCGCGGGCTTCCTCCGACCAGGTCAGCGCGCCCTCTTCCTCCAGCAGGCCGAGGAAGGTGCTGCACTCCTGCACATCGATGCGGCCCAGCACGCTCAGGCTTTCGGCCGATTGCGCGCTCTTGGACAGGGCGGCCGCCAGCCGCACGTAGATCGGATGGCGCTGCAGGGTCACCTGCGAGGGCCAGCGGATCAGCGAGGCGCGCGCGCGGATCGAGCGCACCATGGCGCGCGCCGCGTCGCCCGAGGCCCCGCTGGGCGCGACCTGGTTGAGCAGCGCGACCAGCTCTTCCGCGTAGATGGGACGCGCCAGCGTGCGGCGCGCGGGCGCGGCGGCCAGGGCCTCGCCGCGCGCCACCATCGGCACCACGAAGCGCGCGGACGGCGTCTGCCGCTCGGCGGCCGGCGCATCGCCGTCCACCAGCAACAGGTCGCAGGGCTGCGACTCGCTGACCGTCCACAACGACCGGAGATTGGAGCTGAGGCGAACGATGATCCGCAGGAGCTCGACCTCGACCTGAGGGAGCCCCATGACGCCCAAAACCAATGGCATACCTTCTTCCCTGAGCAATTGTTCTTAATAGTTCCTTATTGTTATATGTGTTAACTAATTGATGCGTTGTGTATCGAGTCGATGCCCAAATTTGGACGCGCACCGAGAAGTAACGCACACGCTGGGAGCGCCGGGCCGGCGGCGCGGCCCTTCGCGAGACCTCTGGGACACTGGGGCCCATGAATTCCGAAGAAGCTGGCCCACGGGCCCTGTCGCACCTGCACACCCTGGGCCTGCTGACCGACGCCGAACACGCGCAGGCGCTCGCGCACCCCGACCTGCCAAGCACGCCGCTGCGCACCCCGAGCGAAGCGCTGGGCTGGGCGGCCGCCAAGGGCATCGTCGCGCCGGAGTCGCTGCCCGGCCTGCGCGCCCGCGCCGCCCCCGGCGCGCAAGACGAGGCGCACCGCACCGTGGCGAATGCGGTGGCCATGGTCAGCGGCCAGGCGCCGGCCTGGGTGCTGCTCGAGATCAGCCTCATGGCGAACCGCCTGGAAGACGGCGTGACCGAGAGCGCCCTCGATCAACTGCAGGCGCTGCAGCTGGTCGACCCCGCGCAGCACGCACAGGCCCTCAGCCTGCTGCCCGCACAGGAGCCCGAATGGGCGGCGCCCGCCTCGCCGGCCGCCACGCTCGCCTGGGCCGTGCGCACCGGCGTGCTGACGCCGGCGCAGCTGCAGGCGCTTGCATCGCCGATGTCCGCGGTCTCGCCGGAAGGCCGGCAGGTCGTGGCCGATGCGCTCGTCCGCACGGAACGCAGCAGCGGCGGGCGCACGAAGACCGTGCACACCCACAGCGTGACGTGGAGTTCCACTGGCGCCTCCGGCTCGCCCCGCGCGGGCAAGGTGATCGCCGTCGTGGCCGTGGTGGCGGTCGCGCTCTACTTCCTGTTCGCCCGGTAGGCGGCAAGGGGTCCCGATAGCGAGCGCCTAAAATGCTCGCCCACCGCTTCCCGCCGGGCGGCAAAGACACAAGGACCCCGAATGAACTCTCTACGACGCGCCCTGGCCCTCGGCCTCGCTGCCGCCACGCTCGCCTTCGGTGCCCAGGCCCAGAACCGCGAACTCACCGTGGCCTCCAGCGCCACCTACGCGCCGTTTGCCTTCGAGAACAAGGACAAGCAGATCGTCGGCTTCGACATCGACATCATCAACGCCATCGCCAAGCAGCAGGGCCTGAAGATCAAGATCGTCAACACGCCCTTCACCGGCATCTTCGGCGCGCTGAACAACGGCGACGTCGACCTCGTGATCTCGGGCGTCACCATCAACGAGAAGCGCAAGCAGAGCTACGACTTCACGCCCCCGTACTTCGCGGCACGCCAGCTCATCGCGCTGCCGAAGAACAGCACCGTGGCCTCGCTGAAGGACCTCACGGGCAAGAAGATCGCCGTGGTCAGCGCCTCCACCGCCGACGACATCGCCTCGCGCGAGTTCGGCAAGACCAGCCCCAACATCCGCCGCTTCGAGAGCACGCCGCTCATCATTTCCGAGCTGGCCGGCGGCGGCGTCGATGCCGCCATGGGCGACAACGGCGTGATCGCCTACCGCGTGGCGCAGCACCCCGAGCTGAAGACGCTGGACGACAAATCCTTCCCCGAAGAGGGCTTCGGCATCGTCGTGAAGAAGGGCGACAAGGCACTGCTGGACAAGCTCAGCGCCGGCCTGGCGGCCATCCGCGCCGACGGCAGCTACGTGACGATCTACAAGAAGTGGTTCAACAAGGACCCGAACGTGCGCTGAGCCGCACGGCATTTTCCTGAACACGGCCGCCCTCACGCGGCCGTTTCGTTTTTCCGCTGACCGACAGATAGACAGAGAGTTGAGGACGCAAGCATGGAACAACCAGTGCTGCTTTTCGGATGGTTCCGCTGGGACATCCTCGTGGAATACAAGGACCTGTTCTGGCAGGGCGCCTGGATGACGCTGCGCATGACCGTGGTCTGCGTGCTGCTGGGCGCGAGCTGGGGCCTGTGCCTGGCGCTGGCGCGGCTGGCGCAGGCGCGCCACGCGCCGTGGACCTGGGTCACGCGCCTGCTGCTGCGCTGGCCCGCCACGGTGTACGTGAGCTTCTTCCGGGGCACGCCGCTGTTCGTGCAGATCCTGCTCATCCACTTCGCGGTGATGCCGGTGTTCATCCACCCGAGCACGGGCATCCTGATCGACGGCGAGCTGGCGCGCACGCTCAAGCAGGAGCACGGCGCCCTCATCTCCGGCGTGGTCGCGCTCACGCTGAACTCGGCGGCCTACATCTCCGAAGTGTTCCGCGCCGGCATCCAGTCGATCTCGCGCGGGCAGTTCGACGCCGGCCGCTCGCTGGGCCTGAGCCCCGCGCAGGTGATGCGCTACGTGGTGCTGCCGCAGGCTTTTCGCCGCATGCTGCCGCCGCTGGGCAACAACGCCATCGCGCTGCTCAAGGACACCTCGCTGGTGTCGGCCATCGGCCTGGCCGAGCTGGCCTACGCCGCGCGCACCGTGGCCGGCGCCTATGCGCGCTACTGGGAGCCGTACCTGGCGATCTCGGTGGTGTACTGGATGATGACGCTGGTCCTCACGACCTTGCTGCGCCGACTGGAACACCGTCTCGCACGCAGCGACCGGGGCTAGGCGCGCCGCCTCGCGCCACAATAGCGCGACATGCCGCCCATATCCCCCGAAGAGACACCCCTCCCGCCGGCCCGGCCGCAGCCCTCGAACCTCGCGGCGCTCGAGCCCCTGAAGCTCCCCGTGTTCCGCATGCTGTGGAGCACCTGGCTCATCGCCAACATCTGCATGTGGATGAACGATGTGGCCGCGGCGTGGATGATGACCTCGCTGACCACCTCACCGATCTGGGTCGCGCTGGTGCAGTCGGCCTCCACCCTGCCGGTGTTCCTGCTCGGGCTTCCGAGCGGCGCGCTGGCCGACATCCTCGATCGCCGGCGCTGGCTGGTGGCCACGCAGTTCTGGCTGGCCGGCACCGCCGTGGTGCTGTGCGCCGCCATCGCGCTCGACGTGATGACCGCGCCGCTCCTGCTGGCGCTCACCTTCGCCAACGGCATCGGGCTGGCGCTGCGCTGGCCGGTGTTCTCGGCCATCGTGCCCGAGCTCGTGCCGCGCCAACAGCTGCCGGCGGCGCTGGGGCTGAACGGCATCGCCATGAACGCCTCGCGCATCGTCGGCCCGCTCACGGCCGGCATGCTGATCGCGAGCGCGGGCAGCGTGTGGGTGTTTGCGCTCAACGCGGTGCTGTCGGTGGCCTCGGGCTTCGTGGTGCTGCGCTGGCGCCGCGAGCACACGCCCAATCCGCTGGGGCGCGAGAAGCTCATCAGCGCGATGCGCGTGGGCGTGCAGTTCGTGCGTCAGTCGCAGCGCATGCGCGCGGTGCTCACGCGCGTGTCGCTGTTCTTCTTCCACTCGACGGCGCTGCTGGCGCTGCTGCCGCTCTTGGCGCGCAACCTCCAGGGCGGCGGCGCCGGCACCTTCACGCTGCTGCTGGCCGCCATGGGCACGGGCGCGATCATCGCGGTGCTCTTCCTGCCGCGGCTGCGCCAGGCGCTCGGGCGCGACCAGCTGGTGCTGCGCGGCGCCATGCTGCAGTCGGCGGCCACGGCCGTGATGGCCGTGGCGCCCAACGCCTGGGTCGCGGTGCCGGCGATGTTCTTCGGCGGCATGGCGTGGATCACGGTGGCCAACTCGCTGTCGGTGTCGGCCCAGCTCGCGCTGCCCGACTGGGTGCGCGCGCGCGGCATGTCGACCTACCAGATGGCGATCATGGGCGCGAGCGCGATCGGCGCGGCGCTGTGGGGCCAGGTGGCCACCGTCACGTCGCTCAAGCTGAGCCTGGCCATCGCCGCCGTGAGCGGCACGCTGCTGATGCTGGCGGCCATGCGCTGGGTGACCGACGTGAGCGGCGAAGACGACGTGCGCCCCGCCCAGGCCGGCTGGGCCGCCGGCCCGCCGGCCGAGGCGCCGCAGGAAGACGGCCGCGTGGTGATCACGGTCGAGTACCTGATCGACCCGTCGCGCGCCGCCGCCTTCCACCTCGTGATGCAGCAGACCCGGCGCGCGCGCCTGGGCCAGGGCGCCATCGGCTGGGAGCTGCTGCACGACATCGCGCAGCCCGAGCGCTACGTGGAGCAGATCGTGGACGAGTCGTGGACCGACCACCTGCGCCGCTTCAACCGCGCCACCGCCGCCGACATGGCGCTGCGCGAGCGCCGCCTGGCCTTCCACCTGGGCGAGTCGCCGCCGGTGATCACGCGCTTCGTGGTCCGGCGCTGAGCAGCGCCGTCAGCGGAAGAACGCCAGCCGCGCGAGGAAGGTGTGGTCGGCCTCCGCCGCCATCAGCCCGACCAGCACCAAAAGGCACAGCGGCGGCAGCAGGATGGCGTAGACCAGCGCCATCCGCTCCCACGCCATGTGCATGAAGACCGCGACGATGAGCCCGGCCTTCAGCAGCATGAAGACGATGATCAGGCCCCAGCGCAAATAGCCCTGCACGTGCAGGTAGTCGACCATGTACGACATCGCGCTGAGCACGAACAGGAGCCCCCAGATCTTCAGGTACAGGCCGATCGGGTGCTGCTGGCCGGTGGTGGTGGTGTGAGTGTTCATGGTCGTCCTCACCAGAGATAGAACAGCGCGAAGATGAAGACCCACACCAGGTCGACGAAGTGCCAGTACAGGCCCACGATCTCGACCACCTGGTAGTTGCCGGCCTTGTCGTAGTCGCCGCGAATGAGCTTGAAGGCCACCGCGAACAGCAGCACCACGCCGGCCGACACGTGCAGCCCGTGGAAGCCCGTGATCATGAAGAAGGCCGCGCCGAACTGCGCCGCGCCCATCGGGTTGCCCCAGGGCCGCACGCCCTCCTCGAGGATCAGCTTGGACCACTCGAAGGCCTGCATGCCCACGAAGAGCTCGCCGAAGGTGGCGGTCACGAGCATCAGCGTGGCGGCGTTCACGCGGTCGCCGCGGTAGGCGAAGTTGACCGCCATCGCCATCGTGCCGCTGCTGCTGATGAGCACGAAGGTCATGATCGCGATCAGCAAAAGCGGCACGTCGGCCCCGCCCACGTGCAGCGCGAACACCTCGCTCGGGTTGGGCCAGGCCACGGTGGTCGAGACGCGCACCGTCATGTAGCCCGTGAGGAAGCAGCTGAAGATGAAGATGTCGCTCAGCAGGAAGATCCACATCATGGCCTTGCCCCACGAGACGTGGAAGGCCTGGCGGTCGGACGACCAGTCGGCCACCAGCCCGCGCCAGCCGCTCGTGGCGACGGCGGAGCCGGTGAGGGTTGCGGTGCTGGGGTTCATGCGAAGCCTCCTCACGCCGTGCCGCAGAGGACGCGCGCCACCTCCGGCGTCACCCACCCCAGCAGCGCGAACAGCGCCAGCCACACGGCCAGCATGAAGTGCCAGTAGCGCGCGCACAGCGCGATGCGCCATCCGGCCCGGGCGGGGTCGGCCCACGCGACGCGCGCCGCCATCGCCCACCCGACCAGGCCGCCCGCCAGGTGCAGCCCGTGCATGGCGGTCAGCAGGTAGAAGAAGCTGCCCGACGGATTGCCCGCCGGCAGCACCTGCGCGTGCGCCATCGCGGCCCAGGCCCACAGCTGCACGCCGAGGAAGCCCACCGCGCACAGGCCGCCGGCCAGCAGCAGGCGACGCATGCGCGCCGGGTCCACGCGGCGCGAAGCGGCTTCCAGCGCCACGCTGCCCGCCACCAGCAGCGCCGAGCTGAGCCACAGCTGCCACGGCAGCGCGAGCGCGACCGCATCGCCGCTGCTCATGCGCATCACGTAGGCGACGGTGAACAGGGAGAACAGCGCGGTGACCACGCCCATGAAGACCCACAGGCCGATGCCCGCCGCGCTCGCGTGCGCGTCGCGCAGCCGCACATCGCGGGGCAGGCCGCGCAGGCGCAGGGCGGCGTCCGCGTTCATGCCGGGGCTCCCCGCGCGCCGCTCACCGGCACGTCGTCCTTGTCGTCGCTGGCCTGCGGCGGCGCGTTCTGCGCGATGAAGTCTTCCGCCGCGCCCGGCACGCCGTAGGCATAGGCCCAGCGGTAGGCCACGGGCAGCCGCGGCCCCCAGTTGCCGTGGCCGGGCGGCGTCTCGGGTGTCTGCCATTCGAGCGAGGCAGCGCGCCACGGGTTGGCGCCGGCCGGCCGGCCACGCCAGGCGCTCCAGGCCAGGTTGACGATGAAGAGCAGCTGCGCCACGCCGACCACCAGCGCGACCACGGTGATGAATTCGTTCAGGCTGAAAGCCGACGGCGGGATGAACTTGTAGCCGTCGAAGTTGTAGTAACGCCGCGGCATGCCCAGCACGCCCAGGTAGTGCATCGGGAAATAGATCGCGTAGGTGCCCAGGAAGGTGATCCAGAAATGCAGCCGGCCGATCCGGTCGTCCAGCATGCGCCCGGTGATCTTGGGGAACCAGTGGTAGATGCCGCCGAACACCACCAGCAGCGGCGCCACGCCCATCACCATGTGGAAGTGCGCCACCACGAAGTAGGTGCCCGACAGCGGAATGTCCACGCTCACGTTGCCCAGGAACAGCCCCGTGAGCCCGCCGATCACAAAGGTGCACACGAAGGCCAGCGCGAACAGCATCGGCACCGACAGGTGGATGTCGCCGCGCCACAGCGTGAGCAGCCAGTTGTAGACCTTGATCGCGGTGGGCACCGCGATGACCAGCGTGGTGGTGGCGAAGAAGAAGCCGAAGTACGGGTTCATGCCGCTCACGAACATGTGGTGCGCCCACACCACCACGCTGAGCCCGCCGATGGCCACGATGGCCCACACCATCGTGCGGTAGCCGAAGATGCGCTTGCGCGCGTGCACGCTGATGAGGTCCGACACGATGCCGAAGGCCGGCAGCGCCACGATGTAGACCTCGGGGTGGCCGAAGAACCAGAACAGGTGCTGGAACAGCAGCGGGCTGCCGCCCTTGTGGCCCGACAGCTGCCCCATCGACACCAGCGCCGGCATGAAGAAGCTGGTGCCCACCGTGCGGTCCAGCAGCAGCATCACGCCGCTGACGAACAGCGCCGGAAAACCCAGCAGCGCCAGCACCGTGGCCACGAAGATGCCCCACACCGTGAGCGGCATGCGCAGCAGCGTCATGCCCCGGCAGCGCGCCTGCAGCACGGTGGTCGCGTAGTTCAGCCCGCCCATGGTGGTGGCCACGATGAAGATCAGCAGCGACACCAGCATCAGCACGATGCCGCCGCCGTGGCCCGGCGTGCCGGGCAGGATCGACTGCGGCGGGTACAGCGTCCAGCCCGCGCCGGTGGGGCCGCCCGCCACGAAGAAGCTGGCCATCAGCACCACCACCGACAGCAGGTAGACCCAGAAGCTCAGCATGTTGAGGTAGGGGAACACCATGTCGCGCGCGCCCACCATGAGCGGGATCAGGTAGTTGCCGAAGCCGCCCAGGAACAGCGCCGTGAGCAGGTAGATCACCATGATCATCCCGTGCATGGTCACGAACTGGTAGTAGCGCTCGGCGTTGATGAACTCGAACTGGCCCGGGAACCCCAGCTGCAGCCGCATGAGGTTGGACAGCACCAGCCCGACCACGCCCACCGCGATGGCGGTGCAGGCGTACTGCACGGCGATCACCTTGTGGTCCTGGCTCCAGACGTAGCGGCGCAGGAAGCCCTGCGGCGCCGCGTGGCCGCCGTCGTCGTGCTCGTCGTCTTGAGTGAGCGCAGAAGAAGTCATCGCGCGGCCTTCTGTTCGGTGGCAGCCTGCGTCGGCGGGCTGCCCAGACTCTGGATGTAGGCCACCAGCGCGGCCAATTCCTCCTCGCTCAGGTCGATCTTCGGCATCACCGGCGGGAAGCCCTTCACGTGGCGCGCCTGCGGGTCGCGGATGAAGCTGCGCAGGTAGGCCTCATCGACCAGCGCCGTGCTGCCGTCGGCCATCGACTCGGTCTTGCCGTACAGGCCCTTCCAGGTCGGCCCCACGCGTGTGCTGCCGTCGACGGTGTGGCAGGCCACGCAGCCCTTGGCGTCGGCCAGCGCGCGGCCCTGGTCGACGCGGCCGCCACCGCCGGCCGGTGCCTGGGCAGCCTGCGCCGCCTTGGCCGCTTGCGCCAGCTGCATCGCGCCGAAGGTCGGCAGCGCCGTGCGCCAGGCGTCGTAGGCCGCCGCGTCCTCCACCACCACGAAGCCGCGCATGTTCGGATGGCCCACGCCGCACAGCTGCGCGCACAGCGCCTCGTAGCGGCCCGCGACAGTCGGCGTGAACCAGAAGCGGCTGACCTGCCCCGGCACGATGTTCATGCGGGCGCGGATGGGCGGCACGAAGAAGTCGTGCAGCACGTCGTGGGAGCGCATCAGCACCAGCACCGGCTGGCCGATCGGCAGGTGCACCTCGTCGCCGGGAACCAGCAGGTCGTCCAGCCCCGCCGCGTCGGCCGGGTCGAGCCCGAAGGGGTTGGCGGCGCTGACGAAGCGCGCGTCGGTCGCGCCCAGCTTGCCGTCCGCGCCCGGCAGGCGAAAGCGCCACTGCCACTGCTGGCCCAGCACCTCGAGCACGAGCGCGTCATGCGGCGTGCGCACGTAGTTCGCGTACACCACGAGGCCGGGCGCCAGCAGCGCCATGATGCCGACGGTGGTGCCGCCGATGAGCCAGCGCTCCAGCGTGCGGCTCTCGGGCGCATGCGGCGCCACGCGGCGCCCCTCGCGGTGGCGAAAGCGCACCACGGTGTAGGCGAGGAACAGGTTGATGACGACGAAGAACAGGCCCGTGATGAGCAGCGTGATGGTCAGCGTGTCGTCCATGCGCTGCCAGTTGGAGGCCAGCGGCGTCGTCCACCACGGGTTGACGGCGTGGAACGCCACCGAGGCCACCACGATGAGCAACAGGACGACGGCGATGGTCATGTGCTGCGCTCCCTGGGGTGGCCATCGTGGGGTCCGGGAGTCGCATGCGCGGCGGCTTCAGCGGATCGCCGGGATCCGCGGCTCTTCGCCCTCGAAGCGGGCCTCGGGGTGCGTGGCCTCCAGCATCGCCTCGACCTCGCGCACGCGCGCGGGCGGCAGGTCGACCATCAACAGGACCTGGCCCTGCGCGATGGCGCTCTCGAAACGCGCCAGCCGCGGGCTCGGGATCGACACGCCGACCATGGTGGCCGACCAGGCGCCCACCACGCCGCCCAGCAGCGCCAGGCCCACGGCCACGGCCCATTCGGGCTCGTCGCCGAACACGGGGAACAGCAGCGCGGCCAGCAACCCGACGACGACGCCGCAGGCGGTGCCGAGCACCCAGCCGGTCTTGGCGGCGTGAACGAGGTCGGAGGTCTGCCAGACGTTGGCCGCATGGAGCCCGGCCATGTCCTGGCCTTCGCGTGCGGCGAAATGCAGGTGCGCGATGTCGACACGCGCCTGCAGCAGATCGTGCATGGCCTGCCTGGCACTCGCCAGGTCCGGCAACAGCCAATAGATGCGTCTTTTCACGGCGCCTCCTTTCCGTCTTGCGACGAGCAAGAGACCATGCTTGAGTTATAGGCTCAACAAGGGCCGCATTCAAGTCGGCGCGCCATCGGGACCGACCCGGTGAGTACGGAAGTTCGTCGGTTTCCAGAAGGGCAATTGCACTGAATAATCCGCCGCTCCAGGCCCCCACGGCCTCATGAAAAACAAGAAGGAGCAGACGACATGCGCATGGAGCGAGGCCCCCGGTTTTCCCACTTTTCTCGGTTTTCTTTTCCCCGCCGTCATCCGGCATCCCCCCTTCCCTGGCTCGCGGCCGCCCTTGCAGGGCTCGCAGGCGGCGCCGCGCACGCGGCCTGCGGCCCCACCGCCACGCCGGTCACCGGCGACATCGTGGTCTGCGACGGCACCACGACCGTATCGCCCAGCGTGATCGCCACGCCGGGCAGCACCGGCGTCACCATCACCGTGAACAGCGGCGCCACGCTGACCACCAACGCCACGCAGGCGCTGCTGGTGCGCGATGCGAGCACCATCACCAACAACGGCACGATCACGGTGTCGGGCGGCTCGGGCTCGGCGCGCGCGGCGATGGTCGCCACGGGCAACGACAACACGCTGACCAACAACGGCACGCTGAGCACCACGAGCAGCGGCACCGCGGGCATCCTGGTGACGTCGAACAGCAGCACGCGCACGCGCATCACCAACAACGGCAGCATCGGCACCACGGGCCTCAGCTCGCACGGTATCTCGTTGCTGGGCCCGGGCAACACGGTGGTCAACAACGGCAGCATCTCGGCCATCGGCACCTCGGCCAAGGGCGTGTACCTGCAGGGCGGCAACCTCGTGGCCAACCTGCTGGTGAACACCGGCAGCATCGCCACCACGGGCGCCAACTCGCCGGCGGGCGGCGCCGACGCGGTGCATGCGAACACGCTCGGCGGCACCTTCTTCTCGCGCGTGGAGAACCGGGCCGGCGCCTCGTTCTCGAGCGCCAACGGCTACGGCTACCGCGGCCAGAACGGCAACGACGTGCTGGTCAACGCCGGCACCATCGAAGGCCACGGCGGCGCCGCCAGCACCGACGCGATCTACATGGGCGCGCTCGGCAACGGCACGCTGATATTGCAGACCGGCTCGGTCATCAAGGGCGGCGCCGACGGCGGCGTCGGCAAGACGGCCAGCACCTTTCTCGAAGGCAGCGGCACGGTCGACAACGCCTTCCGCAACTTCCAGCACCTGACGATGCGCGGCACCGCGTGGTCGTGGCAGACCGACGCGAGCTTCTCGGATTCGATCCGCGTCGAGTCCGGCCGCTTCACCCTGCCCGCCACGCTGACCAGCCCGGTCATCGCGGTGTTGCCCGGCACCACCGTGGCCGGCACCGGCACCTTCGCGGGCAACGTCACCAACCAGGGCACGCTGCTGCCCGGACCGAACGACGGCGTCGGTTTCGGCGCCTTCACGGTGCGCGGCAACTACGTGGGCGGCAGCGGCGCGCTGCTGCAGGTCAACACCGTGCTGGCGGGCGACAACGCGCCCTCGGACAAGCTGGTGATCGACGGCGGCGCGGCCACGGGGTCCACCGGCCTGCGCGTGGTGAACCGCGGCGGCCTGGGCGCGCCCACGCTGGCCGACGGCATCCTGGTGGTGCAGGCCGTCAACGGCGGCACCACAGCCGACCACGCGTTCTCGCTGACCCAGGCGGTGGAGGCCGGCGCCTACAACTACCGGCTGTTCCGCGGCGGCGCGACGGGCAATAACCGCGACAACTGGTACCTGCGCAACAACGGCTACCTCGTGGGCGGCACCGTGGTGGGCTCGCTGGAGGAGGCCGCCGAAGTGATCGCCGAGACCGGCGCGCCGGCGACGGTGGAACAGGTCAAGCTCTACCGGCCCGAGGTGCCGCTGTACAGCGCCCTGCCGATCGCCGTGCGCCGCCTCGGGCTGGCGCAGCTGGGCACCTTCCACGACCGCCAGGGTGACCCACAACTGCTCGCGGACGGTGAAGGCCGGCAGGCCTCGTGGGGCCGCGTGTTCGGCGAAAGCACGCGACAGCGCCTGCGCGGCGATGCCAATCCGCAGTTCGACGGCAGCGTCAGCGGCCTGCAGCTGGGCCACGACTTCCTGGCGGCCACCGACGGCGCGGGCGGGCGCCACCGCGTCGGCGTGCTGGGCGGCTACACGCGGGCCAGCGGCCACGCGAGCGGCATGGCCGGCGGCGCCACCAACGAGGCGGCCGGCCGGCTCACCGTCGAGGGCTACAGCCTGGGCGCCTACTGGACGCGCATCGCGAGCAGCGGCTGGTACAGCGACGCCGTGCTGCTGGCCACGCGCTACAAGGCCGATGCGCGCTCCACCCTGGGGCGCGGCGGCCGCCCGCACGGCACCAGCGTGACCGCATCGCTCGAGGCCGGCTACCCGCTGGCGCTGAGCGACACCGTCACGCTGCAGCCGCAGGTGCAGCTCATCTGGCAGCGCAGTTCGCTCGACGACTTCGACGACGGCCTCTCGACCGTGCGCTTCCAGCGCGACAACGCCGTCACCGGCCGGCTCGGCGCGCGGCTCGAAGGCCGCTTCGAGGCGGCCGGCGGTGTCTGGCAGCCCTACCTGAAGCTCAACCTGTGGCACACCTTCAGCGGCAGCAACGCCCTCTACTTCGGGCCGAGCGACCGGGTCGTGAACCGCCGCAACGCGAGCGCCCTCGAAGTGGGCGGCGGCATCGTCGGGCAGGTGAACAAGACGCTGTCGGTCTACGGCGGCCTGGCCTACACCAGCGCCATCGGCATCACCGAGCAGACCGGCGTGCAAGGGCAACTGGGGCTGCGCATGCGCTGGTGACCCCGGGGCGCCGGGCGCCCGGACGGCTCGACTTTTGACCGTCCGTGCAAATTTGATGGCATGCGGTTTGCTTGATAAATATCAACGGGTATCCACGGATAGCCAGTCTTTTTTGACCGTATGGATAATTTAGCCCATCATCCCGTCCGCCCGCCACGAGGTACACCCCGATGAATCACCCCCCCTTGCGCAGCCGCTTCTGGTCCGACCTGACCAGTGAAGAGTTCTCCCGCCTCGACCGCGAACGGCTGATCGCCGTGCTGCCGGTGGGGGCGACCGAACAGCACGGCCCCCATTTGCCGATGTCGACCGACACCGCCACCATCGACGGCATGGTGCGCGCCAGCCTGCCCTACCTGCCCGACGACCTGCCGGTGCTGTTCCTGCCCACCGTGCCCTACGGCAAGAGCAACGAGCACTCGCGCTACCCGGGCACGCTCACGGTGTCGGCGAACACGCTGATTTCGCTGTGGAAGGACGTCGGCGCCTGCGTCGCCAAGGCCGGCGTGCGCAAGCTGGTGCTCTACAACAGCCACGGCGGCCAGATGAGCGTCATGGACATCGTGGCGCGCGACCTGCGCGAAGAGCACGACATGATGGTCGTGGCCGCCAACTGGTACACGCTGGGCCTGCCCGAGGGCCTGTTCACCGCGCACGAAGGCAAGCACGGCATCCACGCGGGCGACCTCGAGAGCTCGGTGATGCTGCACCTCACGCCCGATTACGTGCGCAAGGACCAGTTCCAGAACTTCGGCTCCATGACCGAGCAGCTGGCGGCCGAGAACAAGTTCCTGTCGATCACGCCCAGCGGCAAGCTCGGCTGGCAGATGCACGACATCAACCCGGCCGGCGCCGCCGGCGACGCCACCCGCGCCAGCGCCGAGAAGGGCGCGGCGGTGCTCGACCACGTGGGCCAGCGCTTCGTCGAACTGCTGCACGAGATCGACCGCTTCCCGCTCTCGCGCCTGGCCAACGTTCCGGCCTGGCGCTGACGCCAAGGAGTCCCATGGAAAGCACCACGCCATCCACGCCGCCCCTGGTCCGCCTGCGCAACGTCGGCAAGCGTTTTGCCAACGGCACGCTCGCCCTGCAGGGCATGACGCTCGACATCGGCGAGCACGACTTCGTCAGCTTCCTGGGCCCCTCGGGCTGCGGCAAGAGCACCGCGCTGCGGCTGATCGCCGGGCTCACACGCATCAGCTCGGGCGACATGCAATGGTCGGGCGCCAACACCGGCAGCGCCAAGGACAGCAAGAGCGACCGCGACCTGGGCTTCGTGTTCCAGGAGCCCACGCTCATGCCCTGGACCAAGGTGTTCGACAACGTCTGGCTGCCGCTGAAGCTCGCGGGCATGAGCCGCGACGAAGCCGCGCCGGTGGTGCAGCACGTGCTGGAACTGGTCGGCCTCTCGCGCTTTGCCGACGTGTACCCGCGCGAGCTCTCGGGCGGCATGAAGATGCGCGTGTCGATCGCGCGCGCGCTGGTCACGCACCCGCGCCTGCTGCTCATGGACGAGCCCTTTGCCGCGCTCGACGAGATGACGCGCATCAAGCTCAACAACGACCTGCTGGCCATCTGGCGCGAGCACCGCTTCTCGATCGTGTTCGTCACGCACAGCGTGTACGAGTCGGTCTACCTGTCGAACCGCATCGTCGTGATGGCGGCGCGCCCGGGCCGCGTGATCGACGAGATCGCCATCGACGAGCCCTACCCGCGCGGCGAAGCCTTCCGCACCTCCAGCCGCTACAACGCGCACTGCACGGCTGTTTCGCAATCTCTGCACGGAGCGCTCCATGGCCTCGACATCGACCATTGAAACCGTGATGCCCCTCGACACCACCAACGAAGCCACGCCGTCCGCCGAGACGCTGCGCGCGCACGAAGACAAGCTGCGCCGGCGCGAGGCCACGCTGCGCATCGTCGTGCCGGTCGTCATCGTCGCGGCGCTGCTGCTGGTGTGGGAATGGATGGTGCGCGCCAACGACATCCCGCACTACATCCTGCCCGCGCCCTCGCTCATCCTGCGCACGCTGTTCGACAACTGGGGTTCGCTCTCGGGCGCGCTGTGGTTCACGGTGAAGCTCACGCTGCTGGCGCTGGGCGCCGCCATCGTCGGCGGCGTGCTGCTGGCGATTGCGTTCGCGCTGTTCAAGTGGGTGGAGATCGGCCTGTTCCCGATCGCCGTGATCCTGCAGGTGACGCCGATCATCGCGATCGCGCCGCTGATCCTGATCTACGTGTCGAGCACCACCGCGGCGCTGTTGCTGTGCGCGTGGATCGTGGCCTTCTTCCCCATCTTGTCGAACACCGTCATCGGCCTGAAGAGCGCCGACAGCAACCTGCGCGACCTGTTCCAGCTGTACAAGGCCTCGCCCTGGCAGACCTTCCGCTACCTGCTGGCGCCCAGCGCGCTGCCGTACTTCATGGCGGGCCTGAAGATCGCCGGCGGCCTGAGCCTGATCGGCGCGGTGGTGGCCGAGTTCACGGCCGGCACGGCGGGCAAGGAAACGGGGCTGGCCTCGCGCATCCTCGAGTCGAGCTTCCGCACCGAGATCCCGATGATGTTCGCGGCGCTGCTGCTGGTGTCGCTGCTGGGCATCGTGATCTTCATCGTGTTCGCCGCCCTGTCGCGCCTCGTGCTCGGCCACTGGCATGAAAGCGAAATGCGCCGTGAACGCTAGAACCCCGCTGTCCACCGTCGACTGGGATGCCGTGCGCGAGGAGTTGCGCGGCCTGAACGTGATCGCCACGCCCAGCCAGCGCAAGCAGCTGTCGAAGGACTTCTACTGGTACAGCCCCATCCTCACGGCGCAGCTCGCGGGCTGCGTGGCCGACCTCGTGGTCAAGGTCAGCACCGAGGACGACGTGCGCCAGGCCGCGGCCGCGGCCGCCAAATGGAAGCTGCCGCTCACCGTGCGCGCCGGCGGCACCGGCAACTACGGCCAGTGCGTGCCGCTCGAAGGCGGGCTCGTGCTCGACGTGACGCAGATGTGCCGCGTGCTCGACCTGGCCGAGGGCCGCATCCGCGTCGAGGCCGGTGCGCGCATGCACGACATCGACCTGGCCGCGCGCGAGACCGGGCAGGCGCTGCGCATGTGGCCCTCGACCTGGCACGTGGCCAGCATCGGCGGCTTCATCGCGGGCGGCTTCGGCGGCATCGGGTCGTTCCGCCACGGCATCCTGCGCGACCCCGGCAACCTGCTGCGCGCGCGCGTGATGACAGTGGAGCGCGAGCCGCGCGTCATCGAGCTGGTGGGCGACGAGATCCAGCAGGTGCACCATGCCTACGGCACCAACGGCGTGATCCTCGACGTGGAAGTGGCGCTGAGCCCGGCGGTCGACTGGGTGCACTGCACGGCGCTGTTCGACACCTACCGCGGCGCGCTCGACTTCGGCATTGCCGCGCAGGCGCCCTCGCTGGACATCTTCCTGCTGTCGACCGTGGAGGCGCGCTTCTCGCCCTACTACACGGCCATGGGTGATCGCTTTCCGCCCGACCGGCACGCGGTGTTCACCATGGTCTCGCCCGATTCCATGGCCGAGTTCCGCGCGCTCGCGGCGGCGCACGGCGGCACCCTGTCGGTGGTCGGCACCGAGGCCGAGCTGCAGGCCGAGGGCCTGCCGCCAGCCTACGAGTGCGCCTTCAACCACACGACGCTGCAGGCGCTGAAGGCCGACCGCAGCTGGACCTACCTGCAGGTGGCCTACGCCCAGCCCTTCGACCCGGCCGTGGTCGAGCGCCACATGCAAATCTTCGGCGACGACGTGCTGCAGCACCAGGACTTCGCGCGCGCCAACGGCCAGTGCGGCACCTTCGGCATCCTGCTCGTGCGCTGGAAGGGCGAGGCCCACCAGTACGAGGTGATGCGCGAGATCGAGTCGCAGGGCGGCGCGCAGATCTTCAACCCGCACGTCTTCACCATCGAAGACGGCGGCATGAAGACCATCGACACGCAGCAGATCGAGTTCAAGAAGCGCAGCGACCCGATGGGCCTGATGAACCCCGGCAAGACGCGCGGCTGGACGCCCGACATGGCCGTCGAGCGCTGAAAAACAATTAGTCTTCGCATCCCGTCCCCACCCCAACCTCCACAGGAGTCCGTCCCCATGCGCATCCCCGCTTTCTCTCTTCGGCCGCTGGCCTTCGGCCTGGCCCTCGCAGGCGCTGCCTTCGCCGCACAGGCCCAGGACAAAGTGGTGTTCGCCACCAACTGGAAGGCGCAGGCCGGCCACGGCGGCTTCTACCAGGCGCTGGTGGACGGCACCTACAAGAAGTACGGGCTCGACGTGGAAATCATGCAGGGCGGCCCGATGGTCAACAACCGGCCGATGCTGCCGGCCGGCAAGGTCGACTTCCTCATGACCGGCAACCTGCTGCAGTCCTTCGACAACGTGAAGAACGGCGTGCCCACCGTGGTGGTCGCGGCCATCTTCCAGAAAGACCCGCAGGCCATGTTCGCCCACCCGGGCCAGGGCTACGACACCTTCAAGGACATGACCAAGGCGCCCGTGGCCTTCATCGGCAAGGACGGCCAGTTCAGCTTCTGGCAGTGGATGAAGTCGGAGCACGGCTTCAAGGACGCGCAGCTCAAGCCCTACACCTTCAACGTGGGCCCATTCCTGGCCGACAAGAAATCGATCCAGCAGGGCTACGCCATCTCGGAGCCGCTGTCGATCAAGGCGCAGGCCGGCTTCGACCCGGTGGTGCACCTCCTGGCCGACCACGGCTTCTCGACCTACGCCACCACCATCGAGACCCGCGCCGACCTCATCAAGACCAAGCCCGAGACGGTGCGCAAGTTCATCGAGGCCTCGATCGTCGGCTGGAACAACTACCTCTACGGCGACAACAAGGCCGCCAACGAACTCATCGCCAAGACCAACCCCGACGCCACGCCGGCCGCGCTGCAGGGCTCCATCGACCTCATCAAGAAGATGGGCATCATCGACAGCGGCGACTCGCTCACCAAGGGCATCGGCGCCATGGACGAAGCACGCGTGAAGGACTTCTACGAGAAGATGGTCAAGGCCGGCCTGTACAAGCCGGGCGAGATCGACCTGTCGAAGGTCGCGACCACGCAGTTCGTCAACAAGGGCGTCGGTGTCGACGTTCGCAAGAAGCTCACCGGCAAGTAATTCGCTTCGTTTTTTCCCGTGGGTCGCGCGGGGCTTGCGCCGGGGTCAGATGCCGGCGCCTGGGTTGCCATAAGGCACTGCGCGGCCTTTGTTCCCTTGGGCTCTGACCCCGTCTCGCCGAACAGGCGAACCGGCCCGAACCATGAAAACGCTCGTCGTCCATTGCCATCCGAACCCTGACAGCTTCAACCACGCGCTGTACCGCACCGCCCTCGAGGCCCTCACGCCGCGACACCCCGTCAAGGCCATCGACCTGTACGCCGAGGGCTTCGACCCGACGCTGACACGCGAAGAGCGCATCGCCTACCTCGACAACCCCGAACTGATCCGCGAGCGCGTGAAACCCCACGTCGAAGCGCTGCTGTGGGCCGAGCACCTGGTGTTCGTGTACCCCACCTGGTTCCATGGACCGCCGTCCATGCTCAAGGGCTGGCTCGAGCGCGTGTGGCTGCCGGGCGTGGCCTTCCTGCCCGCCGAGCGCAAAGGACAACTCGCGAAGTCGGGCATGCGGCACATCCGCCGGCTGACGGTGGTGACCACCGGCGGCTCGCCGCGCTGGTTCGTGATGGCCATCGGCGACCCGGGGCGGCGGCTGTTCACGCGCGCGCTGCGGGCGCTGTTCGCGTGGCGCTGCAAGGTGACGTGGCTGCAGCTGCACGACATGAACGCCGTCACCGACCGCGACCGCACCCATTTCATCGCGCGCGTGGCGCGCACGCTGCACAACATCCAGTAGACAAGCAGGGAGACACACACCATGAGCCTCGAACGCACGCTGACCGTCCGTGTCGAACGCATCTCGCGGCAGACGCCGGAAATCCTGGCCTTCGAGCTGGCGCATCCGTGGGGCCGGCCGCTGCCCGGCTACGAGGCCGGCGCGCACATCGACGTGCACATGCCCGGCGGCTTCTCGCGCCAGTACTCGCTGGCGCGCGCGCCCTCGGGCAGCGGCGGCTACGTGATCGGCGTGAAGCGCGAGCACGCGAGCCGCGGCGGCTCGGCCTCGATGCACGAGCGCGTGCGCGAGGGCGACCTGATCGCGATCAGCGCGCCGCGCAACACCTTCCCGCTGCGCGCCGAGGCCCGCCGCCACCTGCTGCTGGCCGGCGGCATCGGCATGACGCCGCTGCTGGCGATGGCGCAGGCGCTGGCCGCGCGCGGCGCCGACTTCACGCTGTGCGTGTTCGCGCGCAGCGAGGAGCACCTGGCCTTTGCCGAGGCGCTGCACGCGCCCGCGCTGGCGCCGCACCTGAAGCTGCACCTCGACCAGGGCGATGCGACGCAACGCATCGACCTGCGCGCCCTGCTGGCCGAGCGCGCGCCCGACACGCACCTGTACGTCTGCGGCCCCGGCGGCTTCATGCAGGCCGTGCGCGAGGCCGCCGCGCACTGGCCCGAAGATGCACTGCACACCGAGTACTTCGCCGCGCCCACCGGCACGGCCGCCGCCACCACGGGCCTGCCCTTCACGCTGAAGCTGGCGCGGCGCGGCATCGAGGTGCCGGTGGCGGCCGACCAGACCGCGGTCGACGCATTGCACGAAGTCGGCATCGACATCCCCGTGTCGTGCCAGCAGGGCCTGTGCGGCACCTGCGTGGTCGAGGGCGACGGCGAAGGCGCCGAGCACCGCGACTTCTGCCTCACGGGCACCGAGCGGCGCACCAAGGTGGCGCTGTGCTGCTCGCGCGCCAAGGGCCCCGACCTGGTGCTGCAGCTGTGAGCGTGACGGACACCGACAGCGAAGCCCCCGCCACGCGCGGGCGATCGCGCAAGTACACGCAGGTGCTGGGCCTCATCAACCAGGCCGCCATCGAGGTGTTCGCCAGCGAAGGGCTGGCCGGCGCGTCGACGCAGGCCATCGCCGACAAGGCGGGCCTGTCGAAGGCGCAGCTGCACTACTACATCGAGAGCAAGGAAGCGCTGTACCGCCAGGTGCTGCAGGACATCCTGACCGACTGGATCGTGGTGTTCGGCTTCAGCGACGAGGCCTTCGGCCCACGCAAGGTGCTGGGCGACCTGATCCAGCGCAAGATGATGTTCTCGTTCGAGCATCCGCTGCGTTCGCGCATCTTCACCGCCGAGATGATGCGCGGCGCGCCCGTCATCAACAGCATGATGGACACGAGCAAGCAGCGCACCGACCAGGCCGCCGCCGTGATCCAGAACTGGATGAACCAGGGCCTGATGGACACCGCCGACCCGATGCTGGTGCTGTTCCACATCTGGGCCGTGACGCAGTTCTACGCCGACCACGCCACGCAAGCCGCCTACTACCGCAACACGGCGCAGCAGGGCGACGACAAGGACCGCCGCTACCTGATCGAGCAGGTGACGGAGTTCCTGCTCAAGGGCGCGGGCGTCAAGTAGCCGCGCGCTGCGGCAGGTACATGGTGGCTTCCACCTCGACGAGCACCTCGTCGCCCGGCAGGAAGCGCGACACCTCGACCACCGTGCTCACCGGCGGCTCGCCCGGATAGAACAGGCCGCGCACGCGGTTGTAGAAGGCGTAGTGCGGCAGGTGGCGGAAGTACTGCACCAGCTTCACCACGTCTTCCATGGTGCCGCCGTGCTCGGCGGCGATCTGACGGATGCGCTCCAGCACGAACCAGCTCTGCGCCACGATGGGCGCCTCGAAGATGTCGACCGACATCTGGCCCGTGGCATAGCCCACGCCCTGCAGCGCGGTGCGGGCTTCTTCCGGGATGGCGTCGTAGCCGGCCACCGCGCGGCGCGTGGCCGGGTCGACGGCGACCACGCCGCTCATGAAGACGAAATCGCCGACGCGCTTGGCGGCGGCATAGTTGGCCATCGGCTTGCCCATGCTCATGGTGTGTTCTCCAGTGCCCGGCCTGCGCGGTAGACGGTGCGTTGCCGTCCGCGCGGGCCGATGAGTTCGTGTTCGTCGGTGGCGGCCAGCACCACCAGGTCGGCCGGGCAGCCCGGCGCGATGCGGCCGTCCCATGCGAGGCCCAGCGCTTTCGCGGGGTTCACGGTGATGGTGTCGAGCCAGTCGGCGGCGGGCGCCAGGTGCGCCATCTGCACGCCCAGGCCGAAGGTCTCGAGCAGGTCGTAGCTGCCGTAGGGATAGAAGGCGTCCTGCACGTTGTCGGTAGCCAGGCTGGCGCGCAGGCCGTGCGCAGCGGCCTCGCGGATGCGCGTGATGCCGCGCGCCACGGGCGTGCGGTCCCACGCGCCCTGCAGGTAGAGGTTGGTGGTCGGCAGCGCGACGAGGTGCAGCCCGGCGCCGGCGCACAGCGTGAGCGTTTCGGCGGCCACCGCATCGTCCTGCACCGAGAGCGAGCAGGCGTGGCCGCAGACCACGCGGCCCTGGAAGTCGCGCGCGCGCACCAGCTGCGCGATGCTGCGCAGGCCGCTGGCGTCGGTGTCCAGGCCTTCGTCGACGTGGAAGTCCAGCCCCAGCCCGTGCTGCTGCGCGAGGTCGAAGACACGGCCCAGCTTGGCGAAGAGGCCGTCGTTGCGGTAGATGAACGCGCCCAGCGAACCGCCCGCGCGCTTCACGTCGCGCGCGATGCGCTCGCCGGCGGCGGGGTCCGCGAACACGTCGAGCGGCACGAGCGCGACGAACTGCAGCTCGATGCGGCCGGCCCATTCCTCGCGCAGCGCCTCGAACACGGCCAGCGCGGCCGGCGGCTCGGGCTCGACCCAATCGAGGTGCGTGCGCAGCGCGCGCGTGCCGGCGCGCCAGGCCTCGTGCAGCGCGCGCTCCATGCGCAGGCGCAGCGAGGCGCCGGTCCAGCTCGCGCGGTGGCGGCCCATGCGCTCGATGGCGGTGAACAGGTCGCCCTGCGCGGCGCCGACGTCCTGCACGGTGAAGTTCTTGTCGATGTGCGCATGCGCCTCGACGAGGGCGCTCAGCAGCGTGCCGCGCGCCTGCGTCTGTGAGGCGCTGGGCACGATGGACGCGATCTTGTCGCCGTCGATCGTGACGTCGAAGACCTGCGCATCGCCCGCTGCAAAACCTCGCAGCGGCATCGGGATGCGCAGCGCTTCGAGCGTCGTCATGCGCGCTGGCGCCAGTCGCGCAGCCAGCCCAGGCCGGCCGAGGTGCCGCCGGGTTCCATGCCGCGGCGCGGGCGGTACTCGCAACCGACCCAGCCTTGCCAGCCGCACTGCGCCGACACCTCGTCGATCACGCCGAAGAGGTAGTCGTAGTTCTGCTCGCCCACATCGGGCTCGTGGCGCTCGGGCACGCCCGCGATCTGCAGGTGGCCGACGCGGCCGGTCGGCAGGTACTGGCGCAGCTTCATCGCCACGTCGCCTTCGACGATCTGGCAGTGGTACAGGTCCATCTGCACCTTGAGGTTGGCGGCGCCGACCGTCTCGACGATCTGGTGCGCGTGGTCCTGCCGGTTGAGAAAGAAGCGCGGGATGTCGCGCGTGTTGATCGGCTCGATCAGCACGTCACGCCCGGCCTTCGCAGCCTCGGCCGCGGCCCAGCGCAGGTTCTCGATATAGACGGCTTCCGCCGCCTCGCGTGCGAGGCCTTCGGGCACCAGCCCGGCCATGACGTGGATGCGCGGGCAGTCGAGCGCCACGGCGTAGTCGATGGCCTTCGCGATGCCTTCGCGGAATTCGCCCTCGCGCCCCGGCAGGCAGGCCAGGCCGCGTTCGCCGCCGGCCCAGTCGCCGGGCAGGCCGTTGAACAGCACCTGCTGCAGGCCGTTGTGCTTCAGGCGCGCGACGATCTCTTCCTTGCGGAAGTCGTAGGGGAAGAGGTACTCGACGGCCTGGAAGCCGTCTTTCGCGGCGGCGTCGAAGCGGTCGAGAAATGCGAGCTCCGGGTAGAGCATCGAGAGGTTGGCGGCGAATTGGGGCATGGGGTGTTTGTACTACCAGCGCGCACCGAAAGTGCGGCGCAGTTCATCGATCTGATCGGGGGCGAGCGGTGCGGGCCGGGTGGCCTGCGTGAGCATCTGCAGGCGTGCGGTTTCTTCCAGCTCTTCGAGCACGGCCATGGCGGCGGCCGGTGTTTCGTGCCAGACGTTGGGGCCCAGGCGCGCGAGCATCGCCGCGCGGATCGGCGTGCCGGCCGCGCCGTAGCGCGCGATAGTGTCTGCCACCTGCTCGGCCGCCTCGGGCGCGCCGGGGCGGTGGTACGGGATGACCGGCACATGGCCGACCTTCATCACGAAGTAAGGCGTGAGCGCGGGCAGCAGTTCGGCTTGCGGGTTGCCCAAGGTCAGCGCGACGCAGTGCGTGCTGTGCGTGTGGATCACGCAGGCCGTGGCGGCATCGAAGCCGCGCGCGGCGGCGTAGATGCGCGTGTGCAGCGCGATGGTCTTGCTGGCGCGGTCGCCGCCGGTCTGCTGGCCTTGGGCATCGAGCCGTGCGAGCCGCGCGGGATCGAGAAAACCCAGGCAGGCGTCGGTCGGCGTGATGAGGAAGCCGTCGTCCAACCGCACGCTGATGTTGCCCGCCGTGGCGTGCACGTAGCCGCGCTCGAACAGGCTGCGGCCGACGCGGCAGATTTCGTCGCGGGCTTCGTTCTCGGTCATGCGAGCACTGTAAAAGCTTTGGTGAAGAAATCGTCGCTGCCGAAGTTGCCCGACTTCAACGTGATGTGCAGCCCGGCTTCGGGTGCCGCATCGCAGCGCGCATGGCACCACGGCACGCCGGGGTCGATCTGCGGACCGATCTGCATCTGCGCGATGCCCAGCGCCTGCACGCAGGCACCCGAGGTTTCGCCGCCGGCCACCACCAGCTGGTGCACGCCGCGCTCGACCAGGCCGCGCGCAATGGCGGCGATGGTGCGTTCGACCATCGCACCGGCTTCTTCCACGCCGAGCCGCCCCTGCACCGACTTCACGGCGCCGGCTTCGGCGGTCGAGTAGACGAGCACAGAACCCTTGTCGATCAGCGGTGTGGCCCAGGCCAGCACTTCGGCGGTCACGTCCACGCCCGCCGCGATGCGCAGCGGGTCGATGGCCATGGCCGCGCCGCCGCGCTGGATGAAGTCGAGCACCTGCCGGTTGGTGGCCAGCGAGCAGCTGCCCGACACCACCGCCGTCTTGCCGCCGGCCTTCGGCAAGGCGCTGGCCTGCGACGACGGCGCAAGGCCGAAGTTGGCCGGCAGGCCGATGGCTACGCCCGAGCCCGCCGTGAGCAGCGGCAGCTTCGCGAGGGCGGGGCCCATGCGCAGCAGGTCGTCGTTCGAGACCGCGTCGACGATGGCGATCGACACGCCCTCGGCCTTCAGCTGCGCGATGCGTTCTTCGATGGCCGCTGCGCCGCGTGCGACCACCGCGTGGTCGATCAGGCCCACCTTGCGCGTGCACTGCGCCTGCAGCACGCGCACGAGGTTCGGGTCGGTCATCGGCGTGAGCGGATGGTTCTGCATGCCGCTCTCGTTGAGCAGCACGTCGCCCGCGAACAGGTAGCCCTTGAACACGGTGCGCTTGTTGTCGGGGAAGGCGGGCGTGGCGATGGTGAAGTCGCATTGCAGCGCGTCCATCAGCGCCTCGGTCACGGGGCCGATGTTGCCCTGCGCGGTGCTGTCGAAGGTAGAGCAGTACTTGAAGTAGATCTGCTGCGCGCCCTGCGCCTGCAGCCAGCGCAATGCGTCGAGCGACTGCGCGATGGCTTCGGCCGGTGCGATGGTGCGCGACTTGAGCGCGACCACGACCGCATCCACGTCGGCATCGAGCGGGCCGGCCGGCACGCCGATGGTCTGCACCACGCGCATGCCGGCGCGCACGAGGTTGTTGGCCAGGTCGGTGGCACCGGTGAAGTCGTCGGCGATGCAGCCGAGCACGAGCTTCGCCATCGCTCAGCCCTTCAGCGCCAGCGTGACTGCCTGCGCGTTCTCGCGCACGTAGTCGCGCAGGATGGCGTCGAAGCTGGCGTCGGCCTTCAGGCCCAGCGCCTCGGCGCGCGCCGCATGGATGCGGCTGGGCCAGCTGGTGACGATCTTCGCAATGGCGGCGTCGGGTTCCCAGTCGATGAGGGCGGTGGCCTCGGTGCCGGCGATGCGCTCGAGCGCCTGCGCCATCTCGCGCACGGTGGTGGTCAGCGCGGGCAGGTTGACGGCGGTGCGCGCACCCCATTCGGCCGCGCCGGCGGTGGCCGCGCGCACGATGCCCGCGACGGTGTTGCCGGGCGAGGCCAGCGCGACCGGCGTCTCGGGCGCCACGGGGCAGCGTGCGCGCACGCCGGCCAGCGGCTCGCGCAGCATGCCGCTCAGGAAGCTGGAGGCCGCGCCGTTCGGACGGCCCGGGCGCACCGACACCGTCATGAGCCGCACATTGCGGCCCTGCACGAAGCCCTTGCGCGTGTAGTCGGCCACGAGCTGCTCGCCGATGAACTTCTGGATGCCGTAGCTGTTCTGCGGCGTGGGCAGCGTGGTGTCCTCGATCACCGCGGGCAGGCGCTGCTCGGGCGAATCGCCGAACACGGCGACGGAGCTGGAGAACACGAACACGGGCGCATGGCCCGCGCTGCGGCAGGCGTCGAGCAGGGCGCGCGTGGTGTCCAGGTTGCTGCGCATGCCGAGGTCGAAGTCGGCCTCGCACTCGCCGCTCACGGCGGCGGCGAGGTGGAACACGGCGTCGGTGTCGGCCAGCGGCAATGCGCCGTTGGCGGCCTGCTCGTACAGGTCGCCCTGCACGAACTGGATGCGCGCGTCGGCTGCGAGGTCGGCGGGCGGCGGCACGCGGTCGGCCAGCGTGATGCGTGCGATGTCTTGAGGCTGGCCGCCGGCCAGTGCGAGCGGGCCGCCGGCGAGCAGGGTGCGGGCGAGGCGGGCGCCGAGGAAGCCGCAGCCGCCGGTGATGAGAACGTTCATGGTGTGTGTCTTTCCTGGGTCGGTGGAGCGCAGACGCTCGATGCTATTTTTTCGATTCTTTCGCAGCAGGCAACTCGATGCCCGGGAAGATCTTGATGACCGCGCTGTCGTCTTCGCGCGCGAAGCCGGCCGTGGAGGCCTGCATGAACATCTGGTGCGCGGTGGACGACAGCGGCAGCGGAAACTTGCTGGCGCGCGCCACGTCGAGCACCAGGCCCAGGTCCTTCACGAAGATGTCGACGGCCGACAGCGGCGTGTAGTCGCCCGCCAGCACGTGGGCCATGCGGTTCTCGAACATCCAGCTGTTGCCGGCGCTGTGGGTAATGACCTCGTACAGCGCGTCCGGGTTCACGCCCTCGCGCAGGCCCAGCGCCATGGCCTCGGCCGCGGCGGCGATGTGCACGCCGGCCAGCAGCTGGTTGATGACCTTCACCTTGCTGCCCGCGCCGGCCGAATCGCCCAGGCGGTAGACCTTGGCGGCCATCGCGTCGAGCATGGCGCCGGCCTTCTCGTAGGCCGCGGGCGTGCCGGCGGTCATCATCGTCATCTGGCCGCTCGCGGCCTTGGCGGCGCCGCCGGAGATCGGCGCATCGAGGTACAGGATGCCCTGCTGCGCCAGGCGCGCTTCGAGCGCCACCGACCAGTTCGGGTCGACGGTGGAGCACATCACGAACAGGCTGCCGGGCTTCATCGATGCCGCGCAGCCGGGCGTGGTGCCGTCGCCGAACAGCACCGACTCGGTCTGCGCCGCGTTGACGACCACGCTGACCACAATGTCGCACTGCGCGCCGAGCGCGGCCAGCGTGTCGCAGGCCGTGCCGCCCTCGCGCGCGAAGGCCTCGGCCACGCCGGGACGCACGTCGAACACATGCGGTGCATGGCCCGCGCGACGCAGCGATTGCGCCATGCCGCTGCCCATGGCGCCCAGGCCCACGAGGCCGACGACGGGGGTGGTGTTGGAAGAAGAAGTCATGTCGTGCGTCCTTCGATCAGCGATTGACCAGTTGCTTCGGGGTGAGCCACACGCCGATGGCACCGAGCACCAGCGCGCCGGCCAGCACGTACATGCCGATCTGCGTGCTGCCCGTGAGGTCCTTCAGGTAACCGATGAGGTACGGGCTCACGAAGCCCGCGAGGTTGCCCACCGAGTTGATGACCGCGATGCCGGCGGCTGCCGCCGTGCCCGAGAGGAAGGCGGTGGGCAGCGACCAGAACAGCGGCGCGCAGGTGAGCACGCCGGCCGCGGCGAGCGACAGGAAGGTCAGCGACACGACCGTGTTCTGCGTGTACGAGGCCGCGACCGTGAAGCCCACGGCGCCCATCATCGCGGGAATGATCAGGTGCCAGCGGCGCTCGCGGCGCGCGTCGGCGCTGCGGCCGAACAGGTTCATCGCGACGATCGCGCACAGGAACGGAATGGCGCTGAGCAGGCCGATGTTGAAGTTGCCCTGCACGCCCGTGGCCTTCACCAGCGTGGGCAGCCAGAAGGTCAGCGCGTACTGGCCCATGACGAAGGCAAAGTAGATGAGCGCCATCCACCACACGCGCGCGTCGCGGAACATCGCGCCCACCGAGTGCGGGCCCTTGGCGCCGTGCGCCTGGTCGCGGTCGACCTCGCGCTGCAGCAGGTTCTTCTCTTCAGGCGAGAGCCAGCGTGCGTGCTGGATGCCGTTGTCCAGGTAGAACAGCACCATCACGCCCACCAGCACGGCGGGAATGGCTTCGATGATGAACATCCATTGCCAGCCGTGCATGGCCGACACGCCGTGGAAGGCGTCCATGATCCAGCCCGACAGCGGGTTGCCGAAGATGCCCGCCACGGGAATCGCCGACATGAACACCGCGATGATCCGCGCGCGCCGGTGCGACGGGTACCAGTGCGTCAGGTACAGGATCACGCCGGGATAGAAGCCCGCCTCGGCCACGCCGAGCAGGAAGCGCAGGATGTAGAAGCTGGTCGGCGTTTCCACGAACACGAAGCAGGCCGACAGCAGGCCCCAGGTGATCATGATCCGCGCGATCCACACGCGTGCGCCCACGCGGTTGAGCAGCAGGTTGCTGGGCACTTCGAACAGGAAGTAGCCCAGGAAGAAGATGCCGGCACCGAGGCCGAACACGGTTTCGCTGAAGCCGAGGTCCGCGCCCATCTGCAGCTTGGCGAAGCCGACGTTCACGCGGTCGAGGTACGCGACCACGTAGCACAGCATCAGGAAGGGCACGAGGCGCCAGAACACCTTGGCGTAGGCGCGTTTTTCGAGCGCGGCGTCGGGCGCGTCAGCCGCGAGGGGCGCGCCGGCCTGGAGGGTGGAAGTCATTGGGAGGGAGTCCGCTGGATGAAAAAACGGGGTCGTCCCGTCACCCTGCGGCGCGGTCGCCCCTTACTTGTCAGGTCATCATACAAATTTAAGACAAGCTCCCGGATACGGGATAACCCGCACATTCTGCCCTCTTGAGAAGACCGTAAGCGTGGGCTTACTTGCCCGCAGGCCAGCCTTCGACCAGGGGTCGGGCGAGCTGGGCGCCTTCCTGCTGCCAGAAGGCCGGGTCGGCCTGCTCGATGCGGCGGATGGCGTTGTCCATGTGGGCCTTGGCGGCTTCGCGCGCGGCCAGCGGGTCGCCGGCGTCGATGGCCTCGACGATGCGCGCGTGCTCCTGCGCCACTTCGCGCACGAAGTCGGCGCGGCGCGCCTCGTTGGCGCGCGTGACGCGGGTGGCGCCATGCAGGAACTGCCGCAGGTACTGCAGCGTGCCGATGAGGAAGGGGTTGCGCGCGGCCTCGGCGATGGCGCGGTGAAAGCGCACGTCCTCGTCGGCGCCGTTGCCGCCCATCGACACCGCCGCGTGCAGCGCATCGATGGCGTCGCGGATGCGCAGCATGTCCTCGGGCGTGCGGCGCTCGGCCGCGAGCGCGGCCACCTCGGCCTCGAGCGCGCGGCGCAGCTCGACCATCTGCACCACCGCTTCGCGCGACGCCACGTGCGGCATCTCGAAGCGCAGCGGCTCCACGCCGGCAGCGCGCACGTACACGCCGCTGCCCTGGCGCGAATCGACCAGCCCGAGCGACTTCAGTCGCGACACCGCCTCGCGCACCACCGTGCGGCTCACGCCGAACTGGGTCGCCAACGCGGTCTCGGTGGGCAGCCGGTCGCCTTCCGACAAGCGCCCGCTGCGCACCTCGGCCACGAGCGCTTCCGCCACCTGGTCGGCCAGGCGGACGGCGGGAGCAAGGGACTGGAAGCGGGCGGTCATGGGCGCGGGAAGGCGGTGGGGCCTGCGACTCTAACGCAGGCACCGCACCGTCACGCCGCATGGCCGCGCTGGCGTCAGGCGCCGAGCGCGTGCCGCGCGGCCCGCGCGATGCTCGCCGCGTCCACGCCGAAGAAACCGCGCAGCGCGGCGCGCGTGTCGCTGCGACCGAAGCCGTCGGTGCCCAGCGTGAGGTAGCGGCGGCCTTCGGGCAGGAAGGCGCGAACGCTCTCGGGCAGGGCGCGCACGTAGTCGGTGGCGGCGACGATCGGGGCCTTGCTGCCGCCCTTGCCCAGTTGCTGCGCGACGAAGGGCGTGCCGGCATTCTTCTCGCCGGCCAGCGCACGCTGCTCGCAGGCCTGGCCGTCGCGCGCGAGTTCGCTCCAGCTCGTGACGCTGAACACCTCGGCCGCGATGCCTTCGTCGGCCAGCAGCTGCGCGGCCTTGATGACCTCGGTGAGGATCGCGCCCGAGCCCAGCAGCGTGACGCTCTGCTTCGCCTTGCCCGATGCCGGCGCATACGTGCCGAAGCGGTAGCAGCCGCGCAGGATGTCGGCCTCGGCACCCGCCGGCAGGTCGGGCTGCGCGTAGTTCTCGTTCATGAGCGTGACGTAATAGAACACGTCCTGCTGCTCGACCATCATCTCGCGGATGCCCGCGTCGACGATGACGGCCATCTCGCCCGCGAAGGCCGGGTCGTAGGCCTTGCAGTTGGGAATGGTCGCGGCCACGAGGTGGCTGCTGCCGTCCTGGTGCTGCAGGCCTTCGCCGCCGAGCGTGGTGCGCCCCGACGTGGCGCCCAGCAGGAAGCCGCGTGCGCGCTGATCGGCCGCGGCCCAGATGGCGTCGCCCACGCGCTGGAAGCCGAACATCGAGTAGTAGATGTAGAACGGCAGCATCGCCAGGCCATGCACGCTGTAGCTGGTGGCCGCGGCCGTCCAGCTGGCGATGGCGCCGGCTTCGCTGATGCCCTCTTCGAGGATCTGGCCGTCGGTGGCTTCGCGGTAGCTCAGCACCGAGCCGATGTCTTCCGGCGCATAGCGCTGGCCCACGCTCGAATAGATGCCGACCTGCTTGAACAGGTTGGCCATGCCGAAGGTGCGCGCCTCGTCGGCCACGATGGGCACGATGCGCGGGCCCAGGGCCTTGTCCTTCATGAGGTTGCCCAGCATGCGCACGAAGGCCATGGTGGTGCTCATCTCCTTGCCCGCGGCGGCCGTGGCGAACTGCGCGTAGGCCGCGATGTCGGGCTTGGGCACGACGTCGCAGGCGGTCTCGCGGCGCGGCATGGCGCCGCCGAGCGCTTCGCGGTGCTGGCGCAGGTAGCGCATCTCGGCGCTGTCTTCGGCAGGGCGGTAGAAGTCCATCGCGGTGGCCTGCGCATCGGTGAGCGGCAGGTTGAAGCGGTCGCGGAATTCGATGAGGTCCACGTCGCCCATCTTCTTGTGCGAGTGCGTGGTCATCTTGCCCTGCGCGGCGCTGCCCATGCCGTAGCCCTTCTTGGTGTGGGCCAGGATGACGGTGGGCTGGCCCTTGTGGGCAGCAGCGGCGGCGTACGCGGCATGGATCTTCACGAGGTCGTGGCCGCCGCGCTTCAAGCGGTCGATCTGCTCGTCGGTCATGCCTTCGGCCAGGCGCGCGAGCTCGGGGTTCTGGCCGAAGAAGTTGTCGCGGTTGAAGCGGCCGTCCTTCGCGGCGAAGGTCTGCATCTGGCCGTCGACGGTTTCGGCGAACACGCGCGCGAGCGCGCCGCTCACGTCCTGCGCGAACAGGCCGTCCCAGTCGCTGCCCCACACGAGCTTGACGACGTTCCATCCTGCCCCGGCGAAGAGCTTTTCGAGCTCGTCGATGATGCGGCCGTTGCCGCGCACCGGGCCATCGAGGCGCTGCAGGTTGCAGTTGACGACCCACACGAGGTTGTCGAGCTTTTCGCGCGCGGCGAGCGTCAGCGCGCTCATCGATTCGGGCTCGTCCATCTCGCCGTCGCCAAACACGCCCCAGACCTTGCGGCCTTCGCAGTTCAGCAGGTTGCGGTGCGTGAGGTAGCGCATGAAGCGCGCGTGGTAGATCGAGCTGATCGGGCCGATGCCCATCGAGCCGGTGGGGAACTGCCAGAAGTCCGGCATCAGGTACGGGTGCGGGTAGCTGCACAGGCCGCGCGCGCCGCTGCCGTCGGTGAAGGCCGGCGCAGTGAGTTCCTGGCGGTAGTGGTTCAGGTCTTCTTCGCTCAGGCGGCCTTCGAGGTAGGCCCGCGCATACACGCCGGGTGCGCTGTGCGGCTGGAAGAACACGAGGTCGCCGCGGTGCGCCGGGCTGCGTGCGTGGAAGAAGTGGTTGAAGCCGGTTTCGAACAGATCGGCCGCGCTCGCGTAGCTGGCGATGTGGCCGCCGAGTTCGCCGTACGCCTGGTTGGCCTTGGCCACCATGGCGAGCGCGTTCCAGCGCATGAGCGAAGCGAGCTTTTCTTCCACCGCGAGGTCACCCGGGAACGGCGGCTGGTCGGCCGCGGCGATGGTGTTGACGTACGGCGTGGCCAGCTCGGGCTGCCAGCCGATGCGTTGCTGCCGCGCCAGGCGCGCCAGCTCGGCCAGCATCTGGCGCGCGCGCTGCGGACCTTGCGTCTGCGCCAGCGCCAGGAAGGCGTCGCGCCATTCGGCGGTCTCTTCGGGGTCGGGGTCGTGCGACGGCGGCGTGTCGAGCAACAGGGCGCGCATCTGGTCGGCGGAGATCGGGGCGTTCATGCCAGCACTTTAAGCCGCCTTGCGGAAAATTAGCTACCGGCACCTGCGACTTCATGGCTATTCGCAAGCATAAAATGCCGCGACCCAAGCGCTTTACGGAATTTCATGGAACTCGACGCCATCGACCTGCGCATTCTCGACGAGCTGCAACGCGACGGCGCCCTGTCGAACGTCGAACTCGCGCGCCGCGTGCACCTGTCGCCCTCGCCCTGCCTGGCGCGCGTGAAGGTGCTGGAGACCAGCGGCGTGATCGACCGTTATGTGGCGCTTGCGAACGCCAAGGCGCTGGGCCTGGGGCTCAACGTGTTCATCTCGATCAGCCTGACCACGCAGAGCAAGCAGTCGCTGGCCGACTTCGAGCAGCGCATCGCCGAGCACGACGAGGTGATGGAGTGCTACCTGATGACCGGCGACAGCGACTACCTGATCCGCATCGCCGTGGCCGACATGGCGGCGCTGGAGCGCTTCATCATGGAGCAGCTCACGCCGATTCCGGGGATCGAGAAGATCCGCTCGAGCTTTGCGCTCAAGCAGGTCAGATACAAAACGGCGCTGCCGTTGCCAGCAGCGCCGTTGTAATCGGCACGCCCCCGACGGGGCGGAAAGAAACTCAGAGACCGATCAGGCCGCCGTCGTTCTTGGTGATGACCACGGTGGCCGAGCGCGGGCGGCTGCTGCCACCGTCCGGCCAGTGGCTGATCGGCGTTTCGTCCTTCTTCGAACCTTCACCCGGATGCTGGATGTTCACGAACAGCGCGCGGCCGTCGCCCGACTCGGCAATGCCGGTGAGTTCGCAGTCCTTCGGGCCGACCAGGAAGCGGCGCAGGCCTTCCGTGCCGGGAGCCTTGCCCACGAAGGTGTTCTGCGTGCGCGTGGTGCTGGTCGCGGCATCGACGTTGGTGATCACCTTCGCACCGCCGTCGCCCACCTTGCCGGGCAGTGCGGCCAGCAGCATGCAGTTGGTGACGTCGGTGTAGGCGCCGTCGTCGGTCTGCAGCCAGAGCAGGCCGGGGGCGGCGTGGCTGAACCACATGCCGTCAGGGCTGGACAGGTCGTTGTCTGCGGTGAGCTGCGAGAGGTTGACGTCGGCCGACGCCGTCGAGCGCGCGGCGAAGAGATACACGTCCCACTTGAAGCGCAGCGAGGTCGGGTCGGCGTTCTCGTCCGCGAAGCGCACGATGTGGCCGTTCGGATTGCCCAGCTGCGGTGCGTTGGCGGTCGTCCTGTCGTCGTAGTAGCGCGGGTTGGAGGCGCTGGTCTTGCCGATCGGGCGAGAGGCGGCGTTGGTGTTGGTCAGCGTCACGTAGACGTCGCCGGTCTTCGGGTTGACGGCGGTCCACTCGGGGCGGTCCATCTTGGTCGCGCCGGCGGCGTCGGCGGCCAGGCGGGCGTTGGTCACGACGTCCGCCGCATCGGCGAAGGCGTACTTGTCGTAGTTCGAGGTGATGTTGTTCACGCCGAGCTTGAGCTCGAGCCACACGCCCGTGCCGTCTTCGTCGAAACGGGCCACATAGAGGCGGCCGTCGTCCATGTACTTGTCGCCCGCGGCCATGCCGCCGCCGATGTCGGCCGCGTCCCAGTTCTTCGTGGAGACGAACTTGTAGATGTACTCGTTGCGCGAGTCGTCGCCCATGTACCAGACCAGCGGCTTGCCGACCACGACCGGGCCGAGGCAGGCGCCTTCGTGGCCGAAGCGGCCGAGTGCGGTGCGCTTCTTCGGCGTGCTGGTGGGGTTGAACGGATCGATCTCGACCACCCAGCCGTAGGTGTTGTGGCCGTTGCGGTAGTCGTCGGTGGCCGAGGCGCCGAGGACTTCGGTGTTCCAGCGGCCGTACTGGCCGTCGGCGGTGTCGGGCGTGACGGTGGCCCAGAGTTCGCGGCCGGTGCTGGCCACGCCGTAGCGGCTGAAGCTCGCGAGTTCCTTCGCCGAGCGCTTGCTGTCGTCGGTTCCCTTGATGCGGCGGAAGTAGCCGGCCCAGTTCTCTTCGCAGGTGAGGTACGTGCCCCACGGCGTGGTGCCGTTGGCGCAGTTGTTGAGCGTGCCGCGGGTCTTGCTGCCGTCGGTCGAGTACTTGGTCTTCAGGTAGTCGGTCTTGGCGGCCGGGCCCGAGAACTGCATGTCGGTGAGCGTGTGGACGCGGCGGTTGAAGCTCGAATCCTGCTTGTAGCTCCAGCTGCTGCCGGTCTTGTTGACCTCGACCACGCTCACGCCGTGCAGGTAGAACTCGCGCTTCACTTCATCGGCGACGGTGCGCACACCGCCCACGACGGTCTGGCCGGTCGGGTGCAGGAACAAGGGCGTGATGGCTTCATGGTTCATCACCAGCAGGCCGCGCGTGGCGTTGGCCGGGTCCCACTTGTTCGTGGCGTTGACGCCGAAGAAGGTCATGCCGTCGTGGTGGTCGCCGGCGCGGCGGTCATAGGTCGCCGGATCATCCGTGCCGTCGTTCTTGTACGCGGCCACGCCGGCGGCGATCGGGTCGCCCAGGCGGTAGAGCACGCTGGCGGTGTAGCCGGCGGGCACGGTCACGACGTCGTCGAGGCTCTTGGCCACGGGGTTGAAGCCCAGCTTCAGCGGCGTGGGCGACGGGGCGGGGGCCGGTGCGGGAGCCGGTGCAGGCGGAATGATGGGGAAGGCTGCGCCGCCACCACCGCTGCCGCCACCGCAGGCCTGCAGCAGTGCGGTGCCGGCGGTACCGACGCCCAGGCCGAACAGATGGCGGCGGCTCAGGCGCGACGCGACCAGGTCGGTGAAGGACGGGTTCGGGGAATCGTTGGTGCCGACATCGTCGAGATCGACGCCGTGGGCGTCCGTGCGGGTGTTTGCGGTCATGCGCAATATCTTTCGTGGGTTGGGATTGAAACCAGCCCGCGAAGTTAGGCACTTCGCATGACATGCCTGTGAAACGCTCGGCCGTTGGTTGGGGTACGGCGAGATTTCGTCAAAAAACCTTCACGCCCGCGCCACACATGGCAGCGCGAACGCTGCGCCCCTCAGGGCGCCGGCAGTTGCCTCGGCCACAACGCCCACAACCGCAGCGGCTGGTTCACGCTCGCCGCCAGCCGGCCGGCCTCTGCGCCGGTGCCCGCGAAGTAGTCGGCGCGCACGGCGCCCAGGATGGCGCTGCCGGTGTCCTGCGCCACCACCAGCTTCTGCAGCTGCGCGGTCGGACCGTTCGAGGCGAGCCACACCGGCGTGCCGTAGGGAATGCTCTCGCGGTCGACCGCGATGGAGCGCCCCGCCGTCAGCGGCACGCCTTGCGCGCCGCGCGGGCCGAAGGCGGCGTCGAGCTCGCTCATGGTCTCTTCGCGGAAGAACACGTAGCGCGGGTTGCTCCACAGCAGCTGCGACACGCGCTGCGGGTTCTGCGCCACCCAGGCCTTGGTGTCGTCGGGCCACTTGCCGACCTTGGCCACGCCCTGGCTCATGAGCCACTGCTGCACGCTGCGGTACGGCTGCTCGTTGGTGGCCGCGTAGGCCACGCGCACGGTGTGCTGGTAGCCGTTGGCCTCGGTGATGCGCAAGCGGCCCGAGCCTTGGATGTGCAGCATCAGCGCGTCGATGGGATCGGCCATCCAGGCGATCTCGCGACCGCGCAGCGCGGCCTGGGCCTCGGGCAGGGTCTCGATCTCCTGGCGCGTGAACCAGGGGCGCTTGGGCACGAGGCCGTCGGGCGCCTGGTACAGCGGCACGCTGAAGCCGGCCGAGGGCACGCGCGAGGCTTCGTACACGGGCTCGTAGTAGCTGGTGAGCTTGCCTTCGCTCTGGCCCGCGAGCGATTCGACGCGGTAGGGCTGCAGCCGGTCGGTCATCCAGCGGCGCTGCTCCTCGGGCGTGGCGATAGCGAGCTGGCGCACCTCGCGGCACAGCGGCGCGAAGGCGGCGTTGGGGCGTGCGCAGTTGGCCAGCAGCGCGATCCACGCTTCATGCAGCGGGTCTTCGCTGAAGCCCGGCAGCTCGGACCAGCCCACGGGCACCCAGCGGCTTTTCGGATGCGCGAGCGATCCGGTCAGCGGACCGAGGTCGCGCGGCGGGGTGACGGTGGGTCGGGTGGGGGTGTCGGGGGCGCGGGGGCCGAGGGAACAGCCGGCAAGCGTTGCTACGATCGCAAGCCCGACCAGCCACTGGAGTCCATTTCTCATGGGTTTGATTCTGCTTGAAGCCCTCGCCGCGGGACTCGTCCTGATCTTGATCATCTGGTGGACCATGTTTTCCGGGCGTAACAAGGGTGAATTGCATGACGACCCCGACGCCGAGCGTGAGGACAAGGATTCGCCGCCCAAAGTGTGAATTGCTCGTGTAGCCACACGGCGCGGCCCACTGTCGGACAAGCACCCCATTGCTACAACTTTAGTAGCAATCATCGCAGCATTCACGGGCGATGGCGAAAGTTTTCTTATTTTCCGTAGGGCTTTGAGCACGTACCATCGCATACCCGCCGGGGGCTAAGCTGTGGCCCGCTTGATTCAACCTTGAAAGGGATCGCCATGAAAAAGTTCGTTCTTGCAACCACCGCAGCTGCCCTCGTCCTGTCCGGCTGTGCCGGCGGAATGACCGACACCCAGCGCAACACCGGCATCGGTGCCGGCATCGGCGCACTCGGCGGCGCCGCCATCGGCTCGGCCACCGGCGGCAACCGCGGTGCCATCGGCACGGGCGCGGTGGTCGGCGCGGCAGCCGGCGCACTCGGCGGCTACCTGTGGTCGCAGCGCATGGAAAACCAGAAGCGCCAGATGGAAGCCGCCACGCAGGGCACCGGCGTGGCCGTGACGCAGACGGCCAACAACGAGCTCAAGCTCGCCATTCCGAGCGACGTGTCGTTCGACGTGGGCCGCTCCAACATCAAGTCGAACTTCGCGCCCGTGCTCGACCAGTTCGCCAACGGCCTGCGCAACAACCCGAACGCCGAGGTGCGCATCATTGGTCACACCGACAGCACCGGCTCCGACGCCATCAACAACCCGCTGTCGGTGGACCGCGCTGCCAGCACGCGCGACTACCTGGTGGCACGCGGCGTGAGCGCCGCGGCATTCCGCATCGAAGGCCGTGGCTCGCATGAGCCGGTGGCCGACAACAACAGCGACGCCGGCCGGGCACAGAACCGCCGCGTCGAGATCTACGTGGGCGAGCGCGCACAGCGCGGCTGATCGCCGCCCCACCGGGAAACCGGCCGCCCTATCGAACGGCCGGTTCCCGCTTCAGTTTTCATTGGTCCAAGCAGAGGGAAAATTCATGAGGAAGTTTGTTGTGTCTAGCGCGGCCCTGGCCGCTGTGTTGTTCATCGCGGGGTGCGCATCGTCGACCCCGCCGGCCGAAGCACCGGCCGCACAGCAGGCCGCACCGGCCAACAGCTGGACCGCCCGCCTGGACGCGCTGAAGGCCGAGCTCGAAAGCTCCACCAAGGGCACGGGCGTGGTGATCTCGCAGACCGCCGACAACCAGCTTCACGTCGTGATTCCGAATGAACTCTCGTTCGACACCGGCCGCGCCAACGTCAAGCGCAACCTCGCGCAGGTGCTGGACAAGGTCGCCGAAGGCCTGAAGAGCGCCACCACCGCCAGCCTGCGCGTGGTCGGCCACACCGACAGCACGGGCAGCGAGGAAGGCAACGAACGCCTCTCGGTGAGCCGCGCCGACAGCGTGCGCAACCACCTGGTGGGCCGTGGCGTGTCGACCACCGTGATCACCACCGACGGCCGCGGCTCGCGCGAGCCGCTGGCGGACAACGGCACGGCCGCCGGCCGCGCGCAGAACCGCCGCGTCGAAATCTTCGTCGCCGAGAAGATCTGAGCACCGGTGCTGCGCGCACCCCGCGCGGCACCGTGAGGAAATCCCGCATGAGGGCACGGCGCCGCCGGCCCTAACATCGCGCGGCCTGCACGCGGCGCGCGCACCGCGTGCCGGGCGGACACGAGAGGAAACTCCGATGAACGCCATCGCGCCGGCCCCATCGAGCGTCGCATCCCACATCGCATCCCGTTTCGCCCCGGACATCATCGCCGCGGGCACCGGTGCGCAACCCCAGTACCTCGTGACCGGCGGCGACCAGCTGTTCGCCGCCCGCTGGCAGCAGGACGCGTGCTGGCTGCCCTTCCACGGCGCGGCGCATCACGTGCTGGTGCTGCACGAGAACGGCAGCACGGCGGTGCGCAAGTACGAGCGCGGCAAGCTCGTCGCCTCGCGCTCGCGGCTGGGCAGCGTGAGCTTCATCCCCTGCGACGGCACCGAATGGGAGATCGGCGGGCGCTGCGGCGTGGTGCACCTGTACATCGGGCAGGCGCTGATCGCGCGTGTCGCCGCCGAGGAAGACCTCGGGCCGGCGGCGGAGATCGATCCCTTCTTCGCGATCCGCGACCCCTGGCTGCAAGGCTTCTTCCAGATGCTGGTGAGCGAGGTGGAGCTGTACGGCAACGTGCCCGCGAGCCCCGATTCGCTGCTGCTCTCGCAGAGCCAGCACCTGCTGGCGCATCACCTCGTGCGGCGCCACTGCGCACCGGGGCGCGGTGCGCTGCCGCGCGCGGAGGGCGCGCGGCGGCAGCCGGTCCTGACGCCGCGGCAGCTGCGCCGGGTGACCGAGCACATCGACGCGCACCTGGCCACGCCGCTGGGCCTGGCCGACCTGGCAGCGTTGGTGCACCTGTCGCAGGACCACTTCATCCGCAGCTTCAAGGCGGCCAGCGGCATGGCGCCCTACCAGTACCTGCTGCGCCGCCGCCTGGAAGGCGCCGCCGAACTGCTGCGCACCAGCGACCTGCCCATCGAGGCCGTGGCCCAACGCATGGGCTTTGGCAGCCCCGCCTACTTCTCGACGCGCTTCCGTGCGTTCCTCGGCGTGGCGCCGAGTGCCTACCGCCGCATGCGCTGAACAGCACCGCAACTTGCGCAAAAGCGCGCCACTTTCGACATCCCGTGCTTCGTTCGGGCCAACAGGCCATGGCGTGGGAAGCCGCTCCTAGACTGGCTTGGCAGGCCGATCCGGCCGCGTCACCCACGGAGACACCATGACCCTGACCGCCCTGAAAGCCACGCCGCCCGCCAGCGCCGCCCACGCGCGCATCACGCTGCCGTACCCGCATTTCCAGAAGCTCGAAAGCTATCCATGGAAGCCGTGGGTCATGCCCGGCGTGGCCTACAAGCTGCTGAGCATCAACCGGCGCAGCGGCGGTTTCACCTGCCTGCTGAAGGTCGATCCCGGCACCGAGGCGCCGGTGCACCACCACCTGGGCGCCATCGAGGTGATCGTGCTCGAAGGCGACATCTACTACGAGCGCAACGACATCGGCCGCCCGGGCGACTACATGCACGAGCCCGCCGGCGACATCCACCAGCCGCGCTCCGACGGCGGCTGCGTGCTGTTCTGCGTGTTCGAGGGCGCGATTGCCGGGCTGGGCGAGGACGGCAACGTCGTCGGCATCGTCGACGGCCGCAGCATGCTGGAGATGGCCACGCGCGACGGCGCGGCGCAGCACGTGCACAGCTGAGGCCCGACCTGCGGTGCGGGCTAGAGGTCGCGCAGGCGGTTGGCGAGTTCCACCGCCGACTTCACTTCCATCTTCTCGAACACGCGCGCCCGGTGGACCTCCACCGTGCGCACGCTGATCGCGAGCTGGTCGGCGATGAGCTTGTTCGGCAGGCCCTCGACCACGAGGCGCATCACGTCGCGCTCGCGGTCGGTCAGCTCGGCGATGCGGTCGGCCAGGCCGCGGCGCACGCGCTGCACCTCGAGCGCGCGCTGCGACATGCCCAGCGCCTGCTCGATGCGGTCGACCAGCGCGTTGTCCGAGAACGGCTTCTCGCAGAAGTCGAAGGCCCCGCGCTTGACCGCCTCGACGGCGGTGGGCACGTCGGCATGGCCGGTCAGGAAGATCACCGGCATCTCGGCCAGCAGGCCGCGTTCGGCCAGCCGGTCGAACAGCACCAGCCCGCTCATGCCGGGCATGCGCACGTCCAGCAGCAGGCAGCGCGGCTGGTCGGGCAGCGGTGCCTCGTCCAGGTACTGCTCGAAGGCCTCGGCGCTGCCGAAGTGCTCGCTGGCCAGGCGGCGCGAGCGCAGCAGCCAGGCCAGCGCCTCGCGCACGCTGGCGTCGTCGTCCACGATAAAGATCAAGCCATCGATCAGCGGTTGCATGCCATGAGGTCCAGCGGAACAGAGAAAACGAAGAAGGAGAAAAAGGCGGCTATCCCGCAGCCGGGAGCGTAAACCTGAAGACGGTGCCCCGGGGGCGGTTGGGCTCGAACATCAGCGCGCCGCCGTGCTGCTCCACCACGGTGCGGCACAGGCTCAGGCCCAGGCCCATGCCGTCGGGGCGCGTGGTGAAGAAGGGCGTGAACAGGCGCGCCGCCACCTCCTCGCTGATGCCGCAGCCCAGGTCGGCCACGGAGAACTCGAGCCAGCGCCGGCCGTCGGCCGGCACGGTGGCGCCCACCGGCAGCGCGCGCGCCACGCGCAGGCGCAGCACGCGGCTGCCGGGCGCGTGGTCGGCGCCGTCCATGGCCTGCATGGCGTTGCGCGCCAGGTTCAGCAGCACCTGCTCGACCAGCGTGCGGTCGCACACCACGGCGGGCAGGCGCTCTTCGCACACGATCTCGATCGTCACGTCGAGCTTGCGCGCCTGCAGCCGCACCAGCGGCAGCACGGCGTCGATCAGCGCCTGCGGCGCCACGGCCTCGCGCATGCGGTCGCGCCGGCGCACGAAGTCGTGCACGCTGCGGATCACCTGGCCCGCGCGGTCGGCCTGCTCGGCGATGCGCTTCACGGCCATGGCCACCTCGGCCTGCTCGCCGCGCGCCTCGGGCCCGATCAGGTTGAGCGAGCCGGTGGCATAGCTGGCGATGGCGGCCAGCGGCTGGGTGAGCTCGTGGCTCAGCAGCGAGGCCATCTCGCCCACGGTGGCCAGCCGCGCGCTGGCCTGCAGGCGCTCCTGGCTGGCGCGCGAGAGTTCCTCGACGCGGCGCTGCTCGCTCACGTCGATGAAGGCGCTCATCCAGCCGGTCTGCACCTTGTGCGCGTTGATCAGCGGCGCCTCGAAGATGAGCACCGGAAAGCGCGTGCCGTCCTTGCGCATGAAGACCGACTCGAAGCCCTCGCGCGGCGGCAGGCCGCCCGCGAAGCGGCGCGTCTGGCGCAGGTGGTATTCGTGCGCCAGCTCGGTCGGCCAGTAGGGCGCCTCGACGCTGTCGGCCATGAGCTCTTCGGGCGTGAAGCCGACCATTTCGCAGAAGGCCGGGTTGACGTAGGTGATGCGCCCCTGCAGGTCGCGCGCGCGCAAGCCGGTGATGACCGAGTCTTCCATCGCCTTGCGAAAGGCCAGCGCGTCGGCCAGGTCGCGCTCGGCGCGCAGGCGGCGGCGGGTGTCGCGCGCCAGCAGCACGAGCACCGACACGAGCGCGATCGAGATCGCCGTGACCAGCGCCGTGAGCATGTTCGGGAACAGGTCGGGCGCGGCGCGCCAGCCGTCCACGCGCAGCATGAGCGAGGCGCCCGGCAGGTCGATGCGCTGCTGCGAGGTGAACACGCGCGTGCCGATGCGCCGCGAGGTGCCCAGCGCCACCAGCCGCGTGCCGTCGGCCTCGGTGAAGGCGACCTCCTGGCCGCGCGTGAGCGTGGGGCCGACCAGCTCGACCAGCGTGTCGCGCAGCGAATAGCTGGCCACCAGGTAGTCGCCGGCGTCCATCGGCAGGCACAGCTCCATCACCTCGACGCCGCCGCCGCCGGCCACGGGCACGTAGTGGCTGGGCGAGTAGGCGGGCGCACCGGCCTTGCGCGCGGTGGCGCAGGCCTGCGCCACGTCGGACTGCGCGGGGCCGCGGTTGCTCTCCTCGAGGATGCGCGTGCGGTAGGGCGTGTTCACGGCCTCGATGGGTTGCAGCTGCGCGTCGCGCCATTCGAGCCGCAGCCATTCGCGGTGCTCGCGCAGCTGCGCCGCCGCGCGGTCGGCCCAGTGCGTGCGCTCCATGCCCGGCGCGAGCGTGGCGCGCAGGCTCTGGGCATTGCGCTGCAGGCCGCTGCGCAGGTCGACGACGGCGTCGGCGGTGTCGCGCTCCAGCGCGGCCTGCACCTGCTCGACCTCGTGCCGACCGGCCAGCCACACGACGGTGACCAGCAGCGCCGACACCAGCACCGCCAGCAGCAGCCACAGAAACCAGCGCTTCCACAGCGAGCGCAGGCGCGCGAAGGCGACGCCCCATCCCCGGCGCTGCGGCTGCTGTTGCGGCGGCGGCGGTGCAGGAACGTCGAGCGCCTCGTCGGCCATCGTCAGGCGAGCACGCGGTGCGACAGCGCGGGCAGCTGGGCGCGCGTGCGCTCGACCTGCCGGGCGTCGAGGTCGAACAGCACCACGCCCTCTTCGGCGGCCTGCTGCGCCACCACCGTGCCCCAGGGGTCGATGACCAGCGACTGGCCCCAGGTCTGGCGGCCGTTCTCGTGCGTGCCGCCCTGCGCGGGCGCGACCACCCAGGCCAGGTTCTCGATGGCGCGCGCGCGCAGCAGCACCTCCCAGTGCGCGGCGCCGGTCGTGCGCGTGAAGGCGCTGGGCACCAGCAGCAGGTCGGCGCCCTGCCCTGCCAGCGCGCGGTACAGCTCGGGAAAGCGCAGGTCGTAGCAGACGCTCATGCCGATGCGCCAGGCGTGGCCGTCGCGCGAGGGCAGCTCGAACACCACGGGCTCGGCACCCGGTGCGATCACGCGGCGTTCGTCGTAGCGCTCGGTGCCGTTGTCGAAGAAGAACAGGTGGATCTTGTCGTAGCGCGCCACGCACTTTCCTTCGGGCGAGAAGGCCAGCGAGCTGTTGAAGACGTGGTCGGCGTCGTCGCTCTCGATGGGCAGCGTGCCGCCCACGATCCACAGGCCGAACTCGCGCGCCGCGTCGGCCAGGAAGCCCTGCACCGTGCCGGCGCCCGCGGTTTCGCGCAGGCCTAGCTTGTCGGTGTCGCGCGCGCCCATCATGCAGAAATACTCGGGCAGCACCGCGAGCTCGGCGCCGTCGCGCGCCGCCTGCCCGAGCAGCGCGTGGGCGCGCACGAGGTTGGCTTCGCGGGCGATGGCGGACACCATCTGGATGGCTGCGACTTTCATTGCGTGGTCTCCGTTTTCTTGCCTTCGCTGGCGCCCGTGGATGTCGATGCGCCCGGCAGGCCGGGCAGCAGCTGCAGCGAGCGCGGCACCTTGGCGATCTTGGGGTCGGCCCAGGTGCCTTCGACGTGGAACTCCTGCGTGGCGGCCGCCGCGAGCGGCTTGCTCAGCACCCACTGCGCGAGGAAGGTGCCCAGGCCGATGGCCGGGTTGATGGCGGTGGCCACCAGCGCGGCCGTGCCGGCGTTGATCTCGGGCACCACCACCACGCGCAGGTTCTGCGTCTCGCGCACGATGTCGGCCGAGCCGTCCATGAGCGCGGCGGCGTTCACGCCCTTCATCTGCAGGTTGTTGGTGCTGGCGATGCCCTTGTTGATCTTCGCGTCGCCGCGGATGAAGTCGAAGGCGAAGCCCTGGCTGAACACGTCGCGGAAATCGAGCGTGAGCCGGCGCGGCAGCGCCTGCAGGCTCAGCACGCCCAGCAGCTTGGCCAGGCCCGGGTCGGCCTTGAGGAACTGGCCCTGCTCCACGTCGACCTGCAGCTGACCGCCCAGGCTGGGGTAGTCGAGCGAGAACGGCGAGCCGCGCCAGTTCACCTCGCCCTCGAGCCGCCCCTTGCCGCGGCGCAGCACGCCGGGCATGCCGAAGCGCGTGAGCAGGTCGCCGGCGTCGGCGATGTCGAGCTTGAAGTTCATGGCCGTGGTGCGGCGCTGGCCGGCGCTTGCGCCGCCGCCCGCCGGCGCGGCCCAGGTGCCCTTGGCGGTGAAGGTGGCCTCGGGCACGCTGAAGGCGAGCTTGTTGAGCAGCCACTCGCGCCCGCCGCGGTTGACGGCGTCGATCTCGGCGCGGCCCAGGCGCTTGCCGAGCAGCTCGAAGTCGTCGACCACGATGTCCAGCGCCGGCAGGGTGCCGGGTTGCTCGTCGAGCAGGGTCTCGACCTGCGTGGCCTCGGCCGGTGCGATCTTCAGGCGCGCGAGCCGCGCATAGAGCCGGCCGGCCTGGCTGTGGCTGTACTCGGCGTAGCCGCTCAGCTCGGAGGCGTCGACGTTGGCGCGCCACAGCGCGCCTTCGCGCGTGCCGCCGAGCACCACGTTGTGCAGGGTGCGCCCCGCGATGCCCAGCTGCTGCGCGCGCACCGCGATGCGCGTGGGCAGGTAGGCCAGGTCGGGATCGTCGGCGCGCTCGCCGCCGCCGACCACCGCGGCGGTGCCCACCAGCGTCTGCCAGGCGCCCATGTCGAGCTTGGCGACGTTGACGTTGGCGAACACGCCGCGGTCGGGCGGCAGCGCCGTCTCGCCGGGCGCCAGCCCGATGCCGATGCCGCCGCGCAGCACGTGCGCCTGGCCGTTGGCCGACAGCTCGCGCACGTACTGCACCGAGCCGACGCGGCCGAGCTCGAGCGTCAGCTGGTCCTGCGTGGCGCGGCGGGCGTCGCGCGCCAGCACCTTCTTCTCGATGCGCAGCGGCATCAGCTCTTCGGCCGTCTTGACCAGCGGCGTGGGCAGCTGCAGCGCCAGCCCCTGCAGGCTGCTGGTGAGCGAGAACTCGGGCGTGTCGTCGCGCATCGAGAAGGTGGCGGCGTAGGGCGTGCTGCCGGTGGCGTGCTTGGCCAGGCGCGCGAGCCAGTCGACCTCGCGCGCGCCGCGCAGGCCTTCGGCGCTGGCCGTGCCCTGCGCCTTCAGCGCAAGTTCGCGCTGCGGCCCGCTGAAGCGGCCCTTGCCTTCGACGCGCACCTCGCCGCCCAGCAAGCGGGCCTGCACGCCGGCCAGCGAGAAGCCGGTGTCGGTGAAGTTGAGCGTGCCGCGCGCCTGCGTGAACGGCGGCGCCTCGGGCACCACCTGCAGCTCGTTGTCGGCCAGCGTCACGGTGGCCTGCACCTTGGTGTTGTCGACGTTTTCCAGCGGCAGGTCGAGGCGCAGCTTGTAGTCGGCCGAGCCCGTGGCGCGCGCGCGCTGCAGGAAGGGCCCGGCCTCGCCGGCCAGCGGCGCGCCGGCGCGCAGCACCTCGCCCAGCGGGCCCTTGGCCTGCGCGTCGACGCGCAGCAGCGCGGCGTGGTGCGACATGTCGGCGATCTGCGCCTCGGCCTTCGTGACCTCGACGCCGGGCGCCCCGGCAATGCGCCCGCGCGCATTGCGCACCAGCATGCCTGCGCGCTCAAAGACCAGCTCGCCCGACACGCCGGTGAGCGCCGGCCACACGGGCGGCGGCGCGGCGGGCGGGCCGGTGCGCGACGCCGGGGTCGCGGGCGCGGCGGTGGCGGCCGCGAGCGAGGGCGGCACGTAGGCGTAGTGCACGTCCGACACCTTGGCCGCGATGCGGAACTCGCCCTGCTTCGGGTCCATGAAGGGCATGTCGTGCAGGTCGCCGCGCACGCGGAAATCGACCGTGCTGGCGGTGCCCTTGACGACCGACTCGCGCACGTAGTCGCGCGTGTGCTGCGGAATGTCGAGCGGCAGGTAGCGGAACACGCGGGTGCCGTCGGCGCGCGTGAGCTTGCCCTGCAGGTCGAGCACGCCGGGGTGCTGCGCGCGGCTGCTCGAGGTGGCCGGGTCGCTGGTGCGCCAGTGGGCCTCGGCCTCGCCCTCGGCGTCGGCGTTGGCGAAGCGCAGCTTCGACACCTGCACCTGCATGGCGCCGTTGTCGAGCTTCCACTGCAGCTGGGTCGAGAGCCGGTCGATGGGGATCACCGGGTCTTCGAACACGCCGGGGAACTCGAGCGTGCCCTTGGCCATGGCCAGCGTGGCGGTGCCGCCGGTGTGGCTGGCGTCGAAGTCGAGCGTGGCGCCGCTCAGGCCTGGGGTGCCGGGGTGCACGCGCGGCGGCGCGGCGGGGGCGCCGGCCGGTGCCGGGGTGCTTTGGGCGGTGGCGGCAGGCGCCGGCTGCGAGGCCACGCGCAGGCCGCTGACCCGGCCCTTGGCCTGGTAGCGCGCGATCGCGTCGGGCGCGCCCTGCCAGTTCATGTCGATGCGCTCGACCAGCCCGCGCGGCGCGTAGGCGCCCAGCACGCGGTGCGTGGCCTCGCCCAGCGGCAGCCGGTCGGCGATGAGCGCCAGCGCCGCAAGATCAAGCCGGTCGGCCTTCAGCGCGCCGTGCTCGGGCGTGCGGCCCTTGGCCGGCGTGTGCTGCAGCCACAGGTTGCCGCCCGGCCAGCGCAGGCCGTCGACGGTGTCGAACTGCAAGGCGGTGGTCGAGAACTCGAAGGTGTCCGCGTTCATCTGTCCCGCCAGCCGGCCGGTGACGGCGCGCAGCACCAGCGGCTGCAGCCCCTTGCCGAGCGAGGCGTCGATGCGGTTCAGGCCCAGGTCGGCCGCGCCGCCGACGATGCGCCCGTCGTCCACGTCGGCCCACAGGCGCAGCGCGCCGTTGCCTTCGCGGATGCGCGCGTCGAGCGAAACGTACTGGCCCAGGCGCGTGACGTCGATGTAGGGCAGGTCGGCATAGAGCTGGCCGTCCCACGTCTGCCAGTGGCCGCTGCGGATCGACAGCAGCGGCTGGCGGAACTGGCCGCGCAGCGTGAAACGCTCGCCCCAGCCGGCCGGCGGCGTGGCGTCCAGCCGCAGGCCGTGGCGGCGCGCGCCGTTGCGGGACACGAAGCGCACGTCGGTCAGCAGCAGCGGTTCGGCGCGGCGCTGCTCGTCGGTCCAGCGCACGGTGCCGCCTTCGATGACGAACTCGCGCTGCGCGAAAAACCAGTCGGCGGCGCGGGTTTCTCCGGTCGTGTCGGTCTCCATGTGCAATCCAGCCACATGGAGTTTTCCCTGAGTGTCGCGGCGCACGTCGAGTTGCGGACCCTCGATATAGAGCTGCTCGAAGTTCAGGCGCCACAGCGACCGCGGCGACACGCTCGCCACCACCCGCACGAGGCGAAGGGCCTCGCGCTGGTCTGCGTCCTGCAGCACCACGTCGCGCAATTCGAAGGCCGGAAATAGCCCTTCGGAACGGGCGGTGATGGCGCCGATGCGCACCGGGACACCGATGGCCTTGCTAGCCTGCGCCTCGAGTGCACCGCGAAAATCGCCGATTCGCGGCACAATCCACGCGTGCAGGACCACGACTGACAGTGCCAGCAGAAGCCACGCAGCGAAGAGCAGACCCAATAGCCAGCGCGCTGTCACAGCGGTGATTTGGAGCAGACGTGAAGGGGAAGACGCCGTGTCGTTCATTGAGGATCGCGCTGTGTCGGGAATTATGACCGCCAGCCTTGAGCCGGGTTCCGCGCCAACCCACACCAGTGTGAATCAGTTGCCATCCAATCCGACGCCTTCCGCGTTTTCTTCCAGTTCCCGATTCGTCCAGCGGCTGCGCCGCCGCTATGCGGCCGAGCTCGAATTCCTGCCGCCCGGCGAGCCCCGGCGCGAATCGATGACCGTCGCCTACGACGCCCTGCGCGCACGCGGCGTGGCCGTGGGCGATGCATTGCGCATCGTGCGCCAGCTCACGATGGAACGTCTGGTCACACTCGACTGCGACCAGCAGGCCCCGCTCGCGGTGGTGACCACCGCCGTGACCGAGCTGGCCGAACTGGCCCTGGACATCGCCTGCCAGGACGCCTGCCATGAACTCGACGCCCAGCACGGCGCGCCGCTCGGCCCCGAAGGCCAGCGCTCGCAGCTGTGGGTGATCGGCATGGGCAAGCTCGGCGCGCGCGAGCTCAATGTGTCCAGCGACATCGACCTCATCTACCTGTACGACGTCGACGGCGACACGGCCGGCGACGCCGACGGGCGCGGCAAGCTGTCGAACCAGGAGTACTTCGCGCGGGCCGTGAAGCGCATCTATGCGCTGGTGGGCGACGTGACCGAGCACGGCTTCGTGTTCCGCGTCGACCTGGCGCTGCGGCCCAACGGCAACTCGGGGCCGAGCGTGGTCTCGCTCGACGCACTCGAAGAGTATTTCCAGGTGCAGGGCCGCGAATGGGAGCGCTTTGCCTGGATGAAGAGCCGCGTGGTCGCGCCGCGCGCCGTGGTGCTCGACGGCCAGGCCCAGGCGCTGCGCAACGTGGTGCTGCCCTTCGTGTTCCGCCGCTACCTCGACTACAGCGTGTTCGACTCGCTGCGCATCCTGCACCGCCAGATCCGCGAGCAGTCGGCGCGCCGCAGCGCCGGACGCCCCGAGCGCGCCAACGACGTGAAGCTGTCGCGCGGCGGCATCCGCGAAATCGAATTCACCGTGCAGCTGCTGCAGGTGGTGCGCGGCGGCCAGTTCCCCGAACTGCGCACGCGCCCCACGCTCGACGCGCTGCAGCGGCTGGCGCGCGCCAACCTCATGCCGCAGGACACGGCCGACACGCTGGCCGCGGCCTACGAGTTCCTGCGCCGCGTGGAGCACCGCATCCAGTACCTGGACGACCAGCAGACGCACGTGCTGCCGGTCAACGACGACGACCTGCGCTGGATCGCGCAGTCGATGGGCTACGCCGACTGCTGCCCCTTCCTCGAACAGCTCGACACGCACCGCGAATTCGTGGCCCAGGAGTTCGACAAGCTGCTGGGCGGCGAGAAACCCTGCAACGGCAAGTGCAACGGCAAGAAGGCCGCCGCGCCCGCCGACCTGGTCGACCTGCTCGACGACCTGCCGCCTGTGTTCGCCGAGCGCATCCGCGACTGGTGCGAAACGCCGCGCGTGCTCGCCCTGCGCGAGGAAACCCGGGGCCGCCTGCGCCAGCTGGTGCAACGCACCGGCCAGTGGCTGAAGGAGCCCGACGGCGAGGGCGCGGGACAGACGCCGCGCCACGTCGATGCCGCCATGCGCTGGGCCGACTGGATCGAGCCGCTGATGCGCCGCGAGAGCTACCTGGCGCTGCTGGTCGAACGGCCTGCCGTGCAGGAGCGCCTGCTGCGCCTGCTGGGCGCCGCGAAATGGCCCGCGCGCTACCTCATGCAGCATCCGGGCGTGATCGACGAACTCGCGAGCGACGAGATGCTCTCGGGCCGCTTCATCGCCGAGGAATTCGAGCGCGAACTCGAAGCGCGCCACACCTCGCTCACCCGCACCGGCGAGGCCGACGAAGAGCGCCTCTTGAACCTGCTGCGCCACGCCCACCACGCCGAGGTGTTCCGCACGCTGGCGCGCGACGTGGACGGCCGCATCACCGTCGAGCAGGTGGCCGACGACCTGAGCGCGCTGGCAGACACCACGCTGCGCGTGACCGCCCGCTGGTGCTGGCCGCACGTGCGCAACCGGCACCGCGAGGTGCCGCAGTTCGCGATCATCGGCTACGGGAAACTGGGCGGCAAAGAGCTGGGCTACGGCAGCGACCTGGACATCGTGTTCGTCTACGACGATGACGACGAGCGCGCCGGCGAGGTCTATGCGGCCTACGTGCGCAAGCTCATCAACTGGCTCACGGTGAAGACGCGCGAGGGCGACCTGTTCGAGATCGACACCGCGCTGCGCCCCAACGGCAACTCGGGCCTGCTCACCACCAGCTTCGAGGCCTACGAAAAGTACCAGCTCGGTCGCGGCAGCAACACCGCATGGACCTGGGAGCACCAGGCCATGACGCGCGCGCGCTTCGTGCTCGGCAGCGCCGACCACGGCGCCGAACTGGGCGCGCGCTTCGACCAGGTGCGCGAAGCCGTGCTGGTGGCGCCGCGCGACCGCGAGGCGCTGAAGGCCGAGATCATCGGCATGCGCAACAAGCTGCGCGGTGCGCGTCCCGTGAAGGCCGACCGCTTCGATGTGAAGCACAGCCCCGGCGGCATGGTCGATGCCGAGTTCGCGGTGCAGTTCCTGGTGCTGTCGGCCTCGGGCGCGCACCCCGAGCTGATTCCCAACCTGGGCAACATCGCGCTGCTGCTGCGTGCCGAGCAAGCCGGCCTGCTGCCCGAAGGCGTGGGACGCGACGCCGCCACCGCTTACCGCGAGCTGCGCCGCGTGCAGCACACCGCGCGCCTGAACGAAGAGCCCACGCAGGTCACGCCGCCTGCCCTGAGCGCCGAGCGCGACGCCATGCTGGCGCTGTGGAAGGCGGTCTTTGGCTGACGGCGCCCTCGCTTCCCGCGCGCTGACGGCCTGCGCCCTGGCCGCCGCGCTCGTGCTGGTCGGCTGCGCCAGCGGACCGCGCAGCAGTGGCGGCGGCGTCGCCAGTGGCCGCGACGGCCCCGGCAGCAACATCCCGTCGGACCTCGACCGCGTGCCCGATGCCGAACCCCGCATCGAGCCCATCCGCAGCAGCGGCGGCACCAGCAAGCCCTACACGGTGCTGGGCCGCGGCTACCAGCCGATCACCGACGACCGGCCGTTCCGCGAATCGGGCATCGCCTCGTGGTACGGGCGCAAGTTCCATGCGGCCTCCACCGCCAGCGGCGAACCCTACGACATGTACGCCATGACGGCCGCGCACAAGACGCTGCCGCTGCCGAGCTATGTGCGCGTGCGCAACCCGGCCAACGGGCGCGAGGTGATCGTGCGCGTGAACGACCGCGGCCCCTTCGTGGACGGCCGCGTGATCGACCTGAGCTACACGGCGGCGCTGAAGCTCGACCTGCTGCGCGGCGTGGCGCCGGTGGAGATCGAGCGCATCACCAACGACGACATCCGCACCGGCGCCTGGCGCCGCGATGCGGGCACGGCCTATGCTGCGGCGCCTGCGCCCGCCCCTGCGCCCGTCCGGGTGGCGGCGGCGCCGGTGGCCGTGCCGTCGGCCTGGGTCGCGCCGGTCGCGATGACGGCCACGGCAGCCCCCGTGGCAACGATGCCCGTGGCGCCGCAGACGCCGGTGATGGCCGCGGCACCGTCGGAACCCGAGGCCCCGGCCGGCCCGCGCGAGGCGATGGTGGTGACCGACCTTGCGCCGCTGGCCCCGCTCGCCGCACCTGCCACGTCATCGGCGCCATCGACGCCCTCTTCCGCTGCCGCCGGCTTCTGGGTGCAGCTCGGCGCGTTCCGCGAACGCGACGGCGCCGAGACCCTGAGAAGCCAGGCCGCACGCGGCCTGCCCACGCTGGCACCGCAGTTGCGCGTGTTCAGCGAAGCCGGCACGCACCGCCTGCAGGCCGGGCCGTTCCCGTCACGCAATGCCGCGGGCGAGGCCGTCACGCAGTTGCGCGACAACCTGCGCATCGCGCCGATGGTGGTCGAGCGGCGCTGAGGCTCAGGGCATCGCCTTGGCCACGACCTGCGAACGCAGGCCCACGCCGAGGCGGTTCCAGGCGTTGATCTGCGCCACGGCGAGAGAGAGCTCGACGATTTCCTGGTCGCTGAACACGGCCTTCAGGGCTTCGAACTCGGCATCGCGATCGGCGTGGTGGTCGGCCAGGCGCGTGAGCGTTTCGGCCCAGTCCAGCGCGGCCCGCTCGCGTTCGTTGAACAGACTCACTTCGCGCCAGGTGGCCAGGCTGTTGATGCGCTGCCAGTCTTCGCCCTGCACGCGCAGGTCGCGCACGTGCATGTCCAGGCAGTAGGCGCAGCCGTTGATCTGCGAGACGCGGGCAAACACGAGGTCGATCAGCACCTTGCCGAGCGTGCTCGACTCGAAGCTGCCGTTGACGGCGATCATGGCCTGGAAGGACTTGGGGGCGAACTTGGTCCAGGCGAGACGGAGGGCGGGGGCTTGGCTCATGGGATGTACTCCAGGGTGGTTGAAGGAAGAAAAGCGAAATCTGCTTGCTACACCCTGAAGACGCGCCAGCCACCGGCCCTGTGACAGGTTGCCCGAATTTTTTCTTCAGGCGCCCCGTTTGGCCGCGAACAGCTGGGCGATGCGCGCCAGCTTGTCGGGGTTGCGCTGGGCGCGGATGCGCACGATGCGCTCGCCCTCGATCTCGAAGGTCTGGGCCGATTCGAGTTCGCCGTCCAGAAAACGCAGCATGCCAAGCTCGCCGTTGAGCTCGACCAGCTCCATGTGCACGCCGGCGCCCATGCGGCGCCAGAGCGAGAAGTACAGCTGCGCCAGCCGCTGGCTGCCGCGCAGGATCTTGCTGAAGGTCTGCACCTTGCCCCCGCCGTCGCCGATGAGTTCGACGTCTTCGGCCATCAGCGCCTTCAGGTCCTGCATGCTGCCGCGCGCGGCGGCGTCGGCAAAGGCGCGCAGCAGGCGCTGGTGGGTGTCGCGCGAGACCTGGAAACGCGGGCGGGCCTCCTGCACCTGGGTCTTGGCGCGGTGCACCAGCTGGCGGCAGGCGGCCTCGCTCTTGCCGAGGGTCTGGGCGATCTCGTCGTAGTCGGCGTCGAACACCTCACGCATGAGGAAGGCGGCGCGCGCCTCGGGCGCCAGCCGCTCGAGCACGGCCAGGAAGGCGACGGAGATGTTGTCGACGCGCTCGAGCGTTTCTTCGGGCGTGTCGGGCGACCCGGTGAGCGTGGGCTCGGGCATCCACGGGCCGATGTAGTGCTCGCGCTGGACCTTGGCGCTGCGCAGCCGGTCGATCGACAGGCGCGTGACGACGGTCACGAGCCAGGCTTCGGCGCTGTCGAAACTGGCCTTGTCGGCCTCGTGCCAGCGCAGCCAGGCGTCCTGCACCACCTCTTCGGCCTCGGCGACGGAGCCGAGCATGCGGTAGGCGATGCCCTGGAGGCGGCGGCGGTGGCTGTCGAAGGTGAGGGTCGGGTCGTCCATGCCCGATTAGACGTTTGACGTCGCCGCGTTGTGACAGCCGGCGGCCAAAAAAATCGCCCCGGCATGCGGGGCGATTTCATCGAACTCTTGGGGCGGCTCAGGCGCCCTGGTATTCGGGCTTGGGGCCCAGCGTGGCCGAGACTTCCTTGCGGTAGCGGTTCAGCTCCTGCACGGTCTTGAAGCTGCGGTTCATCAGCAGGCTCAGGTTGTGCAGGATGCGCTCGCCGACCTTGGTTTCCCAGCCGGCGTCGAACTTGATCTGCTTGTCCAGCCAGTGCTCGAGCCAGTCGGGGTCGGGCATGCGGCTCTGGATGGTGTCGTTCGGGAACAGCGCCTTGTTCACGTGCAGGTTGGTCGGGTGCAGCGCCTGGGCCGTGCGGCGCGCGCTGGCCATGAGCACGCCCACCTTGGTGAAGGCGGCGCGGGCTTCGTCGCCGAACTTTTCCATGGCGCGCTTCATGTAGCGCAGGTAGGCGCCGCCGTGGCGGGCTTCGTCCTGGCTCAGCGTGGTGTAGATGTGCTTGATGACCGGCTCGGTGTGCCACTGGGCGGCACGGCGGTACCAGTGGTTCAGGCGGATCTCGCCGCAGAAGTGCAGCATGAGGGTTTCGAGCGGGGGCGCGGGGTCGAAGTCGAAGCGCACCTCGTGCAGTTCCTGCTCGGTGGGTGCGTGCTGCGGGCTGAAGCGCTTCAGGTACTCCATGAGCACCAGCGAGTGCTTCTGCTCTTCGAAGAACCAGATCGACATGAACGCCGAAAAGTCGCTATCGTGGCGGTTGTCGCGCAGGAACATCTCGGTGGCCGGCAGCGCCGACCACTCGGTGATGGCATTCATCTTGATGGTCTGCGCCTGCTCTTCAGTCAGCAAGGAAGCGTCGAACGACTGCCAGGGGATGTCCTTGTCCATGTCCCAGCGGACGGATTCGAGTTGTCTGAAGAGTTCCGGGTAGAGCATCAAAGTCTTTCAATGGCCGCCGATTTTAGTCGGGCCGTTTGGCGCGCCCGTGACAGACGCGCGATGATGTGCTTGCGCGCGCGCCCGCGCCATAGATGCACACCCCCCTTTTCGATCCAGGAGCCCGTCATGCGAACCCCCGCCCGATTGTCGATGCTGCGACGTTGCGCCACGGCCTTTTCCCTCGTGGCGGGCCTGTCCGCCGCCCTGTCGGCGGGTGCGCAGACGGCCCCCGCAGCCCCTGCCGCGCCCGCGGTGGGCGGCGCCACCGGGTGCCCGGCGATCCTGCAGCACAGCTTCCCGCGGCTGCAGGATGAAAAGCCCCAGAACCTGTGCCAGTACTCCGGAAAAGTGGTCCTGGTGGTCAACACGGCCAGTTTTTGCGGCTTCACCCCGCAGTACAAGGGGCTGGAGGCGCTGGACATGAAGTACCGCGCCCGCGGCCTGGTGGTGCTGGGCTTCCCGTCGAACGATTTCTCCCAGGAATCGGGCTCCAACAAGGAAATCGCCGACTTCTGCGAAAGCACCTTCGGCGTGAAATTCCCGATGTTCGCCAAGTCGTCGGTGCGCGGCACCGACGCCAACCCGCTGTTCAAGCAACTAGCGCAGGCCTCGGGCACGACGCCGAAATGGAACTTCTACAAGTACCTGATCGGGCGCGACGGCAAGGTGGTGCAGGCGTGGTCGAGCATGACGGCGCCCGACGAGAACGGCTTCATCCAGGTGATCGAGAAACAGCTCGGCCCCAGCGGCGACTGACCGGCCCTGCAATGTGAACTTTGAGTCACAAACGTTTACCACTCGAACGGGAACCGTGCGGCGGAGCCGCGCTCATACTTGAGCGTGGGCGGCCAAGGCCCACAGGTTTTCATGTTGCGAGGTCTTCCGGGCGCCTGCCGTCCGGTTGAAATCCCGAGGCGATTCTTCTCCTCCTCCCTCCCTCCCTCCTTCGTGTCGGGGCGCCTCGCAGCATTTTTGTCTTCCCGCCGAAAGCGGGGCCCGCGATGACGCAGCGCCCCCTCGGCCTTCCCGCATACGGTGGCCCGAACGGCCCCAAGAAAAAAGCGCCCCACGGGGCGCTTTGTCATTTCAGGGCTGGGTGTCGATGAAGCTCGGCCGCAGCATGAGCTTGTCGTACAACTTGGCCAGGTTGGCGTGGTCGCCGCGCCAGTCGATCTCGGGAAAACGCAGCCCCAGCCAGCCCAGCGCGCAGCCGACCGCGATGTCGGACAGGCTCAGGTGGATGCCGCTGCAGAAGGGCTTGTCGCCCAGGCCCTTGGCCATGGCGGCCACGCCGGCCTGGACCTTGGCGCGCTGGCGCTCGATCCAGGCGGCGCTGCGCTCGGCGTCGGCGCGGCCGGTCCAGGTGGCTTCGAGGCGCCACAGCACGCCGGCGTCCATGACGCCGTCGGCCAGCGCTTCCCAGGTCTTGACCTCGGCGCGCTCGCGGCTTTGCTGCGGAATGAGCTTGCCCACGGGCGACAGGGTGTCGATGTATTCGACGATGACGCGCGAGTCGAACATCGCCTCGCCGCCTTCCATGATCAGGCACGGCACCTTGCCCAGCGGGTTCGAATGGGCGATCGTGGTGTCTGCGGACCAGACGTCTTCGATCACGAACTGGTAGTCGAGCCGCTTTTCGGCCAGCACCACGCGCACCTTGCGCACATACGGGCTGGCGGCGGATCCGATCAGTTTCATGAAGGCTCTCTCCCCATCGCTTGTTAACGTTTGTTCGCAGGCATTTTAGGTGAAGGGAAAAAGACGGCGCCCGAATTCCCCCGCGGCGCGGCCACCCGGCGGCCGCCTAAAATTCGGGCATGAGCTTTTCCACCGTCTCCGCCCTCTCCCCCCTTGACGGCCGCTATGCGGCCAAACTCGCGGCCTTGCGCCCGCTGATGAGCGAACAGGGCTATATGCACCGTCGCGTGCAGGTGGAGGTGGCCTGGTTCATCGCGCTGTCCGACTGCGGCTTTGCCGAGTTCAAGCCCCTCACGGGCGGCGCCCGCAAGTACCTGATGGGGCTGGTGTCGCACTTTTCCGAGGCCGACGCGCTGGCCATCAAGGACATCGAGAAGACCACCAACCACGACGTGAAGGCCGTCGAATACTGGATCAAGTCGAAGTTCGAGGCCCGGCCCGAGCTGCTGGCCGCCGCCGAGTTCGTGCACTTCGCCTGCACCAGCGAAGACATCAACAACACCAGCCACGCCCTGCAGATCCAGGCCGCGCGCGACACCGTGGTGCTGCCGGCCATCGACGGCCTGATCGCCAAGCTGCGCGAGATGGCGCACCAGTTCGCCGACGTGTCGATGCTCTCGCGCACGCACGGCCAGACCGCCAGCCCGACCACCGTGGGCAAGGAAATCGCCAACGTGGCGGTGCGCCTGACCAAGGCCCGCGCGCAAATCGCCGCCGTGCAACTGCTCGGCAAGATGAATGGCGCGGTCGGCAACTACAACGCCCACCTGGCCGCCTGGCCCGAGTTCGACTGGGAAGCCTTCAGCCGCAAGGTCGTCGAGACGCCCGCGCCGCTGGGCCTGGGCCTGAGCTTCCAGCCGTACAGCATCCAGATCGAGCCGCACGACTACATGGCCGAGCTGTTCGACGCCGTGGCGCGCGTCAACACGATCCTGGTCGACTTCTCGCGCGACATCTGGGGCTACGTGAGCCTGGGCTACTTCAAGCAGCGCCTGAAGAAGGGCGAGATCGGCTCGTCGACCATGCCGCACAAGGTCAACCCGATCGACTTCGAGAACGCCGAGGGCAACCTGGGCCTGGCCAACGCGGTGCTGCGCCACCTGAGCGAGAAGCTGCCCATCAGCCGCTGGCAGCGCGACCTGACCGACAGCACGGTGCTGCGCAACATCGGCGTGGCCTTCGGCTACGCCACGCTGGCCTACGCGAGCCTGGCCACCGGCCTGGGCAAGCTCGAGATCAACCAGGAAGCGCTGGCCGACGACCTCGAGGCCTCGTGGGAAGTGCTGGCCGAGCCGATCCAGACCGTGATGCGCCGCTTCGGCGTGCAGGGCGCCTACGAGCAGCTCAAGGAAGTCACGCGCGGCAAGACCGTGACGGCCGAGGCGCTGCACGGGCTGATCCGCTCGTTGGCCATTCCCGAGGAAGAGAAGACCCGCCTCCTGGCCATGACGCCCGCCAGCTACACCGGCAAGGCGGCCGAGCTGGCCCGTAGAATTTAGGCTTCCCCCGCGACGATCCGCCGGCCCGTGCCGCCCACGGCCGGCGCGCCTCGTTCGCCCATCGATACCTCCCAGCCAACGTGCCCTGTGCAGGGCACGCCAGCCGACAACCCTGACGGGACACCTCGACGTCCCCGTTGTTCATGCGGCGCGCCCCACTGAGACGCCTCTGGCTCACGCTCCACCGATGGATCGGCCTCACGCTCGGGCCGCTGCTCGCCCTCACGGCGCTCCTGGGCGCTGTGCTGGTCGTAGCGCTGCCGCTCGACCGCGCGGCGCATCCTGAGCTCTTCGTCGCGCACAGCAACAGCAGTGCGGCCCCCGCGCCGCTGGAGCCCCTGCGCCAGCGCCTGCTCGCCGAGTTCGGCCCCGACACCAACCTCACGCTGCGCCCGCCGCGCCAGCCCGGCGACACGCTCTGGGTGCTGGTGCGCGGCCCGTGGGACGGCACGCTCTACCTCGACCCCGCCACCGGCGCCGAACAGGGCCGCCGCGGCACGCACGAAGGCGCCTACAACCTGCTGTTCGAGCTGCACAGCAGCCTGCTGCTGGAAGACACGGGCAAGGGCATCCTCGCCATCGCCGCGCTGGCGTACCTGTTCCTGCTGGTCACCGGCGTGGTGCTGTGGTGGCCGGCGCGCTGGCCGCCCTCGCTGCGCATCGTGCTGGACCGCGGCCTGCTGCGCGGGCTGTTCGACCTGCACCGCACCGGCGGCGCCGTGCTCGGACTGCTGATCGCGGTGTCGGTCTTCACCGGCGCCTACATGGCCTGGCGACCGCTGGGCGGCTTCATCTCGACCGCGCTCGGGCAGGTGCCCGCCAAGGCGCCGATCGTGCCCAAGGGCACCGCCACCGGCCCTCGCCTGCCGCTCGACGAGCTCGTCGCCCGCGCGCAGGCCGTGTTCCCCGGCCAGCCCATCGGCTACGTGCAGGTACCCGGCCGCGCGGACCGGCCGCTGCGCGTGCGCTTCCGGCTCGCCGACGACCCGCACCCGAACGGCATCGGCTCGGTGTGGGTGCATCCGGTCACGGGCGAGCTGCTCGGCGTGCGCCGCTGGCAGGACATGGACACCGGCAACGGCGCGGTGGTCGTGATCTATCCGCTGCACACCGGCGTGCTCGGCGGCGTGGTGCACCAGGCGGTCACCGCGCTGCTGGGCCTGGCGCTGGCCGGTCTCGGCCTGAGCGGCGTGTGGCTCTGGTGGCGCCGGCGTGCCGTGGCTGCGGCCGCGCGCAGCCAGGCACTGTCGCGCGGCGCGGCGCCCTGAACGACGCACACATCCCATCCCTTCATCCATCACAAATACATCGAGGAGGACTCCCTTGTTCCCGCACAAAAAAACCGCCATCGCCCTGGCCCTGCTGCCCCTGAGCCTGCACAGCTTCGCGGCCGACGCCGAGCCGTCGAAGTCGCTCGAGGCCATCACCGTCACCGGCGACTGGCTCGGCACGCCCACCGAGACCAAGGTGCTCGAGCACGCCGGCGCGCGCAGCATCGTCGAGCGCCAGCAGATCCAGGAAAGCGGCTCGGCCAGCGTGCGCGACGTGCTGCGTCAGGTGCCCGGCGTGCAGGTGCAGGAGAGCAACGGCACTGGCGGCAGCGACATCTCGCTCAACGTGGGCGTGCGCGGCCTGACCTCGCGGCTGTCGCCGCGCTCGACCGTGTTGCTGGACGGCGTGCCGCTGGCCTACGCGCCCTACGGCCAGCCGCAGCTGTCGCTGGCACCGGTGTCGCTGGGCAGCCTCGAAGCCGTCGACGTGGTGCGCGGCGCGGGCTCGGTGCGCTACGGCCCCCAGAACGTGGGCGGCATCATCAACTTCGTGACGCGCTCGATCCCCAAGCAGTTCGCGGGTGAAGTCGGCGTGGGCGTGGAGAGCGCCAGCCACGGCGGCGGCACCAAGAGCACGCCCAGCCTGTTCATCGGCGGCACCAACGAGAACGGCTTGGGGCTGGCACTGCTTTATTCGGGTACGCATGGGGACGGCTTTCGCCAGAGCAACGACAAGACCCGCATCGACGACCTGATGCTCAAGGGTGCCTACCGCCTCTCGAAGACCGACGACATCGCGATCTCGCTGCACCACTTCGAAGGCAAGGGGCGCATGCCCGGCGGCCTGACGACGGCGCAGTTCGCGGCCAACCCGTTCCAGTCGGACCGCCCCTACGACGAGTTCACGGGCCGCCGCACCGACGGCTCGCTCAAGTACACGCACAACGACGGCGTGAACAAGTTCGAGATGCTGACCTACTACACGGACTCGTACCGCAGCAGCTACCTCGAGCAGGAAGGCACGGGCGCCAACGCCAACCGCCGCCGCCTGACCACCGCGCCACGCAACTACAAGACCTACGCCTTCGAGCCGCGCTACTCGCGCCTGATCGACTCGGGCAGCGTGGTGCAGGAGATCAGCATCGGCGCGCGCTACCTGAAGGAAGAAGCCTCCGAAGTGGCCACGCGCAGCAGCTACTACCGGCCGGCGCCGGGCTTCGACGCCTACGCGCTCGCGCAGCCCGCGTACCAGACCAGCAAGGGCGGCACGACCGCGCACGCGTTCTACATCGACGACCGCATCGACTTCGGCAACTGGACGGTCACGCCCGGCGTGCGCTACGAGTCCTTCCGCTCGCACAACGACGTGTTCACGGTGACCAACAACCGCATCACCAACGCGATCTACCCGAAGATCGATTCCAACGAGGTGCTGCCCACGCTGTCGGTGCTCTACCGCATGAGCGAGCGCTGGTCGCTGTTCGCCAATGCCGGCGTGTCGTTCGGGCCGCAGCAGTACGCCCAGCTCGCGCAGTCGACCACCAGCCTGCACCCGGAGAAGGCCAAGACCTACGAGATCGGCACCAAGTACAAGGGCGAATCGTGGAGCGGCGAGCTGACGCTGTTCAACATCAACTTCGACAAGGAGCTGCAGCTGGCGCGCTCCATCACCGGCGACGTCGGCCAGTGGACCGACCTGGGAGCCACGCGCCACCGCGGGCTGGAGTCGGCGCTGCGCTACGACCTGGGCAGCCTGAGCGACGCGCTCAAGGGGCTGTCGGTGTCGGGCACCTACACGTACACGCAGGCCACCTCGAAGGCCGGCGCGTTCGCGGGGCGCGACCTGCCCTTCTACTCGCGCCATGTCGCGACGCTCGGCGCGCGCTACGAGCGCGGGCCGTGGACGCTCAACGCCGACCTCTACGCGCAATCCAAGCAGCGTTCGCCGGGCTCGCCGGACGACGGCGTCAGGTACATCACCGTGGAAGACCCGAGCGGGCGGCTGGGCGACATCCCGGGCTACGGCACGGTGAACCTGCGCGCCGCCTACGACTTCGGCCCGTCGCTGAGCCACTTGAAGCTGGCCGTGGGCGTGAAGAACCTGTTCGACCGCCGCTACTACAACCGTTCGGTCGACAACAACGGCGGCAAGTACGTGGGCCAGCCGCGCACGGTGTACCTGCAGGCGTCGCTGGCGTTCTGAGGCCGAAGGGGCGCGCGCATACACTCGCGCACCCATGGCTCTCAAATCCACCATCTTCAAGGCCACCCTCGCGGTGGCCGACATCGACCACGGCTACTACGCCGACCATGCGCTGACCCTGGCACGCCACCCCAGCGAGACCGACGAGCGGATGATGATCCGGCTGGTCGCGCTCGCGCTCAACGCGCACCAGCTGCAGGACATCTGCAACGGCGACGGCACGCTGGCCTTCGGCGCGGGCCTGTCGAACGTCGAGGAGCCCGACGTGTGGCTGCGCGACTTCACGGGCCAGACCAAGATCTGGATCGAGGTCGGCCAGCCGGAAGACAAGCCCATCATCAAGGCCTGCGGCAAGGCGGACGAGGTGATCGTCTACTGCTTCAACCACGCGGCCGAGATCTGGTGGCGCGGCATCGAGAGCAAGCTCACGCGGCCGCAGAACCTGAAGGTCTACCGCGTGCCGACCGAGGCCTCGCAGGCGCTCGCCAGGCTGGCGCAGCGCAGCATGCAGCTGCAGGCGACGATCCAGGAAAGCACGCTGACGCTGGGCGACGGCACCCACAGCATCGACGTCGAGCTGCTGCGCTGGAAGTAATGCGCCCGGGCGGCTAGGCCGCCGGCATCATCTCGCCGCACTGCCAGCACTGCTCGAAACCGCCTTCGACCTGCTCGCCGCACACGCACAGCCAGCTGCGTTGCGGGCGGTTCTGCAGTTCGTGCAACAGGCGCTTCGCGAGCTCGTACTGCGATTCGTCGTCGATCCAGATCTCGGGCAGGCACTGGTCGGGCGGCAGTTGGCCCATGACCGCGCCGAGGAATTCGCGCTGCACGGTGGCGGCCACGCCCTCCTCGCACAAGGCGTGCGCCCACACGGTCGCGATCGCGAGGTTGGGGGCTTGCGCGAGGCGGCGCATGGTCAGGGGGCCCAGTTTTTCTCGTCGTCCGGGTCGAACTCGGGCTCTGCAACGGCCGGCTCGGCTTCGCGCGCGCGCTCGGCATAGCGGTTGAAGCGCCAGGCCGAGTCTTCCATGGTGATGCGGCGCCAGGTGACGCGCTTCTCGACCGGCGTCATGGCCGGCCAGTACTGCACCTCGTCGAAGGTGCGCCCGCAGCCCTTGCACTCGTCGTCGCCCTGGCTGGTCGAGCAGATCGCGATGCAGGGCGTGTCGGGTGTGCTGTGGTACCAGTCGAGCCAGGCGGCCCAGGCCTTGGCGGGAAAGCCGACCTCGTCGACCTCGTCTTCGTGGTGGAAGACCATGAGCGCGTAGACCTCGGCCAGCGCGCGCAACTCGGGCGCCAGCGTGATGCCGTCGGGCGAGGGAGACTTCTCGCGCCAGTGGTTGATGGCGGCCTCGATGTCGGTGATGTGGATGGCGGCCATGGAGAGTGAAAAAACAGCGAGCGGCGATCATAGTCCCGCAATGTCCCGCTCCTTCCTAGGGCCATAGGCGCTCCCAAAAATGGAGCATCAAGTGCCCGCTGCATGCGCCCCTCCGGACATTTGCCCTCGAATGTAAAGAAAACTTTTGGTTGCCTCGGCGCGGTCTTCAATGCTCTAATCCCGCCCACGAAGGGGAGTAGCTCCCGATCGCTGTCCCCGGGCAGCGTGAATCGTCAGGTCGTCAATACGAAGCACAACACTTCCGGCCTGTCGGGCGACACACGCGCGGACCCAGGTCGGCGCGCTTGCTGTTGTCGAGCGAGACCTTCGATTTGAACCTGCGCAGGTTTGGTCGAAGCGTTCGCAAGTCCCCGGTGTCACCCGGCCTTCGCTCCCCCGCTTTCGACCGCACCCGCGCAGGGTGAATCGAAACGCATCGGCATGCCGCTGCCCGTCGTGGTCCCCATCAGGGAGCTGCGGGCGTGGCGCCAAGACAAAGAGGAATCTATGGAACAGTTCATGGCCCCGGAATTCTGGGTCGCGGTCGGTCAGATCATCATGATCGACATTCTTTTGGGCGGCGACAACGCCGTCGTCATCGCGCTGGCCTGCCGCAAGCTGCCGCCCGCGCAACGCACCCAGGGCATCCTGTGGGGTACCGCCGGCGCCATCGTGCTGCGCGTGATCCTGATCTTCTTCGCGCTCACGCTGCTCGCGATTCCGTTCCTGAAGCTGGTGGGCGCGATCCTGCTGCTGTGGATCGGCGTGAAACTGCTGGCCCCCGACCATGACGACGCGCACGGCAACATCGCCGGCAGCGACCGCCTCTGGGGCGCCGTGAAGACCGTGATCGTGGCCGACCTGGTCATGAGCGTGGACAACGTGATCGCCATCGCCGGTGCCGCACAAGGCGCGGGCGACGGCCACCAGATGCCGCTGGTGATCTTCGGCCTGCTCGTGAGCATCCCGATCATCGTCTGGGGCAGCCAGCTGGTCATCAAGCTGATGGACCGCTTCCCGATGATCATCACGCTGGGCGGCATGCTGCTGGGCTGGATCGCCGGCACGATGGCCGTGTCCGACCCGGCCCTGGCGAACCCCGCCAACTGGACCTGGGTGCCGAAGGTGCCGCAGACCGACACCATCAAGTACGCCGCCGGCATCATCGGTGCGCTGCTGGTGCTGGCGATCGGCAAGTGGGTGGCTTCGCGCAAGCCGGCCCCCGCCACCCCGGCCCACTGAGCGTTCGTTGAACGATAAACGCCCCGCACTGAAACTTCTTGCATCAATCCGGTCTCTGTCACTCTAACTATCAAAGGAGAGCACTCATGGAAAAGATCATTCTTTACGTCGACGACGCCGTCTATGCCAGCGAGCAGTTCGCCGAACTGGCGCCGGATGCCGACCACGTCGTGGCGCGCCATTGGGTGCTCGTGGCCTGCGCGCCGCGCATGACACACCGGATCAGCAAGTGGGTGAGCCACAGCGCGCGCGAGAACTGGCGCGCCAAGTGGTTCAGCAAGGTGCAGGCGCAGATGCTGCCGCTGCTCGAACGCAACGGCGGCCAGGTGACGGCGGTGCTGGCCAAGGGCCCGCTGACCGACCTGACGCAGCAACTCAAGCGCGAGCACGCGGCCACCCACGTGGTCGATGCGCGCCGCCCGAAGATCGGCGTCGACCTGGAACCGGTCACGCCCGACCAGACCCCGGCCAAGCAATCGGGCTGGGCCTTTCCCGGCGCCGTGATGGGCATGGGCGCGTTGCTGGTACTGGCCAACGAGCTGGCCGAGTAAGTCTGATCAGGGCCGCACGCCCTCCCGAACCGACACAAGCCCCGCTGCGGCAACGCAGCGGGGCTTGTTCTTTTGTGCGGGCCCGTGGGGTATCCTGCGGCGCATGCGCATCCTCCTCAAATGGCTGCTCAGCGCCATCGCGCTGCTCGCGGTCGCCTACCTTTACAGCGGTGTCCAGGTCCAGAGTTTCGGTTCCGCGCTGCTCGCGGCGGCCGTGATCGGCCTGCTCAACATGGTCGTGCGGCCCGTGCTGGTGATCCTGACGCTGCCGGTCACCATCGTCACGCTCGGGCTGTTCCTGTTCGTGATCAACGCCCTGCTGTTCTGGGCCGCCTCGGGCCTGCTCGGCGGCTTCCATGTGAACGGCTTCCTCGCCGCGCTGCTGGGCTCGCTGATCTACTCGCTGCTCGGGCTGCTCATCGAGAGCGCGCTGGGCGGGCTGCTGTCCTCCCGGCGCTGAGCGCCGCCCCTCGACGCCTCACTACTTCAGCGGCGGCTCCTCGGCCTGCTGCTTGACCAGCACGTCGACGGCACGTGCGCGCGTGTCGATGATCGATGCCTCGTAGTGGTCGATGGGCGCGCCCGACTTGCGGACCAGCTCCTGCGCCGCCTTGAAGCGATCACGCGCCGCCGGGTAGTCGAGGATCGCCACGTTGGCCTCGGCATCGGCGCGGATCGCGCGCAGCGTGTCGTTCTGCGCGCCGTACAGATTGGCCAGCGTGCGCCAGGCCGTGGCGTCCCGCGGATGAACGGCCACCCAGTCGCGCAGCACGGGCACCATCGGCGCGGGCTGGCGCTGGGCGATCGCGGCTTCGGCCGCGAGGATCATCTCGGGCCGCTCCTTCGATTTGGCGTCGAGCAATGCCGCCGCACGAGAAGCGCCACCGGCCGCGAGTTCGATCTCGGCCTGCAGCCAGCGCGCCTGCTTGCTTGCGGCCGCATCGTCGGCCGTGCGGGCCACGAGCCGCTCGGCCAATGCGCGCGCCGCCTTGAAATCGCGCAGCTCCTTGGCCGCCATCGCCGCCGCGTAGAGCGTGCCCGCCTGCTGGGCCGGAGAACTGCCCGCGAACTCGCCGCTCGACGCGGCATTGACCCACAGCCGCAGCACGTCGACGCCCGGGCGCGTCAGCACGCGAGCGCGCGAGGCGACCATGGCGTGGTCCATGACCAGCGGCACCGTCGGCGGTGCCGCTTCGGCACGGAACTGGAACCGGCCCTGCATGTCCGAGATGCGCTCGGTCGTCAGCGGGTGGCTGCGCAAGTACGGGTACGAGCCGTTGTCGTTCAGGCGCGAGGCGTACTGCAGCTTCTCGAACATCGCCGCGGCGCCCTGCGGCGCAAAGCCCGCCTGCGTCATCACGCCGAAACCGATGCGGTCGGCCTCGCGCTCCATGTCGCGCGAGAAGCTCAGCTGGTTCTGCATGAACAACGCCTGGCTGCCCATGATCACGGCCTGGCCGGCGTCGGAATTGCGGCTCTTGCTGGCGGCGATCATCCCGAGGATCAGGCCAGCGATCATCAGGGGCATCTGCTTGCCCTGCTTGTTCATGATGCGCGAGATGTGGCGCTGCGTGACGTGCGACAGCTCGTGCCCGAGCACCGTCGCCAACTCGTCGCGGCTGCCGACCGCGGCCAGCAGCCCCAGGTTCAACCCGAGGTAGCCGCCCGGCAGCGCGAAGGCGTTGATGTTGCGATCGCGTCCCAGCAGGATGGTCCAGGCGAAGCGCTCGTCGAGTTCGGGCGTGAGCTCGCCGCGCGAGCGCGCGGCGGCCAGCAGGCGCTGCCAGATGTCCTGCACATAGGCGGCGATCACCGGGTCGTCGATGTAGTCGGTGTCGCGGTACAGCTCGCGCACGATCTGGTCGCCCAGCCGGCGCTCGGCGCTGGCTGTCATCTCGCCGCCGTCACCGAGGCCCGGCAGGATCTGCTGCACCTGCGCCAGCGCGGGAACCGGCAGCAGCACCTGGGAAGCTATCAAAAAAGTAGCGCACACCGCATGCCGAATGGGCGTCGGGCGTGTTTTCTTGTGGGAAGAGGGAGTCAAGCGCGGCATTCCTCGTCTGTGGCTCGGGCTCGTATGATGCATCTTCAAAACGAACGTTCACCGATGAGCACCCTCACCCATTTTGACGCCCAGGGCCAGGCCCACATGGTCGACGTGGCGGCCAAGCCCGCCACCCACCGCGTGGCCGTGGCCACCGGCCGCATCGAGATGCAGCCTGCGACACTGGCGCTGATCGAATCGGGCACCGCCAAGAAGGGCGACGTGCTGGGCATCGCACGCATCGCCGGCATCCAGGCGGCCAAGAAGACCAGCGACCTGATCCCGCTGTGCCACCCGCTGGCGCTGACCCGCGTGGCCGTGGCCTTCGCGCTCGCCGAGGGCGGCCAGGCGCCGCAGGTGGCCTGCACCGCGACCGTCGAGACCGTCGGCCCGACCGGCGTGGAAATGGAAGCCCTGACCGCCGTGCAGGTCGCGCTGCTCACCATCTACGACATGTGCAAGGCCGTCGACCGCGGGATGCGGATCACCGACGTGCATGTGCTGGAGAAGCACGGCGGGAAGTCGGGGAGCTACGTCGCGACGGCGGGCTGAAATCCAGCGGCTACAGCTCGGGCGCGTCGTCCGGGCGGTTGTCTAGCCAGCGGGCGAACGCGGCCGGGAACGCCACCCGGAAGCGCTCGGCCCATGCATGTGCCTCGGCATCGCGGCCCAGCAACTCGGCGCTTTCGATCAGCTTCACGATGACGCGCGGCTCGGGCGAGAAGTGCAGCACGCGCCCGGCCAGTTCGTGCATGTGCGCGGCATTCGCCGGCGTGACGGCTGTCAGCGTCACCTCGGCAAAATCCACCTGGCGTGAAAACAACCATGAGCCCTGGAGCTTGGCGAGCGTGTCGTCGCGGTAGGCCGACATGCGGGCGTCGCGCGGCAGGTAGATCTGGCTGACGCGGGTGTAGTCCCAGGCGGCGTAGCCGATGATGACAACCCAGGTCGCGGCGGCTGCGAATGCGGCCAATTTTTTTTTGCCGCTCGCTTCCGGCCGCTTGGGTGATGCCGGCCACAGGATGCCGAGGCACAGGCCGAACACCAGCTGGAACGGGCCGTACCAGAGCGGGTACTCGAGCAGGCTGTGCACGAGGATGACGCCGAGCAGGCCCCACGCCATCAGCCGCAAGGGGTCGCGCTCGCACCAGGGCTTTGCCGCCCCCACCATCCACAGAAAACCACCGCAGATGAGCAGCGCCGCCGGAATGCCCAACTCGACCGCGAGGTGCAGCGGCAGGTTGTGGGCGTTGTCGAGGATCACGGGGAAACGCGGGCCGCTGTACAGCGTGGCGAAGTGCGCGAAGCTGAGTTCGCCCCAGCCCCAGCCGGCGAGGGGGCGCTCGCTGATGAGCGAAAGCACGTCGCGCCACAGCGTCACGCGGCTGTCTCCGCCGAGGGCAGCGGGTTCCAGGCGCTGGACCAGGGCGCCAGCTGAAGCAAGGACGTTCGCGCTCCCGCTGGCTGCCAACCGGGGCAGCAACCAGTTCACGGCGAAGTAGAGCGGGAGCATGGACAACAGCGCGAGAGGATGCGGCAAGCTGAACGTTCCAGACTGGCGCTCCGTACGGCGCTGCCGCCACGCCACAAGGCTCGCCCCGCCAGCAATCAGCAAGATTTGCAGCAGACCGGTACGCGAGCCCGAAGCAGCCGTCGCAACCAGAAGGAGCACGCCGACGCCGCCGACCAGCACTGGTTCGCGCCGCGATTTGCGGGTCGCATGGAGCCACAGCGCGGCCACAAGCCCGAGGCTGATCAGCGTGGCAAATTGGTTGCGCTGACGCAAGGTCCCCCAGGCTCGGCCCGCCGTCGGGGAGGTGACCCAAGGCAGGAGCGTCTCGGCAAGGCCGAAGTACTGGAGCAAGCCGAGAACGGCGTTGATGACCGCGGCAGCCAGCACGCCCCAGGCCAGCGCCTCCCGGGCGGGGGGTATTCGAACCAGAGCAGCGCCCGTCAAGGCTGACACCCCGATGGCCGCCAGTACGGCGCAAGCCAGCAGTCTGGCATCCACGGCGCCTTGGCCCGACAACGCGACGGCGGCGACGCACAAGCCCAGCCAAGCCATCAACCCCCGGGACATCGAGCCGCAAGCCGCAGACAAGAACAAGAACAGCGCAGCACACAGGCCGGAGGCGAACAGTTGCCAAGCGCCGGCAGAGGGACCTGCGACGAACGGGCACAAGAACGGGAACGCCACGAGACACGCACCAAGGACCCGGCTCGCGTGGTCGCGTGAAGGAGATGGGACAGAGGTCGCGACGAAGGTCATTGGAAGCGCCCGTCCTTGACCGCCAAACGCACCTCGGCTCGCCGCATAGCTGACCGCTGGACCCGACAGGCGGCAGGCCGTCGAAGACGGGCGGAATTCTCAATCGCCAACAAATAAAGACAATTCCTCACCAATTGTTTCCAAATCTATTCGCTCGTGCATCCGAGCAAGGCGCCGGAACGGGGCCCTCTTTCCGAAAGGTACGACTTTGCAATCGACATCCTCCCACCCGCGTCGCGCCTCTGGCTTCACCCTCATCGAAGTGATGATCACTGTGGCGATCATCGGGATCCTGGCTGCCATCGCGATTCCCAGCTATAGAGATTACGTGCTTCGCGGGCAGCTCGTGGACGCCCAGAACGCGCTCTCGGCGCTGCGCGCGAACATGGAGCGGTACTTCCAGGACAACCGGGACTACCGCTCCATCGGCACCACATTCATCTCGCCGTGCGCCGCATCGTCCACGGCAGGCAGTTTCACCATCTCGTGTACGACGCTGACGGCTACGGCGTTCACGGCGCAGGCCGCAGGCAGCGGTGCCACCAATGGTTTCACGTTCACCGTGGACCAGCAGAACACCCGTGCCACGACTGCAGCGGGTTCGGGCTGGACGCGCTGCACCACGGGCTGGACGACGAAGAAGTCAGGTTGCTGATGAAGACGCCAACCCATCGGCTGCATGGCGCGCGCGGCTTCACCCTGATCGAGATGATGGTGACGGTGGTGCTGCTGAGCATTCTGATGGCGCTGGCGTTTCCGGCAATGAATGGATGGATCCGCAACAGCCGCATACGCACCGTCGCCGACGCGCTGCAGAACGGCCTTCGCCTTGCGCAGACCGAGGCCCTGCGGCGCAGCCGCCAGACCGTCTTCTCGCTGACGGCCGACACGAACCCCGCGGACGGCCTCACCGCCGTGGCCGATGGCGCCAACTGGTCAGTCAACTTCGTGCCGCTCCTCACGGGCGAGGAAACCGACGCCACGTTCATCGAAGGCGGCGGCCTGACCGGACTGGCCCCGGACGTCCAGATCACCGGCCCCGCGACGCTGTGCTTCAACTCCCTGGGACGCGTCGTCGACAACGCCACGCCGGGCACCGGCGTGGAATGCACCGCTGCGGCTGCGGCCTACGACATCAGGATCCCCAATGCCGATCGCCCCCTGCGCGTGCTGGTCGCCATCGGCGGGCAGGTGCGCCTGTGCGACCCGGCCAAGACGCTGTCCAACACCCATCCCGACGGATGCCCCGCGTGACGAAACACCATCACCCCAGGCCCTCCTTGGCACGCGCTTCGCAGACCGGCGTCGCACTGATCGAAGTCCTGGTTTCGATCCTGCTGTTCTCGCTGGGCATCCTGGGCCTGATCGGCCTGCAGACGCGCGCGATCAGCCTGTCGATCGATGCGGAAGACCGCAACCGCGCCGCCCTGATCGCCAACGACATCGCGACCACCATGTGGACGACGCGCACGGTTCTGATCGACCCCGCAGCTGGAACCCCTTCGTGGAACGACCGCGCCAGCAACCCGCAAGCCGGTGGCCTGCCTGAGGGCCGTGTCACGATCACCGCGACCGGCGCGACCAATACCGTCGACATCGTCGTCACCTGGCGCCCCCCCCAACGCGCAGCCAGCGAACAGGGCAGCCGCCTTACCACGCGCGTCGCGCTGCCGCTCACACCATGAACGCCCGCTCCAAGTCCTTTGCCCCCGCCGCGCAGCATGGCCTGACCCTGATCGAACTGCTGGTGGCCCTGGTCATCGGCCTGGTCGTGGTGCTCGCCGTGACCAGCGTCGTCACGGTCGGCGAAACGCACAAGCGCAGCACCACCTCGACCAACGACATGAACCAGAGCGGCTCCTACGCCACTTACATGATCGACCGCTTGCTGCGAAGCGCCGGCTCCGGCTTCGCGCAGACCGGGACGCGCGGCCTGTTCGGTTGCCGGCTGAGCGCCACGCGCCGCATCGGCGGCACCGCCACCACCATCCTGCCGCGAACCGCATCCGCGTTTCCGGCGCCGTTCGACACGCTGCTCGGCGGTTCAGGCGCCGCCGCGGCAGGCAATCTGCGGTTGGCGCCGTTCCTGATTGCCAAGGGCGCGACCGACGGCGCCTCGGACACCCTCGTGATCATGGGCGGCAACGCAGCAGCGGGCGACGTGCCGCGCCGCATTCGCTCCGGCTTCCCGGGCAACGACAACCTGCGGCTGGACAACACCATCGGCCTCGCGAATGGCGACATCGGACTGGTGAGCCAGGAAGGCACGGCCGACTGCCTGATCGAGCAGGTGAGCGTGACGGACGCGACGGCATTCGCCGCGGCGGGCAACGAAGTCCTCCCCATGGGTGGGCGCTACTTCACCTCGACCGGCGCTACCACGTCGCTTGCCACGCTCGCAGCCAACGGCACGGCACTCTTCACTCCGCTCGGCAATATGGACGCAAACAACCTGCAGTTCCAGTTGCTCGGCGTGAACGCCAATCGCACGCTCGTCGCCTACGACCTGCTGCGAGCGGCCGGCACCGGCAGCGACGAGGGCACCGACACCTCGGCCATGCAGGCGCTGGCCGATGGCGTCGTGGCCCTCTATGCGGTGTACGGCGTCGACACGGACAGCAACGGCACCGTCGATGCATGGATCGATCCTGCTGCCACGGGCTACGCCATCGGCACCCTCATGCTCGCTCCCGACACCATGCGCCACATTGTGGCGGCGCGCGTCGCGCTGGTCATGCGAGGCAGCCTGTTCGAGAAGGAACCCGTCACCGGGGCCAGCCTGACCGTCTTCAGCGATCTCGCTGCAGCGAGCAGGCGCACCCTGACCATCCCCGAGGCCGACCGGAACTTCCGCTATCGGGTCATCGACACCACCATCCCGCTGCGCAACATGCTGCTGCTGCCCCTGCCATGAAGACATTGTCCAAAATGCACGGCCCGACGCGCGAGCGCGGCGTGGTACTGCTGTTCTGCCTGATCATCCTGGTGGTGCTGCTCGCCGGTGGCGTGGCCGTCATGCGGTCGACGGGCAACTCGCTCTTCGGCGCCGGCAACATCGCCTTCAAGCGCGATCTGGTCAACCAGGGCGAACTCGCCATCGCGAAGGCGATGAAGGAGTTCCAGACCGGCGGCGCGCTCGTCGAGACGACCGTTACCGCCGCCAACCTGCCGGCGGCGAACTACAGCGCGATCCAGCTGCGGACCAATGAACAGGGCATCCCGGAAGTGCTGCTGAAGAAAGCCACGCTGACCGGATCCGATGTGGCGGGCAACACCTTCACGCCGTCCGGCGGCGCCATCACGGGCAACGGCGGCGTCACCGTACGCTACGTGATCGACCGCATGTGCAACACCACCGGCGCCTTCTCGACCATCGGCAAGAGCGGCTGCGTCTATACCCCGTCGAGCACCGAAACGCAGGGCGGTGACCAGAGCCAGCTGAGCACGCCCGGCCCCTCCGTTCCCAGCCCGCCCATCTACCGGATCTCTGTTCGCGCCGACGGTCCGCGCGACACGCAGGTGTTCCTGCAAGCCTCCTTCACCAAGCCCGAATAGGGCACAGGCGAATCATGAAAACAAGAATTCGTTCGTCCGTTCGCGCCGTGCGCCGCGCGGGCATCGCCACCAGCCTCGGCCTGATGCTCGGCAGCGCTTTGGTCGCTTCGGCGGCCAACCTGGGCAACCAGCCCGTGTTCTCGACCTCGGAGGTCCCGGGCAACCTGGCACTGGCGCTGTCGGTGGAATGGCCCACCGCATCCCGCACGGCCCACGTCGGCGACTACTCCAGCAACACCAACTACCTGGGCTACTTCGATCCGGGCAAGTGCTACCTGTACCAGGTCGACACCACCGCCAATGGCGTCAGTACCGCCGACAAGGGCGACTCCAGCTACTTTTACCCGGCCGGCGCCGCCACCAACCGCACCTGCACGGGCGCCAACGACGACAAGTGGAGCGGCAACTTCCTGAATTGGGCCTCCACCGCCACGATCGATCCCTTCCGCTGGGCCATGACGGGTGGGCGGCGCGTGGTCGACACGGCCACCACCACCATCCTCGAGAAAGCCTGGCACGGCAACCGCGGCCTGTTCCCCGACCGCACGCTCCCGGCCGGCGCCATTGCGGGCGCCACGCCGTTCAATAGCGCCACCGCGCTGACAACGAGCATCACCAACCGTGGCTTCAAGATGCGCGTGAGCGCCACGGGCGGCGGCGGCAACCGCACGATGACGGCGCAGTACTTCAACAACGTCAATCTCAACAACCCGGTGATCGCTGCCGTCGCCGCGGACACCGCTGACCACGATTGGGGCAGCGCCGCTCCGGTGGCCGGCGTCAATGCCGACAACTTCTCGGCGCGATTCACGGGCACCTACACGGCACCCGAGACCGGCGACTACGTCTTCCGCACCATCAGCGACGACGGCGTGCGGCTCTGGGTCAACACCAATGGAGGCACCAACTACAACAACAACAATCGCCGAATCAACAACTGGAACGACCACGGCCCCACCACCGACGACTCCGCCGTCATCTCGCTCACCGCAGGCCAGCAGTTCAGCGTGCAGATCGAGTACTACGAAAAGTCCGGCGGCGCGGTCATGCAGTTCCATTGGCGCACTCCCTCGTCGAGCACCTTCAAGCCATTCTCCGAGGCCGGACCGGCCGATGGCGACTTCACGATGCGCGTGAAAGTGTGCGACCCCTCGGCCGCAGCAGGCGGACTCGAAGCCAACTGCAAGGCCTACGGCGCCAACTACAAGCCCGAAGGGCTGATCCAGAAGTACGCCGACAAGATGCGCTTCAGCGCCTTCGGCTACCTGAACGACAGCAGCGACCAGCGCGACGGCGGCGTGCTGCGCGCCAGGCAGAAATTCGTCGGGCCGACCGCACCGACGCCCGGTCAGGCACCCGCAGCCAATACCGGCAAGGAATGGAGCGAGACGGACGGCACCTTCATCCGCAATCCCGACGACACCGATGCGACCGCGACCACGACGGCGACCGGCGTGACCATCGCGGACAGCGGAGTGATGAACTACCTGAACAAGTTCGGTCAGATCCTTCCGGGCGACTATAAGGGCTACGACCCCGTCAGCGAGCTGTATTACGCGGTCATGCGGTACTACCGGAACCTTGGGAACGTCGCGGCCTGGAGCTCGATGGGCACAGCCGACGCCCCCACGAAGACCAGCTGGGTCGACGGTTTCCCGGTGATCACCAACTGGGGCGACCCGATCCAGTACTCGTGCCAGCGCAACTTCGTGCTCGGCATCGGCGACATCTACACCCACGTCGACAAGAACGTGGCCGGCAACACCACCTACCGCACCCGCGAGCCCGCCATGCCCGACGAGGTGGCGAACGATCGCACCGTCAACGCGGTCACGGCCACCAACCGGGTCGGCGCGCTACAGGGCCTGGGCGACCTCGGCAACTCCAACAGCTACAGCGGTCGCAACAACTCCGCCTACATCGCGGGCCTGGCCTTCGACGCCAACACCAAGGACATCCGCCCCGACGTGGCGGGGCAGGCCAACACCATCGGCAAGCAAACCGTCAGCACCTACTGGGTGGACGTGCTGGAGCAACCCTTCCAATACAACAACCAGTTCTACCTCGCTGCCAAGTTCGGCGGACTGGATCCGAAAAAACTGCCGGCCGACTTCGACCCCTACACCTTCGCTGGCACCATCCCGCTGGACTGGTGGTCGACCAGCGGCGAGACGCTGACCGACACACGTGCCGCGAACCTGACGCAGCCGCGTCCCGACAACTACTTTGCCGCTGGCCAACCCGACACGCTGGTCAGAGGCCTGACGCAAGCCTTCGAGCGCATCGTGAACGCCATCCAGGCGTACACCACCTCGTTCTCGCTCTCGGCGCTGCAGGTCGCGGCCACAGGCTCGGCTTCGTATGCCTCGCAATACGACGCCCAGGACTGGACTGGCGTCGTGAGCGCGAGCAGCATCAGCTTTGCCACTGACGGCACGCCCTCACTCACGGCGGCATGGAACAGCACGAGCACGCTCGCGACGCAGTTCGCCGGCACGGGCTGGAACACCAACCGGCGCATCGCCACCTGGAACGGCACAACAGGCGTGCCCTTCCGCATCGGAAGTCTCACCACCGGAACGGGCAGCCAGGCGGCCGCGCTCGACACGCTCTACGTCACCGGTGACGACAGCGCCAACTACCTGAACTACCTGCGCGGCGATCGCAGCCAGGAAAAGACCGCAACCGACGGGACCAAGCCGTACCGGCTTCGCAGCAAGCTGCTGGGCGACATCGTCAACTCGAAGGTGAAACCGGTCGGCCCGCCCGCATCGAGCTACTCGGACGCGGTGAACCGGGGCTACGCCGCCTTCAAGACGGCCAAGGCCGCGCGTCCCACGATGGTCTACGCCGCCGCGAACGATGGCATGCTGCATGCGTTCCGCGGCGAGCTCACCGGCGCCAACGCCGGCCTCGAACAGTTCGCCTACGTGCCGAGCGCGCTCTTCAATGGGCCCAGCAGCCCCGCAACGCCGGCCGCGGACGGCCTGGCCCAGTTGGGCAACCCGAACTACCTGCACAAGTACTACGTCGATGCAACGCCCGAGGTGGTCGATGTCGACTTCGACCGTGCTGGCGGCACCTTCGCGACCACCGGCTCGGACTGGCGCTCGCTGCTGGTCGGCGGCCTCGGCAAGGGCGGCAAGAGCTTTTACGCCATCGACGTGACCGATCCGGCCGCGATGACCGACGAAACCATCGTGGCGGGCAAGGTGCTGTGGGAGTTCACGGATGCGGACATGGGCTTCAGCTACGGCGCCCCCCTGATCCTGAAGACCAGGCGCTACGGCTGGGTGGTGGTGCTGACCTCGGGCTATCACAACGACAACAGCAACCACAACGGCTACCTCTATTTCGTGCATCCGGAAACCGGCGCGCTGCTGCAAAAGGTAAGCACCGGCGCGGCGGCCAACGGAATGACCCACGCCACGGCCTTCATCTCCGACCTGACCGACGGCACGGCCGACGCAATCTACGTCGGTGATCTCAACGGTCAGCTCTGGCGCTTCGACGTGACCGCGGCTGCGGGCACAACCGCGGCATACCCGGCACCGACCAAGATCGCCCTCTTCACCGATGGCGCCACGACTCCGAAAGCCCAGCCCATCACCTCGCGCCCCTTGGTGCAGATCCAGCCCTCGACCCGCAAGCGCTACGTGATGGTCGGCACCGGCCAGTTGCTCGATTCGAGCGACATCAATTCCAGCGCGGTGCAGAGCTTCTACGCCGTCATCGACGGCACTGCCACGGCCTTCAAGCCGGCCGACGACACCATGCCCGTGACGCGCAGCGGCCTCACCGCCGTCACCAATCTTGTGAGCGGCACCGTCGTTCCCACCGATTCGCGCGGCTGGTACCTCGACCTGGGCACGGAAGGAGGCATTGGCCTGCGCATGGTGGCGAGCCCAGTCGCCTTCAACGGCATCGTTGCGTTCTCGTCGCTGCTCACCAGCGGCGATGCCTGCAGCCCCTCGGGTCAGAGTCAGACCTACGCCATCGACTTCAATACCGGCCGCACGGCGCTGACCAACGGCGCCGCATTCGTGCAATCCACCACTGCGATCACCGACCTCAAGTTTGTGGGCGTCGACGGCAGCGTGCGCCTGATCTCCGGCGATGTACGCGGCAATCTGGACAAGATCCCCTTCACGCCGCCGGCCGGCACCACGTTGCGGCTGCTGAACTGGCGGGAAGTGCCGACGGCGGATTGAGCGCCAAAGCCGAGTTGCTTTGGCAGAAGCCTGACCGATCGGCTACGCCGGCTTGAGCGAGGACGGGCGATAGGGGCTGCCATCGGGCACTTTGAAACATGCCGATGGAGGGCAGCCGGTCGAAGGCTAAAACTGGCGGCGCGCTGCATACGCTGCTCTGCTCCGCTGGCCGCAACCTCCGATGAACAGCGCCCTGGGGGCTTTGTCGTAATCGCACACTCGGTCACGCAGTGTGTCGCGTTCGCCCCGGGTCCATCCACGCGGCTGGGCGAGCAATTCGTCCAGCGCGAACGCCCATTGCCTACGTGCGGCCATCCGCTCACCCTCCAACGGCAGCAGCACCGGCGCATGGGCCTGGCAGTAGGTACCGATGCTGTCGTGCCACGCCGCCAGTGTCTGGCGGTCCTTCTCGATCTGGCGGATCAGTGTGTTGAAACACGTCTGCTGCGACGTCAGTGCAGGGCCGACGTCGCCGGGAAAGATTTGCAGGGTTTGTGGGGAATACGGGGCGGTTTCGCAATCAACGGGAGATCGCATTGCCGAGGGACGCCTGCGCCAACGTCCCGAAACGCGCCCTTTCCGCGCGATGGTCATGGGATCGCCCTCCCGGACGACAGCAGCCCGGCGCGGGCAATAGATGTCTTGCGGCGCACCTTAGATGCGCAAGGCATGGATCGCGACGTTGGTGGCGTTGACGTCGAATCATGCGGAATCGAAGGGGCCACCGTGCCAGCACCACATGCCGGCGTGTTCTTCATGCAACGGGGTCGCGCATGGCCTCAACGAGCCCTATATCGCCGCCGCTTCCTTCCACGTCCTCGGGCGAGCAATCGTTCTGCCCGGTAAGGCACAACCGCCAAGTGTTGACCTCGCTGGGCGCCATGCGCTCTTCGACTTTGACGGTGTGCCGCCAGCGGTCGCCGGTCGTAGGTGTAGCCGAACGCGTTCACCGCGTCGCCAAGCGACCTTGCTCGCATGCCAGCGGGTCGTCCAGCACCGGTTTGTCTCCAGGGCCACTCGTCTCCGCCGAGGTGGCCGAAGCGCTGCCCCGCGATGTCGAAATCGTGCAAGTGGCTGTTGGTCCAGCCCATCGCCCCCTGAATGACGCGGTCGAGTTGGGCCAGGGTCAGCGTGTCGGCCCCTCGATCCGGCGCCAGACCATGGGCCGGGCGTGGTCCAGCGCGATGTGCAGTTGGTAAATCTCCTGCGGTTGCGCACTATGGCGCGTAGAGGCCGGTTTAGCGGTGCTCATGCCTGAAGGCTAGCTGTGAAGCTCCAATCGGTTGTATATCCGGTGTTCGTCCGGATTGCGTTTGAGAGGCTGGAAGTCGCCGAACACCGAATCGCCCCAGGACACCCAATCGGATGAACGCCCATAAGCATGCCGGCTTACCTTTGCCCGCCGAATCGAGGTGCTCAAGCAGATGACGGTGCAAGGCTGGGATGCCGTGAGGGCAGCGCTCGCGCATGGCGTCACTGCACCGACTGCCAGAAAGTGGCTTGGTCGCTGCCTGGGATAAATTGGAACCCGCCTCCATTTCTATCCATTTTCCTCGCAAACAATTCAATCAAAAACCTAGCGGCTGCCTCCGCATTCTTAGGGCGACCATTGAACAATCCAACAGCACAGCTTCCATCAGGAAATGCAACAGCGAGGGAAAAGACTCCAGGCAAGTTTCCAAAATGGCTAAGAAAATAGCCTCGAGGCTGCGGCCAAACACGCCAACCCAATCCATAGTAATACTCTTTGAATGAGACTGGAGGTGCGCTGTAGATCGAAGCCTCTTTCGCATCAGTGGCGCAAAATGAGGCGATCGTCGTAGCACTTGCAAACCAACCGCCAGCCGCCCCCAAGGCTTTCCATGAATTTTGAGAATACCCCCAGGCTTCAATTTCAATCTGGGTTGATGGCCCCAAGGTTAGATCATTTAAATCTCTCAAACTTGACAATAAATCTCTTGCCGCCTTTTCGTAGCTTTCCCCTGATATTTTCTCCAAAACCCGTCCCAACAAACAATACCCCACATTGGAGTATTCGATGCTCTTGCCAGCAGGCGCGACAGGTATTTTTTGAAGAAGAAAATCAACGACTTTATTGCAACCCACCACTCCACCTTCAGCATCGAATAGCGGGTCTCCAGTTCCAGAGGTTGCAAGGCCACTTGTGTGTTGCAGCAAATGACGTACTGTTATCTCACTCTGCTTTGCATTTTCCAGCGAAGGATCGAGCAAAATGGCGGCGACCCGCTCATCAAGCCTCAACTTACCCAAGGCCACCATTCTTCGAATTGAAGCGGCAGTGATGATTTTCGAAAGGCTGGCAAGCGGAAAACGAGAATTGACATCAACAAGCGCGCCTCCATCAGTTTGATGGCCAAAAGCAGCAACTTTTTCGATGCGACCTCTTTTGTAGACACCGACAACTGCGCCTTTTATATTTTCTTTAAGTAGAAATTGGCGAATTTCCGCAAGAAAGCAAAAAGCATCCCCCGAGAGAGGAAAAACAAATAGCAGACAAACAATAAATCCGCGCAAAATTTGATTAATTCATTGCTGCAGGTGTCGCCCTGAAGGCACGACAAACCCTCCCGAGCACTCCATTTCTTGAAATCCAATCAGAATAGGCTTGATACGCGGGATCTTTCATGAGGTGTCGCTCTTCAGTTGCTGCTCGAATGCAGTAAATTCCGTTGATTGCCAAGAGTGCCATACAATTTCCAATTGCAGCAGCCACGCCCAAGCTAGAGACAAAGGGAACAGAAATAAGCCACCATGCAACATTCTTTCCAATATACGACGGGTGTTTGAAATACTGATATGGGCCCGATGTTATGACACCTCTATTTGTCAAATTGGAAAATCGAAGACCAAATGCCACAGTGGCTGAAACATACAGTCCAACAGACAGCAAAATCGCGATGCCCCAGAGGAAAGAAATCAAAGGCCACCCTGCCAACCATTTGTCCCACTCGAGTCCGTCGCGGTAAGGCAGCCATTTCTGCAAGACCAGTAAATTCAGTGGTGGATAGCACACTAGCGCAGAGCACCAGCCTAAAAATGTGGCCTCTGTCGAACGGATATGTGCCCCAATCCTCTTGCTTGTAGAGCAATATCCAATTGTGGCGAACGCTGTATCAATGGCAAACATCAGCATATAGAGGCCACCAAATATGCTCATCCATCCAACCTGATGATTCAATGCATTTCTAGCACTTACGAGAAACAAGTAGGTGCTGCTTATCATCAAGGGCAAGAAAAAAGACTTAACAGCCCACCCCAGAATTATCTGGGAATCCGAGCGCCCAAATTTCGACGACCGCATCAAAAATCGAATTATTGATTTCCCCAAAAACTCAACCGAGTCCAACTCCCGTTCAGCGGGAAATCGCAACCCCATCCAGCACATCCATCCCGTTGCGCAACACAGAATCAAAGGCAGCAGGGCTTCAAAACCGGCAAATGCTGCGGGACTCAAAACTCGGAATATTGAAGCATTCAGGCAAAACATTGCCATCAAAGAAATCAGGCCTACCAGCCGTAGTTTTCGTCGCCAGGCGGGCAACCCCAACTTCCCCGAACGAGAACCGTTACCGGGAAAACGACGCAGCTCCAGCGTCCACATCGGCAGTGCACATCCAGAGAGAAACAGCAAAACCTCCAATGGCGCTGGCAGTTCAAGGAGCCAAATGAGCAACGAGACAAAAATCGCACCGCATACACCGGCTAGGGCTACACGGGCCGGAACGGCAGTTATGGGTTTGAATGACCTGTTCATTGCTGGAAAATAAAAAAAAGGGGGCATTGCCCCCTCTTTGAATCACTATCGAAGGTGATTAAATTCCCTTAACCCCCAGCTGCAGCAGCAGCGGCAGCTGCAGCTGCTGCGCCTCCGGCTGCAGCGGCGCAGGTCTTCGGACGCAGCTTCTCGACAACGTTGGTGGTGCAAGCCCACGTACCCGCTGCACCAGCAGTCGTATCTGCACCACGAGTCCAAACAATAGTTTGGCCATTGATGGACGCGGTTCCAGCGATCGTGCACGTGATCGTCGAAGCGCCCGTAGTAGCGACATTCAAGGCAATCCCGCTGCAGCGGCTGGTCACGTTGCTCGACAGACCAGCTGCTTGAGCATTGGCTGCCGCATTGCCGGTCAGGTCCGCTGCTTGCGTAGTAGTAATGCCTTGGCTTGCCTTCTCTTCAATGTTGGTCTTAGCCGGGGTAATTTCGGCAAGCGCCGCCGTAACTTGCGAGCGAGCCGTGTAATCTTGATATGCAGGCAGCGCAATCGCCGCAAGAATACCAATGATCGCCACAACGATCATCAATTCGATCAGGGTGAAACCCTTTTGCACATTGCGTGCGATAGAACGACGGTTCATTCATTAACTCCAGGTTGGTTTGTAAAGCCCGGGAACCGGCCCGGAGCGGGGTAACTTCCGCAGCATCCGTGCCACCCGGTTTCCCACCCTGCAGCCCTCGATCAGGCCGCCTTTGGTCACAAGTTGGTTACATGATGTGACACAACTCGCACTCAGATGCCAATTGTGTCGACAAATTTGTCATGCCTGACCGGGCCCGGTCAGAAGGTCAGCACCCCATCCGCCTTGAGCCAGCGGATGTCCCGCTGCGCCAACCCTGCCACTTCCCGCCCCGCCAGCATCTCGATCTGGCTCATGATTTCCTCGGTCTCTGCCGGCTTGGTGTGGGTGATGTAGATCGGGTATTGCTTGCCCGGATCGATGTGCGCCAGCTCGTGCGCCAGCGCCACCGGCGACAGATGCAGGCTGCGTTCGGCCAATGCCTCTTCGCGGGAGCTGAAGGCGGTCTCGATGACCAGCATCGCCACGTCGATCGCGTTGATGCGCTCCCAGAACGGCGGGTTGCGTTCGGTGTCGCCGCTGAAGACCCAGTGGGCGCCGCCTTCCGCCCGGCGGATGGCGAAGCCGCAGGCCGGCACGGTGTGGACGGCCGGCAGCACCTCGATCAGCTTGGGGGCGTCGCTGCCCAACTCGAGGCGCTGCCCGACCGTGATCTCGTGAAAGCTCACGAACGGCGATTCGGGGCTGGGAATGCGTTCGAAATTCGGCCAGATGACGTTGTTGAACACATGCGCCCGCAGCGCGTCGATGGTGGCCGCCAGAGCATGCACGCGCAGGGGCCGGGTGCGGCGGCTGCCGACGGCGTCGAGCATCAGGGGCAGGGCGGCGATGTGGTCGAGGTGCGAGTGGGTGAGCACCACGTCGTCGATGGCGGCCATCTCGTCGAGGGTGAGGTCGCCGACGCCCGTGCCGGCGTCCACGAGCAGGTCCGCATCGACCAGGAACGAGGTGGTGCGGCAGTCCTTGGCGATGGCGCCCGAGCAACCCAGCACGCGAACCTGCATTGTGGAAGACCCCTTGTATGCGTCTGTCGTCATTTGGTGTCGAACCGGGTGGCGCCGTCCCAGTCCGGGTCTTGCGGGCGAAGCGCCATCGAGGCTAAACGCTGGGCGTAGAGCTGGTAAAGGACTTTTTTCGCATCCGCGGCGAGCAGGGGAGCCAGCAAGTTCCGGCCCAGCGCCCAATCCTGGCGGCGGTAGGCGGCGAGCACCTGGCTCCAGCGGTCGAGTTGCTGCCGTGTGTCCTGCGACTCGGCCGCAGCTTCCGGCACGAGCGGGGTGTAGATGGCAACGGCCTGGGCCTTGCCCTTGACGCGCACGCTGTCGAGTTCCTGCCAGACGAAGCCGGGCGCCGCCTCGCGGGTGGCGCCGCTGGCCACGATCTCGACCCCGTAGTGTCCGCTCAGGCCTTCCAGCCGCGACGCGAGATTGACCGCGTCGCCGACCACGGTATAGCTGCGGCGCGCGGTCGAGCCCATGTCGCCGACGCTCATGAGGCCGCTGTTCAGGCCGATGCCGGCGCTGATTTCGGGGCGGCCGTTGGCGCGGTGCTGGCGGTTGATGTCGTGCACGGCGGCCGCCATGTCGATCGCCGCCTGCACGGCAAGCGCGGCATGGCCGGGCGTGTCGATGGGCGCGCCCCAGAAGGCCATGACGCAGTCGCCCATGTATTTGTCGACGGTGCCGCGGTGCGCGCTGATCACCTCGGTCAGCCGGCTGAAGACGGTGTTCAGAAAGGCCTGCAGCTCGGCCGGCGCCATCTGCTCGGACAGCCGGGTGAAGTCGCGCATGTCGCAGAACATCACGGTCATTTCCTTGCTCTCGGCGCGCATGCTGTAGCGGCCGGGGCGCACGAGCATTTCGTCGACCAGCTGCGGCGGCACGTAGGTGCCGAAGAGCCGCACCAGCCCGCGCCGCGCGCGCGATTCGACGAAGTAGCCCCAGCTCATGTTGAGCGCGAAGGCCAGCGCCACCATGACGAGCGCCGACGCCAGCGGGAGCACGAGGCTGTGGCCGACGTAGAGCCAGGTGTTGAGGCCGACCAGCGCGGCGACCACGCCCGCGCCGAGCAGCACGGCGCGCGATGCGGACAGCAGCGACAGCCCGAACGCGAGCAGCAACCCCGCCGCCAGCACGGTCAGCACTTCATAACCCGGCGCGTAGTCGGGCACGGCCAGCAGGCGCCGGTCGAGCAGGCCCGAGACGATGTTGGCGTGCACTTCGACGCCCGGGAACGCGGCGCCGACCGGGGTGGCGCGCAGGTCCTGCAGGCCGGGCGCGGTGGCGCCGAGCAGCACGATCTTGTCCTTCAACTCGCCCGGCGCCAGTCGGCCCTCGAGGACGTCGGCAGCGGCCACGTAGCGGAACGATCCTGCGCGCGGCCCGCCGGGGCCGCGAAACGGCACCTGCAAGCTGGCACTCTGGTCGACCGGGATGCGCAGCGACCCCAGCACCAGCGCCTGCAGGCGCGGAAAGTTGCCGTCGCCGGCCACGAGCGCCGGCCGCACGGGCGGCGAACCGTTCGCCAGCCGGTACACCGCCAGCGCCAGCGACTCGTAGTGCCCGGGCGACGCATGCTCGCCTTCGTAGCGGGCGATGAGCGGCACGCTACGGATCACGCCGTCGTCGCTGCCGTCACCGACCAGGGTGTTCAGGAACCCCGCGACCGGCGCCGCGCGCCCCAGCACCGGCAGGCTGGCGCCGAAGCCGTTCCAGAGCGTGACGAAGGAAGCATGGGGCGGAAAGGCGTCGGGCGGCAGCACGGGCGTCGCCGGCAGCAGCCCCTTGGCGCTGGGCTGTTCGGTGCGGGTGAAGTAGTAGCCCAGCGCCACGGGCTGGCCGCGCAGGGCCTGGGCCAGTGTGGCGTCGTGGTCGAGGGTCGGCGCGAGCTGGTCGATCTCGGCGGCGAGGCCCGGCACGCCGCTCAATGGCCCGGCTGCGATCTCCTTCAGGCGCCCGAGGCCGGAGCTGCGGTCGGGCTCGAGAAACATCACGTCGAAGCCGAGCACGGCCACGTGCTGGCGGGCCAGCAGTTCCGTCGTGAGGCTGGCGATCTTGTCGCGCGGCCAGGGCCACTGGCCTTCGCGCGCCAGGCTGGCGTCGTCGACATCGACGATCACGACCCGCGTGTCGGGCGTGCCCGGCATGGTGGCGCGCAGGCGGGCGTCGTAGATCAGGTGATCCAGGTGCTCGATCACGCCCAGCCGCCAGGCGCCGGTGGCATGGAGCAGCGCCAGCAGCACCGGCAGCAGCGTGATGGCGATGCGCGGCCAGTGCCGCCGCAATGCGCTCATGGCTGGTCAGCCTTGGACAACAAATGCCTGTCGGCGAAAAAACGGGGGGCGGAGCGGGGCGCCGGAAGCGGCTCAGATCCGGACGAACTGCATGCGCGAGGCGCCGCCGAGTTCGAGCACGTCGCCTTCCTGCAGCGCGACGGCCTCGGCGCCCAGTGGGGCGCCGTTGAGTGTGACGCTGCCGACGACGGTGGCCGCCACGTAGCCCTGGCGGCGGCGGGTGACGACGGCCACGGCGACGCCGGGCTTGCCGATGGTGGTGACCACCTTCTGCAGCGGGACGTCCTGGCCTTCGTTGGCGCCCGAGAGCACGCGCAGCACGGGCACGCCCAGCTCGACCAGTGCGCCCGATTCGGTGGGCGCCGACGAGAGCGGCATCGGCGCCGAATACTCGGAGAGCGAGGCCCGCACGGAGCCGGGGCCGGCCATGAGGTTGCTGTGCGAACGGAAATGGATGCGGCAGCCGCCGACCTCGATGACGTCGTTGTCCTGGAGCGCCTGCTTCTGGACGGCCAGCGCATTGACGTAGGTGCCGTTGGTGCTGTTGAGATCTTCAATTTCGACTTCGCCGCCGCTCATGTGCAGCACGGCATGCTCGCCGCTGACGGCGAGATTGTCGATCACGATGTCGTTGTAGGCGCGCCGGCCCAACGTCGTGCGGTTCTTGGCGAGCGCCACTTGGCCGATGACGACGCCATCGACCGAAATGATCATCTTCGGCATGGCCGATTACTCCCCGTTTGCAAAGATCCAGCACCGTCAGGCGGCGCAAACGGTCCGCCGCCTGGGTTGGCTGCTACATGGCCCCGCGGGTCGCTTCGCTGACGCCCGCCTTGGCCAGAACAACTGAAATGTTATCCCGTCCGCCATTGTCGTTTGAAATTGCAACCAAAAGTGAAGCCATCTCCTTCAGCCCCAGATCACGGCTCAAAAGCGTGAAAAGCTGCGCATCCGGCACCATCTCGCTGAGCCCGTCGGAGCACAGCATGTACAGGTCGCCCGGCCTGGCGCTGTGCTCGTGCATCTCCAGCAACACCTGGGCTTCCACGCCCACGGCCCGCGTCACGAGGTTGCGGGTGGGGGAGTTCAGGGCTTCTTCGGGCGTGATGGCGCCCGCGTCGAGCTGCTGCTGGCGCAGCGAATGGTCGCGCGTGAGCTGCTCCAGCTTGTTGTTGCGCAGGCGGTAGCAGCGCGAATCGCCGATGTGGCCGACCACCACGCGCTGCGGACGGAACGCCGCCAGCACCAGGGTCGTGCCCATGCCCCGCAGTTCTTCGTGGGTGATGCCCGCCTGGAGGATGGCGCCGTTGGCCTCGTCGGTGGCCGCCTGCAGCGCACGCCGGACCACGCGGGCCGGCGCCTGCATGCCGGCCTGGGCGAACCAGCGTCCGAAGCTCGCGTGCATCAGCGAAATGGCCATGGCACTGGCCACCTCGCCGCCCTTGTAGCCGCCCATGCCGTCGGCCAGCAGCGCCAGGCCGAGGGCCGGGTCGACGTGCACCGCGTCTTCGTTGTGGGCGCGCAGGCGTCCGACATCGGTCAGCGCCGCAAACTCCCAGCTCAGCGCCGGTCGACTGGAGAAAAGGGAAACGCCAACACCTGCCATCGTTTGTCAGCGCTCGCTTTTTGAAGGGATCAGTGCGCAGCAGCGCGTGCGCGCCGTTGCAGGAAGCGGCCCAGGGCCACGACGAGCACCGCGCCGGCGATCGCGCCCACGTAGTGCATCCAGGGGTTGGCCGCCAGCGCCTCGTGCAGCGACACGTCGCTCACGATGGTCTCGCCGCCGACCCAGCCGATCAGCGCGGCACCCAGCATGACGATGATCGGGAAGCGTTCCATGAGCTTGATCATGAGCGTGCTGCCGAAAATCACCAAGGGGATGCTGATGGCCAGACCCAACACCAGCAGCACCATGCTGCCTTGCGCGGCGGCCGCCACGGCGATCACGTTGTCCAGGCTCATCACCAGGTCGGCCAGCAGGATGGTCCGCACGGCCGCGAACATGCTGCCGTATTCCTTGGACTCGCCGTCGCCTTCGTCTTCCTCGCTGAGCAGCTGCAGGCCGATCCACAGCAGCAGGGCGCCGCCGATGATCTGCAGGTAGGGCAGCGCCAACAGCTTGGCCGCCACCACCGTCAGCACGATGCGCAGCACGACGGCCGCGCCCGAGCCGAACAGCACGGCTTTTTTCTGTTGCGCGGGCGGCAGCGATCGCGCCGCCATGGCGATCACGACGGCGTTGTCGCCCGAGAGGATGATGTTGATCCAGACGATCTTGATCAGACCGATCCAGAAGTCCGTGCTTTGAAGAAGTTCCATGTCTCTGATTCCACTGTGTTGTAGTTAAAAAAGCGCCCGCAACTCAATGCGGGCGCTTTTTCATTTCTGCGTGGTAATGCGAGCGGCGGGAATGCCGCCAGCGGTGGGTGTGCTTTTTACAGCTTGCCCTTGAGCAGCTTGGCCAGCTCCGAGAAGTTGCGCGTCACGGTGAAGCCGCACTCTTCCATGATGGCGAGCTTGGCTTCGGCCGTGTCGGCACCGCCCGAGATCAGCGCGCCGGCGTGGCCCATGCGCTTGCCGGGAGGGGCGGTGACACCGGCGATGAAGCCGACGACCGGCTTCTTCATGTTGTCCTTGCACCAGCGGGCTGCGTCAGCCTCGTCGGGGCCGCCGATTTCGCCGATCATGATGACGGCGTCGGTGTCCGGATCGTCATTGAAGGCCTTCATCACGTCGATGTGCTTCAGGCCGTTGATCGGGTCGCCGCCGATGCCGACTGCCGACGATTGGCCCAGGCCGATTTCCGTCAGTTGAGCCACGGCTTCGTACGTCAGCGTGCCCGAGCGCGAGACCACGCCGATGCGGCCCTTGCGGTGGATGTGGCCGGGCATGATGCCGATCTTGATTTCGTCGGGCGTGATCAGGCCGGGGCAGTTCGGGCCCAGCAGCAGGGTCTTCTTGCCGCCGGCCGCTTCCTTGGCCTTCATCTTGTTGCGCACTTCGAGCATGTCGCGAACCGGGATGCCTTCGGTGATGCAGATCGCCATGTCCAGGTCGGCTTCGACAGCTTCCCAGATGGCGGCCGCGGCACCTGCCGGCGGCACGTAGATCACCGACACGGTGGCGCCGGTCTGCGTGGCGGCTTCCTTCACCGAACCGAAGATCGGGATGTTGAAGATCGACTCGCCGGCCTTCTTCGGGTTCACGCCGGCCACGAAGGCGTTCTTGCCGTTCGCGTATTCCTGGCACTTCTCGGTGTGGAACTGGCCGGTCTTGCCGGTGATGCCTTGCGTGATGACTTTGGTGTCTTTGTTGATGTAGATCGACATGACTTGTTCCTTAGGCCTTCTTGACTGCTGCCACGACCTTCTGGGCCGCGTCCGCCATGGTGTCGGCGCTGATGATCGGCAGGCCCGACTCGGCCAGCAGCTTCTTGCCTTCGACTTCGTTGGTGCCCTTCATGCGCACGACCAGCGGCACTTGCAGGTTCACGGCCTTGCAGGCTGCGATCACGCCGGTGGCGATGGTGTCGCACTTCATGATGCCGCCGAAGATGTTCACGAGGATGGCTTCCACGTTCTTGTTCTTCAGCATGATCTTGAAGGCTTCGGTGACCTTCTCGGGGGTGGCACCGCCGCCCACGTCCAGGAAGTTGGCCGGCTCGCCGCCGAACAGCTTGATGGTGTCCATGGTGGCCATGGCCAGGCCGGCACCGTTCACCAGGCAGCCGATGTTGCCGTCCAGCGAGATGTAGGCGAGGTCGAACTTCGAGGCTTCGACTTCGGCCGCGTCTTCTTCGTCCAGGTCGCGCAGGGCCACGATTTCGGGGTGGCGGAACAGCGCGTTGCTGTCGAAGTTGAACTTGGCGTCCAGCGCCATGACGTTGCCCTTGCTGTCACGGTTGAGCGGGTTGATCTCGACCAGCGAGGCGTCCGTCTCCATGTAGCAGGTGTAGAGCTTCTTCAGGATGTCGACCGTTTGCGCGGTCGAATCGGCCGGCATGCCGATGCCGTCGGCGATTTCCTTGGCTTGCGCGTCGGTCAGGCCGTCCTTCGGGTCGGCGTAGACCGTGATGATCTTCTCGGGGGTGGAATGGGCCACTTCCTCGATGTCCATGCCGCCTTCGCTCGAAGCGATGAACGCGATCTTCTGCGTCGCGCGGTCGGTCACGGCCGAAATGTAGTATTCCTTGTTGATGTCGGCGCCGTCTTCGATGTAGAGGCGACGCACCTTCTGGCCTTCAGGGCCGGTCTGGTGGGTCTTGAGCTGCATGCCGAGGATCTCGCCAGCCAGCTTCTTGACGTCTTCGATCGACTTGGCGACCTTGACGCCGCCGCCCTTGCCGCGGCCACCCGCGTGAATCTGGGCCTTGACGACCCAGACCGGGCCTCCAAGCTTCTGGGCGGCCTCGACCGCCTCCTGAACCGTATAGGCCGGGATGCCGCGCGGCACCGGCACGCCGAACTTGGCAAGGATTTCCTTGCCTTGGTACTCGTGAATCTTCATGAGGGATGTCTCTCGGAAGGAGGAGGTTGAGAACGGGAGATCGGGAGTGAGACTGTTGTTTCTGCTCTGTTGTTCGCGGGCGACGGCAGCCTGACGGCTGGGGGCGGCGAACAACCGCGGACTGTATCATGGTGCGCCGCACCAATACTTGATGCGCGGTTGCGGTCAATACGTACTTTCTTCTAGCCACTCTACGCATACTCCGATATGGCCAAGGTTTTCATCGACGGCGAAGCCGGCACCACCGGCCTGCAAATTCGCGAGCGGCTGCAAACGATGCCGCAAATCGAGCTCGTGAGCATCGCGCCCGAGCTGCGCAAGGACGTGGCCGCCAAGCGCGAGCTGATGGCCGGCGTCGACCTCGTGGTGCTGTGCCTGCACGACGACGCGGCGCGCGAGTCGGTCGCGCTGATCGACCAGCTCCCGGGCAAGAAGCCCAAGATCATCGACGCCTCGACCGCCCACCGCATCGCGCCGGGCTGGGTCTTCGGCTTCCCCGAGCTCGTCGAAGGCCACTGGCAGGCCGTGGCCCAGGCCGACCGCGTCGGCAACCCCGGCTGCTACGCCACCGGCGCCATCGCCATGGTGCGCCCGCTGGTCGACGCGGGCCTGCTGCCGGCCGATTTCCCGGTGTCGCTGCCTTCGGTGAGCGGCTACTCCGGCGGCGGCCGCACGATGATCGAGGACTACGAGGGCGGCAAGGCGCCGCTGTTCGAGACCTACGCGCTGGGCCTGAAGCACAAGCACATCCCCGAAATCATGACCTACACCGGCCTCACGCGCCGCCCGGTCTTCATTCCGTCGGTGGGCAATTTCAAGCAGGGCATGCTGGTGCAGTTGCCGCTGCACCTGGACCTGCTGCCCGGCAAGCCCAAGGCCGGCGACCTGCAGGACGCCCTGGCCGCGCACTACGCCCGGAGCAACACGCCCGAGCAGTTCGTGAAGGTGCTGCCGCCGACCGACGACGGCAAGCTCGACGCGCTCGCGCTCAACGACACCAACCAGCTGGAGATCCGCGTGTTCCCGAACGAGGACCACCGCCACGCCGTGGTGATCGCGCGCCTGGACAACCTGGGCAAGGGCGCCAGCGGCGCCGCGGTGCAGAACCTCAAGCTGATGCTGGCGCTCTGAGCCACTTCAAGCGCTGACAGACAAAAAAGGCCGGCCCGCAAGGACCGGCCTTTTTTGCTTTCAGTCGGCCCGCATCGTGCCCGTGTCGCGGTAGCGCACGTGCCACGAAAACGCCTCTTCGAGCCGGTGCGGCGTGTGGCCGCCGCAGGTCGCCACAGCACGCGTGTAGTAATCCTGCAGCATCGCGCGGTACGGCTCGGCCGCGCAGTTGGCGATGATCGCCGCCGCCCGCTCGCGCGGCGCCAGCCCGCGCAGGTCGGCCAGGCCCACCTCAGTGACCAGGATGTCGACGTCCTGCGGCGCATGGTCCACGTGCGACACCATCGGCACGATGCTCGACACCGCGCCCTGCTTGGCGACCGACTTGGTCGCGAAGATCGACAGGTAGGCGTTGCGCGCGAAGTCGCCCGAGCCGCCGATGCCGTTCATCATGTGCGTGCCCAGCACGTGGGTCGAATTGACGTTGCCGTAGATGTCGGCCTCCAGCGCCGTGTTCAGCGCAATGATGCCCAGGCGCCGGATGATCTCCGGATGGTTGCTCACCTCCTGCGGCCGCAGCACCAGCCGGTCCTTGTAGCGGTCGAGGTCGCCGAACACCTGCCGCGCCTTCGCGGGCGACAGCGTGATCGACGAGCCCGAGGCGAAGTCCAGCTTGCCGGCGTCGAAGAGGTCGAAGGTCGAGTCCTGCAGCACCTCCGAGTACATCGTGAGGTGCTCGAACGGCCCCGCGCCCAGCCCCGACATCACTGCGTTGGCGACCGTGCCGATGCCCGCCTGCAGCGGCAGCAGCCGCTCGGTAAGCCGGCCCTGCGCCACTTCGCGCTCGAAGAAGGCCACCAGGTGCGCCGCGATGGCCGCGGTTTCGGCGTCCGCCGGCAATACCGTGGAGGTGCTGTCGGCCTTGTCGGTGATGACGATGCCCAGGATCTTCTCGGGCGGGATCTCGATGGCGCTGGTGCCGATGCGGTCGTGCGGCGCCACCAGCGGCATCGGCTCGCGCTGCGGGCGGTGCTTGGGAATGAAGATGTCGTGCAGGCCTTCGAGCGCGGTCGACTGCGAGGTGTTGATCTCGACGATCACCTTGTCGGCCAGGATCGCGAAGCTCGCGCTGTTGCCGATCGAGGTGCTCGGCACCAGCGCGCCGGTCTCGGTGATGGCCACGGCCTCGATGATCGCGATGTCGATCGGCGGGATCTGCCGCGTGCGCAGCATCTCGACCGTTTCCGACAGGTGGTGGTCGATGAACATCACCTCGCCGCGGTTGATCGCCTGGCGCAGCACGGTGTCGACCTGGAACGGCATGCGCCGACTGATGGCGCCGGCCTCGGTCAGCTGGCGGTCCACGTCGCCGCCGAGCGAAGCGCCGGTCATGAGCGTGATCTTCATCGGCTCGCGGCGTGCGCGGGCTGCGAGTGCCAGCGGCACGGCCTTGGCGTCGCCGGCGCGCGTGAACCCGCTCATGCCGACCACCATGCCGTCGCGAATCCATTCGGCGGCGGCCTCGGCGGTGGTGATCCTGCTGCGCAGGGCGGGCAGGCGGATGCGGTCTTCGTGCGGCATGGGGGACAAAACGTCTTTCTTTCGTCAGGCAGGGAAAAGAAAAGCCGGCACCGCGCGCGCGGCGGGTGTCAGCGCAGGAAGTAGTCGACCGGCACCAGCGGCGCCGGCGCCGGAGCGCCCACCGACTGGCACAGGTCGATCTCGAGCGTGCGGCACAGGGCCTCGAGCGGCAGGTCGTTCGACTCGGTGCCGAAGGGCTCCTCGATCTCGTCGCCGAGCGCGTCCAGGCCGAAGAAGGTGTAGGCCACGATCAGCACCACCACCGGCGTCATGAACCCGACCGAGTCCACCAGCCCGAAGGGCAGAAGGTAGCAGTACAGGTACGCCGTGCGGTGCAGCAGCAGCGTGTACGAAAAGGGAATGGGCGTGCTGAGGATGCGCTCGCACGATGCAGCCGCCGCGCTCAGCGCCGACAGCGTGCCGTCGACGCCCGCCGCCAGCGCCGGGTCGATGCGTCGCGCGCGCAGCGCTTCGCGCAGGTCAGCGCCCATGTGCATCAGCAGCGCATGCGGCCGGTTGGCGACCTGCGTGAGGCCCTGCCATTCCGCTTCGCACAGGAAGGGCCGGGTGTCGGCGGCGGCGTCGGTGCCGCGCAGCTGGTGGCGCAGCGCATGGGCGAAGGCCGCGGCGCGCAAGGTCATGCGCACGCGCAGGTCGTCCAGGCGGCGGACGGTGTCGGCGCCGGCGTTCACCGGCGCATCGCCGTCGATGAGGCTCTGGCACTGACGCGCCAGGTTGCGCGAACGCAGGATCACCTCGCCCCAGAGCTTGCGCGCCTCCCAGAAGCGGTCGTAGGCCGCGGTGTTGCGAAAGCCCAGGAAGATCGCCAGCGGCAGGCCGAGCAGCGCGAAGGGCACGGTGCCGAGCGGGATCTTGATCGAGCCGAAGCGCCCGTGCAGCACCGTGACGACGATGGCCACGATCACGTTGAGCGTCAGCGCCGCAGCGATGCGCGGCAGGACGGAGCCCCGCCAGGACAGAAACAGCTTGAGCCCGGACGGGCGTTTCCGGACGATCATGAAAGCGGGGGGCAGGGGAGACAGGCAGGCATGGAGGCCGCGCACACCGCAAGGCCCGCGCGGGCGCTGATTGTCGCCGAGGCGTCAGCGCGAGGGCGGCGGGCCACCCCAAGACCGACGAAGACGGTCGGGCTCAGCGCACGAGCCACAGCCCCACGCCCAGCAGGACGGCCTGCGCGGCCAGCGCGATGTAGAAGAGCTTGCGCGAGGGCGTCGCCATCTCCTGCAGCACCTCGTGGATGCGGCGCGTGAGCAGGGCGCGCAGGGCCGGGTCTTCGCCCGTCGCCGGTGTCGTCGCACCGTGCGCGGCACGTTCCTGCTGCCACTCGGCCAGCATGTCGCTCAGGGGCAGGCGGCCCAGCACGAAGCCGACCACCGCGCGCACGGCCCGGCCTTCGCCGAGCACCGGTGCGAGCTGCTGGCACAGGGCGTCGGGCGACAGCCAGTCGGCCACGCGCTGCAAGCCGCCGTGGGTGCGCGGCATGGCTTCGATGCGGCCCGCGATGGCGTCGCCCAGCCGCTGCGACACGGCCTCGCCGCGCGCCGCGACCAGGTGCTGCATCGCGCGGGCGCGGCCCCGCTGCACGCCGAGCAGGAAGTACACGCCGACGAACAGCGACAGCAGCACGGCCACCAGCAGCGGCGGCGACATGAGCAGCGCCAGGATGGCGCCCGCGCCACCGGCCCGCGCCGCCGGGATGCCCGGACCCTGCAGCTGGCTCAGGTAGTAGAAGAACACGCCGCCGCCGAGGAACAGGCCGATCAGCGCGCCCTTGATGGCCGAGCCGGCGAAGGCGAAGCCGGCCTTGGCGCCGGTGCGAACGAGGGACTGCGGGTGGGCGGGTGGCGACGACATGAAGGGTTCCTCCGGTTTTTCTGGAAAGCCGCCTCCTGGGAGGCCGGTCGCTGGCGATCATGCCACCGCCTTCCCGCACCATAATCGCGCGACACAACAACGAGGAGGATCGTCATGGGAACCGTCAAGTTTCAGAAACCGACCGGCGCATTCGTCGCCGCATCCTGGGCCGCGCTGATCATCGGCGCCATCGTGTACCTGCTCGGGCTGTGGAATGCCGCGATGCAGCTCAACGAGAAGGGCTACTACTTCACCATCCTCATGTACGGCCTGTTCTCGGCCGTGTCGCTGCAAAAGACGGTGCGCGACCGGCTCGAGGGCATCTCGGTCACCGGCATCTACTTCGGCCTGTGCTGGGTCTCGCTGCTGCTGTCGGTGGGCCTGCTGGCCGTGGGCCTGTTCAACGCCTCGCTGGCCGCGAGCGAGAAGGGCTTCTACGCCATGGCCTTCCTGCTGAGCCTGTTCGGCGCGGTGGCGGTGCAGAAGAACGTGCGCGACATCGCCGCGTACAAGGCCGAGAACCCGCTGGCCGACGACGTCACGGCCACCGAGTAAGCCAGGCCGGGCTCAGCCCGCCTCGAGCAGGCGGCGCAGGGCCTGCAGGTCGCGCGCGATCCATCCGGCGTCGCGCGCAAAGGCCGCATCGTCCATGTGCGGCTGGCGCAGCAGCGTGAACTGCAGCTCGCACACGCCGGGCGCCACGCCGATCACGCGAAACGGCAGGTAGACCTCGGGCACGCCTTCGGGCGCCACCCAGTGGTCGAGCACGCCCAGGTCGTTGGGCGCCGCAAAGCGCATGCGGGCCTCGCCGCTTTCGGGCGTGCGCACGATCCAGTGGTCGCCGTGCGGCACCAGCGCGCTTTTCGCGAGACCGCTGGCCCAGTCGGGCAGCCGCTTCGGGTCGGACGCGAGCGCATAGGCGTCGCGCCATTCGCACTGCACGCGCTGCGTGATGACGCGGGACAGGGCCGCGTCGCCTTCATTCGCCGTTGGGGTCGTCGCTTGGGTCATCGAAGTCGCTCCTGAGCACCTTGGACACGACGGCGCCCGAGAAACCGCGCGCCATCAGGAATCGCATCTGTTTCGCGCGCTCCTTCGCATCGGCGGGTGGCGCGTCGAAGCGGCGGCGCCACAGGGCCGTGGCGCGCTCGACTTCGGTCCCCTGCAAGCCGGCCACCGCCTGCGCGATGGCTTCGGGCGCGATGCCCTTGGCCTGCAGCTCCTGCTTCACGCGCAGCGCGCCCGAGCGGGCGGCGCGCTGGTGCAGCACCGAGGCCACGACGCGCGGCTCGCTGATGAAATCCTTGGCGACCAGCTCGTCGAGCGCCTTCGCCAGCGTGCCGGGCTCTTCCTCGTGCCTGGCCAGCTTGCGCTCCAGCTCCGCGCGCGAATGCTCGCGCTGGCTCAGGAGGCGCAGGGCGCGGCCTTTGAGGGAGGGGGCGCTGAAGGCCATTCGGGGGTGGTGGGTCGCTCAGGCGGCCCACGCAACACGCGAAGGCCGCTTCGTCTCACTTACTCCGCCGCCTTGTCGGCCTTCGATGCCTTGGCGGGCTTCTCGGCCTTCTCGGGTTCGCTGCCGGCGTCGGCCGCGAGCAGCGGAATGCCCAGCGATTCGCGCACCTTGTTCTCGATCTCGCGCGACAGGTCGGGGTTCTCGCGCAGGAATTCGCGGGCGTTGTCACGGCCCTGGCCGATCTTCTCGCCGTTGTAGGCGTACCAGGCGCCCGACTTGTCGATGATCTTGGCGTTCACGCCCATGTCGATGATCTCGCCCTCGCGGCTGATGCCTTCGCCGAACAGGATGTCGAACTCGGCCGTCTTGAACGGCGGGCTGACCTTGTTCTTCACCACCTTCACCTTGGTTTCGTTGCCGATGGCCTCGTCGCCCTTCTTGATGGTGCCGATGCGGCGGATGTCCAGGCGCACCGAGGCGTAGAACTTCAGCGCATTGCCGCCGGTGGTGGTTTCGGGCGAGCCGAACATCACGCCGATCTTCATGCGGATCTGGTTGATGAAGATGACCATGCAGTTGGTCTTCTTGATCGTGGCCGTGAGCTTGCGCAGCGCCTGGCTCATCAGGCGGGCCTGCAGGCCGGGCAGCGAGTCGCCCATTTCGCCTTCGATTTCGGCCTTGGGCGTGAGCGCGGCGACCGAGTCGACCACGATCAGGTCGACGGCGCCCGAGCGCACCAGCGAATCGACGATCTCGAGCGCCTGCTCGCCGGTGTCCGGCTGGCTGATCAGCAGGTCGGACAGGTTCACGCCGAGCTTCTGGGCGTACTGCACGTCGAGCGCGTGCTCGGCGTCGACGAAGGCGCAGGTGCCGGCCTGCTTCTGCATGGAGGCGATCACCTGCAGCGTGAGCGTGGTCTTGCCCGAGGATTCCGGGCCGTAGATTTCAACGACGCGGCCACGCGGCAGGCCGCCGACGCCCAGGGCGATGTCCAGGCCCAGCGAGCCGGTGGAGACCACCTGGATGTCTTCGAGCGCCTCGCCTTCGCCCAGGCGCATGATCGTGCCCTTGCCGAACTGCTTTTCGATCTGGGCCAGCGCGGCTTGCAGGGCCTTGGCCTTTTCACTGTTGGCGACCGAGATGCTTGCGCCCTTGACGACTGCGTCCATGTGGAAATCTCCTTGAATATCAACGGTTTGTGTCGGGATTCATCCATCTGCTTTTAACCACAGGCTGGATGCTTGAACAGTAGTGTAGGGGCTCATGGCGTTTCGCAAACCCACTTTAAAGTCAGTTTGCCTTACCATCTGAGGCCATGGCCGACCCCGCCTTTCCCACCGATCCCGACGCCTGGCGCCAGACCCATCTGGGCCGCCTGCTGGGCCATGCGATGCGCCGTTTCGACGAGCGCGTGCTGGCGCTCATGGCGCACGACATCGACGTGCCGCTGGCGCTGTCCAACCTCGCGGCGCGCGCGCAGGTGAGCGCGGCGCACATCCACATCACGCGGCACCTGGCGCGCGAGGGCTCGCGCCTGACCGAGCTGGCCGAGCGCGCCGGCATGACCAAGCAGGCCATGGGCACGCTGGTCGACCAGTGCGAGGCCTGGGGGCTGGTCACACGCGGGCCCGACCCGCTCGATGCGCGCGCGCGGCGCGTGCTGTTCACGGCCGACGGGCTGGCCTGGCTGGACGCCTTCCGCCGCGCCGTGACGCAGACCGAGCGCGAGTTCCGCGCCAGCGTGGGCGACGAGATCGCCACCGTGGTAACCATCGGACTCGAAGCCTATACAGCGGGCTAGACTCGCGTTGAGACAAATGTGAACTGCGCCGGCATGGCGCCTGAATCCGCCGGAGGTGGCTCATGCGAATACTGATTGCCGAAGACGACCAGGTGCTGGCCGATGCCCTGCTGCGCAGCCTGCGCACCTCGGGCGCGGCGGTCGATCATGTGGCCAACGGCTCGCAGGCCGACACCGCGCTCATGACCCACAGCGAGTTCGACCTGCTGATCCTCGACCTCGGGCTGCCCAGCCTGCACGGCATCGAGATCCTCAAGCGCCTGCGCGCGCGCGGCTCGCAGCTGCCGGTGCTGGTGCTCACGGCGGCCGACAGCGTGGAAGAGCGCGTGAAGGGCCTGGACCACGGCGCCGACGACTACATGGCCAAGCCCTTCAGCCTGCAGGAGCTCGAGGCGCGCGTGCGCGCCCTCACGCGGCGCGGCATGGGCGCCACCAGCAACGCGATCCGCCACGGCCCGCTGGTCTACGACCAGGCCGGCCGCGTGGCGACCATCGACGGCAAGATGATCGAGCTGTCGGCGCGCGAACTGGGCCTGCTCGAGGTGCTGCTGCAGCGCGCCGGCCGGCTGGTCAGCAAGGACCAGCTGGTGGACCGGCTGTGCGAATGGGGCGAAGAGGTGAGCATCAACGCCATCGAGGTCTACATCCACCGCCTGCGCAAGAAGATCGAGAAGGGACCGGTGCGCATCGCGACGGTGCGCGGGCTGGGCTACTGCCTCGAGAAGATTCCCGGTTGAGCGTGCCCCGCCCGCGCGAAATGCCGTCAGGGCTGCTTGCGCAGATTGACGAGCAGCGTGGCGCCGGTGTTCGAACGGATCAGGAACATGAGGCTGCGGAAGTAGCCATTGCTGTCGTACACGCCCGCCGGTACCAGCCCGATGATGGCTGGCCCGGCATAGCTGCCGGTGGCGGCGGGGGTGAGCTTGCAGTCGTTGGTGCTGGCCGTGGCGGCATTCACGGCCTTCAGCGTGAGGCTGTACATGTTCTTGGCCGAGCCGGGCTGCGCCAGGGCGACAGTGCCCGAGAGCGTGCACTGGCCGATCTGCACGCCGCTCGTGCTGCCAGTGAACACGCCCTGGCCATCGACCTGCACCGTCACGCCCAGGCTCGGGCTGCTGTCGGTGTTGGACCACGTGCCGGTCATGCTCGCCTGCGACACCGCCAGCGCGTTCTCGATCGTGTAGGCCAGCGGGCCGACATCGGACGGCCTGCGGTTGTCGTAGGCGTAGGTGCCATCCACCGACTTCTTCGGCGTGAAGGTGCCCGAGCCCGTCACCGGATATGCGTTGGGCGGAACATACAACTCGGTGTCCGGGTTGAACGACCAGTCGAGCCCCGTGACCTTCAGCGAACCCCACATCGTGCCCCCGAGGAAGCTGCCTGCCAACGAACCGTTGGTGCCGACGAAGGCAATGCCTCGCACGCCCGCGTAGATGCCTTCGCTGTCATTGCCCACCGCGGCGGTGGAGCCGGGCTGCGGCGCACTCAGCGAGGGCGACGGCTCGGAGCCCGGCACAGCGGCACGGTTCTCGGCCGGTGCGGGCGCGGGCGCCGGGGCTGGGGAGGGCGCAGGGGCGGGCGCCGGAACCGGTGCGATCGGCAGCATCGGCATGCCACCGCCGCCTCCACCACCTCCACCGCCGCATGCGGTGACGCCCACGCTGGCGGCCAACACGGTCGCGGCCATCCAGAGCGGCTTGGGGCAGCCGCCCACGGTCTTTTGCTTCATGATTTCTCCCTGATGTTTTTGAATTGCAGAAACTGCACGTCAAGACTACAACCAGTCACACCTTGTCAATGAAACGTCACACCTGCGAATCGCAGTACTAGTTCACGCTCGCCCGCGTTCTTTCGTCTTGCCAGGAACTCCCTTGAAGCTCTTCCAGCGCGCCCAGCGCTCCCTGTTCGGCGAGATCCTCGACTGGATGCTCACGCCGCTGCTGCTGCTCGTGCCGGTGAGCATCGGCGTGACCTGGCTGGTGGCGCAGGGCATCGCCAACGCGCCCTTCGACCGCGCGCTGGAGCACAACGTGAAGGTGCTGGCCGAGCTGGTCACGGTGAAGCAGGGGCAGACGCACTTCGTGCTGTCGCAATCGGCGCGCGAGATCCTGCGTGCCGACGACGCCGGCCACATCTACTACCAGCTGCTCGACGGCCACGGCACGCTGCTGCACGGCGAGCGCGACCTGCCGCAGCCCAACGTGGACGACCCGCCCGGCACCAACGTGGTCCTGCTGCACAACAGCACGGTGCACGGCCAGCCGGTGCGCGTGGCCTCGCTGTGGATTCCCAGCGGCAGCGAAGAAGTACCGCCCTCGCTGCTGCAGCTGGCCGAGACGCGCGAGAAGCAGGCGGTGCTCGCCACCGAGATCATCAAGGGCGTGCTGCTGCCGCAGTTCGCGATCCTGCCGCTGGCGGTGCTGCTGATCTGGCTGGCGCTGGTGCGCGGCATCAAGCCGCTGTCGGTGGTCGAGGCGCGCATCCGCGAGCGCCGCCCGGGCGACCTGAGCCCGCTCGACGAGTCCTCGGTGCCGCTCGAGGTGGTGCCGCTGGTGTCGTCGGTGAACGAGCTGCTCGACAAGCTCAACGACTCCATCTTCACGCAGAAGCGCTTCCTGGCCGACGCCGCCCACCAGCTGAAGACGCCGCTCGCAGGCCTGCGCATGCAGGCCGACCTGGCGCAGCGCGAGGGCGCCAACGCCGACGAGCTCAAGCAGTCGCTCAAGCAGATCGGCCGCGCCAGCGTGCGCGCCACCCACACCGTGAACCAGTTGCTGTCGCTGGCACGCGCCGAGGGCACCAGCGCCATGACGCACTGCCAGCCCTGCGACCTCGCGCGACTGACCATCGAGGTGGTGCGCGAGGCCGTGCCGCGCGCCATCGAGAAGCGCATCGACCTGGGCTACGACGGCGTCCAGGCCGGCGCGCCCGGCGTGATGGTCGACGGCAACCCGACGCTGCTGAAAGAGCTGGTGCGCAACCTGGTCGACAACGCGCTCAACTACACGCCCTCGACGCCCGAGCGCCCCGGCGTGGTCACGGCGCGCGTGCTGGCCGACCCCTTCGGCCATGTGCAGCTGGTGCAGGTGGAAGACAACGGCCCCGGCATCGCCGAGGCCGACCGCGAGCTGGTGTTCGAGCCCTTCTACCGCGTGCTCGGCAACGAGGCCGACGGCTCCGGGCTGGGCCTGCCGATCGTGCGCGAGATCGCCAACCAGCACCGCGCGCGGGTCAAGCTCGAGGACGCACATCCCGGCAAGCACCCGCCGGGCGCGCTCTTCACCGTGCGCTTCGAGGAGGCTCCGTCGGAATGAATCCGCTCGACACGCTGCGCCAACGCTTCCTGGAGATCCGCCTCGACACCGACGTGTCGGACATGTTCGACTTCGGCGCCGATCTGCTGGAACAGGATTCAGCCGAGGCGCTCGCCTTCCACTACACGCTGCTGCACGACACCGGCATGGACAGCGAGCTCTACGACTGGCTCTGCCGCAAGTTCGGCGAGCGCGGCGACGAAGCCGAAGACCACCTGCTCGCGCAGTTCGACCGCGAGCCCGACCCGGCCATGCAGGCCACGGTGCTGCAGCTGCTCGGCGGCTTCAAGTACCGAAAGGGCCGCCGGCTGAAAGAGACCGCGGCCCTCGCGCGCGCCGCGCTCGCGTCGCCGCACGACGAGCTGCGCTGCAAGGGGCTGTGGGTGATCGGCTGGCTCGGCGGCACGACCGACATCGCCAAGGTCGTGCCGCTGCTCGCGCACGACGCCGTCGCCGCAAACCGCCGATGGGCCGCGAGCGCGCTGATGCAGATCGTGTTCAACCGCCGCAGCGCTGCGCCCAAGGCGCTCGAGCCCTTGCGCCAGGCGCTCGACACCGAGACCGATCCGGCCGTGCTGGGCGGCATCCTGGTCGCGGTGCAGGAAATCGCGGGCAAGAAGTTCGGCCTGAACTCGAGCTCGCACGAGCCGCCGTCCGAAGAAAAACTGCAGGCCGCGCTGGCCAAGGCGCGGCGCATGTTCGCGCGCGCTGCTGCGGCCTGATTCGGGTCAGGGCGCGGGCGTTCCCGAAGGCTTGGCTTCCTTGCGGATCTGCACCCACTCGGGGTGGATCTGCCGCGCCATGCGCTGCGGCTCGCGCTCGTCGAGCGCCGCCGGAGCGAGCCCGAAGCCGGCCAGGTCGCCGCGCGTCCACAGCCAGTAGCCCGCGTTGGCGGCGAGCAGGGCGATGAGGACCAGACGCAACTTCATGCCCTCGCTCAGAAAGACATGCCGCGCGGGCGCACGCTCACTTCGTCGCTCGAGATCAGTTGCAGGCCGGCGTCGGTGCGCACCTGCAGCTCGCCGCCCCAGGCCACGCCTTCGCACAGGCCGGCGGTGCCGTCGCTGAGCGTCACCTCGCGCCCGCGCAGCACGTCGCGCGCCGCAAAGCGCTCGGCAAAAGGCGCGAAGCCGTTCGCCTCGAAGGCGAGCACGCTGCGCACCAGCGGCTCGGCCAGCGACAGCAGCACCTCGGGCGCGGACGCGTCGGGCTGCCACTGGCGCAGCCAGGCCGGCGGCGTGCGCATGCCGTCGCCCTCGCGCGGGCCGATGTTGATGCCGATGCCCACCACGAGGTAGCGCGCGGCGTCGGGCCGGGCCGTCTGCGGCATCGCGGTTTCGATGAGGATGCCGACCAGCTTGCGGTCGTTCACCCAGATGTCGTTGGGCCACTTGAGGCCGACCTGATGCGCGCCCGTCGGATCGAGGCTTTCGGCCACGCTCACGCCCACGGCGAGCGACAGGCCCGACCAGTCGGCCGGCGCCAGCGGCATGCCGAGCGAAAAGGTGAGGGAGGCGGGCGCCTCGGGCTGCTGCGCGCTCTGCCAGGGGCGGCCGAGACGACCGCGCCCGGCCGTCTGGCGCTCGGCCACGAGCAGCACGGGGTCGGTGCGGCCGGCGCGCGCGCGGCGCATCAGCTCGGTGTTGGTGGAATCGATTTCGGCCACGGCCTCGACCGCGAAGCCGGGCAGCAGCGGCGCGACCGTCGCGGCGATCCGGTCTTCGAACCAGGCGCTGGCCGGCGTCGTGCCCATCGTCAGTCTCCGGCGGCGGCCGGGGCGTCGCCCTTGGACTTCTTCTTGCCGTCGGCCTTTTTCTTGTCGGCCTTCTTGTCCGATTTCTTCTTCTCGGCTTTCTTTTCAGCCTTCTTCGCTTCCTTGGCCTCGGCCTTCTTTTTCTCGGCTTTTTTCTTGGCCTTCTTCTTTTTCTTCTTGTCTTTTTCTTCGTCCTCGTCCTTGGGCGTCAGCAGCGTGCCGCGGCACATCTCGGAGCCGCACCAGCACGGGAACTCGGACAGCAGCTTCTCGGTGTACGGCTCGTCGATGATCAGGCCGTAGTCGTAATTGAGTTCCTCGCCGGCGGCGATGTTTCTCAGGGCCTTGATATAAACGCGCCCATCGACTTCGTCGGCCTCGCAGTTCGGCTCGCACGAGTGATTGATCCAGCGCGCGTCGTTGCCCTTCACATTGCCATCGATCACGCGACCGTCGTCGATGTGGAAGTAGAAGGTGTGGTTCGGCTGGGTCGGGTCGTGCGGGTGGCGGCGCAGCGCCTCTTTCCAGCTGATGACCTCGCCCTTGTATTCGATCAGCGTTTCACCTTCGGCCAGGTCCTGCAGGGCGAACACGCCGTTGCCATGGACGTCCGAGCGGCGCATCTGGATGCGCCGGCCGCCGGAGCGCGTGGCGGCGGACCGTGCCTCCGGCTCGGTCACGGGGGCGGCTTCCTTGTCGCGGCCGGCGGAAAGTGGGGATTTGGAAGGCATCGCCGAAGTCTGTTAGGTTGAATATGCACACATGCGTGTGCGCGCGTGCGCACGCGGAAGCCGCAGAGTATAGAGAGCCCTCAGATGACAAAGACTTTGGTAATCGCAGAAAAGCCGTCGGTGGCCCAGGACATCGTCCGGGCCCTCACGCCGGTGGCCGGCAAGTTCGACAAACATGACGAGCATTTCGAGAACGACACCTACGTCGTGACCAGCGCCGTGGGCCACCTGGTCGAGATCCAGGCCCCGGAGGAATTCGACGTCAAGCGCGGCAAGTGGAGCTTCGCCAACCTGCCGGTGATCCCGCCGCACTTCGACCTCAAGCCGGTCGACAAGACCAAGACGCGCCTGAACGCCGTGGTCAAGCAGGCCAAGCGCAAGGACGTGACGCAGCTCATCAACGCCTGCGACGCGGGCCGCGAGGGCGAGCTGATCTTCCGCCTCATCGAGCAGTACGCCGGCGGCAAGAGCCCGCTGGGCAAGCCGGTGAAGCGGCTGTGGCTGCAGTCGATGACGCCGCAGGCGATCCGCGACGGCTTCGACGCGCTGCGCACCGAAAAGCAGATGCAGGGCCTGGCCGACGCCGCGCGTTCGCGCTCCGAGGCCGACTGGCTGGTGGGCATCAACGGCACGCGCGCCATGACCGCATTCAATTCGCGCGACGGCGGCTTCTTCCTCACGACCGTGGGCCGCGTGCAGACGCCCACGCTGTCGGTGGTGGTGGAGCGCGAGGAGCAGATCCGCAAGTTCGTTTCGCGCGAGTACTGGGAAATCCACGGCAGCTTCGCGGCCGAGGCCGGCCAGTACCCGGGCAAGTGGTTCAACCCCGACTGGAAGAAAGCCAACGCGCCGCTGCTGGCCAACGGCGAACCCGATGCCGAGCAGCGCGCCGACCGCGTGTGGAGCGAGCAGGAAGCCCGCGCCATCGCCGACGCCTCGCGCGGCAAGCCCGCCACCGTCACCGAAGAGAGCAAGCCCACCACGCAGGCCTCGCCCGCGCTGTTCGACCTGACCTCGCTGCAGCGCGAGGCCAACGGCCGCTTCGGCTTCAGTGCCAAGACCACGCTCGCGCTGGCTCAGAGCCTGTACGAACGCCACAAGGCGCTGACCTACCCGCGTACCGATTCGCGCGCGCTGCCGGAAGACTATCTGCCGGTGGTCAAGCAGACCATGGAGATGCTCGCCGGCAGCGGCATGAAGCACCTGGCGCCGTTCGCGCAGCAGGCGGTCGACGGCAACTACGTCAAGCCCAACAAGCGCATCTTCGACAACGCCAAGGTGTCGGATCACTTCGCCATCATCCCGACGCTGCAGGCCCCGAGCGGGCTGAGCGAGGCCGAGCAGAAGCTCTATGACTTCGTGGTGCGCCGCTTCCTGTCGGTGTTCTTCCCGAGCGCCGAGCACCAGGTGACCACGCGCATCAGCACGGTCGAGCAGGGCGGCAAGAAGTACCCGTTCCGCACCGACGGCAAGGTGCTGGTCAAGCCGGGCTGGCTCGCCATCTACGGCAAGGAAGCCCAGGACGACGAGAAGGAAGACGACAAGGACGGCAAGCGCCTCGTGCCGGTGAAGCCGGGCGAGATCGTGCAGAACGAGTCGGCCGACCTCAAGGGCCTGAAGACGCGCCCGCCCGCACGCTATTCGGAAGCCACGCTGCTGGGCGCCATGGAAGGCGCCGGCAAGACCATCGACGACGACGAGCTGCGCGAGGCCATGCAGGAGAAGGGCCTGGGCACGCCAGCCACGCGCGCGGCCACCATCGAAGGGCTGATCGCCGAGAAGTACATGCTGCGCGAAGGCCGCGAGCTCATCCCGACCGCCAAGGCCTTCCAGCTCATGACACTGCTGCGCGGCCTGGGCGTGGAAGAACTCTCCAAGGCCGAGCTCACGGGCGAGTGGGAATACAAGCTCGCGCAGATGGAAAAGGGCGCCCTGAGCCGCGACGCCTTCATGCGCGAGATCGCCGAGATGACGGAGCACATCGTCAAGAAGGCCAAGGAGTACGACCGCGACACCGTGCCGGGCGACTACGCCACGCTCGCCACGCCCTGCCCGAACTGCGGCGGTGTGGTGAAGGAAAACTACCGCCGCTACGGCTGCACCGGCAAGAGCGGCACGGGCGAGGACGCCTGCGGCTTCTCGTTCGGCAAGTCGCCGGCCGGGCGCACCTTCGAGGTGGCCGAGGCCGAGCAGCTGCTGGCCAACAAGCACATCGGCCCGCTCGAGGGCTTCCGCTCCAAGGCGGGCTGGCCCTTCACCGCCGAGATCATCCTCAAGTACGACGGGGAAGAAGCCAAGAACTGGAAGCTCGAGTTCGACTTCGGCGACGACAAGAACGAAGACAGCGGCGAGATCGTCGACTTCAGCCAGCAGGACACCGTGGGCCCGTGCCCGGTCTGCGGCGCGCCGGTGTTCGATCACGGCAGCAACTACGTCTGCGAGAAGTCGGTGCCGACGAACGAGCAGCCGACCCCCAGCTGCACCTTCAAGACCGGCAAGATCATCCTGCAGCAGCCGGTCGAGCGCGACCAGATGGAGAAGCTGCTCGCCACCGGCAAGACCGACCTGCTCGACAAGTTCGTGTCGATGCGCACGCGCCGCGCCTTCAAGGCCTTCCTCACGTGGAACGCCGAAGAAGGCAAGGTGACCTTCGAATTCGCACCGCGCGAAGGCGGCAGCAAGTTCCCGCCGCGCAAGACCTTCGGCAAGCCGGCCGCGAAGACCGCGGCAGCCAAGAAGGTCGCGGCGAAGAAGACGCCCGCCGCCAAGAAGGCACCGGCCGAGAAGAAGGCGGCCAAGCCGCGCAAGCCGGGCGCGGGCCTCAAGCCCAGCGACTCGCTGGCCGCGGTGATCGGCGCCGAACCGGTGGCGCGCACCGAGGTCATCAAGAAGCTGTGGGACTACATCAAGGCCAACGGCCTGCAGGACGCGACCAACAAGCGCGCGATCAACGCCGACGCCAAGCTCAAGCCGGTGTTCGGCAAGGACCAGGTGACGATGTTCGAACTCGCGGGCATCGTGGGCAAGCACCTCTCGGCGCCCGACGCGGCCTGACGACGCATGCAGCGCAGACACCTCGCCACCGCGCTGGCTGCAGCGATGCTGCTGGGCGGTGCGGGCCTGGCCCAGGCCGCCGCGTGGCCTGACAAGCCCGTCAAGCTGGTCGTGCCTTTCCCACCGGGACAGGCCACCGACATCTTTGCCCGCGCGCTCGCCGAACAGCTCGGCAAGCGGCTGGGCCAGCCCGTGATCGTCGACAACAAGGCGGGCGCGGGCAGCAACATCGGCACCGAGTTCGTGGTGCGCGCACCGCCCGACGGCTACACGCTGGTGGTGGCGGGCAGCGCGATGGCGGTGAACCAGACGCTCTACGCCAAGCCGGGCTTCGACCCGCGCAAGGACCTGGTTGGCATCTCGCTCATCGCGAAGGTGCCGCTGGTGTTCCTGGCCACGCCCGAGAGCGGCATCCGCACGCTGGCCGAGCTCACGACGCGCGCCAAGGCCGAGCCCGGCAAGCTGAGCTACGCGAGCGCCGGCATCGGCGGCACGCAGCACCTGTCGGGCGAAATGTACAAATCGGCGGCGCATGTGTTCATCACGCACATTCCGTACCGGGGCAGCGGGCCGGCGCAGGCGGACTTCCTGGGCAACCAGGTGCCGCTGATGGTCGACTCGGTGACGGCCGCGCTGCCGCACATCAAGGCAGGCAAGGCGGTTGCGCTGGCGGTGACGTCGGCCACGCGCTCGTCGCAACTGCCCGAGGTGCCCACCGTGCGCGAGAGCGGCGTGGCCGGCACGAAGAACTTCGAAGCCGTCGGCTGGCTCGGCCTGATGGCGCCGCGCGGCACGCCGCCAGAGATCGTGGCGCGGCTGAACCACGAAGTGACCGACATCCTCAAGAGCGAGCAGATGGCGCGCTTCATCCGCGACCGGGGCTCCGAGCCGGCGCCGACGACCGGCGCCGAGTTCGACCGCTTCGTGGCGAGCGAGATCGGGCTCTGGGGTGCGGCGGTGAAGGCTTCGGGCGCCAAGCCCGAGTAGCCCCTGCTCAATTCTGCGCGACCGGCGGCAGCACGGTCGCTTCCCCGCTGCGGTCGACCTCGGCCAGCAGCCAGTGGCGGAAATGGTCCAGCGTGGCCAGCTGGCCGCGCCCCTCGGGGTAGCAGAACCAGTAGCCCTCGCTGCCCCGGTAGCCGCCGTTGGGCAGCGGCTCTTCCACCAGCCCCGACGTGATCTCGTCCTGCACCAGGCAGCGCGGCACCAGCGCCACGCCCATGCCGGCCATGACGGCGCGGATCATGGTCTGGAACTGGTCGAACTGCAGCCCGGCCAGCGGGTCGAGCCCGCGCACGCCGTGCGCCTCGCTCCAGTGCAGCCACGACTGCGGCACGCTCACGTGGCGCAGCAGGGTGCAACGCGCCACGTCCTGCGGCGTGCGGATGGGGGCCTCGGCCTGCGCGGCGCGCGGGGCGATGAGCGCCACGTCCTGCCCCGCGAGGTAGTGCGAGCGCGCGCCGGGCCAGTGGCCGTCGCCGAACAGGATGGCGCAGTCGAGCTCGGGCCGCTCGAAGTCGTAGCCGTGCACGAAGGGCACGAAATGCAGCGTGATCTGCGGGTGGCGCTGCTGGAAGTCGGGCAGGCGCGGAATCAGCCACTTGGCGCCGAAGGTGGGCAGGGTCGACAAATGCAGTGCGCCGCCGCCGTCGCCGCTGGTGATGAGCTCCAGCGTGGCCGCCTCCAGCTGCGCCAGCAGGGCGCGCACCGCCTTTTCGTAGCGCTCGCCGGCGGGCGTGAGCGCCAGGCGCTTGCGGCTGCGCTCGAACAGCGGCGCGCCGATCCAGCGCTCGAGCTCCTGCACCTGCTTGCTCACCGCGCCCTGCGTGAGGTGCAGCGCCTCGGCCGCGCGCGAGACGCCGCCGAAGCGCACCACGGTGGAGAAGGCGCGCAGCAGGTTCAGGGGCGGGTTGAGGCGTCGCAGCGGCATGGGGGAGCCCATCAAGTCATTCCAGATTGGAATGATATCGGGTATATCCTTTGCTTCAGGTGAGCTGCAGCTTTGCACATTCACTCATCGTTCCATTGGAAGAACCCTCATGCAACGTCGTCATTTCCTCTCCACCCTGGCTGCCGCTTCTTTCGCCCCAGGAATATCCTTTGCCCAAGGCAAGCCGATCCGCCTGGTCGTGCCCTTCCCGCCCGGCGGCGCCACCGACATCACGGCCCGCGTGCTCTCCGAGCCCCTGGCCAAGATCCTCCAGCAGCCCGTGGTGATCGACAACCGCGCCGGCGCGGGCGGCTCGATCGGCATGGCCGAGCTGGCGCGCGCCACGCCCGACGGCCTGAGCTTCGGCGTGGCCACGCTGTCCACGCACGGCGTGAACCCGGCCGTGTACCAGAAGCTGCCCTACGACCCGATCAAGGGCTTCGCCGCCGTGACCGAGCTGGTGAAGGCGCCGGGCGTGATCGTCATCAACCCGGCCGTGCTGCCGGTCGGCAGCTTCGCCGAGCTGGTGAAGTACCTGAAGGCCAACCCGGGCAAGGTGTCGTACGCCTCGCCGGGCAACGGCACCATCGGTCACATGTGGGGCGAGCTGTTCAAGAGCAGCACCGGAACCTCGATGGTGCACATCCCCTACCGCGGTGCGGGCCCGGCCATCAACGACGTGCTCGCGGGCCAGGTGCCGGTGTACTTCGACCAGGTGGCCTCGTCGCTGCCGCACGTGAAGGCCGGCAAGCTGAAGGCGCTGGCCGTGTCCTGGAGCGGCCGCCTCGACGTGCTGCCCGAGGTGCCGACCTACGGCGAACTGGGCTACGCGGCCAGCAACGACCCCTCGTGGTTCGGCATGATCGCGCCCGCCGGCACGCCGCCCGAGCTGGTGCTGCGCATGCAGCAGGCCGTGGCCACGGCACTGAAGGACCCCGCGGTGCGCGAGCGCCTGGCGCTGCAGGGGCTGTATGCCTCGGGCACCACGCCGGCCGAGTTCACGAAGCAGATCGCGAGCGAGATCGAGAAGATGAAGAAGGTGGCCGCCTTCGCGCGCATCCGATTGGACTGACCGACACCGCCTATGCATCCAGTCCTGAAACTGATTCAAACCCGCGCCCAGGTGACGAGCGTCGCCGGGCACACCCCGCTGGTGCTGGACTCTCCGCACAGCGGCACCGTCTACCCCGAGGACTTCCGGCCCGTGTGCGAGCTCGCCACGCTGCGCCGGGCCGAGGACACCCACGTCGAGAAGCTCTACGCCTTCGCGAGCGACATGGGCGCCGCCTGGATCGAGGCGCACTTTCCGCGCAGTTACCTCGACGCCAACCGCGACATGACCGAGGTCGACACCACCATGCTCGACGGCCCGTGGACCGAGCCGGTGTCGACCGACCCGCGCGTGCTGTCCAAGGTGCGCCTGGGCAAGGGCCTGATCTGGAAGCTCACCGACGAGGGCCTGCCGATCTACGACCGGCCGCTCACGGTGGCCGAGGTGCGCCAGCGCATCGACCAGTGCTGGCGCCCGTACCACGCGGCGGTGGCGCAGGCCATCGACGAAGCGCATGCGCGGCACGGCTACAGCATCCACATCAACTGCCACTCGATGCCCGCCATTGCGGGCAGCCACGCCACCGACTTCCCGGGCCTGGCGCACGCGGACTTCGTGATCGGCGACCGCGACGGCAGCACGGCCGACCCGGCGCTGTCGCACAAGTTGTGCGAGCACCTGCGCGCATGCGGCTACAGCGTGGACTACAACCACCCGTACAAGGGCGTGGAGCTGGTGCGCCGCCACGGTGACCCGGCGGCGAACCGGCACAGCATCCAGGTCGAGATCAACCGCAAGCTCTACATGGACGAGGCCACGCTGGCGCTCGACGAAGCCGGCGCCACGCGGCTGCAGGCCGACCTGCGTTCGATGGTCGAGATGCTGCTGGCGACCGACCCGCGCGTGGCAGGCTGAACAACGCAGCCCCTGCAGGGGCTGGTGTCTTTGTTACAGGGCGGCCAGAGCCCCCGGCCTATAGTGGGACGTCCTTAGTTTTCTGGAGTCCTGCCGTGAAGTCGATCCTTGCTGCCCTCGCCGTCCTTGCGACCGGTCTGCTGGTCTCGGGCTGCGCCGGCACCGCGCCGTCGCCGTCTTCTTCCTCCTCCACGTCTTCACCGGGCAGCGGCGTGACGGTGTTCGGCACCATCGACGCCGGCGTCAGCGGCACGACGAACAAGTCGTCGCGCTGAGCCAGAGCCTCAGGCCACCGTCGCCAGGTAGCCCCGCAGCGCATCGCGCAACTGGCGTGACAGCGTCTGCAGGTCGGGCCGCCCGCCCGTGCCGATGTGGGTGTGCGCGACCAGGCCGTAGATGATGGTCTGGCACACGCGCGCCGCTTCCTTCTTCTGCGGGCCGTCGGCCCGCACATCGCCCGCCGCGTCCAGCACGCCGACCCATTCGGCCACGAAGCGGTCGTACATCTTGCGGTAGGCCTCGGGGCTGGAGAGATGGCGCTCCAGCAGGTAGTGCGCGCCCCAGGCCACGGGCTGCGCGCGGTGCGCGTCGAGCTGCGCATCGATCACCGCGTCGACGATCTCGCGCCACGGTCGGCCTTCGTTCGCGACCACGACCGCGCGCATGTCCAGCAGCAGCGCCTTGGAGCGCAGGTGCAGGCACACGCGCGCCAGGTCTTCCTTGTTCTCGAAGTATTCGTAGAAGCTGCCCAGGCCCGTGCCCGCCACGGCCACGATCTCGCGGATCGTGATGGCGGCGTAGCCCTTCTCGACCAAAAGCCGAACAAAGGCTTCCTGCAGCGCCTGCGAGGTGTGGCGCGCGCGGGACTGGCGCGGCTTCCTCCTCGGGGCGGCGGCGGGTGCGCGGGCGCCGGTCATGGCCGCCGAACCCGAACACCTCGCGGGCGGGTTGTTCCTAGAATTTTTGATCCCATCGAAAGGCATTCTGCAATGACCTCGCCCGACCGCGCCCCCGAGACAACGCCCCCCGCCGTCTACACCGGCGAGGGCGATGCGTGGCTGCCCGACGCGCTCTCGCGCGGCCCGTGGGACCCGCGCGCGCAGCACGGCGGCGCGCCCGCCGCGCTGCTCGCGCACATCGCCGAACGCGCGGCGCCCGGCCCCGGCTGGCAGCTGGCGCGGCTCACGCTCGAACTGGTGAAGCCGGTGCCGGTGGCGCCGCTGGCCACGCGCACGCAGTCGCAGGCCTCGCGCGCCACGGTGCGCGTGGGCATCGACCTGCTCGCGGGCGACACCGTGGTGGCCCGCGCGCACGCGCTGCTGCTGAAGACCTCGCCGCTGACCTTGCCGGCGAACCTGCCCACGGGCGACGCACCGCGCGAACTGCTGCCGCGGCCCGAGGACTGCACCGAGCGCCTGCGCATTCCCGGCCTGCCCGACGGCCTCTCGTTCCACCAGACCGCCGTCGAATCGCGCCTGGCGCAGGGCGACATCGCGCGGCCCGGCGCGGGCGCCGCGTGGTTCCGGCTCGCGGTGCCGCTGGTGCATGGCGTGGCCACCTCGCCCGCGATGCGCGCGGCGGCGGCGGCCGACTTCGGCAACGGCCTGAGCTGGGTGCTGTCGCCGGCCGACTTCCTGTTCTCGAACGCCGACCTCAGCCTGAACCTGTTTCGCGTGCCCGAAGGCGAGTGGATCGGCCTGCGCGCCAGCACCGAGATGCACGCCGGCGGCGCGGGCCTCACGGTGTCCCACCTGTACGACACGCGCGGCCTCATCGGCCTCGCGACCCAGACGCTGGTGGTGCGCGAACGCGCCGCCGCCACCTGAACGCGCCCCTCTCTCACCGATTCACGGAGACAACGCCATGACCACCACCGGCATCCACCCCGACAACCAGGTCCCGGAGCTCAAGGACTACAACGTCTACACCAGCGACCCCGCCCTGCGCGGCGCGGTGGGGCGCGGCGGCGCGGCCTGGCGCGACGACGAGCTGGTGCGCCAGGGCGCCGAGTACGGCGCCGAGGCCACGCTGCGCGCCGCCGAGGACGCCAACCGCCACGAACCCGAGCTGCACACCCACTCGCGCACCGGCACGCGCATCGACAGCGTGCAGTTCCATCCCGCGTGGCACACCATGATGTCGATCGCGCGGCGCAACGGCATCGCCAACCTGCCGTTCTTCGACGAGCGGCCCTCGGCCTGGGTGGGCTACGGCGCCTCGCTGTACATGCACAGCCAGATCGAGTCGGGCTCCACCTGCCCGACCACCATGACCAAGGCCTGCATCCCCGTGATGCGCCGCAACGCCGCGCTGTACGCCGACCTGCGCGACAAGCTCGCCGCCCACGTGCACGACCCACGCGACATCCCGCTCGAGGGCAAGACCTCGATGACCGTCGGCATGGGCATGACCGAGAAGCAGGGCGGCAGCGACGTGCGCACCAACACCACGCGCGCCGTGCCGGCCGGCCGGGGCCCGTGGGGCAGCGAGTTCCTCATCACCGGCCACAAGTGGTTCTTCTCGGCGCCGATGTGCGACGGCCACCTGGTGCTGGCCAAGACCGACGAGCACGGCTCCTCGTGCTTCTTCGTGCCGCGCTGGCGGCCCGACGGCAGCAAGAACGCGATCCACATCCAGCGCCTGAAGGACAAGGTCGGCAACCGCTCCAACTCCAGCAGCGAGGTCGAGTTCAAGGAGGCCTGGGGCGTGCTCGTGGGCGACGAGGGCCGCGGCATCCCGACCATCATCGAGATGGCGACCGTGACGCGGCTGGACTGCGCGCTCGCCAGCGCCGGCTTCATGCGCCAGGGCTTCGCGCAGGCGCTGCACTACACGCGCAACCGTTTTGCCTTCGGCAAGGCGCTGGTCGACCAGCCGGTGATGACCGAGCTGCTGGCCGACATGGCGCTGGAAACCGAAAGCGCCACGCTGCTGGCGATGGAACTGGCCGCGCGCTTCGGCTCGCCCGCGCCGCTGGACACGGCCTGGCGCCGCCTGCTCACGCCCGCCGCCAAGTTCTGGAACTGCAAGCGCGCGGTGGCGCTCACCGGCGAGGCGATGGAGGTGTTCGGCGGCAACGGCTACGTGGAAGACGGCCCGATGGGCCGCCTGTTCCGCGAGGCGCCCGTCAACTCGATCTGGGAAGGCTCGGGCAATGTGATGTGTCTCGATGTGCTGCGCGCCGTGTCGCGCAACCCCGACGACGCGCACCTCGTGCTCGACCACCTGCAGGAAGTGACCGCCGGCGAAGCGCGCCTGCAGACCGAGGTGCAGGCCCTGCGCCAGATGGTGCAGCTGGCGCCGCAAGACCTGGAACGCCAGGCGCGCCGCTTCACACAACGGCTGGTGCGCGCGGCGCAGGCCGGCCTGATGCTGCAGCACGCGAGCCCGCTCGCGGCGGCGGCGTTCGTGTCCAGCCGCTTCGATCCCGACTGGGGCCCCGTGACCGGCATCAGCGCCGGCACGAGCGACCCCGCGGCGCTGGTGCGCGCCGCCTGGCACTGAGCACGGAGCCGACACGGATGGATTTCGTTTCCCTGCTCGACCAGCACGCCCGCACCCAGCCTGACCACGAATGCCTGCGCGCCGCAGGCCGCGCCTGGACTTACGCCGACTTCGCCGAGCTCTCGCGCCGCGCCGCCACCGTGCTGCGCGACCAGGGCGTGGGCCCTGGCGACAAGGTCGCGCTGCTGTGCTTCAACACGGTCGGCTTCGTCGCCGCGATGTTCGGCGCCTGGCGCCTCGGCGCGGCCGTGGTGCCGGTCAACCACAAGCTGCAGGCACCGGAGATCGACTACGTGCTGGCCCATGCCGGCGTGCGCCTGTGCGTGGCCGACGGCACGCTCGCCACGCAGGTCGCCGCGCGCATCGCGCACCGCTGCGACTGGCTCGCGACCGACAGTGCCGCCGACGGCCTGCCGATGCTCGACGAGCTGATGGCGCAGGCCATGCCGCTGGGCGACGACGCCCCGACGCCCGGCACCGACACGCTGGCCCAGGTGCTCTACACCTCGGGCACCACGGGCAAGCCCAAGGGCTGCCTGCACAGCCACCGCAACGTGTTCATGGCGGCGGTGTGCACGGCGGCGGGCATGTCGCTGTCGCGCAACGAGCGCACGCTGGTCGCGATGCCGGTGTGGCATTCGTCGCCGCTCAACAACTGGCTGCTGGGCACGCTGCTCATGGGCGGCACCGTCGTGCTGCTGCGCGAGTACGCGCCCAAGGCCTTTCTCGACACGCTGGCCGAGGAGCGCATCACCTTCACCTTCGGCGCGCCCATCGCCTTCCTGGCACCGCTGTCGGTGGTGCCCGACGTGCAGCGCTACGACTTCAGCGCGATGCGCCTGTGGGCCTACGGCGGCGGCCCGCTCGGTGCCGACATGGCGCGCAAGCTGGCCGACAGCTACCGCAGCGACCGCTTCGTGCAGGTCTACGGCATGACCGAATCGGGCCCGCTGGGCACCGTGCTCTACCCGGAAGACGCGATCGCCAAGGCCGGCTCGATCGGCCGCGCGGGCGTGCCCGGCGTGGCCATCGAGGTGCGCCACCCCGACGGCCGGCGCTGCGGCGCGGGCGAGGTCGGCGAGATCCACCTGCGTTCGCCGGCCGTGATGCAGGGCTACCTCGACAACCCGCAGGCGAGCGCCGAGGCCTTCGACGCGCAAGGCTGGTACCGCACGGGCGACCTGGCGCGGGTGGACGAGGACGGCTTTTTATTCATCGTCGACCGGCTGCGCGACATGATCATCACGGGCGGCGAGAACGTCTATTCGAAGGAAGTGGAAGACGCGCTGGGCGCCCACCCCGACGTGCAGGACGTGGCCGTCATCGGCCGCCCGCACCCCGAGTGGGGCGAGACCGTGACGGCGGTGCTGGTGGCGCGCGGCGGGCGCGCGCTCGAGGCGCGCGAGCTGGTGCGTTTTCTCGAGGACCGGCTGGCGCGCTACAAGATCCCGCGCATCTTCGAAGTGCGCGAGAGCCTGCCGCGCACGGCGACGGGCAAGCTGCTCAAGCACCTGTTGCGCGACGCGGCGTGAGCGTTGAGCAGTGCAGTCGTTGATCGACCGGCACAACGACAGCGCTCAGCGGGCGCAGGACACTGGGTGCTTCCCGCAGCGAAATCAAGGAGGAGGCCGAAGGCCGGGGGACATTCGCGGAGGGAAGTACCCGGTGGCCTGTGCACGCGCCCCGAACAGCAACACTCAGCGCCGCAACAGCGCCTGCCGCAGCAACCGCGCCGCGCGGTTGCGAATGCGCCCCTGCATCTCGCGCATGCTGGTGCGCGGCGCCACGCGGGCGGTGGCGCAGGCCCACAGGAAGTCGTGCAGGATCGGCGTGTCGTCCACGGTCTCGGTGCTGCCGTACTTGTGGAACTCGGGGTGCCACTGGGTCGCCGCGATGTAGCCGCGCCCCTTCTCGGGCCGGCGGCGGATCGCCTCGGGCACGCGGTCGGGCAGGCTCCAGGCCTCGATCTCGAAGCCGGGCGCGAGCCCCTTGATGCCCTGGTGGTGGATGCTGTTGACGCGCGCCGTGCGCACCTCGGGGTACAGCTTCGCCAGGCGCGTGCCTTCGACGATCTCGATCTGGTGGAAGTTCTGGTCGTAGGTCACCGGGTCGCGGTGACGCACCGTCTCGGGGTGGCCGTGCTGCTCCTCGATGTCCTGGTAGAGCGTGCCGCCGAAGGCCACGTTGATCAGCTGCAGGCCCCGGCACACGCCGAAGATCGGCTTGCCGGCCTGCTCGAAGGCCTCGACCAGCGCGAGGTCGTACAGGTCGCGGATCTGGTCGCCGATCCAGGCGTCTTTCAGCGGCTCCTCGCCGTAGCTGCCGGGCCAGACGTCGGCGCCGCCGTGCATCACCACGCCGTCGAGCCATTCGGCGTAGTGCGACAGCTTGGTGTCGCCGCGCGCCGTCTCGCCCGTGGGGCAGGGCACCATCACCACCATCGCGCCGGCCGACATGAGCCAGTGGGCGATCGATTGTTCGACGTACTGCAGCGTCTTGTTCGTGAAAAGCGAGCGGGCCGGGTCGGCGTGCGAGAAGCAGGCGGACAAGCCGATCTTGAGCCGGGCGGCGACAGGCTGAGACATGTCGATGGGTTCCCTGTGGACAAAGTTCATTGTGCGCCCATCGAACTTCGGTCGTGTGTCAGCCGAACCCCCGAAGTATGCTGTGCGGCGCATCAGGAGACACGCATGAAGACGATCAAGGGGCCGGGCATTTTCCTGGCCCAGTTCGCGGGCGACACGGCCCCGTTCCACTCGCTCGACGCCATCGCCGGATGGGCCGCGGGCCTCGGCTACAAGGGCGTGCAGATCCCCAGCTGGGACACGCGCCTCATCGACCTGAAGCGCGCCGCTGAAAGCAAGACCTACTGCGACGAGATCAAGGGCACGCTTGCGGGCCACGGTCTGGAGATCACCGAGCTCTCGACCCACCTGCAGGGCCAGCTGGTCGCGGTGCACCCGGCCTACGACGCGGGCTTCGACGGCTTTGCGGCGCCCGAGGTGCGCGGCAACCCCGCGGCGCGCCAGCAGTGGGCGGTGCAGCAGCTGCACCACGCGGCCAAGGCCTCGGCCAACCTCGGGCTCACGGCGCACGCGACCTTCTCGGGCGCGCTGGCCTGGCCGTACCTGTATTCGTGGCCGCCGCGCCCGGCCGGCCTCATCGAGGAAGCCTTCGACGAACTGGCGCGCCGCTGGCGCCCGATCCTCGATGCTTTCGACGCCGTGGGCGTCGATGTCGGCTACGAGATCCACCCCGGCGAAGACCTGCACGACGGCGTGAGCTACGAGATGTTCCTGGAGCGCGTGAACAACCACCCGCGCGCCTGCCTGCTGTACGACCCGAGCCACTTCGTGCTGCAGCAGCTCGATTACCTGGCCTACATCGACCACTACCACGAGCGCATCAAGCTCTTCCACGTGAAGGACGCCGAGTTCAACCCGACCGGCAAGCAGGGCGTGTACGGCGGCTTCCAGAGCTGGATCAATCGTGCGGGCCGTTTCCGCTCGCTGGGCGACGGGCAGGTCGACTTCAAGGCCATCTTCTCGAAGATGGCGCAGTACGACTTCCCGGGCTGGGCGGTGCTCGAATGGGAGTGCTGCATCAAGCACCCGGAAGACGGCGCGCGCGAAGGCGCCACCTTCATCCGCGACCACATCATCCGCGTGGCCGACCGCGCCTTCGACGACTTCGCGGCCGGTGGGGCGGACGTGGCGGCGAACCGGCGGATGCTCGGGATCTAACTCGTCGAACGGATCGCGTCGTCGAGGATCTCGAGGCCGCGGTCGATTTCTTCCGGCTTCACATTCAGCGGCGGCGCGATGCGCCACACCGCGGCCATGCCGCCGACGGCCACGATGTTCATGCTCAGGCCGCGCGCCATGCAGGCGTCGGTGATCGCCCGGCCGCGCTCGGCGTCGGGTTCGCGGGTCTCGCGGTCTTTCACCAGCTCCACGCCCTGCAGCAGGCCGTGGCCGCGCACGTCGCCGATCACCTCGTGCCGCGCCTTCAGCGTGGCCAGGCCCCGGCTCAGGCGCTCGCCCATGGCGGCGGCGCGCTGGTTGAGCCCTTCTTCCTCGAGCACGTCGAGCACCGCCAGCCCGACCTCGGCCGGCAGCGGGTCGGACACGTGCGAGGTGACGTGCACGAAGCCCTTCTCGTGGCAGTCCTGCTCGATCGCCTCGCTGGTGACCGTGGCGCCGATCGCCAGGCCGCCGCCCAGCGTCTTCGAGACGGTGAGGAAGTCGGGCACCACGCCCGCCTGCTCGAACGCGAAGTTGCTGCCCAGGCGGCCGAAGGCGGTCTGCGCTTCGTCCAGGATGAGCAGCATGCCGCGCTCGCGGCACTTGGCCTGCAGCTTCGGGAAGTAGCCGGCGGGCGGCACGATCACGCCGCCCGAGCTCAGCACCGGCTCGGCGATGAAGGCCGCGAGCGAGCCGCTGGACTGCGCATCGACCATGTCGAAGCCGACATCGAGGCAGGTGGTGTCGCAGGCGTCGCGGCAATGGCGGATGGGGCAGCGGTAGCAGTTCGGCGCGGGGATCGACATGGTGCCGGGCTTGCGCGGCCCGTAGTCGACGTGGTGCCGGCCCGCGAAGGTGAGCGCGGCCATGCCACCGTTCACGCCGTGCCAGCCGCCGTTCAGGCCCACGATCTCGTAGCGGCCGGTGGTCACGCGGGCCATGCGCGCGGCGGCCTCGTTGGCCTCGCCGCCGGTGGACAGGAACAGCGACTTCGACAGCGACGGCGGCAGCATCGCCGCCAGCCGCCCGGCCAGCGCCGGCACGGCCGGCCCGACGAAGCCGCTGTACAGGTGCAGCGCGCCTTCGCAGGCCTTCTCGATGGCTGCGACGATGCGCGGGTGGTTGTGGCCGATGGTGGCGCACATCTGGCCCGAGGTGAAGTCGAGGATCTCGCGCCCCTGCGCATCCCACAGCGTGGCGCCGCGCGCCTTGACGATGACATGCGGGCTCAGCCCCATGCCGTAGCGCACGAGGTGCTTGCTGACCACGGGGTCGTAGGTTGCGCCTTCGGCCATCGGATGCTCCTTGTTCGTCGGGGGAGCCCCAGCGTAGCCATCGGCCGCGAAATCCGGTGTCGTTGTGCGGGCCCGAAAACGAAGCCGATTGCGCGCACCTTGCGCCACACTGGCGGCACCATGAAAACCGCCGGCACCCTCGATCGCATCGACCAGTGCATCCTGGCCGAACTGCAGGCCGATGCGGGCCTGCAGAACCAGACGCTGGCCGAGCGCGTGAACCTCTCGCCCTCGGCCTGCCTCAAGCGCGTGCAGCGGCTGCGGCGCGCGGGCGTGATCCGCGAAGAAGTGGCCATCCTCGACGCCGCGCGCGTGGGATTCCCGGTGCTGGTGATCTCGCGCGTGTCACTGCGCAGCACCACGCGCGAGGCGATCGGGGCCTTCGAGCGCAAGGTGCATGCGCTGCCGCAGGTGCTGCAATGCCACTGCGTGGCCGGCGAGACCGACTTCGTGCTCGTGATCTGCGCGCGCTCGCTGCCCGACTACCAGGCCTTCGCGCAGGAGCAGCTGGGCGACGCGCTGGAGCTGGAGAACTACTCGAGCGACATCGTGCTGTCGACCACCAAGTTCACGACCCGGCTGCCGCTGGACAGCGCCTGAGCCCACGCGCTACAGCAGACGCACCAGCCGCCGGATCGCGCCTTCGATCTGCGACTCGGCGATCAACCCGAAGCCGAAGGCCAGGCCGTTGGGCGCGTCGGGCGCCTGCGGATCGAGTGCGAAGCGCGACAGCGGCGGCAAGGTGATGCCGGCCGCCGCGGCGCGCTCGACCACCACATGGTCGCGCGTGCCGCCGTGCAGCCAGGCCGACAGGTGCAGGCCGGCGTCGGACGGAATCGCCTCCAGCCGGCCCGCGCCGTGGCGCGCCAGCGCGTCGAGCAGGGCGCTGCGCCGTGCGCCGTACAGCTTGCGCATGCGGCGGATGTGGCGCGCCAGGTGCCCTTCGGCGATGAAGGCCGCGAGTGCCTCCTGCCCGAGCACCGGGCCGTGCCAGTCGGCCAGCTCGCGCGCCCGCACCAGCGCCGCGCGGGCCCAAGGCGGCGCCACCACGAAGCCCAGGCGCAGCGCGGGGAACAGGCTCTTCGAGAAGGTGCCGACGTAGAACACCGAGCCGGCGCGGTCGAGCGTCTGCAGCGCGTCGAGCGGGCGGCCGGCAAAGCGGAACTCGCTGTCGTAGTCGTCCTCGATGAGCACGGCATTGCGCGCCCGCGCAAAGGCCAGCAGCGCGGCCCGGCGCGGCGGCGACATCGCCACGCCGGTGGGGAACTGGTGCGAGGGCGTGACGCAGACCACGCGCGCCTCGGGCGGGATGCGGTCCACGCACAGGCCTTCGTCGTCGGTCGGCACCGTGACCACCTTCGCGCCGGCCGCCAGCATCGCCTCGCGCAGCGAGGGATAGAACAGCTGCTCGACCGCCACCACCGTGCGCCCCGGCACGACCAGGATGCGCGCCAGCAGCCCGAAGGCCTGCTGCGCGCCGGCCGTGACCACGATGTCGTCGGCGGTGCAGCCGACCGCGCGCGTGAACGACACGTGCGCCGCGATCGCCTCGCGCAGGGCGCCCTGGCCCTGCGGGTCGGCGTAGTCGGCGGTCTGGCGCGCCACGCGGCGCAGTGCGCGGTCGGACAGGCGGCGCCAGATGTCGAACGGAAAGGCGCCGACGTCGGGCAGGCCGACGCGGAAGTCGTCGCGCGCGGCCCGCGGCTGCAGCGTGGGGGCGAGGTCGGCGCCGGGCACGTTCAGCGGCACCAGCCGCGGATCGCGCCGGGGCGCGGCGCCCGCCTCTTTCGGCGCGGCCCGGCCGCGCCGCAACGCGGGCAGCGTGTCGGCCACGTAGGTGCCGGAGCCCGGGCGCGCCAGCAGGTAGCCCTCGCTCAGCAGCAGGTCGTAGGCCGCCAGCATGGTGTTGCGCGACACGCCCAGCCGCTGCGCCAGCGCGCGCGTGGCGGGCAGGCGCGCGCCGGGCTGCAGCCGGCCGTCGAGGATGGCGTCGCGCAACTGGCGGTGCAGCGCGCGCAGCAGGTCGCGCGAACCGGCGGCCGGCAGGCGCAGGGCAAGCTCGAAAAGTGGCTCCATGATCTTTGCCGATTGTGGTTCTTTTGAAGAGCCGCCTGCAATCCTATTCTGAAGGCCTTGGAACACCCACCCATGGAGTCCTTCACCATGCACACCGCTCCTGAAACCTCACCGCAACCGCCCGCCGAACGCCTGCCCCTGGGCCTGGCCTGGCTCGCGCTGGGCGCCTTCGCCATCGGCACCGAAAGCTTCATGGTCGCCGGCCTGCTGCCGGTGCTGGCGGCCGACCTGCAGGTCAGCGCCGCGCGGGCCGGCCAGCTGGTGCTGCTGTTCGCGCTGAGCTATGCGATCGGCTCGCCGCTGATGGCCGCGCTGCTCGCGCGTTTCGGGCGCCGCCCGCTGCTGATCGCCAGCCTGGCGACGTTCGCGGGCCTCACGGCGGCGGCCTCGATGGCGCACGGCATCGCGCAGCTGGCCCTGGCGCGCGTCGCGCTCGGGCTGGTGGCGGGCGTGTTCCTGCCGACGGCCAGCGCGGTGGCGGCGGCGATGGTGTCGCCCGCGCTGCGCGGCCGGGCGCTGGCCATCGTGACCGGCGGCGGCACCGTGGCGGTGGCGCTCGGCGTGCCGCTGGGCGCCTGGATCGCGGGCTGGGGCGGTTGGCGCACGGCCTACCTGCTGATCGCCGCGGTGGCGGCGCTGGCCACCTGGGGCCTGTTCGTGGGGCTGCCGCGCACGCTGGCGCAGGCCCCCACTGACGCGGCCCCGCGCACCTCGGCCTTCGCCGTGGCGCGCGAGCCCGGCGTGGTGCCGGCGCTGCTGGCCACGGTGCTGTGGGCCACGGGCGGCTTCAGCTTCTACACCTACATCGCGCTGTTCCTCGGCCACACGCTGGGCTTCGGGGCCGAGGGCGTGGGCGCGGTGTTCTTCGCGATCGGCGTGGCCGCCGCGCTGGGCACCGCGACCGGCGGCTGGGCCACCGACCGCTTCGGCGCCGACCGCATGGCGCGGGGCTTCGCGCTGGCGCTGGTGGTGATCATGGGCGGGCTCTCGTTCGCCGCGCAGATGCTGCCGCGCGGGCTGGCGCTGCCGCTGATCGTGGGCCTGTCGGCGCTGTGGGGCTTCGCCGGCTGGGGCTTCGGGCCGGCGCAGGCGGTGCGGCTGATCCGGCTGGCGCCCGAGCGCGCACCGATGACGCTGTCGCTCAACGCGTCGGCGGTCTACCTGGGCATCGCGGCGGGCTCGGGGCTGGGCGGCGCGACGATCGCGTGGTTCGGCGTGAGCGCGGTGGGCTGGGTGGGCGCCGCCGCCCAGCTGGCGGGGCTGGTGCTGCTGTGGCGCGCGGCGCGGCGGGCCCGGTCGGCGGCGCCTGCGGCACCGACGGTGCCGGCCTGCGCCTGATCCTGCGGCGGGTTGCTATATTTTCAATAGCTACATTGATAGGATGGATGGCCCTTCGGGGCCTTTTTCATGCAGACGTTGTTTTTAAGACAAGCAACTGTCATGCCCTGCAAGCTATAATGTCGGGTTCGTTTCGATACCACGACGAAGAATTTCGTCACCCCCGCCGGCCGATCTGCGTTGCCATCTGAATCCGGGATCCAGGATTCATCAGGCTTCTCGTTTCCAGCCCTCGGGCCACGCCGGCTTTCACAGTGTGTTGGAGCGCCAGACCGGGCGCCCATGAATGCCACCACTGCCTTCGTTCCTGTTGAAGCGAATCGCGCGTGCGGCGCGTCCGTTCTCACTAATTTTTCGGCATTGCGCGCCCCGCACCGGCACGCAGCGCCCCAGGCTTCATGGACACTTTCGCAACAGCATCGCGGTGGGCAGGTTTCTGCTTCCCGCACCGCAACGACAGATTCCTGGACGCCGGCTGACCCGCCGGCCGACTGAAACCAACACGCCCATCTTCATCTCCAACACACATCGAACGATTCAGAGGTAATCACACATGCCCAAGGAAGAACTGATCGAAATGAACGGCGCAGTGACCGAAGTCCTGCCCGACTCGCGCTACCGCGTCACGCTCGACAACGGCCACCAGCTGATCGCCTACAGCGGCGGCAAGATGCGCAAGCACCACATCCGCATCCTGGCCGGCGACAAGGTCTCGCTCGAGCTGTCGCCCTACGACCTGACCAAGGGCCGCATCACGTTCCGTCACCTGGAACGCCGCGGTCCCCCGCCGACCAACTCGGGCAACAACACGCCCCGCCGCTGAGCGACGCCCGGCCGGCCTTGCAGAGCGCCCTCCCGGAGGGGGCCCTGCAAGGCCTTTGTCTTTTCCGGGCCGTCACTTTTTCCCTCTCGCGTTTTCCTGTCTGTCTCCGGCTGCCGAACGATGAACTCCACCACCTCCCCAGCCGGCGGCCTCCAGGCCGAACCCCACGGCTTTGCCACGCTGGCGCTGTCGCCCCAGATGCTGGCCAACCTCACCCAGCTCGGCTACACGCAGATGACGGCCATCCAGGCCGCCGCGCTGCCGCCCGCCTTGCTGGGCAAGGACCTGATCGCCCAGGCCAAGACCGGCAGCGGCAAGACCGCCGCCTTCGCGCTGGCGCTGCTGTCCAACCTGAACCCGCGCCGCTTCGCCATCCAGGCGATGGTGCTGTGCCCCACGCGCGAGCTGGCCGACCAGGTCACGACCGAGATCCGCCGCCTGGCGCGCGCCGAAGAAAACATCAAGGTCGTCACGCTCTGCGGCGGCGTCGCGCTGCGCGGGCAGATCGCCAGCCTGGAGCACGGCGCGCACATCGTGGTGGGCACGCCGGGCCGCATCATGGACCACCTGGAGCGCGAGAACCTCGACCTCTCGGCGCTCAACACGCTGGTGCTCGACGAGGCCGACCGCATGCTCGACATGGGCTTCTTCGACGACATCGTGAAGGTGGCGCGCCAGTGCCCGAAGGAACGCCAGACGCTGCTGTTCTCGGCCACGTACCCCGAAGGCATCGCCAAGCTCGCGCAGCAGTTCATGAAGAACCCCGAGCAGATCACGGTGCAGGCCCAGCATGAAGGCAGCAAGATCCGCCAGCGCTGGTACCAGGTGAAAGACAGCGAGCGGCTGCACGCCGTGAGCCTGCTGCTGGACCATTTCCGTCCCGTGAGCACACTGGCCTTCTGCAACACCAAGCAGCAGTGCCGCGACCTCGTCGACGTGCTGCAGGCGCAGGGCTTCAGCGCGATGGCGCTGTTCGGCGAGCTGGAGCAGCGCGAGCGCGACCAGGTGCTGGTGCAGTTCGCCAACCGCAGCTGCTCGGTGCTGGTGGCCACCGACGTGGCGGCGCGCGGGCTGGACATCGCGCAGCTCGAAGCCGTGATCAACGTCGACGTGACGCCCGACTCCGAAATCCACATCCACCGCGTGGGCCGCACCGGCCGCGTGGGCCAGCAGGGCGGCTCGGAAGGCCTGGCGCTGAACCTGGCCAGCATGAACGAGATGGGCTTCGTAGGAAAGATCGAGCTGCTGCAGGGCCGCGAGTCCGAATGGCATCCATTGGCCGAGCTCACGCCCGCCAAGGGCGCACCGCTCACGCCGCCCATGGCCACGTTGCAGATCGTCGGCGGGCGCAAGGAAAAGATCCGCGCCGGCGACGTGCTGGGCGCGCTGACCGGCGACTGCGGCTACACCAAGGACCAGGTCGGCAAGATCAACGTCAACGAGTTTTCGACCTATGTCGCGGTGGACCGCGGCATTGCCGAAGAAGCCGCCCGCAAGCTCGGCAACGGCCGCGTGAAGGGCAAGAGCGTCAAGGTGCGCCTGCTGACACCGCAGTCCACCTGACATCCCTCCCATGCTCCTGTTTGGGCGCTTGGCAGACGAAATCTGCCGATGTGGCCTAATCGGGGGTCGAACATCTTTTTTATCCGAGCTTTCCATGCCCAAGAAAATCCGTACCGAAGCCGACCGTCTTGCCAGCCCGAAGCCGACGCCCATGCCCGGCTACACCGTGCCGCGCAACGGTGGCGGCCAGAAGATCAGCCTCGAGCGCGGCACCGCCACGCGCAGCAAGAAGAACCCGGGCAAGCGCCCGAGCAAGGGCGGCTGATCCAGCCCCCGCGGCTCTTTCTTCGGAGCCACGACGAACGCGCCCCCGGGCGCGTTTTGTCATTGGGGCCTGCCCTGCATCACGCGCTGCCATGTCCGACGACAACCAGATCTACATCCCGCCCTCGTTCTTCGCGGTCTACAGCGACGCGCGCCAGCGCCTGCGCGAGCCGATCGACGTGGTGCGCGCGCGCTACGAGATCTGCGAAGACCTCGCCGGCCACCTCGTGGGCCATGCGCAGATCCAGCACCACACCGAGGTGCCGGTCGAAAGCGAGATCCTGCGGCGCATCCACGCGGGGCTGGTGACGCCGGAATCGGGCGTGTCGGTGCCCGAGGCCGGCTGGATCGTGCAGCGGCTGGCCGAGCTGTTGGGGTGGGAAGCGCCCGAGATCGCCGAGCCGGCGGGCGACTAGCCTTCGCGCGCCTCACCGCGCCGCGAACCGCTCCAGCAGGAAGTCGACAAAGGCGCGCGTCTTCGCCGCCAGGTGACGCGACGGGTACACGGCGTACACCGGCGTGCGGTCGGCCTCCCAGTCGGCGAGCACGGCTTCGAGCCGGCCCGCCGCCAGCTCCTGTTCGACATAGATGCGCGGCACCAGGCTCAGGCCGAAGCCCGCGAGCAGGGCGTCGCGCACGGCGATGCTGGAGCTGACCTTGTAGCGCCCGTCGATGGGCACCGCCACGCTGCGCCCGGCGCGGCGGAAGGTCCACTTGTTCGCGTGGCCCGACAGCGTGAACTGCACGCACTCGTGGGCCTTCAGGTCTTCCGGCACGGCGGGCCGGCCGTGGGCCGCGAAGTAGCCGGGCGCACCGCACAGCACGTGGGTCATGGTCATGAGTTCGCGCGCGACCAGGCTCGAATCTTCCAGTCGGTCGCTGCCGCGGATCGCGAGGTCGTAGCCCTCGCCGATCAGGTCGGTGCGGGTGTCCTGCAGGTTCAGCTCGAGCCGCAGGTTCGGGTGGCGCGCCATGAAGGCGGGGATGTGCGGCGAGATGCAGGTCAGCGCGAAGGTCAGCGGCGCGCTCACGCGCAGCACGCCGCCCGGGCTCGCGCCCACGGGCGCCAGCGCAGCGTCGGCCTCGTCCAGGTCGTCGAGGATGCGCGCGAGCCGCTCCACGTAGGCCGCGCCGGCCTCGGTGAGGCTCATGCTGCGCGTGGTGCGGTTGATCAGCCGCACCTTCAGGTGCGCCTCCAGCTCGGCGATGTTCTTGCTGACGGCCGCGGCCGACAGCCCCAGCTGCCGCGCGGCGCCGGCGAAGCTGCCCGCCGCGGCGGTGGTGCGAAAGACCTTGAGGGCGGTGAGATGGTCCATGGGCCGTCGCTCGATTGACGACTGTCAGTAAAGAATCAATTCATTATTCGAGCATTCACAACCACAGGTCAACGCCCTAGATTCGAGCCATGACCTCCCGCACCACCGACCTCCTGCTCACCGCGATCGCGCCCGCGGTCTGGGGCAGCACCTACATCGTGACCACCGAGCTGCTGCCGGCGAACTACCCGCTGACGGTGGCGCTGCTGCGCGCGCTGCCGGCGGGCCTGCTGCTGATGCTGATCGTGCGCCAGCTGCCGCCCCGGGCGTGGTGGGGGCGCATCCTGCTGCTGGGCGCGCTGAACTTCTCGGTGCTGTGGGCGATGCTGTTCCTGGCCGCCTACCGGCTGCCGGGCGGCGTGGCGGCCACCATCACCTCGGTGCAGCCGCTGTTCGTGGTGTTCCTCGCCGGCCTGCTGCTGGGCGCGCCGGTGCGTGCGCTGTCGGTGGCGGCGGCCGTGATCGGCATGGGCGGGGTGGCGCTGCTGGTGCTCACGCCGAACGCCGCGCTCGACGCGCTGGGCATCGCCGCGGCGCTCGCGGCGGCTGTGTCGATGGCCTTCGGCACGGTGCTCAGCCGCCGCTGGCAGCCGCCGGTGTCGGCGCTGACTTTCACGGCCTGGCAGCTGACGGCCGGCGGCCTGCTGCTGCTGCCGGTGGCGCTGTGGCTGGAACCGCCGCTGCCCGCGCTCACGGCGATGAACTGGGTCGGCTTCGCCTGGCTCGGCCTGGTCGGCGCCGCGCTCACCTACATCGTGTGGTTCCGCGGCGTGGCCCGGCTGGAGCCCTCGGCGATCGCGCCGCTGGCCTTCCTGAGCCCGGTGACGGCCGTGATCCTGGGCTGGGCCTTGCTGGGCCAGAGCCTCTCGGGCTGGCAGATGGCGGGCATCGGCATCGTGATCGCGAGCATCTGGCTGAGCCAGCAGGCGCAGCGCGGTGCGCAGCCGGTGGCGGCGGTGCAGCCCGCATCGAGTCGCTGAGATTTCAGCCCACAGGGGCGGCGCGGCGCAGCAGCTGCAGGTAGCCAGGCTGCACTTCCATGCGCGCCGTCGCGCCCTGGCGCTGCAGCAGGCGGTGCGCCTTCGGCAGCGCCCAGCAGGGCAGGTTGGTGAACATGTGGTGCTCGCAGTGGTAGTTGACCCAGTAGGGCGCCACGAAGATGCGTTCGAGCCAGCCGGCGTGCGTGGTGCGCGCCTGGCGCAGCGGGTCGGCCTCGTTCTGCGCCACCAGCGCATGCTCGGCGATGTTGCGCACGCGGCTCACGAGCGGCAGCCAGCTCGCCATCGGCAGCAGCCACATCAGCACCCAGGCCCACCAGACACCGGCCAGCGTGAAGGCCAGCAGGCCCAGGCCGTTGCCGATGAGAAAACGCCTGTCCTTCGCGAGTTCGCGCACGAACACGCGCAGCGCCGATTCGCCCGGCGCGCGCTGGCGCAGGGCGTCGGCGATGTGGCCGAAGCGCTGCTTGTAGAAGGTCTGGCCGCTGAGGTCGCGCACGACCTTGCGCCACATCGAGTCGCGCGAGATCGGGAAGGGCGCCGACAGCACGAGGTCGGGGTCTTCGGTCTGCTGCACGAAGCGGTGGTGTTGCAGGTGATAGGGCCGGTAGTCGCGCAGCGTGGGCGAGCACAGCCAGTAGCCGACCCAGTCGTTGACCTTGCGGTTGCGGTGCAGCCCCGCGTGCGCGGCGTCGTGCATGAGGATGAACAGGCCCAGCTGGCGCGTGCCGACGATCGGCACCATGAGCGGAATGGTCCATGGCCACACGATGCCCACGATCATCGCGGCGCCGATCACGCCCCAGCAGTGCGCCACCAGCCACAGGCCCCGCCAGGACGAACGCGTGGTGAGCGATTGCCACTCGTCGGGGGTGAAGAAGTCTTCGGGTCGAGCGCGGGGTGCAGCGGCCATCGGGCCAGTATGCGGCGAAGGCGCCGGCAGATCACGCGTAGTTCCCCGGTGTGGGCGGGGGCAGGCGAGGCCCTTCGGCCTACTTGTCGATGATTTTCCGGGCGAAGACTTCGAGGTAGTCCATGAGCCGCTCGGCGCCCGCGATGGCCGCGGCCTCGTCGCCGGTGGCGATGCCCTGCGCCAGTTCGAGGTGCGCGTTCGCGCCTTCGACGATCTCGCCCTCGTGCTGGTAGGCGTACCAGAAGCGCCGGCACTGCACGATCAGCGGCACCACCGCCTTCACCGCCGAGTCGTTGTGGCTCGCCTGGTGGGTGACGAGGTCGAGCGCGCGGTCGGCCTGCATGTAGTCGTTCAGGTCGCCGCGGCCCGCGGCCTCGACCATGGCCTCGGCGCAGCGCACGATCGCCTGGCGCTGCGGCGCGGTGGCGCGGCGCGCGGCGCAGGCGGCGATCAGCTGCTCGAGCACGCGGCGGGTCTGGATCACGTCGAGGTGGTCGGCCAGGTCGATGGTCGACACCAGCAGGCCGCGGCGCGGCTGCTGCACGATGAGGCCGATCGACACCATGCGCATCAGCGCCTCGCGCACCGGCGTGCGGCCCAGGCCCGTGCGCTCGGCCAGCTCGGCCTCGACGATCTGGCTGCCGGGCTCCAGCTGCATGGTGGACAGCAGCGCCTCGATGGCGTCGTAGGCCAGGTCGGCCGCGCGGCGCTTGGGCGGGGGTCGGGGAGCGGTCTTCGGGGCGGCCATGGTGGGGGTGTGGATGTGCTCGTGCGTGTGCGGATGCGTGGGCGTCATTGTCGGGCGTCGCCGGGGGCTGCAAGCCCGGCCAGTGTCTCGATGCGCACCGGCACCAGCGGCGGGCGCGGCGCGGGCGGCGTCCAGCCGAACAGGAACTGCGCCGCGTCGCCGCAGACGCGCCCCTGGCAGGCGCCCATGCCGCAGCGGCGGTGCAGCTTGGCATCGGTCCAGCCGGTGCAGGCCGCGAGCGCGGCAAAGGGCACGTCCTCGCAGCGGCACACGAGCGTGTCGGGGCGGGGCAGGGCCTTGAGGTCGTCGGCCAGCGCGAAGCGGCGATGCAGCTGGGCGGCGAAAGCGTCCCAGCGGGCGCGCTCGCGGTCGTGGGTGCGGGCCTTCGCGGTCTCGCCGACGGCCGCGTGGCCGGCGATGGTGCCCTGCACCAACGCGCGCTCGCTGCCGCCGAAGCCGGTGCATTCGCCGGCCGCGTAGATGTCCGCGACGCTCGTGGCCTGCAGCGCATCGACCGCGAGCCCCGGCCCCGCGAGCGCGCAGCCGAGCAGCTGGCCCAGCTGCGTGTTGGGCGTGAGCCCGAAGCCGCAAGCGATGCGGTCGCAGGCCATCTCGACCTCGCGGCTGCCTTGGCGCAACCGCACCGATTCGACCTGCGCCGTGCCCTGTGCCGAGACGATGCGCGAAGCGGTGCGGTAGCGCGTATCGGCCAGCGTGAGCGCCTGCACGGCCTTGCCGGGCCAGCGCACGAGGCGGGCACCGAAAGCCGCGACCGAGGCGAACGAGGCCTGCTCGGCGATGCGCAGCACCTGCGCGCCCGCCGCCTTGGCCGTGGCGGCGGCGGCCAGCAGCAAGGGCCCGCTGCCGGCGATGACGATGCGTTCGCCCTCGACCGGCAGGCCGGCCTTGATCAGCGCCTGCAGCCCGCCCGCGCCCGTCACGCCGGGCAGCGTCCAGCCGGGGAAGGGCAGCAGCAGTTCGCGGGCGCCGGTGCACAGGATGAGCTTTGTCCATCGCATGCGTGTCGCGCCCTCGGCGTCTTCAAGCAGCAATTCATGCGAAGCAGGCGCGGCGACGACACGCGTGCCGCTGCGCACGCGGATGTTCGCGTGCCGTGCGAGCGCCTCGCGCCAGTGGCGTGCCTCCGGCGGCAGCGACGCGCCGGGACCGTCGCGCCAGATCTGTCCGCCGGGCACGGGGTTGTCGTCGATCACCACGACCGACGCGCCACTGGCCGCCGCCGCCACGGCCGCGGCCATGCCCGCGGGGCCCGCGCCGACGACCAGCACATCGCACGCGTCGATCGCCACGCCGCTCATGCCGTCGTCTCCACGCGCATGCCCTCGGCGCACACGGTCTGGCACGCGAGGCGGCGCCGCCCGTCGATCTGCACACGGCACTCCTGGCACACGCCCATGCCGCAGAACGGCGCGCGCGGCTGGCCCGTGACCGAAGTGCGCGCCGCGCCCATGCCGCCGGCAACGCGCAGCGCGGCGGCGACCGAGCTACCCGCCTTCACGCGCACGAGCTGTCCGTCGATGTGCAGCAAGGTGTGATCGCTCATGCCCTCTCCCGCAGGCCGCGCGGCGCATACGGCGCGGCGTCGAAATCGGGCGTCGCGCCGGTCATCAGCGCCGCGAGCACGTGCGCGCTGCCCGGCGCCGTGGTCACGCCCAGCCCTTCGTGCCCGACCGCGAGCCAGAGCTTCTCGCGCCACGGGTGCCTGCCCAGCAGCGGCAGGCCGTCGGGCGAGGCGGCGCGCAGGCCGGTCCACGCGCGCACGGCGTTCAGGCCGGCGAGCCCCGGCAGATAGTCGAGCGTGCGTTGCAGCATGCGCGCGAGCATCGGTGCCTCCACGGCCAGGTCGGTCGTGTCGAACTGGCGCGACGAGCCGACCAGCAGCTGCCCCGTGGGCCGCGGCTGCACGTTGAAGGCGACCGAGTCGCCGTCGCTGTGGTGCGCGCTGGTCACGTAGCCGAGCTCGACGAGCTGGTGGTGCACCGTGCCCGGGTAGCGGTCGGTGATGAGCAGGTGGCCCTTCTTCGGGCGGATCGGCAGCTCGGGGCACAGCGTCGTCGCCTCGATGCCGTTGGCGAGCACGACCTGCGGCGCGCGGCGACGGCTGCCGTCGGCCAGGCGCAGCGTGCCGTCGTGCTCGATGGCCTCGACCTTCGCGTGTTCGACCTGCACCAAGGCCGCGTGCTGCGCGAGCAGCCAGCGCGCCGCGTTCGGTGCATAGAGGATGCCGTCGCCCGGCACTTCGAGCGCGCCCGACAGGCCGGCGCGCAAGGCGGGCTCGGCGCGCGCGAGTTCGGCCGCGCCCAGCAGCCGGCTCTCGATGCCGAGCGCGCCCAGCCGCTGCTGCTTGCGCTCGGCCTCGGCCATCTCTTCGTCGTTCGCCGCGATCCAGAGCGTGCCGCAGGGGCTGAAGGCGCAGTCGGCGCCCAGGCGCGGCGCGAGCGCGCGCCATTGCGCGACCGAATGGCGGCTGAGTTCGAGCTCGGCCGCGTTGTCGTCCATCACCACGAGGTGGCCCATGCCCGCGCTGGTGGCACCGCCCAGGCGCGCGTCGAGCACGCACACGCGGCGCCCGGCCTGCGCCAGCGCATGGGCGCACGCCGCGCCGACGATGCCGGCGCCGATGACGATGACGTCCGCGTCCATGCGCCCCGGTGTCAGAGGCGGATGCCCCAGCCGAAGGGGTCTGTGTCGTCGATGAGCAGCGTGGCCTCGGCGCTGATGTGCGCGCGGCCGCGCAGCGTGGGAATGACCTGGTCGCCGTCCATCGCGTAGCTCGCCTCGAAGACGCTGCCGATCACGCTGGCCTGCCGCCACACCGCGCCCGGCGCGAGCTTGCCGTCGGCCGCGAGGCAGGCGATCTTGGCGCTGGTGCCGGTGCCGCAGGGCGAGCGGTCGTAGGCGTTGCCGGGGCACAGCACGAAGTTGCGGCTGTCGGCGCCTTCGTCGTCGTTCGCGAAGAGTTCGATGTGATCGATCTCCGCGCCGTCCGCGCCCGTGATGCCCTGCGCTGCGAGCGCGCGGCGCAATGCGGCGGTGTAGTCGGTCAGCGCCGCGAGGTTGTCGCTCGCCACGCGCTGGCCGTGTTCGCTCACGAGGAAGAACCAGTTGCCGCCCCACGCCACGTCGCCGCGCACCGTGCCGTGGCCCGGCAGCTCGACCGCCACCTGGTGCAGGTGCCGGTACGCGGGCACGTTGCGCACGCTCACCGAACCGTCTGCGTGCAGCGTGGTCGTGACCGTGCCCACAGGCGTCTCGATGCGGTGCTCGCCCACGCCGATGCGCCCCAGGTGCGCCAGGCTCGCGACCAGCCCGATGGTGCCGTGGCCGCACATGCCCAGGTAGCCGGCGTTGTTGAAGAAGACCACGCCGGCCGCCGCATCGGGCGACACCGGCTCGCACAGCAGCGCGCCGACCACGACGTCGCTGCCGCGCGGCTCGAGCACGGCGGCTGCGCGCCACTTGTCATATTGATCGGCCAGCAGCGTGCGGCGCTCGGCCATGGAGCCTTTCCCCAGATCGGGAAAGCCGCCGATCACAAGGCGCGTGGGCTCGCCGCCCGTGTGCGAGTCGATGACCTGGATGCGTTGCATGGGTGTGGGGCTCGCTCAGTAGCTGGCGATCGGCACGGGGGCCGCGTTCTTGAACGTGAAGACGGTGATGGGCGCCTGCTTCATGTTGCCCTTGTCGTCGTACGCGTAGGTGGCGGCCACGCCCTTGTAGGTGGCCTTGTAGAGCTCGGCGCCGACCTTGTCGGGGTCGATGGCGTTGGCCTTCTTCATCGATTCGCCGATGAACAGCACCTGGTCGTAGTACGAGGCGGCATACGCGTCGGGGTCGACGTTGAAGCGCTTCTTGAACTTCTCCTTGAAGGCCGGGCCGCTTTGCGCCTTCTCGAGCATGGAGCCGCCCTGTGCGCAGAACACCAGGTCGTTCACCGCGTCGCCGCCGATCTTGCCGGTGGCCGGGCTGCACACGGTGTCGCCGCCCAGCAGCTTGCCGGGCACGGCCAACTGCTTCATCTGGCGCGCCATGGGTGCGGCCTGCGGCGCATAACCGCCGAAGAAGATCGCCTCGGGCGCCTTGCCCTTCATGTTGGTCAGGATGGCGGTGAAGTCGACGGCCTTGTCGGTGGTGAACTCCTGGCCGACGATGGTGAGGCCCTGCTTCTTCGCCTCCTTGGTGAACTCTTCGGCGAGGCCCTGGCCGAAGGCCGTGCGGTCGTCGATCACACCGACCTTCTTCACCTTCAGTTCCTTGGCCGCGTACACGGCCATGGCGCCGCCGATCTGGTTGTCGCTGGCGATGATGCGGTACAGGTTCTTGTAGCCGCCCTGCGTGACCTTCGGGTTGGTGCCCACGGTGGAGACCAGCGTGCCGCCGTCGCTGTAGATGCGCGAGGCCGGAATGGCCACGCCCGAGCAGTACGGGCCCATGACGAACTTGACGCCGTCGTCGACGAACTTCTGCGCCACGCTGACGCCGGTCTTGGCGTCGCACTGGTCGTCTTCGGAGACCAGCTCGAACTTCAGCGTCTTGCCGCCGACGCTGAGCTTCTTCGCGTTGAGCTCCTCGATGGCCAGGCGGATGCCGTTTTCATTGTCCTTGCCCGCAAAGGCGTTGGGACCCGACAGCGGACCGCTGTGGCCGATCTTGACCACCTGCTCCTGTGCCTGCGCGGGACTGGCCACGGCCAGGGCGACCAGGCCCGCGAGACTGAGTGAGGAAACCATGCCTGCTTGTGACTTCATGCTTCTTCCTAGGGTTGGGAACAATGAAAAACGACAGGGCCCGAGTGCATGGGAGACCTGTCTCAGTTTAAATATATTAAGCACATATCTTGTGGATATCTGTGGGGCAAGCGCTCTTTCGGTCGCTGGGGTTCTGTGATATCTGTGAACGAACGGGCCGTTCGGGGCGCGATCCCGCCGACGGGGAGCCTTGCTCCGCGAATGTCCTCCGGCCTGCGGCCTCCCCCTTGATTTCGCTGCGCAAGGCACCCCATCGACGTGATCGGGTCAGTGCGGTGGTTGATCAGCGGAGAACCAGCAGCGTGTCCCGTGCCCGGGACACTGGGTGCGTCCCGCAGCGAAATCAAGGAGGAGGGGCGAAGCCCCGGGGGACATTCGCGGAGGGAAGTACCCGGTGGCCCGGGCACGCGCCCCAGACAACAACAAGAAGGTCAGTCGACCTTGGCCCCGGAAGCCTTCACCACCGCCCCCATCGCATCCCAGTCCGCACGCAGCAGCTTCTGGAAGGCCTCGGCACTCTGGCTGCGCGGCTCCACGCCCAGGCGCTTGAAGCGTTCCTGGATCGCCGGATCGGCCAGCACCTTGTTGGCCGCCGCGTTGATGCGCTCGACCTCGGCCTTCGGCGTGCCCGCCGGTGCCAGCAGGCCAATCCACGAATCGAAGGCGTAGCCCGGCAGGCCGCTCTCGCCCACCGTCGGCAGCTTCGGCAGGAAGGGGCTGCGCGCCTGGCCCGTGGAGGCCAGCAGCTTCACGCGTGCGTCGTCCTGGAAGCCCATCACGCCGATGCTCGACGAGATCACCGCCTGCACGCGGCCCGCCAGCACCTCGTTCACGGCCTCGCCGGTCGACTTGGTCGGGATGTGCGTCATCTGCAGCCCCGCCTTCGCGAGGAACGACGCCATCGCCAGGTGCGTGGCGCTGCCGTTGCCGGCCGAGGCGTAGTTGTACTTGCCGGGGTTGGCCTTGACCTCCTTGATGAAGTCGGCCGTGTTGGACACGTTCATGCCGCTGGCCACCGCCAGCACGTAGCCCGCATTGCCCACATTGGCCACGCCGACGAAGTCCTTCAGCGGGTCGTAGGGCAGCTTGCTGTACAGGAAGCCCGCGATGTTGTGGCTGGCCGCCGCCAGCACCAGCGTGTTGCCGTCGGCCGGCGCCTTGGCCGCCACCGCCGCGCCCACCGTGCCGCCCGCGCCCGCGCGGTTCTCGACGATGGCGCTGCCGCCGAGCGCGACGCCCAGCTCGTTGTTGAAGGCGCGCGCCACCGTGTCCTGCACGGCGCCCGTGCCGAAGGGCACGATGATGTGGATCACGCGCTGCTGCGCGTGCGCGGCACCGAGGCCGCCCAGGGCCACGGTGGCTGCAAGCGCAGCCAGCGAACGTCGGGTGAACAGGGAAAAAGTCATCGAGGTGGCCGCTTTCATCGTCAACAAAAAAGTTGTTTTTCAGGTGCCCGACGGCAGCCAGCGCTGCACCAGCTTCACGAAGTAGCTGGCACCGATCGGGATGATCTCGTCGTTGAAGTCGAACGAGGTGTTGTGGATGATGCAAGGGCCGGGCCCGTGGCCGTCCAGCCGGTGGTCGCCGTCGCCATTGCCGAGGAATGCATAGCAGCCGGGCCGTGCGAGCAGCATGTGGGCGAAGTCTTCGGCGCCCATCACGGCGGGGAAGTTGTCGGTGACCATGTCGTCGCCCACCACCTCGCGCATCACGCCGGCGGCAAAGCGTGCCTCGGCCGGGTGGTTCACCGTCGGCGGCGAGGAGCGGTTGAAGTACACCTCGGCCGTGCAGCCATGCGCCGCCGCCACGCCGGCCGCCACTTCGCGCAGCCGCGCCTCGAGCTTGTCGATGGCCTCGATGGAAAAGGTGCGGATCGTGCCGCCCACCGTCGCCACGTCGGGAATCACGTTCGGCGCATCCGAACCCTGCAGCTGCGTGACCGCCAGCAGTGCGCGCTCGGTGCTGGGAATGGTGCGCGCCACGATGGTCTGCAGCTGCTGCGCCAGCGTGACCACCGCGGCCACCGGATCGATGCCCGTGTGCGGCATCGAGGCGTGCGTGCCGCGCCCGCGCACGGTGATCTTGTAGGTGTTGCTCGATGCCATCAGCGCACCTTCGTTGAGCGCGAAGCGGCCGACATCGCCGACGGGAAAGTTGTGCAGCCCGAAGACCGCGTCGCACGGAAAGCGCTCGAACAGGCCCTCGTCGATCATCTTCTTGGCGCCGGCCTTGCCCATCTCCTCGGCGGGCTGGAAGATGAAATGCACGGTGCCGTCGAAATCATCCGGCCCTTGTTGCGACAGGTGCCAGGCGGCGGCCAGCAGCATCGTCGTGTGGCCGTCGTGGCCGCAGGCGTGCATGCGGCCGGGGTTCGTCGACTTGTGGGCGAACTCGTTGGCCTCGTGCAACGGCAGCGCGTCCATGTCGGCGCGCAGGCCGATGGTGCGGCTGCCCGTGCCCTTGCGCAGCACGCCGACGAGGCCGGTGCCCGCGATGCCGCGGTGCACCTCGATGCCCCATTCGGTGAGCAGGATCGCGACCTTCTCGGAGGTGCGGTGCTCCTCGAAACCGAGTTCGGGGTGCGCGTGGATGTCGCGCCGGATGTCGATGAAACGGGTGGCGTGGGCGGCGAAGGCGTCGACGAGATTCATGGCGGGCGGCTGCGGGATCGTTCGCGAAAAACAGAAGCGAACGATTCTGGCGCAGCCGCTCGCGCGGCGCATGCTGGCTTACGCGTGGTTCGTCGCTCAGGCGAGCCGGCCTTGTGCGCGCAGTGTGGCGCCGATGCGGCGGATCTCGGCCTCGCCCCGATCGAGCGTCGCGCGGCTCGTGTGCACCGAGTAATGGCCCATCACCAGCTCGTGCGGATGCGGCACCGCCGAGCCGAGCACGAAGGCCGTGTCGCCCTGCGCCACGACGTCGATGGCCGCACCGGATTCCTCGAACACCGCGAGCTCACCCGTGCCGATGGGTCCGCCGGTGCCGTCGCCCGCGTCGAGCCGACCCGTGTTCACCGCCACCCAGCCCACCGTGTGGCCGACGGGCGGCGTGTAGCGCCAGCGCTCGCCGTCCTTGAGCTGCACAGCCAGGTAGTTCATCGGCGAGGGCGCCGGAATGGGGCTCTGCGCCGCGCCGTAGCGCCCGAGCAGCACGCGTGCCGGGCCCTCCTGCGGCACCTGCGAGGGCGCGAGGTACACGCTCTGTGCGGGCGCGTTTTCTTCAGCGGCCGGCAGCGCCACCCAGAGCTGGAAGCCCTGCACTCGCGTCACGCCCGGCGCCGGTGCGCCCGTGTGCCACACGCCGTTGCCGGCGCGCATCCACTCGACGCCGCCGCCGCGCAGCACGCCCTGTTCGCCGGTCGTGTCCTCGTACAGCGTGTCGCCTTCGATGAGCCAGGTCAGCGTGGCGATGCCCGAGTGCGGGTGCAGGCCGAAGCCCTTGTGGCCGCCGTCGACATCGAAGCCGAACAGGTCGAGGAACACGAAGGGCTTGAGGTACTCGCCCAGGTCGCCGGGGCTCATGAGCCGCGTGATCGGCCCGTGCTTCGCGCCGCGCGTGCGGTAGACGATGGCGCGGGTGTCTGTTGCCACGGCGGTGGTCATGCGGCCTCCCGGGCGGTCTTCAGTGCGCGGGTCCACCACGCCATGTCGTCGAGCAGGCCCGTGGCCGACTGCGCCAGGTGCGGGAAATCGTCGAACGACTTGCCCTGCTGCCAGATGCCGAGGAACTCGACCATGCCGATGTGCACCGCGTGGCGCACCGGCGCCATCTGCATCTCGACCGCGACCAGCCGCAGCTGCTCCACCGCCCGCGCCGCGCCCACGCCGCCGTAGCCCACGAAGCCGATTGGCTTGCGGATGAACTCCTTGTAGGCCCAGTCGATCGCGTTCTTCAGCACCGCGCTCGGGCCGTGGTTGTACTCGGGCGTGACGATGATCAGCCCGTCGAACGTGGCCAGCTTGGCCTGCCAGCGCTGCGCGGCCTCGTTCTTCACCGGGCCCCAGGCGGGTGCGCCGGCTTCGTTGAAGAAGGGCAGCGGATGGTCGCGCAGGTCGACCAGCTCGAAGGCCAGGTCGGTGCGCTGCTTCGCGATCTCGTGGATCCAGTGCGCGGGCTTTTCGCCGAAGCGGCCTTCGCGGGTCGAGCCGATGACGATGCCGATGCGGGGTTGTTGTTGTGCGCTCATGGGGTGCGTGCTCCTGAATGAAATGGGGGTGGTCGAAGGCCGCAAGGCCATGGACCCAAGGTTAGGCACGCACGCATTGATCGACTAGACAGTAGAGTCGGATTGCACTCGTCCATCAATAGAAGGAATAGACCCCGCCATGCTCGACCTCAACGACATCGCCGTCTTCGTGCAGGTGGTGCGCCACGGCAGCTTCGCCGAGGCCGGCCGCCGGCTGGGCCTGCCGCCCAACACCGTGAGCCGGCGCATCCAGCAGTTGGAGGCGCAGCTCGGCACCCGGCTGCTGCAGCGCTCGACGCGCAAGCTCACGCTCACCGGCGCCGGGCAGGCGTTTCACGAACAGTGCGCCGAGGCGGTCGACGGGCTGGTCGAGGCCGGGCAGGCGCTCATCACCGGCAGCCAGGAACCCAGCGGCCGCGTGCGCGTGGCGGCCACGGCCGATTTCTTCGACTTCTTCCCCATGGCCTGGGTGGCCGACTTCCTGGCGGCGTACCCGCTGGTGCGCATCGAGTTCGTGCTCAACGACGCCAGGGCCGACCTGATCGCCGAGCAGATCGACATCGCCTTCCGCGGCGGCGCGCTGGCCGACTCGGGATACGTCGCCCGCCAGCTGCTCGGCCCGCGCACCGACGGCCTCGTCGCCAGCCCCGCCTACCTGGCCGCGCGCGGCACGCCCGCCGCGCTGGGAGACTTGGCCGACCACGACTGCGTGACCCCCGCCCACCCGAGCGGCCGCACCACCTGGCGCCTGACCGGGCCCGGCGGCAAGGAGGAAGAAGTGCAGGTCGGCGGCCGCTTCAGCGGCAACACCGCGCAGGCGCTGCGCAAGGCCGCCATCGCGGGCCTGGGCATCGCGCTGCTGCCGCCGGCCATGGGACGGCTCGACGTGGAGGCGGGGCGGCTGGTGCCGGTGCTGCCACAGTACCAGCGCACCGGGCACGGACTCAGCGTGGTCTACCCGAGCCGCAAGCACCTGCCGCGGGCGGTGTCGGCGTTCATCGGGATGGTGACGCAGAAGCTGCGGGAGGAGGAGGCGTTGCCGGATGTGTGGCGGGCGCGGATGACCTGACTTCAGCCACGGATCGATTTCCACAGAAAATGCCCGCCATGAAAATCGAAAAAGACACCGTCGTCACCCTCAAGTACAAAGTCGCCGACGCCCAGGGCAAGCTCATCGAAGCCAGCCCCGAGCCGATGGCCTACCTGCATGGCGGTTACGAAAACACCCTGCCCAAGATCGAGCAGGCGCTCGACGGCCAGGAAAAGGGCTACCAGACCACGCTGAACCTCGCCCCCGAAGACGCCTTCGGCCTGCGCGACGAGGCGCTGGTGCGCACCATCCCCAAGACCGAGTTCCCACCCGGCGTGAAGGTCGGCGGCCAGCTGCAGGGCCGGCTCGACGACGGCACCGAGCACGTCTTCACCGTGACCAAGATCAAGGGCCCGGTCGTGCTGCTCGACGGCAACCACCCCTGGGCCGGCAAGGCGCTGAAGTTCAGCCTGCAGGTGACGGACGTGCGCGCGGCGCTGCCGGTGGAGATCGAGCACCGGCATGTGCATGGGGCGCATGGCCACCATCACTGAGTGACAGGGTCGGTGACGAACGCCGAGGGCCGCGTGGCCCGGCGTTCGCTTCGCCAGTTGCTTCCTGGTTACTTCTTCTTCCAGAACCTCGGCGCCTCGCCGATTCTCTCCAGTGCCTCGCGGCACGCCGTCGCCCCCGCCGCGCGGCGCGCGCTGAACCAGCCGACCGCGAACCACGCACGCGGGTCGCGCACCGCGACCTCGCGGTACAGCGCGAGCGCCACGGCTTCGTCGTTGAACTCGCCCAGCGCGTCCTGCGCGGGGCGCAGGGCCTTCAGGTAGCGCTCGGCCGCGTCCTTCTTCTTTTTGCCGCCTTCCGCCTCGGCGAACAGCGGCGCCGCGAACTCCGCCAGGTAGCGCAGGCGCTTGAGCCGCTTGCGCGCGCGGTGCTGGTGTTCGGTGGCGAGCGATTCGAAACGCCGGCCGTCGCGCACGGCCTGTTTGTGCAGGCGCTGAAGCCGCTCGCGCAGCAGCTGAAGGGCCGCGTCGGCGGCGAGCGGTGCCGGGCCCGTCGACTCGGTTGCGGCAGCGGTGAAGCCGATCAGCGACACGAGCACGTCCTGGAACGCGGCGGCGCGCACGATGTCGCCGGGTGTCAGCGCCGGCGCGGCAGCCGCATCGCTGGCATCGCCCGCCAGCGGATCGACCTCCGGCGCGCCCGCCTCACGCAGCCGTGGCTGCGCGAGCTTCACGACCTGTTCACGGTCGCGCAGTTCGCCGAGCGCGCGGAAGGCGTCGACCAGCGGCGGCTCCCAGCCGGCGGCGTCGAAACGGCTGGTGTCGGCATCGAGCCCCGCCAGTTCGCGCAGCGCGGAGCGCAGGCGGCGGATGCCGATGCGCAGCTGGTGGATCTGTTCTTCGTCGGTGCTGCCCGCGGCGATCTCGCTGGCGTTGGGCAGCATCTGGTCCAGGCACGACGCGACCACGGCCTGCTGGAGGGCGCGGCCGTCGCGGCTGTGAGCGGAAAAGCGCGGCGCCTCGGCCTTCACGGCGGGCACCGTCTCCTGCTCGGCCAGCAGGCGCATGCCGCGCTCGGCCTTCGAGACGGTGCTGAACCACAGGCCGTGCTGCTGCGACCAGCGCCGCGCGAGCGCCACGAGCCCCTGCACGTCGCCGCTCTTGAGCTCGAGCTCCAGCTCGCACACGGGCGAGGCGCGCTGCGCGGGCGTGCCCGCGTGCGCGACGACCTTGCCGACGTCCAGCGCCATCTCCACCACGGCGCCGGCCGGGCCGCTCACGCGCAGGTCGCGCGTGAGCCGCACGATGTCGGTCGACTGGCGCTCGACCAACGGCACCGCGCTGCCATCGGCCGCTTGCAGCAGGCGGGCCAGCCGCTCGCCGACGGGCGTGCCGGCATGGCGTGCGGGGTCGATGGCGGGCGTGGCGGCGCCGGTGCCCAGGTCAACGTTGTGCTCGAGCCGGTGCAGCGCGTTGTCGCCGGCGGCCTTGACGGTCTGCACCCAGCGCCGGCCCTCCTTGCGCAGCCGCAGCACCATGCCGTCGGCCACGAGGCGCTGGTCGGCGGTGTCGAAATAGCGGGCCTGCAGGCGCGTGCGCACGACGGCGCCGCGCCGCAATGCGGCTTCGACGGCCTTCAGGCGGCCGGCGGGAATGCAGAACTTGAACTCGATTTCCATGGTGTTCATGATGCCCGCTCTTTTTTCCCCTCAACGAGGTGGTGCCGGCCGATTTCCGGTGCTTCGAAAAATCATGTGGACGCCGTCCATTTTCTTTGATATCTTTTGTGGACGGCGTACACAAAGACGCCGGCACACACCCGATCCACCCTTCATCGACACAGGAACCTCACCATGGCCACCAAGCAGATCTTCGTGAACCTTCCCGTCCGGAACCTCGACAAGAGCAAGGCCTTCTTCGGCGCGCTGGGCTACACCTTCAACCCGCAGTTCACCGACGCGAACGCCGCCTGCATGGTCATCCACGAAGGCAGCATCCACGCGATGCTGCTGATGGAGGACTACTTCAAGACCTTCACGAACCAGGGCATCGCCGACGCCCGCAAGGAGAACGAGGTGCTGGTGTGCCTGTCGTGCGAGAGCCGCGCCGAGGTCGACGACCTGGTCGCCAAGGCGGTGGCCGCCGGCGGCACGACGCCGCGCGAGCCGAAGGACTACGGCTTCATGTACGGCCACGGCTTCCAGGACCTGGACGGCCACATCTGGGAACTGGTCTACATGGACCCGAACGCCGAGATGCCCTCGCAGTGAACGTGGGGGCCGGACGATGCCCATCGTTCCATATGCGCTCTTGATCGTTGCGCGGAAGGCACCTACCGAAAGGCGGCGCCGCCCCGATATTCCTGATTCCGGCGCGGCCCGCATGGCGGCCGTGCCTGCCTCACCCAGGAGTCCCGACATGTCCGACAGCAACGACAACAGCAAGAGCAACCGCCCGTCTCCCATCGTCCAGGTCCAGCCACTCGGCTTCCCGTGGCAGACGCTGGACCCCTTCCTGTTCTGCGTCTACCACGACGACGCGTACCCGAAGGGCAACGGCCGCATGGGCCCCGAGGCCTCGCTGGCCGGCCGCCAGATCGGCCAGGACTTCAGCCGCAAGGACGGCTGGAGCATGTACCACGGCGAGACGGTGCCGGGCTTTCCCTCGCACCCGCACCGCGGCTTCGAGACGGTGACCATCGTGCGCAAGGGCCTGGTCGACCATTCCGACTCGCTGGGCGCCACGGCGCGCTTCGGTGGCGGCGACGTGCAGTGGCTCACGGCCGGCAAGGGCATCGTGCATTCGGAGATGTTCCCGCTGCTGGACGCCGGCGCGCCCAATCCGCTGGAGCTGTTCCAGATCTGGCTCAACCTGCCGGCCAGGAACAAGATGGCCGAGCCGCACTTCACGATGTTCTGGTCGGAGGCGATTCCGCGCTTCGCCTCGGACGACGCGCAGGGCGGCCGCACCGAGGTGGCGGTGATCGCCGGGCGCTTCGGCCGCGATGACGCACAAGCCCAGGCGGCCATCGACCCACTCGCGCCGCCGCCCGATTCATGGGCCGCGCAGGCGGGCGCCGACCTGGCCATCTGGACGCTGCGCATGACGCCCGGCGCGCGCTGGACGCTGCCGCCCGCCGCCGGCGAGGGCACGCGGCGCATGCTGTATTTCTTCAAGGGCGCCACCGCGCAGGTGGCGGGGCGGCGCGTGGCCGGACCGGCGGCCATCGAGCTGCGCGCCGACGCGGCCGTGGAACTGTGCAACGGCCCCGAGGGCGACGGCGAGTTCCTGCTGCTGCAGGGCCGACCGATCGGCGAGCCGGTGGCGCAGTACGGCCCGTTCGTGATGAACACGCAGGCCGAGATCGCCCAGACGATGGCCGACTACCGCCGCACCCAGTTCGGCGGCTGGCCCTGGGCCGACCCGGCGCCGGTGCATGGCGCCGAGGCCGCGCGCTTTGCGCGGCACCCGGACGGGCGCGAGGAAGTGCCGGGGGCCTGACCGGCTTCCGAGGCTGCGCGGTTCTCAGTAGCCGCGCAGCACCTCGACGCTCAGCGCGGTCATGCTCGGGATGAACTCGATCACGTCGGTGCGCGCGACGCCGCCCTGCACGAAGGGGTCGCGCGCCAGCACCGCCTCTAGCCCCTCGCGGTCGCCCGAGCGCGCGAGGATCACGCCGCCCTTGCGCGGCACCTGGCGCCCCGAGGCCACGAACAGGCCGCTGGCGTAGTGCTTCTTGAGCCAGGTGACATGCGCATCCATCAGAGCGTCGAGTTCCTCGAGCGGACGGATGTAGGTCAGGGTGACGATGAACATGGCAAAGGCAGGTCGATGCGGAAGATGACCCGATCCTATGACCTCGCCACGACCGTGGCGGGGCGAGAGTGTGTCTCGCGGGTAACTGTCGCATGCGGCATGCATGCCGGCCTTGTCGCCCACCGGACCTGCGCACCGGCGTGCGATCTCGTAGATTCGGCCGTTGCATTCCTCAGTTCATGTCACTTCACCGGAGACCCTGTTCCATGATCCAAGTCGTTGCCGTCATCACCGCCAAGCCCGGCCAGCGCGCCCTTCTGCTCGAAGCCTTCAAGGCCAACCGCGCCGCCGTGCTCGCCGAAGAGGGCTGCATCGAATACGCGGCCACGATCGACGCGCAGGGCATTCCGCCGTCGAAGGCCAGCTTCGGGCCCGACACCTTCGTGGTGATCGAGAAGTGGGCCTCGCTGCCGGCCCTGCAGGCGCACGCGGTCGCGCCGCACATGGCGGCCTTCAGCGCCCAGACCAGGGAGCTCACCGAGAGCAAGCGCATCCACGTGCTCGAACCGATCTGAGTCTTTCGCGCCGCCTTCGCGCGCGGCGCGATGCCTGCTACCCTCGCGCCGGGGAGAAGAAGACATCTCGGACGAGGGGGTTCAAGACATGGCGATCGTCTCCAGACCGCAGGGTCTGCGCTGGCGCACCGGCGCGCTCCTGCTGGCCGCACTGGCCACCGGCTGCGCACAGCTCGGCGCACCGCCCTATGCCGCCGACTACGAGGCGCTCGACCGGCTCGAGGCCCACAACCCCGGCAAGGTCGCGGTGGCCAAGGTGCAGCCGACCGACCCCAACGACAGGATCAACACGCTGGGCCTGCGCCGCGCCAGGCTGGTGTCGCCCAGCGGCACCTTCGCCCAGTACCTCGAAGACGCGCTGATGCGCGACCTGGGCGAAATTTCGGTCTACGACCCCAAGGCGCCGACGCGCATCGCGGCGCGCATCCTCGTCAACGAGCTCGACCTGGGCGTGATCAACGGCTCGGGCCGCATGGACGTCGAAGTCACCGTCACGCGCAACGCCGCGCAGACGCTGCGCAAGACCTACCGCGGCGAGATCGCCTTCGATTCGAGCTACGCCAACATCGTGGCCGTGCCCGCCGGACAGGCCGCGTACCCGCGGCTGGTGCGGGCGCTGCTGCGGCAGGTGTATGCCGATCCGCAATTCGTCGCGGCCATCGCGCCGCCTGCGCAGTAAGGCCGGGAACGCACCATGACGCTTCTTTCTTCCCTGACGCCCCGGCTGGCCGCCGCACTGGCAACCGCCGTGCTGCTGGCGGGCTGCGCCCACCCGATCACGATGATCACCGAGACCGCACCGCCCCGGTCGGCCGCCCACCTCATCCCCAAGAAGGTGGCCTACGTGATGACCGACGCGCAGCGCGATCTGCAGGTGACCACCGCCGGCGGCAGCGGCGACCGCGTGAGCTACTACCCGTACCGCGACCTCGAAAAATCGATCCGCGACGCGCTGCGCGCGGTCTACCGCAACGTGGTCGTGCTGCGCACCGCCGGCGATGCCAAGGCCAACGAGGCAGCGGGCGTGTCGCTGGTGTTCACGCCGCAGATCAAGACCGATTCGAGCTCGTCCTCATGGATCACCTGGCCGCCCACCGCCTTCACGGCCGAGGTGGCCTGCGTGGTGACCGACACCGCAGGCGCCGAAGTCACGCGCGTGCGCGCGGTCGGCAACGGCACGGCGGAGTTCGGCGAGTTCAACGGCGACTACGGGCTGGCCGCACGGCGCGCGGCCACGCGGATGACGGCGCAGCTCAGCAGCGAGATTCGGCGCAACGAGAAGCTGCGCTGAGCCGTTCGACGGCCACTCGCCCAATAAAAAAACGCGCCCGAGGGCGCGTTTTTCGTGAGAGCCGCGAAGTCTTACTTCGACACGACCTTCACCATCTCGAGGCACTTGTTCGAGTAGCCCCATTCGTTGTCGTACCAGCTCACGAGCTTCACGAAGGTGCCGTCGAGCGCAATGCCGGCTTCGGCGTCGAAGATCGAGGTGCGCGGGTCGCCGCGGAAGTCGGTGGCGACGACCTTGTCTTCGGTGTAGCCCAACACGCCCTTCAGTGCGCCTTCGCTCTGTGCCTTCATTTCGGCGCAGATCTCGGCGTAGGTGGCGTCCTTGACAAGTTCGACGGTCAGGTCGACCACCGACACGTCGGAGGTCGGCACGCGGAAGCTCATGCCGGTGAGCTTCTTGTTGAGCTCGGGGATCACCACGCCCACGGCCTTGGCGGCGCCGGTGCTCGAGGGAATGATGTTTTCCAGGATGCCGCGGCCGCCGCGCCAGTCCTTGTTGCTCGGGCCGTCCACGGTCTTCTGCGTGGCGGTGGCGGCGTGCACGGTGGTCATCAGGCCGCGCTTGATGCCCCACTTGTCGTTCAGCACCTTGGCCAGCGGGGCCAGGCAGTTGGTGGTGCAGCTGGCGTTGCTGATGATGGCTTCGCCGGCGTACTTCTTGTCGTTCACGCCGTAGACGAACATGGGGGTGTCGTCCTTCGAGGGGGCCGACAGGATCACCTTCTTGGCGCCTGCGTCGATGTGCTTCTGCGCGGTTTCCTTGGTGAGGAAGAGGCCGGTCGACTCGAGCACGATGTCGGCGCCGACTTCGTTCCACTTGAGCTGCGACGGGTCGCGCTCTTGCGTCAGGCGGATCTTCTTGCCGTTGACGATCAGCGTGTTGCCTTCGACCGTGACTTCACCCTTGAAGCGGCCATGCACCGAGTCGTACTGGAGCATGTAGGCCAGGTAGTCGGGCTCGAGCAAGTCGTTGATGGCAACGATTTCGATGTCGTTCTTGAAGTTCTGCACGGCTGCGCGCAGCACGTTGCGACCGATGCGGCCGAAGCCATTGATACCGAGTTTGATAGCCATCTGACTTGCTCCTAAGGTTGAAAAACTTTTGATCGGACGGGAAGAGGACGAACCGCGCGACGCTCAGTCGCGCAGGGCCGCTTCCACGGTGGCGGCCAGGTTCTCCGCCGTGAAACCGAAGTGCTTGAACAGCACGGGCGCGGGGGCCGACTCGCCGTAGCTGTCGATGCCGACCACGGCCGCGCAGCCGTACTTCCACCAGCCGTCGGTGCAGCCCATTTCGACCGCGACGCGCGGGATCTTCTTGGGCAGCACGGCCTTCTTGTAGGCCAGGTCCTGGCGGTCGAAGGTGGTGGTCGAGGGCATCGACACCACGCGCACGGCGATCTTCTTGTCGGCCAGCAGCTTCTGGGCGGCCAGCGCGAGCTGCACTTCGGAGCCGGTGGCGATGAGGACGGCGGCCGTCTTCTTGTTCTTGAGGCCGACGTTCTCGGGCTCGGACAGCACGTAGGCGCCGCGGCTGATGTCGCCGAGGTCGCTCTTGGCGGCGTAGGCGATGTTCTGGCGGCTCAGCAGCAGGGCGGTCGGGCGCGTGGCGTTCTGCAGCGCGACAGCCCAGGCCACGGCGGTTTCGGCCGTGTCGCCCGGACGCCAGACGTCCAGGTTCGGGATGAGGCGCAGCGAAGCAGCGTGCTCGATCGACTGGTGCGTCGGGCCGTCTTCACCCAGGCCGATGGAGTCGTGCGTGAACACGTGCACCACGCGGCGCTTCATGAGCGCGGCCATGCGGATGGCGTTGCGGCTGTAGTCGCTGAAGGTGAGGAAGGTGCCGCCGTAGGGGATGTAGCCGCCGTGCAGCGCCACGCCGTTCATGATGGCGGCCATGCCGAATTCGCGCACGCCGTAGTTGATGTGGCGGCCGATCTCGCCGTGCGGCGGCTCGACGGCATCGCCCTGTGCGGCTTCGTCTTCGCCGCCCTGGGGCACCACCGGTGCGGGGGGCGCGTTCAGCACGACGGCGCCGGTCTTGGCGTCGAAGCGCAGCGCGGCGGTGCTCTTGGTGTTGGTGAGGTTGGAGCCCGTGAGGTCGGCGCTGCCGCCGAGCATTTCGGGCAGCGCGGCGGTGAAGGCCTCGAGCGCGAGCTGGCTGGCCTTGCGGCTGGCCACGGTTTCGCCCTTGGTGTGGGCGGCGACCACGGTGTCGAACGCGACCTGGTGGAAGTTCTTGGGCAGCTCGCCCTTCATGCGGCGCGTGAACTCGGCGGCAAGTTCGGGGTACACGGCCGTGTAGGCGGCGAAGGTGTCGTTCCAGGCAGCTTCGGTCTTGGCGCCTTCGGCCTTGTGGTCCCAGTCGGCGTACACCTCGGCCGGGATTTCGAAGGCGGGGTAGGGCCAGCCGATGGCTTCGCGCGTGAGCTTGATTTCTTCGGCGCCCAGCGCCTCGCCGTGCGCCTTGGCGGTGCCGGCGCGGTTCGGGCTGCCCTTGCCGATAGTGGTCTTGCAGACGATCAGCGTGGGCTTGGTGGCTTCCTTCTTGGCCTTGGCGATGGCCTTGGCCACTTCCTTGGCGTCGTTGCCGTCGATGGGGCCGACGACGTTCCAGCCGTAGCCCTTGAAGCGCTCTTCGGTGTTGTCGATGAACCAGGGCTTGACCTGGCCGTCGATGCTGATGCCGTTGTCGTCGTACAGGGCGATCAGCTTGTTCAGGTGCCAGGCGCCGGCGAGGGCGCAGGCTTCGTGGCTGATGCCTTCCATCATGCAACCGTCGCCCAGGAAGGCGTAGGTGTGGTGGTCGACGATGGCCATGTCCTTGCGGTTGAACTCGGCGGCCAGCAGCTTCTCGGCCAGCGCGAAGCCCACGGCATTGGTGATGCCCTGGCCCAGCGGGCCGGTGGTGGTCTCGACGCCGGGGGTGACGTCGACTTCAGGGTGCCCGGCGGTCTTGCTGTGCAGCTGGCGGAAGTTCTTGATCTCGGCCAGGGGCAGGTCGTAGCCCGTGAGGTGCAGCACCGCGTAGATCAGCATCGAGGCGTGGCCGTTGGACAGCACGAAGCGGTCGCGGTCGAACCAGTGCGGGTTGGCGGGGTTGTAGCGCAGGTGCTCGCCCCACAGGGCGACGGCCATGTCGGCCATGCCCATCGGTGCGCCCGGATGTCCGGAATTGGCTTGTTGAACGGCATCCATTGCCAGCGCGCGGATCGCGTTGGCCATCAGGGCTTGGTTTGCCATGGGCAGTGGGCTTTCGGGGGAAAAGGGTGGGTGGGGGATACGGGAGAACCCGAGATTTTACCGGGCGAGCCGCGCCCGGCCTCGATACAGGGCCAACACCCCACTGATGCTCTCTTGTGTCGCAGGCCCGGCTGCTAGAGTTGCCCCCATGCAAGGGCTGCACCTCACCGCCGATCTCCACGACTGCCAATGCGGCCTCCAATGGCTCACCGACGGGCGCGCGCTCGGCGAGGTCTGCACCAAGGCCGTGGCCGCCGCCGGGCTGCAGGCCGTGGGCAAGCTGGTCCATGGTTTTCCGGCCACGCCGCAGGGGCCGGGCGGCGTGACGGCCACGCTGCTGCTGGCCGAATCGCACCTGTGCATCCACACCTGGCCGGAGCGGCGCGGCGTGACGCTCGACGTGTACGTCTGCAACTTCGGCGCCGACCACTCGGCCAAGGCGCATGCGCTGATGGCCTGCTTGGTGGCGCTGTTCCAGCCCCGCCACAGCGAGCGCAACGAACTGCAACGCGGCCGTGTGGCCGGGTCGGTGCAGTGATGGCGGTGCGCGCGATGATCCTGGCCGCCGGCCGCGGCGAACGCATGCGGCCGCTGACCGACGCCACGCCCAAGCCCCTGCTCGAAGTGCGCGGCAAGCCGCTGATGCAGTGGCCGATGGAGGCGCTGGCCGACGGCGGCTTCACCGAGCTGGTGGTCAACACCGACTGGCTGGGCGCGCAGGTTGCCGCCCGGTTCGGCGCGCGCCCCGTGCTGGACGGGCGTGGTGCGCTGTCCATCTCCTATTCCGACGAGGGCCGCGACTTCGGCGGCGCGCTTGAAACAGCCGGCGGCATCGTGCGCGCGCTGCCGCTGCTGGGCGAGGTGTTCTGGGTGGCGGCGGGCGACGTGTTCGCGCCCGGTTTCCGCTTCACCCAGGCCGCGGTTGACCGCTTCCTGGCCAGCGGCACGCTCGCCCACCTGTGGCTGGTGCCGAACCCGGCGCACCACCCCAAGGGCGACTTCGGCCTCTCGGGCGACGGGCTCGCACTGAACCAGGCGGCCGACAAATACACCTTCTCGACCATCGGCCTGTACCGCGCCGCGCTGTTCGCGCCGCCGTACTGCGACATCCCGGCTGGCAATCCGGACGGCATCAAGGCCCCGCTGGCACCGATCCTGCGCGCCGCCATGGACAACCAGCAGGTGAGCGCCGAGCTCTACACCGGCGACTGGACCGACGTGGGCACGCCGCAGCGCCTGCAGCAACTCAACGCCGGGGTCGCGCCGGCAGCGGGCGCATGACGCTCGCGCCGCTGCCCGACGCCCTGCGCCTGCTGCCGCAGCGCCTGCACGAGCTGGCCCTGGCCACCGCCGCCGAACGCAACGACGGCGCGCCCGAAGACCCGCTGACCGTGCCGCTCTACGTGAGCGACTTCACGCGCCTGAGCCTCGCGCCCATGCGCCAGGGCTGGCACGTCGAATACTTCGGCGACACCTGGGGCGACGCCTTCGACGAAACCCTGGCCTGCCTGAGCCGGCAGGACGTGGCCGACTGCATCACCTCGCTGGCGTTCAGCGGCCCCGACAGCGGCGCCAACGGCTCGCGCGAATGGATGTTCGCGCCGCTGCTCGAGAGCCCGGTGATGTTTCCCCGCCTGCGCTCGCTGTTCATCAAGCCGACGCAGCCCGAGGACCACAACCAGTCGCTCGTCTGCACCAGCGACGGCATCCTCGAGGAAGGCGGCGACATCGCGCGCTGGGTGCGCAAGACGCCGCACCTGAGCGAACTGACGGTGCCGAACGCGCCGAACGCCGACTTCTTCGCCGTGCCGCTGCCGCAACTGACCAGCCTGTGCGTCGGCGCCCATTTCGCCACGCAGCACTTCATCCGCCACCTGGCCGCCGCAACGCAGCTGCCGGGCCTCAGGCTGCTGGACTTTTCCGAATCCACCGAGCAGCAGATGGCGTGGCCGGCCGACCGGACGCCCGGCGGCATCACGGCCTTCGAAGACTACGAGGCCTTGCTGCACAGCCCCGTGGGCGCGCAGCTGCGCGTGCTGAGGCTGCGCAACACCTGCCTCGACCTGGCCCAGCTGCAACAGCTGCAGAGCGTGCGGCAGCGGCTGCAATTCATGGTCATCCAGTCAACGATCGGCGGCTACGTCAGCCACTTTGCACAGGATGTGTTCCCATGGCGGCATCTGGTACCCGCGGACCCCGGACTTGCACCGTATCGAAAGTGAAATCCCATGCTCAATGACACCACGATCTACGCCGAGCGCCGCGCGCGCCTCGCTTCGCAACTGGGCAAGGACGGCATCGCCATCGTCCCCACCGCGCCCGAGCGCCAGCGCAACCGCGACAGCGACTTCCTGTTCCGCCACGACAGCTACTTCTACTACCTGACCGGCTTCACCGAGCCCAACGCCTGGCTGGTGCTGGCGGGCGACGGCCGCGCCACGCTGTTCTGCGCGCCGAAAGACCTGGAACGCGAGATCTGGGACGGCTACCGCCTCGGCCCCGACGCCGCCCCCGCCGCGCTGGGCGTGGACGAGGCCTTCTCGGTGAACGACCTCGACGCGAAGTTGCCGAAACTGCTCGAAAACCGCTCGACCGTGTGGTTCCCCTTCGCCACCCACAAGGGCCTGGAAACCCGCATCGACGGCTGGCTGCAGTCGGTGCGCGCGCGCGTGCGCTACGGCGCGCTGTGCCCCGAGGAGCAGCGCGACCTGTGCGGCCCGCTCGACGAGATGCGCCTCGTGAAGGACGCGCACGAGCAGGACATCATGCGCCGCGCCGCACAGATCAGCGCCCGCGCCCACATCCGCGCGATGCAGCTGTCGGCGCGCATGCTGCGCGAGGGCAAGGACGTGCGCGAGTACCACCTCGACGCCGAGCTGCTGCACGAGTTCCGCCTGGGCGGTTCGCAGTACCCGGCCTACGGCTCCATCGTCGCGGCCGGCGCCAATGCCTGCGTGCTGCACTACCGCGCCGACGCCGCGCCCGTGCGCAAGGGCGAGCTGGTGCTGATCGACGCCGGCTGCGAACTCGACGGCTACGCCAGCGACATCACCCGCACCTTCCCGGCCGATGGCAAATTCAGCGGCCCGCAGCGCGCGCTGTACGACCTGGTGCTGGCCAGCCAGGACGCCTCGGCCGCCGCCACCAAGGCTGGCAACCGCTTCAACGACCCGCACGACGCGGCCGTGAAGGTGCTGGCGCAGGGCATGCTCGACCTGGGCCTGCTCGACGGCAACAAGGTCGGCAGCGTCGACGACGTGATCGATTCGCGCGCCTACTTCCAGTTCTACATGCACCGCACCGGCCACTGGCTGGGCATGGACGTGCACGACTGCGGCAGCTATGTCGAACCCACGCAGGTGGGCGAGGTGAGCGAGCGCAAGGACCCGCTGTCCAACGAACTCATCAAGAACCGCCCGAGCCGCATCCTGCACCCGGGCATGGTGCTGACGCTGGAGCCCGGCATCTACGTGCGCCCTGGCGAGGGCGTGCCCGAAAAATTCCACAACATCGGCATCCGCATCGAGGACGACGCGATCGTCACGGCGACGGGCTGCGAACTGATTTCGCGGGGGGTGCCGGTGAAGGCGGATGAGATCGAGGCGTTGATGCGCGCCTGAGCGCGAATCAGGCGGGCAGCGCGCAGAACAGCGCCTGCCCGATCGCGAGCACCGCCGCGCCCATGGCAATGCGCGGAAAACGGTGCGGCAAGCCACTCAACAGCCCGACCGTCGCCAGCGCCGCCGCAGTCAGCGCTCCGAGCCACAGCACCCATCCCACCGACCCGCCCGCAGCCTCCAGGCTGGCCCACAGCGACAGGCACAGCAGCGCCGTGCCCCCGAGCTGCAGCCATCGGCGCCAGGCGCCCGGGGTGTGGCCGCGGCCAAAGACGTCTTCGCTGTGACGGTCCATCGCGAGGCTCAGCGCGCAGAAGCCGGCCAGCGAGGCGGCGAACACCAACCCGAGCAGCGGCATCACGACCCCTGGCCCGAGGCAGCGAGCTCTGTCGGCGGCGGCGGCTTGGCGGCTTTCTTCGGTGCGGCCAGCGCCTTGCGGCGCTTGCGCTCCACCAGCCAGGTCGCACCCGCCAGCCCCAGGCCGAGCGCGATGACCACGAGGTCGAAGCCCGCCACCGAGCTAGGCCCGTTGCGCAGGCTCACGGTGAGCGGCGCGGGGCCGGTGAAGGCATTGAGCACCGGCAGCAGCGCGAACAGCAGCGCGCCGAGCGTGAGCTGCGCCTGCCACATGCGCAGGGTCGGGCGCAGCAGGCCCAGCACGGCGGTGGCGCCCCAGACGATGAAGAACCAGCGGATTTCGGCCTCGTTGCGGCCGGCCACGTCGACCGGCAGCAGGCGGTTGGCCCAGAAGAAGGCGGCCATGGCCACGGGCAGGCCGGCGATCGCGCCGAGGTTCAACCCGTCGACCAGCCGCAGGCCGACGCCGATGCGTCCGCCCTGCTTGAGGGTCTTGGCGTATTTCTGGCGCTCCTTCACGGCCCACAGCAAGAGGCCAGTCGCCACCATCAGGCAGCCCGCCAGGCCCGACACGAAGAACAGTGCGCGCAGCAGCGGATCGGCAAAGCGGCCGATGTGCAGGCCGTAGAGCACGCCGCGCGTTTCGGCCGCGGCCTTGGGCACGTCGCCGAAGCTGCCGATGAGCGCGCCGGTCGTGCCGTTGAACTGCATGCTGGGCTGGTCGTACGACAGGTGCCGGCCTTCGGCCCGCGTGAGCGAGACCACGGCGTTGGCGTCGTTGGGCTGGTGCACCACGATGCGGCCCACGGGCGCGCCGTCCCAGTGGGCCGTGGCCTGCGCCACCATGGGCGCGAGGGGCGCCAGCGCGGCCTTCGTGCCCGAGGCCTTGATCTGCGTGCGCACGCCGCCCGGGAAGGCCTCGGCGAAGAAGGTGTCGTTGCCGCCGTGCGCCTTGTAGGCCACCTGCGGCCCCCACGGCATGTACATGAACATCAGCGTGACCAGCCCGGTGTAGGTGATCATGGCGTGGTACGGCAGCGCGAGCACGGCGGTGACGTTGTGCGCGTCGAGCCACGAGCGCTGGCCCTTCTTCGGGCGGAAGGTGAAGAAGTCCTTGAAGATGCGCTTGTGCGTGACGATGCCGCTGACGATGGCCACGAGCATGAACATCGCGCAGAAGCCGACGATCCAGCGCGCCCAGAGCGCGGGCATGTAATGCAGGTCGAAATGCAGGCGGTAGAAGAACTCGCCGCCGCGCGTCTCGCGCGGCGCGGTGATCGCCTGGCCCGTGGCCGGGTCGAGCATGGCGCGGTCGAAGCTGCGGCGCCGGTCCACGGGCGGCGAACCGGGTGGCGGCGGCTTGGCCCACAGCAGACTCACGCCGGGCTCGCGCTCGGTGGGCAGGGTGATGAACCAGCGCGTGGCATCGGGCGCGTGGCGCTGCATGAAACCCAGCGCGTTGTCGGCGGCCACCGGCTGCGGCACCGTGCCAGGCGCCACGGCGTGCAGCTCCGGCTTCATCCAGAAGGTGATCTCGTCCTTGAAGTACGAGGCCGTGCCGGCCGCGAACACCATGAAGAGCACCCAGCCGACCAGCAGGCCCGACCAGGTGTGCAGCCAGGCCATCGACTGACGGAATCCTTCCTTCATGCGGCACCTCCGCCGCCCTGGGTCCACAGCAGCAACAGCAGACCCTGCAGGGCCGCCGCGATGGCAAGGCCGGTCCAGGCGCGCCACGCCGAGCGCGCCGCGAAGACCCACATCACGGCCACGGCGTAGACGAGGAAGGAGGCCAGCGTGCCGGTCAGCGCGGCTTCGCTGCGCGCCATGCCGAAGAGGGCAGGCAGGCCCAGCGCGAGCACGGCGGCCGACAGCGCGGCGACGCCGTAACCGCCCGCGATGGCGGCGACGGCCCGCGACGCGACGCCCATCCGGTAGCGGAGGCCGGCGCTCACGACGGGCGCCGGACGACGTGCGAGGTCGTTCGGAAATTCATGGGACAGAGGGAGAGGAGAAACCTGGAGAATGAGAATCATACTCATCTTCTGGGTTTTTCTCGCCCCCGCCCATCCCGCGAGCGGGGCCTTGAAAGGCGGGCGCCGCCGTACGCCTTACTTCGCCTGCAGCAACGCGCCGGCTTCGAGCAGTACCAGCTCGTTGTCGTCTGCCTTGTTCGGCTCGCGGCTGCTGGAGAACGGCAGGTTGTTGTCGTTGCCGACCACGATGTGCGTGGCATCGACCACGTCGACGTTCTCGATGGTGAAGAACGGGAACTTCAGCACGCCGTCGTTCAGCGGCTTGCGCGCGAGCTTGTTCGGGTCGGCGATGTTCAGCAAGTCGATGTAGCCGATCTTGCGCACCGCGCCGCCCACGTTCGCATCGCTCAGCTCGACCTTGTAGACGCGCTTGAACTTCGCGATGTCGTGGAAGCAGTCGGTGCGCTTCTGGCCTTCGGGGCAGGCCTTGTCGCTCGTGCCTTCGCCGTTGTCGCGCTCGATGATGAGGCCGGTGGTGCCGTCGATCATGTTGAAGTCGCCGATGGCGTGGCCGTTGGCTTCGAGCACGTACTTCCAGTGGCGGCCCGTCCATTTTTCCGAGGCCACGTCGAACTCCAGCACGCGCAGGGCTTCCTTGCCTTCAACCTTCTCGTAGTCCTTGGCCTCGGCGTTCCACACCGGGCCTTCGAGCAGCGCATAGAGCTTGCTGCCGTCCTTCGACGAGGCCATGCCTTCGAAGCCCTTGGAGCGCTTGATCTGGAAATCGACCGCACCACCCGGTGCGCCCGGCGTGGTCACGGCCGGATGGTCGGGCGAGCGCACGGCCTTGCCGTCGACCTGCGTATCGAACACCGCGAGCACCTTGCCCTTCAGGTCGGCCTTGATCAGGAAGGGGCCGAACTCCTCGCCGATCCACAGCGCGCCGCCGGCGAACTGGAAGCTCTCGGGATCGAAGTCCGAGCCCGTCAGGTAGCGCTGCTTCGTGCCTTCGTGAACGATGCGGAACGGCACCTTCTTGTCGGGGTCGTGCAGGAAGATGGTGTTCAGGCGATGGAACTTGCCGCTCTTGAAGTCCACCTTGTAGTGGTTCAGGTAGAGCATGAAGTCGGGCGAGTTGGCCTTCGCGCCGGCGCCGTTGTCGGTGAGGATCCAGAACGAGCCGTCGTCCATCTTCTTGATGCCCGAGTGCCCTTGCAGCGGCTGGCCCTTGAAGGGCACCGACACGCCGGTGCCGCGGCCGGCCGAGAGGCCTTCGATGGTGCCCAGCGCCTCGACGCGCTTGCCCGAGGTGAACTTGCCGCTGACCTGCAGGTCGGCCGGCGCGTCTTTCGGTGCGGCGACAAAACTCTGCGCAGGCAGCACGGCGTGGCCGGAGAGTGTGGCGGGGAAGGCGGTCTGTGCGGCCGCGCCACCGCAGGCGAGTGCGGTGGCCAGGGCGATGAAGGAGAGGGAGGCGAGACGCGTCATGGGCAGCAGAAAGGTTTCAGTCGAAACGCGAGACCATGCCGATTGCGCGTGACGGCGCCGTGACATCCACCGGCTTCAAGGTGCGATGTCCACCGTCACTTCGCGCGACTCGGCGCGGCCCTGGTCATCGACCGCACGCAGCACGTAGCGCCGGCCTGAATCCGCCATGTCCGGCATCCAGGTGATGCCTTCGCCGGGCGCCGCCTTGCCGACCAGTGCGTCATCGGCAAACCAGTAGATCGTCTGCGTGCCCGCCGCCGCTTCGGCGCGCAGCACGAGCGGCTCGGGCTTCTTCACGCGCAGCGTGTGCCGCACGCCGCGCAAGGGCGAGGTGATGAGCGGTGCCGTCTCCGAGGCCTCGCCCTTCTCGCAGCCGTCGGTCGGCAGGCTCGCGCGCGGCAGGCCCGCCTGGCGGAACAGCCGCCGCATGTCGCTGCCCCATTGCTCGACCACCTGCTGGCGCGCATTGGGCTGCGGCCCGCACACCACCTTGCCGGTCGTCTCGTCGACCCACACGGCGCGATGCAGGTTGCTCACCTGGATCGGCGACTTGCCGGCGATGAACCATGTCGTGGTGCGCACCGGGCACAGCGCATCGGGCAGTCCGCCCGTCGCTGTGCACACTTCGACCTGCCGCAGATCGGCCGGCTGCCGCGTCGCGATCTCGCCGGGATCGAGCCGCTCCGCGCGCAGCGCATCGACCATGCGCAGGAACAGCGGCGCGGCCGCATCGACGCCCACCAGCGCGGGGTTGCTCGTGCCATCGAAGTTGCCAACCCACACCACGAGCACATGGCGACCGAACACGCCCGCGGTCCACGCATCGCGAAAGCCCCACGACGTGCCCGTCTTCCACGCGATGGCGGGGCGCGCGGGCAGCGTGGTGTCGGGGCGCGGTGTGTGGCGCAGCATGTCCAGCGTGATGAACGAGGCCTCTTCGCTCAGGAGGCGCAGCGACTGCACCGGCCGCTCGTCGGGTGCGGGCTGCGTGTAGCGCAGCGGCTGCGAGATGCCGCCGTTCGCGAGCGTGGCGTAGAGACCCGCGAGCTCCTCGGGAGTGACTTCGCCGCCGCCCAGCACCAGCGCGAGGCCGTAGTGCGATTCGCTCTGCAGCTTCTGCACGCCCGCGAGCCGCATGAAGTCGTAGAGCCCCGGCTTCGACAGCTTCGCAGCGACGGACACCGCGGGGATGTTGCGGCTGCGGATCAACGCCTCCTGCGCGGGCAGCGGGCCGGCGAAGCGGTGGTCGAAGTTCTCGGGTGTGTAGGGGCCGAAGGAGGTCGGTGCGTCCTTCAGCATCGTCTTCGGATGCAGCAAGCCCTGGTCGAGCGCGAGTGCGTAGATGAAGGGCTTGAGCGTGGACCCCGGCGAGCGCTTGGCCTGCGTGCCGTTGACCTGCCCCGCGATGGCGTCGTTGTGCCAGTCGGCCGAACCGATCAGCGCGCGCACCTGCATGGTCGAAGCGTCGAGCAGCAGCGCGCTCGCGTTGGTCATGCCCACGTCGGCATGCGTGCGCAGGTACTGGGCCATCACGCGTTCGAGCGTGGCCTGCATGCGCAAATCGATGGTGGTGCGCACCTCCTGCACGCCGCGCTCCTGCGCGAGCAGCATGTCGGTGGCGTGCGGCGCGAGAAAGGGGAGGCTGCCGCGCGACTGTGCCGAGAGCGCGAGCTGCGCATCGGGCGCATGCTGCTTCGCGGTCGGATCGCGCTCGGCCCACAGCGCCCACAGGCGTTCGCGTGCCGACTGCAGCTCGGCATTGCGACCGCGCTCGGCAATGCGCTTGACGGGGTTCTGCGGAATCACCGCAAGCGTCAGCGCCTCGGGCAGGCTGAGCTTGGCGGCGTCCTTGCGGAAGTAGATGAGGCTTGCGGCCTGCACGCCTTCGATGTTGCCGCCGTAGGGCGCGGTGTTGAGGTACGCCTCGAGGATCTCGCGCTTGCTGAAGCGCGCTTCGAGCCAGAGCGCCGCGCCGATCTGCGCGATCTTGCCCATCGCCGTGCGGCTGTCGATGCCGTAGACACGCCGCGCCAGCTGCATCGTGAGCGTCGAGCCGCCCTGCCGGCGCTCGCCGCTCGCAATGCGCCACGCGCTGCGCACGAGCGCGGCGGGGTTGACGCCGGGGTGCGCGTAAAAGCGGCGGTCTTCGTACAGCAGCACCGCATCGACCAGCGTCGGCGAGATGCGGTCGAGCGGCACCCAGAGGCGGTATTGCTCGTCGCTTGCGAGGGTGAGGCGCAGCAGTTCACCACCCTGCGCGTACACGGCACGCGAGCTGCCGACGGTTTCGCTGAGCGGGGCGTGCGGCCACAGGCGCAGCAAGGCGAGCAGGAAGGCGACCGCCAGCGCCCACAGCGCAGGCTTGCGGAGCCTTCCCAACTTCACGCTGAAGCGCATGACGGCCTCCGCTGCCTGGCGTCAGTTCGCGACGACCTGGAAGCGCGCACCGGCCGAGCGCGAATACACACGCCGGTCGTACATCGCCTCGCCATACGCGGCCGGCACCACGAAGTCGCCGACGTTGGTCGCCCGCGCCTTGTAGGTCACCTCGAGCAGGTTCTTGTCGACGGCGCCGTAGAACACCACGCGGTCTTCGCGGATGTCGGCGTACTGCACCTTCCACGAACCGCCGCCACCGAGGCGCTTCTTCCAGATCGGCGCATCGGCATTGGCTTCCTGGTCGTCGCCCACGGCCTGCAGCACCGGCTCCAGGCCGCCGGGCAGCAGGTCGACCAGCGCCACGTCGTTGAGCTGTGCGCGCTCCAGGCTGCGCACGCGCACCCGCACGGTGACCTCTTCGCCGAGCTTGGCCTTGGTGATCGGGTTGCCCTTGGCATCGAGCACTTCATGGAAGATCTCCAGGCCCTGGTTCACCGGCGTGGTGGGCACATTGCGCTCGAAGCCCTGTTCGGCCCAGCTGTAGTACAGGTTGAAGTCGCTGTCGTTCGAGAGCTTGAGCTTGGCCGTGCCGGCGGGCACCGCAGCGCGCGTGATCGGGTTCACCGCGCCCAGCGCGAGCGCCGCGGCCTGGCCTTGCGCGTTGACGGTCTGCGCCGTGAGCTTGCCCTCGGCGTTCTGCGCCACCGCTTCGAAGTAGGCGTCGACCGCAAGCAGCATCGAGGCCGACGACAGGCTGTTGTACCAGCCGTCGCGCACCATCGCGCCCATGCCCTCCCACACGGCCGGCTTCAGCGTCTTCAGGCGCGACGGGAAGTGGCGGCCCACCAGGTGCAGCGTCATGCTGTCGTGCACCAGTGGATCGTAGTAGGCACCCCAGACGTTGCGGCGCTGCTTTTTCTCGGTGCGCGCGAGCAGGTCCGACCACACCGGGTTGAGCAGCTCGTTGGCCACCTGCTCCTGCTTCACGAGCTGGTAGCTCGCTGCCAGGTACACGGCGCCCAGGTCGTCGCTCCAGCCCTGGGTCTGCTTGTTGCGCCAGGCTTCGCGCAGGTTGGCCAATGCGGCCGGCGCGATGATGCCCTGGCGCGTCAGCAGGTAGGCCGCCTGCGTGCGCTGGCGCCAGCCGTCGAGCGAGGCGTCGCCGCTGCCGAGCCAGCCCTGCAGGTAGGTGTTGGCCTTCTGCAGCAGGTCTTGCGGCACGGGCAGCTTGTGGTCCTTGGCTTCGACCAGCAGGTGCACCGCGTAGAGCGTGGCAAACGGATCGGTGCCGGCGCCGGGCCACAGCGAGAAGCCGCCGTCGGCCGTCTGCCGTGCGCGCAGTTGCACGAGGTAGCGCTCGAAGGTCTTGCGCGCTTCGGGCATCGGACCTTGCTCGGCGGTGCGGCCGCGTGCCATTTCCTTCACCAGCTCGGGGCGGCCCGCGAGCAGCACGGCCGGGAAGGTCTGGCTCGTGATCTGCTCGGTGCAGCCGTGCGGATAGGCCTCGAGGTACTGCATGAGGCCGGTCGCAAAGGCCCACGGTGCGGCCGACACCGCCAGATCGCTCTGGCGGAAGTTCGGATACAGGTCGGCCTTGCTCGACAACTCGCCCGCGCGCTGGAAGCTGCCCGCCTGCACCAGCGTGACGAAGGGCGACGCGGGCCGCACGCTCACCTCGGTCGAGAGACGCGCGCTGAAGGTCTTGTGCGTCGATGTGAACACCAGCGCCGAAGAACCCAGCACCGCCTGTTCGCCCGGCTTGGCGCGCACGTTGAACTTGGTGCTCGCTTCGCCGCGCTCGTTGACCTTGAGCGTCTGCGTCGCGTCGCCCACCACTTCGAGTCCGCCCGAGGCGGTCAGCGTGAGCGCGATGGGCGCTTCCTTGCCCGAGCCCGCGATGTTGTTCGCAAGGCCCACGCCCACCTCGACCGTGTCGCCAGGCGCCATGGCGAGCGGTGCGTTCGGCAGGATCACCATGTCGCCGCGCACCACGGTGCGGGTGCTCTTGGCGGCGGTGGTCTCGTCGTTCACCGCGACGGCCATCACGCGCAGGCTGCCGTTGAAACTCTCGGGCACGGTGTAGCTGAACTCGCGGCTGCCGTTCACGTCGACCAGCCCCGACCAGTAGGCCACCGGCTTGTCGCGCTTGCGCTTGAACGGGTTCAGGTGCTTGCCGAGCTCGCCTTCGCCGTCGCCGCCAGGGGCGGCACCCTGCATGAGCTTCTTGAACTCCGGCAGGATCAGGTCGAGCGTCTGCAAGGTGCCCACTTCGAGCGCGCGCTTCTGGAAGAAGTGCTTGAGCGGATCGGGCGTCTTGTAGCGCGCCACCTGCAGGATGCCTTCGTCCACCGCGAACAGCACGGCACGCGTGGGCTTGTCGCTGGTGAGCTTCATCTTCACCGTCTGGCCGGGCTTCACGAGTTCGCTGCTGGTGAGCTGCAGGTTGGCGGTGCGCTTCGCAAGGCTCGTGGCGAAGGGAATGACGCCGTACGACAGCGGGCTCATGTAGACCTCGTCCGAGGCCGGGTCGCGCACGAAGTGCACGTTGATGTAGCCGGTGCCCTCGAAGTCCTTGGGCAGCACGATCTTCTGCACCGAGGCGGTCTTGTCGGTCTTGAACCATGCGTGAGCGTAGACCTTGTCGCGCTCGATGGTGATGAGGCCTGCACCCACGTACGGTGCGCGGATGCTCACCTCGATCTCCTGGCCCGGCTCGTAGTCCTTGCGGTCGAGCGTGAGCTGCAGTTCGGCGTTGCGGTCCAGCGAGCGCGAGACGTTCGCGTTGCCCGCCACGCTGTATTCGACGCGGTTCAGCTCCAGCCCGCCGGCATTGCGCACCACGTAGGCGAAGTTGCCGGGCGTGGAGGTGTTCAACGCAATGATGTTGCCGGCCGCGACGATGGCCAGCGGCTTCTCGTCGATCACGATTTCCTTCTTGCGCGATTCGTAGCGGTAGAGGCCGTTGTCCTGCTTCACGAGCACCGACAGCACCTTGCGCTCCACGCGCTCGATCTTCAGGGCGTCGACGGCGGTCTTCTTCGCCTGCGGGTCGATCGCGATCACGGTGGCATTACGCGCAGCGCCCTTGCTCACGTAGCTGGTGTCGCCGTCGACCTTCACGCCCACGAGGTAGGGCATGTCGCTCACCAGCGTCTGCGCCTCGGCCGAGACGCTGCGCCCGCCCTCGGGCTCGAAGGCCTTGGCGAGCACGTGCACCTGGTACGTTGCCGCATCGAAGCGCGAGAGGCGCAGGTCGAACTCGGCCCTTCCCTCGGCGCTGGTCTGCACGCTGCCCAGGTCGTCGACCTGCTTCTCGGTGGCGCGCTGCGGATCGAAGAAGGCGTAGTCGGCGAACGCGCGGAACACCGGGAAGGCCGGGCTCAACGTGAGCGTGCCTTCGACCTTGCGGTCGGGCGCGGGCGTGCCGAAGAGGTTCTGCACGTCGATGAGTGCCTTCAGGTCCTTGGGCTTGACCCAACCTTCGGCCACCTCGCTGCTGAGCTTGGCGACGACCTTGGTGCGGTCGGGCAGGAACTCCTGCACCTTCACCGTGGTGCTGCCGATCAGCAGGCCCTGCACCTCGGGGTTGCCGGGCGAAGATTCGCGCGGCAGGTAGAGGTTGACGGTGTAGTTGCCGGTGGGCGAGGTGTCCTGCGTGGCGTGGGCGATTTCCGCCGCGCCGCCGGGGCCGAGCTTGAGCTTCTCGCGGCGCACGCTGAGCCCGCGCGCATCGATGATCTCGGCTTCGAGCGGCAGGTCGCGCAGCGACGTGGCCCAGTTGCCGGCCTTGACCATCATCGCGATGTGCATGGTGTCGCCCGGGCGGTAGATGCCGCGGTCGCTGAACACGTAGGCGGTCATCTGGTTCGGCACGCCGGCCGCGCGCAGGCCACCGACGTCGAAGCGCGAGATGTCGAGCGTGCGGTCGCTGCGGTTGAAGGGCAGGAAGCTCAGGTCGCCGTCCTTGCGCACCACCAGCACCACAGGCGCCTTCTCTCGCTGGTAGCCGGCGAGGTTGGGCAACTTGGCAGCGCCCGTGGCGTCGGTGGATTGCGACGCGACGATCATGCCGTTGCGGCCCCACACCTCGACCAGTGCGCCGGCTACCGGCTGGCCGTTGGCGATGCTCTGCACGAACACGTCGCGCGTGCCGTCGAGCGACTTCTTGGCGACGATGCCCAGGTCGGTGACGAGCACCAGGCGCTGGTCCTTCTGGTCTTCGGGGTTGCCGCTTTCGGGGTCGCCTTCGCCTTCCGATGGCTGTTCTTCCTGTTGTTCTTCTTCGGGCTGTGCCTGCGTGGCATCGCCTTCGGCCTTCTTCTTGGCCTTGGGGTCGTAGCCCTGCACCTTGAGCAGGAACACGCCGCGGCGGTCGGCCACGTCGCTGCGCAGGTACTGCGCGAAGTCGACGGTCTCGTAGTGCGCCTTGCCGGCGGGGATGCTGAGCGGAATCTCCTTCTGGAAGCGGTCGACGAGGTTGTCCGACTGCAGGCCGCTGTTGAACTGCGGATGCGCGAAGTCGCCGTTGGTCTGCGTGACCAGGTGCTGCAGCTGCTGCGGCAGCAGGCGTCCGATTTCCAGGCGGATGCCGGGCAGGTCGCGCACCAGGATCGGTAGCTTGCGCTCACCCGACAGCGCGAGCAGCGAGCCCTGGCTCATGATGGTGAGTTCGGGCGCGAAGGTCTTGAGCAATCGAACGTCCTGCCGCGCCGCGCCGAGCTGGTAGCCGCCCGGCGTCTTCAGGCCCTTGGCCACGCGCACCAGCAGGTAGCGGCCGCCCTCGGCTTGCGGGAGGCGGAAGCTGACCATCTCGGTCACTTCGCGCTCGCTGGCGATGGGCTGCAGGTTGATCTTCTTCGCGCGGCGCAGCACGGCGTCGGTGACCTTCGCGGGGTCGGCAGACCAGTCGAACTTTTCTTCGGGGTCGCCCTTGGCTTCTTCCGTGGCGGGCAGCAGCCAGGCCTGCACCACGCGCGCCATTTCGCGCTCGTGCACCGGCATCGAGGCGGTGACGTGCATCACATGCTCGGGCTCGCCGTTCTCGCCGGTGACGATGGTGGGATCGATGCTCGAGATGTCGAGGCTGAAGAGACCGGGGATGTCGACCGCGCGCGAGAGGTCGCTGCGCTGGCCGGGGCCGCCCTTCTGCGCGACCGCGCCAGAGGTGAGGCTGAGCACCACGGGGCGCGTCTTCTCGGGAATGGGCAGCGGCTCTGACTGGAGGGTGGCGGTGAGGCGCAGCTTGTCGTAGCTGACGGTGAACTTCTCGCTCGCGCACTTGCCCACGCTGAAGATCGAGGTGCCGCAGGCCTGGTCATAGCTCAGCACCAGGCGCTTTTCGAACTCTGCCGTGTTCACGGGGTGCGAGAAGCGCACCTGGAAGAGCGCCCGCCGCACGTTGGCCTGCACCGGGTCTTGGTAGAACTCCGCGCCCGCGATGCGCGCGCTGAATTCGGGCGAGGTGAACTCGTACTTGCGCTGCTCGATCTCGATGTGCGGCGCGAGCGCGTCCTTCGAGAGCTGCACCTTGTAGGGCTGGCCGACTGGCCAATCCTGTGTGGGAAGGAATTCGAGCTTCTTCTGGCTGCTCCACGACCAGCGCCCCGCAATGGCGGGTTCGATGCTGACGCCGGTCGCCTCCTGGCCGATGCGCGCGATCGGCGCGACCGAGGCAGAGAAGTTGATGACGACCGGGTTCGGTCCCTTGTCGTTTTCGATCTGCGTGCGCGGCGGCGGCACGATCTGCGCAGTGGAAACGACGGGCTCGACGCGGTCGGGCGTGAGGCCGTGCCACCACTTCAGCACCTGCGGGCTGGCGAACCAGCCGGCCAGCACCAGCAGCGCCAGCAGCACCACCCAGGCCAGCCGTTGCTGCAACCACTGCAGCCCGAAGAGAAGAAAGGCGCCCACGATGCGCAGCCACCCCGGGGGTCGCCAGGAACCGATGAGTCCGCGTGCCAGCGGACGCAGGAACCCGAGCACACGGCCCAGTCCGGTGAAGAGCACGTCGCTGAGCGACGCGAGTTTTCGATTGGCAACTTGAAGCATGGACGCTCCCCCGATGTTTTTGTTGGCGCCTGACAGTCTCTGCCCGGTCTGTGAAGCCATGGCGCTGTGTGTGAAGTCTGCGTGAAAACCGCACAGGGCCCGCGCACCGGCCCGTCTCGAACGTCAGAACGAAAGTGCGGGCTTGTTCACCATCAGCCAGAACACGATGGCCATGGCCACGAAAGCCGGGTAGCCCAGCAGTTCCCAGTAGCGCTGGTAGCGCAGATACAGCGACGGCAGCGCGGTGCTCTCGCGATGCGCCTGCCCCGCCAGGGCCGCCATGCGGATCTGCAGCCACACCACCGGCAGCCAGCACGCGCCCGCGAACGCGAACAGCCCCAGCGACAACGCCAGCCACGGCGTCGACAGCGGCCAGCCCGCCAGGTGCGCCAGCGCGAAGCCGGTGACCGGCTGCAGGATCACCGTGGGCGTGGTGAACCACCAGTCCGCGCGCACCACCAGCCGGCTCACCACCGCCTGCGCCGGCACGCTGCCGCTGCGGTTGGCAAAGAACATGTAGAAGGCCGATCCCAACCCCGTGCCGACCATCAGCACGCTGGAGACGATGTGCAACCACTTGAGGACGAGGTAGGTGTTCATGGCGTGGCGCGTCGGTACAAGTGCCAGAGCAGCGCGGCAATGGGCAGGTTCTTGAGCAGCGGGCCGAGCGGGTGCAGCCACAGGCTCGGTTGCAGCACGGTCGCCACGAGCGTCATGGCGAGCATCAGGGCGAAGGCGGCCAGGTAGACGGTGCGGCCGGGTCGCAGCCACAGCGCCAGGCCGACCGCCAGATCGGCCGCCGCGCCGCCGACGATCAACGCCTGCACCAGCCATGGCGGCGAGGCGATGCCCGCGTCGGCCAGCACGCGCCGGCTCTGGCCGTCGAGTTCGACGATGCTGGCGACGGCGGTGAAGAGCCAGACCGCGACGAGGCTCAGGCGCAGCAGGCGGTCGTCGCCGTCGGCAACCGGGCGCGTCATGGCGTGGGCGCCCCTTCGTCGATCACATCCGTCACCATGCCCCAGCGCGCGAACTCGGGGTCGAACTCGGGCAGCGTGAGCAGGCCGGCGCAGGCGTGCGCGCCCGCCGGCAACGCCTCGCCGCGCGCGAGCCGCCGCGCCAGCAGGATGGCGGCCATGCAGGGAATCTCGGGGCCGTGGTTGTCGTCCGCCGCGATGTGCCAGGCGCGGCGCGCGATGGCGCCGTGTGCATCGGTGCCTTCGACGCGCACCACCATGCCGCCCAGCGCGGTGCCGAACGCATCGAACACGCCGCCCGTCGCGTGCAGTAGCGGCGCCAGCTTCTGCGGTGCGCGCAGCAGGCCTGCGCGGCGCAGGAAGGCCAGGAAGGCGAAGGCGTGCTGGGTCAGGCCGACTTCGAGTGCGGCGCGGAACATGACCGACTGCACGCCGGCGTAGCGCGCGGGAAAGAGCTCGAGGTCGGGGATGTCGCACAAGGCGCCGCGGCGCGGCTTCATGCGCGCGAACTGCACCTTCGCGGGATGCGCCCAGCCGGGCTGCTCGGTCCACCGGCCGCCGTGCCAGACGCGGATCGGCGCGCCGCAGTAGGCGAGCACGCCCGCGAGCGTGGCTTCGCCGCGCGGTGCGCCTTGTGCCGGCGCGATGCAGATGTCGATGCTGCGGATGCCTTGCCAGCCGGCGGCAAGGTGGTCGACCACTGCCGACGACAGCGCGGGCACGGTGCTGGCGCCGGTCACGGCGGTGCGGCCTGCGCTGCGGAAGGCGGCGTCCATCGCGGCGGGAAAGTCGCAGACGAAGCGCCGGCCGTCGGCCAGGTCGATGTAGTGCGCGCCGGCGGCTGCCACGGCCTGCGGCACGCGGTAGTCCTGGCCCTGGAACGGGCCGGCGGTGTGGATGACGAGGTCGACACCCAGGAAGCCCAGGCCCTGCGTGAGATCGGGCGACTGCGCATCGACGCGCACACCGCGTGCGCTGCCGCCCAGCGATTGCGCAAAGGCCGTGGCCCGTTCGAGGTCGCGCCCGCCGACCCACAATTCGATGCCCGGGTCCTGCGCCAGCGCGCGGCTGATGCGCGCACCGAAGTTGCCGTAGCCGCCGAGCACCAGCGTCTTCATGCGAGGTTCGCTCCGGCGATGTGGCCGCGTGTGAAGGCTTCCTCGAAGATCGAATAGCCCGACCAGTCCGCGTGCGCGAACGACAGCCGGCCCGCGGCCACGCGGTCGCCGTGCGCGCCGATCTGCGCGAGCAGCCCGGGTCGCGGGATCGACATGGCGTGTCCGTAGCGCGTGATCTCGACGCGCGTGGCGAGCGCGGGCAGGTCGGGGTGCGGCACCGACAGCTCGGCCAGCAGCTCGTCGCGCCATGCGGTCCACGGACGCTCGAGCAGCAGCTGGCGGCCGTCGCCGGTGTCGTAGCCGCTCGGGCCCAGCGGGCGGTACCAGCTGAGCACGGTGCCGCGCGGCGTGGGGTCGAGCGTCTGGTGGCGCGCATCGACATACCCAAGGCCGCGCGTGCCGTAGATCACGTTGTCCCAGCTCGGCGCGGCGCCGATGCGGTCGGCCAGCGGGCCGCGCAGGTGCACGTTGGCGACCAGCCAGGGGGCGTAGCGCACGTGCGCGGCGGCGCTGGTCAGCAGCGCCGGCGGGTTCTCGACCACGCGCGCGGCGATGAAGACGGGCAGCGCGACGATGCAGCGTTCGGCCTGCCAGCGCACCATCGATTTCGAGGCGGCGTCCCACGCATCGACCTCGACGCCGGCGCGCCCTTCGGCGATGCGGGTGACGACCTGGCCGGTGTGGAGGCGCTGGCCCAGCGGCGCGGCCAGCTGCTTCGTGAGCCAGCCGTTGCCTTCGGGCCAGGTGAGCACGCCGTCGCGATCGGGGTTGGTGTCATTGACGCTGCCGCTCGCGTCGCCGGGCGCATGAAAGCCGTGCCGGCTTGCGAAGTAGTGGATGCCGGCCCAGGCCGACACCTGTGCGATGCCGGCGCCGTAATCGTCGCGGCAGCAGTAGTCGAGGTACCAGCGCAGGTGGGCATCGTCGAAGCCTTCGCGGTCGAGCCAGCCCGCGAAGGGCACGGCGTCGAGCGCGAGCAGCTCGGGCGTGACGGCGAAGCGCAGCGTGGGAATGGCGAAGTGTGCGGCGTGCTGCAGGGCGTCGATGCGCTGTGCGAAGCGGCGGTACTGCGCGTGCGTGCCATCGCCCACGTCGTGCACGGGCAGCAACCCGTCCTGCCATTCGCCACGGAAGAAGAGGCGTTCCTGCGGGCTGTGGCAGAGGTGGCGCTCGTCGTAGGTCCACCGGCCCGCGACGCGGCGGCGCAGGCCGAGTTCCTCGAGCAGGTCCTGCACCTCGTGCGCGTCGTCGCCGGGCGTGGGCAGGTAGTGCGCGCCGAGCGGGCAGGCGATGCCGCCGACCACGCCGCCGCGCGCGTTGCCGCCGGGGGTGTCCTCAAGTTCGAGCAGCGCGAAGTCGTCGATGCCCGCGAGGCGCAGCGCACGCGCGGCCGCCAGGCCGGCGACGCCGCCGCCGGCGATGACGACGCGGGTGCGCCTGACGGTGGCCGGGGCCTGCGACCTGAGCGTGCCGTCGCGCATCGCGTGGCCGCGCGCGACATCGATGCCGGTGAAGCCGCCTTCGATGACCGGCGGTGGCGCCTCGCAGCCGGCCAGCGCCAGGGCGCCTGCACCGGCAGCGACGCCAAGAAAGCCACGGCGCCTCATGGCACACGGTTCCTTCGTGGAACACCGCGGAACCGGCTTCGCCGGGCCGCAGGTGTTGCCCCCGGCAGGGGGTTGGCGAAGCGACACGAAGTGCGCGCAGCCTGGGGGCGAGCCATATCAGTGCGCCATGACCTTGCCCCACTCCTGTTCGTAGGTGGTGACGAGGGTCTGGTTCGACAGACGATTCACTTCGGTCGGCACGCGCGCCATGTCGAGCGGAAAGTCGAACATCAGGGGCAGCGTCGCCGGCGTGAGAAAGCGCATGCCGCCCGGCAGAGCGTCGGGCAGCCGGTAGGGCCGGTGGCTGGCGATGATGTAGCCCCATTCGCCGAAGCTGGGCACGTGCGCGTGGTACGGCGTGGCCTTCAGGCCGACCGACTCGATGGTGCTTGCCACGGTCCAGTAGCTCTTGCGCGCCACCAGCGGCGAGGTGGTCTGGATCACGGCGTAGCCGCTGGCCGACAGGCGCCGGTCGAGCAGCGCGTAGAAGCTGTTGGTGTAGAGCTTGCCGATGGCGAAGTTGGTGGGATCGGGAAAGTCGACCACGATGACGTCGAAGGTGTCGCCCTCCTGCTGCAGCCACTGGAACGCGTCGGTGTTCACGACCTTCACCTTCGGCGACGAGAGCGCGTGCCCGTTGAGCGCGGCCAGCGTCTCGTGCGTGGTGAAGAGCTGCGTCATGTTCGGATCGAGCTCCACCAGCGTGACCGATTCGACCGAGGGGTACTTGAGGATCTCGCGCACCGCCATGCCGTCGCCGCCGCCGAGCACGGCGACTTTCTTGGGCGCGCCGTGCGCCGCCATCGCGGGGTGCACCAGCGCCTCGTGGTAGCGGTACTCGTCGCGCTCGGCGAACTGCAGGTTGCCGTTCAGGAACAGCCTGTGGCCCAGCGCGCCGCGCGTGACCACGATGCGCTGGTAGGGCGAGCTGGCGCTGAAGACGATGCGGTCCTGGTAGAACTTGTCTTCCGCCAGCGTGGTGATGTGGTCGGCGCCCCAGAAGGCGCCGATGAGCGCGCCCAGCGTCAGGAAGCAGGCCACCGCGTGCGCGCCGGCGCGGCGCAGTTCATGGCGGAACAGCCACAGCGCCCACACGGCCACCGCGGCGTTCATCACGCCGAACAGCAGGCCGGTGCGGATCATGCCCAGCTGCGGCACGAGGATCAGCGGGAACGCGACCGACACGGCAAGCGCGCCCAGGTAGTCGAAGGTCAGCACCTGCGACACGAGGTCCTTGAGCACGATGTTGCGCTTGAGGATGCGCATCACCAGCGGGATCTCGAGCCCCACCAGCGTGCCCACCACCACGACGAGGCCGTACAGCAGCAGCCGGAACGCGCCCGGCACGTAGGCGTTGGCCAGGAACAGGATCGCCGGCAGCGCGCCGCCGATCAGCGCCACGAGCAGCTCGATGCGAAGGAAGTGCGCCGGCAGCTGCCGGTCGAAATAGCGCGAGAGCCACGAGCCGACGCCCATGGCGAACAGGTAGGTGCCGATGATGGTGCTGAACTGCAGCACCGAGTCGCCGAGCAGGTAGGAGCTCAGCGCGGCCGCGCTCAGTTCGTAGACGAGGCCGCAGGCCGCGACGACGAACACGCTGGCGAGCAGCGCGATCTCGACGGGTTGCGGCCCCCGCGCATCCGGGGTGCGCGCGGGCAGGGCCGCGTCGCTCAATGGATTGCTGCGGCCACGATGACGCTGATGCCGAGGCACATGGCGGCCACGACGAGCGCCAGCGCCCTGTTCTGCTTCTCGACGATCTCGCCCCACAGGTCATAGGGGGTGATCTTGTCGATGATCAAGAAGCAGATCCAGAAGACCACCACGCCGATCAGCGCATACACGAGCGATCCGAGGACCACGCCCGGTTTCAGCCATTCAATTCCCATGGGGACCTCCAGTCGTAGCAATAAAGAGAGAAACAAGAGAGCGCCTGCGCGCGATCTTCGTCATTTGTGGCCGCCGCCGCTCGAGTAGCCGCCGTACGAACCGCCCGAGCTGCGGTACCCGCTCGAGGAGCCGCCGCTGCAGTTGCTCATCATGATCAGCACGAAGAGGATGACCACGATGACGAGGATGATCGTGCCGCAGCCCATGCCCGACGCGGCGCTCACGGGCAGCGCGTCGCCGCGCGAGAACAGGTCCTTCTTGGCGTCGAGCTTGAAGGCCGTGGCCACCGCGCCGCTGTCGATCTTGCTGCCCGAGGACCAGGTCAGCTCGTTGGCCGAGCGCTCCATCGAGAGCAGTGCGCCGCCGCTGGCGAAGTCGCGGTTGAAGGTCTTCTGCCCGCGCTCGACCTGCCAGTAGAACTCGCCAGCCACGTAGGTGGTCTCGGCGTTGTAGGCGTACTGCTGCTGGTAGCGCTTGTTGAGGTAGGTGGCGGTGGTGCCGTTCTCGGCCATCACGGGCGCGCCGGTGGTCGGCTTGACCATGCTCCAGCCGTCTTCGGCATCGACCAGGAAGCTGAAGCCGCGCTTCTTGTTGTACAGCAGGTACTCGTCCCAGCCGAACTGCTCGTCGTCGCCGGGCTCCTGGCCCATGCGGTGCTGGAAGCCCACCACCTGCCACTGCGCGCCCTGCAGCTGGCCCATGCTGCCCAAAGCGATGAGCGGGCGCACCGGCTCGTTCTGCTCGGCGTGCTTGAGCTCGCCGCCGATGCCTTGCGACAGGTCGATGATGCTGTTGCACGAGCCGCAGGTGATGCTCTTGCTGTCGGCCAGGTTGACCGTGACCGGCGAGCCGCAGTTGGGGCAGTTGAAGCTGCGGCCCTTTTCGTCCTTCGCCGATTCGTCGCGCAGGCCGGTGAGCTGCAGGTCGTCCAGCTGCACCGAGCGGCCGAGGTACGCGGTGGGCGGGGCGGTGCCGTAGTCGATGCTGAGCACCAGCCCCTTGTCGTTGCGCAGCTCGACCATCGCGAACGCTTGGCCGAGCTCGGGCAGGTGCGGCAGTTCGCCCTGCGCGGAGGTCAGCGCCACCTGTTCGTTGGAGGCGACGGTGTAGCTCTGGCCGGCGAAGGCGGTGGTGGCGCCCACGCGCAGGTCGGTCGGCGGCGGCGCGGCGCGCTGCAGGTCGAAGGGCAGCGCAAAGACGTAGGCGCCGTTGTCCTCGCTGAGGACGCCGGTGCGGTCGCCGTCGAGCGCGGCGATCCACTCGGTCCAGCGCCCGCCGGGGTAGGTGTACTGCAGCCGGCCGATCAGCGTGAAGGGCTTGTCCTGGATGCGGCCGGCGGCGAACAGCTGCAGCGGGCTGAAGTCATCGAACAGCTCGGCCATCTTGCCGGTGCGCGCGAGCGTGTCGCCCTGGCGCACGACGGTGCTCTGGCAGTACGGGCAGACCGCGTGCGTCGATTGCGCCGAGCGGAATTCGACCGGCGCGCCGCAGCCGGGGCAGGGCGCGCGGTAGTAGCGTTGGGAGCCGGTTTCCTCAGCCATGGCGCACCGGGTGCGATGGCGCGGCCGGCCACGAATGATTCAAGCCAAAAAGGCCTCTGACGCCCGCTGGGCGGGCGTCAGTCGCTATCGAAAACATTGCGACGAATCAGACGAGCTTTTTCAGCAGTTCGGCCTTCTTGGCGTCGAACTCTTCCTGCGTGAGGATGCCTTTGGCCTTGAGTTCGCCGAGCTTCTCGAGCGTGGTCATCACGTCGGCGGCGCTCACCACGGCCACGGCCGGCTGCTGCGTCGTGGCCGCAGCCTGGGCCGCGGCGTTCGGGCTCAGGCCCTGCGCGAGGTTCTGCGCCAGCACCTGGCCGAGCGCCACGCCGGCGCCCAGGCCCATCGCGTCACCCGCGATGCCGCCGCCACCGGCCGCCCCTTCGGCGAACTTGGGGATGGCCTGCGCCGTCTGGTACTGCATGAACTTGCCCATGTCGTTGCCGACCATGCCCATGCCGATCTTCTGGTCGAGGATCTTCTGCAGCTCTTCAGGCAGCGAGACGTTCTGGACCGTGATGTTCTCGAGCTTGATGCCGATCTTTTCGAACTCGGGCACCAGCTGGGTGGCCAGCGCGGTCGCGAACTGGATCTGGTTGGCCGCCAGGTCCAGGAAGGGCAGGCCGCTGGAGGCGATGGCGTTGCTGATGTTCTGCAGCACCAGGCCGCGCAGCTGGCCGTCGAGGTCGGCCACGGAGTAGATGTCGCGCGTGCCGGAGATTTCGGTGTGGAACAGCTTCGGATCGCCGATGCGGAAGCTGTAGTTGCCGAAGGCGCGCAGGCGCACGGCGCCGAAGTCCTTGTCGCGGATCGTGATCGGCTGGGGCGTGCCCCACTTCTGGTCGACCTGCTGGCGGGTGCTGAAGAAATAGACGTCGCTCTTGAAGGGGGATTCGAAGAGCTTGTCCCAGTTCTTCAGGTACGTGAGCACGGGCAGCGTCTGCGTCGTGAGCTTGTACATGCCGGGGCCGAACACGTCGGCCACCTGGCCTTCGTTGACGAACACCGCCATCTGCGACTCGCGCACGGTGAGCGAGGCACCGTTCTGGATTTCCATCTCGGCCATCGGGAAACGCCAGGCCAGCGTGCCATCGCCGGACTCGGTCCACTGGATGATGTCGATGAACTGTTTCTTGATGAAATCCATCAGGGCCATGGTCGTTCCTCTCGAGATGTTGTCGGTTTGTGTCCCAGCCACACATATTGCCACAGGGCCTTGACGGTGCCCCGTGCTTTTGGTCATGCCTGCCACCGGCCATGCGGCGTAGGGCGGAATGGACCGAGGTCTACAATCGGCGCCCCCAGAAGAAGCGCCACCAGGAGCAACGGCACATGTCCGATTCGACCGCATCGTCCCCTTCGACCCCCACCCCGGAAGACAAGCGCGCCCTGCTGCGCCGTGCCGCCCTCGAGTACCACGAGTTTCCCGTCCCCGGCAAGATCGCCATCGCGGCGACCAAGCAGATGGTCAACCAGCGCGACCTGTCGCTGGCCTACTCGCCCGGCGTGGCCGCGCCCTGCGAGGAAATCGTCAAGGACCCGGCCAACGCCTTCAAGTACACCTCGCGCGGCAACCTCGTGGGTGTCATTTCCAACGGCACCGCCGTGCTGGGCCTGGGCGACATCGGCCCGCTGGCCTCCAAGCCGGTGATGGAAGGCAAGGGCGTTCTCTTCAAGAAATTCGCCGGCGTCGACGTGTTCGACATCGAGATCGACGAGAAGGACCCGGTCAAGCTGGTCGAGATCATCGCCTCGCTGGAGCCCACCTTCGGCGCCATCAACCTGGAAGACATCAAGGCCCCGGACTGCTTCTACGTCGAGCGCGAGCTGCGCAAGCGCATGAAGATCCCGGTGTTCCACGACGACCAGCACGGCACGGCCATCACCGTGGCGGCCGCCATGCTGAACGGCCTGAAGGTGGCCGGCAAGAACATCGCCGAAGTGAAGCTGGTCACCTCGGGCGCGGGCGCCGCGGCGCTGGCCTGCCTGAACCTGCTGCTCAAGGTGGGCCTGAAGCGCGAAAACGTGTTCGTCACCGACCTGGCCGGCGTGGTCTACGAAGGCCGCGAAGAGCTGATGGACGACGACAAGCGCCAGTACATGCAAAAGACCGACATGCGCAAGCTGTCGGAAGTGATCGCTGGCGCCGACGTGTTCCTCGGCCTGTCGGCCGGCGGCGTGCTCAAGCCGGAAATGGTCGCCAAGATGGCGCCCAAACCGGTGATCTTCGCGCTGGCCAACCCGAATCCCGAGATCGCGCCCGAGGACGCCCATGCGGTGCGTAACGACGTGATCATGGCCACGGGCCGCACCGACTACCCGAACCAGGTCAACAACGTCCTGTGCTTCCCGTACATCTTCCGCGGCGCGCTCGATTCGGGCGCGACCACCATCACCGACGAGATGGAGATTGCCGCGGTGCACGCCATCGCCGAGTTGGCCCAGGCCGAGCAGAGCGAACGCGTCGCGGCTGCCTACGCCGGTGAAAAGCTGAGCTTCGGCCCCGAATACCTGATTCCGAAGCCCTTCGACCCGCGCCTGATGATGAAGATCGCGCCGGCCGTGGCCAAGGCGGCCGAGGAAAGCGGCGTGGCGCTGCGTCCGATTAAGGACATGGACGCCTACCGCGACAAGCTGCAGAGCTTTGTCTACGCCTCGGGCACCACCATGAAGCCGATCTTCGACGCCGCCAAGCGCGCACCGAAGAAGCGCGTGGCCTACTGCGAAGGCGAAGAAGAGCGCGTGCTGCGCGCCGCGCAGATCGTGGTGGACGAAGGCCTGGCGCGCCCGACGCTCATCGGCCGTCCGGCCATCATCGCCCAGCGCATCGAGAAATTCGGCCTGCGCCTGAAGGAAGAGCTCGACTACGACGTGGTCAACGTCGAGCAGGACCACCGCTATCGCGACTTCTGGCAGACCTACCACCGCATGACCGAGCGCAAGGGCCAGACGGTGCAGACCGCCAAGATCGAGATGCGCCGGCGCCTCACGCTGATCGGCGCGATGCTGCTGCACAAGGGCGAGGTCGACGGCATGATCTGCGGCACCTGGGGCACCACGCTGATCCACCTGCACTACATCGACCAGGTGATCGGCAAGCGCCCCGGCGGCTGCGCCAGCACCCCGCAGGACGTGCCCGTGTACGCCTGCATGAACGGCTTGCTGCTGCCCGACCGCCAGGTGTTCCTGGTCGACACGCACGTCAACTACGACCCGACGCCCGAAGAGCTGGCCGAGATCACGACCATGGCGGCCGAGGAAATGATGCGTTTCGGCCTCAAGCCGAAGGCCGCGCTGCTGTCGCACTCCAACTTCGGCACCAGCAACGAGCCCAGCGCCGTCAAGATGCGCAAGACGCTCGACCTACTGCGCGTACAGGCGCCCTGGCTCGAGGTGGACGGCGAAATGCACGGCGACGTGGCCCTGGACAGCAAGCAGCGCGCGGTCGTCATGCCGCACAGCGCGCTCGCGGGCGACGCCAACCTGCTGGTGTTCCCCAACATCGACGCTGCCAACATTTCTTACAACCTGCTCAAGACCGCGGCCGGCGGCAACATCGCCATCGGCCCGGTTCTGCTCGGCGCGGCCAAACCTGTGCACATTCTCACGGCGAGCGCGACTGTTCGCCGCATCGTGAACATGACAGCCTTGACAGTGGCCGACGCAAACGCCGAGAGATAGGCCATTTGGCGAGAGTGGACGCCAACTTAAGGCGTCGCTTTCCGCCCCCGCGACTGCTCAAACTTTGGGCAGTCGCTTGCTATTTTCGCCAGCGTGGTGCACACTCGCGGGCTTGAATTTGCGGGTTAACCCCGAGGTTGAGCGCAATTCAAACCCCCCGCTCTTTTCTTGTGGTGCCCCATGGCGGCTTACGCCTCGATCACGTCCTCTGTCACTAAGTTTGCGCTCACCAGCTTGATGCTGGTGGCTCTGACGACGGGGGCCGAGGCCCGCGGATGGTTCGGCGCCGACAAAACGTCCTCCGAGGCATCGATTGCCCTGACCGATCTGCCGGTCCAGGGCCAGCGAACCTACCAGGCCATCCTTGACGGTGGCCCCTTCCGGTACGACAAAGACGGCACGGTATTCGGCAATCGCGAACGCATCCTGCCAGCGGCACGCCGCGGGCATTACCGCGAATACACGGTGCCAACGCCCGGCGCGCGCAACCGCGGTGCCCGGCGAATCGTTTGCGGTGGCGAGCAGCGCACGGCGCCCGAAGCCTGCTGGTACACGGCGGACCACTATGCGAGTTTCAGACGGATTGCGCCATGAGCGATGACAACGACCTGAGCGGCGCCCCGAAGCGCCCCGACGAGATGATGATGACTATGGAAAGACCAGCGGATATGACCTTATCCCTTCGAGCCGTACGCCCGAACATCGTGCAATCGATCCGCGCGTTCCGCGTGAACGACCTGCAGGATGCCGCCAACGCGGCCGGCCAGCACTTCCTGTACGCCAACCTGGGCAACGCCCAGACCAAGCAGGACGTGCTCGACCTGATTGCCCAGCAGTTCACCTTCCCGGCGCACTTCGGCAAGAACTTCGACGCGCTGTACGACTGCATGACCGACCCGTTGCATAAATCGGGCCCGCAGCCTGGTTTCGTCATCGTGCTCGAGCAGATCCCGGCCAACGCCAAGTTCGACAAGGAAGCGCGCGAGCAACTGCTCGACATCTTCCGCGACGCTTCGGACTACTGGGGCGATCGCAAGGTCCCGTTCCGCTGCTTCTATTCTTTTCTGTAGCCCGTTCTGCATCCACCAGCCAAGCAGAACGGGCGAACGAGGCTCAGCCGACCGCTGAAACCCTCGATGGCATCGAAGTCAACACCACCGCCACGGCAGCCGCCGCGGCCACGCCGGCCGCCAGCACCGAGCCGGCCGGCGAGAAAATGCCGACGGACAAGCTCGTCGACGTGTCGCCCCTGGCGCTGCGCATGAGCAGCCCCTTCAACGCGGGGTACTGGCTGGCCGCCGCTTAACAGCAACGCTCACCGCCACAAAAAAGCCCGTCATCGACGGGCTTTTTTCATGCGGGAACGGCCTGGGCCAGTGCAACGTATTCGGCCACCGGCACCTCCTCGGCCCGGCGCTGGATGTCGAATTCGCCGGTGAAGCCGTGCTCCCCCAGCCATTTGCCCAGCGTGTGCCGCAGGATCTTGCGGCGCTGGCTGAAGGCGACCTGCACGATCTCGCCAAGCCGCGCCGCATCGACCGCCGGCGGCTGCGCGAGCGGCACCATCCGCACCACGGCGCTGTCCACGCGCGGCGGCGGATCGAAGCTCTCGGGCGGCACGAACAGGACGTTCTCCATGTCGTAGCGCCACTGCAGCATCACGCTCAGGCGGCTGTAGTCCGAGGTGGCGGGCCGGGCCACCATGCGGTCGATCACTTCCTTTTGCAGCATGAAGTGCTGGTCGGCGATCAGGTGGGCATAGCCCAGCAGGTGGAACAGGATCGGCGTGGAGATGTTGTAGGGCAGGTTGCCCACCACGCGCAGCGGTTTCGGTTCGGCCTTGGCCGCGAGTTCGGCGAAGTCGACCTTGAGCACGTCCGACTCGATGACATCCAGCTGCGGATGTTCGCGCAGCCGCTTGGCCAGGTCGCGGTCGAGCTCGATGACCGTCAGGCGGCCGAGCCGCTCGACCAGCGGCTGCGTGAGCGCCGCCAACCCCGGCCCGATCTCGACCATCGCATCGCCGGGCTGCGGCGCGATCGCCTGCACGATCCCGTCGATGATCCCGCCGTCGGACAAAAAGTGCTGTCCGAACCGCTTTCTTGCAATGTGCTGTGCCATCGCGGCCTAGAGCGCTGCCGCGGCCATCAGGACTGCGGCGTCTCGCGGTATTCGACGTAGGCGCGCGCGCGCACTTCCTGCACCCAGGTGGCGAAGGCTTCTTCGACGCGCTGTTCGCGCAGCGCGGCACGTGCGGCTTCGCGCTGCTCCGACTGGCTCAGCTTGGCTTCGCGGCGGCCGACCACCTGGATCAGGTGGACGCCGAAGCGCGACACCACGGGGTCGCTGATCTGGCCCGGCGTGAGCCGGTCCATGGCTTCCTCGAACTCGGGCACGAACTGGCCGGGGCGCGACCAGCCGAGGTCGCCGCCTTCCTTGGCGCTCGCGTCCTGCGAGTTGTCGCGCGCCAGGCCGGCGAAATCGGCGGTGCCGGCCTGCACGCGGCGCTTGAATTCCTGCAGCTGGGCCACCGCCTGCGCGGTCGTGCGCTTGGGGTCGTTCAGCAACAGGATGTGGCGCACCTGGGTCTGGGTGATGGACGCATCCGACGAGCCCACCTGTGCCTTGGTCAGCACCTTGAGCACGTGGAAGCCGGCGCCCGAGCGCACAGGCCCGGCGATGCCGTTCACCGCGGTCGATTGCGTGGCCTCGACGAACACCGGCGGGTAGCGGTCGGCGCTGCGCAGGCCGAGCGCGCCGCCGTTGGCACGGTCGGGCGAGTCGGAGTTCTCGCGCACCAGCTTGGCGAAGTCTTCGCCGCTGCGCGCGCGCTGTGCAAGGTCGGTGGCCTTCTTCTGCGCGGTCGCGACCTGCGCCTCGGTGGCGTTCTCGGGCACGGCCACCAGCAGCTGGGCGATGTTGAGGTTGAGCAGGGCGTTGTTCTTGACGGCGCTTTCGCGCTGTTCGCGCAGGTACTCGTCGGCCTCGATGTCGCTGATCTTGACCTTGGACTCGACCTCGCGGTCGCGCAGGCGCGTGAGCAGCAACTGGTCGCGCAGGTCGTTGCGGAATTCGCGCGGCGAGATGCCCTCGGCCGCCACGCGGCTGCGCAGCTCGGTGAGGCTGATCTCGTTCTGGCGGGCCACGGTCTGCTCGGCCTGGTCGATCGCCACGTCGTCGACCTTGATGCCGTTTTCCTTCGCCAGCTGCAGCTGCGCGCGCTCAGTGATCAGGCGCTCCAGCACGAGGCGCGTGAGTTCGGCGCGCGGCACGCGCTCGGCGTCCGGGTTCTCGCGGATCAGGCGCGTGACACGCGACTGCACCTCGGTGTTGGTGATCGGCTCGGAGTTGACCAGCGCCACGATGTACTCGGCCGCGCGCTGCACCGGCGCCGCCGCGGGACCGGCAGGGCGCGCCGCCGGCGGCACGATCCGGGGACCGGCACGCATGATGTCCGTGATGCCGCTGCCGGAACGAAAGCCCTGTGCGCCAGCCGTTGCGGCGATGGCCGCAAGGCAACCCAGGGTGATGAGGGAACGGATGTGTTTCATGGCGTGGACGGTCGTCGTTTCAGTCGTAATTGGTGAAGCGGCTCGGGGCTTCGGTCGGTTGACGCAGCGGCTGGTAGCGCTGGATGTTCTGTCGCAGCGCCTGCATCGGGCTCGAGCCGATGCTGGAGAAACCGACGAATTCGAGCTGGAACATGATGCGGGTGTTGGCCGTCACCTGGCCGGTGGTGATGCGCTGCAGCACCACACGGCTGATCCAGCAGCAGCCGTCGTACTCGACCCCGAGCACGCCGTCCGTGAGCTTCTTGTCCTGCAGGCTGTAGTTCAAGCGACCCACGGCGTACCAGCGTCCACCGCCTTCGCCCTTGCCCGGCCCGAGGTCCTTGCCCTTGTCGCCCCACAGGTCGTTGAGCGGCCATTGCCAGCCGAAGTCGATCGACTTGTTGCCGTCGGTGGCCGTGGGCGTGCTCGGCGCCTGGTAGCGGAAGGCGGCGCTGAGGTTGCGGTACGGGCCCGGGTTGTAGCGCGCGCTGATCGCGCTGCGCGTGGAACGGCGCGAATCGGGGTTGTACTGGAGCAGCGTGTCCAGGCTCCACTTGGGCGTCCAGTTGATCTGGGCGCCCAGCAGCAGGTCGCTGGTGCGGTCGGTGACCGGCGCGACGCCCGGCAGCGTGACTTTCTGGTCGGCAAAGCGGAAGCGCTGCGCGATGCCGAAGCGTACGGCTTCGACGCCGGTGCCCGGATCGATCAGGCGGGACGTGACGCCCAGCGTGAGCGCGTTGGTGTCCGAGATGCGGTCGGCGCCCGAGAAGGCGTTCTCGGTGTAGATGGTCGCGAAGCTGAAGTCGTTGGCGGCCGAATCGTAGTTCGGCAGCATGCTCTGGTTGCGGTACGGCGTGTACACGTAGTACGCGCGCGGCTCCAGCGTCTGGCGGAAGGCGCGACCGAAGTAGCTGGCGTCGCGCTCGAAGACCAAGCCGCTGTCGAGGCTGAAGGTCGGCACGACGCGGTTCGACGAGGTCGGGAAGAAGTACAGCTGGCTCGGGTTGTACGGCATCCCGTTCACGTAGTCGATGCCGTTGACCGACACCTTCGGAATGGACGACTGCGGCAGGTAGTAGTTGTACGAGGTCGCGTGCAGCTGCAGCTTGGGGATGACGAAGGAACTCGGCGTAAGGAACGGCCGGCTGATCGCCGCCTGCGCGAACACGCGGTCGCCGTCGGGCTGCGACTGCTGATTGAGGTCGAAGCCGGGCTGGCCGGCCAGGATGCTGTTGACGCGAAAGCGCGAGTAGTCGGTGTTCAGCGAAACGTCGAAGCCGTGCCAGTCGTACTTGGCGTAGTTGGCCGTGATCTGCGGCACGCGGTCGTACGAGGGCACGACCGGCGACAGGTTGTATTGCAGCGTCTGGTAGCGCAGGGCGCGCACGGCGCCGCTCCAGTCGCCCTTGGACCAGTTCAGCGAGCCTTCGTTCGGCAGCTGCCGCTGCGCGAGCGTCGGCGTGCGTGTGAAGTCGCGCCAGTAGTCGTTGTCGCTGACGCGGTTGATGTTGAGGCTGGCGGACAGCGAGTCCAGGCCCAGCGCCTTGGCATCGAAGTCGTGGCGATGGTTGAGCCACAGGCCCCAGCGCTTGCTGCTGTCGGGCGGCTTGCCGAAGTTCAGGTCCTTGAGCGCGATCTCGCCGTTGTTCAGCTTCTGCAGCTGCTCGGCGCGCGCCTCGTTGTAGCGCTGGCCCACGAGGCGGTCGCTGCCCATCAGGTCCAGGCGGATGCTGCCGCTGTAGTCCTTCTCGAGGTAGCGGAATTCGCTGGCCAGGTTGAGCCCGCGCTTGCTCATCAGCGTGGGCGTGAAGGTGGCGTCGCGGTTGGGCGCGATGTTCCAGTAGTAGGGCTGCGCGACCTCGAAGCCGTTGGTGTTGTCCAGCCCGATGGTGGGCGGCAGCAGACCGCTCTTGCGCTCGTTCGACAGCGGGAAGGTCACGCGCGGGATCGGCGGCGTCGTGATGCCCATGAAGCTCATGCGCGCATCGATGGCGACGCCTTCGTTTTCCTCGGTGTCGGTGGTCAGCGTGGCGGCGGTCAGCAGCCAGGCCGGCATCCAGCCGGGGAAGTCCTCGCGGCGGCAGGTGGTGTAGCTGGCGCGCCGCGCGATCGAGACGTTGGAGTCGACGAAGTCGATGCGCTCGGCCTCGCCGTGGCCGCCGGTCGCGAGGAAGCGGTAGCGCACGTTGTTGAAGAAACCCTCGAAGGTCTCGAGCTTGAGTTCCAGCTCCGGACCTTCGTACACGTTGCCGGCCTGGTTGACCCGCACGTTGCCGGTGGCCTTGGCGCGGTCGTCCGGCTGGTAGTACTCGAGGCGGTCGGCCGTGATGGCGACCGGGCCGCGGCGCAGCGTGGCGTTGCCCTCGACCACAGTCTCGAGGTCGGGGCGACCGGAAATGCGGTCGCCGGTGACGAGGCTGGGCAGCTGGCTGCGTTGCACGGGCGTCAGCGTCTCGGTGAGCAGCGGCGTGCGCTTCAGCGTGAGCGGTCCCTCAAGCACACCGGCTTGCTGGGCAAAGGCGCCATGCGCGTGCAGCAGCGCCAGCGACAGCACGGCCAGTGGCAGCGGCGGGCTCGAACGTCGCAAGGCAGCGCGTGGGGTCGTAGGCATCGATTCGGAACGAAAAATCGTCGGGACGGCGCGGCAAGCCGGCGGGTTGCGGGGTCCGGCAGCCACCCCGCCCGGTCGGATCGACCTCGAGCAGGGGTGCCGCGCCAGGCGGATTTGTAGAATTGATTATCCATGACAGCACCTTCGACCCCGGCGTCCACGACCCCACACCCCGCCCAGGCCATTCTCTGGACAGATCCGCAGCGGGCCGAAGCGTTCCGGGGCTGGCTGGCCGGCATTGCCGACGCCCGGCAACTGCGCCCGGACACCGTCCGGCTGGCGTCGGCCGACGCGAGCTTTCGCCGCTACTTCCGCCTCGACACCACCGACGGCCGCACGCGCATCGTGATGGATGCGCCGCCCGACAAGGAAAACAGCGCCCCCTTCGTGCAGGTGGCACAGCTGATGGCCGAAGCCGGCGTGACGGCGCCGCAGGTGCTCGAATGGGACCGCGACCACGGCTTCCTGCTGCTCGACGACCTGGGCCGCCAGACCATGCTCGACGTGATCGATCCGGCCCGCCCGGACGCCAACCGGCCGCTCTACGACCTGGCCATCGACGCGCTGATCCGCTGGCAGCTCGCCTCCAAGCCCGGCGTGCTGCCGCCCTATGACCGGGCCCTGCTCGAGCGTGAACTGGCGCTCTTTCCCGAGTGGTACATCGGCAAGCACCGCGGCGTGGCCGTGGAAGGCCAGCTGAAAGAGCGCCTGGACCGCGCCTTCGCGCTGATCGTCGAGAACAACCTCGCGTCGCCGAGCGTCTACGTGCACCGCGACTTCATGCCGCGCAACCTGATGGTGGGCGACGATGCCGGCCAGCCGCTGGGCGTGCTCGACTTCCAGGACGCCGTCTACGGCCCGATCACCTACGACATCGCCAGCCTGATGCGCGACGCCTTCCTCAGTTGGGACGAGGAGTTCGTGCTCGACATCACCATCCGCTACTGGACCGCCGCGCGCAAGGCCGGGCTGCCGGTCGACCAGGACTTCGGCGCCTTCTATCGCGCGGTCGAATGGATGGGTCTGCAGCGCCACCTCAAGGTGGCCGGCATCTTCGCGCGCCTCACGCTGCGCGACGGCAAGCCGCGCTACCTGGCCGACACACCTCGCTTCATCGCTTACATCCGCGCCACCGCCAGCCGCTACATCGAACTGAAGCCGCTGCTGCGCGTGATCGACGAGGTCGAGGGCACCACGGCCGTCACCGGCTTCGCCTACGGCCGAGTCTGAAGAGAAACTGAAAAAAGCCAAAAAAGAAAATCGCTGTAGCGCCCGTACCACGGGCGCCATCAGCTCCTGATCTCATCGCATGCCCCGTTTTCACTGCTCCGTGCCGCTGACCGCCGGCGCCAGCCTGGCGCTGCCGCCGGGCGCCGCGCGCCATGTGCAGGTGCTGCGCATGCAGCCCGGCGACACGCTCACCCTGTTCGACGGCGCGGGCGGCGAGTACAGCGCGACGGTCGAACGCATGGGCCGCAGCGAGGTCGCCGTGACGGTGGGTACCCACACGTCCATCGAACGCGAAGCGGCTCGCGCCGTGCACCTGGCGGTCGGCATGCCGGCCAACGAGCGCATGGACTGGCTGGTCGAGAAAGCCACCGAACTCGGCGTGACCAGCATCCAGCCGCTGGCCACGGCGCACGGCGTGCTGCGCCTGTCGGGCGAGCGCGCCGAGAAGAAACGGGCGCACTGGGAAGCCATCGCCGTCGCGGCCTGCGAACAGTGCGGTCGCAACCGCGTGCCGGTGATCCATCCGGTGCAGTCCTTCGCGGGCTGGCTCGGCGGCGCTACCGCCACGGATACGACAACGACGCGCTTGGTGCTGAGCCTGGCCGAGGGCACGCGCGCCGTCACTGCCGTGGCCGCAGAGACACCCACCGCGCAACCGGCGCTCGTGCTGAGCGGTCCCGAAGGCGGCCTCAGCGCCACCGAGGAACAGGACGCCATCGCGCGCGGCTTCGCACCGGCCACGCTCGGCGCGCGGGTGCTGCGCGCCGAAACCGCGGCGCTCGCGGCGCTGGTGTCGCTCGTCGGCGCCTGAGCGGTTCGGGGGGTGTTTTCCGCGAGGCGCACACCGGGCGCCTGCGGAACAATGGCCGCTTCGTTTTTCCTTGTTCAATCCGCCTCCCGGAAGGACCGCTCCCCCCATGCCTCGTTCATCCCGCGCGTTTCGTCTCGCCCCCCTTGTCCTGGCCGCGCTGTGCGCCATGCCCGCCGTTCACGCCCAAAGCCAGGCCGTTGCGCCCACACCGGCGCAGGTCAGCCCCGCGGTCGACCAGGCCTACACCCAGCTCATGGCCTCGCCCGCGATCCGCAAGCTGCTGGAATCGGTCAAGTCCGACCACGAACGCACGGTCGAGGAGCTGAAGACGCTGACCGAGATCGAAGCGCCGCCCTTCAAGGAACAGAAGCGCGCCGAAGCCTTCCTGGCACGCCTGAAGGCACTCGGCCTGCCCGACGCGAAGATCGACGCCGAAGGCAACGTGATCGGCCTGCGCAAGGGCACGGGCAACGGCCCCAAGCTGCTGATCTCCGCGCACCTCGATACGGTCTTTCCGGCCGGCACCGACGTCAAGGTGAAGGAGCGCGACGGCAAGCTCTTCGCGCCCGGCATCGGTGACGACACGCGCGGCCTGTCGGTGCTGCTGTCATGGCTCAAGGTGCTCAACGACAACAAGATCCAAACCGTGGGCGACCTGATGATCGTTGCCAACGTCGGCGAGGAAGAGCTGGGCAACCTGCGCGGCATGAAGGCCATCTTCCGCGACCACCTGGACATCGACGGCATGGTCGGCCTGGAGCCCTCGCCGGACGGCCACGTGCTGGTGCTCGGCACCGCGAGCCACCGCTACGAAGTCACCTTCAAGGGCCCGGGCGGCCACAGCTTCGGCGCCTTCGGGCAGGTGCCCAGCGCGATCCACGGCATGGGCCGCGCGATCGCCAAGATCGCCGACGTGCGCACGCCGAGTTTCCCCAAGACCACCTTCACCGTCGGCACCGTCGGCGGCGGCACCTCGGTGAACACCATCGCGCCCGATGCGCGCATGGCCATCGACATCCGCTCGGACGACATGGCCTCGCTGCTCGAGACCGAGAAGAAGATCCTCGCCACGCTCGACGAGGCCGTGGCGGAAGAGAACAAGCGCTGGAACGTGAGCAGCCTGAGCGTGAGCACCAAGCTGATCGGCGACCGCCCGGGCGGCCGCACGCCGCCCGACTCGGTGATCGTCGAGGCCGCCACGCGTTCCAACAGTGCTTTCGGCCACAAGACGCTGCTGCGCGGCGGCAGCACGGATGCGAACGTTCCCATTTCGCTGGGCATCCCGGCCATCATCATCGGCGGCGGCGGCAAGTCGGGCGGATTCCACTCGCTGGGCGAGTCGATTGACGTGACAGATGCATGGAAAGGCGCGCAGAATTCGCTCGTCACCGTGCTCGGCCTGGTCGGTGTGCAGGGCGTCAGTCCCGCGCTCCTGCCGAAACGCGCAGCACGCAGCAAGTAATTTGTCACGTTGCCAGTTCGAAAGTGGCCGCGCCACTTTCGGCAAGCGGGTCGCCACATTGGAAAATGTGAGCGTTTCTGTCACACACCAAGGAATGGTCATGGGGTTGCTCGATTCGGTACTCGGTCAGGTGCTAGGAGGCGCTGCACAGCAGCAGCAACCGCAAGGCGGTGGCCTCGGGGGATTGGGAGATCTCGGAAGCCTCGCCGGCGCCCTGGGCGGCCTGCTTGCCAACAACGGCGGGCAGGGCGGCCTCGGCGGCATGGTCTCGAAATTCGAGCAGGCGGGCATGGGCGACGTGATCGGCTCGTGGATCGGCAACGGTGAAAACAAGCCGGTGTCGGGCGATCAGCTGCAGAACGCGCTGGGCGGCGACACGATCGCCGCCATCGCCTCCAAACTCGGCATCAACGCACAAATGCTGCTGCCGATGCTGGCCACCATGCTGCCGGCCCTCATCAACCAGCTCACACCGCAGGGCAAGGTGCCCGAGCAAGGCCTCGGCAACCAGGACGACCTGCTGGGCTCGCTCAGCGGTCTGCTGCAAGGCAACAAGCCGACCTGACCTGCCACCCGGCGAATTTCATTCTCAGAATTCCGGCGCCCGCGAGGGCGCTTTTTTTTGGCCGGCGCCTTGCCTTCGCCGCCCAATCGCGTAGAACCGCGCCCCATGAATCGCAATCTGTGGCTCCTGGCCATCTGCCAGGGCCTGCTCCTGACCAACAACGTCACCTTCATCGCCATCAACGGTCTCGTGGGCCTGGGCATCGCGCCGCAGGGCTGGATGGCCACGCTGCCGGTGATGGGCTACGTGGTGGGCGGCGCGCTGAGCACGGGGCTGGTGGCGCGCACGCAGCAGCGCTTCGGCCGTCGCGGTTCGTTCCAGATCGGGCTGGCGGTGGCGGTCGGCTCGGCGCTGCTGTGCGCCTACGCGGCGTCCTCGAAGAACTTCTGGCTGCTGTGCTTCGCCACCGTGGTCGCCGGCTACTACAACGCCAACGCCGGGCTCTACCGTTTCGCGGCAGCCGAGCTGGCACTGCCGGCCTGGCGCGAGAAGGCCGTGTCGATGGTGATGGCCGGCGGCCTGATCGGCGCGGTGGCGGGGCCGAACCTGGCGACCCTCACGCGCGAAGCGCTTTCCGTGCCCTTCGCCGGCGCCTACATCGCGCTGGCGGCGGTGGCACTGCTCTCGATGGCGGTGATGCATTTCATCGAATTCCCGCCCTCGCCGACCCGCAAGGAAGCGGGCGGCGGCCGGCCGCTGGGCGAGATCATGCGCCAGCCCGTGTTCATCGTGTCGGCCGCCGCGGGCGCGCTGAGCTACGGCGTGATGAACCTGCTGATGGCCGCCACGCCCATCGCGATGCAAATCTGCAGCCTGCCGTTTTCCGACGCGGCGCTGGTGCTCGAATGGCACGTGATCGGCATGTTCGCGCCGGGCTTCTTCACCGGCCACCTGATCCGCCGCTTCGGCGCGCTGCCGGTGATGGGGGTGGGGCTGGCGCTCAACCTCGGCTGCATCGTGGTGGCGCTGTCGGGCGTGGACCTGCACCACTTCCTGGTGGCGCTGTTCCTGCTGGGCGTGGGCTGGAATTTCCTGTTCACCGGCAGCACGACGCTGTCGCTCACCGCCTACACGGCCGAGGAGCGCGACCGGGCCCAGGGCGCGCTCAACTTCTGCGTGTTCGCGACGCTGGCGCTGACCTCGTTCGCCTCGGGCGTGCTCGTGACCACGCAGGGCTGGCAGCTGTTGAACTACGGCTCGCTGGTGCCGGTGGCCCTGACCGGCGCCGCGCTGCTCTGGCTCGCGCAGACGCAACGCCGGCGCGCGCCGGTGGCCAAGGCCTGAGCCTCAGGCCACGCGCGCAGGGACAGCCGCCGCCGGAAACCGCCGGTCGAGCCAACGCTGCAGCGTGTCGAACACGGGCTCCGCATCGAGTTCGTTGAAGAGCTCGTGGTACAGCGCGTCGAAGCACTTCGCCTCGACGTTGCCGCTGGGCGCCGCAGCGGCCGCGAAGGCACGGCTGGCCGCCGGCCGCACGAGCCGGTCGTCGCCCGCGTAGATCAGCAGCGTGGGCACCGGCCAGCGCGCCGCGTGCTGCTGCACCGTGGCACCTTCGTAGGCGAGAAAACGCGCCAGCCGGCTGCCGATGCGGTCGTGCGTGAGCGGATCGTCGCGGTAGGCCTGCACCACCACCGGGTCGTGCGAGAGGTAGTTGTCGTCGAGCCCGTTGCCCACGCGCAGGTTGGGCGCGATGCGCGGCAGCACCGCCAGCAGCATCTTCTGGAAGCCGTTCAGCCCCGGGTCGAGCCCCGGCGACGACAGCACCAGCGCATCGACCGGCCGCACGCCGCGCGCCACCAGGCTCGCGGCGACCAGGCCGCCCAGGCTGTGGCCCAGCAGCACCAGCGGCACGCCGGGGTTCTCGCGGCGCGCGTCGTCGATCACCAGCGCCAAGTCGTCGACCAGACGCAGCTCGCCGGGCAGGCCGCCGCGCGCGCCGGTGGATTCGCCGTGCCCGTGATGGTCGTGCGCCCAGACCGCGAAGCCCCAGGCATGCAGTTGCTTGGCGAGGCCGTGATAGCGCCCCGCATGCTCGCCCAGCCCGTGCACCACGACCACCACGGCGCGGGGCGTGCCCGCGGCGGGCAGCCGCCGCAGCGCCAGCGTCTCGCCGTCCGGCGTGGACAGCGACACGCGGTGCGGCAAGGGCAGCGTGTCGCTCATGGGTGCACCCTTGGCGCTGCGCGCCTTCCCGCCAGGCGGGAGCGAGCTTGCTTGGGGCGGCCCGGCGCGGCGCTCAAGCCGCCACCGGCTCCGCAGCCGCAGCGCGGTGCGCGACGGGCAGGGCGGCGATGACCTCGGCCACGGCGGCCGTCAGCTTCTTGGCGTAGGGCACGTGCAGGAACTCGTTGGGGCCGTGCGCGTTGCTCTTCGGGCCCAGCACGCCGCAGACCATCATCTGCGCCGTCGGGAAGCCGGCGCTCAGCATGTTCATCAGCGGGATCGTGCCGCCCTGGCCGATGTAGCCGCAGGAGGCGCCGAAGTGCGCGCGCGAGGCCTTGTTGAGTGCGTCCTCGAACCACGGCGTGATGGTGGGCGCGTTCCAGCCGGTGGCACCGCCGCCGCTTTCGAAGGTGACACGTGCCTGGTAGGGCGCGTTGTCTTCGAGCAGGGCCTTGAGCTTTTGCACCGTCTCGGCCGCATCGACCAGCGGCGGCAGGCGCAGCGAGAGCTTGAAGGCGGTGTAGGGGCGCAGCACGTTGCCCGCGTCCTTCAGGGCCGGAAAGCCTTCGGCGCCGGTGACCGACAGCGTGGGCTTCCAGGTGCGGTTGAGCAGGGCCTCGACCGGGTCGGTGGTGGTCGGCAGCGCGAACATGGTCGAGCCGCCGCAGTCGTAGTGCGCCCACGGGAAACGCTTGTAGACCTCGTCGCCGAGGATGGCGGCGGTGGCCTTGGCCTGCGCCAGCCGGTCGGCCGGCACTTCGCAATGGAAGCTGGCGGGCAGCAGGCGGCCGGTGGCGCTGTCTTCGAGGCGGTCGAGCACCTGCCGCATGATGCGAAAGCTCGAGGGCACCAGGCCCGAGGCGTCGCCCGAGTGGATGCCTTCGGTCAGCACCTCGACCTTGAGCGTGCCGCTGGCCATGCCGCGCAGCGAGGTCGTGAGCCACAGCTGATCGTAGTTGCCGGCGCCCGAATCCAGGCAGATCACCAGCTCGACCTCGCCCAGGCGCGGACGCAGCGCGTCGACGTAGGGCAGCAGGTCGTAGGAGCCGCTTTCCTCGCAGGTCTCGATGAGGCCGACGATGCGCGGGTGCGCCACGCCCTGGGCCTTGAGCGCCTGCAGCGCGGCCACGCTGGCGTACACGGCGTAGCCGTCGTCGGCGCCGCCGCGGCCGTAGAGCAGGCCGTTCTCGTACTTGGGCGTCCACGGGCCAAGGTCGTTGCGCCAGCCGGTGAATTCGGGTTGCTTGTCGAGGTGGCCGTACATGAGCACGGTCTCGGCCATGTCGGTGCCGGTGGCCGGCACTTCGAAGAACAGCACCGGCGTGCGGCCCTCGAGGCGCACGATCTCCAGCTTCAGGCCCTCGACCTTCTGCGCCTCGACCCAGGTCGCGGCGTTGCGCAGCACGGTCTCCAGGTAGCCGTTGGCCGACCAGTCCTTGTCGAAGCCGGGCGACTTGGCGGGAATGGCGATGTAGTCGGTGAGTTGCTTGACGATGTCGCCGTCCCATCGGGCGGTGACATCAGAGAGGGCGCGCGTCGCGTCGAGCGTGCCGGCGGGCATTTCACGGTGCAGGGGGGCGTTCATCGGGGGATTCTCCGCGGGGACGAAAAAACGCATTTTGCGCCTCGCGGCGAGCGCGCGTAGAGTGCGGGCGATCTCAAAACCCGGAGCGCAATGTGAGCAAGGCAACATCGACGCGGATCAAGGTCGGGATCGGCGGCTGGACCTACGAGCCCTGGCGCGACAACTTCTACCCCAAGGGCCTCGCTCACGCGAAGGAGTTGAACTACGCCAGCCGGCAGGTCAGCGCCATCGAGATCAACGGCACCTACTACAGCACCTTCAAGCCCGAGACCTTCCGCAAGTGGCGCGACGACACGCCCGACAACTTCATGTTCTCGATGAAGGCCTCGCGCTTCACCACCAACCGCAAGGTGCTGGCGACCGCGGGCGAGTCGATCCAGCGTTTCATCGACAGCGGTGTGGCCGAGCTGGGCGACAAGCTCGGGCCGATCGTCTGGCAGTTCATGCCGACCAAGCAGTTCGACCCCGAAGACTTCGAGGCATTCCTGGAGCTGCTGCCGAAGAAGGAAGGCAGCCGCGTGCTGCGCCACGTGATGGACGTGCGCCACGAGAGCTTCATCACGCCTGCCTACAAGGCGCTCGCGAAGAAGCACAAGGTGTCGACCGTGTTCACCGACGCCGACAAGTTTCCATCGTTCGAGGAGCCCGAGGGCGATGTCGCCTACGCGCGGCTCATGATGGCCGACGCGTCGCTCGCGACCGGCTACGCGCCCAAGGCGCTGGACACCTGGGCCGCGCGCGCGCAAGGCTGGACCACAACGCCGAAGGCGCGCGACGTGTTCGTGTATTTCATCAATGGCGCCAAGGAGAGGGCACCGGCCGCGGCCGGTGCCTTGCTGCAGCGCCTGGGGTGGGCGCCGCAGGCCGCAGACGCAGCAATGGCCGCCGCCGCGGACAAGCCGAAGCCGGCGGCCAAAAAGGCCCCACCGAAAAAGAAAGCGCCCTGATCGACGGTCGTCAGACCGGGCGCGTCAGGTGCCTCAGGCGGCGGCCTGCAGCGACGGCTTGGCGCCGAAGCTGATTTCGCCGGACAGCTGGCCGCCTTCTTCGATCACGATCTTGCCGTAGCGGATCTTGCCGGTGACCTTGCCGGTCGAGTGGATGACGAGCTTCTCGCGCACGGTGAGGTTGCCGTCGAACACGCCGCGGATCTCGGCGATGTCGATCTCGGCCGAGCCCTTGAACTCGCCCTGCTCGGCGATCTGCATCAGGCGCGAATCCATCGTCGCTTCGACCAGGCCTTCGACCACGAGCGTGTCGCAATCGGTGATCTCGACGCCCTTGAGCTTGATGTTCGGGCCGACGGTGAGCTTGCTGCCGCCTTCCTTGGCGGGCGCAGCCGCCGGGGCCAGGCCGGCCTGCGCGGTCAACGAGGAGGGATTGACGGGAGTGCCCGAGAGATTGGTGCCCGAACCAACCAGCGGTGCGGGACGGGACGTCAGCGAATCGGTGTCACGATCACGCTTGCCGAAAAAGGGGGACTGTGTGGCCAATGGGGAGCTCCTCAAGAAAGGGGACTATCGTAAGAACGCACTCACGGCATGCGGCACTTCATTGCGCAATAAGCGTAACTGAATAAGTCGCCCGAGGCCCCTGACAATGCCTCGCATGACCCGCCTGATCCGCCCGAACATCGAAGCCCTGTCCACGCCCGCCGCCACCGACTCGCGGTTCGACAAGCCCGCGCGCGGCTGGCGGCGCACGCTGTTCACCGTGATCTTCGAGGCCGACACGCCCGCCGGCCTGTGGTTCGACCTGACGCTGATCGCGGTGATCGTGATGAGCGTGCTGGTCGTCATCCTGGACAGCGTGCAGTCGATCCGCGACCAGTGGCGGCCTCTGTTCAATGCGCTCGAATGGGTGTTCACGATTCTCTTCACGCTGGAGTACATCGCGCGGCTGTGCTGCGTGAACAAGCCGCTGCGCTACGCGCTGAGCTTCTACGGCGTGATCGACCTGCTGGCGCTGCTACCGACCTTTCTCGTGGCCTTCGCGCCCGAGCTGGCGTACCTGATCGACGTGCGCATCCTGCGGCTGCTGCGCGTGTTCCGCATCTTCAAGCTCTCGCGCTATTCGGTGGAGTACCGCGCGCTGGTGTCGGCGGTGGCGTCCAGCCGCCGCAAGATCACGGTGTTCGTGGGCTTCGTGATGCTGGTGGTGCTGGTGATGGGCACGCTGATGTACGTGGTCGAAGGCCCGACGCACGGCTTCACCAGCATTCCGGTGGCGATCTACTGGGCGATCTCCACCATGGCCACGGTCGGCTTCGGCGACCTCGTGCCCAAGACCGACCTGGGCCGCGCGATCGCCTCCGTGATGATGCTGCTGGGCTGGGGCGTGCTGGCCGTGCCCACCGGCATCGTCACGGCCGAGATGACGCGGCGCGGCGTCGACGACGACCTGGCGGAGCCGATCGCGCTCGCATCGCGCGGCGTGCTCGCCTTGGCGGTGGAGCCGGCCCCGGGCAAGGTGCCGGCGAAGCGGCTCACGCCGTCGGCCAGACGACGCGCCCTTGCGCAGCATCGTCGAGGCGCGCGATGAAGGCGTCGGCCTCGGGCGCGGGCAGCGCGAAGGCCAGGCGCACGTCGTCGCCGTGCTGCACGTCTTCGAGCACCGCGCCGATGGCGGCCAGCTCGCGCCGCACCAGCCCCTCGAGCGCGTAGGGCACGGCGCACTGCAGGTGGCGCTGGCGCACGAGCGGCACCAGCGTGGCGCCGAGCAGGGCCTGCGCCACGGCGTCGGTGTAGGCCCGCACGAGGCCGCCGGCGCCGAGCTTCACGCCGCCGAAGTAGCGCACCACAGTCGCGAGCGCGCCTTCCACCTGCTGGTGGCGCAGCACCTCGAGCATGGGGCGCCCGGCCGTGCCGCCGGGCTCGCCGTCGTCGTTCGCGGCCGACTGGCCGCCGGCCATCAGCGCCCAGCACACGTGCGCGGCACCCGGATGTTCGGCGCGCAGCGAGGCGACCACCGCCAGCGCGGCCGCGCGGTCGGGCACCGGTTGCACGCAGCCGATGAAGCGGCTTTTCTTGATGAGCAGGTCGCTGTGAACCGGCTGCGCGAGCGTGAAGCTCATTCCGACCCGATGTCCGTGCGGTGCAGGGGCGGCGTGCTCAGCCGCCCCGCTCGAACTTGAACACCGCCGTGCTGGCGCGCGCGTTGGGCAGCCAGCGCACGTCGCGCCCGTTCTGCAGGCCGAAGGCGTCGAGCACGCGCAGGTTGTTCTTGCCGGCCAGCACCTCGAAGTCCTTGTAGGTGCCGACGCGGATGTTGGGCGTGTCGTACCACTGGTAGGGCAGGCGGCGCGTCACGGGCATGCGCCCGCGCGCCACGCTCAGGCGGTTGGGCCAGTGCGCAAAGTTGGGAAAGGCGACGATGCCGAAGCGGCCCACGCGCGCGGTCTCGCGCAGCATGACCTCGGCATTGCGCAGGTGCTGCAGCGTGTCGATCTGCAGCACCACGTCGAAGGTGGCGTCGTCGAACATCGCCAGACCTTCGTCGAGGTTGAGCTGGATCACGTCAACGCCGCGGCGGATGCACTGCAGCACGTTGCCGTCCGCGATCTCCACGCCGTAACCGGTGCAGCCGCGCTCGCGCTGAAGCAGGTCGAGCAGGGCGCCATCGCCGCAGCCCAGGTCGAGCACGCGCGAGCCTTGCGGCACGAGCTGTGCGATCAGTCGTTGATGTGCAAGGTCGCTCATTGGAATTCCTTGGCGACGCGTTCGAAGTACGAGCGCACCACGCCCATGTAGCGCACGTCGTCGAGCAGGAAGGCGTCGTGGCCGTGCGGCGCGTCGATCTCGGCGTAGCTCACGTTGCGGCGGTTGTCGAGCAGCGCCTTCACGATCTCGCGGCTGCGCGCGGGCGAGAAGCGCCAGTCGGTCTTGAAGCTCACGAGCAGGAACTTGGCCGTGGCCTGCGCGAGCGCGGTGCTGAGCTGGCCGCCGTGGTGGCGCGCGGGGTCGAAGTAGTCGAGCGCGCGGGTGATCAGCAGGTAGGTGTTGGCGTCGAAGTACTCGCTGAACTTGTCGCCCTGGTAGCGCAGGTAGCTTTCGATCTGGAACTCGATGTCCTGCGTGGAATAGCGGTAGTCGAGCCCCGCCACCTCGCCCTCGACGGCGCTGCGCAGGATGCGCCCGAACTTGGCGTTCATCACGTCGTCGCTCAGGTAGGTGATGTGGCCGATCATGCGGGCGATGCGCAGGCCGCGCTTGGGCACCACGCCGTATTCGTAGAAGTGGCCGCCGTGGAAGTCGGGGTCGGTCACGATGGCGCGGCGCGCCACCTCGTTGAAGGCGATGTTCTCGGCCGTGAGGTTGGGTGCGCTGGCCACCACCACGGCGTGGCGCACGCGGTCGGGGTACTGCAGCGTCCACGACAGCGCCTGCATGCCGCCGAGGCTGCCGCCCATCACGGCCGCGAGCGTCCGGATGCCGAGCGCGTCGAGCAGCGCCGCCTGGGCGTCGACCCAGTCTTCGACCGTGACCACCGGAAAGTCGGCGCCGTAGACGCGGCCGTTGGCGGGGTTCACGTGCATCGGCCCGGTCGAGCCGAAGCAGGAGCCGAGGTTGTTGACGCCGATCACGAAGAAGCGGTCGGTGTCCAGCGGCTTGCCCGGGCCCACCATGTTGTCCCACCAGCCCTCAGAGCGGGCCTGGCCCTCGTACACGCCCGCGACGTGGTGCGAGGCGTTGAGCGCATGGCACACCAGCACCGCATTGCTGCGCTCGGCGTTGAGGGTGCCGTAGGTTTCGTAGGCGAGCGTGTAGCCGCTGATCGACGCGCCGCTGCGCAGGGCCAGCGGACCTGCGAACTGCATCGACTGCGGGGTGACGACCAAAGGTGACGACGACGACATGAATGAAAAAACCCGGCCTCGCCAAAAACGAGCCGGGTTCGGCAGCCGTCTTTAGCAGAATTTATAAAGCGCCCGCAAGCTGAAGCAAATCGGCGCAGGGCAAGTATAGCCCCGTGACTTTTTCCTGCTACCAGCCGACGATCATCACGACGCCCAGCACCAGGAAGATCGCCGCCGAGATACCGTGCACGAGCTTGATCGGCACGCGCCGCACGATCTTGTCGCCCAGCCACACGACCGGCGCATTGGCCAGCATCATGCCCAGCGTGGTGCCGACGACGACCCAGGCGTAGTCCTGCGTGAAGCGGGCGGCCAGCATGACGGTGGCGATCTGGGTCTTGTCGCCCATCTCGGCCAGGAAGAAGGCGATCACCGTGGTGCCGAAGACGCCGAACTTCGAGACGCCGGGGGCGTCGTCTTCATCGAGCTTGTCGGGAATCAGCATCCAGACGGCCATGGCGATGAACGAGCCGCCCAGGATCCAGCGCAGCACCTCGGGACCGAGCCAGCGCGTAATGTAGTTGCCGACCGCGCCGGCCAGCGCGTGGTTGATGACCGTGGCGACAAAGATGCCGAACACGATCGGCCAGGGTTTCCTGAAGCGCGCGGCCAGCAAAAGGGCCAGGAGTTGGGTCTTGTCGCCCATTTCGGCGAGCGCGACCACGCCCGTTGCAACGAGAAAAGCTTCCATGATGGATGTGGGGTTCCTTGGGCCGAAGGACGCAATTGACCGCACAACACCTTCGGCCATATTCCCGAAGTTGTGCGGTCAAAGGTCTCGCCAGGTGTGTTCACTGCACGCGCCATGTCCTCGTGGGGCAAGGACAAGTCTGTTGACGCGGGCCCTTCTCGTATGCGGAAGGCGGCTACTCCCCAATGACCCGCAAATTGTAGCCGCATCGTCAATTCCCCCGGCTCAAACAGGTAGGCGTGCGCTAACTTCCACTAGTTTCGAAAGGCGCTACCTCAAGACGCAAATTCCTGCTTGCTTTTTTGATATTTCACCCATAATGCACGAGCATCCCTCTTGATTTTGGGCGGGAGCAATTCGGTGATCGGTCAGTTTCGCGCGGCTCGGCGGCTCTCGTTTGAGTGATGCTTTCGGGACTCCATCGCTTTTCTTGATGTGTTTATAGGAGTCCCTTGATGGGCAACAAACTCTACGTCGGCAACCTGCCTTACTCGGTGCGCGACGGTGATCTCGAGCAGGCCTTCGGCCAGTTCGGCGCAGTGACCAGCGCCAAGGTCATGATGGAGCGCGACACGGGTCGCTCGAAGGGCTTCGGCTTCGTCGAGATGGGCAGTGACGCGGAAGCACAGGCCGCCATCAACGGCATGAACGGCCAACCCCTGGGCGGCCGCAGCGTGGTCGTCAACGAAGCACGTCCCATGGAAGCACGTCCCCCCCGCAGCGGTGGCGGCGGCTACGGCGGCGGCGGTGGTGGTTATGGCGGCGGTGGTGGCGGTGGCTACGGCGGCGGCGGTGGTGGCGGCTACGGTGGTGGCGGCGGTGGCCGTTCCGGCGGTGGCGGCGGCTACGGCGGCGGCGGTGGTGGTCGTTCGGGTGGCGGCGGCGGTGGTGGCGATGGCGGTTTCCGCAGCCCCTACGGCGCAGGTCCCCGTGGCGGCGGCGGTGGTCGCAGCGGCGGTGGCGGCTACGGCGGCGGCGGCAACGGTGGGTACTGAACCCCGTTCACTCCTTCGCATGCCTCACGGCACACAAACACAAAAGGCTCCCTCGGGAGCCTTTTTCTTTGCCTGCGCGCTGTGCCCGCTGTGCAATCGGCAATGAAGCTCAGGCTTCGCCGCTGCGCTTCTTGCGCTCCCGGCCCTGCACCGCGCGGTCGAGCACGGCATTGGGCAGCAGGCGCATGACCTTGGCGACCACGCCCATCTGCCACGGAATCACGCGGTAGCTCGTGCCAGCCTCGATGGCGCGCAGCGCCTGGGCTGCGAAATCCTCGGGCTGCATGAGAAAGGGCATGCCGTAGCGGTTGCCCTGCGTCAGCGGCGTGTCGATGTAGCCCGGGCAGAGCGTGACGACCTTCACCCCGCTGTTGTGCAGTTCCCCGCGCAGGCTTTCGCAGTACGCGACCACGCCGGCCTTGCTCGCGCAGTAGGCGCCGTGCCCCGGCAGCCCGCGGATGGCGGCGACGCTGCCGATGCCCACGAGCCGCCCGCTGCCGCGCTGCACCATGGCCTGCACGAAGGGATGGAAGGTGGCGGCCAGCCCCACGTTGTTGACGGCGAAGGTGCGCGCCAGCACGTCGAGGTCCGAACGCTCGGCCGTGTCGATGCCGATGCTGATGCCTGCGTTGGCGATCACCACGTCGGGCACGCCCTGGCGCGCGATGCAGTCGACGCCGGCGGCCACGATGCTGTCGGTGTCGGCCACGTCGGCGCCGTAGACCTGGTAGCGGCCCGCGTCCAGCTGGCGGCCCGTCGCCCAGGTTTCGATCTCGCCCGTGCGCCGCGCGACCAGCGCCAACCGGTAGCCCGCGTCGTAGAAGCACGCGGCCAGCGCCTGGCCGATGCCGCTGGAGGCGCCGGTGATGAAGACGAGCGGTGCGGCGGTGGTCATGCGTGGATCGTCTCCCGGGAACTTGTTCTTGTGTGGCAGCCGCTCAGCGCGGCTTGCCTGCGGCGGCCGACGGCACCAGCACGCCGCGCACGCGGCCCGTGAGGTTGGCCACGCCGCTCAGGTTGTCGTAGTCGAGCGTATCGCCCGTGAACTGGTCGCTGCCGCGGATGAGCGTGACCGGCTTGTTCGACTGCACCTTCTCGGTGTCGAGGAACGCATGCAGGAACTCGCCGCGAAACTCCAGCCGCGGCGTGGCCTTGCCGCTCGCGCTCACCGCGGGTTCGCGGATCACGATCGCGTTGCCGAACAGCTGGATCTCGCTGCCGTCGGAATTCGACAGGCCCCGGTTCGCCGACGAGCGCGTGACCAGCCCCTCGGGCGACACCGAGCGCATGCGCACCTGGTCGACCTCGATGGTGTCGGTGTCCGGGTAGTGCCGCCCCTCGGTGCCATGCAGCTCGCTGCGCAGGTCGCCGTTGGGCAGGAAGTTCTTGATGACGAAGTCCCGCATGAAGTAGTCGGGCTCGTGCGTGGGCGCCGCCTTGACGGTGGGCTCCAGCAGCTTGGGCGCATTGCGCACCAGCCAGTAGGTGCCCAGCGCCACGCCCGCCATCAGGATGATCGGCAGGTAGATGGTGGTGCGGTCGAGCACATCGCGCGTCAGGTTCCAGGCGCGTCGCAGCTGCGGGCTCATGGTCGGGGGCCCAGGGCAGCGTCGAGCAGCGGGCGGTACTGGCCGCAGGCCGTCAACAGCAGGTCGCAGAATTCGCGCGCCGCGCCTTCGCCGCCACGCGCGGTGGTGACGTAGCGCGCCACCGCGCGCACCTCGGCGTGCGCGTTGGCCGGTGCCGCGGCGAAGCCGACGCGGGTCAGCACGGGCAGGTCGGGCCAGTCGTCGCCGATGGCGGCGGCCTGCGCCCAGGTGAAGCCGAGCTGCTTCAGCATGGCCTCGGCGGCGGGCAGCTTGTCTTCGGTGCCGTAGCGCACGTGCTCGATGCCCAGCGCCTCGAGCCGCACGCGCAGCGGCTTGGAGTCGCGCCCGGTGATCACGGCCGGCGTGATGCCGGCCTTGCGCAGCAGCTTGAGGCCGTAGCCGTCGAGGATGCTGAAGCGCTTGAGCGTCTCGCCGTGCTCGGTGAAGTACACGCCGCCGTCGGTCAGCACGCCGTCGATGTCGAAGAAGACGATGCGCACGTCTTGCGCGGCCAGCAGGGTCTCGGCCTGGAAATCAAGCGGCATCAGATGACCTTCGCGCGCATCAGGTCGTTGGTGTTCACCGCGCCGACGATCACCCCCGCGCCGTCGATCACGAACAGGCGGGTGATGCCGCATTGCTCCATGAGTTCGGCCGCCTCCACCGCCAGCGCGTCGACGCGGATGGTGCGCGGGTCGCGGTGCATGATGTCGGCCGCCTTGGGCGTGCGCAGGTCGGCGCCGGCCTCGATCAGGCGGCGCAGGTCGCCGTCGGTGAAGATGCCCAGCGCCCGGCCGTCGGGCTCGACCACCGCGGCGGCGCCGAAGCCCTTGATGCTCATCGCGCGCATCAGCTCGCTGACGGTGGCCGTCGGCGGCACACACGGCACTTCGTCGCCCGAGCGCATGACATCGCTCACGTGGGTGAGCAGCTTGCGGCCCAGCGCACCGCCGGGGTGCGAGCGCGCGAAATCTTCGGAGCCGAAACCGCGCGCGTCGAGCAAGGCCACGGCCAGTGCGTCGCCCATGGCGATCTGCGCGGTGGTGCTCGCGGTGGGCGCGAGGTTCAGCGGGCAGGCTTCCTTGGCGACGCCGGCGTCGATCACGATGTCGGCATGGCGCGCCAGGGTGGAATCGGGGCGGCCGGTCATGGCGATCAGGGGCACGCCCTGGCGCTTGACCACCGGCAGCAGCACGGTGAGCTCGTCGACCTCGCCGCTGTTGGAGATGGCCAGCACGAGGTCGACCGCCTTGATCATGCCGAGGTCGCCGTGGCTGGCCTCGGCCGGGTGCACGAACATCGCGGGCGTGCCGGTGGAGGCGAGGGTGGCAGCGATCTTGCGGCCGACGTGGCCGCTCTTGCCCATGCCCATCACGACCACGCGGCCGCGCACTTCAAGAATCTTGCGCACGGCCTCGACGAAACTCGGGCCGACGCGGGCCTTCAGGCCGAGGACGGCTTCGGCTTCGATGTCGAATGTGACGCGTGCCCGGGCCAGGATGGCGTCGGGGTCGACCACGTGGGTCGGGGCGGGGCGGGAGCTCATCGCCGGATTTTACGAGGCGGGCGCGGTCGGGGATCACATGGCCCGGGGAAGCCCGGGGCACGGACATTGCTCTAGCATCGGCGCCTATGTCTTCGTTCGATCTCACGCTGTTGTATCTGTTGGCCGCGGTGATCGGCGTGGTGGCCTGCCGGTCGCTCAAGCTGCCGCCGATGCTCGGCTACCTGACGGCCGGCGTGCTCATCGGCCCGCATGCGCTGGCGCTGGCGCAGAACTCCGAAGGCATCCGCCACCTGGGCGAATTCGGCGTGGTGTTCCTGATGTTCGTGATCGGGCTCGAGTTCAGCCTGCCCAAGCTGCGCGCCATGCGCAAGCACGTGTTCGGGCTGGGCATGGCGCAGGTGCTGCTGACCATGGCGCTGGCCACGGCCGGCGCGCTGCTGATCGCCACGCAGCTGCCGCCGGCCTGGCAGCTGGGGTGGCAGACCACGCTGGCGCTGTCGAGCGCGCTCACCATGAGCAGCACCGCCATCGTGGTCAAGCTGATGGCCGAGCGGCTCGAACTGGAGAGCGAACACGGCAAGCGCGTGATGGGCGTGCTGCTGTTTCAAGATCTGGCCGTGGTGCCGCTGCTGGTGCTGATTCCCGCCCTGGGCGCGCCGCCCGAGGCGCTGGCCAAGGCGCTGGGCTTCGCGCTGGTGAAGGCCACCTTCCTCATCGGCGTGCTGCTGTACGGCGGGCCGCGCATCATGCGCTGGTGGCTCACGCTGGTGGCGCGGCGGCGCAGCGAGGAGCTGTTCATCCTGAACGTGCTGCTGATCACGCTGGGCCTGGCCTGGCTCACCGAGCTGGCCGGCCTGAGCCTGGCGCTGGGCGCCTTCATCGCCGGCATGCTGGTGTCGGAGACCGAATACAAGCACCAGGTCGAGACCGACATCCGCCCCTTCCACGATGTGCTGCTGGGGCTGTTCTTCATCACCGTCGGCATGTCGCTCGACTGGCACATCGTGGTCGAGCGCTGGCTGCTGGTGGCGGTGCTGCTGCTGGTGCCGCTGCTGTTCAAGCTGGGGCTGGTGACGGTGCTGGCGCGGGTGCTGGGCGCCACCTCGGGCGTGTCGCTGCGCACTGGCCTGTACCTGGCGCAGGCCGGCGAGTTCGGCTTCGTGCTGCTGGCGCTCGCGCAGGACCGCAACCTGCTGCCGCCATGGCTGGCCAACCCGGTGCTGGCGTCGATGGTGCTGTCGATGCTGGCCACGCCGTTCATCGTCATGTACAGCAACGCCATCGTGCGCAAGCTGGTGGCCAGCGACTGGCTGCAGCAGTCGCTGCAGATGACGACCATTGCGCGCAAGACCATCAACACCGCGCAGCACGTGATCATCTGCGGCTACGGACGCTGCGGCCAGAACCTGGCGCGCATCCTGGAGCGCGAAGGCATTCCCTACATGGCGCTCGACCTGGACCCCGACCGCGTGCGCCAAGCGGCCGCGGCTGGCGATTCGGTGGTGTTCGGCGACGCGGCGCGGCTGCAGGCGCTGATGGCCGCGGGCCTGGCGCGCGCCAGCGCGGTGGTCGTCACCTACCTGGACGTGGGCGGCGCGATGAAGGTGCTGGCCAACACGCGTGCCCACGCGCCGCACGTGCCGGTGATCGTGCGCACCCAGGACGACCACGACCTCGAGAAGCTGCAGGCCGCCGGCGCGACCGAGGTGGTGCCCGAGGCCATCGAAGGTTCGCTGATGCTCGCCAGCCATGCGCTGGCGCTGGTCGGTGTGCCGATGCGGCGCGTGATCCGCGTGGTGCAGGACCAGCGCGACGCGCGCTACAACCTGCTGCGCGGCTACTTCCACGGCGCCGACGACGACAACGCCGACGAGATCGACCACGAGCGCCTGAACAGCTTCACGCTCACGCCGGGCGCACGCGCCATCGGCCAGACGCTCGGACGGATTGCGCTGCCGACGCTGGGCGTGCGGGTGGCCAGCCTGCGCCGCCAGGACGGCCAGGCGCGCGTGCCGGCCGACGACACGCTGCTGTCGGACGGCGACACCCTGGTGCTCTCGGGCAAGCCTGCCGCGCTGGCGATTGCCATCGAACGGCTGCAAAAGGGCTGAGGCTGCCGGCGCGGGCTCAGTTCAAGAGCGACGGGTTGCGCTTTTCTTCTTCGATGCGCTGCTGACGGCGCACCGCCTCGCACTGCGCATGCGACCTGTACTCGGGCTTCACGCACTGGGCCGCCATACATTGCGCCTTGGCGATGAAGTTGCGGTCGCCGCATTGGGCCTGCGGGTCGGCGGGAGGAGCCGGTGTCGCGGGCGCGGGTGCCGGTGCGGCCGCCACGGGCGCCGCGGCGGCTGGGGCCTGGGGCGCCGGTGTGGCGGGTGCCACCGGCTTGCGCGGCTTCGCGACGGGCGTCGGCTTCGGTGCGGCTTCCGCCGGCTCGACGACCGCTTCTGCAGGTGGCGCTTCAGCCACGGGCGGCGCAGGCTCGGTCGCGACAGGGGGGGCTTCGACCACCGTTGGGGTCGCAGCGGGAGCCGGCACGGCGACAGGAGGCGGTGCCACGGCCGGCTCGGGCGCCTTGCTGCCGGTCCCGTAGCCCAGCCAGCCCGCGACGACCAGCAGCAGCGCGACCGCGAGCAGCCCCAGCCACAGCCCGATGCCGCGCGGGCGCAGCACCGGTTCGGGCGGCTTGATGCGCTTGACCTTGATCCGCGTCTTGGGCCGGTCGGCCCGCGGGGTCGGAGGCAAGGACGAGGCCGCGCCTGCGCGCCCCGGCGCCACGATCACGGTTCGTTCATCCGCCGGCGGCGGTGGGGGTGGCGGCTCGGGCATCCAGCCGTTGGACGCAGGCGACGACGCCCGCTTCGACTCGGCGGGATCGAACAGCGGTGCGGGAATGGTCGGCGCACGCAGCTGGGCTGGTGCGGTGGTGGCCCATTCGCGATCGGCAGGACTGGGCGCCGGCGGCGGCACGCGGTCGGCGGCCGACAGCCGGCCACCGCAGCTTCTGCAGAAATTGGCACCGTCGCGGTTGTCCGCGTCACAGACCGGGCAGATCAAGGCCATGGCTCACCAGCAATTCTCGGGATCGGAAACGAAGACTTGTTCTTGTTGTTGTGCGCCGGCTGGCAGCGCGCGGCGAGTCGAAAGGCTCAGGTGACGGCCACCCGCTTGGAGCGGTGCGCCATGCGCTTGGCGATCACGGCGCCGAGCGCCATCGCGATGTCCAGCGCCATGTTGGGCTGGCGGTTCGACATTTCGGAGAACCGCACGGCGGTGAGGCGCCACACGCGTCCCGCGCCGGTGACCACCACGTTGGCCGCATGCGGCTCGCGCGAGAAGAACGAGCCTTCGCCCACCACCGAGCCCGGCGACAGCACGGCCAGGCGCATCTGTTCCTTGCTGCTGACGCGGTGCACGCTGATGGCGCCGCTTTCGACGAAGAACACCGAGCGGTCGTGCGTGCCTTGGGAGATCAGCACGTCGCCGACACCGGTCTCGATGGGCTGCAGATAACCCGCGAGCGTGTCCCACTGCGCGACGCTCAAGGTCAGCGCGAACGCATCGGCGCTCAGGTTCTCCGCAATGGAGCGGCTCAGGTTCTGGATGGACATGTTTTTCTCGACCCCCGCAAGTGATCCGAAGTATCCGCGAAGGCCCCGAGGTTCGGCTACAACTGTTTACGCTTTCCCCGGCGAAGCGCACGCATGTGTCGCTATTTCCCGATACAGAAGCGCGAAAAGATGACCCCCAGCAGGTCGTCCGCGCCGAACTCGCCGGTGATCTCGTTGAGTGCGTTCTGCGCCAGCCGCAGCTCCTCCGCCAGCAGGTCGAGCAGCTGGGCCTGCGCCGCCAGGTGGGCCGCCGCCAGCGCGAGGTGCGTCTCGACGCGGGCCAGCGCCTGGACGTGGCGCGCGCGTGCCAGGTAGACGCCCTCGGGCACGGCCTGCCAGCCGGCCATGGCGAGCAGCTGATCGCGCAAGGCCTCGATGCCCGCGCCGGTCTTGGCCGACAGGGCGATGCCTTCGGACGGCGGCGCGGCCGACGCCGCCGCGTCCTGCTTGTTCCACACATCGAGCACCGGCACGCTCGCCGGCAGCTTGCGCTGCAGGCCGGCCAGGATCTCGGCGTCGGCGGCGGCGTAGTCGGGCTGGCCGGCGCGCGTGAGGTCGTGCAGGAACAGCACGGCGTCGGCGCTTTCGATCTGGCCCCAGGCGCGCGCCACGCCGATCTGTTCGACCTCGTCGGTGCTGTCGCGCAAGCCCGCGGTGTCAGCCACATGCAGCGGCACGCCGTGGATCTGGATGGTCTGCGAGACCACGTCGCGCGTGGTGCCCGCGATGGCGCTCACGATAGCCAGCTCGGCGCCGGCCAATGCGTTGAGCAGCGAGCTCTTGCCCGCATTGGGCTGGCCCGCGATCACCACCTTGATGCCTTCGCGCAGCAACGCGCCTTGTTTGGCGCGCTGTTGCACGGCGGCCAGCTGCGCCTGCAGCCGTTGCAGCTGGCCCGTGGCGTCGGCTTTCTGGAGGAAGTCGATCTCTTCCTCGGGGAAATCGAGCGTGGCCTCAACCAGCATGCGCAGGTGGATGAGCGCGTCGCGCAGCGTGTGGATCTCGCGCGAGAAGGCGCCCGACAGCGAGCGCCCGGCGCTGCGCGCGGCCGCCTCGGTGCTCGCGTCGATCAGGTCGGCGATGGCCTCGGCCTGCGCCAGGTCGATCTTGCCATTGAGAAAGGCGCGCTGGCTGAACTCGCCCGGCTCGGCCACGCGCAGGCCGGGCAGGCGCGGGCGGCCGGTGGCCGGATCGATTTCGGCCGCGGCCTCGAGGCAGCGCGACAGCAACAGCTGCAGCACGACCGGGCCGCCGTGCGCCTGCAGCTCAAGCACGTCTTCGCCGGTGTAGGAATGCGGCGTCGGGAAATGGATCGCCAGGCCGTGGTCGACCGGCTCGCCCAGCGCATCGCGAAAGGGCAGGTAGGTGGCTTCGCGCGGCTTGAGGGCGCGGGCGCACAGCGCCTGGACCAGCGGCGCCAGCCGGGCGCCCGACACGCGAACGATGCCGACCGCCCCGCGCCCCGGGGCGGTGGCGATGGCGACGATGGGATCGGTGGTGCGGGCGAAGGTCATGACAGCGCGATTCTTTCAGCAAAAAGCAAAGGGCCGCGGATGCGGCCCTTTGCGGGTTGCGGAGGCCGTGGGCTACTTATTTGCCCAGCACGCCCAGCCGCTTGTTGATGAACCACTGCTGCGCGATCGACAGCACGTTGTTCGTGATCCAGTACAGCACCAGGCCGGCCGGGAAGAAGATGAACATCACGCTGAACGCGAGCGGCATGATCCACATCAGCTTGGCCTGCATCGGATCGGGCGGCGTCGGGTTGAGCCAGGTCTGGAACAGCGAGGTGGCCGTCATCACGATCGGCAGGATGTACCAGGGATCGGGTGCCGACAGGTCGGTGATCCAGCCGATCCACGGGGCGTGGCGCATTTCAACCGACGACAGCAGCACCCAGTACAGCGCGATGAACACCGGGATCTGGATCACGATGGGGAAGCAGCCGCCCATCGGATTGACCTTCTCGGTCTTGTAGATCCGCATCATTTCCTGCTGCATTTCCTGCGGCTTGTCCTTCAGCCGCTCGCGCATTTCCATGATCTTCGGATTGATGGCCTTCATCTTGGCCATGCTGGCGTAGGCCTTGGCGTTGAGCCAGTAGAAGGCCGCCTTCAGCAGCACCACCAGCGCCACGATCGCCCAGCCCCAGTTGCCCAGGATGCCGTGCAGCTGCGTGAGCAGCCAGTACAGCGGCTTGGAGATGATCGCGAAGATGCCGTAGTCCTTCACCAGGTCCAGGCCGGGGGCGATGGCTTCGAGCTTCTTTTCTTCTTCGGGGCCGGCGAACAGCGCGCTGTTCACGACCTGCGTGGCGCCCGGAGCGATCTTCGGCAGCGTGGCCACCATGGCGACGGTGAAGAGGTTGTCGCCCAGGTCCTTCACGCGGAATTCGCGGCGCAGCTGTTCGCTGGCCGGATCGCCCTTGAGCAGCCAGGCCGATGCGAAGTAGTGCTGCACCATCGCGATCCAGCCGTCGTTGGCCGGCGGCGGCGGCTCGACCTTGCCCTTGGCGATGTCCTTGAAGTCGAGCTTGTGGAACTTCTTCTCGTTGGTGTACGCGGCCGGGCCGGTGAAGGTGTTGGTGCCGAACATGGTGCCGGCGGCCACGGTGCCGTGACGCAGCAGCTGCATGTACAGCTGCGCGTCGCGCGGCTGGTCGCTCACGTTGACCACTTCGTGGCGCACGCCGATGACGTAGTCGTCACGCTTGAACACGTAGGTCTTGATGTACTTCAGGCCACCGACCGGGGCGCTTTCGAAGCTCACCTCGAGCGTGTTCTGGCCGTCGGCCATCGTGCGCGGACCGGCCTTGGGCGTCATTGCCGTCAGGTGGTTGGGGAAAGCGTCGCCGGCGACGGGGTTCAACAGGCCGGTCTGCGCCACGTAACGCGTGGCGGGCGAGCCGTTCTCGAACAGCACGACGCGCTTGGTGCGGTCGGCTTCGTCGTACTTGAGCAGTTCGAGGTGGTTGACCGTGGCGCCTTCGCTGTCGATCGTCGCCTTGAACAGGTCGGATGTCACCACGACCTGCTCGCGCGGTGCAGCCGGGGCCGCCTGCGTGGGCACGGCGCCCGCGGTGCCGCCGGCTGCGGCAGCCGCGGTCGGCACGCCGTTGTTGGCCACGCTGCCCGTGGCCGGCGCCGTGGCGGCGGGCTTGGTCGACGGCAGGAAGGTCGGCTTGTTGCCGTTGAAGACCTGCCATTGGTCCCACAGCAGCACGAGCGAGAAACCAAAAATCACCCACAGAATCGTGCGGCGGATATCGTTCATGACGAAGACTTCTTGTCGGAGGAGAGAAGAGACGAAAACAGCGATCCTGACTTGTCAGTGCGACGCTGTGATTTCGGTGGAACCGGATCGTGGCCGCCCTGGCACCAGGGCTGGCAGCGCGCGATGCGGTGCAGCGTCAGGTAGCTGCCCTTGAGCGCGCCGTGCACTTCCAGCGCCTCGATCGAATACACGGAGCAGGTCGGCGTGAAGCGGCACGACTGCCCGAGCCAGGGGCTCAGCAGCAGGCGGTAGCCCTTCACGAGGCCGATCAGCAGGCGTTTCATGCGGAAGCAGGTGCGGGGGAGGCGGCAGCCGGTGCCGGCGGACGTCCGGCGCGCGCCAGCAATTGCTGGAGCTCGGCGCGCACGGCGGCCTTGAGCTTGTCCGAGGAGGCGCTCACGAACGCCTTGCGATCGAAACCGGCGCGCAGACGCACCACGTGCGCGGCACGCGGCAACACGACGCCAGGCGCGGCGCTCACGGCGTAGATCTGGCGCTTGATGGCGTTGCGCGTCACCGCGCGGCGTGCCCAGCGCTTGGGCACCATGGCGCCCAGCCAGACCTCATCGGACGGAAACAGCGAAGCGGCGCCCGATGGGGAAACATCGAGCGCACAGCGGTGCAATGCGAAATGGGCAGTGCGCGCCACGGTGGCACCTGCGAGGACGGCCTGGAATTGCGCGCGGGTCTTGAGCCGCTGCAAGGAAGCCGGGCCGCGGACGTCGCTGCTGGCGGGGCCAGGCGCAGAGGCTGCAGGAGCCTGCGCGGACGTGTCGGCGGCTGACAACGGCAGGTGGGGTGCCGTCAGACGGCCAGGCGCTTGCGGCCCTTGGCGCGGCGTGCGTTGATCACGGCGCGGCCGCCACGGGTCTTCATGCGGACCAGAAAGCCGTGGGTACGGGCGCGGCGGACTTTGGATGCTTGGTAAGTGCGTTTCATGATGGTTTCCTGATTCCCTGTTTGCGCCAGTTTCCGCATGAAGGCATGCAAAAACCCGGCGAGCGCTGGGGGAGCGAGTTTCGGATGGCCCCCGAAAGACGCTGTGAAGGCTTTTCAGGGAAACCCGCAATTATCGCAAACATTGGCCGCCGGAACAATCTTCGACTGGATTTGCGGGCCTTTCCATGTGCAGCGCAGCATGTGGATAAGGTTTTGACAAGTTAGAATGCCCAGCGCCTTCCAGCAGAGAATATCCACAATACCTATACAAGAAATGCCCGAGGGTTCCATCACTTTTTCAAGCGCCCATGTCGACTGACGGCATCGGCGAAAGCCTGTGGCAGGCCTGCGTCGACCAGCTCGCGCAGGAGCTGTCCGAGCAGCAGTTCAACACCTGGATCAAGCCCCTCACCGCGCAGGTCGCCGACGACCTTTCGCGCATGACGGTGTTCGTCGCCAACCGCTTCAAGCTCGACTGGATCCGTGCCCAGTACGCGGGCAAGATCGCGGCCATGGCCGAGAAGATGTACGGCCAGCCGGTCACCATCGAGTTAGCGCTCGCTCCGCGAGAAACCCCCGTCCGTGTTGCACCCATGGCCATCATGGCCGAAACGGACGTGCCGCGCGACGTGGCCGGCCCAGGCGAGGAACCGGCGGCCGCCGGCTTCAAGAACCGGCTCAATTCGGGGCTCACGTTCGACACCCTGGTCGAGGGCACGGCCAACCGCATGGCGCGCGCCGCGGCCATGCACGTGGCCGGCATGCCGGGCCACCTGTACAACCCGCTTTTCATCTACGGCGGCGTCGGCCTGGGCAAGACCCACCTGATGCACGCTGTGGGTAACCGGCTGCTGGCCGATCGGCCCGATTCCAAAGTTCTCTACATCCACGCCGAGCAGTTCGTGTCGGATGTGGTCAAGGCCTATCAGCGCAAGACTTTCGATGAGTTCAAGGAACGCTACCACTCGCTCGATCTGCTGTTGATCGATGACGTGCAGTTCTTCGCCAACAAGGACCGCACGCAAGAAGAGTTCTTCAACGCCTTCGAGGCCCTGCTCGCCAAGAAGTCGCACATCGTGATGACCAGCGACACCTACCCCAAGGGGCTGGCCGACATCCACGAGCGGCTGGTGTCGCGCTTCGATTCGGGCCTCACGGTGGCGATCGAGCCGCCCGAGCTCGAGATGCGCGTGGCCATTCTGATCAACAAGGCCCGCGTCGAAGGCACCGAAATGCCCGAGGAAGTCGCCTTTTTCGTGGCCAAGAACGTGCGCTCCAACGTGCGCGAACTCGAAGGCGCCCTGCGCAAGATCCTGGCGTACTCGCGCTTCAACCAGAAGGAGATCTCGATCGCCCTGGCGCGCGAGGCGCTGCGCGACCTGCTGTCGATCCAGAATCGGCAGATCTCGGTCGAAAATATCCAGAAGACGGTGGCCGACTACTACAAGATCAAGGTCGCCGACATGTACAGCAAGAAACGCCCGGCCAGCATTGCGCGGCCCCGGCAGATCGCGATGTACCTGGCCAAGGAGCTCACGCAGAAGAGCCTGCCGGAAATCGGCGAGCTGTTCGGCGGTCGCGACCACACGACGGTGCTCCATGCAGTGCGAAAGATTTCGGGCGAGCGCCAGCAGCTCACCGAACTCAACCAGCAGCTGCACGTCCTCGAACAGACCCTCAAAGGCTGAAGCCGAATGTCATCAAGAACGCCCCTCGCGACAGCGGAGAATGGCGTCCTGAAAGCTGATTCAAAGAGATAAGAGAAGAGGAAGAAGACATGATCGTTTTGAAGGCAACCCAAGACAAAGTTCTTGCCGCGCTGCAGTCGGTGGCCGGCATCGTGGAGCGGCGCCATACCCTGCCGATCCTGGCCAATGTGCTGATCCGCAAGACCGGCGGCCAGCTGCAGCTGACCACCAGCGACCTCGAGATCCAGATCCGCACCACCGCCGAGCTCGGCGGCGACGAAGGCAACTTCACGACCACCATCGGTGCGCGCAAGCTGATCGACATCCTGCGCACCATGCCGGCCGACCAAACCGTGAGCCTCGAGTCGAGCGCCAGCAAGCTCGTGCTCAAGGGCGGCAAGAGCCGCTTCACGCTGCAGTCGCTGCCCGCCGAAGACTTCCCGCTGGTGCAGGAAGCCGCCAATTTCGGCCCCGTGTTCAGCGTGCCGCAAAAGACGCTCAAAGACCTGCTCTCGCAGGTCTCGTTCGCGATGGCCGTGCACGACATCCGCTACTACCTGAACGGCATCCTGTTCGTGGCCGAAGGCAAGCAGCTGAGCCTGGTGGCCACCGACGGCCACCGCCTGGCGTTCTCCTCGGCCATGCTCGACGTCGAAGTGCCGCGCCAGGAAGTGATCCTGCCGCGCAAGACCGTGCTCGAAATGCAGCGCCTCTTGTCCGACGCCGAAGGCGCCATCGAGATGCAGTTCGCGAACAACCAGGCCAAGTTCAGCTTCGGCGGCATGGAGTTCGTCACCAAGCTGGTCGAGGGCAAGTTCCCCGACTACAACCGCGTGATTCCGAAGAACCACAAGAACACCGTCACGCTGGGCCGCGCGCCGCTCTTGGCCAGCCTGCAGCGCACCGCCATCCTGACCAGCGAGAAGTTCAAGGGCGTGCGCCTGAACATCGAGCCGGGCACGCTGCGCATCGCGTCGAACAACGCCGAGCAGGAAGAAGCCCAGGACGAGCTCGACATCGACTACGGCGGCGACAGCATCGAGATCGGCTTCAACGTCACCTACCTGATCGACGCGCTGTCGAACATGGACCAGGACATGGTCAAGCTGGACCTGGCCGACTCCAACAGCTCGGCCTTGTTAACCATCCCTGAGAACGCATCTTTCAAGTACGTCGTGATGCCGATGCGCATCTAGACCCTGGAAAACACAGCGCCTTGCGCACACGACCCGCGGCCCCCCGCGGGTTTGCGCTTTCAAGAGGCGGCGAATTGAGCTTTTGAGAGCCCGAAAAATCACGGGAAACCCGTGAGAGACAGAGGAATATCCGAATGAGTGCAGAAGAGAACAAGCCCGACGTGCCGCACACCGAGCCGGTCTATACCCCCGAAATCCAGATCGTGGCGCCCGAAGGCGTCCCCGCCGACTCCAGCTACGGCGAAGGTGCGATCACGATCCTCGAAGGTCTGGAAGCCGTGCGCAAGCGCCCGGGCATGTACATCGGCGACACCTCCGACGGCACGGGCCTGCACCACCTCGTGTTCGAGGTGGTCGACAACTCCATCGACGAAGCGCTCGCGGGCCATTGCGACGACATCGTCGTCACGATCCACTCCGACAATTCGATCTCCGTCACCGACAACGGCCGCGGCATCCCGACCGGCGTGAAGATGGACGACAAGCACGAGCCCAAGCGCTCGGCCGCTGAAATCGCACTCACCGAGCTGCACGCCGGCGGCAAGTTCAACCAGAACAGCTACAAGGTCTCGGGCGGCCTGCACGGCGTGGGCGTCTCGTGCGTGAACGCGCTGAGCGTGAAGCTGCGCCTGATCGTGCGCCGCGAAGGCAAGATCCACGAACTCGAATTCAGCCGCGGCTTCGTGCAGAACCGCCTGCTCGAAACCGTGAACGGCTTCGAGGTCTCGCCCATGAAGGTCATCGGCGACACCGACAAGCGCGGCACCGAGGTGCACTTCCTGCCCGACACGGAAATCTTCAAGGAAAACAACGATTTCCACTACGAAATCCTGAGCAAGCGCCTGCGCGAGCTGAGCTTCCTGAACAACGGCGTGCGCATCCGCCTGCTCGACGAACGCACCGGCAAGGAAGACGACTTCTCCGGCGCCGGCGGCGTGCGCGGCTTCGTGGAGTTCATCAACAAGGGCAAGACCGTCCTGCACCCGAACTCGTTCTACGCGGCGGGCGAGAAGCCGGCCGACACCTACGGCGGCATCCCCGGCACGCACATCGGCGTCGAAGTGGCGATGCAGTGGAACAGCGGCTACAACGAGCAGGTCCTCTGCTTCACCAACAACATCCCCCAGCGTGACGGCGGCACCCACCTCACGGGCCTGCGCGCCGCGATGACCCGCGTCATCAACAAGTACATCGAAGAGAACGAATTCGCGAAAAAGGCGAAGGTCGAGGTCACCGGCGACGACATGCGCGAAGGCCTGTGCTGCGTGCTGAGCGTGAAGGTGCCCGAGCCCAAGTTCTCCAGCCAGACCAAGGACAAGCTGGTGTCCAGCGAAGTGCGCGCGCCGGTGGAAGACATCGTCGGCCGCCTGCTCACCGACTACCTGCAGGAGCGCCCGAACGACGCAAAGATCATCTGCGGCAAGATCGTCGAGGCCGCCCGCGCCCGCGAAGCCGCGCGCAAGGCCCGCGAAATGACGCGCCGCAAAGGCGTGCTGGACGGCATGGGCCTGCCCGGCAAGCTGGCCGACTGCCAGGAAAAGGACCCCGCCCTGTGCGAGGTCTACCTGGTGGAGGGTGACTCCGCCGGCGGTTCCGCCAAGCAGGGCCGCGACCGGAAGTTCCAGGCCATCCTGCCGCTGCGCGGCAAGATCCTGAACGTCGAGAAGGCACGCTACGAGAAGCTGCTCACCAGCAACGAAATTCTGACGATGATCACCGCGCTGGGCACCGGCATCGGCCGCGCCGGCGCGACCACCGCGGGCGGCGGCGCGGACGACTTCAACGTCGCCAAGCTGCGCTACCACCGCATCATCATCATGACCGACGCCGACGTGGACGGCGCGCACATCCGCACGCTGCTGCTCACCTTCTTCTACCGGCAGATGCCCGAGCTGGTCGAGCGCGGCCACATCTACATCGCGCAGCCGCCGCTGTACAAGGTGAAGGTCGGCAAGGAAGAGCAGTACCTGAAGGACGGCCCCGCGCTCGACGCCTTCCTGCTCAAGGTGGCACTGAAGGACGCGAGCATCGAGACCGGCGGCGCCACCTCGACCACGCTGTCGGGCGACACCCTGGCCGAGCTGGCGCGCAAGCACCAGGTCGCCGAGGCCGTGATTGCGCGCCTGCGCAACTTCATGGACGCCGAAGCCCTGCGCGCCATCGCCGACGGCGTGGCGCTCGACCTCGACACGCCGGCCGCCGCCGAGGCCTCGGCCGTCGCCCTGCAGGCCAAGCTGCGCGAGCTCAACACGACCGGCGTGCCGGCCGAGGTGAGCAGCGAATTCGACGCCCGCACCGACAAGCCGCTGCTGCGCATCAGCCGCCGCCACCACGGCAACATCAAGTCCAGCGTGATCTCGCAGGACTTCGTGCACGGCGCCGACTACGACGCGCTGGCCCAGGCCGCCAACACCTTCCGCGGCCTGCTGAGCGCCGAAGGCGCGCTGGTCAAGCGCGGCGAAGGCGAACGCGGCAAGGAAGAGAAGGTCGACGACTTCCGCCAGGCCATGAAGTGGCTGATCGGCGAAGCCGAACGCGCCACCTCGCGCCAGCGCTACAAGGGCCTGGGCGAGATGAACCCCGAGCAGCTGTGGGAAACCACCATGGACCCGACCGTGCGCCGCCTGCTGCGCGTGCAGATCGACGACGCGATCGAGGCCGACCGCGTGTTCACGATGCTGATGGGCGACGAGGTGGAACCACGCCGCGAGTTCATCGAGCAGAACGCGCTGCGCGCGGCGAACATCGACGTCTGATCGATCGATGGCGCGGCACCGGCGGTGTCGCGCTGTTCACCAAAGGGCGCCTGCAAGCGCCCCTTTTTTTTGACTCCTCCTACTGCTTGCGCTGCACGAACAGGTTGCGCTTGGCGTCCTCCGGGTACGCGAAGCTGATCTGCCCGTTGCGCACCACGCCCATCACCAGCATGTTGGGCGACAGCGCGTCCTTGTCGTTTTCCGAGAACGACTTGTCGTAGGTCGTGACCACGCCGTAGTAGGGCCGCTTGGGCTGCTCGAGCGCGGCCTTGATGAACGGGCCTTCGAGCTTGCCGCTGGGCACGTTGAACATCGCGTGGGCCAGCAGGTAGGTGGCGTCGTAGGCCTGGGCGGCGGCCATCGGCACCGGGATGCGCTTGGTGTTGAATTTCCGCGCGTAGTTGGAGAGAAACGACGAGCGCCGCTCGTTGCTCGGCTCGGCGATGAAGCTCTGCGCCATCAGCGCGCCTTCGGAAGCTTCGCGGGCGCCCTCGATGAAGGACGGGAAGGACAGCGTCCAGGCGCCAACCTGCGGCACCTTCCAGCCGATGGCCTGCCGGCTGCGCGCGATCACGGCGTTCTCGGGGCCCACGGTGTAGCTGAAGATGACGTCCGCGCCGGCCGCCTTGGCCTCTGACAGCTCCTTCGTCAGGTCTTTCACCCCAAGCGGAAATCTCCCCACGTACACGGGCTTGAGGTGCTTGGCCGCCAGCGCCTTCTCGACATCCTTGGCGCCCGCCTCGCCGTAGCCGGTGCTGTCGTGCAGCACGGCGACCCGTTTCCAGCCGCGCGCCAGCAGGTCGTCGACCACGAAAGGGGCCTGGATGCTGTCCTTGGGCGAGGTGCGAAACACATAGCTCGTGGCCGGCGGATAGGTCGACGTCAATGGCGAGCCGGTGGCGCAGGGCACGATCAGCGGCAATTTCGCGTCATTGAAAACGGCCAATGAATTCATCGCCACGCCGGTATTGCAGAAGCCGATGGTGGCGACCACTTTTTCATTGACGAGGGCCTGGGATTGCGAGCGGCCGGTGTCCGGATTGGCCTGGTCGTCCTTGATCACCAGTTCGAGCGAGCGGCCCAGATACCCGCCCACGGCATTGATTTCGTCGACGGCCATCTTCACGCCGTTGAGCATGGGCAGGCCGAAATCGGCCGACGGCCCAGTGAAAGGGCCGATGACGCCGATGCGGATCGGCACCGGCTGCTCTGCGCTTGCCTGGGCGGCCAGTCCCAAAGCCATCAGCAAAAAAACGAATCGGCGATTTGAATGAAGCATTTGGTTTGCGCGCTTTGAAAGGAAGCGCCGAGCCTAATTTCTTTGCGCGCCCGCCAATAGCTAGGGAATGCCCAGTCAATTGCGCATCAATTCCGTCTTTTGTTGCCAATTCAGCACAGGCCGGGGGGCTGGCGACGGACCGAAACGCGCTCGCTCGCAGCGCGTCCGCGAGCCCCGTCTCAGGGTTTCCGATGAAAGACACCCGAAAAGTGGAACTGACGCCCGTCACACGGGCGTCACCAGCTATGAAAACAATAGCATTCACCTGCGCAACGCAGAAGCTTCCTCGTAAACGCTATATCTAGCCCGACTCTTGCTAAGCAAAATTCCTGACGGATTTCCTGTCACGCAAGATCGAGGACACACAGAGCAATGAACCCCAAGCGTTTCCAACAGCCCGTGGCTGTACTGGTTCTGGGCGGCGCATCGATCGCCGCAGCCTTCCTCGGGGCCGTGTCGCCGGCCCACGCGTTCTCGAACCCGCCGATCCAGGTCGCGCAGGGCATCGAATACATGTGCGGCGGCGCCGCCAAGGGCGAAGCCGCCTTCCTGGAAATGGTCGCGCCGCGCTGGGCCGCGACCATCGACTTGCGCGTGAACGACGGCAAGGGCGCACAGCAGGCGGGTTTCCCGGCCAAGGCGTCGATCCAGGTGCGCCAGAAGTACACGGGCCAGACGGTGATGGAAGTGCAGACGCAGGCGCCCTACATGCTCGCGCGGCTCGAACCGGGCGCCTACGACGTCGACGTGACGCTGGGCGGGCTCACGCTCACGCAGCAACTGGTCGTGATCGCCGGCATTCCGGCGCGCGCCTCGTTCGTCTGGCCGTCGAACTTCGACATGGCCTCGGTCGCGCCACCGCTGCCCCAGGCGCTGGCACAAACCGCCGCGCGCTGACCCGACGCGGACGCGGGCCGCTGCGGCCCGCGCGCAGTTAAGTCTTCCTTAAGCCGTGCCCGGCACAGTGTCTTCCTGCGTGGCGTGTCGCCACCACCGCCCGGAAAGGAAGGCTTCGATGTCTCTCACCACCAACCCCCTGTTTCTGTTCTCGCACGCCCGGCCTGTGGCCGCGGCGGCTGGCGCCGCCTTGCTGGTGCTGCTCGGCGGCGCGCTCTCGGCGCAGCCGGCCCAGGCCGCGATGAACCCGCCGATCCACATGGCGCACGGCGTCGAATACATGAGCGGCGGCATCGGCCAGGACGAGGCGCAGCTGATGGAAACCGTGTCGCCGCGCTGGCCCGCGAGCTTCGAATTCGCGATCAAGGACGGCCGCCGCGCCGATTTCGCGGCCGGCGTGCACGTGACGGTGCGCGACAGCCACGGCACCGCGCTGCTCGACAACGTGGTCTCGGGCGGCCCGTTCATGGTGGCGCGGCTCGAGCCGGGTCGCTATGAAGTGGAGGCTCGCATCGGCGGCCAGACGCTGAAGCAAACGCTGCTGGTGTCGCCCGGTGCGCCGGCCAAGGCGCTCTTCGAATGGCCGGCGGGCACCGACATGGCGTCGGCCGGCACGCGCGCGGTGCGGTAAGCGAGGCGGCACCGCGCCGCAGCGGACACCGAAGCGTCGCGCCCGAGGCGCCATAACGCCCGCTATCCGGTTGCCCTGCGCTATAGAAAAAATAGCGACCCCGGCAGCTTTCGACGCCTTGAATGCGCGGCATGCGCCTTGCAGATGACGTGTCCCGGGCAATGCCCGCGTCCCCCCAGTCCTCATGCCGATCCGTCCCCTGAGCGTCCTGACCGCGCTGCTGCACGTCTACATCGCGCTGCGCCTGCTGCCTGCGCTGGCGTCGCTCACGCCTGCGTGGCCGCTGGCGCTCGTGCTGCTGGCGGTGTCGGCGGTCACGATGCCGCTGCCCTTCGTGTCGCGCAGCCACCGCGCCGACCGCAAGGCGAAGCCAGCCGGCGAGACGCTGCACTGGATCGGCCTGATCAGCATGGGCTGGTTCTCCTCGCTGTTCGTGCTCACGCTGGTGCGCGACCTCGGCCTGCTGCTGGCCTCGCTGGCGAGCGCGCTCGGCGGCCTGCAGGTGCCCTGGGACAAGGTCGGGCCCTGGAGCGCGCTGGCGGTGCTGGCGCTGGCCACGGGCGTGTCGCTGGTCGGCTTCGTCAACGCGCGCCGCACGGCCGGCGTGAAGCAGGTCGACGTGCCCATTCGCGGCCTGCCCGCGGCGCTGGCCGGCTTCACGATCGCCCAGCTCAGCGACATCCACGTGGGCCCGACGATCCGCAACGGCTACATCCAGCGCATCGTCGACGCGGTGAACCGGCTCGGCGCCGACGCCATCGCGATCACCGGCGACCTGGTCGACGGCAGCGTGCCCGAGCTGCGCGAGCACATCGCGCCGCTGGCAGGGCTGCGCGCGCGCCACGGCACCTTCGTGGTCACGGGCAACCACGAGTACTACGCGGGCGCGCACGCCTGGATCGACGAACTGCGCCGCCTCGGCCTGAAGGTGCTGCTGAACGAGCACGTGGTGCTGCAGACGCGCAACGTGCGCGGCGCGCAGACCGACGAAGAGCTGTTCGAGAGCGCGCTGGTGCTGGCCGGCGTGACCGACTTCACCGCCGGCCATTTCGACGCCGCGCACGCGAGCGACCCGCACTTGGCGCTGTACGACGCGCCGCCGCTGGTGCACACCCGCGTGCTGCTGGCGCACCAGCCGCGCAGCGCGCCGGTGGCGGCTGCGGCCGGCTACCAGCTGCAGCTGTCGGGCCACACGCACGGCGGCCAGTTCTTTCCGTGGAACCTGTTCGTGCCGATGCAGCAGCCGTTCACGGCCGGCCTGCACCGGCTGCACGACATGTGGATCTACGTGAGCCGGGGCACCGGCTACTGGGGACCGCCGAAGCGTTTCGGCGCGCCGTCGGAAATCACGCTGGTGACGCTGGTCCCGGCGCAACCCTGAAACGCAGCGGCTTCAGGCCTGCAGTTCGGCCAGCAACCGCCGTGCGTTCGACGTGGCAGCGGTGTGGATCGGCTTGAGGCCTTCGCGCGCAATGCGCGCCGCCACGCCCGTGAACTGACCCATCGTGCTGGCACCACGCGCCGTGGCTTGCACGAGCGCGTCGCCGTGCGTCGCTGCCTGCGCCGGCGTGAAGCTGCCGGCCAGCGAGAAGAGCGCCGTGGCGCCCTGCAGCCATTGCTGCCACGCACGTTGGGCCAGCGAGGCCTGGCTGCTGTGCCACTGCCGGGCCATCGCCAAGCCTGATTCGCTGGCTGCCGCGAGCTTTTCATGGCCCATCAACTGGAACTCCGCGAGGTCGGCCGCGCTGGGCGTGAGCCCTGCTTTGGCGATGCGCTCGGTGCGCATGCGGATCACCGTGCCGGACGACAGCAGGGTCTCGTGGGTCTTGAGGGCCAGGTCGACCCATTGCATCAGCGGGCTGGCCACGCGGGCGGTGGTACTGAAGGACGACATGGGAAGAGGGCACGTAGGGGAACAGAGGGCCACTATAGGCCTGCAAAGTGAAAATTGTTGCAGTGCAACAATTCCTGACCGTCATTTCACCGATCGATTGCTTTCTGCGGGCAATATTTAACGTTTGTTGTGGTTGTTGCCGGCATCCGCGCGCAAGCGGCGTGCACGCGCCTCGGTGACGAGGTAAGCGACGAGCGCCACGGCCAGCGGCAGCAGGTAGTACAGCGCGCGGTAGGCCAGCAGCGCGCCCAGCAGCCGGGTGCTGGGCACCTCGTGCGCCAGCAGCGCGACGAACACGGCCTCCAGCACGCCGAGCCCCGCCGGCACGTGCGTGACCACGCCCGCCACGGCGGCGACCAGCAGCACCGCGAGCACCTGCGGATACCCGACCTCGCCCTGCAGCAGCACCCAGATCACGCCGCCGATGAGCGACCAGTTGACGCACGACATCGCCAGCTGCAGCAAGGCCATCGGCAAGCTCGGCGTGCGCAGCGCATGGCCGCGCACGCGCCAGACGTGGCCATCGGAGAACGCGCACAGCGCCAGGTAGGCCAGCGACACCATGAGCAGCACCGCGCCGAGCATGCGCAGGCCACCGCCGTCAATCTTCCAGTCGGGCGGCAGCGCCATCGGCCAGAAGCAGAACGCGACGCCGGCCACCACGAGGTAGCCGAGCCAGTTGGTCAGCATGCTGAAGCCCAGCACGCGCGTGATGGTCTCGTTGCCCAGCCCCAGGCGCGAGTACAGCCGGTAGCGGAAGGCCACGCCGCCCACCAGCGAGCCGAAGTTGAGGTTGAAGGCGTAGCTGATGAAGGTCACGCCGATGACGGTGCCCGCGCCGAGCCGGTGCTTCGTGAGGTGGCGCCCCAGCAGGTCGTAGGTGCTGTAGAGCCCGAAGCTGGCGGCGGCCAGCGCGCCGGCCGCGAGCAGCGTGGCGCCCGGCAATGCGCGCAGCGCGGCGAACACCTCGGCCCAGTCGATGGTGCGCGCCTGCTTCAGCAGCAGCCAGGCGATGGCGCCGAAGAAGGCCCAGATCGCCACGCGCCGCGCCCACGGCCACCAGGGCCGATGCGTGAGGGCGAGGGACGCGCTCATGCCGTCTCCGTGCGCGCCGTGCCCTCGTCGCCCGTGTGCTTCTTCTGCTGCTGCGCCATGAGATCGGTCGCCTCGGCCGGCGTCAGGCGCGGCGCGTGGCGCGGCAGGCGGTTGAGCCACGACGGGTACCAGCGCAAGAAGTGGAAGACGAAGAAGCTGCGCACCAGCCGCCAGCCGCTCCATTCGCTGGCCAGGTCGTGCGTGCCGATCTGCTTGCAGCTGTGCTGCATGAGATGGTCCATGCGCTCCCACAGCACCTTGTTGAACGCGGTGTCGCGCACGACCACGTTGGCCTCCAGGTTGAGCGACAGGCTCAGCGGGTCGAGGTTGCTCGAGCCCACGGTGCTCCAGCGGTCGTCCATGAGCGCGACCTTGCCGTGCAGCGGGCGGTCGCAGTACTCGTAGATGCGCACGCCCGCGTGCAGCAGGTGGTGGTACAGCATGCCGGCGGCCGTCTTCACGATCGGCATGTCGGGCTCGCCCTGCAGGATGAGCCGCACATCGACGCCGCGCCGCGCCGCGCGCCGCAGCTCCTTGATGAGCCGGTAACCCGGAAAGAAGTACGCGTTGGCGATCACGATGCGCTCGCGCGCGGCGCGGATCGCGGCGCGGTAGTGGCGCTCGATGTCGTTGGTGTGGCGGCGGTTGTCGCGCGTGACGAAGATCGCGTCGGCCTCGCCCGCCGCGGCCTGCAGCTGCGACACGGGCGGTGCCTGTTTCAGCCGGCGCCGGAACCAGCCCACGCCCTTGCCGCCGACCGCGATGGCGCGCAGCACGAACTGGTGGATCTCGGCCACGATCGGCCCCGCCAGCTCGACCGCGTAGTCCTGCTTGGCCTTGGGACCGAAGTCGAGCAGGTGGTCCTCGGAGTAGTTGATGCCGCCCACGAAGGCGCGTTCGCCGTCGACCACCACGATCTTGCGGTGCATGCGGCGGAACACGTTGAGCCGCTGCCCCAGGAAGCGCTGGCCCGGGTCGAACACGCGCACCTTGACGCCGGCCGTGGCCAGGCTCTCGAGGTACGCGTGCGAGAGATCGGGCGAGCCGAAGCCGTCGATCATCAGGTCGACCTTCACGCCGCGCTGCGCCGCCGCGCGCATGGCCGCGTGCAGCGCCAGGCCCACCTTGTCCTCGAACAGGATGAAGGTCTCGATGATCACTTCGCGCCGCGCCGCGCCGATGGCCTCGAACACGCGCGGAAAGAATTCCTCGCCGTTCTCCAGCAGGTCGATGCGGTTGCCGCCGGTCCAGTGGCCGGCGCGCTCGGGGGTGTCGCGCATGGGGGCCTCGCTGCTCACAGGTCGATGTCCGCCACCAGCGGGGCGTGGTCCGACAGATGCGACCAGGGCCGGCGCGGCAGCACCACGGGCGCGTGCGCGCCCGCGTTGCGCACGTAGATGCGGTCCAGCGGCAGCAGCGGCAGGCGCGCCGGAAAGGTGCGCGCGGCGCGGCCGTGGGCATGCACGAACACCTCGCGCAGCGACGCGCCTTCGGCCAGCACGTCGTGTGCGCGGGCGCGCCAGTCGTTGAAGTCGCCGGCCACGATCAGCGGCGCGTCGGTCGGCACCTCGTCGCGCACGATGTGGCACAGCAGCTCCAGCTGCTGCTGGCGGTGCGCCTCGGCCAGCCCGAGGTGCGCGCAGATCGCATGCACGTCGACCGTGCGCCCGGGCAGGCGCAGCACGCAGTGCAGCAGGCCGCGCTTCTCGGGACCGCTCACCGACACGTCGTGGTTGCGGAAATGCACGATCGGAAACTTCGACAACACGGCGTTGCCGTGGTGCCCCTTCGGATACACCGCGTTGCGCCCGTAGGCGAACTGCGGCCACATGGTGTCGGCCAGGAATTCGTAGTGCGGTGCCTCCGGCCAGTTGTTCACGGTGCGCGAATGGCGCGCGTGCGTGCCCATCACCTCCTGCAAAAACACCACGTCGGCGCCCACGGTGCGCACCGCGTCGCGCAGCTCCGGAAGGATGAAGCGACGGTTCAGCGCCGTGAAGCCCTTGTGGGTGTTCACGGTCATGACCTTGAGCGAGGCCGGTGCGGCGGCGACAGCGGCCTCGGGCAGCGGGGAAGTGATGGGGGAGGACATCGGTGTTCCCGTTGTACGTGGCCGCGCCCGCGCCGACTGTAGGAACGCGCCACCTTCTTCGCGTGCCTTTCACGCAAGGGCGGCGGGCTCCTACAGGCAGGCCTGCCACACCCCCACACAGCGCCCGAAACGAGGCTCCTACGGTGGTTTCAAAGCCGATGCCAACGCGCTCGCGCTTTATGCCTTTTTCCATCTGCAAAGGAGCTTTCCATGATGACCACCCTGCAACGCCTGACGATCCCCACCGCGCTGCTCGCCGCCCTGCTGGGCGCGGGCGTCGCCCAGGCCCAGAAACCGGCGCCCGTCGAACCGATGGCGGGCGACAGCTCGATGCCCGTCTCGCGCGAAGCCGTGAAGGCCGAGGCCCGCGCGCAGAACCGCAACAACGCCAACAGCGTGGTACCCAAGGGCGAAGCCAGCACCACCGTGAACCACCAGCCCAACGCGATGCCATCGCCCACCGGCGAGCGCTCGCGCGCCGAGGTGCGCGCCGAGACGCAGCACGTGAAGCCGCGCTTCGGCCAGCCGGGCGAACGCCCGGCGGTGCCGACCAACCCGACCGAGAAGACTGGCACGCCGCAGTAACACCGCGCGCCCACGAAAAAGCCCGCGATGCTTCGCGCATCGCGGGCTTTTTCTTGCCCTTTCCTGGAGGCCGGCTCCCTTCAGCCGGCCGCCTGGTCAGCCTCAGCTCTTGGCAGGCGCTGCACCGTGGTGGCCTTCATGCCCACCGCGATGGAAGCGATGGCCGTGGCCCGCGAACTTCGCGGTCTCGGCGTCGAAGGTCTTCTGCTGCTCGGGCGTCAGCGCGGCGTAGAAGGTCTTGGTCGCTTCGGCGCGCTTGGCGAACCGGGCGCTGCGCTCGGCCTGGCGGGCCTGCATGTGCTCCAGGCGCTGCGGCGTGGTCAGCTTGGCGAACTCGGCGCGGTCCATGCGCTGCGGGCGGGCGGCACCGGCCGGCGGCTGGCTGGCCTCGGTGAAGCTGCTCCACGCGCCTTCCTGGGCGCTGGTGAGCTTGAGCTTGTCCTTCAGCGCCGCCAGGCGCTTGGCACGGTGCTCCTTCATGCGCTCCATGCGCTGGGCCGGGTCCATGCGCTTGTGCTGCGCCTTGGGTGCGGCGGTGGCATCGGCAGGGGCCGTGGCGGCCGTGGGTGCGGCGGTCGACGGCGCGGTGGCGGCCGGCGCCTGAGCGAAGGCACCCGAAGAGGCGAGGGCGGCCGAACCCAGCAGGCTGGCCCAGACGATGCGTTGGCGAAGAGAGATCATGAGAGTCGCTTCCTTTCGAAGAAGTCCGCCACCAAAGGGCAGCGGGTGAAACGAAGTGTGGAGCGCCTCTGTAACGCGTCCGTGAGCCGAACGTGAGCGTGCGTAAAGAAGCATGAACCGCAGCGCGGTCCTGCGGCCTGCAGCGTGACTTATTTGGGCCGGGGCGCCTTCAAGCCGCGGTCGGGCACCTGCAGCTTGCCGGCGCGCAGCGCGGCCACCGCGAGCACCACGGCGCGCGCGACGTTGCGCACCTCTTCCTGCACGTCGGCATCGGCGTCCAGCGCCTCGTGGCTGGTGGCGTAGGGCGCGTAGTAGCCGATGTAGCGATCGAGCCGCGCCTGCGCGCCCGCATCGACCAGCCCCATCCAGTCGAGCCAGTCCGTGAGGTTGCGGCGCAGGCCCTCGGGGCCGGCCACGTCGCCGTGCACCACCACGCCGTAGACGCGGCCTTCCAGGTGCTTGGGGTAGCCCCAGCCTTCGAGCTCCAGGGCCTTGGCCTCGTCGGGCTTCTTGCCGTGCGTGCTGGTGGGGTCGGGATTGCCGCCGTCCGCGCACACGAGGCGGTCGATCATGAGCTTGAGCGGACTCGCGGCCTGGTACCAGTGCGTGGGCGTGAGCACGATCACGCCGTGCGCGGCCACCCAGCGTTCGTAGATCTCGTTCATCCAGTCGCCGGTCTGGCGCAGCGCGTGGTTGGGGTAGCAGCTGCAGGGCCAGTGGCACAGCGGCATCGCGGTCGAGACGCAGCCCTTGCACGGGTGGATGTGGCGGCCGTAGTCCGACGTGAGCCGGCTCAGGTCGAGCACGTCGACCTCGATGCCGCCGCCTTCGAGCACCTCGCGCGCGCACTGCGTGAGGCGCCAGGTCTTGGAGATTTCGCCGGGGCAGGTGCCGTCGTTGCGCGGCGAGCCGTTGACGAGCAGCACGCGCGAGCGCGTCTCGGGCCGGCCCCAGGCGTCCTGCGCCGCGTCGATGCGCGCGCGGGCGTCGAGCCAGTCGACCGAGAGTTCGTAGTCGGGGTCGGCATAGCCGGGCCCGGCGCGGCGCGTCACGGGCGCCTTGCGGCCTTCGTCGTAGGCTTTCCAGGCGATGTCTTCCAGGCGCCGCAGCGCCTCGGTCTCGGCCCGGAACGCCGGGTCGTGGAAGCTCTGCATGAAGCGGTCGTGGAACTCGGCGCGCTGCAGCATCGGCGGCGCCTGTCCCTTGCGTATCGTGGGAGGCATGACCGCAATCTAGGCCGCGCACCGGCCGGCGCGAACCGCACGCGACGCCGACTTGCGGTAGGCGAGCGACTACAGAGGCTTCGGGCTCAGCCCAGCTTGCCGTTCTGGAAGTCGTGCACCGCCTGCTTGATCTGCTCGGGCGTGTTCATCACGAAGGGCCCGTACTGCGCGATGGGCTCGTTCAGCGGCCGGCCCGCGATGAGCAGCGCGCGCGCCGGGCTGTGGTTGCTGGCGCCGGCGCGCAGCACCGTGCCGTCGCTGCCGGGGTCGTTCGCCAGGATGGCCATGCGCCGCGTCGGCACCTCGCTGCCCGCGATCCACAGCGATTCGCGGAACACGTAGACCAGCGCGTTGTGGTCGGGCGGCAGCGGCTGCGCGAACTCGGCGCCGGGCGGCAGCGTGATGTCCAGGTACAGCGGTTGGGTGTGCGCGCGCTGCTCCGCGCCCACGACGCCGTGGCTGGTGCCGGCGATCACGCGCACGTGGGCGCCGCTGGCGGTGGTGAACTCGGGGATCTCGCTGCTGCGGATGTCGCGGTACCAGGGCTCGCGCATCTTGTCCTTGGCGGGCAGGTTGAGCCAGAGTTGAAAGCCTTCCATCAGGCCTTCTTCCTGCTCGGGCAGCTCGCTGTGCACGAGGCCGCGGCCGGCCGTCATCCACTGCACGCCGCCGTTCTCGAGCAGGCCTTCGTGGCCCGCGCTGTCGCGGTGGCGCATGCGCCCGGCGATCATGTAGGTGACCGTCTCGAAGCCCCGGTGCGGGTGGTTCGGAAAGCCGCCGATGTAGTCGCCCGGGTTGTCGCTGCCGAAGGCATCGAGCATCAGGTAGGGGTCGAGCCGCTTCTGCAGCGGCTGCTGCAGCACGCGGGTGAGTTTGACGCCGTCGCCGTCACTGGTGGAAACACCGGCCACGATGTGGTCGATGCCGCGCGGGGTGGCGACGGGATCGGTGGGGTGGTGGTGGGCATGAACGTTCGTCATGCCGCCCATGGTGGCACCAAAGCCCCGACCGCGCCACCGGTGGGGGTGCCCGCCGCCCGGAGCCGTTCAGCTCAGCGCGGCCACTGCTGGCGCTGCCAGTAGCAGTACTGCCAGCGCGTCTCGAAGCCCGCGCGGCGGTACAGCGCCAGCGCCGGCTGGTTCTGCGCATCGACCTGCAGGAACACCCGTTCGACGCCGCGTGCCAGCGCCGCCTGCGCCAGGCCGGCGAGCACGCGCCCGGCCAGGCCGCGCCCGCGCTGCGACTGTTCGGTGCGCATGCCGTGCACGCTGGCCCAGCCGTGGCCGAAGGCCATGGCGCCGGCCGCCACGGTGGCGCCGTTTTCGCGCACGCTGGCAAAGAGCGAACCCGTGGCGCGCGACAGCGAGCGCACGCGGTGCACGCCATCGACCGGGTCGAAACCCTCGCCGAGGAACAGCGCGGCCCAGTCCGGATCGGGCGTCGCGTCGACGTCGGCCAGCCGCGCGTCCGCCGCGACGAGGTCGCGCATGCGCCGCGCCGAGCCGGTCTGCACGCAGGTCGGGCTGTCGGCCATGTAGTGCCGGCGCGCGAGTTCGGCGCGCAGCGTGTCGAAGCAGGCGGCGTCGGCCAGCCGCAGCGCGGGCGCGACCTGGCGGCTGTCGCAGCGGTCTTCGATGCGGTCGAGCGTGGCGGGCTCGACCGGGTCGCGGTGCAGCGGCACGGCCGAGCGGGCGCGCTTGACAGTGCCGCGGTCGAAGGGCAGCAGCCAGCCGTCGAGTTCCTCGCAGGCCTCGGGAGCTACCGCCGCCACGGTGGCGCGTTCGATGGCCTCGATGTCGGGCGGGGCCACGCTCGTCGTCACTGCACGGCCTCCGGTGGCGCGTACTTGGCGGCGGCCACGCTCTTGAGCAGCGCCTCGCGCTGGTTGCGGCTGATGCCGCGCACGCTCTCGGCCACCCACTTGGTGCGGTCGGCATCGATGTGGCCGTCGCGCCGCCATTGCTCGAGCACGGCCTGCGGCTTGTGCAGCATGGCCGCGAGCCAGACGGCCTGCGCCGGTTCGAGCGTGCGCGCGCTGCGCTTGAAGTAGCGCCGCGCCGCGGCCTCGCCGCCGCAGAGGTTGCCACCCCACGGGGCGTTGTCCAGGTACAGCTGCAGGATGCGGGCCTTGCCCAGCGTCTGCTCCATCTCGACCGCATAGAGCAGCTCGCGCAGCTTGCGCTCGGCCGTGCGGTCGCTGCCGGTGACCAGCAGCTTGGCCAGCTGCTGCGTGAGCGTGCTGCCGCCGCGCCGGGTCTGGCCGGGCTTCTGGTTGTGGTCGATCGAAGCGAGGATTTCGGTCAGGTCGTAGCCGGCGTGGCTGAAGAAACGCTGGTCTTCCGCCGCGATGACGGCGCGCGCCAGCCAGCTGTCGTTGGCCAGCTTGGCCGACGGGCCGCAGCTGGTGCGCGCGCCCAGCATGGCCTCGGTGCCCAGCCCTTCGACCGTGAACTGGCCGATGGTCGGCTGCACCGCGAAGGTGGCGTCGGGCAGCAGCAGCTGCGCTTGCAGCGCCAGCGTGCCGCCGATGCGGGCGCGCTGCAGCTCGGGCAGCGCCGGCACGAGCACGGCGTACCAGCGGGCGATGGGCGCGTCCTGCACGCGAACGTCGAGCTGCAGGTTCTTCGGCGCGAGGCGGCCGGTCCAGCTGCCCTGCAGCAGGGCGTTGCTGTCGGCCGCCTGGGGCGTGGCCTCGAAGGTGCCGGCCAGCGTGTTGCCGTCGCGCCGCACGGTGGCCACCAGCCGCTCGACCTTGATGGGCTGCGTGCCGAGCGCAGGCACGTCGGCGCTGCATGGCGCGCAGCGCATCTGCTGCTGGCCGGTTTTCTCGTCCCAGGTGAAATGCACGGTGCCGAAGCGGGTGTCCAGCGCGTGGCCGTTCAGCCGCGGCGCGAACCAGGACGAGGTGGCCAGGCGCACCGCGGTGGGCACGCCGATCTCGAACGACAGCGGGCCGGCCTTCACCGTGGTGCTCCATTCGCCCGCCGCCGGCGCAAGGGCGATCTTGGCGATCAGGAAGATGGCCACCAGGGCGGTCAGGACGAGGGCCAGCAGCCCGAAAAGCACGAATCGCAGGGTCTTCTTCACAAACACGTTCTCATCACATCGGTCTTGCCACGGTGACAGCTTGCCACGGACCGTGCGACTGGCCGCTGGCCGCCGCCCAGTACCAGGCCGAAGTGTCGGTGAAAGCCGTGCCTTGGGCGTCGACGATGCGCTCGCAGACGCGGAAATTTGCCGTACCGTGCCGTTGCGCCACAAAACAGCGCCACATCCGCGCCTGCGCGTCGCGTTCCAGCCGCGCCTGCTCGATGCGGTAGCCCAGCGCGCGGTAGCAGTCGGCGGCCGGATGCAGCATGCGCGTGGGCCGGTTCACGGCGCGCATCACCAGCGTCTGCTGGCCGTCGGTCATGCGGCCGATAGCGCCCGGGAAGCGATCGGCAAAGCGCTGCTCGACCTCGCTCAGCGCCAGCGGACGCAGCGGCATGCCGTCCCACTGGCTGGGCCATTCGTGGGACCCCACGGCGTCGGCCTCTTCAGCGGGCGCGCGCAGCGCTGCCGCAGCCGACCAGAGCACGCACAGCAGCATCGCCAGCGCGAAGGCGCTCTTGTGGCCCACGCGGTTGATGAAATGGTTGGCGAACCAGCGTTCAACGAACGGTATCGACACGGCGGCCTCCTTCGGCGGTGATCAGGCCCGGCAGCGGGCGGTCGAGTTCGATGCGCGGTGCGACGCGCGCCGGCACCATCAGGCGCGCGATGGCGCCGCACACCACGGCCAGCAGCACCAGCCCCAGCGCGTTGTGCGCCCAGGGCGCGAGCGCATGGCCGGCGCCTTCGCAGGCGATCAGCACGCTGTTGCGCACGATGTTGCCGGCCAGCACCAGCAGGCCGATGGCCGGCAGGCGGCGCAGGAAGGCGCGGTCGCTGCGCCGCGCCCACAGCGCGACCGCGCAGGCCGTGAAGTAGCCCAGCCACACCATCTGCACGCCCGAGCAGGGCGCGTCGACGATCACCAGGCGCCCGTCGACCATCAGCGTCGCGCCCTCACGCGCCACCTCGAAGCCCGGCGCGAGCAGCCAGCGGCTGGCCTCGGCCGTCACCACGCGCAGCGGGTAGCCGGCGTAGAACTGCAGCGACGACAGCAGCGGCAGCGCCAGCACCGACAGCCCGGCCACCGGCAGCGCCGCCACGCCGCGCGGCAAAAAGGCCAGCAGCCCGGCCGCGAGCGACAGCACCGCCACCAGCCCCGAGGCCAGCGGCGGCAGCGCGGGCAGGCCGCCCCCGCCCGTGCGCAGCAGCGTGGCGAGCACGGTGCCCACGCCGGCCAGCGCCAGCCAGCCCAGGCGCGGCGAAGCGCGCAACTCGCGCCGGCACTGCCAGGCGAGCGCGGCCAGGGCGACCAGCGCCACGAGCCCCAGCGGATCGTCGGAACCGTCCTGCAGGCGTCGCGCCATCCAGGCCCAGGTGGGCGCGAGCGCGGCGCACTGCAGCGCGAGCCAGCCGAAGGCCGGCGTGCGGTCGATGCGGATGGCCCAGTCCACGACGCGCGGATGGTGGTGGGCCAGGGTTGCCAGAGACATGGTCGTGCGTCCTGTTCAGGCGGTAAAGCGGCGCGGGTCGTTGCGGCGCGCGCGGCGGCGCAGCATGGCCAGCATCGACAGCACCACGGCGATCGCGCCCAGCGTTTCCGGCTCCGGCGTGCTCGGCACCTCGGCGCCCAGCGCCAGGTCGCTCACGCCCTGCGGCATCGGCAGCGGCTGGTTCACGTCCACGCTGTTCTGCGGCGCGACGTTGCGCACCACCTTGTCCACCGCGATGAAGCTGGTGTACTGCGTGAGCAGGCTGTACTTCAGGCCCAGCTCGGTGATGCGGTCCTTGAAGGCGGCGCTGCCCTCGAGCGCTTCCTGGTCGCTCAGGCTCTGGATGCGGTGGCGTGCCCACAGCGTGCGCAGCGCGGCGGTGTCCTGGCGCGTCTGCGGCGTGATGCGCACCTCCTCGCGGTACGGGCCGGTGGCGGCCTGGCCTTCGATGATCACGCGGCCCTTGGCCTCACCACGCCACTTGCCGAACACGATCACCGGGCGCTCGCCCAGCACGTCGGGCAGCGCCTGCGGCTCCACGTCGTACACGTCCAGGCCGCCGAAGGTGGCCTTCACGTTCGTGAGCACAGGCGACTCCACCATGCGGCGAAAGCGCGCGGCCTGCTCGGGTGCCTGCACCGGGTCGGTGATGATGAAAGGCTCGCCCATGCCGGCGCGTGCGATGCCTTCCATGAGGCTGCGGTTCACCGACGAGCCGATGCCGAAGGCGAACACGTTGGCCTTCGAGAGGTTGTTGCGCACCAGCTCGAAGGCTTCGCGCTCCACGGTCACGTAGCCGTCGGTCACCACCACCACGGTGCGCGACACGTTCGCGGCCTTGGGTTCGGCGTACACGCGCTTGAGCGCGGGGATCAGCTCGGTGCTGCCACTGCCGCTGTAGTTCTTGATCGTGGCGAGCGCCTGCTCGATGTTGGCGCGCGTGGCCGGCACCGACTGCGGCGACAGCATCTTGTTGCTGCCCGAGAACAGCAGCACGTTGAAGGTGTCGCTGGGGCGCAGGCCGCCGATCAGGCGTTCGAGCACGGTCTTGGCGGTATCGAGCGGAAAGCCGTGCATCGAGCCCGAGATGTCGACCACGAAGATGTAGTCGCGCGGCGAGATGGCGCTGGCGGTCACGGCCTTGGGCGGCTCGACCATGGCGAGGAAGAAGTTTTCTGCGTTCTCTCCCTGGCCCTTGTAGAGCATCAGGCCCGATTCGATCTTTTCACCCGCCAGGCGGTAGTCGAGCACGAAGTCGCGGTTGTCGGCGGGGCGGCCGTCGGCACCGAGCGTGATGTCGGCATGCTGGTCTTCGTCGCGCTTCTTCACGTCGATGGCGTGCGTGGCGGAGCGGATTTCCTTCAGGCCCATCGGCGTGTCGATGCTCGCCGTGAGCTTGAAGCTGGTGCTGGGCGCCACGCCGGCGCGCAACGTGGGCTGCGCCGGCCATGCGGCCTTGGCGTTCTCCGACTGCGGCGAGTTGTAGCGCGGCCCGACCACGGTCGGGAACACGAACTGGTAGTTGCCCGACTGCGGCACCAGCAGCTCGGTGTAGCGCAGCTCCACCTTCACGTCGTCGCCCGGCAGGATGTTGGCGACGTTCATCTGGAACACGTTGGGCAGGTGCTGCTCGAGCAGCGCGGCGGTCTTGCCTTCCTTCTTGGCGGTGTCGTATTCGATCCTGGCCTGCTGCTTCTCGCGGATCTGCGCCGTGATGAGCCGGTCGGCCAGGCGCACGTTGAGGCCGCTCACGGCCGCCTTGGTGGAACCGGGGAACACGTACTTCGCCTCGATGGCGCGCTGGCCTTCGTTGCGGTAGGTCTGCGTGACCGTCACGTCGGCGATCACGCCCGAAATCTTGACCGAGACCTCGGTGCCCTTCAGCGGCAGGCGGTCGACCGAGGGGTCGTCGCTCTTGACGAAGAAATACGGGCTCTCGGTCTTCAGGCGCGGACCGGCGGGCGCTTCCTGCGCGTGGACCGGGCGGGCGCCCATGGCGATGAAACCCACGGTGGCCAGGCTCACGGTGGCGAGCCAGAGCCAACGGCCGGGGCGTGGGGTGGTGGGGGTGTCCATGGCGGGTGTCCTTCTGCGTGCGAACTTGCACGGCCCTCACTGTCGTGAGCGTGCGAGAAGGCAGTTGGAAGGCGCGTTGAAGTCGCCACAAGCGGATGCGCCGCTGTGTGAAGTCTGTGTGAAGTGCGCGGCGCGGCGGCTTCATACGGCCTTCGGATCGGCCGGAGAGCATCGGCGCCTCATCACGAAAAACCCGGAAAGGAGGGGAGAAACCCATGCTTCAACTGTTGAAGGCCCTGCAGGCTTCGGTGCTGGTCAAGGTGGCCGGCCTGTTCTTCCTGCTGCTGGTGCTGTGCATTCCGCTGGCGCGCATCGACGACCTGAACCGCGCCCGCGGCGAAAGCCAGCAGGAGGCCGCGCGCGAACTGGCCGAGTCCTATGCCGGGCCGCAGGCCATGGTCGGCCCGCTGCTGCTGGTGCCGTACGTGGAGCGCTGGACGGAGCCGCTGCGCGACGCGCAGGGCAAGGTGATCGGACAGGCCCCGCAGAGCAAGGAGATGGTGCACGCCGTGTTCCCCGACAAGCTGCACATCGAGGGTGACATGGCGCCGCAGGAGCGCTACCGCGGCATCTTCCGCATTCCGTTCTACACGCTCACGGCCGCGCTCGGCGGCGGCTTCGCGGGCTTCGACCCGCAGGCCGTACCGCACAGCGAAAGCGGCTCGTCGATCGAGTTCCGCCCGCCGTTCGTCGCCTTCCACGTGAGCGACCTGCGCGGCCTCGACGGCTCGCCCGCGCTCACCGTCAACGGCGAGGCGCTGCGCTTTCGCCAGCGCGTGCCCGGCCTGCCCGACAACGCCACGTACGCCGACGGCATCCACGCGCCGCTCACGGGCGCCGCGCTCGCGGCCTGGCAGACGGGCAAGCCGCTGGCCTTCGACATGAAGCTCTCGCTGGTGGGCCAGGACACGCTCTCGATGGTGCCGATCGCCGAAGAAACCACCGCGCACCTGCGTTCGCCGTGGGCGCACCCCAGCTTCGGCGGTCGCTTCCTGGCCACGCAGCGCGAGGTGACGCCGCAGGGCTTCGACGCGCACTGGCGCGTGTCCTCGCTGGTGACCACGGCGCGCGAGCAGGTGCGCGCCGGCCTGTGGGGCGGCGAAGGCGATGCCGCGCAGAACGCCGCGGCGGCCGTCGTGCGGACGGCGCCCTCGGCGTCCATGTCGCGCCATGCCTCGGGCCCGCTGCAGACCTTCGACGTCTCGCTCGCACAGCCCGTCAACGTGTATTCGATGAGCACGCGGGCCGGCAAGTACGGCGCGCTCTTCATCGGCCTGGTGCTGATGGCGGCCTTCATGTTCGAGCTGTTCCGCAAGCTGCGCCTGCACCCGGTGCAGTACGGGCTGGTGGGCCTGTCGATCGCGCTGTTCTTCCTGCTGCTGCTCGCGCTGTCGGAGAAGTTCGCCTTCTGGATGGCCTACGCGGGCGCGGCCGCGGCCAGCGTGGCGCTGCTGGCCGTGTACTTCAGCGCGGTGCTCGAAGGCTGGCGCCGCGGCCTGTCGTTCGCCGCCTTCGTGGCGCTGCTGTACGGCGCGCTCTACGGCCTGCTGGCCTCGGAAAGCAATGCGCTGCTGCTGGGCGCGCTGCTGATCTTCGGCATGCTGGCCACGCTGATGCTCGTGACGCGCAAGGTCGACTGGTATGCACTGTCGCGCCGCAGCGAACCCGCCCCGGCCACGCCGGCGGCCACGGTGGACGCATGAGGCTGCTGCGCGCCATCCCCGGCGTGCTCGGCTGGCTGCTGCTGGCCGTGCTGTGCGCCTGGGCCTGGCACCTGAAGGACCCGCACCTGCGCTTCCTGCGCGAGGAGGAGCTGCCACTGCTGCTCTCCGCGCTGTGCGCCGCAGGCGCGATCGCCTGGCGCAGCGCGCGCGGCGCGCGCCGTGTGGTGGCGCTGGCCCTGACGGTGGGTGCGACGCTGACGGCGCTGGGCCACGAGCTGGCCTCGCGCCAGCACCGGCTGGAAGTGAATGCGGCCTCGGGCCCGGTGGCGCAGGCCCTGGGCGCGCGCTTCATCGTCGGCTACGACGACGCGAACGACCTGCGCGAGCTGGCCCGCCGGGACCTGATCGGCGGCATCTTCGTCACCGGCCGCAACGTGAAAGGCCGCAGCGCCGACACCTTGCGCGCGGAAATTGCCAGCCTGCAGGCGCTGCGGCTCGCGGCCGGCTTGCCGCCGCTGGTGGTGGCGACCGACCAGGAGGGCGGCGGCGTCTCGCGCCTGTCGCCGATGGTGCCCCGCCAGCCGGCACTCGCCAGCCTGCTGGAGGCCGACGTGCCCGCACACGAACTGTTGCAACGTGCCCGCGCCTACGGCGCGCAGCAGGGCGAGGCGCTCGCCGCGCTGGGCATCACGCTGAACTTCAGCCCGGTGGTCGACCTGCGTCCCGGCCGCGCCCCAGGCCGCTGGGACCTGCACACCCGCATCGAGGAACGCGCCATTTCCAGCGACCCCGACGTCACCGCGCAGGTGGCGCTCGCTTACGAGCAAGGCCTTGAATCGGCTGGCGTGCGCGGCACGCTCAAGCACTTTCCCGGCCTGGCCGGCGTGACCGAAGACACGCACCACATGGGTGCCGAACTGCGCACGCCCGTGGCCCGGCTGGCCGCGCACGACTGGAAGCCGTTTCAAGACGTGTCGAAACATTCGGATGCCGCGATCATGCTCGGCCATGTCATCCTTCGGGAACTCGACGCGGACGCGCCGGTCTCTTTCTCACGCAAAATCGTGCGGCAGGTGATTCGAGGCGAATGGGGCTTTCAGGGCCTGCTCGTCACCGACGACCTCACGATGGGCGGGGCCTACAACCGAGGTCTTTGCAACGCCACTCTGGGCGCACTCGATGCCGGGGTGGACCTGCTGCTCATCGCCTACGACCACGACAAGTATTTCGATGCCATGCACTGCGCGCTGGAAGGCGTGCGGCGCGGCGCGCTCGATCCCCGGGTGACGGAACGCCCGCGCGCGCCACGGCTCCAACCTCTTCGCTAGCCCCCATCCCATGTCCCAAGAACCTCGCCCTTCCCAACCCGCCGGTGCGCTGCGCCAGCTTCCGTGGAAACGCATCGCCGGCTGGAGCGCCATCGCGGCCGGTGCCGGCGCCGTCGCGCTGCTAGGCGCCGCCATCGTGGGGGTGGTCGCCATCTACCCGAAGCTGCCCGACATTTCCGAGCTGGCCGACTACCGGCCCAAGCTGCCGCTGCGCGTGTACACGGCCGAAGGTTCGCTGATCGGCGAGTTCGGCGAGGAGCGCCGCAACCTCACGCCCTTCGCGAACATTCCGAAGGTCATGAAAGACGCCGTGCTGGCCGTGGAAGACGCGCGCTTCTACGACCACGGTGGCGTGGACTACAAGGGCTTCGCGCGCGCGGCCGTGGCCAGCTTCAAGGGCGGGCGCAAGCAGGGCGCCTCGACCATCACGATGCAGGTGGCGCGCAACGTCTACCTGAGCTCGGAGCGCACGCTCAGCCGCAAGGCCTCGGAGATCGTGCTGGCCTTCCGGCTCGAGCAGCAGCTCAGCAAGGACCAGATCCTGGAGATCTACCTGAACCAGATCTACCTGGGCAACCGCGCCTACGGTTTCGCCGCTGCCTCCGAGGCCTACTTCGGCAAGCCGCTGCAGCAAGTGACCATCGCCGAGGCCGCCATGCTCGCCGGCCTGCCGAAGGCGCCCGGCGCCAACAACCCGGTGGCCAATCCGCGCCGCGCGCGGGCGCGCCAGCTCTACGTGATCGACCGCATGCACGAGACCGGCTTCATCACCGCCGAACAGGCGGCCGAAGCCAAGAAGGAAGAACTGCACCTGCGCGACGCCGCCGACCCGAACCGCCTGCACGCCGAGTACGTGGCCGAGACGGTGCGCCAGATGATGTACGCGCAGTACGGCGACAGCATCTACACCAGCGGCATGAAGGTCTACACCTCGCTGGTGGCGGCCGACCAGGCCGCGGCGTACAAGTCGCTGCGCAAGGGCATCATGGATTACGAGCGCCGTCAGGTGTACCGCGGCCCCGAGAAGTTCGTCGACCTGCCGGCCAGCGGCCAGAAGGAAATCGACGAGGCCGTCGACGAAGCCCTGGCCGAGCACCCCGACAACGGCGACGTGATCTCGGCCGTGGTGCTGGAAGCCAGCGCGAAAGAAGTGACCGCGGTGCGCGCCAACGGCGAAGCCTTCGAGATCTCGGGCGAGGGCCTCAAGCCCGCGCAGTCCGGCCTGGCCGCGAAGGCACCGCCCAACATCAAGATCCGCCGCGGCGCCGTGATCCGCGTCGCTAGGACGCCGAAGAACACCTGGGAAATCACGCAGCTGCCCGAAGTGGAGGGCGCCTTCATCGGCATGGACCCGCGCACGGGCGCCATCACGGCGCTGGTCGGCGGTTTCGACTTCGGCAAGAACAAGTTCAACCACGTGTCGCAAGCCTGGCGCCAGCCGGGCTCGAGCTTCAAGCCGTTCATCTACTCGGCCGCGCTCGAAAAGGGCTTCACGCCCGCCACCGTGGTGAACGACGCGCCGCTGGTGTTCGATGCCGCCGCCAACGGCGGCCAGCCCTGGGACCCGAAGAACTTCGACGGCGGCTTCGAAGGCCCGATGCCGCTGCGCAACGCGCTCATGAAGTCGAAGAACCTGGTCACGCTGCGCGTGCTGCAGTCGATCGGCGCGCCCTACGCGCAAGACTGGGTCACCAAGTTCGGCTTCGACAAGGACAAGCACCCGGCCAACCTGCCGATGGGCCTGGGCGCCGGCTCGGTCACGCCGATGCAGATGGCGGTGGGCTATTCGGTGTTCGCCAACGGCGGCTACCGCGTGAACCCGTACCTCGTGACGCGCGTGACCGACCTCAAGGACAAGGTGCTGATGGAAACCGAGCCCCCGGTGCTCGACGAAAGCCGCCGCGCCATTCCCGCGCGCAATGCCTTCATCATGGAATCGCTGCTGCAGAGCGTGGTCAAGGGCGGCTCCGGCTTCAAGGCCTACCAGGCGCTCAAGCGCGACGACCTGTACGGCAAGACCGGCACCACCAACGACTCCTTCGACACCTGGTTCGCGGGCTTCCAGCCCACGCGCGTGGGCATCGCCTGGGTCGGCTACGACACGCCGCGCCAACTCGGCGTGCGCGGCGAGACCGGCGGCAGCCTGAGCCTGCCGATCTGGATCGGCTACATGCAGTCGGCGCTGCGCGGCGTGCCCGTGACCCTGCCGGCCGAACCGCCCGGCGTGGTGAGCATCGACGGCGAGTGGTACTTCGACGACTTCACGCCGGGCCACAACGTGGCGAGCCTGGGCCTGGAAAGCGCCGAGCAGCCGATCCAGCCGGTGGAAGTGCTGACGGGCGCGCCGGTCGGCGCCCCACCGCCGCCTGAAGAACGCAACCGCATCCTGGACTTTTTCCGCTAGCCAGCGGCGAGATCATCCAAAGACGCGGGGGACGCGCGGTGCCTACACTCGGTGCCGCGGCCCCCGCTTCTTTTTTGTCTCTTCTCTTTTCTCCCCTTTTTTCGCATCCATGGAAATCCTCACCCTGGTGGCCCTGATCGCCGCCGGCTTCTACATCCTCAAGTCCAAGGAACAGCGCCAGCGCATCGCGCTGCTCGGTCGCCATCTGGGCCGCTACCAGATCGAGAAGCTGATGGAGAGCCTGACCCAGGGCTACCTGCGCTGCCTCGGCGAAGACGACGCCGAGCGCCGCCAGCAGATCTGGCACCTGCTCGACGCCACCGAGGAAAAGCTCGCCGCCCAGTTCGAGACCTTCGCCGCCGAACTGGCGCGTGAGCCTGAAGCCGACACGCGCGTGAGCCGCCTGCCGGTGGCTCTGCCTTTCGCCACCACGCTGTTCCCATCTGCGAGCTTCGACCTGCGCGAAGCACTGCGCATTCATGCGCGCGGCATCGCGGGCGTGGCAAAAAATGCGACGGGCCGCTCGCCGAAATCGAAGGCCTTCACGATGTCGGCCGAGCTGTTCCTGATGCAGCACACCTGCCACTGGTTCTGCAAATCGAAGGCCGTGGCCTCGGCGCGCATGCTGGCGCGGCACCAGACTTCGTACGAGCAGCTGCTCGACGCCGTGAGCCCCGAGACGCGCGAGGCGTATCGCGCGCTCGTGGGTCAGTGATGGGTTGACAGCAGCGGCAGCGTGAGCGTCGCCACGGCGCCGCCGCGCGTCGCATTGCCCAGGTCGATGCGGCCCCGGTGCAGGGTCGCGATTTCCTTCACGAACGCCAGGCCCAGCCCCGTGCTCTTCTTCTGGCTGTGCGGCCGGGCGAGCGAATAGAACTTCTCGAAGACTTTTTCCTGCGCGTAGTCCGGAATGCCCGGGCCGTGGTCGCGCACGTTGATGCGCGCCAGGCGCGAGGTGGTTTCCAGCGTCAGCAGCACCTCGCTGTCGGGCGGTGAAAAGTCGAGCGCGTTGTCGAGCAGATTGCTGATCGCGCGGCGCAGCAAAAACGGATCGCCCTCGACGCGCGCAGGCTCTCGAATATTCACGATCAACCGGATGTTGCGTCGAGACGCAGCGGGTTGCGCGCTGGCGGCAATGTCTTCGATGAGCGGCCCCAGCGCCACGGGTTCGGTGCGGTCGAGCGTGCGCCGCGTCTCGAGCGCGGTGAGCTCCATCATGCGGTCGACGATTTCCTGGATTCGCTGGGTTTCGCGTTCGATGTTCTTCAGGAAACGCTCGCGCTGGTCGTGCGGCATCTGCGGTTCCTGCAGCAGCTCGGCCGCGCCGCGGATGGCCGAGAGCGGGCTCTTCACTTCGTGCGTGAAGGTCTGCACGTAGTCGGCCACGTAGTTGCGCCCGGTGAGCGCGTCGCGCATTTCGCCGAAGCCGGTGCGCACCGCGTCGACCGCGCGCCGCGCCATGCGCGACAGGCTCAGGCTGCGCTGCGCGCGCACCCAGGTCCAGTAGTCGCGGATCAGGCCGAAGGGCCGCACCAGCCAGACCGAGACGATCACGGTGAGCAGCAGCAGCGCCAGCGCCGAGCCCACGCCGACCCATATGGTGCGCACGCGCGCGTCCTCGACGAACTGGCCGAAGCTCTGCACCGGCTTGCCGACGCTGACCACGCCGACGATCTCATCGTTCCAGCGGATGGGTGCGCCGACGTACATCACCGAGGTGCGCGGGTCGCCGTCGACGTCGCGCGAGGTGCGCGCGCCGTACAGGCCGCCGAGCGTGCGCTTCACGTCGCTCCACTGCGAGTAGTCGTTGCCCAGGTGACGGCCGAGCGAATCGAACATCACGCGGCCAGTACGGTCGGTGACGTACACGCGCAGCTCGACCCGGCTCTTGTGCAGGTTGTAGATCTGGGCCGAGAACTCGCGCGTGTAGACGCTGCGAAAGAGCGGCTCCAGCCGCGCGGTGTTGATGGCGCCGGCGATCACGTCCTGCTCGACCAGGCTGGCCATGAGCTGCGAAGTTTCGACCAGCGATTCCTCGGCCGACTCGCGGTAGCGCGGGTCGATGTCGGAAACGACGCGGTACAGCAGGAAGGCGATGCCCGCCGTGTAGATCAGCAGGATGCCGATGAAGATCCGGGTCCGGCGGGTCATTCCCTGCTGGCGGGCAGATCTTCGTGCAGCGCGTAGCCGGTGCCGCGCAAGGTGCGGATCGGCTCCACCTCCGGCGCGATGGTCTTGAGCTTGGCGCGCAGCGTCTTGATGTGCGCGTCGACCGTGCGGTCGAAGCTGTCGCTGGCGTCGTCCCAGACGAGTTGCAGCAGTTCGTCGCGCGTGAACACGCGCCCCGGGCGCTGGACCATGAGTTTCAGCAGGCCGTATTCGTAGCGCGAGAGTTCGAGCAGCCGTCCGTAGTAACGGATTTGCATGCGCTCGCTGTCGAGCGCAAAGGGGGTTGCGGGGGTCTGTGGCGCCGCTGAAGGCGGCGCCGGCGCGTTTTGATGGGGTACCCCATGAATCGGCGCTGCGGCCGCTGGAGGGCTTCCTGGGCCGTTTCTGGCGCTGCGCCGCAGGATGGTTCGTACGCGAGCGACCAGCTCGCGGGGTGAAAACGGCTTGGCAATGTAGTCGTCCGCACCCAGTTCGAGGCCCACCACGCGGTCTATTTCGTCGCTGCGGGCCGTCAAGAAGACCATCGGTACCTCCGGGCCGCCCATCGACTGGTTCAGCGCCTGGAGGCGTTTGAAGAGCTCGAAGCCGTTCAGGTCGGGCAATCCGATGTCCAGGATCGCGAGCGCGGGGCGCTCCTGTGCGAACTGCGCGATGGCTTCTTCGGCCGTGGCGCACCAGATCGGCTGGAAACCATCGCTGCTCAAAACGTACTGGAGCGTGTCGGCGATGCCCGATTCGTCTTCGGCAATCAGGATCCGGGGTTTGAAGCTCATCCGGCGATGTTAGCGAGGGCCACGGACCACCCGTGCCCGGTTTTCCGTCCGAGGCGCCGGCGACCGGCGCGGCCTTTCGCGGCTTTTTTTTCGGGCGCGGCTTTTCCTCTTCCTGTCTTCTTATTCTTCTTATTCAAATTAGTAGTAGTAGATAAGGGTCGCACCGGTCTGTGGAAAGGTCGCTTTTTCCTTGACGTGACAACGACTTGTCATGCCCGCGTCACTGTGCGCACCCGCGCTTCCGTGGTGTACCCGCAACTTGGACAACATGGGGTAACCCGCCGGCCCTGTGGATAACCGATGGCTTGTGCAAAAACTCTCCCCAGAGTTGTCCTTTGACAGCCTTCCGGAATTCTGCGAAAGGCGGTTTTCGGGTCGAGAAATTCATTGCCTGTTAATTGAGCAGGCTGTAGATTTCCCTTGCAAATCAATGACTTGCAACGCCCCTACAGAGCAGTGCCGGGGTTATCCACAGAGTTGCCCCAGTTTTGTGGGGAGAACGCGTGGAGGAACCTTCGGGCGCCGCGCGGACCCAATCGGCTCCTTCACATGACGAAAAAACTCGAACATGACACCTTCTGAAACAAAAGCGATCGTCACCCTGAGCCTGCTGGCGGCCTTCGTCGACGGCGAGAAGCACGAACGCGAGCGCGCCGAGATCAAGCGCATCGCCGAGGGCCTGTCGCAGGCCGACGGCGTGAACCTGCCGACGATCTACCAGGACGTGCTGATGAAGCGGGTGTCGCTGGCTTCGGTGGCTGGCGAGCTGAAAAGCGCCGAGTCGCGCCAGCTGGCGTACGAGATGGCGGTGTGCATGTGCGACGCCGACGGCGTGCAGTCGGAGCCGGAGCGGCTCTTTTTGATGGACGTGCGCAGCTCGCTCGGCCTGGACGCCTCGGCGGCGCAGTTTTCGCAGCGGGCGGAAGACATTGCCGCCGCGGTGCCAGCGGCGGTCGCGGTGACGGCCGGAGCGGCCGCAACGGCCACCGCCCCCGCAGCGCCGCAGGCGCCCGACAGCACCGAGCTCGACCGCGCGATCCTCAACGCCGCCATCCTCAACGGCGCGCTCGAGCTGCTGCCCGAGACGCTGTCGACCATGGCGATCATTCCGCTGCAGATGAAGCTGGTCTACCGCATCGGGCAGGCGCACGGCTACCAGCTGGACACCGGCCACATCAAGGATTTCCTGGCCACCGTGGGCGTGGGCCTGACCTCGCAGTACCTGGAGCAGGCCGGGCGCAAGCTGCTCGGCGGCCTGCTGGGCAAGGTCGGCGGCGGTTTGCTGGGCGGCCTCGGCAAGCAGGCCGTGAGCTCGGGCATGAGCTTCGCGTCGACCTATGCGCTGGGCCACGTGGCCAAGCGCTACTACGCGGGCGGCCGGACGCTCTCCACGCAGATGCTGAAGGACGCGTTCTCCAGCGTGGTGAAGGAAGGGCAGGGCCTGCAGACGCAGTACCTGCCGGCGATCCAGGAACGGGCGCGCACGCTGGACACGAGCCAGGTCCTCTCGCTGGTTAAAAACGCCTGACTTTTTCCAGGGATACCGTGGAACCGGCTTTGCCGGGCCACCGGTATCGCCCCCGGCGAGGGGGTTGGCGCAGCGACACGAAGTGCGCGAAGCCTGGGGGAGTACCTGGACTCTAGACCTGGCTCAGGTCGTCGAGGATGGGGCAGTCGGGCCGCGCATCGCCGTGGCAGCAATGCACGAGGTGCGCGAGCGTGCTGCGCATCGACTGCATGTCGGCGATGCGCTGTTCCAGTTCACCCAGGTGCTTTTGCGCGATGCGCTTGACGCTCGAGCTGGCGCGGCGGCGGTTGTGCCACAGGCCGACCAGTTCGGCGATTTCTTCCATCGAGAACCCCAGGTCGCGAGAGCGCTTGATGAAGCGCAGCGTGTGGATGTCGGCGTCGTTGTACTGGCGGTAGCCGCTCTCGGTGCGCGCCACCGCGGGCAGCAGGCCCAGGCCTTCGTAGTGGCGCACCATGCGCGCCGACACGCCCGACAGCCGCGCGGCCTCGCCGATGGCGACCTGGCGGCCGTGGGCGGAGGTCGCCGTTATCATTGAACGGTGTAGCCGGCGTTCTCGATCGCGACCACGATGTCCTGGCGCGGCTGCTGGCTCAACACGTCCACATGACCGGTTTCGAGATCGACCGTGACCTGCGCGTGCGGGTCGACCGTCTGCACCGCGTCCTGCACCGCCTCCACGCAGTGGTTGCAGCTCATGCCGGAGACCTGGAATTTCTGGCTCATCGTCGTTGCTCCTTGTCGGAATGAATGAAGGGTGGAAGGATTGAACACCCGAATCGGGGACAACGCCAGTTTCAACCCTCTCACGATGTCAACGTCCAGCCAAGGGCTTTGAAGCCACCGCGCTTGACCTTGCCATGGTGTCAGGCTTTAGCCTCGGGGCCATGGAACACATTCAGCCTCAACCTTCCGCGGCCGCCGCCACGCTGGACCTCTCGGTCGGCGGCATGACCTGTGCCTCGTGCGTGATGCGCGTGGAGCGCGCGCTCAAGAACGTGCCCGGCGTGCAGAACGTGAGCGTCAACCTCGCCACCGAGTCGGCCCGCATCGTGGCCACCGGCGGCGAGGACATGGCCCTGCTGCTGCGCCGCGCCGTGCGCGCCGCCGGCTACGAGCCGCGCGCCGAAAGCACCGCGCAGGACGAGGCCGCCGCGCTGTCGCCCTGGCACGGCTTCATGCCCGTGGCCATCGGCCTGGCGCTGTCGATCCCGTTGATGGCGCCGATGCTCGGCGACCTGGTCGGCCAGAGCTGGATGCTGCCGCCCTGGGTGCAGCTGCTGCTCGCGACGCCGGTGCAGTTCTGGCTCGGCGCACGCTTCTACCGCGCGGGCTGGCATGCGGCCAGGGCCCGCACCGGCAACATGGACCTGCTGGTGGCGCTGGGCACCAGCGCGGCCTTCGGCCTGTCGCTGTGGCTGTGGTGGCGCGCCGCCACCGGCGGGCATGCCGGGCATGGCATGGTGCCGCACCTGTATTTCGAAGCCTCGGCGGTGGTGATCACGCTGGTGCTGCTGGGCAAGTGGCTTGAGGCGCGTGCCAAGCGCCAGGCCACCTCGGCGATCCGCGCGCTGCAGCAGCTGCGGCCCGAAGTGGCGCACCTGATCAACGCACGCGGCAAGGAAAGCGACGTGCCGCTGGCCGAGGTGATGGTCGGCGACCGGCTCGCCGTGCGTCCCGGCGAACGCGTGCCGGCCGATGCGCGCGTGCTCGAAGGGCAGTCCGAAGTCGACGAGTCGATGCTCACCGGCGAACCGCTGCCCGTGGCCAAGAATCCCGGCGACAACTTGACCGGTGGCGCGGTGAACGGTGATGGCCGAATGGTCATCGAGGTACGCGCGGTCGGCGCCGAGAGCGTGCTGGCACGCATCATCCGGCTGGTCGAGGACGCGCAGGCCGCCAAGGCGCCGATCCAGCGCATGGTCGACCAGGTGGCGGCGGTGTTCGTGCCGGTGGTGCTGGTGATTGCGCTCGTCACCTTCGCGGGCTGGATGGTCGCGGGGGCCGGCGTCGAGATCGCACTGATCCATGCGGTGGCGGTGCTGGTCATCGCCTGTCCCTGTGCGCTGGGCCTGGCGACGCCGGTGGCGGTGATGGCGGGCACGGGCGTGGCCGCGAAGCACGGCATCCTCATCAAGGACGCGCGGGCTTTGGAAATTGCACACCGCGTCGACACTGTGGCTTTCGACAAGACCGGCACGCTGACGGTGGGCCGTCCGGTGCTCACGGCGCTGTTGCCTGCGGCCGGTGCGCTGGCGAAGGAGAACGACCTGCTCGCCACGGCCGCCAGCCTGCAAGGCGGCAGCGAACATCCGCTCGCACGCGCCGTGTTGTCTGCCGCTGCCGAACGCGGCGTACAGGCGCCGCCGCTCGGTGCGATGCAGGCGATGCCGGGCCGCGGCGTGCGCGGTGAGGTGAACGGCGCGACCTGGGCCATCGCCAGCCTGCGCTGGTGCCGCGAACTCGACGCGATGCCGGCCGAAGCCGACATCGAACGCCTGCAGTCGCAGGGTGCCACGGTCTCCGCGCTGCTGCGCTTCGACGATGCCGGTTCCGCGCATGTGCAGGCGCTGCTGGCCTTCGCCGACGAGCCGAAGCCGCAAGCTGCCGAAGCGATCCGCACCTTGCGTGCGCGCGGCCTTCGCGTGGTGATGATCTCGGGCGACAACCTGCGCGCGGCGCAGGCGATGGCGGCCCGCCTGGGCATTCCGGCCGAGGATGTGCGCGCCGACGTGCTGCCGGCCGACAAGGCCGAACAGGTGAGCGCGCTGCGCAAGAACGGCCATGTGGTCGCGATGGTCGGCGACGGTGCGAACGACGCGCCCGCGCTCGCCGCGGCCGATGTGGGCATCGCGATGGCGCCGTCGGGCGGCGGCACCGACGTGGCGATGGAAGCGGCCGGCATCACGCTGATGCGCGGCGACCTCGCGCTCGTGGCCGAAGCGCTCGAGCTCTCAGGCCGCACGGTGGCGAAGATCCGGCAGAACCTGTTCTGGGCCTTCGCCTACAACGTGGCCGGCATCCCGCTCGCGGCCTTCGGTTTGCTGAGCCCGGTGGTGGCCGGCGCGGCGATGGCGCTGTCGAGCGTAAGCGTGATGGCGAATGCGCTGTTGCTGCGGCGCTGGAAGCCAAAGCACCCACAACATTGATCCGACAGCGGATCAGTCGAACAGCAGCGCCATCAGGTGCTCGTCGACGAAGTCCGCTTCACCGGCCCGGCGGTAGAACTGGCGCAGCGTGCCTTCCTGCACGAAGCCCAGCCGGGCATAGAAACGCAGGGCCGTGGCGTTGTCGCTCTCGGCCATCAGCTCGACGCGGCGAACGCCTTCGGCCTTCAGCCGCGCGAGCACGTCGGTCACCATGGTCTGCGCGATGCCGCGGCCGTGGAATGCGGGATCGACCGCGAGCGTGCCCAGGCTCGCCACATGCTGCGCGCGGCCCGGGTAGCGTGTGACGCGGTAGAAGCCGGCGACCTGGCCATCGACTTCGAAGATGAAGAAAGCACCGCTGTCGAGCAGGCCCTGGAAGATCGGGCGAAAGTCGTCGCGCGGCATCGGGTCGTAGCCCAGGTAGGGCACGACCCGCTCATGCATGTAGAGATCGAAGACGGCGTCGAAATCGGAGGGGGTGGCGAGGCGGTGCAGGGGCATGTCGCGCTTCTTCTATGAGGTCCGCAAGGATGGATGCGGCCGAGCATAGCCATGGCAAGGTGGTGCTGACAACCGCCCCGTTTTTTTCTCCCCCGAAGTTCAACCCTCCGGGAAGCGCCGGCTCGCCACGATCACCGCGTTGGTGCCGCCGAAGGCGAAGGAATTCGACAGCACATGGCGCAGCCCCCGCGCCTCGCGCGCCGCGCCGCGCACGAAGTCGACGTTGCCGAACGCGGCGTCCGGCGTGTGCAGGTGGGCGATGGGCGGCAGGGTCTCGCGGGCCAGTGCGCGCAGTGCGGCCACGAGTTCGATGGCACCGCCGCCGCCCAGCACGTGGCCGTGGATCGCCTTGGTCGCGCTGACCGGTGCGGCGTCGCCGAACAGTTCGCCGATCGATGCGGCCTCGGCCGCATCGCCCGCGCTCGTCGCCGTGCCGTGGGCGTTGATGTGGCCGATGTCCGAGGGCACGAGCCCGGCGTCGCGCAGCGCGGCACGCATCGCGCGCACCTGGCCGGCCGGGTCAGGGTGGGTGATGTGCGTGCCGTCGCAATTGCTGGCGTAGCCGCTGAGCACGAACGGCTGCGCGCCGGCACCGCGTGCCCGCGCATGGGCTTCCGATTCGAGCACCAGCGCCGCCGCGCCCTCGCCGATGGCGAAGCCCGCGCGGTCGCCCGAGAACGGACGGCAGGCGGTGGCGGGCGCATCGGCCGGCGGCGGCGCCATGACGCGCATCGCGTGCCAGCTGGCCATCACGCCGGGCGTGAGCATGGCGTCGTGGCCGCCGACGATGGCGATGTCGATCCAGCCGCCGCGGATGGCGCGCATGGCTTCGCCGATGGCCACGGCCGATGAAGCACAGGCGCAGGCATAGGCCAGCGCCGCGCCGCGCGCGCCGAAGTGCAGCGCCAGTTCGGCGACCGCGGCGTTGGGCATCACGGTGAGCACGGTGGTGGGGCGCATGCGGCGCTGTTCGCCGTAGAGCGCGCGCGTGGTGGCGTCGAAGGTGCCGGCGCCGGCCAGGCCGCTGCCCCAGAAGACGCCGAGGCGGTCGCGGTCGAGGGCGTCGAGGTCCAGACCGGCATCGGCCGCAGCATCCTGCGCAGCGGCCAGGGCCATCGCGGTGCCGCGGTCCAGCGGCAGGCGCGAGGCGCTGCGCACGCCGCCGGCGTCGAAGTCGCAGGTGGCGGCGGCGATGGCCATCGGGTCCATGCCGGGAATCTCGAGGGTCTGCGCGCGCACCGCGGAGCGGCCGGCGAACAGCGCGTCGTCGAAGGCTTCGATGCTGCGTCCGAGCGGCGTGATGAAACCGAGCCCGCTCACGTGCACGGGCGCGGCGGCGGTGTGGGCCGTGGCGGTGGCCGCCAGCACGGCATGGGCGGCGCCGCTGCTCATGCGGCCGCTGCCATGGGTTCGGCGCGTGCGGCGGCGGCTTCGCCCTCGGCGTCGATCACCTCGCACAGCCGCTGCAGCGTGATGCCGGCTTCGCGCGGGTCGAGCCGGTCTTCGGGAATGCGCAGGTGGAAGGCGTCTTCCACCGCGAAGACGAACTCCATGAGCGCGAGCGAATCGAGACCGAGGTCCGACAGCGCGGTGGTCGGCGAGATGGCCGTGCGTGCGACGCGGAAGTCGGTCTCAAGGATGGTGGCGATGCTGTTGAAGGTGGGAGAGGAAGACATGAGGAGGTTCCTTTCTTTCAGGCGTGAAGAGCAAGTCCGCGGACGCGGAACACGGGTTCGGGCACCGGGCCGTGGGCCACGGTCTCGGCGAAGGCGAGGGTCTCGCGCACGACCTGCTGGCGGTCGTTGTCGATGCTGATCATGTGGTAGCTGTTGTTCAGGACCACGGTACGCAGCGAGGCGCAGCGCAGCCCGCGCACCAGCAGGTCGAGGTTGGACAGGCTGGCCACCTCATCCTCGCGCGCATGCAGCGCCAGCACCTGCTCGCACTGCACGTCGTTCAGGCGCCGCCGCACGTGGCGGATCAGCCGGTCGTGCTCGCGCAGGTGACCTACGCCGATCACCGCGCTGCCGGCGCGCGAGACCTGGCGATGCCGCAGCTCGCGCTCGATCCAGGTGCGCACGCGCTCGTTCTTCACACCGTAGGGCGGGCGCTCGCGGTACTGCCAGAGACGGCCCAGCGGCGTGTAGAAGGCCAGTGGCAGCAGGAAGCGCGTGCGCGGCACGGCCCAGCCGTCGAAGCGCAGCGTGGTCGACATGAGCACCAGCGCGTCCACCTCGCGCCCGCAGCGGATGGCGCCGCCCAGGGCCAGCGAGGCGCCGGCCGAGATGCCGACCAGCATCACGCGGTCGTGCGTGCGCCGCAGCGCCTTCACGTGCGCCTCGAGGGTGTCGAGCCAGCGTTCGAAAGGCACGGCCTGCTGCAGCGGCGCGGCGGTGTCGAACGAGTAGCCGGAGATGCACAGCGGCTGCACCGCATACCCGTGGCGCTGCAGGGTCGATTGCACGGTCAGCAGCTCGTCAGGCGTGCTGCATAAACCATGCAGCAGAACCACCGCGGTGCGCTGCACGGCGGGGGACACCAGGCTCAAGGGATCGGAGGGATCGCGTGCACTCATCGGAAGGTGTGTCGTATGCTCATGTCGCGTTTATCGCGGTGAGCGACTGACCGGCCGCTGACGCGTCCATCGCCAGGGCAGACCCACAAATCACCCACCACTCATTCACTCACCATGCGAATCCTGCTTGTGGAAGATGACACCGTGCTGCGCGACGTGATGCTGCGCAGCCTCGCCGACGCGGGCCACCGGGTCGACGTGTCGACCAACGTCGAAGATGCCGACCACCTGTGGCGCGTGCAGCCCTTCGATGCCGTGCTGCTCGACCTCAACCTGCCCGCCACCGCCAGCCCTACCAGCGGCCTGGCGAGCGGCCTCACCGCGTTGCGACAGGCCCGTGCGCGCGGCGACCGCACGCCGGTGCTCGTGCTCACGGCGCGCGGTCGCACCGAAGAACGCATCGCCGGGCTCGACGCCGGCGCCGACGACTACCTGGGCAAGCCCTTCGACCTCGCCGAGGTGGAGGCGCGGCTGCGCGCCCTGGTGCGGCGCGCCAAGGGCACCGAAGACATCGTGGTGCTCGGCCAGCTCAAGCTCGACCGCAAGGCGCGGCGTTTCGCGGTCGCGAACGCGCCGCTCGACCTGCCGGCGCGCGAGTTCGAGGTGCTGTGGGAACTCATGAGCCCGCCGGGCCGCACGGTGAGCAAGCGGGCGCTGTCGGACAAGCTCTCGGGTTTTGACGAATCGCTGGGCGACAACGCGCTCGAGGCCTTCATTTCGCGCCTGCGCAAGAAGCTGCTCGGCTCGGGCGCGGGCATCCGCACGCTGCGCGGCATCGGCTACCTGCTCGAAGCCGAGGTGTGAGGCCGCCCGTGAGCGAGGCCACCCCACCGGTCACGCGCACTGCACCTTCGCTCACGCGGCGCGTGCTGCGCAACGTGCTGGTGCCGCTGGCGCTCACCTGGATGGCCGGCGCGGTGATCGCGCTGGTCATCGCCAACTACTTCTCCGAGCAGGCCTTCGACCGCGGCATGCTCGACGACGCCTATGCGCTGTCGGCCAATGTGCAGGCCGGCGAACGCGGCATCGAGCTGCTGCTCACGCCGCGCGAGGTGGCGACCGTGCTGTTCGATCAGACCGACAAGGTCTATTTCTCGGTGCAGCGGCTCGACGGCACGCCCATTTCGGGCAGGGTCGACCTGAAGGCACCGCTGCCCGACGAAGGTTCGCGCTACCGTTTTTCCGACATCGACTACGACGGGAACGTGCTGCGTGCCGTGGTGCTCGATCACGACGCCGAACCCGGCCTGCACATGCCCTACCGCGTGATCGTGGCCCAGACCACGCTGAGCCGCGCCGCACTGGTGCAGCGGCTGCTGTTCTATGCCATGGCGCCGCAGGTGCTGCTGCTCGTGCTGCTGGCCGTGTGGCTCTGGCACGGCATCCGACGCGACCTGCGACCGCTCGGCGAACTGCAGCGTGCGCTCGACACCCGCGATGTGCGCGACCTCTCGCCGGTGACCGTGGCGCAGACCTCGAAAGAACTGCAGCGCCTGGGCGATGCCGTCAACGCACTGTTCGATCGCCTGCGCCACAGCGTGCGCGCGCAACGCGAGTTCGTGGGCAACGTGGCGCACGAACTGCGCACGCCCCTCGCAGGCATTCGCGCGCTGGCCGAGTACGGGCTTGCGCAGCACGACACCGAGGTGTGGCGCGAACAGCTCACGCGCGTGTCCGAACGGCAGGCGCGTGCGAGCCACCTGATCGACCAGCTGCTTGCGCTGGCATTGGCCGACGAGGCGCGCACCGACCTGCAGCGCACGCCCGTGTCGCTCGACATGCTGGCCGAGCAGACCGTGCTGCGCCACCTCGCGCGCGCCGATGCACGCGGCGTCGACCTGGGCGCGCGCGGCCTCGACGACGGCGTGACGGTGCTTGCGAACGAAGCGCTGGTGGAGGGCATCCTCGACAACCTGATCGACAACGCGTTGCGCTACGGCGGACGCACGATCACCGTCGAACTCGCGGGTCGCACGCTGAGCGTGATCGACGACGGACCCGGCATTCCGCTCGAGGCGCAGCGCGACCTCATGCAACGCTGGGCGCAAGGCCCCGCGGGCCAGAAGCTGGGGCAGGGCGCGGGGCTGGGGCTGTCGATCGTGGCGCGTTATGCCGAGTTGCTGGGGGCCGAGTTGCGGCTCGACGCCGCTGAGCCCACGGGCCTGCGCGTGAGCGTGACCTTTGGGGACGACGCCTGACAGTTCACGCGCTTGTCAGTGGCTTGCGCAGATAGACGCGCGTGCGCCCGTCGAGCGATTCGCGCCGGAACTCGACATAGCCGATGCGCTGGTAGAGCGCGAGGTTCTCGGTCATCTTCTCGTTCGTGAACAGGTAGATCGATGCGTGGCCCTGGCGCAGTGCCTCGCGCTCGGCCAGTTCGAGCAGCGCGCGGCCCGCGCCACTGCCCTGGTGGTCGGGGTGCACCGCGATCACGTCGATGAGAAAGCCCTCGTCAGTCACGTCGAGCAACAGCGCCGCACCGATCTGCGAACCCTTGCGCTCGGCCACCCACACCTGCAGATGGGCGATGGCCTGCGCGTAGTCGCGCGTCATCGGCCGCGGCGTGAGGCCCAGGCGCGCGATGTAGGTGCGGAAGGCTTCGACGGCGCACGCAGTGACGGCCGCCACGTCGGCGGCGGTGGCGCGGCGCAGGTGCCAGGGTGCTGCTTTGTCGCTCACGCGTCGAACTCGACCTCGCCCTCGATCTCCACCGGGATGCCGAAAGGCAGCTCCGCCATGCCCACGGCGCTGCGCGCATGGGCGCCGACCTCGGGACCGAAGAGTTCGAGGATCAGGTCGGAAAACCCGTTGATGACCGCCGGCTGCTGTTGAAAGCCGGGCGCCGAGGCCACCATGCCGAACACGCGCGTCCATGCGGTGATGCGGTCCAGGTCGCCGAGCGCGCGCTGCAGGCTGCCGAGCATCGCGAGGCCGGTGAGGCGCGCGGCGGCGTAGCCTTGGTCGACTGTCAGCTCTGCGCCGAGCTTGCCCAGCGGCGCAGCGATGCGGCCATCGGCCGTGAGCGGGCCGTGGCCCGAGACGATCGCGCGCCGGCCGATGAGGCGGACGAACTGGAAGGGAAGGACGACGCCGGGTGGTGGCGTGACGGGAGGGGGCAGCACGAGGCCGAGTGCTGCAAGCCGTTGTTCGATGCGGGCCATGGCGTTGCGCTCCTGCAGGCGGACGTTGATGAAGAGGTCCGCCGCATCTTGCCATGGCCCTCAGGGGCCGTCGTGGGCTCAGCCCAACGCCGGATAGTCCGTATACCCCTTCACCCCACCCCCATACATCGTCGCCTTGTCCAGCTCGTTGAGCGGCGCGTGCTCGCGCAGGCGGCGCACCAGGTCGGGGTTCGAGATGAAGGGCTTGCCGAAGGCCACGAGGTCGTCGCCTTCCTTCACGGCTTCTTCAGCCAGGGGGCGGTCGTAGCCGTTGTTGACCATCCAGGCGGCCTTGCCGCCTGCGGCGCGGTAGGCAGCCTTGAGGGCTTCGTAGTCGAAGGGGCGGTCGGCGATCTCGCGCGGGCCGCCGGTGGCGCCTTCGATGATGTGGATGTAGGCCAGGTTCAGCGGCGCGAGCTGCTGCACGACATAGGTGAACAGCGGCTGCGGGTCGCTGTCGTGCGCGTCGTTGGCGGGCGTGACGGGCGACAGGCGGATGCCGGTCTTGCCGCCGCCGACCGCGTCGACCACGGCGCGCGTGGATTCGAGCAGCAGGCGCGCGCGGTTCTTGATGGAGCCGCCGTAGTCGTCGGTGCGCTTGTTGCTGCCGTCTTTCAGGAACTGGTCGAGCAGGTAGCCGTTGGCGCCGTGCAGCTCCACGCCGTCGAAGCCCGCGGTCTCGACGGCGTTGCGTGCGGCCGCGGCGTAGGCGTGGACGATGCCGGGCAGTTCGGCCGCGTCGAGCGCGCGCGGTTCCGACGTTTCAACGAAGGTGGGCACGCCGTCCTTGATGAGCACGGTCTTGGTCTTGGCGGTGATGGCCGAGGGCGCGACGGGCTTGCCGCCACCGGGTTGCAGTTCGGTGTGCGAGACGCGGCCCACGTGCCACAGCTGCACGACGATCTTGCCGCCCTCGGCGTGCACGGCGTCGGTCACGCGCTTCCAGGCGTCGAGCTGCTCGGTGCCGTAGAGGCCGGGCACGTCGGCGTAGCCCTGGCCCTGGTGGCTGATGGCGGTGGCTTCGGTGATGAGCAGGCCGGCGCTGGCGCGCTGGGCGTAGTAGGTGGCGGCGATGTCGGGCGGGATCGCGTTGGGCGAGCGGTTGCGCGTGAGCGGCGCCATCACGATGCGGTTGGCGAGCTGGAGGTCGCCGGCCTGGACGGGGTCGAAAAGGGTGGACATCGTGGATTGAGGGGGCAGAGTTGAAACAGGCGCAAGGCTAAGCCGCCCGTCTCAACCCTGCTGTCGCACGGTTGTCCCGATTGGTGCTAAGAAAGCAACCGCGCCAGCAACGCCGGGCTTACGCGCACGGGCAGCGCCAGCAGGATCTGTCCCATGCCCTTGCCGAGCGGGTCGTTGCGCAGCGAGGCCATGCCGCCGCCGCCCAGCGCCTGCTCGCAGACGAAGTTGAAGGCGTGGATGCCGGGCACCTCGTGGCGCGTGACGCGGCCCTGCACCAGGTGCGCGAGCCATGCGGCCACGCGCGCCTCGGTGAGCTGCGCGCGCAGCAGCGGCAGCAGTTCGGGATGGCGCGCGATGACGCCGATGTTCGAGGTGTCGCCCTTGTCGCCGCTGCGGGCCCACGCGAGGCGGATCAGCGGGACCTCGATGGCGTCGTCGCCGGGCGTGGCCAGGGGCAGTTCATCGTTGGTGCGCACAGCGGGCGGGTCGTCGCTGGTGGCGTGCGTCGCGGGCACATCGACGGCCTGCCCATCGACGCGCACCTGCGGGATCACGCGTGCCTTGTCGAGCAGGAACGCGTACTGCCGGATCGATGGCGACACCGAGGCGCGTCCGCCGCCCGCGCCCGTGGTGCCGGGCGCCCACGAGGTGCCGGCCGGCGCGACCTCGCGCGCGAACAGCTCCAGCGCGTCCTTGCGCGGATGCGTCACGGCGAGCCGCAGCACGGCCTCGCGGATCTGCAGCGCCTGTGTCTGCGCGTGCGGGCCGTAGCAGGACTCGGCGCCGAGCACTTCGAGCTGCGTGCCGCTGTAAGGCCCGAGGCCCTGTTGCGCGAAGAGGGCGCCGGTGCGCGCGAGGATCGCTTCGCCGGTGCGCCGCGCCTTGGCCACCGCGTCGAAGCCGACGATCGTGAGCTGCGCCGCGGTCTTGAAGCCGTCGACATACGTGGCGCAGACCTTGTAGCTGCCGGTGGGTGCGTGGCCGCGCGCGCCGTGCACGCGCACGCGGTGTTCGCCCGCCTGTTCGATGCGCACCTGCGTGAAGTTGGCCACCACGTCGGGCAGCAGGTAGGCGGCAGGGTCGCCGATTTCGTAGAGCATCTGCTCGCCGACCACGGCGGGCGTGAGCTTGCCGCCGGTGCCCGCGGGCTTGGTGACGACGAAGCTGCCGTCCGCGCTGCATTCGACGATGGGGTAGCCGATGTTCGGCCAGTCGGGCACGGTGTCCCAGTCGGTGTGCAGGCCGCCGGTGGCCTGGCAGCCGCACTCGATGATGTGGCCCGCGAGGCTGCCCGCGGCGAGCAGGTCGTGGTCGCCGGGCTGCCATTGGAATTCGTGCATGAGCACGCCGAGCGTGACGGCCGAGTCGACGCAGCGGCCGGTGATGACGACCTGCGCGCCCGCGTCGAGCGCGGCCTGGACCGGGCGCGCGCCCAGATAGGCATTGGCGCTGAGCACGCGCTCGGGCAGCGGTGCGCCGCTCTGCAGTTCGCGCACAGGCGGTTGCGAGGCGCGCAGCTCGGGCAGCAGCGGCGACACGTCGTCACCGCTCACCACGGCGATCTTCAGCGAGACGCCTTGCTCGGCGGCCAGTGCCGCGAGCGCATCGGCGCAGCCTTGCGGGTTGACGCCGCCCGCGTTGCTCACGATGCGGATGCCCTGTTTCACGGCGTCTTTCAGCACGGCCTTCATCGCGACCGTCACGAAGTCGGTCGCGTAGCCCAGCTCGGGCTTCTTGAGCCGTGCGCCCGCGAGGATCGACATGGTGAGCTCGGCGAGGTAGTCGAACACGAGGTAGTCGATCTGCCCGCTGGCCACGAGCTGCGGCGCGCCCACGCTGCTGTCGCCCCAGAAGCCCGAGGCGCCGCCGATGCGCACGACGCGATTGCTGTTGTGGTTGCTGCTGTTCATCGTCCGCTCCATTGCGGCTTGCGCTTCTCGCGGAAGGCGAGCTGGCCTTCGGCCGCGTCTTCGGTGAGCGCGAACAGGCCGATCTGGCTTTCGGTGAAGGCCATCGATTCCTCGAAGGCCATGGCCTCGATCTTCTTCATCGTGTACAGGCCGCGGCGGATGGCGGCGGGCGACTTGTCGAGCAAGCGACCCAGCAGCCAGTCGACGCTCTCGTCGACGTCGTCGCTCACGCGGTTGACCAGCTTCAGCTCGAGCGCCTGCGCGGCGTCGATCGGTTCGCCGGTGATGCACATCTCGGCCAGCACGCGGCGCGGCAGCAGGCCGCCGAGCACGCTGAGCACCTGCGCGGGAAACACGCCGACCTTCACCTCGGGCAGGCCGAACACGGCCTGGCGGCTGGCCACGGCCAGGTCGCACATCGCCATGAGGCCCATGCCGCCCGCCATGCAGGCGCCGTTGACGCGCGCGATCAGCGGCACGGTCGATTGCCGCGCCTGGCGAAAGAGGTTGGCCATGCCCTGGTAGGGCGCGGCGTAGTCGAACTTGAAGGAGGTGCCGCTTTGCAGGTCGGCGCCGGCGCAGAAGGCGCGCGTGCCGGCGCCCGTGAGGACCACGGCGCGCACGGCGGTGTCGCGGTTGGCGCGTGCCAGTGCATCGGACAGGCCCTCGAGCACGGCCGCGTTGATGGCGTTGCGGCGCTCCTGGCGATCGATGGTGAGCCACATGACGGGCCCGCGCATCTCTTCGCGCAGTTCGACGGGGAAAGGGGAAGAAGGGGGAGGGGATTCGGACATGGGCGGCTCGGCTTCCTGGTGACGGATGCCGTAGCGTCGCCCGAAAAAAAAGCCGCGGCATGCGGCTTGTGGCTGCGGTGATCCGGGTTTTCCCTTGGGGTGGCCCGGACCGTCGCTGGCGTCGCGTTCTGCGCGCTTCGGCTTACTTCAGCAGGCCTTCGGCCTTCATCGCTTCCTGAACGGCGGGGCGGGCGGCCACGCGGGCGTGCCAGGCCAGCACGTTGGGGAAGTCCGAGATGTCCACGCCGGTGGGCTTGGTCCAGTTGGTGACGGTGAACAGGTAGCCGTCGGCCACGCTGAAATGCTCGCCCATCAGGTACTGCTTGGCGGCGAGTTCGCTGTCGAGCCACTGGAAGCGGGCCTTGAGCTTGTCCTTGGAGATGGTCTTGGCTTCCTCGGGCATGGCCGGGTTGAACAGCGGGCTGAAGCCCTTGTGCATCTCGGTGCCGATGAAGGTCAGCCATTCCTGCAGGCGGTAGCGCGGCATGGTGCCGTTGGCGGGCGCGAGGTTCTTGGTGGGGGCGAGGTCGGCAATGTACTGGACGATGGCCGGGCCTTCACGCAGGCGGGTGCCGTCGTCGAGCTCGAGCATCGGCACGTAGCCCAGCGGGTTGATGCCGTAGTAGTCGGTGCCGTCCTGCAGCTTGTGGCTCTTGGTGCTGGCCAGCACCGGCTCGAAGGCGATGCCCGCTTCGTGCAGCGCGATGTGGGGGGAGAGCGAGCAGGCGCCGGGCGAGTAGTACAGCTTCATTCGAAAAAACTCCAATGGATAGAAGGAAAAGATCTGTGCGACCGAAAGGGATGCTAGCGGGTTTGGCTGCATCGCGTTTTTGTCCTACGGCGGCTCGCGCGTGGCGACTATCGGGCGGCGCGGCGGGGCTTCCTACAGTCCGGACACGGCGGCGCATGCCCGCCGCAAAGCAACCAAGGAGTGGTTCACCATGCTCAAGTACGCGATCATTTTTGCGGTCATCTCGCTCGTGGCGGGTCTGCTGGGCTTTGGCGGCGTGGCGGCCGGCGCGGCGGGCATCGCCAAGCTGCTGTTCGGCCTGTTCCTCGTGCTGGCGGTGCTGTTCGTGGTGCTGGCCGCACTTGGCGTGGGCGCGGTGAAGAAGGCGCTCGATTGACCGCCTTGCCCCATGCCATGCACCTGTCGCACGTCGACCTGCGCCTGGACTACGAGGTGGACGCCCCGGCGCACCTGCGGCTGAACATCGAGGCCGCGCGCACGGGTGCGCAGGCGGTGCTGGCCGAGACGCTCACCATCGAGCCGCCCGTGCGGCTGCGGGTGGGCTGCGAGCCCGACAGCGGCAACCGCTTCGTGCGCTTCGACGCGACGCCCGGCCCGCTGACCATCGCCTACCGCGCGACGGTGCGGCGCCCGGTGGTGCATGTGCCGGCCACCTTGCCCGAGGTGCCGGTGAGCCAGCTGCCCGACGCGGTGCTGGGCGACCTGCTGCCCACGCGCTATTGCGAGTCGGACCTGCTGGCGCGCTGCGCGCAGCAGCTCTTCGGCGACCTGCCGCCGGGCATCGGCCGCGTGCAGGCGATTGCCGACTGGATCCACGACAGCATCGTCTACGTGCCGGGCAGCAGCGACTCGACCACCACCGCGCGCGAAGTGTTCGTGCAGCGCGCGGGCGTGTGCCGCGACTTCGCGCACCTGGGCATCACCTTCTGCCGCGCGCTCAACATTCCGGCGCGGCTGGTGGTGGGCTATGTGTGGTTCGACGAACCGCCGCAGGACTTCCATGCCGTGTTCGAAGCATGGCTGGGTGGGCAGTGGGTGCTGTTCGATCCAACGCGCATGGCGCCCGTCGACCGGCTGGTGCGCGTGGGCACGGGGCGCGACGCGAAGGACGTGGCCTTCTCCACGATCTTCGGCGCGGTGCGCATGACCGACAAGAAGCTCGCCGTGCGCGAATTGCAGGACGAGCGGGCCATTGCGCCGCGCACGCCGGCACCCAGTGGCGAGCTGCGGGGCATCGAGAAGCCCGAACCGGTGCTCTGACCCTCCCAAGTGACCGCCCGATGCGGGTTGTTTGCTATTAAATATATAGCATCCTGCGCAATGACGGCGAGGCTCTGGACCGATTTTGGCGTGGCCCCCTAGCTTGTCCACACAGGGGTTGCGGCAGGGCATCGCCGCTTAAAATTAGTGCCCTTTTTTGCGCCGCGCACGCGTCCTGTGGTGCGCTCCTTTTTCCAATGCTGTACCCCGAAGAATTCGATGTGATCGTCGTCGGCGGTGGCCATGCCGGCACCGAAGCCGCGCTCGCTTCCGCACGCATGGGCGCCAAGACGCTGCTGCTCTCCCACAACATCGAGACGCTGGGGCAGATGAGCTGCAACCCGTCGATCGGCGGCATCGGCAAGGGCCACCTCGTGAAGGAGGTCGACGCGCTCGGCGGCGCGATGGCCATTGCCACGGACGAGGCGGGCATCCAGTTCCGCATCCTCAACTCGAGTAAGGGCCCGGCCGTGCGCGCCACGCGGGCGCAGGCCGACCGCGTGCTGTACAAGGCCGCGATCCGCCACCGCCTGGAGAACCAGCCGAACTTGAGCCTGTTCCAGCAAGCCGTCGACGACCTGATGATCGAAGGCGATCGCGTGGTCGGCGCCGTCACGCAGGTGGGCATTTCTTTCCGCGCGCGCACCGTGGTGCTGACCGCGGGCACGTTCCTCGACGGCCGCATCCACGTCGGCCTCGACAACTACCAGGCCGGCCGCGCGGGCGACCCGCCGGCGATCAGCCTGTCGGCGCGCCTGAAGGAACTGAAGCTGCCACAAGGTCGCCTCAAGACCGGCACACCGCCGCGCCTGGACGGCCGCAGCATCGACTTCTCGAAGTGCACCGAACAACCCGGCGACGGCATGCCCGGTGGGGCAGGGCCGATGCCGGTGTTCAGCTTCATGGGCAAGGTCGAGATGCACCCGCAGCAGATGCCGTGCTGGGTGACGCACACCAACCAGCGCACGCACGACATCATCCGCTCGGGCTTCGACCGCAGCCCGATGTTCACCGGCAAGATCGACGGTGTCGGTCCGCGCTACTGCCCGAGCGTCGAAGACAAGATCAACCGCTTCGCCGACAAGGACAGCCACCAGATCTTTCTCGAGCCCGAAGGCCTGACGACCAACGAGTACTACCCGAACGGGATCTCGACCAGCCTGCCGTTCGACATCCAGTACCAGCTGGTGCGCTCGATGCCGGGCCTGGAAAACGCCCACATCCTGCGCCCGGGCTACGCCATCGAGTACGACTACTTCGATCCGCGCGAGCTCAAGAGCAGCTTCGAGACCCGTGCGATTCGCGGCCTGTTCTTTGCTGGACAGATCAATGGCACCACCGGCTACGAAGAGGCAGCGGCCCAAGGCCTGTTCGCCGGCATCAACGCCGCGCTGCAATGCCGCGGCGAAGACGCCTGGCTGCCGCGCCGCGACGAGGCCTACCTGGGCGTGCTGGTCGACGACCTGATCACCAAGGGCGTGACCGAGCCGTACCGCATGTTCACCAGCCGCGCCGAGTTCCGGCTGCAGCTGCGCGAGGACAACGCCGACATGCGCCTGACCGAAGCAGGGCGCAAGCTGGGCCTCGTGGACGACGCGCGCTGGGACGCTTTCAGCCGCAAGCGCGACGCTGTTTCACGTGAAACAGAGCGGCTCAAGTCGATCTGGGTGAACCCGCGCAACCTGCCGGCGACCGAGTCGGCCCGGGTGCTGGGCAAGGCCATCGAGCACGAATACAACCTGGCCGACCTGCTGCGCCGGCCCGACGTGAACTACGAAACCCTGATGTCGCTGGACGGTGGCAAGTACGCCGCCAGCACGGCCTTGGGCGAATCCGAGATCGAGCAGATCGAGATCTCGGCCAAGTACTCCGGCTACATCGAGCGCCAGCACGACGAAGTGGAGCGCGCCGCCCACTTCGAGAACCTGAAGCTGCCGGCCGACTTCGACTACGGCCAGGTCAAGGCCCTGAGCTTCGAGGTGCGCCAGAAGCTGGACAAGCACCGGCCTGAAACGCTGGGGCTGGCATCGCGCATCTCGGGCGTCACGCCCGCCGCGATCTCGCTGCTGATGATTCACCTGCGCAAGGGCGGGCACAAGGCCTTCGCCCGCGACGCCGCCGATACCGCCACGACCACAGAAACCACCGAAGCTGCTGCCACCGAGCCGCACACCGCACCATGAGCGCGACGCCCCTCGACACGCTGCGCGCAGGCGCAGCCGCCCTGGGCGTGGCCCTGTCCGACACGCAGGGCGAACAGCTGCTGGCCTACGGCACGCTGATGCTCAAGTGGAACAAGGTCTACAACCTGACGGCCGTGCGCGACCCGGCCGGCGTCATGACGCACCACCTGCTCGACAGCCTCGCGGCCGTCGCACCGCTGCAGCGCGAGTGGGCAGGGAAGGGCAGGCTGCTCGACGTTGGCTCCGGCGGCGGTCTGCCGGGCGTGGTGATCGCCATCATGCGGCCCGACATCGAGGTCAGCTGCCTCGACGCCGTCGCCAAGAAGGCGGCCTTCGTGCAACAGGTGGCGGCCGAACTGGAGCTGCCGAACCTGCGCGGCCTGCATGCACGGGTTGAATCGCTGGCCGGCAGCTACGAGGTGATCAGCTCGCGCGCCTTCGCGTCGTTGCCCGATTTCTTCAACGGCTCGGTGCATCTGCTGGCACCGGGCGGCGTCTGGCTGGCCATGAAGGGCAAGATGCCGACCGACGAACTGGCCGCCTTGCCGGCCGGCGTCGCAGTGTTTCACGTGGAACAACTGACGGTGCCGGGCCTGGACGCCGAGCGCTGCATCGTCTGGGCGCGCAAAGAGGCCGCCTGATTTCGTAAAAGATGCGACGGTGCCGGCAAAAGCCGGTGCCGGAGCAATCTTCCCGGCGCTGGCCTGCCTTAGACTCGAAGCCTCCCCCTGGCTCTCTTTTTCGAGGCACATCCCATGTTCGGCATCGCTGACTACGGCGCATTCGTCGCCGCCATCGTCCTGTTCCTTCTGATTCCCGGCCCGGGCAATCTGGCGCTGATCACTTCGACCAGCAAAGGCGGCATTCGTGGCGGCCTGGCAGCGACCTTCGGCGTGATCCTGGGAGACCAGGTCCTGATGTGGGCAGCGGTGGCGGGTGTGTCGGCCGTGCTGGCCGCTTACCCGGCGGCCTTCAAGGCGGTGCAGTGGCTGGGCGCCGCCTACCTGGCGTGGCTCGGCCTCAAGATGCTCCTGGCCAAGCCCGGCGCGGCGCCGATTTTGAACATCCGTCCGAGCCATTTCCTGCGCCAGGCGCTGACGATCACCTTGCTGAACCCCAAGGCGATCGTGTTCTACATGGCCTTCTTCCCGCTGTTCGTCGATCCGGCGCGCCACCAGGGCCTCATCACTTTCGGCGCCATGGCCGTGACCATCGCCGCGCTGACCTTCCTGTACGGCCTGACCTCGACGCTGCTCACGCACTTCCTGGCCGAGCGCATCCGCGCCAATCCCCGCATCTCGGCCACGCTCGAAAAGCTGGCCGGCACCTTCCTGATTGCCTTCGGCATCAAGCTCGCGATCTCGCGCTGACCGACCCCGACGACCCGCACTGACGACACATGGCCAAGATTTTCTGCATCGCCAACCAGAAGGGCGGCGTCGGCAAGACCACCACCACCGTCAATCTCGCCGCCGGCCTGGCCAAGGTGGGCCAGCGGGTGCTGATGATCGACCTCGACCCCCAGGGCAACGCCACCATGGGTTCGGGCATCGACAAGCGCCAGCTGGAGCTCACGGTGTACGACGTGCTGCTCGAATCGGCCTCGGTGGCAGAGGCGCGGGTGAAGTCCGACAAGCTTGTCGAGGCCGAAGCCAGCTACGACGTGCTGGGCGCCAACCGTGAGCTGGCCGGCGCCGAAGTCGAAATGGTGGCGCTCGACCGCCGCGAAAAACGCCTGCGCACCGCGCTGGCCGCGGTCGGTGCCGAGTACGACTTCGTGCTGATCGACTGCCCGCCCAGCCTGAGCCTGCTGACGCTCAACGGCCTGTGCGCGGCCCACGGTGTGATCGTGCCGATGCAGTGCGAGTACTTCGCGCTCGAAGGGCTCACGGACCTGGTCAACACCATCAAGCAGGTGCACGCCAACCTCAACAAGAACCTGCAGATCATCGGCCTGCTGCGCGTGATGTTCGATCCGCGCATCACGCTGCAGCAGCAGGTGAGCGAGCAGCTCAAGTCCCACTTCGGCGACAAGGTGTTCGACACCGTGATCCCGCGCAATGTGCGCCTGGCCGAAGCGCCGAGCTACGGCCTGCCGGGCGTGGTGTTCGACCCGTCCGCCCGCGGCAGCCAGGCCTTCATCGCCTTCGCCGAAGAGCTGGTCGCCAAGATGCCGCCCGCGAGCGCTTTCGCCTCGGGTGCGGTGGCACCGCCGGTCACGCCCGCACCGCGCGTGGTGCCCGACTTGCCGATTCCCGACGATGTGCTGGCCGCAGCGCCTTCTGCTTCCGTCGCCGATACCGACCAAAACCCCGTCTGATGCTCGCCCGATGGGCGGCAGGCGCTATCAAGTTCGTAGCAACCAGCCATGAGTGAACCCCGCATCCTGCTGCTGCCCGGATGGCAGAACAGCGGCCCCGGCCATTGGCAGACCCGCTGGGAGTCGCTCTACGGCGACCGCCGCGTCGACCAGCACGAGTGGATGCGCCCGCTGCGCGGCGACTGGTCGATCCGCCTCGAAGAAGAAGTGCTGGCCGCGCCGGGCCAAGTGGTGCTGGCCGCGCACAGCCTCGGTTGCATCCTCACCGCCGCCTGGGCGGCCCATTCGCGCAACACGCACAAGGTGCGCGGCGCGCTGCTGGTGGCGCCCGGCGACCTGGAGCGCGACGATCTGCGCCAACTGATTCCCGGCTGGGCGCCCATCGTGCGCCAGCCGCTGCCGTTTCCGGCCGTGCTCATCGCCGCCAACGACGACCCGTACTGCGAAGCCTTGCGCTCCAAGCAGCTGGCCCGCGACTGGGGCGCACGCTTCATCGATGCCGGCACCGGCGGCCACCTGAACGCCGAATCCGGCCTGGGCGACTGGCCCGAAGGCCGGAAACTCCTGAACGACCTCTCGAAAGACACGCACTGATGGCGACCAAGAAACCCAAGGGCCTGGGCCGCGGCCTCGAAGCGCTGCTCGGCCCGACGGCCGCACCCTCCGCCGATCCGCTCGGCAATGGCGGCGACCGCGCCACGGAAGAGGGCGGCGCCCCGCAGAACCCCAACACCCTGAAGCTCGACCAGATGGTGGCCGGCGTCTACCAGCCGCGCACCCGCATGGACGAGGGCGCGCTGTACGAGCTGGCCGAGAGCATCAAGGTGCAGGGCATCATGCAGCCGATCCTGGTGCGCCGGCTCGATGCCGAATCGGCTGCGGCCAAGAATGCCGAGTACGAAATCATCGCGGGCGAGCGGCGCTTCCGTGCCGCCCGGCTCGCCGGCCTGGACACCGTGCCGGTGCTGGTGCGCGACGTGCCCAACGAGGCCGCGGCGGCCATGTCGCTCATCGAGAACATCCAGCGCGAAGACCTCAACCCGCTGGAAGAGGCCCAAGGCCTGCAACGCCTGGTGACCGAGTTTGGGCTCACTCACGAAATGGCGGCCCAGGCTGTCGGTCGGTCGCGCAGCGCCGCCAGCAACCTGCTGCGCCTGCTGAACCTGGCCGAGCCCGCCCAACTGATGCTGATGGCCGGCGACATCGACATGGGCCATGCGCGCGCGCTGCTGTCGCTCGACCGCGGCACGCAGATCACCGCCGCCAACCAGATCGCCGCCAAGAAGATGTCGGTGCGCGAGGCCGAGGCGCTGGTGAAGAAGCTCGCGGCCGAGTTCACGCTCACGCCCTCGCGGCGCGGCAATGCCGGCGAGAAGTCGCGCGACCTGCAGCGCGTGGAAGAAGAGCTGGCCGACCTGCTGACGGCCGAGGTCGAGGTGCGCATCAAGAAGCGCACGAAGCGCGGCGAAAGCGGCGAGCTGGCGATCCACTTCGGCTCCATCGAAGCACTCAACGGGCTCATCGAGCGCATCCGCCGAACGGCCTAGTTCGGTCCGGGTTGCGAAGACGGACCCCAGCGTTCGTTTGATTGATTCCTGCAATCCTTTGCGCGTATCCTCGATCGCGGTTTTTCTTTCAGCCCTGCAAGACCACCACCATCGAAACGAGGGAGTCGACCATGCCGTTCTTCGCCACCAAGTTCCCGCTCGCCGCAGTCGCCGTCGGCGCGCTGCTGCTCACGGGCTGCGCCACCACCGACATGCAGATGGGCAGCCAGTCGGCCAAGACCATGGCCACCGGCAGCGCCGCCGGCGGTGCCACCTCGGGCGAGAGCAGCCAGCTCGAGCGCTGCGAATCGCCGCTGGGCACCGTCTCGCTGGTCGAGAACGTCAACGCCGGTTGGTACACCATCCTCACGGGCGAGTACCGCCTGCCGCCTACTGCAAATCTGTTGCGTTTGCTGGTCCAGCAGTCAAACTGCTTCATCGTGGTCGAGCGCGGCGCGGCCGGCATGAACGCGATGACGCGTGAACGTGCGCTGCAGCAGTCGGGCGAGATGCGCGGCGGCAGCAACTTCGGCCGCGGCCAGATGGTGGCGTCCGACTACGGCCTGTCGCCCGAGATCGTGTTCAGCAACAGCGATGCCGGCGGCATCGGCGGCGCGCTCGGCGGCCTTGTGGGCGGCGGCCGTGGCCGCGCCATCGCAGCCGTCGGCGGCAGCCTGCAGACCAAGGAAGCCAGCGCGCTGCTGACGCTCATCGACAACCGCTCGGGCGTGCAGGTCGCAGCAGCCGAGGGCAGTGCTTCCAAGACCGACTTCGGCGCCTTCGGCGGCCTGGCCGGTCGCAGCGGCGCCGGTGGCCTTGGCGGCTACACCAACACGGCACAAGGCAAAGTGATTGCCGCAGCCTTCATGGACGCCTTCAACCAGATGGTTCGTTCGCTGCGCAACTACAAGGCGCAGACGGTGCGCGGCCAGGGCCTGGGCGGTGGTGGCCGTTTGGGTGTCGATGGGGGCGCTGCGCCTTCGCAGACCTACGTGCCGCCGGAGCCGGCACCGGCACGTCGCCGCAGGTAAGAACAGGACGCGGGCCTTCGGGCCACGAAAAAGCCCGGCGCTCTTGCGAGCCGCCGGGCTTTTTCATTGATGCGTGATCGCGAGGGATCAGAGGCTGAAGATCTTGCCCGGGTTCATGATGTTCTTCGGATCGAGCGCGCGCTTGATCGTGCGCATCATGTCGATCGCGCCCACGCCGGCTTCGGTCACCAGGAAGTCCATCTTGTGCAGGCCCACGCCGTGCTCGCCCGTGCAGGTGCCTTCGAGCGCCAGCGCGCGGCTCACCAGCGCGTGGTTCAGTTCTTCGGCCTTCACGCGCTCTTCGGGGATGTTCGGATCGAGCAGATAGCCGAAGTGGAAGTTGCCGTCGCCCACGTGGCCGACGAGGAAGTAGGGGATGCCGCTGGCATCGGCTTCGGCCACCGAGTCGAGCAGGCAGTCGGCCAGGCGCGAGATCGGCACGCAGGTGTCGGTCGAGATCACGCGGCAGCCCGGGCGTGACTGGACCGCGGCGAAGTAGCTGTTGTGCCGCGCGGTCCACAGGCGCGTGCGTTCTTCCGGCGTGCTGGCCCATTCAAAGGCGTTGCCGCCGTGGCCGCTCGCGAGCTCCTGCACCGTCTCGGCCTGCTCCTTCACACCCGCGGGCGAGCCGTGGAATTCCATCAGCAGCATCGGCTCTTCGCGCAGGTTCAACTTGGCGTAGGCGTTGACCATGCGCACCGTGTTCACGTCGATGAGCTCCACGCGCGCGATCGGCACGCCGAGCTGGATGGTCTCGATGGTGGTGCGCACCGCAGCCTCGATGCTCGGGAACGAGCAGATCGCCGCCGACACCGCCTCGGGCAGCGGGTAGATGCGCAGCGTGACTTCGGTGACGACGCCCAGCGTGCCTTCGCTGCCCACCATGAGGCGCGTGAGGTCGTAGCCGGCCGACGACTTCTTGGCGCGCGTGCCGGTGCGGATGATGTCGCCGCTGGCCGTGACCACCTCGAGCGCCAGCACGTTCTCGCGCATCGTGCCGTAGCGCACCGCGTTCGTGCCGCTGGCGCGCGTGGCCGTCATGCCGCCGATGGAGGCGTCGGCGCCCGGGTCGATGGGGAAGAACAGGCCCGTGCTCTTGATCTCTTCGTTGAGCTGCTTGCGCGTGACGCCGGGTTGCACCGTCACCGTGAGGTCGTCGGCGTTGATCGACAGCACCTGGTTCATGCGCGACACGTCGATGCTGATGCCGCCTTGCACCGCGAGCAGGTGGCCTTCGAGTGAAGAGCCCACGCCGAAGGGAATGACCGGCACGCTGTGCTCGCTGGCGAGCTTCACGGCATCGGCAACATCCTGCGTGCTTTCGGCGAACACCACGGCCGCGGGCGGCGGCGCGTCGAACGACGACTCGTCGCGCCCGTGCTGCGTGCGCACCGCCATCGCCGTGGAACAGTTGTCGCCGAAGCGCGCCTTCAGCCCGTCGATCAGGGCCGCGGGGACATCGCGCAGATGAAGCGCCGGCATCAGGTGCGAGGTGGAAGTCGGGGCGTTCATCGGGCGTCTCCTGGAGGGGCTGAGGGGGATCGGTCATTTTACGGAGCGCGCACCATAATGCGCTTCGGTAAAAGACATGAACCCCACGACCCTTGCAGCCCTCGCGGCCTTTCCCTCGCAGCTCGAAGCCCACTACGCGGCCATTCCCAAAGCCTTCCGGCATTGGGCGCCGCCTTCGTGGGAGGGCGTGCCCAGCGAGGCCTTCACCGCCATCGAGCAGCTGTGCCATGTGCGCGACATCGAGATCGAGGGCTACCACGTGCGCTTTCGCCGCACGCTGGCCGAAACCCATCCGACGCTCGCATCGATCGACAGCGAGCCGCTGGCCATCGAGCGCCACTACGGCGCGGCCGACCCTGCCACCGTGCTCGCCGAATTTCGCCTGGCGCGCGTGCAGACGATGGAAATCATCTCGCAGCTGAGCGACGCGCAGCTCGCGCGCACGGCCGTGTTCGAGGGCTACGGCCCGCTCACGATGCGCAGCCTCATCCATTACCTGTGCAGCCACGACCATCAGCATCTGGCCGGACTGCAATGGCTGGCCGGCAAGATCGACGCCGCCGGCCTTTCGACCTGAACCGAGGAGCGCCCATGGGCAACCGACTTTCCCAGATCGCCACCCGCACCGGCGACGACGGCACCACCGGCCTGGGCGACAACACCCGCGTGCCCAAGGACCACCTGCGCGTGCACGCGATGGGCGACGTGGACGAACTCAACTCGCACATCGGCGTGCTGCTGTGCGAACCGCTGCCAGAGCCCGTGCGCGAGCTGCTGGTCGATGTGCAGCACCAGCTCTTTAACCTTGGCGGCGAACTCTCGATGCCCGGTTTCACGCTGCTCAAGCCCGAGGCGCTGCTGCAGATCGACAACGCACTGGCCGACCACAACGCAGCCTTGCCGCGCCTGGCCGAATTCATCCTGCCCGCCGGCACGCGCGCCGCCTCGCTCGCGCACGTGTGCCGCACCGTGGCGCGGCGTGCCGAGCGCGCCGTGGTGTCGCTGGGCGCCACCACCGAACTCAACGACGCGCCGCGCCAGTACCTCAACCGGCTCAGCGATCTGCTCTTCGTGCTCGCACGCGTGCTCAACCGCATGAACGGCGGCGACGACGTGTACTGGAAGAGCGAACGCATGGCCCGCGCGGCCGCCGCCGAATCCGAAGACCACTCCCAGGGGACGACGCCATGAAGAAGCTTCACATCACCACCGCATCGCTCGCCGCCATCGCCGCCGCGCTCTGGCTGCCCGTCACCGCGCAGGCGCAGAGCGCCGACAACCCGCCCCAGGCCGAACGCGCCCACACGATCAAGTCGCCCTCGCGCAGCGGCAAGGTGGTGGGCAGCGTGCAACGCGGCACCAACGCCGCCGGCCGCGGCGTCAACCGCGCCGATGCCGCCACGCGGCGCGGTGTGAGCAACGTGTCGGAAAAAGCCAGCCGGCCCGTGCGCAACGTGGGCGAGGCCTTCGGACGCAAGCTGGCACCGGGGTCGAGTGGGCGTGCGGCACCGCCGCCTGTGGGACCGCAGGGCAACGCGCCCTGATTCAGCGCTGCTGTTCAGGGCGACGCTCACGCCGACGGGGTACCTTGCTCCGCGAATGTCCTCCGCCCTTCGGGCTCCCCCTTAATTTCGCTGCGCAAGGCACCCCGTCGGTGTGAGCGTTGGGCAGTGCAGCCGTTGATCGGCCACACAACGACCGCGCCCATCGTGCGCAGGACACTGGGTGCTTCCCGCAGCGAAATCAAGGAGGAGGCCGAAGGCCGGGGGACATTCGCGGAGGGAAGTACCCGGTGGCCTGTGCACGCGCCCCGAACCCACCGAAAGGAAAGTCCACAGACATGGCAAGAAACATAGAGATCAAGGCCCGCATCGACAGTGTGGACCGCATCGCAAAAATCGTCGCAACGCTCGCCGACCAGGGCCCCATCGAGATCGCGCAAGACGACACCTTCTTCCGCTGCGAGCACAGCGCCGACCGCCTCAAGCTGCGCACCTTCGCGCCCGACCGCGCCGAACTCATCTTCTACCGCCGCGCCGACAGCACCGGCCCGAAGGAATCGTTCTACCTGATCACGCCCACCACCACGCCCGACGCGCTGCGCGAATCGCTCACGCTCGCCTGGGGCCAGGCTGGCCGCGTGCGCAAGCAGCGCCGTCTGTTCCTCGTGGGCCGCACGCGCGTGCACCTCGACCGCGTCGAAGGCCTCGGTGAATTTCTCGAACTCGAAGTGGTGCTGCAAGATGGCGAGCCCGCCGACGCCGGCGTGGCCGAAGCCCATGCACTCATGGCCCGGCTCGGCGTCGCTGAAGACCAGCTGGTGCAGGGCGCCTACGTCGACCTGTTGCGCGCGCAGGCCGCCTGAGCCATCGGACAGCCGGCGGGTACGCGCGCCAGCAGGTCTTGCCGCAGCGCATTCAGCTCGGCGATCTTCTGGTCGATGACCGCGACCTTGTCGGCCAGCAGCGCCGCGATGGCATCGTCGGGCGCCGCCGACTCCCATACCGCGGGCAGGTTGTCGCCGATCTCGTGGAGGCTGAAGCCGAGCTTCTGCGCGGTGCGGATGTAGCCCACCATCTGCACGGTTTCCTTCGCATAGACCCGGTAGCCGTTGCTGCCGCGTTGCGCGCGGATCAGGCCGCGCTCTTCGTAGAAACGCAGCGTGTCGCGGCTCAAGCCCGTCGCCGAAGCCAGCTGGCCGATCTGCATGGTCGTGGTTCCTTCGCCGAAGAATGTGCTTGACCCTGGAGCGTACCCGAGGCTTTAGCTTCCGGGGCTTCTTCACTCCTGCAGGGCTCTTCTTCATGATCGCGCTTCCCACCTACCAACGCATCGTCCGCGCCAGCGCCTGGTACGACCTCGTCGTGACCATCGGCTTCGCCACCCCGTGGACCTTCGCCGCAGTGCACACCCTGCTGCTGTGGACCATCCAGACGCTGCAGCTGCCAGGCAGTTTTCCGGCCTTCGACCCCGTGCACATGCTGATGGCCAACCTGCTCGGCTCCGTGGTCACCGTCTGGGCCGTGCTGCGCATCCGCGATCCGCGCCTGCGCTATGGCCGCTACGACGCCGTGGCGCGCTTCCTGTTCGCGACCTGGCAGGTCTACGCCGTGACGCAGGGCGCCAGCCTGATCATCCTCGGCTTCACCGCGATGGAGCTGCTGTTCGGCGTGCTCGAGAGCCTGCCAGTGCGCGGCGCCACGGCACGCGCGCCGATGCACGCCGACGACCGCGCCACAGGCCTCAGCGCCAGCCCGCAGCCTTGAGCTGCTCGGCCAACTGCTGCGCCACCTGGGCGTAGCCCTTCGCGTTCGCATGGATGCGGTCCGAGCGCAGGGCCGCGTCCGACAGCACGCTCGAATACACACCGGCGACCAGCAACGCCTGCCCCGACTTCGCGACCTCTTCGTAGAACGGCGCATCGCTGAGCGAGCCGACCACCGCGCGCATCGCATCGGGCGCCGGCGTGGCCAGCACCGCCACATGCGACGTGTGCGCGCGCGCCTGCTCGATCAATGCCGCAAGGTTCTCGCGCGTGCTGGCGGGCGACACGCCGCGCAGCATGTCGTTGCCGCCGATGCCGATCAGGATCGCGTCGTAGCTGCCGGCGGACAGCAGCGCGGGCAGGCGTTCCAGCGCACCCGCCGAGGTGTCGCCGTTGACGCCCGCGTTCTCGACCTGCCAGCCCGTGAGCTCGCCCAGCTTTGCGGGCCACGCCGTCTCGGGCGATGCGCCGTAGCCGAAGGTCAGGCTGTCGCCCAGCGCCAGCACGCGGGCATCGGGCTTCAACGCATTGGCTGAGGCCTTTCGTTTGCCGCACGCGGAGAGCAGCAGGGCGGTGGCCGGCACGCCGGCGAGCATCTGGAGGAGGTGGCGTCGCTTCATGTGGCGCGCAGCTTAAACGAGGCCGTGCGGCCGTTGGCGCTTGCCCCTTCGCTTGCTCGGAAAGCGCATAAGCCTCTCCGTTTTCGTTCCTTCCCGGCGCCGGGACAGCGGCGAAGAATCGCGGCCCTGCACATCCCTTCACTGCCACCGAGGTCCGCCCCATGCCGCCGCTGTTCACCCGCCATCGTTTCCTGCGCCATGCGGTCGCACTGTCCGCCGCCTTGCTGGCCGCGCCGCTCGCGGCCTGGGCCGCACCCGCCAGCGGCGAGCCCGTGTGGTTCGGCGTGAGCGGTCCGCTCACCGGACAGAACGCGCAGTACGGCGCGCAGTGGAAGGCCGGCTTCGACCTCGCGCTGGAGCACGTCAACGCGCAGGGCGGCATCCACGGCCGGCCGCTGGCCTACAACTTCGAGGACAGCCAGAGCGACCCGCGCCAGTCCGTCGCCATCGCGCAGAAGCTCGTGAACGACAAGCGCGTGCTCATCGAACTCGGCGACTTCTCCAGCCCCGCCTCGATGGCCGCCTCGCCCATCTACCAGCGCGCGGGCCTCGTGCAGCTGGGCTTCACCAACTCGCACCCCGACTTCACCAAGGGCGGCGACTACATCTGGAGCCCGTCGATCAGCCAGGCCGACGCACAGCCGCTGCTGGCCGACTTGGCCGTGAAGACGCTGGGCTTCAAGCGCATCGCCGTGCTGTTCCTGAACACCGACTGGGGCCGCACCAGCAAGGACGTGCTCGTGAAGGCCGCGCAGGAGCGCGGCGCGCAGCTGGCCATTGCCGAGGGCTACCAGCCCGACGAGAAAGATTTCCGCTCGACCCTGGTGCGCGTGCGCGACGCCAACCCCGACGGTGTGGTGCTCATCTCGTACTACCCCGACGGCGCGCTCATCGCGGGCCAGGTGCGCAGCGTGGGCCTGAAGCAGCCCATCGCCGCCGTGGGCTCGGTCTACTCGCCCAAGTTCATCGAGCTCGGCGGCGCGGCCGTGAACGGCATCCACACCAACACCGCCTTCTTCCCCGAGGAGCCGCGCACCGAAGTGCAGGCCTTCGTGAAGAGCTTCCGTGCCAAGTACAGCAAGGAGCCCGACGCCTTCAATGCCTATGCCTACGACGCCGTGGTGTACGCCGCCGCCGCGCTGCGCGAGGCGGGCCCCAAGGCCGACCGCAAGGCCGTGCGCGACGCGTTTTACAAGATCAAGGACGTGCCCAGCGTCATCTTCGGCAAGGCCACCTTCGATGCGCAGACGCGCCGCGTGATCGGCGTGAAGAGCGTCAACCTGGTGGTGAAGGACGGCAAGTGGGCGCAGATCGACGAGAAGGCGGCGGCGCTGGCATCGGCCAAGTAGATGAGCTTCACCTCCTTCTTCGACCACACGGTCAACGGCCTGATCATCGGCAACATCTATGCGTTGCTGGCGGTCGGGCTCGCGCTGATCTTCGGCGTCTCGCACCTCATCAACTTCGCGCACGGCTCGGTCTACACCGTGGGCGCGTACATCGGCTGGGCGAGCATCACCTACCTGCATACGCCGTTGCCGGTCACCATAGTGCTGGTGGTGCTGGGCTCGGGCGCGCTCGGCATGCTCATCGAGCGCGTCGGGCTGCGGCCATTGCAAGGCGCCGCGCGCATCGCGCCGCTCCTGGCCACCATCGGCATCAGCTTCGTGCTCGACATCCTCGTGCAGCTGGTGTTCAGCCCCGACCCGCGCGCGCTGCCCACGCAGCTGCCCGACTGGCGCCTGCAGATCGGCACCGGCACCATCGGCGCGCTCGACCTCTTGATCGCGGGCATCGGCATCGCGAGCGCGGCCGTGCTGTTCGGCTTCCTGCGTTTCACGAAGCTGGGCTGGGCCGTGCGCGCCACCGCGCAGGACCGCGACGCCGCGCAGCAGATGGGCGTGGACGTGAACCGCGTGAACCAGACCGTGTTCGCCATCGCGGCCGCACTGGGCGGACTCTCGGGCCTGCTGGTGGGCATGTACTACAACAACATCAGCCCGGCGATGAGCTTCCAGGCCACGCTCAAGGGCGTGGTGGCCACGGTGGTCGGCGGCGTGGGCAACGTGCCGGGCGCCATCGTCGGCAGCCTGCTGCTGGGTCTCATCGAAAGCTACGGCGTGGCGATTCTCGGCACGCCGTACCGCAACCTCTTTGCCTTTGCGTTGCTGCTGGTCATTCTGGTGTGGAAGCCCAATGGCTTGTTCGGCCGCAAGCGTGTGCTGCCGCCCGAGCCGCTCACCGGCACCTTCATCGCACCGAGCAAGCCGTGGCGCGTGCCGCCGCGCGTGTTGCTCGCGCTGTTCGCCGCGGCCGTGCTGTTGCCGCTGTTCGATCCGTCGCCCTATGTGCTGCAGACGCTCACCAACGCGTGGCTCTACGGTGCGCTCGCACTGAGCCTCACGCTGGTGGCCGGCACCATCGGCCAGATCTCGCTGGGCCACGCGGGGCTGCTGGCCATCGGCGCGTACGCCTCGTCGCTGCTGGTGCTCGACCTGCACCTGCCCGTGGGCACGGGCATCGTGGCCGCGGGCGTGCTCACCTCGCTGATCGGCACGGCGCTGATCTTCCCGGCCTTCCGGCTGCGCGGGCACTACGTGTCGATCGCCACGCTGGGCATCGGCGAGATCGTGGCGCTCACCATCCTCAACTGGGAAAGCCTCACGCGCGGGCCCATCGGCGTCTCGGGCATTCCGCCGCTGTCGCTGTTCGGGCGCGATGCGTCGTCGAACGAGGCGATCTACTGGGCCTCGTTCGGTGCGCTGGTGCTGCTGGCCCTCCTGCAGTGGCGCCTCTTGCGCTCGCACTTGGGCCGCACCTTCCGCGCCGTGCGCGAAGACGAGGTCGCCGCGCGCGCCTACGGCGTGAGCCCCGACCGCTACAAGGCGCTGGCCTTCGGCTTCGGCGGCTTCGCGGCGGGCGTGAGCGGCGCCTTCACCGCGCACATGTACTCGTACATCAACCACGAGACCTTCGGCTCGCAGATCTCGATCCTCGCGCTCACGATGGTGATCCTCGGCGGGCTCGGGAACATCAGCGGCGCACTGCTGGGTGCGGTCGCGCTCGTGAGCCTGCCCGAGCTGTTCCGCGTGACGGCCGAGTACCGGATGCTGATCTACGGCGTCGCGCTCCTGCTCCTGATCCGCTTCCGTCCCCAAGGCCTGCTCGGCACCGTCTGAAAGAACCACCAAACACCATGAGCCACCTCAACGACTACCTCGCCGAGAAACGCGCCGCCGTGCTGGCGCGCAACGCCGCGGTCGCGGCCGGCACCGCACAGCCCTCGCAGCTCAAGGCCAGCGTGCGCGCCGAAGGCCGCAGCGGTGTGCGCCGCCTGCGCATCCGCGAGCACCAGGTCATCAGCGACAGCCCGCCCGACTTCGCGGGCTACAACCTCGGCCCGAGTTCGCCCGAGCTGCAGCTGGGCGTGCTCGGCACCTGCGTGACGCACATCTTCCTGATCCAGGCGGCCGAACGGCAGGTGCCGCTCGAAAGCCTCGAGGTCGAGGTGACCGGCGTCATCGATCCGCGCGGCGGCAAGCCGGGCCACGAGCAGACGCCGATCTGGCCGCACGAGATCGGCTACACCGTGCACATCGATTCGCCCGCGAGCCGCGAGGAGATCGATGCGCTGTTCGAGGCGGTGGAGCGCAACTGCCCCATCCTCAATCTGCTGCGCAACCCGCAGGCCATTCGCGCCGAGGTGAAGCTCGTGAACTCGAAGGCGAAGGTCGCCGATGCCGTCGCTGCTTGAGGTCCGCGGCCTCGTGCGCCGCTTCGGCGGGCTCACGGCCGTCAACGCCGTCGACCTGCAGGTGGGCGAGGGCGAACTGCTGAGCGTGATCGGCCCGAACGGCGCGGGCAAGACCACGCTGTTCAACCTCGTCACCGGCCTCGACAAGCCCGATGCCGGGCAGGTGCGCTTCGACGGCCAAGACATCACCGGCCTGCCCGCGCAGCAGCTCGCACAGCGCGGCCTGGCGCGCACCTTTCAGCACGGGCGCGTGTTCGCGAACCTCTCGGTGCTCGACAACGTGCTGGTCGGCGCGCACACGCGGCTGCGCGCCGTGAAACCGCGCGTGGGCGGCGTGCCGGGCCTCGGGGCGCTGGCCGAGCTGGCGCTTGCGCTGGTGCAGCCAGGGGCGGTGCGGCGCGAGGAAGAAGCGCTGCGCGACGAGGCGCGCGAGATCATCGCGCTCTTCGGCGAACGCCTCACGCCGCGCACCGACCATCCGGCCTACAGCCTCTCGTATGCCAACCGCCGCCGCGTGGAGATCGCGCGTGCCCTCGCGCTGCGGCCGCGCCTGCTGCTGCTCGACGAGCCCACGGCCGGCATGAACGAGAGCGAGACGGCCGAGATGCTGGAGATCATTCGCGGCCTCAAGGCGCGCCGCCAGACCATCCTGCTGATCGAGCACAAGCTCGACCTCGTGATGCAGCTGTCCGACCGCGTGGCCGTGCTCGACGACGGCCGCAAGATCGCCGAAGGCCTGCCGGACGCGGTGCGTAACGACCCCGCGGTGATCGAGGCCTACCTCGGCCATCGGCAGGTCGGCGAAGCGCAGGAAGAAGCGGTGCCCGCATGATCGCCACCGTTGCCCGCACCGGCCTGTCGCCTTCGTCCCTCTGGGGAGAGGGGAGAAACGACGATCTGCCTGAACGCGCCGTCACGCAGGCGCCGGCGAGTGCGGTTGCGCCCCTGCTGCAGCTCCAGAAGGTCAACAGCTTCTACGGCCCCGTGCAGGCGCACTTCGATCTCGACATCGAGGTGCGCAAGGGCCAGATCGTCAGCCTGCTCGGCGGCAACGCCAGCGGCAAGTCGACCACGATGAAGATCGTGCTCGGCCTGCTCAAGCCGCGCTCGGGCGAGGTCCGCTTCAACGGCGAATCGACGCTCGACCTGAGCACGCCGCAGATCATCCGCAAGGGCATCGGCTCGGTGCCCGAGGCACGCCGCCTGTTCCCCGCGATGACCGTGCGCGAGAACCTGCTCATGGGCGCCTATGCGCGCCGCGACCGCGCGGCCGTGGCCGACGACCTGGAACGCATGCTCGAGCTGTTCCCGCGCGTGGCGCAGCGCCTGGGCTTCCTGGCCGGCACGCTCTCGGGCGGCGAGCAGCAGATGGTGGCCATGGCGCGCGCGCTCATGGGCCGGCCGCAGCTGCTGTGCATGGACGAGCCCACCATGGGCCTGTCGCCGCTGTACGTCGACAAGGTGCTCGAGCTCATCGCGCGCATCAACGCGCAGGGCGTCTCGGTCTTCATGGTCGAGCAGAACGCCAGCCTCGCGCTGCAGATCGCGCACCACGGCTACGTGCTGCAGACGGGCCGCATCGTGCTCTCGGGCCCGGCGCGCGCGCTGCTGGCCGACGCGCGCATCCGCGACGCCTACCTGGGCGGCGAGGGCGCCGCCCGCACCGCCTCCTGACGACGACCCCTTTGCCGCGAGGAAGACCTTCACCATGCCCCTGACCCTCGACCACGTCGTGATCGCCGTGCACGACCTCGAACGCGCCATCGCCGACTACGCCGCGCTCGGCTTCCACGTGCTGCGCGGCGGCGACCATCCGGGCCGCAGCACGCACAACGCGCTCGTCGTGTTCAGCGACGGCAGCTACTTCGAACTCATCGCGTGGCGCGAACCCGCGCCCGCCGAGCGCTGGTGGCAACTGCTGCAGCGGCACGGCGAAGGCATCGTCGACTTCGCGCTGTTGCCGCGCGACACGGCCGTCACCGTGGCCGACGCGAAAGCGCGCGGCCTCGTGCTCGAAGGCCCGCTCGACGGCGGGCGCGTGCGCCCCGACGGCGAACACCTGCGCTGGCAGACCGCGCGCGCCCCGTCGGCCGACCTGCCGTTCCTGTGCGGCGACCTCACGCGGCGCGCCCTGCGCGTGCCCGAGGGCGCCGCGCGCGTGCATCCCAACGGCGTGCTCGGCGTGGCCAGCCTGGCCATCGCCGTGCGTGACCTCGACGCCACGCTGGCGCGCTACCGCGCCTTGCTGGGCACGGTCTCCGACGACACGAGCACGCACATCGGCGAACCCGTGGCCGTGCCTGCCAGCCAGGTGCGCGTGGCCGTGATCGCCCTGGGCAGCAGCGTGCTCGTGCTGTCGTCGCCGCGCGACCGTGCCCCGGCGGCGGAGCTGGGCGGCGACGCGCTCGCACAGCGCCTCGCCGTGCGCGGCGAGGGCCCCTATGCGCTGGTGCTGCACACCGACCGGCCGCAATCGACCGGCACCTTCGACCTCGCACGCGCGCACGGCGCGTGGATCGAACTCGACCTGCCGCCGGTGGACGCGCTGGAGGCGCAGGGCCGCGTGCGCGCCGACGCGGCGAACAGCACGGTGGGCGGGTAACGCCTTACCTGCCGCCCAGGTGTGCCTTGCGCAGCGCGGCGCGCATCTTCTTCTGCAGCGCCGGCCCGCCCTTTTCCAGCGCGGCCGCGGGCGCGCCGCTCTCGGCCGTCACCGGCCGGTGCTTGCGCCCCCAGATGCCGAGCTGCGTGATCACCGGCAGCAGGTCGATGCCCACGGGCGTGAGGCTGTAGAGCGCCTTCTGCTTGTGCGTGGGGTCGTCGGTCTTGCTGAGCACGCCGTGTTCGACCAGCGTGTTCAGCCGCTCCGTGAGGATGTTCGAGGAGATGCCTTCCTCGGACTGCAGGAACTCGCGGAAGTGCCGCTTGTCCGCAAACATCAGGTCGCGAACGATCAGCAGGCTCCAGCGGTCGCCGACGACTTCGAGCGCGAGGTTGATCGGGCACAGGGACTTCTGCTGGATGGCCATCGGGATTCCGCGGGTTCAAGAAACTGCTTGCATTTTCGCATCGGTTTGAGAATACTGAAACTGCTTGCATTTCTAGATCGGTTTGCGCAAGCGACCTCAAGGAGACGCCGATGCGAAAGCTCATCGTGCAAATGCAGATGTCGGTCGACGGGTTCGTGTCGCCGGCCAACGGCGACATCGACTGGCAGCTGTGGGGCTGGGGCGACCGGTGGCGCTGGGATGCGGCGCTCAGGCGCGACTTCAACGCCGCGTTCGCGGGCGTCGACACGATCCTGCTGAGCCGCAAGATCATCGAGGAGGGCTACCTCGAGCACTGGGGCCGCGCCGCGACGCGCTTTCCTGCGAACCCCGACTACGCCTTTGCCCAGCGGGTCATTGACGCACGCAAGGTGGTGCTCACGAACAAACTGCAGGCCTCGCGCTGGGAGCGCACCGACATCGCACGCGGCGCCATGGCCGACGAGGTGAATGCGCTCAAGCGCGAGCCGGGCAAAGACATCTTGACCATCGGAGGTGTCGGCTTTGCGTCGTCGCTCACATCGGCAGGGCTGGTCGACGAGTTCCAGTTCTTCGTGAACCCCACGGCCGTCGGCGCGGGCCGCTCGGTGTTCCACGACACGCGCCATGGCCACGCGCTGCGCCTGCTCGGATCGAGGGCCTACGACTGCGGCATGGTGGTGAACCGCTATGCGCCCGCGTGAAGTCCGTCACGCGCGTGCAGGACAACACGCCGTGGAGATACCTGCGCTTACCGGATTTCATCTGACGGTGACCTGACGCACCCGAAGCAGACACATGCGCTGCCCAGAATGGAGGCGTCATCACAGACACACAAAAGGAGTTCCAGATGATCTTCCGTACCAAGCGCCTGACCACTGCCGCCGTTGCGGCGCTCGCAATGTCCCTGGCGGCAGGCAGCGCGCTGGCGCAAGATCGCCGGGGCGACGACCACCGCCCGGGCGGCGGCCGCTACGAGCAGCGCGATGACCACCGTCCTGGCGGCGGTCGTTATGACCAGCGCGACGACCATCGCGGGCATCGCGGCCCTCACGCCGGCTACCGCGGCGACCAGGACTTCCGCGACGGCCGCCAGTTCGACCGCCGGGGCTTCCCGCAGCCGCACACCGAGTGGCGCCGCGGTGGCCGCGTGCCGACCGAGTACCGGGGCCGCAACTACGTGGTGAACGACTGGCGCGCCTACCGCCTGCAGCAGCCGCCGCGCGGCTACCAGTGGGTGGGCGTGGGTGGCGACTACGTGCTCGCAGCCATTGCCACCGGCCTCATCGCGCAGATCATCGCGGGTCAGTAAGCCTTCGCACTGCGCTCGCACCGCGCACATGCAAAAACCGCCACAGGAGACTGTGGCGGTTTTTCTTTGGGGAACTGGGAGAGGGGCTTGTCAGGCCACCGCGGTGGCGGCCGACTGGGCGCACACGTTGCGCCCGGTGATGGTGAGGCGCAAACCGCCGCCATGCCATTCGAGCCAGTTGAGATCGACGTAGGCGTCGATGTCGCGATCGTCGATGCGATCGGCCTGGCGGCTTTGCAGCAGCTCGACCGTGGCGGGCAGGGCACGTTTCAGGCGTTCGCGCTTCTCCGCTGCATCGGCCGCCTTTTGGGCGGCCCGGGTGGCCTGTAGTTGCTGCTGCTGCTGCGAAGTCGATGCCATTGCTGATCCGTTCCGGAAGCCAAGGAATTAACCCGAATGTACGCCGCTTGTGTGAAGCTGCGCGCATTCTTTTCAACCCTGGAGCCGGAAGTGTCGATTTCGTTGCGCTTGAGCTAAATCTCGTAGTGAGACACCTTGACCTCGTCGCCCAAGGCCTTCTCGACAATCGCGCGCGTCAATGTCGGCGCAAACGACTCGATGAACGCGTAGACATATTTGCGCAGGTAGGTGCCGCGCCGCACCGCGAGCTTGGTGAGGTTGATGCCGAACAGTCGCCCCGCATCGAGCGCGCGCAGCTGCGTGTCGCGCTCGGCCTCGTAGGCCACGCCGGCGACGATGCCCACGCCCAGGCCCAGCTGCACATACGTCTTGATGACGTCGGCGTCCATCGCGGCCAGCACGATGTTGGGCTGCAGGCCGCGCTGTTCAAAGGCCTCGTCGATGCGCGAGCGGCCCGTGAAGCCCGTGTCGTAGGTGATCAGCGGGTGCTGCGTGAGCGCCTCCAGCGTGAGCGGCGCGTCGAGCAGCGGGTGCCCTGGCGGCACGATCACCGAGTGCGTCCAGCGGTAGCAGGGCAGGGCGACCAGCTGCGGGTAGTCGCCCAGCGCCTCGGTGGCAATGCCCACGTCGGCCTCGCCGTCGAGCAGCATCTGCGCGATCTGCTTGGGCGAGCCCTGGTGCAGGTGCAGTTTCACGTTCGGGAACTGCGCGCGGAATTCCTGCACCGCCACCGGCATCGCATAGCGCGCCTGCGAGTGCGTGGCCGCCACCGAGAGCAGGCCGCTTTGCTGCGCCACGAACTCCTGGCCCGCGTGCTTGAGGTTGCTGCTTTCCATCAGCATGCGCTCGATGATCGGCAGCACGTGGCCGCCGGGCTCGGTGAGGCCCGTGAGCCGCTTGCCGGCCCGCACGAAGAGCTCGATGCCGAGTTCTTCCTCAAGTTCGCGGATCTGCCGGCTCACGCCGGGCTGCGAGGTGTGAAGGGTGTGGGCGACCTCGGTCAGGTTGAAGCCGCAACGAACGGCCTCGCGTACCGAGCGCAGTTGTTGAAAGTTCATCGGGCGCGCAGGAGGTGAAAAGAGGTCCGGACCCCGGGTCGGGGCCGACCGGCGATTCTCGGCAGAAGTGCTTATGCGGGGAACGATGCGTTTGTTGGTTCCACATGAGCAAAACATCTATGAGGCCCCTCTGCGTGGGGAAGTTGATATTTCGCACGACTGTGCTAAAGTTCGCCACATGGACGCCAAGACCCAGAAAAGCGAACTCACCCGTGCCGCCATCGTCGGCGCGGCGATGCATCTCGCGCTGGCCGAAGGGCTGGAGGCGATCTCGCTGCAGGCCGTGGCGAGCCGGCTGGGGCTGTCCAAGAGCGGCGTGTTCTCGCGCGTGGGGTCGCGCGAGGCGCTGCAGAAGGCCGTCATCGAGGAGTACGGCCGCGGCTTCCTGGCCGAGGTGTTCGTGCCCGCCATGCAGAAGCCCAAGGGCCTGCCCCGCCTGAACGACATCGTCGCGCGCTGGATCGCCCGCACGCGCGACGTCGAAGCGCAGAACGGCTGCCTCTACGTGGCCGGCGCCTTCGAGTTCGATGACCGCGAAGGCGAGCTGCGCGACCTGCTGTTCGACGAGATCACGCGCTGGCGTGCCGCGCTGCGCCGCACGGTGTTGCAGGCGGTCGAGACCGGCGAGCTCCAGGCCGACACCGATCCGGCCCAGCTCGTGAGCGAGATCAACGGAATCATGATGAACCAGCTGCACGACGCGCGCTTCCTGCGCGACGGGCATGCGGCCGAGCGCGCGGGCCAGACCTGGCAGCGCCTTCTTTCCAGCTACCGCGCCTGAGGCGCACCCGCAGACGACGGCCACCGCCTCTTCGTTTGCCTTAATTTCGCACTACCGTGCGATAAAAAAGGAGAAGCACCATGCTGATCATTGCCCTCTTTCTCGCCGCCTACGCGGTCCTCCTCGGTGTGCGCGGCGTGCAGGACACGCTGCGCAGCCTGCCGCGCAGCAACCAGGACTGGGTCTGGTACTGAGCCCCTGAACGAAAGCCTTCCCCATGACCACCACCAGCACCACCACAGCCCCCGTGGGCTACTACAGCGCCAGCCCGCTGATGCGCGCGATGCGCTTCGGCCTCGGCGCCTCGCAGCGCCTGTGGCCTGCCCTCGGCGTGCGCGCGGCCTACCGCGTGTTCGGCACGCCGCTGCCGCCCAAATGGCTGCACCGCGGCCAGCAGCCCGGTGCCGACTGGCGCCGCGAGGCCTGGTCCTTCGAAGACGCCAACCTCGGCATCTACCACCTGGCCGCGCAGGACTCGGGCGCCGAGTCGGCACCGGTCGTGCTGCTGGTGCACGGCTGGGGCGGCCACGCGGGCCAGATGCTGCCGCTGGCACAGGCCGTCGCTGCGCAAGGCCTGCGGCCCGTGCTGCTGGAGATGCCGGCCCACGGCCGCAGCGCGGGCACGGCCAGCAACCTGCCGCAGTTCGCGCGCGCCATCGACTACGTGGCGGCGCGGCTCGGCGCCGACGGGCACGTGCTGCGCGCGGCGGTCGCGCATTCGCTGGGGGCCAATGCGCTGGCCTATGCGGCGGGGCGCGGGCTGCCGGCGCAGCGGCTGGTGCTGCTGGCACCGCCGGCCTCGCCGCGCGAGTACACGCGCTACTTCGCGCAGGTGTTCGGCCTCAGCGAGCGCACGCGCGCGGGCATGCAGCGCCTGATCGAGGCGCGTGAGGGCATCCTGATGCAGCAGCTGGAGCCCGCCGCCGTGGGCCCGCGCATCGCGCAGCCCACGCTCATCGTGCATGACCGCGACGACCGCGTGAACCGCTTCGCCGATGCCGAGGCCTTTCGCGATGCGATCGCCGGTGCGCGGCTCTTTCCCACGCAGGGCTGGGGCCATCGCCGCATCCTCAAGGAGCAGGCCGTGCTCGCGCAGGTCACGCAGTTCCTGGCGTAGCGGCCGGCGGTCACGTGCGCGTGAAACGGCGCCCCTAAACTGGGCGCCACCCATGGCCTTCGCCATGGACGACACACGCACCGACCACACATGGGCAATCGTTCCTGGCTCTATCTCGAACACAGTCTTCCCGACACCGAAGAAGCATCGGCCGACGAAATCGCCGAAGCCAACAACAACTTCCCCGTGCTCTGGCAGCTCCTGCTGGCCGATGGCGCGGCCGGCGACGCCATCGACCACCAGCGCGTCTTCGGCGATGCGGGCACCGACAACCTCGCCAGCGACGCGCACGCCGCGCTCGCGCGCATCCGGCAGCTGCACGCCTTTGTCGAACGGCACCCGATGCTGCACACGCTGCCGCAGATCGCGCTGCAGTTCGAGGCCGTGGCGCTGCACCTGGCCGAACTGATCGACGAGACGCCGGACGACAGCGCGCCGCGCTTTTCCGCCAACCTCGACGAACTGTCCTGGCTGGGCGGAGACACGGAAGGCGAGGGCTTCATCGAACGCAACCGCCGCGAGTGCAATGAACTGTGGGCCGAGGTGCAGCGCTGCATCGACGGCGGCAACCACCCGGGCGTCGACGCGGCACTCGGCGTCCAACGTTTCGCCGACTGGGAGGCCTGGGCCTGGCAGTTCGGCTTCGGCAGCCTGTCGCATCCGTACTTCGACGGCTACGAGGCGCCGCGCGACGAGCGCTTTGCCGACTTCGAGCCCGAGGAAGAAGACGAAGACGACGGCGAGCGCCCCGACTACGACAACCACCTGGGCGAGGACCTCTGGCGCTTCGAGGTCGACGGCCGCTGGGGCGTGATGCGCGTGGTGTACGACGACGACGGGCGCAGCCAGCGCACCACCGTGGTCGAGCCCGCGTGGGACGACATCCGCTACGCCGGTGCGGATGATCCGCGCCTGCTCTGGATCTCGCAAGGCGAGCGCTCCGGCCTGCTGCATGCCGACGCCGAGGCGCCGCGCGTGCTGCTCGAACCGCAGCTCGACGAGGTCTGGGCCTTCGAGGACGACATCGCCACGGCGCTGGTCGGCGACCACGTCGGCCTGCTGCGCACCGACGGCAGCTGGCTGCTCCCGCCCTCGGTCGACGAGGTCTGGAGCTTTGTCGAAGGCCGGGTGCGCGCCCGCGTGGGCGAGCGCATCGGGTACGTCGACCTGCAGGGCCAATGGACGATTGCGCCCCGGTTCGAAGAAGCCGAAGACTTCACGCCCTTCGGCCTCGCGCCCGCGCGCGGCGACGAGGGCGGCTGGGGGCTGGTGCGCGCGGACGGCGACTGGGCCGTGCCGCCGCATTTCGAAAGCCTGCAGTGGCGCCACGACTGGGAGGGCTTCGACGCCAAGCGCGACGGCAAGAGCGGGCTGCTCGACGCGCAAGGCCGCGTCGCGATCGAGCCGGTGTACGAACAGATCGACCTGCTCGAGGAATACCCGATGGAGGTCCTGACGAGCGAAGACAACGATCCGTCGAACGAGCGCGGCACCCCGGCCCGGCCGAAGCGCTTTGCCGTGGAACGCGCCGACGGCCTGTGCGGCCTCGTCGATGGGCAGGGCCGCGTGCTCGTGCCCTTCGACTACGGCCGCTTCGAGACCCTGGAGCCGCTGACCGGCGAAGAGCGCGCGCACGCCATGGTCCGGCGCGACCTGGTGCGCGTGGCGTCCAAGGGCGGGCGCACGGCGAAGAACGCGCCGTGGCTGCGCGGCATCTACGACGTGGCCGCCGGCCGCGAGCTGGTGCCGTGCCGGCACCGCACGCTGCAGCCGCTGGCCTGGGGCACGCAGGACATCGGCTGGCTGGTCGCCGATCCGGTGCCGCGCGCCGCGAAGGTCGAGAAGGGGCAACTCGCCGTGGGCGTGCTGCGCGTCGACGGCGCCGTGCTGCACCCGCAGGCCTACCCGTGGATCACGGCCGCGTTGTCGGTCGCCGACGGCTGGATGGCCGTCGCGGTCCGCTCGGCGCTGTGCAAGCGCTGGAGCGCGGGCGAGCCGGTGCAGGCCGCGCGCAACGACACCGGCCTGTACGTCTGGCTGCACGCCGACGGCCGCGAGCAGGCGCACGCCGAGCACATGGCCGCGCGCCATGCCGCCGGCGACCTGCGGGCCGCCTACGAGCTGGCCTGCCACCTGCGCGACGGCGAGGGCATCGAGGCCGACCCGCGCGAAGCCCTGCGCTGGATGGCACGCGCCGCCGGCGTGCGCGAGCCCGGCGACGCCCCCGCCACCGCGTCACCCGACGGCCTGCCCGTGGCGATGTGCGAGCTCTCGAAGATGCTGCGCTGGGACACGGCCGGCCTCGGCGCCGAACCCGCCTTGGCGCGCGCATGGCTGCTCCACGCCATCGCCCATGGCGGCGAGGACGACGCCGCCACGCACGCCCATCTCGGCTACATGCTGAGCGAAGGCGAGGGGGGCGAGCGCGACCTGGAAGGCGGCGTGCGGCACTACGAACGGGCCGCCGAGCACAACAACACGATGGCGCTCTACAACCTCGGCCTGGCGCACAAGCTCGGCGAACCCGGGGAGCCCGACCTGGCGCGGGCGATCGGCTACTTCCGCCGCGGCCACGAAGCCGGCGACGTCAGCGCCACGATGCAGCTCGGTCGCACGCTGTGCCTGCACGCAGGGGCGCTGGCTGAACAGGGTCAGGGAGAAGCGGAAGTGAACGTGCTGTACGCCGAAGCCCTCTATGCGCTGCAGAAGGTGGCGGAAGACAGCACAAAACGCCAGCAGGGCTGGGCCTGCTACGAGCTGGGCTGGATGCGCATGCAGGGTCAGGGCGCGTCGGAAGATGCTGCGGCCGCAGAGCGCTGGCTGCTCACCGGCGCCGCGCTCGATGACTGCGAAGAGAACCTGGAGAGCCAGCGCGCCTGCGTGGAATCTCTGGCGGCGCAGTTCTACGGCGACCGCGAAAGTCCGCTCTTCGACGAGGACAAGGCCCGCGCGTGGACGCAGCGGCTGGAGGCGCTGCCCGCTGCGGCCCCGGACCAACCGGCGTGAGCCGGTTGATCGGGGCTCTGGCGCTCAGCGCGCCGGAACCGGATCGGGCAGTTCGATCTTGATGTCCAGCACTTCGAGGTTGTCCTGGGTTTCCAGGTGCACCTTGATGTCGTCGGCGTTGATCGACACGTACTTGGAAATCACCGCCACCAGCTCGCGCTGGAGCTCGGGCAGGTAATCGGGGCGCTTCTTGCCGCTGAGGCTGGAGCGCTCGTGAGCGAGGATGATCTGCAGGCGCTCCTTGGCGACGCTCGCAGTCTTCTTCTTCTCACCAAGCAGGAACGAAAGAAACGACATGCCTACTTGCTCCCGAAAATCCGTTTGAAGAAGCCCGGCTTCTCGGCTTCGACGAAGCGCATCGGCTTGTCTTCGCCAAGGAAGCGCGCGACCACGTCGCTGTACGCCTGGGCCACGTCGGTGTCCTTGTCGTGGATGGCGGGCACGCCCTGGTTGGAGGCGTGCAGCACGCTTTCCGACTCGGGGATCACGCCGATCAGCTTGATGCGCAGGATGTCCTGGATGTCTTCCAGCGAGAGCATCTGGCCGCCGGCCACGCGGTTCGGGTTGTAGCGGGTGATCAGCAGGTGCTCCTTGATCGGCTCGCCGCCGTCCTTGGCGCGCTTGGTCTTGCTGCTGAGCATGCCCAGGATGCGGTCCGAGTCGCGCACCGAAGAGACTTCGGGGTTGGTGACGATCAGCGCCTCGTCGGCGAAGTGCATCGCCATCATGGCGCCGGTCTCGATGCCCGCGGGGGAGTCGCAGACGATGTAGTCGAAGTCCATGGCGGCCAGGTCGGTCAGCACCTTCTCCACGCCGTCCTGCGACAGGGCTTCCTTGTCGCGCGTCTGCGAGGCGGCCAGCACGAACAGGTTGTCGCACTGCTTGTCCTTGATGAGCGCCTGGCTCAGGTTGGCCTCGCCCTGGATCACGTTGATCAGGTCGTACACCACGCGGCGTTCGCAGCCCATGATCAGGTCGAGATTGCGCAGGCCCACGTCGAAGTCGATCACGGCCGTCTTCTTGCCGGCGAGCGCAAGGCCCGACGCGAAGCTGGCGCTCGTGGTCGTCTTGCCGACGCCGCCCTTGCCCGAGGTCACCACCACAATTTTGGCCATCGCCATTCCTTCTTGTTTCGATTCAGTTGTCGATTGATGCTCAGCGCTGCCGCGTTCCTGGTTTTTCATCAGGGAATCGCGTCGATCGCTATTTTTTTGCCGTCCAGGCGCACCTGGGCGGGCTTGCCCAGCACGGGCTCGGGCAGCGGCACTTCGTTCGTGCGGTAGATGCCCGCAATGGCCACCAGCTGCGCTTCCATGCAGGTCGAGAAGATCCGCGCCTCGGTGTTTCCGCGCGCGCCGGCAATGGCCTTGCCGCGCAGCGGCGCGTACACATGCACGTTGCCGTCGGCGATGACTTCGGCACCGAAGCTCACGATGGCCGTCACCACCACGTCGCCGCCACGCGCGTAGATCTGCTGGCCCGAGCGCAGCGGCTTGTCGATCAGCAGCGTGCCGTTGGCCGGCACCGGCAGCTCGCGCACGATCTGCGGGGCTTCCGACGGCGCGGGCGCCTCGGCGGGCGGGGCCGGTGGGCGGGGCGCGGGGGCCGAGGGCATGGCGGCCACCGACAGGCCGGCTTCACGTGCCGCGGCATGCTGCTCGGGGCTGCCGCCGCGCACGGCGATCGGCTGGGTCTGGTGGCGCGCCAGCAGGCTGCGCAGGGCGGCAAAGTCGATTTCGGGGGCGTCGGTGCCGCCCTCGGCCGCCTGTTCCTGCAGCAGCGAGAGGTCGATCACCACCGGCTCCTGCTCGAAGAAGTCGGGCGAATCCGCCAACTGGGCGTCGAGCGCCTCGGCCAGCACGTCGAGGTCGGCTGTCTTGAGGATCACTGCGATCAGCGGCAGTGTGGCGCTCTTGAATTCGAAAACCGCCTTGGTACGAGCGGCGGAAACATCGGCCATTGGAAAACGTGTGTGAACGTCGGTGCGAAAAGCGTTGGAGTCTAACGGGCGCCGGCCAAAGCCCGGTGACCGGCGCCGCGTTCACTGACCCCGCACAACAGTTATTGCACGAGGTTTCACTTTGTCTGCGCTCAGGCGTTGCGCGAACGGCCCAGCAGGGCGTAGAGGATGATGGCCCCGAAAGTGGCGGTTCCGATGCCGCCGAGCGCGAAGTCGCCGAACTTCAGCGTGAAGTCGCCGGTGCCGATGATCAGCGTGATGGCGGCCACGATCAGGTTCTTGTTCTGCGAGAAATCGACCTTGTTGTCGACCCAGATCTTGGCGCCGGCAATGGCGATCAGGCCGAACACCACGATGCTCACGCCGCCCATCACCGGCAGCGGAATGGCCTGGATCAGCGCGCCGAACTTGGGGCTGAAGCCCAGGATGAGCGCAATGAAGGCCGCCACCACGAACACCGCCGTCGAGTAGATGCGCGTGGCTGCCATCACGCCGATGTTCTCGGCGTAGGTGGTCACGCCCGTGCCGCCCGCGGCGCCGCTCACCACCGTGGCAATGCCGTCGCCGATGAAGGCGCGGCCCATGTACGGGTCGAGGTTGCGCCCGGTCATGGCCGTCACGGCCTTCAGGTGGCCGAGGTTTTCCGCCACCAGGATGATCGCCACGGGCGCGATCAGCAGCATCGCGTTGGCCGTGAACACCGGCGCCGTGAAGGTCGGCAGGCCGAACCAGGCCGCGTTGGCGATGCCGCTGAGGTCGACCGGCTTGCCCAGGCCCATGCCGTTGGTGAGCGCGGCATACACCAGCGTGGCCAGGATCAGGCCGATGAGGATCAGCAGGCGCTGCACCATGCCGCGCGTGAACACCGCCACCAGGCCCACGCACAGGAAGGTCACGGCCTGCATCCACGAATCGAAGTTGCTGGCCGCCATGTTCTTGATGGGAATGCCCGCCAGGTTCAGCCCGATCACCGCCACCACGGCGCCCGTGACCACGGGTGGCATGAAGCGTTCGATCCAGCCCGTGCCCACGGCCTGCACGATGGCCCCGATCAGGATGTAGACCACCCCGCAGGCCACGATGCCGCCCAGGGCCACCGCGATGTTGGCGTTGGCCCCCTTGCCCGCGTAGCCGCTGGCCGCGATCACCACGCCGATGAAGGCGAAGCTCGAGCCCAGGTAGCTGGGCACCTTGCCGCCCGTCACGAGATAGAAGATGAGCGTGCCGATGCCGCTCATCAGGATCGCGATGTTGGGGTTGAAGCCCATCAGGATCGGCGCCAGCACCGTGGCGCCGAACATGGCGATCACGTGCTGGATGCCCATCGCGCCGGTCTGCAGCCAGGGCAGCCGCTCGTCGGGCGCGATGACCGCGCCGTTGGCCAGTGTGGACACCGGCTTTTCAGTCCAGTTGAACATGTGTTTTCTTCTCCTCGGTTGGTGTGTGTTTGGGGGGTCGACGCGCTCCCTGGGGCGAGATTGTGGTCGATCCACCCCGTGCTGAACACGGGTGCCACCCGCAAGAGGCGTACCAGCGGGAGAAGAAAGAAAAGAAGCGCCCGGAAGGCGCGCCCGCGCTCAGCGCGGCTGCAGCACCGCCATGGTGATGCGCGAGACGCAGGTCAGCTCGCCGGCCTCGTTCGTCAGGTCGATCTGCCAGACCTGCGTGGTGCGCCCGCGGTGCACCGGCCGCGCCGTGCCGATGACCCAGCCGCTGGTGGCCGAGCGGATGTGGTTGGCGTTGATGTCCAGGCCCACGGCGCGGTCGCCCTCGGGGGCCGAGTAGTGCGCGCCGCAGGAGCCCAGCGTCTCGGCCAGCACCACCGACACGCCGCCGTGCAGGATGCCGTAGGGCTGGCGGGTGCGTTCGTCCACCGGCACGCGGGCGCGGATGAAGTCGTCGCCCACCTCCAGGAATTCGATGCCCAGGGCGGCCACGGCCGTGCCCACGTGGTTGGCGGTCAGCGATTCGACCGAGATCTCTTTCTTCCAGATACGCATGCAGGGGTCTCCGATACAGGGGGTGCGAGGGCACTATAGCGACGACGGCTGACAACCGCAGTCGCCTTTGCGTGCTACCTTGGCCCGATGACCTTCCCTTCGGTGCGGCGGTGGCTCCTGGGCTCGGTGGCGGTGCTGCTGCTGGGCTTCGGCGCGCTGGCGCTCGTGGTGGCCGCGCGCCTGCCCGACGACGAGGAGGTGGCGGCCCGCATCGCCGCGGGCTTCTCGCAGCGCTACGGCGTCGAGCTGACCGTGGGCGGCGCCCACTGGTCGCTGTGGCCGGTGCCCGTGCTGGCGCTGTCCGAGCTGGCGACCGACCAGCCCCAGCCCATCACCCTGCGCCGCGTGAGCGTGCGGCTGCACCTGTGGCCGTTGCTGCTGCGCCGCGAGGTGGCGATCGACGAGATCGCGCTCGAGAGCCTGGTGCTGCCGCGCGCCTCGGTGCGCGCCTTCCGGGACAAAGGCCCCGAGCCGCAGGAAAGCGAGCGCATCGTGCCGCTGCCCGCGCCCTGGACCCTGGCGGCCGTGCCGGTGGAGCGCGTGCGCTGGCGCGACGTGGTCTGGATCGACCGCCGCGACATCGCGCTGGCCTACGACGGCGAGGTGACGTTCGACGACAACTGGCGCCCTCGCAACCTGCGTCTGGAGCGCGCCGGCGCCGCATCGCCCGTGCGCCTGCGGCTGGACCGCGAGGGCACGGAAGACCGCTGGCGCACCCGCATCGACGCCGGGGGCGGCACGTGGAACGGTGAATCGCGGCTCGAGGTGCTGCCTGAAGGGCGGGGCTTGCGCGTGTCGGCCGAGCTCGACCCGCGGCAGGTCGACATCGAAGCACTGGTGCAGGCCTTCGGGCGCCGCTCGGCGGTGGCGGGCAAGGTCTCGGGCCACACCTCGCTGGTGGCCGAGGCCCGCGAGGTGGGCGCGCTGATCCGCGGCCTGCACACCCGCACCACCTTCTCGGTGCAACCCGCCACGCTGACCCGGCTCGACCTGGCCAAGGCCGTGACCACCGCCGGCATCAGCCGCGGCGGCACCACGGCGCTGGACGAGCTCACGGGCACGCTCGACACCCAGGGCACCGAAGACGGCATCGTGATGCGCTACACGAACCTCAAGGCGCGCTCGGGCGTGCTCACCGCCAGCGGCAACCTGCGCCTCTTCAACCGGCAGATGTCGGGCGAGATGGCGGTGGACCTGGTCGATGGCGTGGTCGGCGTGCCGCTGAAGATCGGCGGCAGCGTGGCCGAGCCCGAGGTGTCGATGACCGGCGGCGCGCTCGCGGGGGCGGCCGTTGGCAGCGCGGTGCTGCCGGGGGTGGGCACGGCGATCGGGGCGCGGGTGGGGCAGCAGCTGGAGAAGCTGTTCGGTGGGGATGAACCGGCGAAGAAGACGCCGCCGAAACCCTCTGCATCGCAGCGCTGACTCGCTGGTTGCCGTCGCGTTCAGGGCGCGTGCCCAGGCCACCGGGTACTTCCCTCCGCGAATGTCCCCCGGCCTGCGGCCTCCTCCTTGATTTCGCTGCGGGAAGCACCCGGTGTCCTGGGCACGGGACACGCTGTGGGTGCTCGCCGATCAGGAGAACGCCTTGATCACCGCCGGCACCGTCAGCACCGCCGTGTAGTAGCCCATGAACTGCACGTCGGTGTTGAAGCCGATGGCACGCGACAGCAGGCCGCCGAGCAGGCCCATCGTGAGGATCACCAGGAGGCCGAGCAGCTGGCCTTCCCACACGCTGATCACCACGATCAACCCGACGAAGGTCGCGATGATTGCCTCGTGGCTCACCTTGCGCGAGACGAACAGCGCCGCGCGGCGCGCGAAGTTCATCGTGAAGGGGTAGGCCACCAGCGCCGCGAGCACCACGGCGAGCATGCCGTAGCCCAGGAACTCCCAGTGGTTCAGCAGGTTGTGCAGGTTGTGGGTCTGGCCCGTGGCCGAATCGATGGTGAACACCGGCGGCGCATTGAAGAGCGGCGCGGCGGGGCCGGCCGCCACCGGGCTCAGCGGCAGGCCGATGGCGATCAGCGGGATCAGCGCCTCGGCGATGTAGGTGGCCTCGGTCACGCCGTTGCGCGCGGCCAGCGTGGTCGTGAGGCGGTGGTACGCATGCTTGATGCGCGAGCCGACCAGCTCGCCCAGCACCACCGTCATCGCGACCGGGCTGAACACGAAGGTGGCGCTGGAGATCGCGGCGGTCGCGAAGGTCCATTTCACCTGCGCGCGGTCGAGCACCTTGAACGGGTTCGGGAAGTAGCCCGACCAGCCCTTCACGTCGGGTGCGAGCGAGAAGGTGCGGACCTTGTCGCGCTTCATGCGCGCACGCGCCGCGGGCGAGATCACCGAGAACAAATCGGCCACCAGCGGCCCGATGGCGATGCCCAGGAAGTAGCTGATGCTGAGCTTCACGCCGTACTTGCCGGTGAGTGCCTGCAGCGCCACGATGACCATCACGAACGGCACCAGCGTGGCCACCGAGGCCCAGCGCCCGCTCGAGAAGTACGCAATGGCTACGGCCGCCACCACGAAGATCCACGGCGCCGCCTTGGTGATGGCCGCGCCGTACGGCGCCAGCAGCACCGCGAACAGCACGGCCAGCGGCACCGCCAGGAAGGCCGCGATGATCGCGCCCGACACCATCTTGCGCAGCGCGATGTGCGGCACGCCCAGGTTGCGCAACACGTTGGCGTCCTGCAGCAGCGGCGTGGCCATGGTGTCGCCCGGAATGCCCAGCAGCGCGGTGGGCACCGCGTGCGTCATGTGCTTGGCCACGGCCGCCGCCAGGAAGAAGGTGAACACGCCTTCGGGCGGCACGCCCAGCAGCACCACCAGCAGGGTGAGCGGTGCGAGCGTGGTGGTTTCGTCGGTGCCCGAGACGAGGCCGATGGCCGCGAACACGATGGCGCCCACGAGGCCCATGCCGGTGGCGACGAGGATCTGGTTGAACAGGGCGGCGTCGATCACGAGGCGGCTCCTTCGGCGGCCTTGGCGGCCTGGGGCTTGTACGACGCGAACAGCTCGTAGATCTCGAGCTCCTTCATCTCGCGCACCACCACCGGCGGCAGGTCGTTCACCGAGCCCAGGTCGCCGTGCTCGGCGGCCAGCTCGGCCAGCACCTCCTCGCGCCAGCGCGGATCGGCGGCGGTGCCTTCGACCACTTCGCGCTTGGGCGTGAAGAGCTTCGCACAGATCACGCCCGAGACCACGCAGCCGCCCAGGCCCGCGAGCATCGCGTAGGCGCGCGCCAATTCGGGCGTGCTCACCACGCTCGCGAGCACGCGGCTCGCCACGAGGTAGCCCGTGAGGCTCACCGCGACGCCGATCGCGATCGACCACGCGAGGTGGCCCAGGTCGGCCGTGTCGCCCCATATCTCCACCAGTCGCCAGCGGGCGGGCGTTGCACTGTCTGCGTTCATTCGAGTTGTCTCCGTCTGTGGTTGTGTGACGGCCGCGTGCGCGACCGCCGCGGTGTCGGCCGCGGACCGTGGTGCGGGAGGCTCCCGCGTTGCTTACTTCTTGCGCAGCGCGTCGAGCAGCGCCACGGCGCGGTCGGTGCGCACGTCGTGCTCGGCGGCCATCTGTCTGGCGATGGCGTCGATCTCGTCGCCGGTGGCGCCCGCGACGAGCGCGATGTTGCGGGCGTGCAGCGCCATGTGGCCGCGCTGGATGCCTTCGGTGGCAAGCGCGCGCAACGCGCCGAGGTTCTGCGCGAGGCCGACGGCCACGGCGACTTCGCCAAGCTCTTGCGCCGACTTCACGTCGAGGATCTTCAGCGCGAGCCGCGCGAGCGGGTGCGTTTTCGTGGCGCCGCCGACCAGGCCCACCGGCATCGGCATCTCGATGGTGCCGACCAGCGCGCCGCCCGCGTCCTTCTCCCACGTGGTGAGCGAGGTGTAGCGCCCGCTGCGGCAGGCGTACGCATGCGCGCCGGCTTCCACCGCGCGCCAGTCGTTGCCGGTCGCGACGATCACCGGGTCGATGCCGTTCATGATCCCCTTGTTGTGCGTCGCCGCGCGGTACGGGTCGATGGCCGCGAAGGTGTAGGCGTCGATCACGCCCTCGACCACCTCTTCGCCGCTGCGTTCGCGCGTGGCCAGCACCGAGGGCGCGAGCCGCACGCGGGCACGCGCCAGCCGCAGGTCGGCCAGGTTCGACAGGATGCGCAGGCGCACCGTGCCGCCCGTGAGCTTCTCGACCAGCGGCGACACCGCCTCGGCCATCGTGTTGACCGTGTTCGCGCCCATCGCGTCGCGCACGTCGACGATCAGGTGCATCACCACCATCGCGCCGCGCGGCGTGTCGCCGAACACATGCACCTCGATGTCGCGGCAGCCGCCGCCCAAGCCGATCAGCACCTTGTCGCGGCTGTTCGCCACGGCCAGGATCTCGTCGCGCGCACGCAGCAGCGCCAGCCGCGCACCGTACGGGTCGGTGATGCCGATCACCTGCACCTGCGCGCGCATCAACGGGCCGGTGCTCGAGGCCTCGAAGCCGCCGCCTTCGCGCGCGAGCTTGGCCATGAAGGAGGCGGCGGCGACCACCGAGGGTTCTTCCACCGCCATCGGCACGAGGTAGTCGCGCCCGTTCACGGTGAAGTTGCCGGCCACGCCCAGCGGCAGCTCGAAGGTGCCGATCACGTTCTCGACCATGCCGTTGGCGCGCTCCACGCCCAGCGCGCCGGGTTGGGCGAGCAGCGCCACCTCGTCGTCGGTGAGCGCGGCGGCCTGTGCGATGTGGGCCAGGCGTTGGGCGGGCGTGAGTGCGCGGAAATTGGGAATGCGGGAATCGGCGGCCATCGGTGCGTGTCTCTTCGGAAGGTGAATTCGGGAGCAGGCAATTTAGGCCGGCTGTACCGCCCGCGGAAGGCACAGTTTGGCGGGACAGTGCGGACAGTGGTGCGCCGCCACGCCTCGCTGTGTCACAGTCCAAACCCATGACCACGATCGCCGATTCGCTCGCCGACACCCTCGCGCGCCAGATCGCGAGCGGCGCCTACAAGGCCGGCGACAAGCTGCCCTCGCTGCGCGAACTCGCACAGCTGCATGGCTACGCCAAGAACACCGTGGTGGCCGCCTTCGAGCTGCTGGTGTCGCGCGGCCTCGTCGAGCCGCGGCGCGGTTCGGGCTACTACGTGCTGGCGCAGGCCACGGCCACGCCCAAGCCCGCCGAGGACGACGCGGGCAGCCTCGGCCGCGCGATGGACATCGTGTGGCTCATGCGCGAGCAGCTCAAGACGCAGCCCGATGCGGTGGCCGTGGGCGATGGCTTTCCGCCCGTCGAATGGCTGGCCGATGTGCGGCTGGACAAGTACCACCCGAAGGTCGTGCGCACGGGGCTCGGCGCGCTGTTCCGCTACGGCAGCCGCTTCGGCTATGCGCCGCTGCGCGACCACCTCGTGCGCAAGCTGGCGGACTTCGGCATCGGCGCCGAGCCGCGGCAGATCGTGCTCACGCACGGCGCCAACGAGGCGATGGACATCGTCATCCGCTACTTCGTGCCGCCCGGCGGCAAGGTGCTGGTCGACGACCCGGGCTACTACCCGCTGTTCGGCAAGCTCAAGCTCGCGGGCGCGCAGATGCTGGCGGTGCCGCGCCTGGCCGACGGGCCCGACCTCGAGGTGCTGGAGCAGCTGCTCATCGCCGAACGGCCGCGCCTGTTCTTCACGCAGTCGCTCGCGCACAACCCCACGGGCTCCGACATCTCGCCGGCCAAGGCGTTCCGCGTGCTGCAGCTGGCGCAGAAGTACGACCTGCTGATCGTGGAGAACGACCCGCTGGCCGACTTCAAGCCGACCGCGTTGCCGCGCCTCTCCGCGCTCGACCAGCTCGAACGCACCATCTACATCGGCAGCTTCTCGAAGTCGTTCTCGGCCGCGCTGCGCGTGGGCTTCATCGCCTGCGGGGCCGACCTGGCGAGCGACCTCGCCGACCTGAAGGCGCTGATCCACGTGAGCAGCTCGGAGTACAGCGAGCGCACGGTCGACGTCATCCTGAGCGAGGGCCACTACCAGCGGCACCTCAAGCGGCTGCAGCAGCGGCTGGGCGAGGCCACGCGCGACGCGCTGAAGCTGTTCGACGCCGTGGACGCCGAGGTCTTCGCGCGCAGCCCGCAGTCGCTCTACATCTGGGCTGCGCTGCCCGGCGTGGACGACTCGCTGGCCTTCGCGAAAGAGCTGCTGCCGCGCAAGATCGTGATGGCGCCGGGGCGCATCTTCAGCGTCGACTCGACGCAGGTCTCGCGCTGGTCGCGCTTCAATGTGGGCGCCATGGCCGACCCGCGCTTTGCGAAGGCGCTGCGCACCGCGTTGCGGCGGCGCGCTTGAATCAGCCGGTGAAGGTGCCGTGCCGGCCCGCACCGCCGGCAAAGCGCGCGGCGCCGGCTTCGCCTTCGGCCGCGACGATCGGCACGCCCTGCGCGCCTTCGCGGCGCAGCGCCTCGGCCAGCGGCAGGTCCCACTGTTCGAAAGCGGAGCGGCGGTCGGCCAGCATGCATTGCTGCGGGAAGGCGGCGATCTGCTGTGCCAGTTCCTGCGCGGCGGCGAGTGCGCCGCCCGGCGGCGTGGTGCGGTTCACCAGGCCCATCGCCAGCGCCTCGGCCGCCCCGACCGGCCGACCCGTGAGGATCAGGTCGAGCGCGCGCCCCATGCCCACGAGGCGCGGCAGCCGCACCGTGCCGCCGTCGATCAGCGGCACGCCCCAGCGGCGGCAGAACACGCCGAACACCGCGTCGTCGTCGGCCACGCGCAGGTCGGCCAGCAGCGCGAGCTCGAGCCCGCCCGCCACCGCGTAGCCGTTCACCGCCGCGATCAGCGGCTTGGACAGCGCCATGCGCGTCGGGCCCATCGGGCCGGCGCCGCCGCCGTCGGGGTCGAGCTCGTTGCGGCGCGCCGGGTCGCCGACCGCGCCCAGGTCGGCACCCGCGCAGAAATGGCCGCCCGCGCCCGTCAGCACGGCCACGCGCAGCGCGTCGTCGGCCTCGAAGTGTTCGAAGGCCGCGCGCAACGCGGCGGCCACCACGCCGTCCACGGCGTTGCGTTTGTCGGGACGGTTCAGCGTGAGCGTGCAGACGGGGCCGTCCGCTTCGAAGGTCACGCAGGGTGGGGTGGACATGGGCGGCGTCTCCGGGAAGTTGAAATGGCGGGTGGCCCGGCCATCGTAGAAAACATTCCCGGGTTCTCCAACCCCGCCGCGTTCAGGTGGCGCGGATCACGTCCGCATCGCCCGCCGCCGGCGCATGCAGTCGCGCCACCTCGGCCGCACGCCGCGTGAGCACCGCGCGCTGGTTGATGTAGCCCTTGTCGGTGATCTCGCCCGCATCGAGGCTGGGTGGTTCGGCCAGCACCAGCGCGCAGGCCGGGCACTGCGACGAGCCCGCGCCTTCGTCGCGCAGGGCGCGCAGCACTTCGGCGATGCGCGCGGCCAGCGCCTCGGGCGCGAGGGCGGCGCCTTGCGGGCTGGCGAACACCAGCATGCCGATCGCGTCGCGGTCGTGGCCCGTGAGCACGATGTCCTGCACATGCGGTGCCAGCAGCGACACCAGCTTCACGCGCAGCGTGCCCACCGACACCCAGGTGCCGGTCGAGAGCTTGAAGTCTTCCGCCACGCGGCCGTTGAAGATCACGCCCTGCGTCGGGTCGCCGGGGTTCGCGAGGTAGCCCGCGTCGCCGATGCGGTAGTAGCCCTCGGCGTCGAAGGCACTGGCGGTCTCGCGTGGCGCGTCGCGGTAGCCGGGGAACACCGAGACGCCCTTGACGCGCATCTCCAGCTTCTCGCCGTTGGGCACGAACTTCAGCTCCAGCCCCGGCAGTGGCGCGCCGATGCAGCCGGCGCCGTCGAGCTGCCAGTGCGCCGAGGTGATGGCGGGCGAGGTCTCGGTGGCGCCCCACGAGGTCGTGAGCCACAGCGGGCGCGCGGGCCGCACGCGCCGCGCCACGGCTTCGAGCCGCTGCCAGGTCGAAGGTGCGAGCGCCGCCGCCGCGTAGAAGGCCAGGCGCAGCCGCGAGAACACTTCGGCGGCGAGTGCGTCGTCGGCTTCGAGAAAAGGCAGCAGCATGTCGAAGCCGCGCGGCACGTTGAACAGCAGCGTGGGTTTCACCTCGCGCAGGTTGCGCACCGTCTTCTCGATCAGGCCCGGCGCGGGCCGACCCTCGTCGATGTAGAGCGCGCCGCCGTGGCACAGCACCATGTGCAGGTTGTGGTTCGCGCCGAAGGTGTGGCTCCATGGCAGCCAGTCGACGAGCACCGGCTTCTCCTGCGCGAGGAAGCGCCAGGTCTGCGCCATCATCTGCTGGTTGGCGCACAGCATGCGGTGCGTGTTGATCACCACCTTGGGCTGGCCGGTGGAGCCGGAGGTCAGCAGGTACTTGGCGTGCGTGTCGGGGCCCACGGCGGCGAAGGCCTGCATGACGGCGGGCGTTTCCTTCGTCGCGCGCAACCGGTCGAAGGCCATCGCGCCGGGATGCGCCTCGGCGTTGCGGCTGAACACCGTCACGGCCTCGACGCCGCAGCCGGTGAGCGATGCGCCATACACCTTCGCGTCGGAGGCGTAGATCAGCCCGGGCTGCAGCGCCTTCAACATGCTGTGCAGCCGTGACGGGTCTTTCGCCATGCGCGAGTAGGCGCTCGACAGCGAGCAGGCCGTGCGGCCGATGTGCATCGTCGCGAGCATCAGCACGGCGTGGTCGATGGCGTTGTCCGAGAGGATCACGACCGGGCGGCCGGCGGGCAGGTCCAGGTCGAGCAGGCCCTGCGCGACGGCACCGACGGCTGAGCGCAGCGCACGGTAGTCGAGCGTGCGCCAGCCTTCGCCGCTGTCATCGCGTTCGGCAAACGCCAGCGCATCGGGCGTCTCGCGCGCCCAGCGCTCGATCCATTCGCCGATGCAGCGCGCATACGGCTGCAACGCCGTCGGCGAGCGCAGCACGAACGAGCCGTCGTCGAAGTCGATGCGCACCGTGCGGGGCGGCGCGACCAGGATGTCGTCGAGAAGGAAGTCGGTCATGTCAATCCAGCGTACCCGTCTCGGCCTTGGCGCGAATCAGGTTCAACAGCAGGGTGTCGCGCGCGGCTTCGAGGTCGGCGGTGTGGCGCGTGCCCAGGGCCTCGTCCACGCCTTGCACCACCTGCTGCTTCAACGCGTCCGTCATCGACGGCGCGCCCAGGTCCTTCCACCAGTCTTCGATCGGCCCGCCCAGGTGCGCGAGCAAATGCTCGATGCCGCCCGCACCACCCGAGAGGTGCAGGTTCATGAACGGCCCCATCACGGCCCAGCGCAGGCCGGGGCCGTGCGCGATGGCGGTGTCGATGTCGGCCACGCTCGCCACGCCTTCGTTGACGAGGTGGAACGCTTCGCGCCACAGCGCGGCCTGCAGCCGGTTCGCGATGTGGCCCTTGACCTCGCGCTTCACGTGGATCGGCCGCTTGCCGATGGCGGCATAGAAGGCCATCGTGCGGGCGATGGTGTCGGCCGAAGTTTGTTCGCCGCCGATCACCTCGACCAGCGGAATCAGGTGCGGTGGGTTGAACGGATGCCCCAGCACCACGCGCTGCGGGTGCACGCAGCCCGACTGCACGCCGCTGATCGCCAGGCCCGACGAACTCGACGCAAGGATCGTTTCGGGCGGTGCCGCCGCGTCCATGCGGCGGAACAGATCGATCTTGAAATCCATGCGCTCGGGGCCGTTCTCCTGCACGAAGTCGGCCACGGCCACCGCGTCTTCCAGGCTGTCGTGAAAGCGCAGGCGGTCGACCGAGGCGCCCTCGGCCAGGCCGAAGCGTTCCAGCGTCGGCCAGTGCTGCGCCACGGCGGCGCGCAGCCGGTCTTCGGCGCCGGGCGAGGGGTCGGTCGCGTTCACGTCGAGCCCGTGCGCGAGGAAGTGCGCGGCCCAGCTCGCGCCGATCACGCCGGTGCCGACGACGGCGACGCGCTTCACGTCGGTGGTGAGGTTCATGCTGATTTCCACCGCGCGCAGCGGCTCTCCGTCTTGGTGGTCCACGCGGCTTCGCCGGGGATGTTCTCGATCACCTTGTAATAGTCCCACGGCTCCTTCGACTCGGCCGGCGCCTTCACCTGCATGAGGTGCATGTCGTGCACCATGAGGCCGTCGTCGCGCAGCCAGCCGCCCTTGACGAACATGTCGTTGAACTTCGTCTTGCGCAGCTGCGCCATCACCTTGTCGGCGTCGTCGCTGCCCGCGGCCTTCACGGCCTGCAGGTACTGCAGCGCGGCCGAGTAGTCGCCGGCATGAAAGGAGGAGGGCATGCGCTTGTGCTTGTCGAAGAAGCGCCGCGCCCAGGCGCGCGACTCGGGGCTCTGGTTCCAGTACCAGCTGTCGGTGAGGTACATGCCCTGCGAAGCCTTCAGGCCCAGCGCGTGCACGTCGTTGATGGTGATGATCATGCCGGCGAGTTTCATGTTATTGCTGATGCCGAACTCCGCCGCCGACTTGATGGCGTTCACCGTGTCGCCGCCCGCGTTGGCCAGGGCCAGCACCTGGGCCTTCGAGCTCTGCGCCTGCAGCATGAACGAGGAGAAGTCGCTCGCGCCCAGCGGGTGCTTGACCGAACCCGCCACCGTGCCGCCGCTGGCCTGCACGGTCTTGGTGGCGTCGCCTTGCAGCGCGGCGCCGAAGGCGTAGTCGGCCGCCACGAAGTACCAGCTCTTGCCGCCGGCCTTGACCACCGCGCTCGCGGTGCCGCGCGCCATGGCCACGGTGTCGTAGGCGTAGTGCACGGTGTAGGGCGAGCAGTACTCGTTGGTGAGGCTCGACGCGCCCGAGCCCACCACGAAGTACGGCTTCTTCTTGTCGGCCGCCACGCCGGCCATGGCAATGGCCGCGCCCGAGTTCACGCCGCCGATCAGCATGTCGACCTTGTTCACGTCGAACCACTCGCGTGCCTTGGCGGCGGCGATGTCGGGCTTGTTCTGGTGGTCGGCCGTGACCAGCTCGATCTTCTTGCCGTCGATGGCGCCTCCCATGTCGGCGATGGCCATGCGGATCGCCTCGGCGCCGGCCGGGCCGTCGTAGTCGCGGTACAGGCCCGACATGTCGCTGATGAAGCCGATGCGGATGGTGTCGTCGGACACCTGGGCCGATGCGCCCGATGCGAATGCGGCGGCGAGTGCGAGAGCCAGGGCGGTGCGGGGAATGTTCATGTGCGGTGTCTCCGTTCGTTGTCGTTGTTGTCTGTCTTCAACCGAGCGCGAACTCGGGCCGCGGGCCGCCCACGCGCGGCAGGCCCATGATCTGGCGCGCCTCGGACGGCGTCGCCACTTCCATGTCGAGCTCGCGGATCACGCGCACGATGCGCTCGGTGAGCTGCACGTTGGTGGCCAGCTCGCCGTGACGGAAGTAGAGGTTGTCTTCCAGGCCCACGCGCGCGTGGCCGCCCAGCAGCAGCGCCGCCACGTTGGCTTCGAGCTGCGACATGCCGATGCCGCTCACGCCGAAGATGGCGCCCTGGGGCAGCGTGTCGACCATCATCTGCAGGTTGCGCGGCGAGTACGGCATCGCGTTCTGGAAGTTGCGGTGCACGTTCATCACCAGGTTGACGAAGTAGGGCTCGTCGTCATGGCCTTCCTCGATCAGCGTGGTCGTGTCCTGCAGGATGTGCGTGGGGCTGAACACCTCCCACTCGGGCTTGATGCCGCGCGCCTTCATGCCGGCGGCGAGCTCGCGCCCGCGCGTGATCGGCGTGTCCATCAGGATCTGCTTGCCTTCGAAGCTCAGGTTGAGCGTGGTGGCGTCCAGCGTGCACATCTCGGCGCCGGCGTCCATGCCCTTGATGCGCTCTTCCCACGCGATCTCCCAGCGATCACCGGCCAGCGGCTTCACCATGTCGCCGTGCACGCCGCCGCCGGTGGAGTTGTTCAGCACGATGTCGCTGCCGAGCGCACGGATGCGGCTGTTGATGTCGCGGTACACCTCGGCGTTGCAGGTGGCGCCGTCGTCGGGGCGGCGCGCGTGGATGGCGACCACGCTGGCGCCGGCGTTCCAGCAGCGCAGCACATCGGCGGCGATCTCGGCGGGCTGGGTGGGGAGGTGGGGGTTCTGCGACTTGTGCGCCATGCCGCCGGTGGGGGCGATGGTCACGATCACTTTGCGCTTCGACATGCTCGGGGCTCCTGGGGTCGGTCGGTCAGTCAGTCAGTCAGGGGGGCGCGCCATTATTTTTTGTGATGCGTTCGTACTCAGTCATCGCGACGACATTCCGGGGCAGGGTTTACGCGGCGCCAGCCGCTAAAGTCGCCCCTGCGCCGTTGCGCACACAAGGAACCTCTCCATGAAATTTCTGCCCATCGTGCTGGCCGCCGCGGCCGCGTTCACCGCCCTCGGCGCCGCCGCGCAACCCGCCGGCCCCGCCACCTGCGACGCCAAGCGCGAGGCCATCGGCCGCGACATCGAGATGGCCAAGTCCAAGGGCCAGAAGCAGCGCGTGCGCGGGCTCGAGACGGCGCTGGCCGAAGTGAACCGCAATTGCACCGACGCCAAGCTGGCGGCCGAGCACCAGAAGCGCATCCGCGCCCAGGAGCGCAAGGTGGCCGAGCGCGAGCGCGACCTGCGCGCGGCGCAGGAGAAGGGCCGTGCCAGCAAGATCGCGGACCGCGAGAAGAAGCTGCACGAGGCGCAGGCCGAGCTGCAGCAGCTCAAGGGCGCGCAGTAAACAAAAAAGACGACATGCCCCCGACCAAGCCGGCGATCCCCGCGGCCTCCCTGACCATTCCCCAGCTGCTGCAGGGCTCGGCCTGGTTCCCGCTGCTCGACGTGGGCGCGGGCGAGCGCGTGCTTGACGAGATGCGCGAGGTCGAGGTGGCCGCCGGCGCCGCGCTGTGCCGGCGCGGCGACACGCCGCTGCACTGGTACGGCACGCTCGAAGGGCTGCTCAAGTGGTCGATCACCTCCAGCGACGGCCGCTCGGTCACGCTGGGCGGGCTGTCGGTGGGCAGCTGGTTCGGCGAGGGCACGTTGCTGCGCGCCGTGCCGCGCTCGGCCGACATCATCGCGCTGCGGCCCAGCCGCGTGGCGCAACTGCCGCTGGAGACCTTCGAGTGGTTGCACCGCACGCAGCGCGGCTTCGATCACTTCCTGCTGCAGCAGATCAACGAGCGGCTGCACTGGTTCATGGGCAGCTACGCCGCGCACCGGCTGCTCGACGCCGACAGCCAGGTGGCGCGCGCGCTGGCCGGCCTGTTCCACCCCTGGCTGCACCCGGGCAGCGAGCCGCACCTGCAGACCTCGCAGGAAGAGATCGCCAACCTGTCGGGCGTGTCGCGCCAGCGCTGCAACGCGGCGCTCAACCGGCTGAAGGAGGCCGGGTTCCTGCACATCGAGTACGGCGGCATCACCGTGACCGACCTCGAAGGCTTGCGCCGCTTCATCCAGGAATGAACGCGCCGTTTCCTCTCCCCGAGGGGAGAGGAAACCGGGCCGCTCAGCGCTTGTGGTGCGACGCCGCCAGCTCGTACACCGGCGTGTCGATTCCTTCCATGCGCGCCTTCAGCTGCAGCGCCAGGAACTGCGAGTAGTGGCGCGACTGGTGCAGGTTGCCGCCGTGGAACCACAGCTGGGGCACCTGCGTCGGCTTCCACATGTTGCGCAGCTCGCCCTCCCACGGACCCGGGTCCTTCGGCGTGTCGGAGCCCAGGCCCCAGCACTTGCCGACCTTGTCGGCGGTCTCGGGCGAGATCAGGTCGGCCAGCCAGCCGTTCATCGAGCCGTAGCCCGTGGCGTACACCAGCAGGTCGGCCGGCAGTTCGGTGCCGTCGGTGAGCGTGACCGAGCGTGCGTTCACGCGCTCGATGTTCACGCCGCTCTTGAGGTGGATGCTGCCGTTGGCCACCAGCTCCGAGGCGCCCACGTCGATGTAGTAGCCCGAGCCGCGCCGCAGGTACTTCATGAACAGGCCCGAGCCGTCCACGCCGAAGTCGAGCAGGAAGCCCGCCTTCTCCAGCCGCGCGTACAGGTCGGCGTCGCGCTTCTTCATCTCCTCGTACACCGGGATGTGGAAGGTGTGCATGATCTTGTAGGGCACCGAGGCGAAGATCAGGTCGCCCTTGTGGTGGTCGATGCCGCTCTTTACCGCCTGCTCGGAATACAGCCCGCCCAGCGCCAGCTCCATGAGCGACTGCGAGGGCGCGATGTGCGTGGACGAGCGCTGGACCATCGTCACGTCGGCGCCGTGCTCCCACAGCGCCGCGCAGATGTCGTGCGCCGAGTTGTTCGAGCCCAGCACCACGCACTTCTTGCCAGCATAGGCCTCGGGCCCCGGGTGCTGGCTGGAGTGGTGCTGGTCGCCCAGGAAGTTCTCGGCGCCCGCCACCTTCGGCACGTTCGGGTAGCCCGACACGCCGAGCGCGAACACCAGCTGCTTCGGGCGCAGCGTCACGGGCTTGCCTTCGCGCTCCACCTGCACCTCCCAGCGCTGCGTGGCCTCGTCGAAGCGCGCCTTGGTGGCGTTCGTGGAGCTCCAGTAGTTGAGCTCCATGATCTTGGTGTACATCTCGAGCCAGTCGCCGATCTTGTCCTTGGGCGCGAACACCGGCCAGTCGTCGGGGAAGGGCATGTAGGGCAGGTGGTCGTACCAGACCGGGTCGTGCAGGCACAGCGACTTGTAGCGCTTGCGCCAGGAGTCGCCGGCCTTGGCGTTGCGCTCCACGATGATCGTCGGCACGCCCAGCCGCCGCAGCCGCGCCCCCAGCGCGATGCCGCCCTGGCCGCCGCCGATGATCACCACCTCGGGCTGCTCGGTGTAGCCCAGCGCGGCCTCTTCGTCGCGGCGTTTCTCGAGCCAGTTCTTGCGGCCCTTGTGCACGCCGTGCTCCGCGCCCTTGATGCGGTTGTCGCCGGTCTTTTCCTCGAAGCCCTTCAGCTCGGTCATGGTGGTGAGCAGCGTCCAGGCCTTGCCATCGCGCAAGCGCAGGTGGCCGCGCCCGCGCGCCACGCGCGTCTCGAAGGTGAACCATGCATCGACCACTCCCTCGGCCTCGGTCGCTTCGCCTTCGAGCGCAAAGGCCGTGGGCTGCGTGTCGGCCAGGCGCGCCTGCAGCATCGCGCGGATGGCACCCGCGCCTTCCTGCGTGCGGATGTTCCAGGTGAAGGCGACGAGGTCGCGCCAGTAGCTGTCGGCCTCGAACAGCGAGACGGCCGCATCGGTGTCGCCGCGTGCGAGCGCGGCGGCGAAGTCGGCCAGCCATTGGGCGGCGGCCCGGGTGGGGCCGGTGGTCGGGTCTGTCATTGCATGTCTCCGTTGTGTCGTTGAACGAATCGAATCGAATCGCGGCGCGGCAAGGCGCACGCGGGGTTCGTGGCGCAGCTTTCGTGCCGTGCGGAGGGCGACGAAGAATCAAGGGGTTGGCGGTGGTTTTGTCGCAGGCGGCTGTGGCTGTCTCACCGAGACTGAGACGATGCGTGAGAATTTGAACGACGTATAAAATTGGACGACGTTCAAATTCAAGGGCCCAAAACCGTGACCGAACCAGAACCGCCAGGCCGCCGCGAGCGCCGCCGCACCCAGACGCTCGACCACGTCGCGTCCACTGCCATGCGCCTGTTCGAAGCCCAGGGCTACGACGCGACGACCATGGAGCAGATCGCGCAGCAGTCCGACGTGGCCAAGGGCACGCTCTACAACCACTTCCCGACCAAGGAAGCGATCCTGGCGCACTGGGTGCACCTCGAGCTCGTGGTCGATGCGCAGCGCCTGCACGAGGCCATCGACCCGAAGGCGGGCTTCACGGCGCAGCTCACCGGCCTGCTCGAGGCCTCGGCCGACTGGTCCGAGCGCTACCGGGCCTACCTGCTCGACTACTTCCGCTTTCGCTTCCTCAACATCGAGAGCGAACTCGGCGGCGGCGACCGCAGCACGCCGCGCGACCTCTCGGGGCTGTTCGAGGCGCTCATCGCCGCCGCCCAGCAGGCCGGCACGCTGCGCACCGACGTCTCGGCCGCGCACCTCGCGAGCCTGCTGCACCACCTGTACTTCGGCGCGCTGATGCGCTGGCTCACGCTGCCCGGCCTCGTGCTGCGCGACGAGTTCGCGGTGATCGTCGAGCTCTTCGTCGGCGGCGCGCGCGCGACCCCCAAACCCACTGCAAGGAGACGCGTCCCATGAAGATCGCCGTGCTCACCTACGGCACCGAGGGCGACGCGCGCCCGCTCGCCGCGCTGTGCCGCGCGCTGGACGACGGGGGCCATGCATCGGTGCTGCTGGCGGACGCGACCACGCTCGGCGCGGCCGAACGGCTCGGCGTGCGCTCGCAGGCGCTGGCCGGCGACATCCGGCAGGCGCTCGGCGGCGTCATCGCGCAGGGCGACAAGCCGGCAGCGGCCGCGAAGGCGCTCGCAGACATCGCCAATGCCAACGCCACGCCCTGGCTGCGCCAGACCGTCGAGACCGCGCAAGGCTGCGACGCCATCGTCTGCGCGGGGCTCGCGGCCTTCGTGGGCCTGTCGGCGGCCGAGGCGCTGGGCGTGCCCGCCATCGGCGCGGGCATGTTCCCGCTCACGCCGACGGCCGCGTTCGCCTCGCCCTTCCTGCCGCCCGCCCGCGTGCCGCGCTTCTTGAACCGCGCGAGCCACCACCTCGTCAATGGATTGCTCTGGCGCGCCTTCCGGCCGGCCGTGAATGCCGCGCGCGCCGAGGTCTGCGGCTTGCCGCCGCGCCGCCGCCTGTGGACCACGCACCCCGCGCTCTACGGCTACTCGCCGAGCCTGCTGCCGCGCCCCGCCGACTGGCCCGCCAATGCCGCCGTGTGCGGGCAGTGGCTCGCGCCCGCGCCCGACTGGCAGCCGCCGCCGGCGCTGCGCGACTTCCTCGCGGCCGGCGAGGCGCCCGTCTACATCGGCTTCGGCAGCATGACGGGCTTCGACAAGGCGCGGCTGCTCGCGGCCCTCGTCGATGGCATGGCCGGCCGGCGTGCGGTGCTGCACCCCGGATGGAGCGGCCTCGATGTGCAGCAGTTGCCGCCGAACTTCCACGTGATCGGCGACACGCCACACGACTGGCTGTTTCCGCGGATGGCGCTGGTGGTGCACCACGGCGGCTCGGGCACCAGCCACTCGGCCGCGCGCGCGGGCGTGCCCTCGGTGGTCGTGCCCTTCGCGGGCGACCAGGCGTTCTGGGCGCACCACCTCGCGCAGGCGGGCGTGGCACCGCCTGCGGTGGCGGGTGCCCGGTTCGGCGCCGACGACCTGGCGCGCGGCATCGCCTTCGCGCACGACCCGCAGGTGCGCGCGCGGGCCCGGGCGCTGGGCGAACGCATGCGCGCGGAAGACGGCCTGGGCACGGCCGTGCGCGCGATCGAGCGAATCCTGAGGCGTTAGCCGCGCTGCGGCGCCACGATGCCGAAGCGCTTCATGTGCCGGTACGCGGTGGCGCGGCTGATGCCGAGCGCTTGCGCGGCCCGCGCCACATGCCAGCGGTGGCGCTGCAGCGCGTCGAGCAGGCGCGTGGCGTCGGCGGCGCTGTCTTCAGCGTCGACTGTGGAAGGCATGGCGTCGCGGTGGTCGAGCGACGGACGATGCGGCGCCAGGCGCAGCTCCTCGGGCGTGATGCTGGCGCCCGTACACAGCGCCAGCGCCAGCCGCAGCACATTGCGCAACTCGCGCAGGTTGCCCGGCCAGTCGTGCGCCATCAACCGCAGCATCGCCGCCTCCGACAGCCGCGCCGTCGAGCCCATCGCCGCGGCCTCTTCATGGAACATCGCCTCGATCAGGTAGCGCCGGTCGCGCCGCGCGCGCAGCGGCGGCAGCTTCAGCACCGCGCCGCACAGGCGGTAGTACAGGTCCTCGCGAAAGCGCCCGGCCGCGACCAGCGCCGACAGGTCGCGGTGCGTGGCCGCCACCACCGCAAGGTCAACGCGCTGCGGCGACTCCGCGCCCAGCGGCAGCACCTCGCCTTCGGACAGCACGCGCAGCAGCCGTGTCTGCAGCGCCATCGGCATGTCGCCGATCTCGTCGAGAAACAGCGTGCCGCGGTCGGCCTGTGCGATCAGCCCCTTCATGCCCTTGGCGCGGCCGCCCGTGAAGCTGCCGGGCGTGTAGCCGAAGAGCTCGCTCTCGATCAGCGAATCGGGAATGGCCGCGCAGTTCACCGCCACGAAGGGCAGCGCCGCGCGCCGGCTCGCGCCGTGCAGCGCGCGCGCCAGCACCTCCTTGCCGCTGCCGGTCTCGCCCTCGACCAGCACATGGATGCCGCGGTCCACCAGGCGGCGCGCCTGCGCGATCAGCTGCTGCATCGCGGGGTCGTCGTCGCCCGCGATGCGCTCGAGCGGCGGCAGGCGGTCCGAAGGTTGGGGCGCAGGTGACGAGGGCGCGGTGACCGGCGAGCGCCGCAGGCGCGGTGCGATCAGCGAGGCGTGGTATTCGCCGCCGCCGGGTAGCAGCACCGTGTGGGCGAAGGGCAGGGCCGCCGCGCCGCCGTTGCCGAGGCGCCAGATCGCGTCCATCGGCAGGTGCAGAAGCTCCGACACCGCGCCGCCCAGCAGCGGTGGCTGGCGCCCCGAGAAGACCTCGCGCGCGCCCCCGTTGGCGCCCACCACCGTGCCGCCCTCGTCAAAGGCCAGCATGACTTCGCCCGCCACGTCGACCAGCCCGAAGGCGCTGCCCAGCCGCAGGATCCAGTGGCCGCGAAAGTGCCGCAGAAAGTCGGCGTCCTCGATCATCCGCGCGTAGATCGACACCAGGTGACGCACCAGGTGCTGGCTCTCGCGCGCCTCGGGCGAGCGCAGCGCCGACACGTCGAGGATCGCCGTGAGCTTGCCGCTGTGGTCGAACAGCGGCGCCGTCGTGCAGGTGAGGGCGATGTGCGTGGCGTCGAAGTGCTCGGTCTGGTGGCAGGTCATCGGCTGACGCTCGATGAGGCAGGTGCCCACGCCGCAGGTGCCGGCGTGCGCCTCGTTCCAGTCGGCGCCCAGGTACAGGCCGGCGCGGCGCAGCTGGTCGTCCCAGGCCGGGTTGCCGATGTAGTCGACCGTGATGCCCTCGGCGTCGGTCAGCAGCACCATGTAGCCCAGCTCGGCCACGCGGCGGTAGATGTCTTCCATGCCCGCACGCGCGGCGCGCAGGAAGTGCTCGAGCTGCTGCTGGTGCGCGCGCACCTCCTGCGCCGGCAGGATGCGCGCGGGTGTCGGCCGCGACGGATCGAGCCCGTGGTCGCGCACGCAGCGCGCCCACGACTTGTGCACCAGGCTCGCCGCCGGATCGGCCCGCAGCGCCGTGCCGGTGGCGATCGAATAGACGTTGTCGATGTGGCGCGATTGCAGGGACGTCATGCGCAGCCTCGTGCGTGGAGTGGGCGCGGCACGGGGAGGGGCTGCGCAGCCGGACATGATTCGGCTGTCGCGCTGTCGCAGGACAGAGGTGAAACCCGGTGGAACGGACGTGTTACTCCCCCTCACACCGAGGGCAATGCGGCCCGGTCCGGCGCCATTCCTTCACTGCGGCGGCTTCGCACGCTCGGCCAGCCGCTTGCGGTACTCGGTGGTCGTCAGGCCCGCGAAGCCCCAGTCGTCGGTGTCGATCTCCTCGATCACGATGTGCGTCCATTCCGGCGGCTTCTTCAGCACGCGTTCGAGCGTTTCCGTGAACTCGGCAATGACCTGGGTTTTCTGTTCGCGCGTGACGCCGTCACGGGTGATCTTCAGGTTGATGAACGGCATGGTGTGTTCCTTGGATGAATGAGTGAGGTGATTACCACTTGCCGGTGCTCATGCCGCCATCCACGGGCAGCACGACGCCGGTCGTGAAATCGGCGCTCGTGAGGTAGAGCACCGCATCGGCGATCTCCTGCACGGTCGCGATGCGGCCGGCGGGTGCCAGGCCGTTGAGGAAGCCGTGCTGCTCGGGCGTGTACAGCGGCGTGTCCACGATGCCGGGGGCCACCGCATTCACCTTGACGTTGTGCGGTGCGAGTTCGAGTGCCAGCGCGCGCGTCGCGGCATTGATGCCGCCCTTGATCAGCACCGGCAACACGGCCGGCACCTGCTGGTTCGGCTGCAGCGCGATGCTCGCCGTGATGTTGACGATGTGTCCCTGGCGGCGCGCGACCATGTGCTTTGCCGCGGCCTGCGAGGCGTAGACGAAGCCCTTGAGGTTGGTGGCCACCATGTGCTCGAGGTCGTCTTCGGTGTAGTCGACGAAAGGCTTCGCGTTGAAGATGCCCGCGTTGTTGACGAGCACGTCGACCTGGCCGAAGCGCGCCACGGCGCGGTCGACGAGCTGCTGCGCCGTGTCGCGGTGGCCGATGTCGCCCGCGACGCCGAGAAGGCGCGCCGGGTTGCCGAGCTGCTTCGCGGCGGCTGCGAGCCGCTCTTCGGTGCGCGCATTCGCGACCACGTTGAAGCCGCGCGCGAGGTACGCCTGCGCAAGGCCCAGGCCGATGCCGCTCGAGGCACCGGTGATGACCACGGTGAGGGAAGAGTTGTCCTGCATGTCGGTTCTCCAGGGAAGTTGATGACGTGGGGAGAACTGTATTGATGACAGCGAAACAGATAAATCACTAGACTCGCACTTCACTTGATACACAAAGTAATCAATCCATGCAGCGGCAGTTCGGCGACATCCTTCTGGGCAGCATCGAGTTGTTCTGCCTCGCGGCGGAGAGCGGCGGCTTCACCTCGGCGGCACTCGCTGCCGGTGTGACGCCGGCGGCCGTGAGCCGATCGATCTCCCGGCTCGAGAAGCGGCTGGGATTGCGGCTTTTCGTGCGCACCACGCGCAGCGTGCGGCTCACCGACGCGGGCCGTGTCTACTTTGCGCAGTGCCGACAGGCGCTGGCGCAGCTCGCCGAGGCCGAGCGCGAGGTGATGGGCCAGCAGGCGCTGCCTTCGGGCACGCTGCGCATCAGCGTGCCGACCACCTACGGCCACCACCGCATCCTGCCCTTGCTGCCGGCGTTTCGCGAACGCTTTCCCGACATCCGGCTGCACGTGCACCTGAGCAACCGCAACATCGATTTCGTGGAAGAGGGCTACGACATGGCTGTGCGCGTGCGGGCCCAGCCCGACTCCACGCTGATCGCGCGGCACCTCGAGGATGCGGACCTGGTCGTGGTCGCCACGCGCAAGTACCTGCGGAAGGCCGGCACGCCGCGCACGCTGGACGATCTCGCCGCGCACGAGTGCATCCAGTTCGAGCTGCCCAGCAGTGGCCGCCGCATTTCGTGGCTCTTCAAGGAGAACGGCAAGGACCGCGAAGTCTTCGCGGACAGCGCCTACAGCTGTTCCGACGACGTGCTTGGCGGCGTCACGCTCGCGAAAAGCGGCGCCGGGTTGTTCCAGACCTACCGCTTCGTCGTGGAGAAGGAATTGGCGGACGGCTCGCTCGTCGAGGTGCTGAAGCCCTTCGCGGGCCGTTCGCGGCCCTACACGCTGCTGTACCCCGACGGGCGCCATGTGCCGCTGCGCATGCGGGTGTTCATCGATTTCCTGATGGCGCAGCGGACCGGGTGATGCCCGCCACGCGTGCTCACACGCCCAGCAGTTCCTCCAGCACCTTTGGCTCTGCCAGCAGATCGGCCGACGCCCCATGCCGCACGATCTGCCCCTTCTCCATCACCACCGCCAGGTCGGTGTGCGCGAGCACCTTGCGGTAGTCGCGGTCGACGATCAGCGTGGCGATGCCCGTCGCGCGGATCTCGCTGATCACGCGCCAGATCTCGGCCACGATCAGCGGCGCAAGGCCTTCGGTCGCTTCGTCGAGGATCAAGAGGCGCGGGTTGGTCATGAGCGCGCGGCCGATGGAGAGCATCTGCTGCTCGCCGCCCGACAGCTGCTGGCCGCCGTGCGAGAGCCGTTCCGACAGGCGCGGGAAGGTGGCCATCACGCGGTCGAAGGTCCAGGCGCGCTGGCCGTCGATGCCGGCGCGTTCGCTCATCACGAGGTTCTCGCGCACCGACAGGTTCGGGAAGATGCTGCGCCCCTCGGGCACGTAGCCGATGCCCAGGCGCGCCATCTTCTCGGGCGGCAGGCCGGTGACGGTACGGCCGTCGACCTGCACTTCGCCGGAGGCCGGGCGCACGTAGCCCATGATGGTGCGGATCAGCGTGGTCTTGCCCATGCCGTTGCGCCCGAGCAGGCCGACGGAGGTCGCCGCGGGAATGCCGGCGTGCACGCCGCGCAGGATGTGGCTGTTGCCGTAGTAGGTGTTGAGGTCGCGAACGATCAGCATCAGTGTTGCTCCTCGCCGAGGTACGCCGTGCGCACTTCGGGGTTCTCGCGAATTTCCTGGGGGTTGCCGGTCGCGATGACGGTGCCGTTCACCATCACCGTGATGCGGTCGGCGATGCGGAACACGGCGTCCATGTCGTGCTCCACCAGCAGGATGGCGTGCGTGGCCTTCAGCCGCGCGAGCAGCGTGAGCATGCGGTCGGTTTCCTCGGCGCCCATGCCGGCGAGCGGTTCGTCGAGCAGCAGCACACGCGGGTGGGTGGCCAGGCACATGGCCACTTCGAGCTGGCGCTGCGCGCCGTGGCTCAGCGTGCCGGCGACGCGCCGGGCTTCGGCCGTGAGGCCCGCCGCTTCGAGCGCGGCGTCGGCCGACGCGTTGCTGGTGGTGCAGCGCTGCGACGACTGCCAGATCGCCCAGGGCTTCGCCGTGGCGGCCTGCGCGGCGAGGCGGCAGTTCTCGTGCACCGTGAACTCCGGGAAGATGGTGGTGCGCTGGTAGCTGCGGCCCACGCCGTCGCGGGCGCGGCGCGACTGGGCGCGCGCGGTGATGTCCACGCCGTCCAGGGCGATGCGGCCTTCGGAGGCCTCGATCTCGCCCGAGAGCATGTTGATGAGCGTCGACTTGCCGGCGCCGTTGGTGCCGATCACCGCATGCACCTCGCCGATGTGCAGGTCGAGCGTGACGGCGTTGACGGCCGTGAGGCCGCCGAAGCGGCGCGTGAGCTTGTCCACGGACAGCAGTGCGGTGGTCATGCGCCTCCCTTCGGCGACAGGCGCTGCACCAGGCCGATCAGGCCCTTGGGCAGCAGCGCCACGAACACGATGATGGCAATGCCCAGCGTGAGTTGCCAGTGGTCGGCCAGCGGGCCCATCACGGCGTGGGTGGAGAAGATTTCCTTCAGCAGCGTGAAGGCCACGGCGCCGATCACCGCGCCGCGCAGGTGACCGAGGCCGCCCAGGATCACCATCAGCAGCACCTCGCCCGAGTTGTGCCAGGCCATCAGCTCGGGGTTGACCACGCCGTCGCGCGAGGCCAGCAGGAAGCCCGCGAGCCCGGCCAGCGCGCCCGCGAGCACGAAGGCCGCGAGCTTGTAGCCGTACACCGCGAAGCCCGCCGCGCGCATGCGCTGCTCGTTCACGCGGATGCCCGCGAGCGCCGCGCCGAAGCGCGAGCGGCGGATGAGCGCCAGCAGGCCGTAGGTGAACACCAGCGCCGCCAGCACCACGTAGAACAGCACCGTGCGGTTCTCCATGTCGAGCGCGCCGAGGGCCGGGCGCACGTACAGGTAGATGCCGTCGCTGCCGCCGCCGACCTTGGTGTCGTGGAACACGAAGAACGCCATCTGCGCAAAGGCCAGCGTGACCATGATGAAGTACACGCCGCGCGTGCGCAGGCTCAGTGCGCCCACGAAGAGCGCATACAGCGCCGCCGCGCCCATCGACAGCACGAGCAGCACTGCGAAGTTGCCGCCCTCGTTGCCCGAGGCCAGCACGGTGACGTACGCGCCGATGCCGTAGAAGGCCGCGTGGCCCAGGCTCACGAGCCCGGTCATGCCCACCAGCAGCTCCAGGCTGAGCGCGAAGATCGACAGGATCATCACCTTGACGATGAAGTCCGACGCATAGTTGCCCAGCAGCGGGCCCGCCACGGCGAGCGCGATGGCGCACAGCACGGGCACGACGAAGGCGCCGCGACGCGGTGCGGCAGGAGCAGTTGCAACCACCGGGCTCATGGCCGCCTCCCCATCAAACCTTCAGGCTTCCAGATCAGCACGATGGCCATCAAGAGGTAGATGCCGATGCCCGCCAGGTCGGCGAAGAACACCTTGCCGAAGGTGTCGACGAAGCCCACCAGCAGCGAGGCCACGAGCGCCCCGGTGATCGAGCCGATGCCGCCGATCACCACCAGCACGAAGCAGATGATGAGCACGCTCGCGCCCATGTTGGGGTACACCGAGGACATCGGCGCGGCGATCATGCCGGCCAGCGCCGCCAGCGCCACGCCGGCCGCGAACACGATGCGGTACAGCCGCTTCACGTCGATGCCCAGGCCGCGCACCATGTCGCGGTTGCTGGCGCCGGCGCGGATCATCATGCCCAGGCGCGTGCGGTTCACCACGTAGTACAGGCCCACGGCCAGCACGATGCACGCGGCCGAGGCAAACAGGCGATACCACGGGTAGCTCATGACGTTGCCCAGCGCGAAGCTGCCGTCCAGCCACGCGGGCACCTTCACGCCGTGCACGTCGTTGCCCACGAAGATGGAGCGCAGTTCCTCGAACACCAGGATGAGTCCGTAGGTCATGAGCACCTGCTGCAGGTGGTCGCGCTGGTAGAGGTAGCTGAAGAAGGCCCACTCCAGCACGTAGCCGAAGATCGCGGCCAGCACCACGCCGGCCACCAGCATCAGCAAAAACTGGTCGCCGAACAGCGGCGCCAGCGAGAACGCCATGTAGGCGCCGATCATGTAGAAGCTCCCGTGGGCGAGGTTGATGACGCCCATGATCCCGAAGATCAGCGTCAGCCCCGAGGCCACGAGAAAGAGCAGCAGGCCGTACTGAACGGAGTTCAGGCACTGCACGAGAAAGGTTCCGAAATCCACCGTGAGATCCCAGTTGGTTGTGGTTGCCGCAAGGCGGCTCGCAGCCCCGTGAAATGGATCGGGGCCGCGAGGGAACGAGAGAGAACCGAAGGCCCGTGGCCTTGCTTACATCCGGCAGCCGCGTGCCGGATCGGACAGGCCCTTGATGGCCGTGCTGACCAGCTTGTTTTCCTTGCCTTCCACCTTGCGCAGGTAGATGTCCTGCACCGGGTTGTGCGACTTGCTCACCGTGAAGGTGCCGCGCGGGCTGTCGATCTTCGCCTTCTCGATCGCACCCGTGAACTCGGCCTTCTTCGAGATGTCGCCCTTGGTGGCGGCCAGGCCCACGCCCAGCATCTGCGCGGCGTCGTAGCCCTGCACCGCGTACACGTCGGGCTGCAGCTTGAACGACTTGGCGTACGCCACGCGGAAGGCGTTGTCGCGCGGGGTGTTCAGGCCGTCGGCGTAGTGCAGCGTGGTGAGCATGCCTTGCGCCGATTCGCCCTGCGCGTCGAGCGTGCCGTCGGTCAGGAAGCCGGGGCCGTACAGCGGGATGGTCTTGTTCAGGCCGGCGGCCTGGTAGTCCTTGACGAACTTCACCGCGCCGCCGCCCGCGAAGAAGGCGTACACCGCATCGGGCTTGGCCGCCGCGATCTCGGTCAGCAGGGCCTGGAACTCCACGTTGGGGAAGGGCAGCGTGAGCTGCTTGTCGACCTTGCCGCCATTCTTCTCGAAGCCTTCCTTGAAGCCGTTGACCGACTCTTCGCCGGCCGCGTACTTCCAGGTGATGGTCATGACCTTCTTCTTGCCCTGCTGCTTGGCCGCCACTTCGCCCATGGCGTAGGCCGGCTGCCAGTTGCTGAACGAGCTGCGGAAGATGTTGGGCGCGCACATGGGGCCCGTCACCGCGTCGGCGCCGGCGTTGGGCACGATGAGCACGGTGCCGCTTTCCTTGGCGGCCTTGGCCATGGCCATCGCCACGCCCGAGTGCACGGTGCCCACGATCACGTCGACGTTGTCGCGCTTGATGAGCTTGTTGACGTTGTCGGTGGCCTTGGCCGGGTCGGACTCGTCGTCGACCTTGAAGTATTCGATCTCGCGGCCGGCCAGCTTGCCGCCCTGCTGTTCCACGTAGAGCTTGAAGCCGTTTTCAATGGCCACGCCCAGGGCGGTGTAGGTACCGCTGTAGGGCAGCATGAGGCCGACCTTGAGCTTTGCCGTGCCCTGTGCGCCGGCCGCGGAGGCCAGGGCGGCGAAGGCGATGGCCGTGAGCGCCAGGCGCGCGGTGCGAAGGTTCGTCATGGTGTCTGTCTCCTGTTGTTGGTGATGAAAGAAGCGGTCGCGACGATGACACGATCCGGCTGATCGCGATGCGGGGAATGCCCGCATTCAGGGATTTCGAGCAGCTCGCAAACTCCACCGACACGCGGGGCGATGTCGCGGATCTGCGCGAGCGTGCCGTACGCGTCGTCGATGCCCTGCACCGCGAGCACGGGGCAGCGGATGGTGGCCAGCTCGGCCTCGATGTTCCAGTCGCGAAAGGGCGGGTGCAGCCAGATGCGGTTCCAGCCCCAGAAGGCCGAGTCGGCGCTGTCGTGGTAGCGGCCGAGCTTGCTGGGCAGGTCGCTCGTGCGGTAGGCGGTGCGCGCAATCTCGATGTTCGCGACGGTCTTGTCCTCCACGAAGATGTGCGGCGCGAGCACCACGAGGCCCGCGACCTTGTCGGAGAAGCGCGAGGCGTACAGCAGCGAGATCGAGCCGCCGTCGCTGTGGCCGAAGAGCCAGGGCTTCTCGTCGCCGAGCTTCAGCGCGGCGAACAGCGCGGGCAGCACCTCGTGCGCCTGGCGGTGCATGAAGTCGACGTCCCAGATCTCGTCCTCGGCGCGCGGCGTGGAGCGGCCGTAGCCGGGGCGCGAGAACACGAGTCCGCGCGCGCCGGCGGCTTCGCAGACCTGGGCGGGGAAGTCCTTCCACATCGCGACGGAGCCCAGGCCCTCGTGCAGGAACACGATGAGCGGGGTGTCGGCGCCGCGTTCGGGGGCGATCCACTGGCACTCGATGCGCACGGTGCGCCCGCGCCAGTCGATGGTGGCGAAGTCGGTGGCGACCGTCGGCGCGCTCATGCCTGCTTCTCGCGTTCGCGCAGCCGGAAGCGCTGGATCTTGCCGGTGGCCGTCTTCGGCAGCTCGCTCACGAACTCCAGGAAGCGCGGGTACTTGTAGGGCGCCAGGCGTTCCTTCACGAAGGCCTTGAGCTCGTCCTCGGTGGCGGCGGCGCCGTCTTTCAGCACCACGAAGGCCTTGGTCTTCGTGAGCCCGTCGGCGTCGTCCTTGCCGATGACGGCGGCCTCGAGCACGGCGGGGTGCTGCATCAGCGTGGCCTCGACCTCGAAGGGCGAGACGTAGATGCCGCTGACCTTGAGCATGTCGTCGCTGCGCCCGGCGTACGTGAAGTAGCCGTCGGCGTCGCGCGTGTACTTGTCGCCGCTCTTGGTCCAGCCGCCCTGGAAGGTGTCGCGCGACTTCTCGCGGTTGCACCAGTACATGAGCGCCGAGCTCGGGCCGCGGATGTACAGGTCGCCCACCTCGCCGTCGGGCACGGGGCGGCCGTCCTCGCCGCGCAGCTCGACCTCGTAGCCGTCCACCGGCTTGCCGGTGGTGCCGTAGCGCACGTCGCCGGGCCGGTTGGAGATGAAGATGTGCAGCATCTCGGTGGAGCCGATGCCGTCGATGATTTCGCAGCCGAAGTGCGCCTTGAAGCGCTGCGCGATCTCGCCAGGCAGCGCCTCGCCGGCCGACGAGCACATGCGCAGCGCCACGGCCTCGCGCGCAGGCAGCTTCGGCGACGCGAGCATGCCGGCGAAGCCGGTGGGCGCGCCGAAGAACACCGTCGGCTTGTGCTCCGTCCAGCGGCGGAAGGTGGCGTCGGGCGTGGGGCGCTCGGCCATCAGCACGACGGTGGCGCCCACCGACAACGGGAAGGTCAGCGCATTGCCCAGGCCGTACGCGAAGTACATCTTGGCGGCCGAGAAGCACACGTCGCCTTCGGTGAGGCCGAGCACGGGCTTGCCGTAGAGCTCGGCGGTCCACCACAGGTTGGCGTGCGTGTGCACCGTGCCCTTGGGCTTGCCGGTGGAGCCGGAGGAATAGAGCCAGAAGCCCGGGTCGTCCGACGCGGTGGGCGCGGGTGCGGCCAAGGGCTCGACGGCGGCGAGCGCGGCTTCGAATTCCTGCGCGCCCTCGGGCAATGTGCCCGTCGGTTGCGACACGAACAGCGTCTGCACTTCATGGCCGCCGCGCGCCATCGCATCTTGCAGGGTCGGCAGCAGCGCACCCGACACCAGCACCGCCTGCGCGCGGCTGTGGTCGAGCATGTAGGCGTAGTCGTCGGGCGTGAGCAGCGTGTTCACGGCCACCGGCACGATGCCCGCGTAGAGGCAGCCCAGGAAACTCACGGGCCAGTCGTTGCCGTCGAGCATGAGCAGCAGCACGCGCTCTTCGCGGCGGATGCCCGCGGCCTTCAGCGCGGCGGCCAGGCGGCGCGCGCGGTCTTCGAGCTGGCCGTAGCCCAGCGTGCCGCGGTCGTCGATGTAGGCGGTGCGTTCGGCGCGGCCGCGGTTGAGGGCGAACAGGTGTTCGGCAAAGTTGAATCGTGCGGGCAGGCTGCTGTTCATCGTGTGTCTCCTTGGGGCCTGTGCGTGGCTGGCTCTAGAGGCCGAGGGCGGCGAGCACGCCGGGGCTCGCCTGCACCGCGCTCCTGCGGTGATAGAAATCGAGTGCGCGCAGGCCGCCCAGCTCGGCGCCGCCGCCCGCGCGGCCGGGGCCGCCGTGCAGCGACATCGGCATCACGTTGCCGTGGCCGGTGTGGGCTTGCGCCACCTCGGGCGTGATCACATGCACGCGGCCATGGCTCGGCGCGACCGACAGCGCGGCCTGGGCCAGCGCGGCATCGTCGCTGCCGTACAGCGAGGTCACGAGCGAACCCTGCCCACGGTGCGCGAGCGCGATGCCGTGCGCCAGGTCGTTGTAGGGCAGCAGCGTGGCGACCGGGCCGAACACTTCCACGTCGTGCACGCGCTGCGCCGCGTCGGCGTCGCGCGCGCCCAGCAGCACGGGGCCGATGCAGGCGGCCACGGCGGGGTCGGCGTCGATGAGGGGCTTGTTGCGGCTGTCGTGCAGCACGGTGGTCTGCGCGGCGAGCGCGTCGAGGCCGTCGCGCACCGCGTTCAGCTGTGCGCGGCTCACGAGCGAGCCCATGCGCACGTTCTCGTTGCGCGGGTTGCCGACGGTCACGCCCGCAAGCTTGGCGCCGATGGCTTCGGCGGCGGCGTCGTACACCTCGGCCGGCACCAGGATGCGGCGGATGGCGGTGCACTTCTGGCCCGACTTGACCGTCATCTCGCGCACCACTTCGCGCACGAGCAGGTTGAAGGCCTCGCTGCCGGGCGCGGCGCCGGGCAGCAGCAGGGCGCTGTTGAGGCTGTCGGCCTCGATGTTCACGCGCACCGAACGCTCGGCCACGGCCGGGTGCGACCGGATCACGGCGGCCGTCTCGGCCGAGCCGGTGAACGAGACCACGTCGAAGGGCTGCAGCTGGTCCATCAGCCCGGCCGAGCTGCCGCAGATGACCGACAGCGCGCCGGCCGGCAGCACGCCCGCATCGACCACGTCTTTCACCATGCGCTGCGTGAGCCAGGCGGTGGCCGTGGCGGGCTTCACGATCACGGGCACGCCCGACAGCAGCGCGGGCGCGGCCTTTTCCCACAGGCCCCACGAGGGGAAGTTGAAGGCGTTGATGAACAGCGCCACGCCGTGCGTCGGCACCTGCAGGTGCTGCGACTGGAACACGGGCTCCTTGCCGAGCTTCACGGCCTCGCCGTCGCGCAGCGCGCGCACGTCGCCGAGCGCGTCGCCCCACTTGGCGTACTGGCCGAGCGTGAAGATCGCGCCGTCGATGTCGACGGCCGAGTCGTTCTTCACCGTGCCGCAGTTCGCGGTGGCGATCTCGTAGTACGCGTCGCGGTTCGCCTGCAGCACCTTCACGAGGGCGGCGAGCAGGCCGGCGCGTTGGCGGTAGGTGAGGGCGCGCAGCGCGCGGCCGCCTTGCTCACGCGCAAAGGCGAAGGCTTCGGGCAGGTCGAGGCCGGTGGCGTCGACGCGCGCGAGTTCGGTGCCGAGCACCGGGTCGAGCAGGGGCGTGCCGGCGCCCGTGCCGCTTTGCCAGCGGCCGGCGACGTGGTTGGCGAGAAGGTCGGTCATGAAGTGAACTTGATCTGCCCTTCGGGCAGGAGGTACAGGACGAGCGCGCGGCCCTGGGCCACGGTCGGGCGGTGTGCGGTGCCGGGCCCGTAGACGCACCAGCCCGCGGGCCGTCCGTCGAAGGTGGCGGCGGGGGTGTCGTCCAGCGGCATGATCAGGTCGATCTCGCCGTTGGGGTGCGTGTGGTGCGGGCCAGCGAGGTCCTGCATGTCGACCACGTCGACCGAGAAGCGATGCAGCGCGCCCTCGGCCTTGAAGACGCGGCCGTACTTGATGCCGCCGCCTTCGCGGTCGCACAGCCAGCCTTCGGCGACGCCGCCGATGCAGGCCTGGCGCAGTTGCGCAAAACGGGCGCTGCCGGCGCCGTGGGTGGCGTTGAGCCACTGGTCGAGCGTGGCGTCCAGCGGCTGGCCGGCGATCTCGGCGGTCAGGTCGGCGATCAGCTGGTGAAATGCCGCCTTGCCGGTGGCGGGCGTGGGGGTGTCGGACATCGTGGGCCTCGAACGGATGAACTATCGTCTTCTTGCAGGAAGTCTGCGTGTGCAGTATCTTGCGTGTGATCGAACAATAAGCAGCGAGACAACAGGTGTCAAGCAATATAGTGCATCTATGGTGTTTACCCTGAGCGCGCACAATCCCGGCGAAGAACGAGGAATGGCATGAACGAGCATGTAGACGCGGTGCTGGCCACCGCGCCCGAGGGCGGCACCGGCAACAACCACGGCGCCGCCGTGGCCGGGGAGGCCAAGAACCCATTGCTGGTGGCACTGGGCGACCGCGTGCGCAACCTGCGCGCGCAGCGCGGCCTCACGCGCAAGGCGGTGGCCCTGGCGGCCGACGTGTCGGAGCGCCACCTGGCGAACCTGGAATACGGCATCGGCAACGCATCGATCCTGGTGCTGCAGCAGGTGGCCGGGGCGCTGCACTGCTCGCTGGCCGAGCTGGTGGGCGACGTGACGACCAGCTCGCCCGAGTGGCTGCTGATCCGCGAACTGCTCGAGCACCGCAGCGAGGCCGACCTGCGCCGCGTGCGCGTGGCGCTGGGCGAGATGCTGGGCACGGCCTCGGTCGACCCGGCGCGGCACCGGCGCATCGCGCTGGTGGGGCTGCGCGGCGCGGGCAAATCGACGCTGGGCCAGATGCTGGCCGAAGACCTCGAAATTCCGTTCATCGAGTTGAGCCGCGAGATCGAGAAGCTCGCGGGCTGCAGCGTGCGCGAAATCCACGACCTGTACGGCACCAACGCCTACCGCCGCTACGAGCGCCGCGCGCTGGAAGAGGCGGTGCAGATCTACAGCGAGGTGGTCATCGCCACGCCCGGCGGCATCGTGTCCGACCCGGCCACGTTCAACGAGCTGCTCGCCCACTGCACCACCGTGTGGCTGCAGGCCGCGCCCGAGGAGCACATGGGCCGCGTGGCCGCGCAGGGCGACACCCGCCCGATGGCCGCCAGCAAGGAAGCCATGGAAGACCTGCGGCGCATCCTGAATGGCCGCGCTGCCTTCTATTCGAAGGCCGATCTGTCGGTCGATACCAGTGGGAAGACGTTGCCGCAGAGCTTTCAGGCCTTGCGCGCGGTCGCTCGGCAGTCGATGGGGTTGGCCTGAGTTTCCGCTTGCTGGCGTTGGCGGCGTCGTTCAGGGCGACGCTCCCGCCGACGGGGTACCTTGCTCCGCGAATGTCCTCCGGCCTGCGGCCTCCCCCTTAATTTCGCTGCGCAAGGCACCCCATCGGCGTGAGCGTTTCAGAGCAGTTGTTGATCGGCCGTGACCCGACAGCGTGCCCCGTGCGCAGGGCACTGGGTGCTTCCCGCAGCGAAATTAAGGGGGAGGCCGCAGGCCGGAGGACATTCGCGGAGGGAAGTACCCGGTGTCCTGTGCACGCCCCCTGATCTCTCATCTGCCTGAAATCTGAAAAAAAGCACAACAGGCATTGACTTGCCTGTTTGCATGCAGCATGATGCATGTCATCGGAACAAGGAAGTGCATTATTATTCCTGTTCACGGTTTTCTGAACACAGCCCCACAGGAGACTTCCGCATGACCGACATCACGCTCCAGGCGCCCCAGCGCGTCGACTACCGCATCGAACCCGCCCAGTACCGCCACTGGTCGCTGAGCTTCGACGGCGCCATTGCGCGCCTCACGCTCGACATCGCGGAAGACGGCGGCATCCGCCCCGGCTACAAGCTCAAGCTCAACAGCTACGACCTGGGCGTGGACATCGAGCTGAACGACGCGCTCAACCGCATCCGCTTCGAGCACCCCGAAGTGCGCAGCGTGATCGTCACCAGCGGCAAGGACCGCATCTTCTGCTCCGGCGCCAACATCTTCATGCTCGGCGTTTCCAGCCACGCCTGGAAGGTGAACTTCTGCAAGTTCACCAACGAGACGCGCAACGGCATGGAAGACACGTCCAAGCACTCGGGCCTGAAGTTCCTCGCGGCCGTGAACGGCGCCTGCGCCGGCGGCGGCTACGAACTGGCACTGGCCTGCGACGAGATCCTGCTGGTCGACGACCGCTCCTCGTCCGTCTCGCTGCCCGAAGTGCCGCTGCTCGGCGTGCTGCCCGGCACCGGCGGCCTGACCCGCGTGACCGACAAGCGCCACGTGCGCCACGACCTCGCCGACATCTTCTGCACCAGCGTCGAAGGCGTGCGCGGCCAGCGCGCGGTCGACTGGCGCCTGGTCGATGCCGTGGCCAAGCCCGCGCAGTTCCCCGCTGCCGTGCAGGAACGCGCCACGCAACTCGCCGCCGGCAGCGACCGCCCCGCCGGCGCCAAGGGCGTGGCCCTGACCCGCGTCGAGCGCACCGACAGCGCCGACGGCATCGCGTATGCCAACGTCAATGTGCAGATCGACCGCAGCAAGCGCACCGCGACGATCACCGTGAAGGCGCCCACCGGCGCGCAGCCGGCCGACATCGCCGCCATCGAAGCCGCGGGCGCCGCCTGGTGGCCGCTGGCCGTGTGCCGCGAGCTCGACGACGCCATCCTCAACCTGCGCACCAACGAACTCGACGTCGGTACCTGGCTGCTCAAGACCGAAGGCGACGCCGCCGCCGTGCTCGCATCGGATGCCGTGATGTTCGCGAACAAGGACCACTGGCTGGTGCGCGAAACCATCGGCGGCCTGCGCCGCACGCTGGCGCGCCTCGATGTGTCGTCGCGCAGCCTGTTCGCGCTGGTCGAGGCCGGCTCGTGCTTCGCCGGCACGCTGGCCGAGCTGGCCTTCGCGGCCGACCGCACCTACATGCTCGCGCTGCCCGACGACGCCGCGCGCGCGCCGAAGCTCACGCTCAACGAATTCAACTTCGGCTTCTTCCCGATGGTGAACGACCAGAGCCGCCTGCAGCGCCGCTTCTACGAAGAGGCCGCACCGCTCGAAGCCGCGCGCGCTGCTGCCGGCCAGGCGCTCGACGCCGACGAAGCCGTGAAGCTCGGCCTCGTCACCGCCGCGCCCGACGACATCGACTGGGACGACGAGATCCGCATCGCCATCGAAGAGCGCGCCGCCATGTCGCCCGACGCACTCACCGGCCTCGAAGCCAACCTGCGCTTCGCGAGCAAGGAGAACATGGCCACCCGCATCTTCGGCCGCCTCACGGCCTGGCAGAACTGGATCTTCAACCGCCCCAACGCCGTCGGCGAGAAGGGCGCGCTGAAGGTCTACGGCACCGGCCAGAAAGCCGGCTTCGACCTGAACCGCGTTTGAGCACCCAGCAGTCCGCACAACCCAAGGAACAACGATGAGCACGATCAACTACAGCGAGAAGATCCCCAACAACGTCAACCTCGGCGAAGACCGCACGCTGCAGCGCGCGCTCGAAGGCTGGCAGCCCAACTTCATCAACTGGTGGGACGACGTGGGCCCCGAAGGCTCGACCAACCACGAGGTGTATCTGCGCACCGCCGTGAGCGTCGATCCGCAGGGCTGGGCGCAGTTCGGCCACGTGAAGATGCGCGACTACCGCTGGGGCATCTTCCTGAACCCGGGCGACGCCAACCGCGAAGTGCACTTCGGTGACCACAAGGGCGAGAAGGTCTGGCAGGACGTGCCCGGCGAACACCGCGCCAACCTGCGCCGCATCATCGTCACGCAGGGCGACACCGAGCCCGCGTCGGTCGAGCAGCAGCGCCACCTGGGCCTCACGGCGCCGTCGATGTACGACCTGCGCAACCTGTTCCAGATCAACGTCGAGGAAGGCCGCCACCTGTGGGCCATGGTCTACCTGCTGCAGAAGCACTTCGGCCGCGACGGCCGCGAAGAGGCCGACGCGCTGCTGCAGCGCACCTCGGGTGACGCCAACAACCCGCGCATCCTGGGCGCCTTCAACGAGAAGACGCCCGACTGGCTCGCGTTCTTCATGTTCACGTACTTCACCGACCGCGACGGCAAGTTCCAGCTGGCCGCGCTGGCCGAGAGCGCGTTCGACCCGCTGGCGCGCACCACGAAGTTCATGCTGACCGAAGAGGCGCACCACATGTTCGTGGGCGAGAGCGGCGTGTCGCGCGTCATCGCGCGCACCGCGCAGGTGATGAACGAGCTCAAGACCGACGACGCGCAGAAGATCCGCGCCGCCGGCTGCATCGACCTGGGCACCATCCAGCGCTACCTGAACTTCCACTACTCGGTGACCATCGACCTGTTTGGCGCCGACCAGTCGAGCAACGCCGCCATCTTCTACAGCTCGGGCCTGAAGGGCCGCTACGAAGAAGGCAAGCGCGACGACGATCACGTGCTCAAGGGCCAGACCTACAAGGTGCTCGAAGTGAAGGACGGCCAGCTCGTCGAGAAGGACGTGCCGATGCTCAACGCCCTGAACGAAGTGCTGCGCGATGACTTCATCAAGGACTCGGTGGCCGGCGTCGGCCGCTGGAACAAGGTGCTCGAGAAGGCCGGCATCCCCACCCGCCTGGTCGTGCCGCACAAGGCCTTCAACCGCCAGATCGGCGCCCTCGCCGGCATCAAGATGTCGCCCGAAGGCCGCGTGGTGAACGACATCGAATGGGCCGCCAAGCGCGACGAATGGCTGCCGAGTTCCGAAGACTTCGCTTTCGTGGCATCGTTGATGGGCCGCGTGATCGAGCCGGGCAAATTCGCAGGCTGGATCTCGCCGCCGGTGATGGGCATCAATCGCCAGCCGGTGGATTTCGAGTACGTGCGTTTCGGCTGAGCGTCTGGATATGAAGCCCTCGTCCCCACGGCGAGGGCATGGAGAACAACATGGACATGGTCGTTGAAGCCGGGGTCATCAAGCAGCACCTGATCGACCCCGAGATCTGCATCCGCTGCAACACCTGCGAGGCGACCTGCCCCGTGAACGCGATCACGCACGACGACAACAACTATGTCGTGCGTGCGGACGTCTGCAATGGCTGCATGGCCTGCATCTCGCCGTGCCCCACGGGCTCGATCGACAACTGGCGCACCATGCCGCTGGTGCGTGCGTACACCATCGAAGAGCAGCTCACGTGGGAAGAACTTCCCGCCGAGCTCTCGCCCGAAGAACTCGAGGCGGCGGGCGTGTCCGGCGCCGCCGCCGACGCCGCGGAAGTGCCCGCCCAGACGCAGGCCCAGGCCGCCGTGCAGGGCACCGAGCCCGCCTTCAATTCCGCGCAGTACGGCGCCAGCGTGCCGCCCTGGTCGGCCGCGCACGCCTACACCAACCTCTTTCCGCCGAAGACGCCGACCACCGCCACCGTGGTGGGCAACTTCAACTGCACCGAGGCCGGCTTCGACAGCGAGACCCACCACATCGTGCTCGACTTCGGCGTGGTGCCGTTCCCGGTGCTCGAAGGCCAGTCGATCGGCATCGTGCCGCCGGGCGTCGATGCCATCGGCAAGCGCCACCATGCGCGCCAGTACTCGGTGGCCAGCCCGCGCAACGGCGAGCGGCCCGGCTACAACAACGTCTCGCTCACCGTGAAACGCGTCACCGAGGACCACGAGGGCGACCCGGTGCGCGGCGTGTGCTCCAACTACGTGTGCGACCTCAAGGTGGGCGACACCGTGCAGGTGGTGGGGCCCTTCGGCGCCTCGTTCCTGATGCCGAACCACCCCAAGTCGCACATCGTGATGATCTGCACCGGCACCGGCAGCGCGCCCATGCGCGCCATGACCGAATGGCGCCGGCGCCTGCGCAAGAGCGGCAAGTTCGAAGGCGGCAAGCTCATGCTGTTCTTCGGCGCGCGCACGCAGCAGGAGCTGCCGTACTTCGGCCCGCTGCAGTCGCTGCCGAAAGACTTCATCGACATCAACTTCGCGTTCTCGCGCACGCCGGGCCAACCCAAGCGCTACGTGCAGGACCTGATGCGCGAACGCGCCGCCGACCTGGCCGCGCTGCTGAAAGACGGCGCCAGCCACTTCTACGTGTGCGGCCTCAAGAGCATGGAAGAGGGCGTGGTGCTCGCACTGCGCGACGTGGCGAAGGAAGCGGGGCTCGACTGGGACACTGTGGGTGCGCAACTCAAGCGCGAAGGCCGGCTCCACCTCGAAACGTACTAAGCTGCGGCGGATGCAGTTCGCCGACTTCCACGCAGGCCAGGTCATCGAGGCCGGGCCGTATGTGCTCACCCAAGCCGAACTCGTGCAGTTCGCGCGAGCCTACGACCCGCAGTGGTTCCACACCGACGCCGAGGCGGCGGCAGGCAGCCCCTTCGGCGGGCTCATCGCGAGCGGCTGGCACACCTGCTCGATCGCGATGCGGCTGGTGGTCGAGGCGGCGCTGGCCGGTTCCGAATCGTTCGCGTCGCCCGGGCTCGAGCACGTGCGCTGGCCGAACCCGGTGCGACCCGGCGATGCGCTGCGGCTCGTGGCCGATGTGATCGAGGTGCGCCGTTCCGAGAAGCGCCCCACGCTGGGCATCCTGCGCTGGCGCTGGCGGCTGTTCAACCAGCGCGCGCTGGTGGTGCTCGACACCGAAGTCACCAGTCTCTTCAAGCTGCCCGCCCCCGACCTTTGAACGACACAAGCCCGCAACGCTTTGGCGCTGCGGGCTTGATTACTTGCGGAGCGATGCGCTGCAACAGCCGCGTCCGGCCGCTGCAGCTTGGACCTGCTTACTTCTTGTGCAGGTCGACCGCGCCCGAGCCCTGAGCCTTGCCGCTCGCCTTGGCGCCGGCCGTGGCCGGTTTCACGGCGCCGCCCACGGCGCCCGCGGCACCGGTCGCGCTGTTCACGGTGCTGCCCACGGTGTTGGTCACACCGCCGACGGCTTGCGTCGCGCCGCCCACGGCGCCGGTGGCACCGCCGACCGCACCCGTGGCCGTGCCGAGCACGCCACCGACGGCATTGCCCACGCCGCCGGTCGCGCCGGAGGTGGAGGTGTCCGCGTTGGCATCGGCCGACGCACCGGTCTGCGTGCGTGCGCCTGCTGCGCCGCCTTGCGTCGCGCCGGTGCTGCCCGAGGCCTTCACATCGGCGTTGACCCCCACGCCGACCCCGACGCCTTGCGCCTGGGCCGTCCCGCCGAGGGCCAGCAGGCCCGCCAGCATGGCGCCGATGAAGATGCGGTTGGTTGCATGTGTAGTCATGAGTGACAGTTCCTTTCGTTGCTGAGTCACGGTTTGCAGAACCGACCGGGGTTCGATCGATTCGGGGGCAACCATGACGGGCCGGCAGGTTGTCGCCATGTGCGGCGCGTTCGCTCGACGCTGTGGGAATCGGCCGTCGGCGGAATGGGGGGCTCGTGCGTTAGGGCGGCGTTTGCAAATCCCCGCCCGATCCGGGGTTTCTTGGCGCGATGCGCCACGTCATCGAAAACATGCAACTCATAATGTTGCATGAAACGAGACAACAAGCTTTCCGGCGTGCTCCACGTGCTGCTGCACATGGCCGAGCTGGACGCCCCCATCACCTCCGAGGCGCTCGCCGCGGCGATGCAGACCAACCCCGTGGTCGTGCGACGGCTCATGGCGGGGCTGCGGCAGGCCGGCTTCGTCAGCTCGGCCAAGGGGCATGGCGGCGGCTGGGTGCTGTCGTGTTCGTTGAATTCGGTGACGCTGGGCGACATCCACAACGCCGTCGGCGCGCCTGCGCTGCTGGCCATGGGCAACCGCACCGAGAGCCCGGGCTGCATCGTCGAGCAGGCGGTGAACGCGGCGCTCGACGGGGCGTGCCAGGAGGCCGAGGCGCTGCTACTGCGGCGGCTCAACGGGATCACGCTGGCCGATCTCTCCAGGGACTTTCATCGCCGCATGACGGGCGGCGGCTTCACCGCGAAGGACATTGCACATGCGTCATGACGCACTCATCGTGGGCGGCAGCTTTGCCGGCCTCTCCGCCGCCATGCAACTGGCGCGCGCACGCAGGAAGGTCTGCGTCGTTGACGCGGGCGCCCCGCGCAACCGCTTCGCCGCGGCCTCGCACGGCTTCTTCGGGCAGGACGGCATGCCACCGCTGCAGATGATCGCCGACGCACGCGACAAGTTGCTCGCCTATCCGTCCGTCACCTTCGTCGAAGGCACGGTGACTGCGGCGACGGCCGATGGCGCGGAGGGCTTCACGGTCTCATTGAACAGCGGGGAACAGCTGTCGACGCGCAAGCTGCTGCTGGCTTTCGGCGTGCAGGACGGCCTGCCGGACATCGCGGGCCTCGGCGAGCGCTGGGGCAAGAGCGTGCTGCACTGTCCTTACTGCCACGGCTATGAGTTCGGCGACCGTCCGCTGGGCGTGCTCTTTCACAGCGCGCACCCGCCGGACCACGCGCTGCTGATCGCCGAGTGGGGCCCGACCACGCTCTTCCTGAATGGTGAGGAAGGGCCAGATGCCGAGGCACGCGTCCGGCTGCAATCACGCGGCGTGGCCGTGGAGCCCGGGCGCATCGCCGGCCTCGAAGGGCAGGGGACGGACCTCGCGACCGTGCGCCTGGACGACGGCCGGCACGTGCCGATCGAGGCGCTGTTCGTGGCGCCGCACACGCGGCCGACCAGTCCGCTGGCCGAGCAACTGGGCTGCGCGTTCGACGACGGCCCCACGGGCCCGGTGCTGCGCGTCGATGCGATGAAGACGACCACGGTGCCCGGTGTGTACGCGGCGGGCGATGTGGCGATGGCTTTTTCCAACGCCACGCTGGCCTCGGCCGACGGGCTGTTCGCCGGGGTGTCGATGCACCGCGCGCTGGTGTTCGGCGCCTGATTTCAAATTTTTTCGGGGGAGGGTGGCAAACCGCCTCAAACCACCCTATAATCTGAGGCTCACGCGGGAATAGCTCAGTTGGTAGAGCGCAACCTTGCCAAGGTTGAGGTCGAGAGTTCGAGACTCTTTTCCCGCTCCAAATCGCATGAAAAGGCCACCTCACCAGGTGGCCTTTTTCATTGGCGCGTCGCTCTCAACCTCGCGCCGGCAGCACGGTCCCCCGGCTTTCGCCGAAACCGATGCGCGCATGGCCGGGCTTCTCGCACCAGCCGCGCAGCAGCACCGCATCCCCGTCTTCCAGGAAACCGCGCGTCTCGCCGTTGGCCAGCGTCACCGGGGTTTGCGCCGCGCGGGTCAGCTCGATGATCGCGCCGGCCTCGCCCTCGCCGGGGCCCGAGATGGTGCCGCTGCCGAACAGGTCGCCCGGGTTCAGGCTGCAGCCGCCCACCGTGTGGTGCGCCACCATCTGCGCCACGCTCCAGTACTGGTGCTTGAAGCTCGTGGCCGACAGGCGCGATGGCCCTGTCTTCTGCGCGCGCGCCTTTTCGCTTTCGAGCCAGACCTCGAGCCGGATGTCGAGCGCGCCGCCTTCGCGGTTCGCGGGGCTCTCCAGGTAGGCCAACGGTTGCGGCTCGTTCGCGGGCCGCGTCCACGCCTGACGGTAGGGCGCCAGCGCTTCCATCGTCACGATCCACGGCGAGATCGTGGTGGCGAAGTTCTTCGCGAGGAAGGGCCCGAGCGGCGCCATCTCCCAGAACTGGATGTCGCGCGCCGACCAGTCGTTGAGCAGGCAGAGGCCGAAGATGTGGTCTTCCGCGCGCGCGAGCGGAATCGCCTCGCCCTGCGCATTGCCCTGGCCGATCCACACGCCCAGCTCCAGCTCGTAGTCGAGCCGCGCGCAGGCCTGGTAGGTCGGCGCCTTCGCGCCGGGCGCCATGGCCTGGCCCATCGGCCGGTGAAAGCGCTGGCCGCTCACGCCGATGGTCGACACGCGCCCGTGGTACGCGGTCGGCACCCAGCGGAAGTTGGGTGTGACGTCGCCGTCGGGGTTCATCAGGCGGCTGATGTTCAGCGCGTGGTCGATCGAGGTGTAGAAGTCGGTGTAGTCGCCGATGCGCGCGGGCACGGTGTATTCGACCTCGGCCTGCGGCACGAGGCAGCCGCGCAGGTCGTCCGCCGTCGCGGCCGGCGCATCGCTGTGCAGCAACGCGAAGACCGCATGGCGCAGCGCCTGCCAGGCGGGCGGGCCGAGCGCGAAGAAATCGTTCAGCGCGGGCAGGGCGGCGGCGCGCGCCGCATCGAGCGCCAGGCCGTCGACGTGCGAGCCCGCGGCCAGCGCCGCGAGGTCGAGCACCTGGTCGCCGATGGCCACGCCACCGCGAAACGGCTCGGGACTGCCGGTGCGGCGGAACATCGCGTACGGCAGGTTCTGGATCGGAAAGTCGCTGCCCGCGACGTTGGCCGAGGCGACCCAGCTGCGGGCGCCAACGTCGTGCGTGTGGTTGAGTTCGATCATGTTCACACCGACGCCATCAGCGCGTCATCGAAGATCGCCACCGCGCGCGTCCAGCCCGCCGAGGCGCCGCGGATCTTGTGTGGGAAGCAGCTGATGAAAAAGCCCGTGGGCGGCAGCACCTCGAGGTTGTGCAGCTTCTCGATGTGGCAGTAGCCGATGTCGCGCCCGGCCTTGTGGCCTTCCCAGATGAGCGAGGCATCGTGCGTCTCGCCGTACTTCTTGGCGGTGTGCACGAAGGGCGCGTCCCAGCTCCAGGCGTCGGTGCCCGTGAGGCGCACGCCGCGCTCCAGCAGATACATGGTGGCTTCGTAGCCCATGCCCGCGCCGGCCGACACGTAGTCGGGGTTGCCGTAGCGCGAGCCGGCGCGCGTGTTGACCACCACGATCTCCAGCGGGCTCAGCGTGTGATTGATGCGCTTCAGCTCGGCCTCGACATCGGCGGCCGTGACCACATAGCCGTCGGCGAAGTGGCGAAAGTCGAGCTTCACGCCGGGCTGGAAGCACCACTCGAGCGGCACGTCGTGGATGGCGATGGCGGGCTTCTTCTCGCCCAGCGCCTTGTCCATCGTCGAGTGGAAGTGATACGGCGCATCGAGGTGCGTGCCGTTGTGCGTGGACAGCTGCACCAGCTCCACGGCCCAGCCTTCGCCGTCGGGCAGGTCTTCTTTCTTCAGGCCGGGAAAGAAGGGCTCGATCTGCTCGAAGGTGTGCTCGTGCGTGAAGTACTGGATCTTCGGCGCGAAGGCCGGCGGATCGGACAGCACGTCGTTTTCGAGAAAGATCGACAGGTCGACGAACTTGCGTGGCATGGCGAGGCTCCTTGTGGGGTGTAGGTTTTGAAGGAATCGATCGAATCAATCAGGGCTGCTGCCAGCGCAGCAGGCGCTTCTCGGCCAAGGCCAGCAGCGCGTTGCTCACGAAGCCGATGAGCCCGAGCAGCACGATGCCGGCGAACAGATCGCTGGCGCGGAAGGCGCGCGCCGCCAGCAGGATGGCCTGGCCCAGGCCGCTTTGCGAGGCGATCATTTCGCCCACCACCGCGACGATGAGCGCGATGGTCAGCGCCAGCCGCATGCCGGCCAGGATGTCGGGCATGGCGTTGGGCAGGCCCATCTTCCAGATGTACGCGGTGCGCGACATCTGCAGGCAGCGTGCCACTTCCGACAGGCGCGGCTCCACGGCCGCGAAGCCGTGCACCGTGGCCAGCAGCACCGGCCACATCGCGCCGAAGGCGACCACGAACAGCACCATGCCGGGGTTCAGACCGAAGATCGAAATGGCCAGCGGCAGCAGCGCCGAGGCGGGCAGCGGGCGGATGAACTCCAGCGTCGGCTGCACCCACGCGCGCACCGCGGGCGACACGCCGATGGCCGCGCCCAGCAGCACGCCGAAGAGCGACGCCAGCAGCCAGCCTTCGACCATGCGGCCGACCGTGGCCTGCGTGAAGGCGAGCAGTTCGCCGTTGCTTGAATTGCCCGAAGAGAGATTGAGCCCTTCGAGCAGGCTCGCGAACGTGGCCTGCGGCGTCGGCAAAAACACGCGGCTGACCCAGCCCGCGTTGCTCGCCACCCACCACAGCGCGACCAGCGCGAGCAGCACGCCCACCGAGCCCAGCCACCCCAGGCCCAGTCGGCCGTTGCGGTTGTTGTTCATGGCTGCACCCCCATGCGTCGCGCGACCAGGGATTGCAGGCGCACCATGCCCGCGTTGACCGCGAAGCCCACCACGCCGATCCAGCCCAGCCACGCGAGCATCAGCGCGGGGTCGAAGCTCTGCTGCGCGATCATCATCGCGTAGCCCATGCCGTGCGGATTGGCGGCGATCTCGACCGTCACCGCCACCACCAGTGCCACGGCCACACCGAGGCGCAGCGCGACGAACAGGCGTGGCACGATGGCCGGCAGCACGATCTTGAAGGCACGCTCGCGCGCCGACAGCCCGAGCACGCGGCTCACCTCGAGCAGCCGGGGCTCGATCTGCTGCACCGCCGACTGCACCAGCACCAGCAGCGGCCAGAAGGTGGCGAAGGCGACGATCGCCACTTCCATGCGCACGCCGAAACCGAAGCCCAGCATCGCAAGCGGGATCAGCGCGACCGAAGGCACGGGGCGCAGCACCTCGATGGAGACGGCACCCAGTTGCGCCGCGCGGCGCGAGAGCCCGAGCACCAGCCCCAGCGCAATGCCGAGCACCGCGCCCAGCAGCAGGCCCAACGCCGCCGTGCCGAGCGTGAAGCCCGTGGCCTGCCAGAGCGAGCCGTCCATGGCCGCGCCGACGAAGGCCTTGGCCGCCGCGCTCGGCGGTGCGAGCGCATCGCTGCCCAAGGCCGCCGCACGCCGCGCGTACCACTCGAAGGCGCCGACCAGCAGCGCGGGAAACACCCACGGCCGCAGCCAGCGAAAGAGACGGCCTTCAGTCATGGCCCTGCTCGATGAAGGCGAACAGCTCACGCCGCAACTGCAGGTAGTCCGGATGCTCCTTGGTCGTCAGTTGGTCGCGCGGGCGCGGAATCTTCACGTCGATCATCCGCGCCAGGCTCGGCCGTCCCGGCCCGGGGTTGGCCTGCAGCGCGATCACGCGGTCGCCGAGGTAGATGGCCTCTTCCAGGTCGTGCGTGACGAACAGCACCGTGAGCCCGTCGTCGCGCACCAATCGCGCGAGCTCGTCCTGCAGGCTCTGGCGCGTGAGCGCGTCCAGCGCGCCGAAGGGCTCGTCCATCATCATCAGCTCGGGCTTCTGCGCGAGGCAGCGGGCAATCTGCGCGCGCTGCTGCATGCCGCCCGACAGCTGCACCGGAAACTTGTGCGCGTGCTTCGCGAGCCCGACCTTGCCGAGCACGTCGGCAATGCGCGGCGCGCGCTCGGCGGCAGGCACGCCGGCCGCTTCGAGCGCCAGGCTCACGTTGCCTTCGACCGTGCGCCACGGCAGCAGCGCGCGGCCGTAGTCCTGGAACACGAAGGCCACCTCGCGCGAGGGCGCCGTCATCGGCACGCCCTTGCGCCGCACCTCGCCGGCACTGGCCGTGACAAGACCGCTGGCCGCGCGCAGCAGCGTGGTCTTGCCGCAGCCGCTCGGGCCGACGATGCACACGAACTCGCCGCGCGCCACGTCGAACGAGGTGGGCGACAGGATCTCGCGCCCGCCGAGGCGGATGGTGACGCCGTCGAAGCGCAGGAAGGAATCGGCGGCCGCGCTCACTTGGCGATCAGCTTCGCAACGTCGATGTTCGTCTTGAGCATGTCCTGCTCCTTCATGAGCCCGGTCCAGTAGCCCAGCTGCTTGTCGGTGACGACCGGGCCGGGCGGCGAGACCTGCACCTTGGCCAGCACCTCGGGCGGCAGCTTGATGTACTTGCCGATCGCCGTGCGCACCTTGGCGTCGTTCTTCGGCTGCTGGATGAAGGCGCCGGCCTCGACCAGCGCCTCGCGGAAGGCGCGTGCCGTGGCGGGGTTCTTTGCCACCCACTCGCGCTTGGCCGCGTGCACGATGGTCTGGTTGTTCTCGGGCAGGAAGGTCGAGTAGTAGGAGGCCACGTAGCCCGCGCCGCTCTCGGTGATGCGGCTCATGAACGGGTCGGCCGACACCACCGCGTCGACCGAGCCGCCGCGCAGCAGGTCGGCATGCTGCGGGAACGCGGCCTCGATGAAGTTCACCTTGCGGTAGTCGACGCCGCTGTCCTTCAGCCACGCCCGGAAGGTCACGTGCAGGAAGGCACCGAGCCCCGGCACGCCGATCTTCTTGCCCACGCAGTCCTGCGCGCTCTTGATGCCCGAGCCCGCGCGCGCCACGAGGCCGAAGCCCGTGATCGTCTTCGAGGTGAGGCCGCCGCCGGCCACCAGCACCAGGTCGAGCCCGCCATCCACCGCCTGCAAAAACACCGAGGGCGTGGGCCCGCCGATCTGCAGCGAGTCGGACTGCAGCGCGGCCGGGATGGTGGAGTTCAGCGGAATGAACTTCAGCTCCACGTCGAGGCTGCGCTTCTTGAAGTAGCCCTCTTCGGCCGCCACGAAGACCGAGGCGAAGTCGGTCACCGCGGTGTAGCCGAACACGATCTTCGGGTGCGCCTGCTGGGCGCGCGAAGGCAACGAGGCGGTGGCCGATGCGGCCGCGAGCGCCGACAGCAGGGTGCGTCTTTTCATCATGGCTGGGGTCTCCTGGGGATGGTCTTTTTCGTGCGTGAGGACTTGGCGGCGGGGGCCTTCGACGTCGCCTTCGGTTTCGGCAGCGCGGCGCGCAGACCGCCGGCGATGAAGTTCACGAGCATCGGCGCCACGGCCGGGTCGGCGCGTGTGTTCTCGCCGCGCGAGAGCCGTTCGATGCGGCTGTCGGTCAGGTGGTGTAGCAGCGCGCCCAGCGCGAACTGGTAGCCCCATGCGACCTGGCTGCGCGTGGCGTGCGGCAGCGCCACGTGCAGTGCGTCGATGTAGGCCTCGGCCAGCGGGTCGAAGTAGCCGCGCAGCACGCGGTCGGCTTCCTCGGTGGCGTGGTACAGCTCGCGCGCCACCAGCAGTGCGTAGTACTCGCCCTCGGTGCTCGCGCGCAGCGCCAGCACGGGCGCGGTGAAGGCTTCGATGATGCGCGGCAGCGTGCGCGCGTCGTCGGGGTCGATGGTCACGGCCGCAAGGCGCGCGAGCCGCTCCTCGATGCTGTGGCTCCAGTGTTCGAAGATCGCGTGGAACAGCTCGTGCTTCGGGCCGAAGTAGTAGCCCACCAGCGCGAGCGGCACGCCGGCTTCTTCGGCGATCTGGCGGATCGTCACGGCGTGGTAGCCGTGCTGCGCGAAGAGCTTCTCGGCCGCCAGCAGGATCGCCTGGCGGCGGTCGGGCCGCGCGGGCTCGGGCGCGACGGTCGAGGCGCGTGATGCAGGCGAGGCGCTGCGTTTTCGGGCCGGCGGTGTGCGAGCGTTCATGGGGGCGTATTGAACGGCTGTACAAAAATGTTGAACACACGTACAAACCCTGAGGTCAACCCTCATTGAGCACGGCCGTTCGCGGCGCTACGCTCGTGGCATGCCCGCTCCCAACATCCCCCAGATCCGCCTTTATCAGAACTGGCTGCGCGACACGCGCGGCCTGGCCTTCGACAGCTACGACGCGCTGTGGCGCTGGTCCGTCACCGACCTCGATGCCTTCTGGCAGAGCATCTGGGACTACGCCGGCCTGCGCTCGCCCACGCCGCACACCGCGGTGCTCGCCGAACGCCGCATGCCCGGCGCGCGCTGGTTTCCCGGTGCGCAGGTCAACTACACGCGCGAGGTGCTGCGCCACGCCGACGCGGCCCATGCGGCCGGCCTGCCCGCCATCGTGAGCGACAACGAACGCGGCGAGGTGCGCGAGCTGTCGTGGCCCGAACTGCGCCGGCAGGTGGCCTCGGTGGCGCTCACGCTGAAGTCGCTCGGCGTGCGCCGCGGCGACCGCGTGGCCGCCTACATGCCGAACGTGCCCGAGACCATGGTGGCGTTTCTCGCGTGCTCCAGCATCGGCGCGGTGTGGAGCGTGTGCGCGCCCGACATGGGCACGGCCGCCGTGGCCGACCGCTTCCGCCAGATCGAACCCACGCTGCTGATCGCGGTCGACGGCGTGCACTACGGCGGCAAGCCGCTGGACCGCAGCACCGTGCTGCAGGAGCTTCGCGGCCAGCTGCCGAGCGTGCAGAAGCTGTTGCTCGTGCAGTCGCCCTTCGCCGCGAACGCGGTGGCGCACGACGTCGAATGGCAGCAGGCCATCGCGCGCGACGATGCCGAAGTCGCAGCGTTCGAACCCGAATGGCTGCCCTTCGACCACCCGATCTGGATCGTCTATTCGAGCGGAACCACCGGCCTGCCCAAGCCCATCGTGCACGGGCAGGGCGGCATCCTGCTGACCATGCACGCCTGCGGCCTGCACAACGACGTGGGCGCGAGCTACGGCGCCAACAACTTCGGCGAGCGCTACCACTGGTACAGCTCCACGGGCTGGGTGATGTGGAACTCGCAGCTCTCGGGCCTGGCCTTCGGCGCCACCATCTGCATCTACGACGGCAACCCGGCCGGCAGCAAGGACAAGCCCGACTGGGGCGTGCTGTGGCGCTTCGTGGCGAAGCACCGCGTCACCTTCTTCGGCGCGGGCGCGGCCTACTTCACCAACTGCATGAAGGCCGGCCTCGTCGCGAAAGACTGCGGCGACCTGTCGCGCGTGCGCGCGCTCGGCAGCACCGGCTCGCCGCTGCCCGACGAGGTGCAGCGCTGGGGCTCGCAGCAGATCCTCGACGCGGGCTCGACGGCGGTGTGGTGGTGCAACATCTCCGGCGGCACCGACTTCTGCGGTGCCTTCGTCGGCGGCAACCGCGAGCTGCCCGAAGTGCCGGGCCAGATGCAGTGCCGCGAACTCGGCCATGCGGTCGAGGCCTGGAACGAGCAGGGTCAACCGGTCGTCGGCGAGGTCGGCGAGCTGGTGTGCACGCAGCCCATTCCGTCGATGCCGCTGTACTTCTGGGGCGACGAGGGCAACGCGCGCTACGTGTCGAGCTACTTCGACACCTACCCGGGCGTGTGGCGCCACGGCGACTGGATCAAGGTCGGCAGCGACGGCGGCTGCATCATCTACGGCCGCAGCGACGCCACCATCAACCGCCAGGGCCTGCGCATGGGCACCAGCGAGATCTACAGCGCGGTCGAAGGCCTGCCCGAGGTGCTCGACTCGATGGTGGTCGACCTCGAATACCTGGGCCGCGACAGCTACATGCCGCTGTTCGTGGTGCTGCGCCCCGGCGTGGCGCTCGACGAGGCCATGCGCGCGCGCATCAACAACGCGATCAAGACCTCGCTGTCGCCGCGCTTCGTGCCCAACGACATCTTCCAGGTGGCCGAGATTCCGCGCACGCTGTCGGGCAAGAAGCAGGAGCTGCCGATCAAGAAGCTGCTGCTGGGCCAGCCCATCGAGAAGGTCGTGAACCGCGAGGCGATGGCAAACCCCGGCAGCCTGGATTGGTATGTGGCTTTCGCCGCACAGCGGGCCTCCGCATAATGGGGCGATGAAAAGACGCACCAGCCTCCTCATGCTCTCCGCCGTTGCCGGCGCCTCCGTCCTGAGCGCTTGCGCGGGCGGCTCGCCGGGCACGCCGGCCCAACCCGCCGCCGCACCGCTGCGCGTGACGGGCACCGTGGCCTACCGCGAGCGCATCGCGCTCGACCCCGCGGCCGAAGTGCGTGTGCAACTGCTCGACGTGTCGCGCATGGATGCGCCCTCGGTCGTGCTCGCCGAGCAGCGCATTCCCGCCAACGGCAAGCAGCCGCCCTTCGCCTTCGAGCTCAGCGTCGATGCCGCGCGCATCGACCCGCGCATGCGCTACGCCGTGGCGGCGCGCATCACGCGCGGCGAGCAGCTGCTGTTCATCAACGACACGCAGTATTCGGTGCTCACGCAGGGCAACGGCACCAGCGCCAACCTGATGTTGGTGCGCGTGGCCACGCCACCGCCGCCGCCGCGCCCCTCGCGCTGATCGACCGACCCGCGCGACAGGCTCGCGCGGATCAGGTCAGCAGTTCGTGGAGCACCATGCGCGTCTGTCGGCCGCGCAGCTCCACCAACTCTTCGATGCGCCGCGTGGCCAGCCGGCCATTCAGGGCCGCGTAGGTGACTTCCGAGATCAGCATGCGCGTGCCCAGCTGGCGGTTCGCGCCTTCGATGCGGCTGGCCACATTCACCACGTCGCCGAACGCCGTGTACGACAGCCGGTCGTTCGAGCCCAGCACCCCCGCCACCACCACGCCCGTGTGAATGCCGATGTGCGTGCGGAACTCGGGCAGGCCCTGTTCGGCCCACTGCCGGTTGAGCTGATGCATCTCGGCGTGCAGCTCGAGTGCGGCGCAGCAGGCCTTGTACTCGGCGTCTTCCAGGTCGGCCGGCGCGCCCCACAGCACCATGATGCCGTCGCCGATGAACTTGTCGATCACGCCGCCGTGGCGCGCGAACACCGCGGCCGCGAGGTTGAAGTACTCGGTCAGCTGGCGCACCAGCACATCGGCCGCGATCGATTCGGAGATCGACGTGAAGCCTTCCACATCGGTGAACATCACCGTCACCTGGCGCGGCGAGCCGTTGGGCGCGAGCGCGTGGCCCTGCGCCACCAGCTGGTTGATCACGTCCACCGGCACGAACTTGCTGAAGGCCTTGAGGCTGCGCGCCGAGTCGTCGAGCGCCTGGTCCAGGTGCTGGATTTCGAGCACGCGGCTGGGCTCGCGCGGCAGGTCGTCGAGCTCGAGGCGGCCGATGCGGTGCGCGATGCGCGAGAGGTTCTCGACCGGCGCCGTCACCAGCTTCGAGAGCTTCAGCGACATGTACAGCGCCAGTCCCAGGAACACCAGCGCCAGCAGCAGCGACCACGCCACCGCGCGGCGCAGGCCACCCAGCAGCACGTCTTCGGGCACCCAGCTGACCAGCTGCCAGCCGGTGGCGGGAATGCGCGAGGCCTGCACCAGGTAGCGCCGCCCCTCGTGGCTGAAGGCGAAGGCCTTGTCGCTGCCGCTGCCGGAGATGCCGTCGGCCACCATCTGTGCGTTCAATGCGCCGAGCGCGCCCGTGGGCGCTTCCAGCGTGTGCAGCACGCCCGGCATGTCGCTGCGCGCGAGCACCTTGTGGTCGGCGCTCAGCAGCGCGCTGTTGCCGTTGCCGTTGCGGCTGAACAGGCGCACGAACTCCGACAGCCGGCCCAGCGACACGTCGCCCGCCACCACCATCGCCTGTGGGCTGCCCTCGGCCTGGCGGCGCTGGCTGGGCAGCGCGTAGGTCACGCCCAGTTCCTGCGCGGCGGCGAATACATAGGGGACGGTCCAGACCGGACCCTGCGTCTTGCGCGCCTGCACGAACCAGCTGCGCTGCGTCGGGTTGTAGTTGCTGCGGTAAGCCTCCACGCGCTGTGTGGCAAAGCGCTGCTGCACGTCGGCCTCGGAGCCCAGCGGCAGCTTGTACTGCCAGGTCTCGGTGGTGAAGCCGTCGCCGCGCGCGATGTGCCGGATCGCCGGCACGGGGTAGCGCAGCGCCATCAGCATCTTGCCCTCGACGTTCGCCACGTAGACGCTGTCGAGCTCGGGCGATTGCTGCAGCAGCGTCCACAGGAGCTCGGCCGTGCGGTCCACGTTCTCGCCCGCGGGCGTGAGGCTGGGCGAGCTGCCGATCGCGCCGACCGCCGACTCGGCCTTGGCCAGGAAGGCCAGCACCTTGTCTTCAGTGCGGTCGTGGTTCGACTTGTGCGCCGAGGTGCCGATCGTCGTCACCAGCCGCTGCGAGCCCCAGTAGCCCAGCGTGACCAGCAGCAGCGACTGCGCGAGCGCCACGGCACTGACGATGGAGCCGACATCGACCCGGAAGCGACGCGGGCGTCGGGGCGGCGGACTCTCGGCAGTGGAAGGGGACGGGGATGGTGGCACCGGCGTGGTGACGTGCGCGAAAGACGGGCGACCCGTCCCATCCGGTGGCCCGGACGATTCCTTGTACATACAGCTCCCTGACGACAACTCGGAACGGACCCCGGCTCCTCCTCACGAGGTCGTGGTCCGGCGTCCGGAGGGTGTTGCGGGGCCGATCGTGTGCGCCGGCCATCCTGGCAATCCCCCGGATGCGCGCGGGATTTTCGCCTGTATTTGGTACATGTGTGCAACTTTGCACGCTTGGTGCGATGTTGCTGCGCCCGAGGGCTTGCTTGCGAACGGACGTTCGTTCTATTCAGCGCGCGTCGTGAAAGATCAGGCCCAGCGTGTGGCGCTGTCCGCTGCGCACGCGGCTCACGCCGTGGCGCATCGTCACGCGGTAGCTGCCGCGCGTGCCCGCCACGGGCCGCTGGTTCACCGCGAAGATCACCGCCTCGCCCTGCGCGAGCGACACCACCTCGGCGCGCGACTGCATGCGCGGGCGCTGCTCGGTCAGCACGAACTCGCCGCCCGTGAAGTCTTCGCCGGGCCGGCTCAACAGCACCGTGAGCTGCAGCGGAAACTGCAGGTCGCCGTACAGGTCCTGGTGCAGGCAGTTGTAGTCGCCCTCGCCGTAGCGCAGCAGCAGCGGGGTGGGGCGCAGCTGGCCCGCCGCGTGGCAGCAATCGAGGTAGGACGCGTGGTCCGGCGGGTAGTTGGCCGGCTGGCCCATGGCCGCAGCCCAGGCATTGGCCAGCGGCGCGAGGCGTTCGTACAGCGCGCTGCGAAACACCACGAGTTTGGAAGGCAGCGGGTTCGCGAAGTACTGGTACTCGCCCTGGCCGAAGCCGTGGCGCTGCATGACCACGCGGCTGCGAAAGCGCTGGCCTTCGTCGTACATGGCCGTGAGCGCGGCACATTCCGCGGGCGTGAACAACGCCCCGGTGACGGCACAGCCGCGCGCGGCGAGGTCGGCATCGATGCGGGGCCAGTCGAGGGCGTGGATGCGGGCGGCGACGGAAGAACTCATGCGGGCAGTGTCGCGCGGTGGCGGGATGCGGGCTCGCCGTTTTCGGACGCGGGTTTCGGTGAAGCGGGGTCCGGCTTGAGCGATCATCCTGAAGACCCAGCCCGAAAGCATTCCATGAGCACTCAGAACCACACCCCTCAAGACACCGCCAGCGACTGGCAACTCCCCTGGACCGGCGGCTGCCGCTGCGGCCAGGTGCGCCTGCGCATCACCGCACCGCCGCTGCTGGCCATGGCCTGCCACTGCATCGGCTGCCAGCGCATGAGCGCCAGTGCGTTCTCGCTGTCGTTGGCCATCCCCGCGCCGGGCTTCGAAGTGGTGTCGGGCGAGCCCGTCATCGGCGGCCTGCACGGCGAGGAGTCGCACCACTTCTTCTGCCCGCACTGCATGAGCTGGATGTTCACGCGCACCGAAGGCATGGACTATTTCGTCAACCTGCGCGCCACCATGCTCGACCGGCACGAATGGGTCGCGCCCTTTGCGGAAACCTGGACCGACGAGAAGCTGCCGTGGGCCACGACGCCCGCGAAGCACAGCTTCGGCACCTTGCCTGCGATGGACGCCTTTCCGGCGATGATCGAAGCCTATGCGCGGGAAGGCGCCCGGCCTGCGAAGGGCTGATCGCGCTGCGCTGGCCAGTTGCCGGCCCGCGCCTTTCAGAGCGGCGCGATCGGAATGCAGATGTCGCATTCGAACGCGTTCGTCTTCTCGTCGAAGGCCATGTCGGGGGCGTAGTACTCGAACGCGGGCCGGCTGTCGAACTGGAAGCCGCTCGCGGGCAGCCAGTCGCGCATGAGGCGCGTCCATGCGTCGTTGATCTCTTCGGGCAGGCCCTGGAACCGCAGCGCGGCATAGCGTCCGCCCGGCAGCACCGTTTTCTGGAAGCTGCCATCGGGCACGAAATCGTCGGGCACTTCCACGCAGGCGTCGTAGCGCGAGTGCTCGGGCGCGGTGATGCTCGGGTCGTCGTGGCTGATGCCGTAGCGCGCACGCGACCACAGCTTGTGCGCGCCGATCCAGGGCGCGGCCTTCTCGGCCCAGAACGCGCCCACCGGCGCGCCGAACGGGCCGGTGTAGCGCAGGCAGGCGATGGTGACGGGAGAGCGGGTGATCAGTTGGACATTCACGGGTGGCTCCTGATGATGCGCGGCGTTGCGCGGTGGAGATCCATTCTTCGTGAAGCCGTGCAGGGCGATCTGATCAGGATTGCTATGGCGGGAGGGGGCGTCGCAGGGCAAAGACCAGTCGTGCGATGCACGCCACGCGCTGGGCGCGCTGCCGAAACGCGCGCGGAACGCGCGGGTGAACGCCTCGCCCGAACCGAAGCCCACCGACACCGCCGCGTCGAGCACCGACAGGCGCGGCTGCGTCGCGAGCCGCAGCGCGGCCACCTCCACGCGGCGGCGCCGGATGTAGTCGCCCAGCGTCTCGCCGGCCCAGGCCGCGAAGAGGCGATGGAAGTGGTACGCCGAGAAATGCGCCACGTCGGCCAGCGCCGCGAGATCGAGTGCCTCGTCCAGGTGGTCGTCGATGTGCGTCAGCACCTTGTGCATGCGCCATTCGTACTCGGAGCGGCTGTCGCGCGGCATGGCGCGCATTCTCAACCTTGGCGGGCCTGCGCGAGCAACCAATCACTGAACAGCTTCAGCAACGGCCGCTGATCCGCCCGCTCCGGCGTCACCAGGTAGTAATTGCGCTCGCCCGATAAGGGCCGCGGGCAGGCCACCACCAGCTCGCCGCGCGCCAGCTCGTCGGCCACCAGCATGGTCGGCATCAGCGCCACGCCCAGGCCGTGCGAGGCAGCCGCGGCGAGGATCGAGAACAGCTCGTAGCGCGGGCCGCCACGCGCGGTGGGCGCGTCGACTTGCTGCGCGTCGAACCACTGGCGCCAGCCGTCGGGGCGTGTGCTCTGCTGCAGCAGCGGCATCCGCGCGATGGCTTCGGGCGACACGGCCTTGCCGTCGGGCAAGAGAGAAGGGCTGCACACGGGCACCACGTCTTCATGCATGAGCAGCAACGCGCGCGTGCCGGCCCAGTTCTCGACCTGCGCGGGTGTGCCGGCGTACAGCGCGGCGTCGAATTCCGCGTCGGCAAAGAGGAAGGGGCGGGTGCGCGTCTCGATGTGCACCACCACGTCGGGCTGCAGCGCCGCAAAACCGCGCAGGCGCGGCACCAGCCAACGCGTGGCGAAGGTGGGCACCGCGGCCAGCGACAGCGACCCGCCTTCGCCCTGGTGCGCCATGGCGTCGAGCGTGTCGCGCTCCATGGCCTCCAGGCGGCGGGCGATCTGGCGCGCGTAGGCGGCGCCGCTGGCCGTGAGCGCCACGCCGTGCCGCGTGCGGCGAAACAGCGCCACGCCCAGGAAGGCCTCGAGCGCCCCGACCTGGCGCGACACCGCGCTCTGCGTAAGCGCCAGTTCCTGCGCGGCGCGGGTGTAGCTCTCGTGGCGCGCGGCGGCGTCGAAGCACACGAGGGTCTGCAGGGGCGGGATCTTGCGGCGCATGTATGCCGGGAGTGTATGACTGGCGGATTGGTTTCACCAGTAAATCAACAGGATGTATCTCTCAAGATGTGCGTCAGACGCATATCTGGGTGAGGATTCATCGTTTGCGCCGGGCCCCCTGCGTGGCTACGATCGACCGCATTCCCCCTTCTTTTGTTTCTTCTTCCTTTTCCGGAGACATCCACATGGCCGCCAAAGCGCAATTCCACTGGGACGACCCCCTTCTTCTCGACCAGCAACTGACCGACGAAGAACGCATGATCCGCGACGCGGCCAACGCCTACTGCCAGGAGCGCTTGGCGCCCCGCGTCATCGAAGGTTTCCGCACCGGCGAAACCGACCCCGCGATCTTTCGCGAAATGGGCGCGCTCGGCCTGCTCGGCCCGACGATCCCCGAGCAGTACGGCGGCCCCGGCCTGAACTACGTGGCCTACGGCCTGATCGCCCGCGAAGTCGAGCGCGTCGATTCGGGCTACCGCTCGATGGCCAGCGTGCAAAGCTCGCTGGTGATGGTGCCGATCTTCGAATTCGGCACCGAAGCACAGAAGCAGAAGTTCCTGCCCAAGCTCGCCACCGGCGAATGGATCGGCTGCTTCGGCCTGACCGAACCCGACCACGGCTCCGACCCCGGCAGCATGGCCACGCGCGCCAAGAAGGTGCCGGGCGGCTACTCGCTGAGCGGCTCGAAGATGTGGATCAGCAACTCGCCCATCGCCGACGTGTTCGTCGTGTGGGCCAAGGAAGTCAGCGAAAGCGGCACGGTCGGCCCGATCCGCGGCTTCGTGCTCGAAAAGGGCATGAAGGGCCTGACCGCCCCCGCCATCCACGGCAAGGTCGGCCTGCGCGCCAGCATCACCGGCGAGATCGTCATGGACGGCGTGTTCTGCCCCGAAGAAAACGCGTTCCCTGAAGTGCAAGGCCTCAAGGGCCCGTTCACCTGCCTGAACAGCGCCCGCTACGGCATCTCGTGGGGCGCCATCGGTGCCGCCGAAGACTGCTGGCACCGCGCCCGCCAGTACACGCTGGACCGCAAGCAGTTCGGCCGCCCGCTCGCCGCCAACCAGCTCATCCAGAAGAAGCTGGCCGACATGCAGACCGAGATCACGCTGGGCCTGCAAGGCAGCCTGCGCCTGGGCCGCATGAAGGACGAAGGCATTGCGGCGGTCGAGATCACCTCGATCATGAAGCGCAACAACTGCGGCAAGTCGCTGGACATCGCCCGCATGGCGCGCGACATGATGGGCGGCAACGGCATCAGCGACGAGTTCGGCGTGGCCCGCCACCTGGTGAACCTGGAAGTGGTCAACACCTACGAAGGCACGCACGACATCCACGCGCTCATCCTGGGCCGCGCCATCACCGGCATCGCAGCTTTCGCCAACTGAACGAACGCATGAGCACCAAGCCCGCAGCACTCGACGGCATCAAGGTCCTCGATCTGTCCCGCGTGCTCGCGGGCCCGTGGTGCACGCAGATCCTTGCGGACCTGGGCGCCGACGTCGTCAAGATCGAACGCCCCGGCGTCGGCGACGACACGCGCACCTGGGGTCCGCCCTTCGTGAAGGACGCGAACGGCCACGACACCGATCAGGCCAGCTACTTCACCTCCTGCAACCGCAACAAGCGTTCGGTCACCATCGACATGGCCACGCCCGAAGGGCAGGCGCTGCTGCAGCAGATGGCGGCGCAGGCCGACATCGTGGTCGAGAACTTCAAGACCGGCGGCCTCAAGCAGTACGGCCTCGACCAGGAAAGCCTGCGCGCGGCCAACCCGCGCCTCATCTACTGCAGCGTGACCGGCTTCGGCCACGACGGCCCCTACGCCGAGCGCGCGGGCTACGACCTGATGATCCAGGCCATGACCGGCATGATGAGCATCACCGGCCGTCCCGACGGCGAGCCCGGCGGTGGTCCGCTGCGCGTGGGCGTGGCGCTCACCGACCTGTTCACGGGCGTCTACGCCAGCACCGCCATCCTCGCGGCGCTGCAGGTGCGCGACCGCACCGGCGAAGGCCAGCACATCGACATGGCGCTGCTCGACGTGGGCATGGCCATCCTCGCCAACCAGGCGAGCGCTTTTCTCAACACCGGCAAGGCGCCGGGCCGCCAGGGCAACACGCACCCGAGCCTCGCGCCCTATCAAGACTTTCCGACGCAAGACGGTTCGATGCTGCTGGCCATCGGCAACAACGGCCAGTTCGCGCGCTTCTGCGAAGCCGCCGGCCACGCCGAATGGGCCGCCGACGAACGCTTTGCGACCAACACGCTGCGCGTGAAACACCGCGGCGTGCTGATCCCGATGATGGAAGAACTCACGCGCACCCGCACCACCGCCGACTGGGTCGCGCTGCTCGAAGACAAGGCCGTGCCCTGCGGCCCCATCAACGACATCGCGCAGGCCTTCGACGACGCGCAGGTCCAGGCACGCGGTCTGGCCGTCACGCTGCCGCGCGACGCGGGCGACGGCATCGCCAGCATCACCGGCGTGGCGAGCCCGCTGCGCCTCACGGCCACGCCGCCGGTGCTGCGCCGCGCACCGCCCGCGCTCGGGCAGCACACGCAGGAGGTGCTGGCCGAGATGGGCGTCGACGCCACGCATTTCGAGGCATTGCGCGCGGCCGGGGTGGTCTGACACACTGGCGGGCATGACGCGCCCGCCCGCTCCGTCCCCTGATGCTTCGGTCGATGCAGCTCCGTTCGCGGTGCTGCGCATCGACCACGTCGTGCTGCGCGTGCGCGACGCCGCGCGGTCCATGGCCTTCTACTGCGACGTGCTCGGCTGCACGCTCGAGAAACGCCGCGACGACCTCGGCCTCGTGCACCTGCGCGCCGGCAGCAGCCTCATCGACCTCGTCACGCACGACGGCAAGCTGGGCCGCCAGGGCGGCGCGCCGGCCGGGCGCGAGGGGCGCAACGTCGATCACCTGTGCCTGCGCATCGAGCCTTTCGACGAGGCTGCGATCCGCGCGCGCATGGCGCGGCACGGCGTGCCGGTGCAGGGCGAGGTGCAGAACAACTTCGGGGCCGAGGGCAGTGGTCCTTCGATCTACATCGAAGACCCCGATGGCAACGGCGTCGAGCTGAAGGGCCCCGCGGCCTAGACTCTGCGGCGCCTTGCGCAAGCCGCGGCTGACGCAGAATCGGCGCGCGCCACCTGGCGCGGAACAAATCATTCAGGGGGATTCCACATGACCGAACATCCGTTCGCCGCGCGCGTTGCCGCGCGGCTTCTTGCACTCGCGGGCGCCGCCTCGCTGCTCGCCGCCTGCGGCACGCGCCAGCCTGCGGCCCCCGAACCCCCGCCGCCCGAAGCCACGGCGCGCAACAGCGTGCTCATGGCGCCCGTGGCCTACGGCACCACCGCCAAGGGCGTCACGCTGTCGAAGGCGGATGATTCGTGCGACGTGCCCGCCTCGCTGCGCCAGGCCGTGCAAGACCAGCTGCTCGCGCCCTACGAGTTCCTGCTCGCACCGCCCCTGCCCGCCCATGCGCAGGGCGCGCCCGTGCTGAAGCTGGAGATCACCGACCTGCTCGCGAACGCGGGCGGCCTCTACGGCGGCCCCAAGATCGTCCAGCTGCGCGGCACGCTGGAGCGCGACGGCGCGGCGCCCGCCAAGTTCACGGCGCAGCGCCAGATGTTCATCTACTTCGGCATGCCGCGCAGCACCTGCAGCATGGTCGGTGTCGTCACCTACAAGCTGGGCGAGGACATCGCGCAGTGGCTGCAGAAGCCGGTGGACGGCGCGGTGCTGGGCGAACGCTGAAGACGCGTCGGGCGCGTGGCGTTCAGCCGCCGCGCCCCATCACCGCCACCCCGAACACCACCACGCCCAGCGCGAGGTTCAGCGTCACCAGCTGGCGCACGGTATTGAGCCGCGCGGCTGCCACGGGCCAGGCGCTGTCGTCCACCGCACGGCGCAGCGCGCGGAACACCGAGGCGCGGATGTAGACGTAGATCGCCGCCATCACGAGCGCGATGCCCATCATGGCCTCGACGCGCCAGTGCACCGCACGAAAGCCGCCGGTCGCGAGGATCATCGCGAAGCCGCTCACGAACAGCAGCGTGACCGACGCGTCCACCCCGATGAAGAAACGCCGCAGCGTCGCGGCCATCATGCGCAGGCGCAGCGGCGGCTCCAGCGTGGCGACGGCGGCGGGGCGCACCGCGAAGTGCATGACGGCCATGCCGCCGACCCAGAAGGCGGCGCACAGCAGGTGAATGAAGAGGGGAGCGAGGTAGGACATGGGCTCCGATCAGAACACCGAACCGTGCGCGCACGCAACGCAAGCCCCCATGCCCTTCAACCCGTCGCGCCGCGCCCGCGCGTGCTCGCACGGGGCTTGCCGATGCCCGTGCCCGCGATCGAATCGGCATAGCGCTTCATGTCCGCCACCACCTGGCGCAGCAGCGCCGCCGCGGCTGGCGGCAGCAGGCGGCCGTGGCGCGACACGATGTGCGAGCGCCCCTGCGACAGCAGCGGGTTCTTCATCGGCAGCTCGACCAGCGACGGGTGGTCGGCGTTGGGCGTGAGCGAGATGCGCGTGCCCAGCGTGTAGCCCAGGCCGGCCGACACGAAGTGGCCCAGCGCGCTGAACGAGGTGGTGGTCAGCAGCGCGGGCAGCCGCACGCCCTCGCTGATCTCGGCCGCCTCGATGTGCTGGCGCACGCCGAAATTGCGGTGCAGCGTGGCGCCGGGGTAGGGCAGCAGGTCGGCCAGCTTCAGCGGGCGATCGAGCTGCGCGAGCGGGTGCGAGCCCAGCACCATGGCCTGGATCGGCTGCGCGTGCGACTGGTGCGAGGTGAGCCGCTCGTCCTTCGGCGGCTGGAACAGCATGCCGATGTGGGCGCGCTCCTCGATCACGCGGCGCACGATCTCGTCGGTGCTGGCGACGTCGAGGTTCACCGTGATCTTCGGGTGGCTGGCCATGAAGATGCGCAGGCTGTGCCGCATGAGCCAGTCGACATAGCCTTCGCCGGCCACGATGTCGATGTGGCCGCTCTCGATCTTGCGGATGCTGTCCATCTGCGCCAGCAGGTGCTGCTTCTGCCCCTGCTGCCGGCGCACGTAGCCGGCCAGCAGCTGGCCCGCGTCGGTGGGCACCACGCCGCGTCCGTGGCGCTCCAGCAGCGGCAGGCCGCACTCGGTCTCCAGGATGCCGATGGCGCGGCTCACGGCCGACGGGTCCATGTCGAGCACGTCGGCCGCGCCGCGCACCGAGCCGCTGTCGAGCACCTGCATGAAGTAGCGCACCCGGCGGGTGTCGAGCTTGTCGTCCATGGCGGTCGTCTCCGAGTGTTGCATTCAATGCAACGAATATCCTTATTTGCGGTCATTGATGCAAGAGGCTCGCCGCCCGAAACTCGCCGGCACCCCTCGAACACCCTCCACCCATGACCTCCGCCGCCTCCACGATTGCAGCCGTCGCGCCGTCCACCGCCGCCGGCAAATTCAAGCTCCTCGTCGTCACCCTGGTCCTCGTGGCCGTGGCCGAACTCATCGGCCCGACGCAGTTCAGCGTCGGCCCCGGCAAGGTGGTGCTGCTGCCGATGCTGTGGGCGCTGCTCATGGCCGCCGCCTGGGGCATCGCGCACCGGCGCGTGCCGGGCGTGGTGCGCGTGGCCACGGCGCAGCAGTCGCTGGCCGGCGGCCTGCTCAACGCGGGCCTGCTGCTGTTCGTGGTGAAGCTGGGCCTCACGGTCGGCGCCGCGCTGCCGCAGGTCAAGCAGGCCGGCTGGGCGCTGCTGTTCCAGGAGTTCGGCCATGCGCTGGGCACCCTGGCGCTGGGCCTGCCGCTGGCGCTGCTGCTGGGCATCAAGCGCGAGGCCGTGGGCGCCACCTTCTCGGTGGGCCGCGAGGGCAACCTCGTGATCATCGGCGAGAAGTACGGCATGGCCTCGCCCGAAGGCCGCGGCGTGCTGGCCGAGTACATCACCGGCACCGTGCTGGGCGCGCTCTTCATCGCGGTGCTGGCGGGCTTCATCGCCAGCCTGCACATCTTCGACCCGCGCTCGCTGGCCATGGGCGCCGGCGTGGGCTCGGGCAGCCTGATGGCGGCGGCGCTGGGCGCCATCGCCGCGCAGAGCCCGCCCGAGATGCTGCCGCAACTCACGGCGATTGCCGCCGCGTCGAACCTGCTGACCACCGTGGCCGGCTTCTACTTCACGCTGTTCCTGTCGCTGCCGTTGTGCTCGTGGCTCTACGGCAAGCTGGAGCCGGTGCTGGGCCGCTTCTCGAAGCATGGCGCACAACAGGGTGCCGCCGTGGATGCGGGCGCGAACGTCTCGAGCGCCGACGTGGCCCACGCCGCGCCGACCTCGCTGCGCGACACGCTGCTGGCCTGGCTGGTGGTGGGCGGCGGTGTGCTCATCGGCAATGCCGTGACCTACAAGGTGCCGGTGCTGGTGTCGCTCGAAGGCGTGCTCGCCGTGGTGGCGATTGCCGGCGCCGTCGAAGCCATCAAGCGCTTCGTGCCGCGCCTGCCGATGGTGCTGGTGCTCTCGGTGGTGGCCACCGTGGTCGGCATCCCGGGCCTGTTCCCCTTCTCCGACGCGCTGATCGCGATCACCGCCAAGCTCAACTTCCTGGCCTTCACCACGCCGGTGCTGGCGCTGGCCGGCTTCTCGGTCGCGAAAGACCTGCCCGTGTTCCGCCGCCTCGGCTGGCGCATCGTGGTGGTGTCGCTCACCGCGACGGCCGGCACCTTCCTCGGCGCCACGTTCATCGCCGAGTTCTTCCACTGATTTCATCCCACGAGAGATACACGCCATGTACCGCGACCCCGAGATTGCCGAAGACACCCGCGCCCGCATGCTCAGCTGGCGCCGCGACATCCACGCCAACCCCGAGACCGCCTTCGAGGAACACCGCACCGCCAACGTGGTGGCCAACGCGCTGATGCTCATGGGCCTGCCCGTGCACCGCGGCCTGGCCGGCACCGGCGTGGTCGGCACGCTGAAGAGCGGCGACGGCCCGAGCATCGCGCTGCGCGCCGACCTCGACGCGCTCAACATGCAGGAGCTCGGCACGCAGGCGCACGCCTCGAAGTGCGTCGGCAAGATGCACGCCTGCGGCCACGACGGCCACACCGCCATGTTGCTGGGCGCGGCCGAGCACCTGTCGCGCCACAAGCCGTTCCAGGGCACGGTGCACTTCGTGTTCCAGCCCGCCGAAGAAAACGAAGGCGGCGGTCGCGTGATGGTGGAAGAGGGCCTGTTCGAGCAGTTCCCGGCCGACGCCGTCTACGGCATGCACAACTTCCCGAGCCTGCCGCGCGGGCGCTTCGCGATCCGCAAGGGCACCATGACGGCCTTTCTCGACACCTTCGAGATCGTCATCACCGGCAAGGGCGCCCACGGCGCCATGCCCGAGACCGGCATCGACTCGGTGGTGATCTCGGCCCAGCTCATCAACGCGCTGCAGACCATCGTGAGCCGCCGCACCGGCGCCACCGACGCGGCCGTGGTCAGCGTCACGCAGATCCACGGCGGCGACACCTGGAACGTCATTCCCGAGACCGTGGTGCTGCGCGGCACCGTGCGCACGCTCGACGCCGCCATCCAGGACAAGACCCAGGCGGCGATGCAGCAGATCTGCGACGGCGTGGCCGCCACGCACGGCGCCAAGGTGGCGCTGGAGTACCGCCGCGGCTACCCCGGCGTGGTCAACACGCCGGCCGAGACCGACGCGGCCATCGCGGCGGCGGCCAGCCTGGTCGACATCGAACAGGTGCACACCGACATCCCGCCCGCCATGGGCTCGGAAGACTTCGCCTTCATGCTGCAAAAGCGCCCCGGCGCCTACATCGGCATCGGCGCGGGCGAGGGCCCGAACGACCCGAACGTGCACAACCCGTACTACGACTTCAACGACAACATCCTGCCGCTGGGTGCGGCCTACTGGGTGGCGCTGGTCAAACAGCAGCTTCCGGTCGCATGATGCGCTGATGCTCTCCGCCTTCGACATCTTCAAGATCGGCATCGGGCCGTCCAGTTCGCACACCGTCGGGCCGATGCGCGCCGCGCTGCTGTTCGCGCAATCGCTCGAACGGCGCGGCCTGCTCGCGCAGGTGGCGCGGCTGCACGTCGACCTGTTCGGCTCGCTCGGCGCCACCGGCCACGGCCACGCGACCGACCAGGGCGTGATCCTCGGGCTCTTCGGCGACGCGCCCGACACCGTGCAGCCCGAGACCGTGCAGCCGCGCCTCGACGCGCTGCGCCGCACCGGCCAGCTCGCGCTGCTGGGCACCACGCCCATCGCCTTCGACCGCGTGCGCGACATCGCCTTTCGCGGCGAAGAGTCGCTGCCCGAGCACCCCAACGCGATGCGCTTCACCGCCTTCGCGGCCGACGGCGCCGTGCTGGCCGAAGGCACTTACTTCTCGGTCGGCGGCGGCTTCGTCGTCGAGGGCGGGCAGGCGGTGGCGCAAACGGCAGCGGCGGCAGCGGCCGTGCCGCATCCCTTCACGACCGGCGACGAACTCATGGCGCAGTGCCGCGCGCACGGCATCTCCGTGGCCACGCTGGTGCTGCGCAACGAATGCGTGTGGCGGCCCGAGGCCGAGGTGCGCGCGGGCCTGCTGCGCATCTGGGGCGTGATGCAGCAGTGCGTGCAGCGCGGCTTCGGCATCGACAACCCGCTGGCCGCGCAGGCGCTGCCCGGCCCGCTGCGCATGCGCCGCCGCGCGCCCGAGCTGCACCGCGAGCTGCTGGCACAGGCCGGCGCCGCCGATCCGCTCGCGGCCATGGACTGGGTCAATGCCTTCGCGATGGCGGTGAACGAGGAGAACGCGGCCGGCGGCCGTGTCGTCACCGCGCCCACCAACGGCGCAGCCGGCGTGGTGCCCGCCGTGATGCACTACTACCAGCGCTTCGTGCCGCAGGCCAGCGACGATGGCATCGTCGACTTCCTGCTCACCGCCGCGGCCATCGGCATGCTCTACAAGACCAACGCCTCGATCTCGGGCGCCGAGGTCGGCTGCCAGGGCGAGGTCGGCGTGGCCTGCTCGATGGCGGCGGGCGCGCTCGCCGCCGTGCTCGGCGCCACGCCCGCGCAGGTCGAGAACGCGGCCGAGATCGGCATGGAGCACAACCTGGGCCTCACCTGCGACCCGGTCGGCGGCATGGTGCAGATCCCCTGCGTGGAGCGCAACGCGATGGGCGCCGTGAAGGCCATCAACGCCTCGCGCATGGCGCTGCGCGGCGACGGCAGCCACTACGTCTCGCTCGACGCCGTGATCCGCACCATGAAGCAGACCGGCGAGGACATGAAGTCCACGTACAAGGAGACCTCGCTGGGGGGGCTTGCGGTGAACGTCGTGGAGTGTTGAGGCAGCAAGGCTGGCGTCGCTGCGTCAGAATGCGAAGCTCGTCGCGCCGGGCCCCGCAGCCCCCAGGTTCTCACGTCGTTTCCAAGGCGCACGACTTTCAGGAGTCGAGATGCCCATGGCCGGTCTTCCGCGCAGTCTCTTGCCCGGCGTGTTGCGCACCGCGCTGTCTGCCGTGCTGCTGCTGCTGTGCGCCGCGCACGCCGTGCCCGCGGCCGGTGTGTTCCCCGCCGCGCAGTGGGCCACCCCGAGCGTGGCTGAACCGAGCCACTGGTCCGAAGCGAAGCTCAAGGTGGCCGATGCGTTTGCCGCATCGATCAAGTCCGACGCCTACCTCGTGATCGACAAGGGCGTGCTCGTGCATGCCTACGGCGACATCGACAAGCCGATGAACCTGGCCTCGGTGCGCAAGAGCGTGCAGAGCGTGCTCTACGGCATTCACGTCGGCCGCGGCGAGATCGACCTGGACCAGACGCTGGGCCAGCTCGGCATCGGCGACAAGGACGGGCTCAGCGACACCGAACGCACGGCCACCGTGCGGCAGCTGCTGCAGCTGCGCTCGGGTGTCTACCATCCGGCCGCCTACGAGACCCCCCAGGCCAAGGCCGAGCGACCGGCCCGGGGCAGCCATGCGCCGGGCGAGTTCTGGTACTACAACAACTGGGACGCCAACGTGCTGGGCACCATCTTCGAACGCCGCACCGGACGCAGCGTCTTCGAGGCGCTGAAGACCGACCTGGCCGAACCGCTGCAGTTCCAGGATTTCCGCTACCCGCAGGACACCGAGTCCCGGCTCGAACGCAGCTCCGAGCATCCGGCCCAGGTGATGCATCTGTCGGCGCGCGACCTGGCCCGCATCGGCCTGCTGATGGCGCGCGACGGCATGTGGCAGGACAAGCGCATCGTCCCGGCCGGCTGGGTGACTGAAAGCACCACCTCGTACACGACCGTCGGACCCGGCTGGAGCGGCTATGGCTACCTGTGGTGGGTGCCGCTCAAGGGCTTTCCGTTCTGGCAGCGCGGGCCCAATCAGCTGCTTCTGGCCGTGGGTGCCGGCGGCCAGTTCATGATGGTCGATCGCAAGCGCGACCTCGTCGTGGTGCACCGTGTCGACAACAGCAAGGGCTGGTTCCAACGCAGCGAGGTCCGCACCGACCAGTTCGCGGTGCTCGCGGCACACATCCTCGCGGCTGCACCGGTGGCCGCACCTGTGGCCGCCACCCCTCCCTGAACCCCGAAGGAAAGATGAGGCTTCCATGACCCGTTCCATCGCGCAGAAGCGCGCAGACTTTCGCGCGCTCCACACCCAAGGCTGCTTCGTCATTCCCAACCCCTGGGACACCGGCAGCGCGCGCTACCTCGAAGGCCTGGGCTACCAGGCGCTGGCCACCACCAGCTCGGGCTTCGCGTGGTCGCGCGGCCATGCCGACGGGGCGCTGTCGCGCGACCAGATCCTCGCGCACCTGCGTGAACTCGTGGCCGCCACCGACCTGCCGGTGAACGCCGACTTCGAGAACGGCTTCGCCGCCGACGCGCAGGGCGTGGCCGAGAGCGTGCGCCTCGCGGTCGAGACCGGCGTGGCGGGCCTGTCGATCGAGGACTCGACCGGCAACCCCGACGATCCGCTGTTCCCCATCGACGTCGCGGTCGAGCGCCTGCGCGCCGCGCGCCGGGCCATCGACGCGGCAGGCGGCGACACGCTGCTCGTGGGCCGCGCCGAGAACTTCTTTGCCAACCGCCCCGACCTCGAGGACACCATCGCGCGCCTGCGTGCGTACGCCGAGGCCGGCGCCGACTGCCTCTACGCGCCCGGCATCAAGACGCGCGCGCAGATCGCGGCCGTGGTGGCCGCCGTCGCGCCCAAGCCGGTCAACCTGCTGGTCGGCGCGACCAGCGAGCTCACGATGGCGGACATCGCTGCGCTCGGCGTGCGCCGCGTGAGCGTGGGCGGCGGCATGGCGCGCGCGGCCTGGGGCGGCTTCATCCGCGCCGCGCGCACGCTGGCCGAAGAGGGCCGCTTCGACGGCTTTGCCGATGCCACGCCGGGCACCGAGCTGAACGCCTTCTTCCGTCCGTTCGCCGACTAGTTTTCAGCACCGTGGATGCGCTGCTCGCCGACATCCGCGCCTGCCGTGCGTGCGAGGCGCATTTGCCGCTCGGGCCGCGCCCGATCGTGCAGGCCAGTGCGAGCGCACGGCTGCTGATCGTCGGCCAGGCGCCCAGCCTCACGGTGCACCAGACCGGCGTGCCGTGGAACGACAAGAGCGGCGATCAGCTGCGCCGCTGGCTCGGCATCGACCGCGAGCTGTTCTACGACGCTGCGCGCATCGCGATCGTGCCCATGGGTTACTGCTACCCGGGCCGAGGCACCAGCGGCGACCTGCCGCCGCGCAAGGAATGCGCGCCGCTGTGGCACGACCGCCTGCTGGCGCAGATGCCGCACGTCGCGCTGACCTTGCTCATCGGCCAGTACGCGCAGCACCACTTCCTCGGCAAGACCGCGCGCGGCGGCGTGACGGAAACCGTCGAGGCCTTTGCCGACTACGCGCCGCGCTTCATTCCGCTGCCACATCCGTCGCCGCGCAACACCGCGTGGTTCCAGCACCACCCGTGGTTCGAGAACGACGTGTTGCCAGTGCTGCGTGAACGTGTCCAGCAGGCGCTCAGCGCGCCTTCTTCCTAGGGGCCGACGGCCGCCGCGGTGGTTTCGCTTCGAGCACCAGCTCGGCCGGCAGCGCATCGTTCCACGACTCGGTGAAGTACGCGCGGTCGCTCGGCACCAGCTGCGGCAGCACTTCGCGCAGCTGGGCCAGCGAGTGCTCGGCCGCCTTCAGGTCGCCCGCATGCGCCGCGTACCACGCGTGCTCGAACAGCAGGCTGCCCTGCTGCAACCCGGGGTAGCGGCGTCGCCCGGCCTGGTGGTCGGCCAGCCGCGCCTGCGCCACGTCGACCCAGCGTGCGGGCCAGTTCGCGGTGTCGAAGGCGTCGGCGAGCGGGCCCGCGAGCTTCGACATGGCGGCCGGGTCGAGCGGCTTCTGCGCGCGGAACTGCGCGAGCGTGGGTTGCGCGTCGGGCCGGCAGTGGCCGCGCGCGATGCGCATCAGGTAGATCGCGTTCCAGGCCGAGCGGCCCTGGCCGTCGGTGTGGCCGCACAGCCATTCGCTGAAGGCGATCCACTGCACCGCGCGGCGCGTGGTGTCGGCCCGGTGGCCGTCGTGCGCGAGCGCCGGCAGGTCGCCCAGGCCCACGCGGTCGAACAGCCACGCGGCCATGCCCATGTTGGCCGCCACGTGCTGCGCGGCGTCGAAGGAGTGCGACTCGAAGGCCGCGGCCAGCGCTTCGCCGAAGCGCTGCAGCGACTCTTCGGCCAGCGCCGCCGCGGCCGGGCGGTCGTCGGCGGCCAGCGCGAGGGCGCGCGAACGGCAGGCCAGCGCCCACAGGTTGCACCACTCGAAGCGCACGTCGGGGTGGTGGCGCAGCACCAGTGCGCGCGCCGGGTCTTGCGCCATGCCGCCCAGCAGCGACTGCGCCAGCGGCAGGTCGCGCGCGGTGTAGGCGCACCAGGCCGAGACGATGCACTCCATCGCGCCGAGGTAGTCGTTGCCCGCCACGTGGTGCGCGAGCCGTTGTTTCTTGAGCGCCTGCAGCCGGCGGCGCGCCTGTTCGTTGTCGCCGAGCCGGCGCCACAGCATGGCCTCGTTGAGCGTGACCAGCGCGCGCTGGAAGTCGCTCGCGGCCAGCGTGCCGGCCAGGCGGATGGCTTCGAGCGCGCTGCCGTTGCCGTTTCCGCCCGCCACCGGCGACATCAGTCGGCCTTGCCGCGCGGCCTGCTGCGAGGCGACCAGCTGCTTCCAGAAGGCGGCGTCCTGCAGGTGCACGGCGTCGGGCGGCGTGATCGTGCCGACGGCCTGCGCCTTGCGGGCGCGCAGGCCGAGGAACGACGCCACCTCGGCGGCGGTGGCCGGTCGGTTGTCCACGAGCAGGCGGAGGCGCTTCGCTTCAGAAGCCGGCAACCAGAACGGCCCCTGGCTGCGCCGCTCGGCGTTGAGAAAGCGCGGCTCGCGCTGCAGGTCTTCGCCCCAGCCGACCTCCAGGCCCCAGGCCTTGAAGTCGCGGAACGCGCGGCTCACGACCATGCGCAGCGTGCTGGCGTCGGACACCTCGCCGCGCAGGTCGGCCAGCCGCACGACACCGCCGCCGTGCGCGTGGGCGTGCTGCATGCGCACCAGCAGCCACAGCGACTGGAAGGCCGCGCGCCGTCCGTCGACGGACTGCGGCGAGGTAAGTTCGATGGAAAGAAGGGCAGGGGAGGCGGTGGAGGGCACGCCCCGGATTGAACCTCAAATTGCCTGCGGCTTCCTGAAGAAACCGCAGGCGAGGTCCAGCGGGTCAGTAGCGGCTGCGGTCGACCAGCTCGGGCACTTCGCTGCGGCCGATGCCCAGGTCGCGCAGGTCGTGGTCGCTCATGCCGGCCAGCAGCTGCACGTCGTCGCGGGCGCGGCGGCGTGTCACGGCGCGGCGGCGCCAGTCGTGCAGGGCATGCAGCAGGCGTTGATGAAAAGACGGTGGCTTCGGCGCGGTCACGGTGGGCTCCTGGTAGGGGAGCGCTCATCTTCCGGCGGCGCGTGCTATTGTGGAAGTTGAGATTTCTGACACCTTCAATCAGCATTCCTGATGCGACAGCTCAACCTCGACCAACTGCGCACCCTCATCGCCATCGCCGACCTGGGCACCTTCTCTGCGGCGGCGCAGGCGCTGCACCTGGCGCAGCCCACCGTGAGCCTGCACATCAGCGAGCTCGAATCGCGCCTGGGCGCGCAACTGGTGGTGCGCGGCAACCGCCGCGTCACGCCCACCGCGGCCGGCGCGGCGCTGGTGGAGCGCGGGCGCAAGCTGCTGCGCGACACCGACGAGGCGGTGGAGGCCGTCAAGCGCCAGGCCGAGGGCCGCACGGGCCGCGTGCGGCTGGGCACCTCCACCGGCGTGGTGGTCGATCTGCTGCCGCAGGTGCTCGAGGCGCTGGGCGTGGGCCATGCGGGCATCGACGTCGAGGTGAGCATCCTCGGCTCGGCCGAGGCGATGGCGCGGCTGGCGGCGGGCACGCTCGACATCGGCCTGGTGGCGATGCCGCAGCCGCTGCAGCGCGAGCTGGTGGTCACGCCGTGGCGCACCCAGCCCATGATGGCCTTCGTGCCGCCGCGCTGGAAGGCGCCCAAGCGCGTCACGCCGGCCTGGCTGGCGACGCAGCCGCTGATCTTCAACGACGCGACCACGCACATGTACCGGCTGTCGATGGAGTGGTTTGCCGCGGCCGGCTTTGCGCCGCGCGCGCGCATCGAGCTCAACTACGACGCGGCGATCCGCAGCCTGGTGGCGGCGGGCTACGGCGCGGCACTGTTGCCGCTGCAGCAGACCACCGACGCGGCGCTCAACGAGCGCATGCAGATCGTGCCAGTCACGCCCAAGCTCACGCGCCGCCTGGGCATCGCGCACCGCCCGCACGCCACGCTCGACGGCGCCACGCAGAGCGTGCTGAAGGTGCTGACGGCGTTCCGCCAGCTCTGAGGGCCGTCAGCCCGGCCCGGGCTTGGGGCCGCGCGTGCCCAGCGAGAGGATCTCGTTGGCGTTGACGATGGCCGCGGCGATGTCTTCCATGGTGGTGCGCTTGCTCATGGCCTGTTCGCGGATCAGGTCGTGGGCCTGGCCTTCGGACACGTCGTGCGTCTTCATGAGGATGCTCTTGGCCTCGGCCAGCTGGCGCACGCCGAGCAGCTTGGCTTCGGTCTTGCGCAGGCGCCGCGCGAGCGAGCGGCTTTCCTTGTGGGCTTCGCGCGCGACCACCAGCGCCGACAGCAGGCCGAACGAGCGCACCGGCGACGGCAGCACGGCCTTGGCGCGGATCTCGAGCACGGCCTCGACGATGGTCGGGTTCTCGTAGGTCACGACGGCGATAACGGCGGGAGCATCTTCGCTCTGGGTCCATTCGAAGCGCAGGTTGATGAAGTCGGGCTGCACGGCCATGAAGGCCACGTCGATGCCCTCGGGCAGGTGCTGCACGGGCGGCCAGAAGGCCTGCACCTGGCAGCCGATGCGCTGCAGTTGCTGGGTGAGCTGCCGGCCGTCTGCGTCGTCGGGGTGGATCACCGCGATCTTCAGCAGCCGCAGCTCCTTGAGCTGCGGTGGCGTCACCCGCAGGGTGTGTCGCTTGGGGGCTGTGCTGTCCACGGTCAGGGCTTTCTCTCGGCGCTGCTGTCCGGGGCGTGTGCACAGGCCACCGGGTACTTCCCTCCGCGAATGTCCCCCGCCTTCGGCTCCTCCTTGATTTCGCTGCGGGAAGCACCCGGTGCCCTGCGCACGGGGACACGCTGCAGGGGCTCGCCGATGAACAACCGCTGCTGGTTCATCCTAGAGCTCCAGCGCATCGAGCCGCGCCGTCCAGTCGCCCAGCGAGTGCGTGACGAGGTACGGGTCCGGATACACCGGGCGCGTCGCCTGGCGCACGATGGTGAACTGCCCGTGCGCGTCGACGCGGCCGATGCGCGGGTACAGGCAGGTGTGGTGGTTGGTCGGGTCGATCTTCACGCGGCCCTGCGGCGCATCGAACTCGCTGCCCAGGATGTGCGGCAGGATCTCCGCGATGCCGTCCGTGCCCGCCTGCCGGAAGGCGTTGGCGAAGATGTGCATCTGGAAGTACGAAGCCTCCCAGCACAGGTTGGGCACGCAGCCGTCGCCGAAGCGCGCGCGCAGCCGCGCCAGGCAGCGCTGGTTGGCGGGTGAATCGATCGACTGGAAATACGGCGCCGCCGTGAAATGGCCCGTGGCCACGCCGGGGCCCATCTGCGAGATCTCGGCTTCCGAGGTGGTGAGGCTTGAGATGGGCATCGTCTTCGGGTCGAAGCCGGCCTCGGCATAGGCGCGGTACAGGCTCGCGGTGGAATCACCCACCACCGTCGAGAAGATGAAGTCGGGCCGCTTGTCGCGGATGTCGTCCATGATCGCGCGGTAGTCCTTCTCGGTGGCATCAAGTGCCACGTAGCGCTCGCCGAGCTTTTCGCTGCCGGGGCGCTGCATCACCAGCTCGCCCATGATGCGGTTCGACTCGTAGGGGTAGATGTAGTCGGAGCCGATCAGGTACACGCGCGCGCCGAAGTTCGTGGTCATGAACTCGGCCAGCTGCACGCTATTCTGGTTGGGCGCCGCGCCGGTGTAGATCACGTTGCCCGAGTACTCGAAGCCTTCGTACAGCGTGGGGTAGAACAGCAGCTTGTTCCACTTCTCGATCACCGGGATCACGGCCTTGCGGCTGCTCGACATGTAGCAGCCGAAGAGCACGTTCACGCGGTCCTGCACGATCAGCCGCTCGGCCAGCTGGGCGTAGCGCACGGGGTTCGATTGCGGGTCGTAGCGCACGCCCACGAGTTCGCGGCCGTCGACGCCGCCGGCCGCGTTGATCTCCTCGATGGCCAGCAGCGCGCCCTGCAGCTGCGACAGGCCGATGGTCGAGGTGACGCCGGTCTCGGAATACAGAATGCCGACGCGAAGAGGGTCCCTGTCAGCCACTGGGGTGTCTCCTGGATGTGTGGGCCCTCATTGTGTGCTCCTCCCTGGCTTTCTTCATTCCGTCGGTCAATGGGCGGCGGCCAGCCGCGTGCTCATGCGGGCCAGCCGCGCGGGCAGGCTGCGCGCGTCGTCGGCGATGCAATAGTTGCGCCAGCCGAAGATGCGCCGCACGTACGCGTCGGCCGCACCGTCCACCGCGATGCAGGCGCTGCGCACGCCGGCTTTGCGCGCCTCGGCCACGGCCTGGCGGGCGTCTTCGATCAGGTACTTCGGGTCGTGCACGTCGATGTCCGAGGGCGCGCCGTCGGTCACCAGCAGGATCGCGCGCGGCCCGGCCGGCTCGGCCTGCAGGTGCGAGGCCGCATGGCGCAGCGCGGCGCCCATGCGCGTCGAATAGCGCCCGCGCACCGCGCCGATCATCGCGCGCGAGGGCGCAGCCAGCGGCTGGCCGAACTCGAGCAGGCGGTAGTAGTACACCTCGGCGCGCGTGTTCGACGAGAAGCCGTGGATGGCGAGCCGGTCGATGCCGCGCGCGTTCGAGGCGGCGAGCAGCAGCGCGGCCTGCTTCTCCAGGTCGAGCAGCGAAACGGCGCCGTCGCCGTGGCCCGCGTCGTTGGCCGACTCGGAGAGGTCGAGCAGCACCAGCACGCTCGACGGACGCGGGCCCTTGCCCGGGCGCATGAACAGCCGCGCATCGGGCCGCAGGCGCAGGCGGCGATCGACCAGCACCTCGATGGCCGCGTTCAGGTCGATGTCGTCGCCTTCCCACTGCCGGCGCAGGCGGTGCGTGCGGTCGAGGTGGCGTGCGCGGGGCAGGGCGAGCGGCACGATGCGCTCGTTGGCCGCCGCTCCCAGAGTGCCCGCCGCACCCAGGCCCTGCCACGCGGGCAGCTTCTCGATCACCGTGCACCAGTCGGGGCGCAGGCGCTCCTGCGTGCGGTCCCACTCGGGGTAGGTGTAGCGGCCGAGTTCCATGTCGGCGCCGCCTTCGGGTGGCGCTTCGTTGCCTTCGCGCGGGGCATCCGAAGGTGGCGGTGGCCGCACGCCCGTCTGCTGCAGCGCGATGGCGTCGTCGGGCGGTGTCTCGGCCTCGCCGAAATCCCACAGGTAGCTGTTGTCGTCGCGCCAGGGCGCGGGCACGGCGTAGTCCTGCGGCTCGAAGCGCACGCGCATCTGGCCGAGGTCGTTGGCGAGGATCGAGGCGACGGCGCGGAAGGCGTCGTAGTCTTCCAGCCCCGCGCGCGAGACGGTCTCGTCGAACAGGCGGCGTGCCTTGTTCACCCAGTGGTTGTCGTCCTGCGCGTCGGCGCGCAGAAGCACGCGGTCCATGCGCGCGATCAGCGCGGCAAAGCGCAGGTCGAGCGGATCGGGCGCGGGCGGCAGCGCGGCGACGAACCAGCCGTGCAGGCCGGGAAAGTCGCGCCACAGCAGCCGCTCGACGCGCGCATCTTCCAGGGCCGAGACCACCGCGATGCCCATGGGCTTGAGCGTGCGCGCCGGCCGCGCAGGCGTCGAGTGGCGCAGGTGCGCGACCGCATGCGCCACCATCGCGCGGTGCAGCCGCACGGCTTCGTCCCCCTCGGGCAACAGCAGCCGACGGCCCGTGAGCACGGCGCGTGCGCCGGCCAGCGGCTGCACGTCGACATCGACGCCGGCCAGCCCGCGGGCCAGCAGCGAGAGGGCGCCGTGCCCGTCGTTCATCCGAACTGCGCCTCGACAAAGCCCTGCAGCGCGCTCGCCATGTCGGGGTCGTCGGTGAGGGCGCGCGTCATCGTCATGTCGCAGCTGTCGCGCGGCGACACGCCGTCGCGGATCAGCACGCCCGCGTAGATCAGCATGCGCGTCGACACACCCTCGTCGAGCCCGCGATGCTTGAGCTCGCGCGAGCAGTGCGCAATGGCGACCAGCTTCGCGGCGAGCGCGGGGTCGACGCCGGCCTCGTGCGCGACGATCTCCGCTTCGAGCGCGCCGTCGGGGTAGTCGAACTCCAGTGCCGCGAAGCGCTGGCGCGTCGAAGGCTTCATGTCCTTGGCACTGCTCTGGTAGCCGGGGTTGTACGACACCACCAGCTGGAAGTCGGGGTGCGCGTGCACCAGCTCGCCCTTCTTGTCCAGCGGCAGGATGCGGCGCGCGTCGGTCAGCGGGTGGATCACCACGGTGGTGTCCTGCCGCGCCTCCACCACCTCGTCGAGGTAGCAGATGCCGCCGTGGCGCACCGCGAGCGTCAGCGGCCCGTCGTGCCAGGCCGTGCCGTTCGCGTCGAGCAGGTAGCGGCCCACGAGGTCCGAGGCCGTCATGTCCTCGTTGCACGCCAGCGTGACCAGCGGCCGCCCGAGCGACCACGCCATGTGCTCCACGAAGCGCGTCTTGCCGCAGCCCGTCGGCCCTTTCAGGATCAGCGGCATGCGGTGGCGGTACGCGTGCCGGTACAGCGCCACCTCGTGGCCCGCGGGCCGGTAGAAGGGCTCGGTCTCGATGCGGTAGGCGGCGAGCGGATCGTGCACGGGAGCGTTCATGGCGTGGCGAGCAGTTCCTTGAGGGCGTTGTCGATGAAGCGGGTGTCGACCGGGCTGCTGCCGCCGCCCGCGAAGTGGCCCCACACGCCGGGGATCGGGCGGCACTCGGCGTTCGGCATGTGCGACACCTCCCATGCGTTGTCGGCCACGGGAAAGTACAGGTCGCGCTCGGCCGGCATCACGATCGCGCGCGCCTTGATGGCGCCCAGCGCCTTCTTGAAGTCGCCCTGGAACACCGGGTTGTCGCTGATGTCGCCGTGCTGCCAGGACCACAGCATCGCGAGCAGGTTGTTGGCGTCCTTCTTCAGGAAGAAGCCTTCCCAGTAGCCGACCAGGAAATCTTCGAGCGAGCTGAAGCCCAGCTCGCGCCACAGCTGCTGCATGTAGAAGGGCTGCGACAGGCCCCAGCCCGCGTACACGCGGCCCACCGCGCGCAAGCCCTTGCTCGGCGGCGTGGTGTACCAGCCGCCGTTCCACGCCACGTCGGCCGTGAGCGCGGCCTTCACGCCTTCGAGGAACACGATGTTGTGCGGCGCCGTCTTCGCCGAACCGCAGAAGGGCGCGATGCGCTTCACCATCTCGGGGTACAGGCACCCCCACTGGTTGGTCTGCTGCGCGCCCATCGACCAGCCCACCACCAGCGCGAGCTGCTCGATGCCGAACTGCTCGGTCACCAGCCGGTGCTGCAGCGTCACGTTGTCGTAGAGCGTGACGTTCGGAAAGCGCGCCAGGTTGTAGGGCTCGGGCGTGTTGCTCGGCGAGGACGAGAGGCCATTGCCCAGCATGTTGGGCACGATGATGAAGTACTTCGCCGGGTCTAGCGCCATGCCGGGGCCGATGAGCCATTCGTTGTCGGTGTGCTGGCCCGAGTACCAGGTCGGATAGACGATGGCGTTGCTCTTCTGTGCGTTGAGCGTGCCGTAGGTCTTGTAGGCGAGCTTCGCGCCGCGCAGGGTGGCCCCCCGCTGCAGCGCGACATCGCCGAGTTCGAAGATGTCGTGGTCCATGGGGCGGTGCTTCAGCGGTGCTTGGCCGGTTCGTTCGGAATGCCCTCGATCGGGCACTCGGGCGTGCCGACGGTGCTGCGCGTGAACGACTCCACCATCTCGCGCGTGCCCTCGGGGTCGTTGATCCACTGCGTGTAGAAGTTGTAGGGGCAGGCCGCCACGCCTTTGTCGCCGTCGCCCGAGTTGATGGTGCCGGTGTAGCCGCGGTGCACGAGCTTGAACAGGTGGTTCTGCGACTGGCCGTTCTTGCGCGCGTCGCGGATCAGGCCCATCGACAGCTCGGCGTAGTTGATGCCCATCTCTTCCTCGCCGCATTCGCCGAGCGTGCGGCCGTCGAAGCCGATGAGCGCCGAGTGGCCGAAGTACGAGTACACGCCGTCGAAGCCGGCCGCGTTGGCCACCGCCACGTAGGTGTTGTTCATGAAGGCCATGGCCTTGGAGACCATGATCTGCTGCTCCTTGGCCGGGTACATGTAGCCCTGGCAGCGGATGATGAGCTCGGCGCCGCGCATCGCGCAGTCGCGCCAGATCTCGGGGTAGTTGCCGTCGTCGCAGATGATCAGGCTCATCTTCATGCCCTTGGGGCCTTCGCTCACGTAGGTGCAGTCGCCCGGGTACCAGCCCTCGATGGGCACCCACGGCATGATCTTGCGGTACTTCTGGACGATCTCGCCCTGGTTGTTCATGAGGATCAGCGTGTTGTAGGGCGCCTTGTTCGGGTGCTCCTCGTGGCGCTCGCCGGTGAGCGAGAACACGCCCCACACGTTGGCGCGGCGGCACGCGTCCGCGAAGATCGCGGTCTCCTCGCCGGGGATGGCCGAGGCGGTGTCGTACATCTCCTTGGCGTCGTACATGATCCCGTGCGTGGAGTACTCGGGAAAGATCACCAGGTCCATGCCCGGCAGGCCTTTCTTCATGCCGACCAGCATCTCGCCGATCTTGCGTGCGTTGTCCAGCACCTCGGCCTTGGTGTGCAGGCGGGGCATCTTGTAGTTGACGACCGCGACGCCAACGCAATCGTTGCTGCTCGAAATATCACCATGTCTCATGACGCTGCTCCTGAAGGGTGGTTGAAGAAAAAGAGGGAAGGGCTACACGGTCAGAAAGGATCGGACCTTGTCTTGATCTAGCGTGGCCCGCGCCTCGTCGTGCACGATGCGGCCGCGGTCGATGACGAGAAAGCGGTCGGCCAGGTCGAGCGCGAAGCTCAGCACCTGCTCCGACACCACGACGGCAAAGCCGCGTTCGGCGCGCAGCACGTTCAGCGTCTGCGCGATCTCCTTGATGATCGAAGGCTGGATGCCCTCGGTGGGTTCGTCGAGGATCAGCACCTTCGGCTCCGAGATGAGCGCGCGCGCAATCGCCAGCATCTGCTGCTGGCCGCCCGAGAGGTTGCCGGCCTTGCGCTGCTTCATGTCCTTGAGCACGGGGAAGAAGGTGTAGAGGTACTCGGGCACCGTGCGGTGGCCCGACCTCGCGGCGCCCGACAGGATGTTCTGCTCCACCGTGAGGAACGGGAACACCATGCGCCCCTGCGGCACGAAGGCCAGGCCCTGCGCCACGCGCTGGTAGCTGGGCAGCGTCGTGAGCTCGGCGCCGCCCAGGCGGATGTGGCCGCCGCGCGCAGGCAGCAAGCCGATGAGCGACTTCAGCAAGGTGGTCTTGCCCATGCCGTTGCGGCCCATGATGGCGACCGCTTCGTCGGGCGCGACGCGCAGCGACACATCGCGGATGACGTGCGATTCGCCATACGCCACGTTGAGATCGGAGACTTCGAGCATGTAGGTTTCTCCTTCTTCTCAATGGCCGAGGTACACGTCGATCACGCGCGGGTCGGTCTGCACTTCGGCCGCCGTGCCTTCGCTCAGCAACTTGCCCTGGTGCAGCACCGTGACGCGGTGCGCGATGCGCTTGACGAAGTCCATGTCGTGCTCGATCACGACCACCGACTTGCCGGCCGAGATGCGCCGCAGCAGGTCGCCGGTCTGTTCGCGCTCGCGCGGGCTCATGCCGGCCACGGGCTCGTCGAGCAGCAGCAGTTCGGGCTCCTGCATGAGCAGCATCCCGATCTCGAGCCACTGCTTCTGCCCGTGGCTGAGCTGCCCGGCGCGGTGGCCCAGGCGATCGGCCAGGAAGACCTGCTCGGCCATCGCGTCGATGCGCGCACGCACGGCGGGCGTGCGGCGAAAGGTCAGCGACTGCAGCAGGCCGTGCATGCGCGGCAGCGAGATCTCGAAGTTCTCCAGCACGGTGAGGTCTTCGTAGACCGAGGGCGTCTGGAACTTGCGGCCCACGCCGGCGCGCACGATCTCGTACTCGTTCAGGCGACCGAGGTCCTGGCCGTTGAACAGCACGCGGCCCGCGCTGGGCTTGGTCTTGCCGCAGACCATGTCGAGCAGCGTGGTCTTGCCGGCGCCGTTGGGGCCGATGATCACGCGCAGCTCGTTGCGCTCGACCGAGAGGCTGAGCCCGTCCACGGCCTTGAAGCCGTCGAAGGACACGGTGAGGTCTTCGATGCGCAGGATCTGCTCGCTCGACGGCGGCACCGCCGAAGCGGCCTGCGGCAGCCCGCCGTTGGGCATCGTCATCGTGGCATTCATGGCGCCACCTCCGAGGTACGGCGGCGCACGAGCTTTTCGCCCAGGCCCGCGAGCCCGTTCGGCATCGCCCACACCACGAGGATGAACACCGCGCCCAGCACGTACAGCCAGCCTTCGGGAAAGGTCTCCGACAGGTACGACTTGAGGAAGCCGATGAGCAGCGCGCCGATCACCGCGCCCGGAATCGACAACCGCCCGCCGACCGCCGCGTAGATCACCATCTCGACCGAGGCCACGACGCCGATCACGCCCGGCGCGATGAGCCCCACCTGCAGGCTGTAGAACGCCCCGCCGATGGCCGAGAGCACGGCGGCCACCGCGAACACGAAGGCCTTCATGTGCGCCGTGTTGTAGCCGCTGAAGCGCACGCGGTCTTCCTTGTCGCGGATGGCGATCAGCAGCTTGCCGAAGCGGCTGCGCACGATGGCGAGCGACACCATCATCACGAGCGCAATGGCCGCGACTTCGACGAAGTACATCGTGCGCCTGGCCTCGTCGGTGGCGATGTCCCAGCCCAGCAGCGTGCGGAAATCGGTGATGCCGTTGGCGCCGCCGGTGTCGCCCTGCTGGCCGACCACCACCACCGTGAGCGTGAGCGCCAGCGACAGCGTGACGATCGCGAAGTACACGCCGCTCACGCGCCGCTTGAAGATCGCGTACGAGAACACGTAGGCCAGCACGGCAGGAATCACGAGGATGCCCACCACCGTCCAGCCCAGCGAGTGGAAGGGCTGCCACCACGCGGGCAGCTGCTCGACGCTGCTCCACACCATGAAGTCCGGCAGCTCGGGCGCGGACGCTTCGAGCTTGAGGAACATGGCCATCATGTAGCCGCCCAGCCCGAAGAACATGCCCTGGCCCAGGCTCAGCACGCCGCCGTAGCCCCAGGTGAGCACCACGCCCACCGCGACGAACGCGAAGGCCAGGTACTTGCTCACGAGGTTCAGGCGGAACGGATCGAGCGTGAGCGGCAGCACCACCGCCAGCAGCACCAGCACCGCGAGCAGCGCGCCGAGGTCGCGCTTGCGTTGAGGAGAAAGACCGTGCATGCGTCAGCTCCTCGAGCGCGTGGCGAACAGGCCGTTCGGCCTGAAGTACAGCACCGCGATCACCAGCAGCAGGATCGTGGCCTTGGCCATCGAGCCGCTCATGAGGTACTCGAGCCAGGTCTGCGACTGCGCGATGGCAAAGCCCGAGAGCGCGGTGCCGATGAGGCTCTGCACGCCGCCGAACACCACCACGATGAACGAGTCGACGATGTACAGCTGGCCCGTGCCGGGGTTGGTCGAGCCGATCATGGTGAACACCGCGCCCGCGATGCCCGCCAGGCCCGAGCCCAGCGCGAAGGTCATCGCGTCGACGCGGTGCGTGTCGATGCCCACCGCGCCGGCGATGGCGCGGTTCTGCGTCACCGCGCGCACCTTCAGCCCCCACGGCGTGCGGTACAGCAGCAGGTACACGCCGACCGCCACCAGGGCCGTGAGCCCGACGATGAAGATGCGGTTCAGCGGCAGCTGGATGCCCGCCGTCGGCTCCCACGCCCCCGCCAGCCACGAGGCCAGCGGCACGCTCACTTCCTGCGCGCCGAAGATCGAGCGGTAGGCCTGCTGCAGCATGAGGCTCAGGCCCCAGGTGGCCAGCAGGGTGTCCAGCGGGCGGTCGTAGAAGAAGTGGATGAAGCCCCGCTCCAGCACATAGCCGAACGCGAAGGTCACGGCGAACGCGAACGGAATCGCGGCGAACAGGTACAGGTCCATGAAGCCCGGCGCGTAGTGCGCGAAGAAGCGCGCCGCCAGGTAGGTCATGTAGGCGCCCAGCGCCATCAGCTCGCCGTGCGCCATGTTGATGACGCCCATCAGGCCGAACACGATGGCCAGCCCGATGGCCATGAGCAGCAGGATGGTGAACAGGCTCACGCCGTTGAACACCTGCATCACCGCGATGTCGAAGTTCATCGCGTTCAGACCTTCGGGAAGGGGTTGGGCTCGACCAGCTGCGGCGATTCCCACACGATGTCGAACTGCCCGTCGGGCCGCGCGCGGCCCACGCGCACCTTCTTCCACACGTGGTGGTTGGTGGCGTGGATGCGCACCGTGCCCTCGGGCGCCTCGATCTCCACGCCCGCGGCGGCGGCCGTGACCTTGTCGACGTCGAAGGACTTGGCCTTTTCCACCGCCAGCTTCCACAGGTACACGCTGTTGTAGGCCACCTCCATCGGGTCGCCGATCACGCGGTCCTGCCCGTACTTCGCCTTGAAGGCCTTCACGAACTTCTCGTTGGCCGGTGACTTGATGCTCTGGAAGTAGCCCATGCAGGCGTAGTAGCCCGCGGCGTTGTCGCGGCCGATGCCGTCGATCTCGTTCTCGGACACCACGGTGGACAGCAGCACTTGCTTGGCGCCGTCGAGGCCCGCCGCGCGCAGCTGCTTGTAGAAGGCCACGTTGGAGCCGCCCACCACGGTGCTGTAGATGCAGTCGGGCTTGGCGGCCTTGATCTTGTTGATGATCGACGAGAACTCGGTGTGGCCCAGCGGTGCGTACTCTTCGCCGAGCACCTTGCCGCCGGCCTTGGCGATGGCGGGCTTGGCGATCTTGTTGCAGGTGCGCGGGTAGATGTAGTCGGAGCCGACGAGGAAGAAGTTCTTGCCCTTCTCGCGCGCCATCCATTCCACCGCCGCGATCACCGATTGCGTGGCTTCCTGCGAGGGGTAGAACACGCGCTTGTCCTGCTCCTGGCCCTCGTAGTAGGTCGGATAGAACAGCAGGCCCTTGGCCTGGTTGAGCACCGGCAGCAGCGCCTTGCGCGAGGCCGAGGTGTAGCAGCCGATGATGGCCGCCACCTTGTCGCGCTCCAGCAGCTTGCGCGCCTTCTCGGCGAACACCGAGTTCTCGCTCGCGCCGTCTTCGACCACGGCCTCGATCTTCTTGCCCATCACGCCGCCGGCGGCGTTGATCTCCTCGATGGCCAGTTTCTCGGCATCGACCAGCGAGGCCTCGGCGATGGCGATGGTGCCCGAGAGCGAATGCAGCAGGCCGAGCTTCACGGTGGTGCCGTCCTGCGCGCGGGCCAGGCCGGCCACGCCGGAGGCGGCGCCCAGCACGATCATCGAGCCGCCGGTCTTCACGATCTGGCGGCGGTTGAAAGCGTTCGTCATGTCAAATTCCTTTGCTTTGGTTTTGTGCGAGTCATCAGGAACATCCGACCTTCGGAACCGCGTTTTGGGTGTCTCCTCCCGCCGCGCGGCCCCTGCAAACGAGCGCTGTGCTGCCAGTGCGTTTTCTTCGGGCAAAGCTGCGCCACCGGATGGCGCGCATCCGTTTGAAAAAGGCGTTGTTGCGACCGAAAAAACAAAAAAGCCCGAACCGGTGGTGAAACCGATTCGGGCTTAATTGCCCGACACCTCGCTGGCAGCACTGGCAGCGGGCGTCGTATGACTGGGAACGATTGCTCGTTGGGGCGGATTCTTCTCAACTCACCCCGGCGTGAACATACGCTTTTTCGCTAATTGGCGAAAGGGCGGCGCGTGTGCTATTCGCGCGCAGCGCCTGAACACATCAGCTGCGCGGGCGGGCGTAGTCCGACTCGATCCACGCGGTGGCGCTCGAGGTCGTGAGCCGGAACGCGGGCGACACGTTCACGCTTGCCAGCTCCGAGTCGTCGGCATCGTCATACGCCGTGAGCGTGGCCGAGGGGTTGTCCTCGTCGGGCACGATCGACAGCGCCACGCGGATGCGCTGGTCGTTGCGCGCGGTGACCGTCACGCTCTTGTTGAGCGTGGCGTGCAGCTGCTGTTCGTGGCGGCGGATCACCTCGGCGGCGGTCTTCACCAGCGTGTGGAAGGCGGGGGTGTCCAGCGGCTTGGGGTTCTTCTTGTCGCGGCCCATGGTCCAGGGGCCGACGAGCGCGGGCTCGGGGTCGCCGTGGCGGGTCATCTCGACGGCCCAGCCGTCGTCTTCCTCGTTCTTGATGATGCGGGCGGTCCAGAGGTCGTCGCGCCAGAGGCGGGGTTCCTGCAGGGGGAGGTGGTCGGGGGAATCGGTCGTCGTCATTCAGGGAGAAGCTTTGGATCTTGCGCGGGGCATTGTCGCCCGGGGCGCAGGGGCCGCCGCCGCGCCAACGTACTGTTGCAAGCCCTCGACCAGCGCATCGAAGGCCACGCGGCAGCGCGGGCTGTGGCGCAGGTCTTCGTGCATCGTGACCCAGGTGTCGAGCTTCAGCGAGAGCGCGCGCGGCAGCAGGCGCATCAGCGCGGCATCGCGCTTGGCCAGGCCCACCTGGCACACGCCGATGCCCGCGCCCGCGCGGATGAGGGCCAGCTGCGCGAGGTCGCTGTCGGTGCGCAGCGCAAAGGCGTCGCGCGTGAAGCCCGTGACCGACTTGAACGACTTGATCGCCTCGCGCACGAAGGCCGAGGGCTGGTCGTAGCCGATGAGCGCGTGCGCCGCCAGGTCGTCGGGCGTGCGCGGCGTGCCGTGGCGCGCGAGGTAGCTGGTGTGCGCATGAAAGCCCAGCTCGATGTGGCCGATGCGGCGCGCCACCAGCTGCGCCTGCCGGGGCCGCACCATGCGCACGGCGATGTCGGCCTCGCGCCGCAGCAGGTCTTGCACGCGGTTGGTCGACACCAGCTCGACCTTCAGCGCCGGGTGCGCCTCGCGCAGTCGTGCCACGACGGGCGGCAGCACCTCCACCGCGACCACCTCGCTGACCGACACCCGCACCACGCCGCGCACGCCGTCGCCCTGGCTGCTGGCCGCGCGCTGCAGCGAGGCGGCGGTGCTTTCCATGGCCTCGGCATGCGTGCGCAGTGCCAGCGCCACTTCGGTGGGCAGCAGGCCCACCTGCGAGCGGGTGAAGAGCACCACGCCGAGCGCTTCCTCGAGCGCCGCCACGTGGCGACCGACGGTGGGTTGCGTGATGCCGAGTGCGCGCGCCGCACCCGAGAGCGAACCCTCGCGCAGCACGCCGAGGAAGGAGCGGTACAGCTCCCAGCTGATGTTCCAGGTCATACGGAAATGTATGGCCGATGGTGCATGTTCGGCAATTCCATTCGAACCCCCTCCTGCCCAGAATTCACCCATCGATCACTGTTCAGGAGCATTTCATGGCACGCAACGACAACACGGTTCTGGTGCTCGGCGCCACGGGCGGCATCGGCGGCGAGGTGGCCCGCCAGCTGTGCGATGCGGGCTGGGAGGTGCGCGCCCTGAAGCGCGGCGCGGTCGAAGGAAAGCGCGAGGGCATCACCTGGCTGGCCGGCGACGCGATGGACGCGCAGGCCGTGCGGCGGGCCGCGAAGGGCTGCGCGGTCATCGTGCATGCGGTCAATCCGCCGGGCTACCGCGGCTGGTCGGAGCTGGTGCTGCCGATGCTCGACAGCACCCTCGCCGCCGCGAAGGCCGAGGGCGCGACCGTCGTGCTGCCCGGCACGGTCTACAACTTCGGCCCCGATGCCTTCCCGTTGCTGGCCGAAGACTCGCCGCAGCGCCCGCTCACCGCCAAGGGCGCGATCCGCGTCGAGATGGAAAGGCGCCTCGAAGACGCCAGCCGCGAAGGCGCGCGCGTGCTGATCGTGCGCGCCGGCGACTTCTTCGGCCCGAAGGCGGGCAACAACTGGTTCTCGCAGGGGCTGGTGAAGGCGGGCCAACCGGTCCGGGCCGTCAGCCGCCCCGGCGACCCCGGTGTCGGCCACCAGTGGTCGTACCTGCCGGACGTGGCCCGCACCATGGTCGAGCTGCTGGCGCGGCGCGACCGGCTCGCGCCCTTCGCGCGCTTTCACATGGCCGGCCATTGGGACGCCGACGGCACGCGCATGAGCGACGCGATCCGCAAGGTGGTGGCCCGGCGCACTGGCGCCCAGGTGCGTGTGTCGGCCTTCCCGTGGTGGCTGCTGGCGCTGGCCTCGCCCTTCGTCGTCACCTTTCGCGAGCTGCGCGAAATGCGCTACCTGTGGCGCACGCCCGTGGGCATGGACAACGCGAAGCTGGTGGCCTTCCTGGGCCGCGAGCCGCACACGCCGCTCGAAGAGGCCGTGGAGGCCGCGCTCGACGGCATGGGCTGCCTGCCCATGGCGCCGGTGGTCGTCGCGGCCTGAACGTGCGTCAGAACACCGACAGGCCGGTGCGCGCCACGAACAGCTCCAGCGCCTTCATGCCCAGCAGCGAGTTGCCGGTGGCATCGAGCGCCGGCGACCACACGCACAGCGTGAGCTGGTCGGGCACCACCGCGACGATGCCGCCGCCCACGCCGCTCTTGCAGGGCAGGCCGATCGAAAAGGCCACGTCGCCGGCCGCGTCGTAGGTGCCGCAGGTGAGCATCAGCGAGTTGATGCGGCGCGTCTGCCGCTCGCCAGTGACCTCGGGCTCGCCGGCGATCGGGTGCGCGCCGTCGCGACACAGGAAGGCGGCGGCGCGCGCGAGCTGGCGGCAGCTCATGCGCAGCGCGCACTGGTGGAAGTAGGTGTCGAGCACCTCGGCCACGTCGTTGTCGATCTTGCCGAAGCTCTTCATGAAGTTGGCCAGCGCGACGTTGCGAAAGCCCGTGTCGGCCTCCGACTGCGCGACCTCGCCGTCGAAGTCGATGCGCTCGCCGCACAGGCTGCTCATGAGCGCGAGGATGTCGGTCTTGGCGCTGCCGCCCTTGGCCTTGGCCTGGCTCACGAGCCGGTCGGCCACCGCGATGGCGCCGGCATTGATGAAGGGGTTGCGCGGCTTGCCCTGTTCGTTTTCGAGCTGCACCAGCGAGTTGAAGGGGTTGCCCGAGGGCTCGCGCCCGATGCGCTCCCACAGCGCGTCGCCCATGCGCTGCATGGCGAGCGTGAGCGTGAAGAGCTTCGACACGCTTTGAATGGAGAAGGGCGTTTCGAAGTCGCCCGCGCCGGCTTCCTCGCCGTCGCAGGTGCGCAGCGCGATGCCGAACTGCCGCGCATCGACGCGCGCCAGCGCCGGGATGTAGCTGGCCACGGTGCCGCCCTGGCCGAGCTGCAGGCGCAGGGTGGCGACGATCTCGTCGAGGACGGGCTGGAACCGGTGGAGTGTCTTGCTCATGCCGGGCGTTGTACCGCAGGCCGCCGGTTCACCAGCACGATGCCCAGCGCCACGCCGATCAGCGCCACCACCAGCTGCAGCGTGAGCGGCTCCTTTAGCAGCGCCACGCCGAAGATCAGCGCGAACAGCGGCGTGAGAAAGGTGAAGGACGACATCTGCGTGGCCGGGTAGTGCCGCAGCAGCCACATCCAGGTGAGGTAGCTGGCGAACGCGCCCACCACCGTCTGCAGGCCGATGGAGGTCCAGGCCCAGGCGGAGTACGAGAAGCCCCAGGTCTCGCCCAGCGCGAGCGACAGCAGGGGGCACACGGCGGCGGTCACGGCGACTTGGTAGAACAGCGTTTTTTCGGCGCTGGCCGTGGCCAGGCGCGTGGTGCGCAGCGTGAGCGTGGTCAGGCCCCAGAGCATGCCGGCCGCCAGGGCCATGCCGTCGCCGATGAGCTGCGACGAGCTCATGTGGCCGAAGCCTTCGCTGAAGGCCAGCACCACGCCCGCGAAGGCGATGAAAAGGCCCAGCCACTGGAAGCCGCGCAGCCGCTCGGCCGGCACCCAGCGCGGCAGCAGCAGCGAGACCCAGAACGGGGCCGTGTACAGGAACACCGTGAGCCGCGAGGCGCTGGTGTGCTGCAGGCCCAGGTAGATGCCGGCGAACTCGCCCGCGAACAGCAGGCCGGCCAGCAGCCCGGGCCACAGCGTGCCGTCGCGCTCGAACAGCGGTACGCGCCGCACTACGCACCACAGCCAGAGGAGCACGACCGCGCCGACCATGCGCACCGTGGCCTGCCACAGCGGCGGCACCTCGGTCACGGTGGTCTTGATGAGGATCTGCTGCAGGCCCCAGAACGCGCAGCAGACGATGAGCAGGCCGATGGCCAGGGAGTCGAGGTGGGTCTTGCGCTGGATCATTCGCGGTCAATCGGTGGCGGCACGGGCCGCGGAATTCATCCGATGATCGTATCGCGCCGGCGAAGAACCCGTGCGGCGCCGCTCAGTGCCCGGCCAGCGGGTAGGGCGGCTTGCCGCGCGTGCCCACCATCAGGTCGGGCACCACGGTCTCGACGTCGGCCACGGTGCGCGCCGCGCGTTCGAGCCTGCGGACCAGCGCCGCGTCGGGCACGCAGCCCTGCAGGTAGACCCAGCGGCGCTGCACCGTGACCCACACGCTGCTGCGGCGCACGCCCGGCACCGCGAGCAGCGCGGCACGCACCTTCGGCGCGAGCGGCTTGTCGTAGCGGTAGGCGTTGCTGTCGGTGCATTGGCCGGCGAGCCAGCAGCTGGTGCCGCGCTCCAGCCGCGAGTGGGTCTGCGCGCGGCGTTCCTCGGCGGTGTAGTAGGGGCCCTGCGGCATGGGGCAGGCCGGCAGGCCCGCGGCGACCTGGAAGAAGGGGTCGTCGAACCAGTTCTGCCGCAGCGGCGATGGCTCAGCGGTGCCCTGCGCCGTGGCGATCCGCGCGGCGAGCAGCAGGACGGCCAGCAGCGCGGGGTGTTTCACAACGGGTGCTCGGTGTAGAAGCGCCCGCCGTGGAACAGCAGCGGCGAGGCGTCGGGGTCGTGCGTGCAGCGCTCCACCTCGCCCACGAAGATCACGTGGTCGCCTTCGTCGTAGCGGCTGCGGTTGAAGCACTCGAAGCTCGCTGCCGCGCCCTGCAGCACCGGCGCGCCGCCCAGGCCTTCGGTGTAGGCCACGTCGGCCCAGCGGTCGATGTTCTTGGTGGCGAAGCGCTCCGCCAGCGCCTTCTGGTTGGCGGCCAGGATGTTGACCGCGTAGTGCGAGCCGGCGCGCAGCGCCGACATCGACGCGGCCGCGCGCGCCAGGCTCCACAGCACCAGCGGCGGCGCGAGCGACACCGAGTTGAACGAGTTGGCCGTGAGGCCGACCAGGCTGCCATCGGCCGCGCGCGCGGTGACGATGGTCACGCCGGTGGCGAACATGCCGAGTGCCTTGCGGAATTCGCCGGGCGAGAAGGTGGGGGGCTGGGCCCGGCGGGAAGTGGTCACGGGAGAACGGACGGCAAGGCGGTGAGCGGCAAAGGAGGGGCCATTTTGGCTCAGGCCCCGGCGACCTGCTTGGCGGGGCCGAGCAACTCGGTCACCAGCCGGGTATAGACCGTGGCGGCGGCCGAGGGCGTGCGGCCCGCCAGCGTCACCAGGCTGTAGTGGGTGCGCATGCGCGACAGGCCCGCCACCGCCAGCGGCGCGAGCGCGGCGGTCTCGGGCGTGAGGCCGGGTGCGTGGGGCGCGAGGATCACCGCGTGGGCCGTGAGCGCGAGGTGCCGCAGCGTGTCGGCGTCGTCGCAGGTCACGTTGAACACGCCGCGGTCGGTGCGGCGGATCTGCCGGTCGAAATGCGCGGCCACCTCGGCCGGCAGGTTGGGGCCGGCCACCGGGTAGTCCATGAGCTGCTCGAGCGTGACCGGCGCCGGCTGCCTGAGCAGCGGATGCCGGGGCCGCACGAAGAAGGACACCGGCACGTTGGGCAGCCGCGCCAGCTTCAGGCCGGGCTGCTTCTTCAGGTCGCGGGTGTCGGCGATGAACAGGTCGATCTGGCGCCGGTGCAGGCGCTCGCTGAGGGTGGGGGTGTCGGCCACTTCCATGCGCATCAGCAGCTGCGGGTGGCGCTGTGTCATGAGCGACAGCGCCGCGCGCCCCAGCAGGCCGGCCGCGAAGGGGCCCAGGCCGACGTTGAGGCTGCCGAGCGTGAGGCCTTCGAGCTGCTGCACCTCGCGCTGGATCTGCCGCGCGTCGGCGACCAGCTCGCGGGCCCGCGCCAGCACCAGCTCGCCGGCCTGCGTGAAGCGCACGGTGCCGTAGGCGCGGTCGACCAGGCGGGCCTTCAGCGCCTGCTCCAGCGCGTCGATGCTGCGCGAGAGCGCGGGCTGCGACAGGTGCACGGCCTGCGCGGCACGCCCGAAGCTGCCTTGCTCGGCGAGGGCGATCAGGTGCTGGAGGTGGCGCAGCTGCATTTTGCGTTTCGGTTCAAAAGCAAGCGCACATTTTGCATTTGCCAAGGGGTTGAGTGGTTCCGAAAATCGGCCGCTGCCTTCCCGTGCCCCCGTCGTCCGACAGACCCCAACTCCGAGACATCGATGACCCGCATTGCTTCTGCTGCTCCCTTCGCGCCTACCCGTTTCTCCCTGGCCCTTGTCGTCTGGGCCTGCGCCTTCACCGCCACCGCGCAGCCGGTGGTGGTCGCGCCCAAGGCGGCCGAGCCCGTCACGCTGAAGGCCAACGCCGACATGGCGAAGGCGCTGCCGTTTGCCAACAAGCAGGATTTCGAGGACGCGATGCGCGGCTTCATCGGCACCGTGCCCGACGCGCTGGTGACGGGCACCGGCCCGCGCCCGGTCTGGAACATGAAGCCCTACGACTTCCTGAAGGCGAACGAGGCGGCCGACACGGTCAACCCGAGCCTGTGGCGGCAGGCGCAGCTCAATGCGATCCACGGCCTGTTCAAGGTGACCGACCGCGTCTACCAGGTGCGCGGCTTCGACCTGGCGAACGTCACCATCGTCGAAGGCGACACCTCGCTGATCGTGATCGACCCGCTGCTGGCCGCCGAGACCGCGCGCGCCGCGCTCGAGCTGTACTACCAGCACCGCCCGAAGAAGCCGGTCGGCACGGTGATCTACACGCACGGCCACGCCGACCACTTCGGCGGCGTGAAGGGCGTGGTCAACGAGGCCGACGTGGCCGCGGGCAAGGTGCAGGTGATCGCGCCTTCGGGCTTCATGGAATCGGCGGTGGCCGAGAACATCCTGGCGGGCAACGCGATGAACCGCCGCTCGCAGTACCAGTTCGGCACGCTGCTGCCACCGGGCGCGCGCGGGCAGGTCGACACGGGCCTGGGCAAGGCGCTGGCGCGCGGCAGCGTGACGCTGATCGCGCCCACCTCGACCGTCGAGAAGACCACCGAGGAGCGCACCATCGACGGCGTGCAGATCGTGTTCCAGCTGGTGCCGGGCTCGGAGGCGCCGTCCGAGATGCTCATGTACCTGCCGCAGTTTCGCGTGCTCAACATGGCCGAGGACGTGACGCACAACATGCACAACCTGTACACGATCCGCGGCGCCGAGGTGCGCGACGGCAACCTGTGGGCCAAGTACATCGACGAGGCCCGCGTGGCCTTCGGCGACAGGACCGACGTGCTCATCGCGCAGCACCACTGGCCCACCACGGGGCGCGAACGCATCGTCGACCTGCTGAAGAAGCAGCGCGACATGTACAAGTTCATCAACGACCAGTCGCTGCGCCTGCTGAACCACGGCTACACGGCGTCCGAGATCGCCGAGACGCTGCGCATGCCCGCGAGCCTGGAGCAGGAGTGGTCCACGCGCGGCTACTACGGCACGCTGCGCCACAACGCGAAGGCGGTCTACCAGAAGTACCTGGGCTGGTACGACGCGAACCCGGCCAACCTGAACCCGCTCCCGCCGGTGGCGCAAGCGAAGAAGACGGTCGAGTACATGGGCGGGGCCGACGCGGTGGTGGCGCGCGCCCGCGACGATTTCAAGAAGGGCGAGTACCGCTGGGTGGCCAGCGCGATGAGCCAGGTGGTGTACGCCGACCCGGCCAACCGCGCGGCACGCGAACTCGGCGCCGACGCGCTCGAACAGCTGGGCTACCAGTCGGAGGCGGGCACCTGGCGCAGCGCCTACCTGGTGGGCGCGATGGAACTGCGCAACGGCGTGCCGAAGATCCCGGGCGGCAGCAGCGCGAACGGCGACACGCTCAAGGCGGTGAGCAACGAGCTCTTCTTCGATTTCCTCGGCGTGCGGCTCGATGCGGCCAAGGCCGAAGGCAAGAGGATGGTGGTCAACTGGAACTTCACCGATTCGAACCAGAAGTTCGTGCTGACGCTGGAGAACTCGGCGCTCACGCATGTGAAGAACCAGCAGGCTGCCGGCGCGGATGCCACGGTCACATTGAGCCGGGCGACGCTCGATGCGATCACGCTGAAGCAGACGACCTTTCCGGAAGCGGTGCAGTCGGGGCTCGTGAAGATCGACGGCAACCGGGCGAAGCTGGGCGAGCTGTTCGGGATGCTCGACAACTTCGACCTGATGTTTCCGGTGGTCGAGCCCCGCAAGTAAGCGGGCTCAGCCGAAGAACCAGTAGCAGACCGCGATCGCAGCCACCACCCCCGCCAGCTCCGCCAGCAAGGCACAGGCTACGGTGTGCCGGGCGCGCTGGATGCCCACCGCGCCGAAGTACACCGCCAGCACGTAGAACGTGGTCTCGGTGCTGCCCTGGATGGTGGCGGCCACCAGCGCGGGGAAGCTGTCGACGCCCTGGGTCTTCATGGTCTCGATGAGCATCGCGCGGGCCGCGCTGCCCGAGAAGGGTTTGACGAGCGCCGTCGGCATCGCGTCGACAAAACGTGCGTCCCAGCCGCCCGCCTGCACCAGCCAGCGCAGGCCGTCGAGCGCGAAGTCGAGGGCACCCGAGGCGCGCAGCACGCCCACCGCGCACAGCATCGCGACGAGGTAGGGCAGCAGGTGCTTCGCGATGTCGAAGCCTTCCTTCGCGCCTTCGACGAAAGCCTCGTAGACCTTGACGCGCCGGATCGCGCCGGCCGCCAGGAACACGATGATCACGCCGAACAGCGTGAGGTTGCCCAGCAGCGACGACAGCGAGGCGATGGCCGCCGCCGACAGTGTGCCCAAAAGCGCCATGAAGCCGCCCAGCAGCAGCGCGCCGGGCACCAGGTAGGCCAGCACCACCGGGTCCCACAGCCGCAGGCGCTGCACCACCGCGACCGACAGCAGGCCCACCAGCGTCGAGGCGCTCGTGGCCAGCAGGATCGGCAGGAACACCAGCGTCGGGTCGCTCGCGCCCTGTTGTGCCCGGTACATGAAGATGGTGACCGGAAGCAAGGTCAGTGACGAGGCGTTGAGCACCAGGAACAGGATCTGCGCGTTGGTGGCCGTCACGGGGTCGGGGTTCAGACGCTGCAGCTCGCGCATGGCCTTCAGGCCGATGGGGGTGGCGGCGTTGTCCAGCCCCAGCGCGTTGGCCGCGAAGTTCATCGTGATGAGCCCGAGTGCGGGGTGCCCGGCCGGCACGCCCGGCATCAGCCGCCGGAACAGCGGCCCGAGCAGGCGCGCCAGCCAGCCGACGAGGCCGGCGGTTTCCGCGATGCGCAGGAAGCCCAGCCACAGCGTGAGCGTGCCGAACAGCAGCACCATCACCTCGACGGCCAGCCGCGCCATCGCGAACAGGCTTTCGACCAGCGCCGCGAACACGGTCGGGTCGCCGCCGACGAGCCACCGTCCCAGCGCTGCCAGCGCCGCCATCCCGAAGAACCCCAGCCACAACCCATTGAGCACGCGTTTTTTCCTTCTTTTCGTTGGCTGCCGTGTGTGCCGTTGATCATAGGGCGGCATGCCGCCCCGGCCGGGCTCTGCGGCGCTACAGTGCGACCCATGGCCGCCGCCCTGTTCCGCCTTCGTCGCTTTGTCGCCCTGGTGTCGAGCGGGCTGGCCATTGCCTGGCTCGCGGGCTGCGCCAGCCTGCCGCCGCCGCAGCCGCACCCGGTGCTCACGAACGCGATCACCGACGTGGCCGACACCGACCTGGGCCGGCTGGCCGCCCAGGACGCGCCGCAGGGCGGGGCGGCGGGGCTGTCGGGTTTCCGGCTGCTGCCCGAGGCGGCGTTCGCGTTCGATGCGCGCATCTCGCTGGCGCGGCATGCGCAGAAGTCGCTCGACGTGCAGTACTACCTGATCAGCAACGACGACGTCGGTCTGCTGTTCCTCAAGGAGCTGCGCGAGGCCGCCGCGCGCGGCGTGCGCGTGCGGCTGCTGGTGGACGACCTGTACACGGCGGGCGAGGACGAGGTGTTCAGCAGCCTCTCGGCCTTCCCGAACATCGAGGTGCGGCTGTTCAACCCGCTGCCCTCGCGCGCCGGTTCGCTGCCCGCGCGGCTGCTGTTCTCGCTGGGCGACTTCGGGCGCATCAACCACCGCATGCACAACAAGCTGCTGGTGGCTGACAACAGCTTTGCGGTCTCGGGCGGGCGCAACATCGCCAACGAGTACTTCATGCGCAGCACGGCGGCGAACTTCATCGACATGGACGTGCTGTCCAGCGGGCCGATCGTGCGCCGCATGTCCGAGGGCTTCGACCGCTACTGGAACAGCGAGCACGCCTGGCCCATCGAGCGCATCGCGCCGCGGCGCGTGCCGGTGGAAGAAGCTCAGCGGCGCTTCGACACCCTGGCGCGCGCGGCCGTGCCCGACGTGCCCATGCGCCAGCGCGACATCCTGAACAAGTCGCCGCTCGGCGAGCAGCTCACCACCGGCCGCATCGACCGCTACTGGGCCCCGGCCACGCTGTTCGTGGACGACCCCGACAAGATCACGCGCAAGGCCGAGGCGGCCTACGGCGGCAGCGTGACCGAGGGCGCGCTCGGCGTGATCCAGGCGGCGAAGCACGAGGTCAAGATCGGCTCGCCGTACTTCATTCCGGGCGCGCGGGGCATGGCGATGATGAAGGCGACCATCGAGCGCGGCGGCCGCATCACGGTGGTCACCAATTCGCTGGGCGCCACCGACGAGCCGCTGGCCTATGCGGGCTACGAGCGCTACCGCGCCGACATGCTGAAGATCGGCGTCACCATCTACGAGATTGCGCCCACGCTCACCGGGCGTTCGGGGCGCTTCGGCGACTTCGGCAAGTCGATCAGCCGGCTGCACGCCAAGCTGGCCATCGTGGACGACGAGCGCTTCTTCGTCGGTTCGATGAACCTCGACCACCGCTCGGCCGCCGTCAACACCGAGATGGGGCTGGTGATCGACAGCCCGCGGCTGGTGCAGGACTACGACAAGCTCATGAACGGCGAGCGCGTCAACCTGGGCTACCGGCTGCGGCTCGCGCCGGGCGGGCGGCGCGTGCAGTGGCTGGAATACGACGATGCCGGCGGCGACATCGTGCACGAGGACGAACCGGGCGAATTCCTCTGGCTGCGCTTCAAGAACTGGCTGCTTTTACCCATCGTGGGCGAGGAGCTGCTCTAGGGTTTGTCATGACCGATCCAGTGAGGTGCGTTACATTTCTGTTTGAAATGTGAACTTTTGTCACCGACTATTGGAGGCTTTGATCATGACCGTCCCCGTGCCGCGCGAGTCGACCGCGCCGCTTTCCACCAGCCGCCGCCGCGCCCTTTCCGGGCTGGCCGCCACGACGGCCGCCGCGGCCGGCGTCGGGCTGGGATTTCCGGCGTTCGCGCAGAACCGTGCGATCCGCATCGGGACGACCTTCGACAACAGCAGCGTCGAAAAGGCCAACGGCCAGGGGCTGTACCAGGGTTCCACCGCGTTCTTCAACGCGCTGAACAAGGCTGGCGGTATCCACGGCAGCAAGGTCGAGCTCGTGATGGCCGACGACACCTTCAAGCCCGAGGTGGCCAAGGCCAACGCGCTGGCTTTCGAAAAGGACAGCTCGGTGCTCGCGCTGGTGCACCCGCTGGGCACGCGCCAGACCGCCGAGGTGATGGACGCGGTGCCCGGCATGGCCGTGGTCGGCCCGATCACCGGCACCATCGCGCTGCGCAAGAAGACCTCGCCCAACACCTTCTGGGTGCGCGCCAACTACGACCAGGAGGTCGACAAGCTGGTGAGCACGGCCGCCGTGCTGGGCCAGACCCGCATCGGCCTCGTGCATTCGAACGACCCACTGGGCCAGTCGGTGCTGGCGGCGTTCAAGAACGCGCTGACCAAGGCCAAGCTGGAGCCGGCGGTGATCGCCACCACGCCCAACACCACGAGCATGGAAGTGGGCCCGGCCGCCGAGGCCATCGCCAAGGCCAAGCCGCAGGTGGTGGTGGTCGGCCTGGCCGGCACGGCGCCGGTGTTTTTGAAGGCGCTGCGCGGCGCGGGCAACAGCAGCTCGGCCTACGGCCTGTCGATCACGGCCAGCGCGCTGTCGGCCATGGGCGACCTGGCACGCGGCCTGGGCTTCGTGATCGTGGTGCCGTCGCCGTACTCGACCAAGTTCGAGATCGTGCGCCGCTACCAGGCCGACATGGTGGCCAACGGCACCAAGGATTTTTCGCTCACCAGCCTGGAGGGCTACATGAACGCCGCCGTGCTGGCCGAGGGCCTGCGCCGCGCCGGCCCCGCGCCGACGCGCGCCGCCGTGCTCGGCGGCATGGCGAGCATCGAGAACTTCGACCTGGGCGGCGTGAAGATCAACTACGGCCGCTCCAACCGCGAAGGCGGCCAGTTCGTGGACGTGGCCGTGATCGGCAGCCGCGGGCAGATGCTGAGCTGATGCGGTCGAGGCGTACCGCGCGCTGCGGCGCGCGGTAGCGCCTGCCGGTACGCCGGCACACGCACGGCCCTGTCGCGGGCCGGCGTGCTTACAGTGCGGCCATGACCCTCGAACTTATCCTGGGCCTCGGCCTGCTGGCCCTGGTGCTGCTGGACCTGGCCCTGTTCTTCCTCGTGCGCTGGGCCGTGCTGCGCGAGTACCTGGGCCCGCTGGTGGCCAGCCTCGTCTACGGCCTGTGCCTGGCCGTGCTGCCGTACTTCGTGTGGTGGGGCCTGGGCACCCACGTGCTGTTCGGCAAGGACACGACCTTCCTGGCGCCCGTGGTGGACGTCGGCCTGGCCTTCATCCTGTACACCTGCGTGTGGCTGTCGTGGGGCGTGAGCCTCATCGCTGGCGGACTGGCGTCGTGGCGTTTCTTTGTCGGTGCCCGGCGGATCGGCCTGCTGGCCTGACGGTTCAGCCGGCCGGCGCCTCGGCGATGCCGACGCCCAGCAAGCCTTCGAGCAAGTCCTTGTCGGCCGCCAGCGCCGCGCTCGGGCCCGCATGCACGACGGTGCCGCGCTCCAGCACGATCGCCTGGTGCGTCATGTCCAGGGCCAGCACCGGGTGCTGCTCCACCACGATCGAGGCCAGGCCTTCGGATTCGCACAGGCGCCGGATCGCCGCGGCCAGCTCTTCCACGATGATCGGCGCGAGGCCTTCCATCGGCTCGTCGAGCAGCAGCAGCTTCGGGTTGGTCATGAGCGCGCGGCCGATGGCCAGCATCTGCTGCTCACCGCCCGAGAGCTGGTTGCCGTAGTTGCCGCGCCGCTCGCGCAGGCGCGGAAAGAATTCGTAGACGCGCTGCAAGGTCCAGCTGCCGGGGCGGGCGATCACCGTGAGGTTTTCTTCCACCGTGAGCGAGGGGAACACCTCGCGCTCCTGCGGCACCCAGCCCAGCCCCGCGCGCACGCGCTGGTGCGCGGGCCAGCGCGTGATGTCGGCGCCCTGCCAGCGGATCGCGCCCTGCATCACGCGGGTGTTGCCCATCAGCGTTTCGAGCAGCGTGGTCTTGCCCACGCCGTTGCGCCCGAGGATGGCCAGGCTTTCGCCGGGCCGCAGCGAGAAGTCGAGGCGATCGAGGACCACGGCGTTGCCGTAGCCGGCGGTGACGCGGTCGAAGGCGAGGGCGGCGGTTTCAGCCATGGTGGTGCGAGCTTCCCAGGTAGACCTCGCGCACGCGCGGGTCGGCGCCGATCTCGGCGGGCGTGCCTTCGGTGAGGATGCGTCCGCCCACCAGCACCGAGATGCGGCGCGCGAAGCGGAACACGAGCTTCATGTCGTGCTCGATGAAGAGCACGCTGATGTCGGCCGGCAGCGCCGCGATGGCTTCGAAGAGTTCGCCGCTCTCGTCCTCCGGCACGCCGGCGGCGGGCTCGTCGAGCAGCAGGATGCGGGGCTTGGCGGCGAGCGCCAGCGCAATCTCGAGCAGCCGCTGCTTGCCGTAGGCCAGCTCGGCCACGGGCACGTCGGCCAGGGCGTCGAGCTTCAGCGTGGCCAGCAGCGCATGCGCCTCGTCGAACACGGCGGTGCAGCCCTTGAGCGGCCGCCACCACGTGGCGCCCAGGCCTTCGCGCTCGCTGATGGCCAGCACCACCGACAGCAGCGGCGTGAGGCTGGGGAACAGCGTGTTGATCTGGAAGGTGCGCGCCAGCCCCATGCGGGCGCGCTTGTCGCCGGGCAGGCGCGTGATGTCGCGCTCGCCCAGGCGGATCGATCCGCTGGTGGGCTTGAACACGCCCGTGAGCAGGTTGATGAGCGTGGTCTTGCCGGCGCCGTTGGGGCCGATCAGCGCCTGCCGCGCACCGGGTTCGAGCGACAGGTTGACGTCGCTCACGGCCTGGAAGGCGCCGAAGCGGATGCCCAGGTTCTGCGTGCGCAGCGCGTGCGTGGTGGTGGACGTCATCGCGCCTTCCCCGTGCGCACCACGCGCGAGAGCGCGCCCATGATCCCGCCGCGCCCCAGCATGACGGCCGCGATCAGGAAGATGCCGAGCCAGAACATCCAGTACTGCGGGTTCATGTCGGCGAACCAGTCGTGCACCAGCATGTAGACGATGGCGCCGATGAGGCCGCCGTACAGCCGCCCGGTGCCACCGAGCACGAGGATGATCAGCACTTCGGCCGAGCGGTTGAAGCTGATCGACTCGATACCCACGAACTGCGTGGTCTGCGCCAGCAGCGCGCCCGCCACGCCGGCCACCGCGGCCGACATCGCGTAGGCCATGCGCAGGCGCGCTTCCACCGGCGAGCCGATGGCCGTCATGCGCTTGCGGCTGTCGTGGATGCCGCGCAGCGCCAGTCCGAAGGGCGAGCGCAGCACCAGCCGCACCAGCAGGAACATCGCGAGCACCACGCCGAAGGCATAGCCGAACGCGGTCTTGCCGTAGAGGTCGAAGTCGAACAGGTCCAGCACCGGCGCGATCACCACGCCCTGCAGGCCGTCGGTGCCGCCCGTGATGCCCGAGAGCCGGTTGGCCAGCTCGAACAGCAGCACGCACACGCCGATGGTGATCATCAGCCGCGTGAGGTCGGCGCCGCGCACCACGAGGTAGCTCAGCACGTAGCCCAGCAGGCCGCACACGGCGAGCGCGAACACCAGGCCGCTGAAGGGCTCGCTCCAGCCGTACTTGGCGAGCAGGCCGGCCGCGTAGGCGCCCGCGCCGAAGAAGGCCGCGTGGCCCACGGTGAGGATGCCCGCGTAGCCCAGCGCCATGTCCAGCGACACGGCGAAGAGCCCGAAGATCATGATCTGGCTCATCAGCGTGAGCTTGTCGGGCAAGAGGAAGAAGCTCGACGCGAGCGCGAGCCAGAAGGCGATTTCGGCCACGCGCAGTTGCGCGGGGGACAGGCTCAGCGGCTTCATGCGAGCCCCTTCTTGGCGACGATGCCGTTCGGGCGCACCAGCAGCATGACGATCATGAACACGTAGATGAGAAAGGCGCCCGTTTCAGGCAGGTAGTACTTGCCCGCCACGTCGACGATGCCGACCAGCAGCGCCGCGATGAAAGGCCCGGTGACGGTGCCCGCGCCGCCCACGCACACCACCATCAAAAAGTAGACGAGGTACTTGAGCGGGAACGACGGCTCCAGCCCCAGCATGCCCAGGCTCAGCGCGCCGCCCAGGCCCGCCAGGCCGCAGCCCAGCGAGAAGGTCAGGAAGAACAGGCGCTGCACGTGGATGCCCGTGCCGCCCGCCACGCGCTGGTTGTCGACCGCGGCGCGCACCATCGCGCCGTAGCGCGTCTTGCCCAGGCCCAGCAGCAGCGCGACCAGCACGGCCACGCCGCAGCCGATGAGGAACAGGCGGTAGCGGCCCACTTCGAGGCCCAGCAACGACACCTGGCCTTCGAGCGCCTTCGGCAGCGTGAAGGGCTGCATCGTCGGTCCGAAGAAGTAGGTGAAGGCGGCGATCGAGACGAACACCACGCCGATCGACAGCAGCACCTGGTCCAGCGGGTGCGCGCGGTACAGCCGCCGGTAGAACACGAACTCCAGCACCGCGCCCACCAGCGCCGCCGCCACGAAGGCCGCCGCCAGCGAGAGCCCGAAGCCCAGGCCCCACTGGTTCATGAGCACGCTGGCCGCGTAGCCGCCGACCATCGCGAAACTGCCGTGCGCGAGGTTGACGAAATTCATGAGTCCCATCGTGATGGACAGGCCCACGCCGATGAGAAACAGGAGCATGCCGTAGGCCACTCCATCGAAGATCACGATGCCCATGAATTTCCTGCTTGCTGCGTGCTGGCTGGCGTTGGCTTACTTGGGAGCGGCTTCCTTGGCCGGGTCCTTGACGCGCTCGAACTTGTCGAACTCCACGTTCACCAGCTGGCCGTTGGCGCGCTCGGTCTTGCGGATGTAGACGGTCTGCACGATGTCGCGCGTGGCGGCGTCGATTTCGATCGGGCCGCGCGGGCTCTCGAAGCTCAGGCCCTTGAGCGCGTCCATGAACTTGTCGCCGGCGGTGTCGCCCTTGGTCTTGGCCAGCGCCAGGTCGATGGCGGCCATGGTGTCGTAGGCGGTCACGGCGAAGTAGCTGGGGCGCAGCTTGGCGCCGTTGTCGGCGGCGAAGTCCTTCACGAACTTCTGGTTCTTCGGCGAGTTGTGCGCGAACGAGTAGTGGTGGCTGGTCACGAGGCCGAGGGCCACGTCGCCGGTGGCGTCCAGGTAGCTGTCGTCGGTGGCTTCGCCGGTGGCAAAGAGCTTGATGCCGGCCTGCTCCATGCCGCGCTCCTTCCACACCTTGAGGAAGGCCGGCGGCATCACGCCCGAAGGGAAGAAGAAGAACACGGCCTGGGGCTTGGCGTCCTTGATGCGCTGCACGTAGGCCGAGAAGTCGGGGTTGTTCATCGGTGTGCGCACCTCGCCCGAGACCTTGCCGCCGCCGGCGGTGAAGGCCTTCTTGAATGCGGTCTCGGCATCGACACCCGAGGCGTAGTCGGCGACCACGGTGTAGGCGTCCTTCACGCCCTGCTTGAGCATGTAGCGCGCCATCGGGTCGGTGACCTGCTGCACGGTGAACGACAGGCGCGCGACGTAGGGCGAGCTGGTGGTGATGGCCGAGGAGGCGGCGTTCATCACCAGCGTGGGGATCTTGGCCTGCGTGGCGATGGCGCCCACGGCGTAGGCGTTGGGGCTGAAGTCCAGGCCGGTGAGCACGTTCACCTTGTCGCGCACGATGAGTTCCTGCGCGATGCGCTTGGCGGCGTCGGGCGCGGGGCCGGCGGTGTCCTTCTTGATGATCTCGACGGTGCGACCGCCCACCTTGCCGCCGTGCTCCTTCAGGTACAGCGCGATGCCGGCGTCGAACTGGCGGCCGTAGTCGGCGTAGGGGCCGGAGTAGGTCGCGATGAGGCCGATGCGCAGCGGCTCGGTGGTCTGTGCCTGGGCGGCACCCGCCATGCCGAGGCCGGCGAGCAGCAGGGTCGAGAGGAGGGTTCGCTTGGTCATCGTCGTCATGAAAAAACGCCTTTCAGTGGGAGTGGAATGCGCCGCACGGGCGCCGCTGGCTTGTAACCGGATGTTTGGCAGCGGGCGATGATGCCCGACGCGTTGGTCAGACCTGTGTATCGGGCACACGCACCGTGAGGCCATCGAGGGCGGCGCTCACGCTGAGCTGGCAACTCAGGCGCGAACCGGGCCGGCGCTCGGACGCGACGGCATCGAGCAGCGCGCTTTCCATGTCGTCGGGCGGCGGCAGCAGTTCGAGGAACGCGTCGTCGACGTAGACGTGGCAGGTCGCGCACGAGCAGCAGCCGCCGCACTCGGCGTCGATGCCGCGCACGTTGCCGCGGATGGCGGTCTCCATCACGCTGGCGCCGACCTTGGCGTCGACCTCGCGCGTGGTGCCGTCCTTGAGGATGTAGTGGATCGTGGGCATGAAGGCAGGGTTCAGAACATGTCGAAGTACTCGCGGTGTTCCCACTCCGAGACTTCGAGGTTGAAGCGGGCGATTTCCGCTTCCTTGATGTGGCACAGGTAGTCGACGAAGGTCTTGCCCATCTGCGTGTTGAGCATCTCGTCTTTGCGCAGGCAGGCGAGGGCGTCGCCGAGCGAGCGCGGCAGTTGCTCCGCCGGTGTTTCGTACGGCGCATCGGCCGAGGGGCCTGGGTCGGTCTGGTGGCGGATGCCGTCCAGCCCCGAGAACAGCTGCGACGCGAGGTACAGGTACGGGTTGGCCGTCGGCTCGCCCACGCGGTTCTCGATGCGCGAGGCGTTCTGGCCCGGGCCGCCGAGCACGCGCAGCATCGCGCCGCGGTTGTCGCGGGCCCAGATCGCGCGGTCGGGCGCGAGCGAGAAGGGGCGGTAGCGGCGGTAGCCGTTGATCGTCGGGCTGGCCAGTGCCGCGGCGCCGCAGGCGTGCGCCTTCAGGCCGCCGAGGTAGTGCATGCCGATCTCGCTGAGGTCGCGCCCGCCGGGCTCGGGCATGAAGGCGTTCACGCCGTCGCTCTTGCGGCGCAGCGACTGGTGCAGGTGCCAGCCGCTGGACATCACGTTCGGGATCTTCGGGCGGCACATGAAGGTGGCGTGCAGCCCGGCGCGCTGGCAGATCTGCTTGATGGCGCTGCGCAGCAGCACCATGGTGTCGGCCGGCGTCACGCCGGCCGTGGGGCCGAAGGTGAGTTCGAACTGGCTCGGGCCGAACTCGATCTCCAGCGAGCGCAACGGCAGGCCGAGTGCCACGAGCTGCGAGCGCAGCAGTTCCATGAGGCCGTCGACGCGGTCGTAGCGCAGCTCGGTCAGGTACTGGTGGCCGTGCGACAGCAGCGACACGCGCGGCGGTTCGCCGGGCTGGCCCGAGTCGGGCAGGCCCATGCGCGCGTCTTCGAGCTTGAAGACGTGGAACTCGACCTCGAGGCCGGCGATGAAGTCCAGCCCGAGTTCGTCGAGCTGCGCCACCGCGCGCTGCAGGATCTGCCGCGTGGCGAAGGGGCAGGGCCGGCCGTCGGCCATGTAGGCGTCGCACAGGATCCAGCCGGTGCGCGGCGCCCAGGGCAGCACCTTGAAGGTGGCGGGGTCGGCCACGATGGTGAAGTCGGCGCCGCCCTGCAGGCCCTCGATGGCGAAGCCGCCGCCCTGCGTGAACACGGGGAACACGGTCTTGTGCGAGGTGTCCTTGGCCAGCAGGGTGGAGGTGAGGTTCACGCCCTCCCACAGGGCCGAGCGCGCCTCGCCCGCGACCAGGGTCTTGCCGCGCAGCAGGCCGTGCTGGTCGGGCCAGGCGAAGCGGACGGTGTCCACCTCGCCGCTGTCGATGCGGCGCACGAGTTCGCGCGCCTGCGCATGCTGGTCGGCCGACCAGAGACCGAAGCGGTCGACGAAGGTGTGGCTGTTCATGGCGCGTGCTCAGGTAGCAGCAGCGGCAGCGGCCAGGCGTGCGGACGCCCAGTCGGACTTCAGGCGGCGCGCGCGGTCGGCGTCCTGCCAGTAGGCCTCGGTGGCGGCTTCATCGACCACCTTGCCGATGCCGTCGATCGACGGCGGGCCGGTCATGGCGCTGGCCTGCGCGGCGTCGATGAGCATCGGCGCGGTCTCGCCGGCCAGCGTGGCCTCGATGGCCTTCACCAGCACGCGGCGGTAGGCAATGATCCCCTTGTCGGTGCTGCCCAGGTGCTCGCGCGTGCGGTCCTGGATGGCGCCTTGCGATTCCACCGCCCATTGGTCGTGCACGTTGATGTCGTCGCCCATGCCGGTGTAGGTCTCGGTCAGCTGCTCCTCGATGCTGTAGCCGTAGTTGTTGCGCTTGTTCTTGCGCGAGGTGTAGTCGGGCAGCTCGTACAGCTTCAGGCGCTGGTCGCGCATCTGCTGTTTGTCGACCGGGCCGGTGAAGCTGGTGAACACGGCATACCAGTAGCAGTGCGTGTCGTCCACGGGCACGTGCCACTGCGAGATGGTCATCTCGGCGCTCATCGGGATCACGAAGGCCTGCGGGAACACCACGTTGGTCACGCGCACGTGGGTGGTGTCTTCCGACAGCTTGCGCAGCGCCTTGAGGCGGAAGCCGTAGTCGGTGGGCTCTACGCTGATGTCGGGGCGGTCGTACTCGCGCAGCACCTTGGTGATGGGCATGTCGGAGTCGGCCGAGGCGCCGCGGAACTGCTTGCCGTAGCTCTCGGAGGTGTCTTCGTCCTCGAAGAAGCGGTGCAGGTACGAGGCGTGCGCGGGGTCGATGCCCACTTCGAGCGCCTGCAGCCAGTTGCATTCGAAGAGGCCCTTGAACGCGAAGGTGTGGCTGTCGGGCGCGACGAAGCAGTCGAAGTCGGGGAAGGCCGGGGGCTCGCCCTCGCCGATGTACGCGAAGACGATGTCGGCCTTCTCGACCACCGGGTAGGCCGACTGCTTGATGCGGCTGCACAGCTTGCTGGTGGCGGGCTCGGCCGGGGTCTCCAGGCAGTTGCCCTTGGCGTCGAACAGCCAGCCGTGGAAGGCGCAGCGGATGCCGCCGTTTTCCAGCCGGCCGAAGGCCAGGTCGGCACCGCGGTGCGGGCAGTCGCGGTCGAGCATGCCGAGCTGGCCGCTCTCGTCGCGGAACAGCACGAAGTCCTGGCCCATGAGCTTCACGGGCTTGACCGGGCGCGGGCCCGCCAGTTCGTCGGTCAGGGCCACCGGCTGCCAGTAGCGGCGCAGCAGCTTGCCGGCGGGGGTGCCGGGTCCGACGCGGGTGATGAAATCGTTTTGCTCGGCGCTGATCATCGTGCGGGCTCCATCGAGAGGTCTTTGTCAGAAGGCCTGCAGGCATTGCATGCAGTTGTATGCATTGTCTTGGTGATTTTTGACAAAGGTCAAACTTTCATCGGCCGATTCGCCCTGTTTTGGGGCTTGAAGCGGCCATATATAGGGTTAACTCTGAGGCGATTGTGTGTTTTTGACACACTTCTGTTTGCAGTGCATGCAACAACCGCGCCCGTTTGGCTATGCTGCGTGCAGTGGCGGGCGGGTCTCCTAGAATCCGCCCATTCATCCCTCTCCTTGTTGCCCTGGCGCCTCCCGATGGACTCCCAACAATCCCGCGTGCTCGTGCAACTGCGCGACCTGATCCTCAAGGGCGAATTCGTGCCCGGAGAGCGGCTGGCCGAGATCCCGCTGGCCGAGAAGCTCGGGGCCTCGCGCACGCCGGTGCGTCTGGCGCTGGCCAGCCTCGAGCACGAAGGGCTCATCGAGCAGTCGCCCAGCGGCGGCTACCAGATGCGCCGCTTCACCTCGCAGGAAGTGGCCGACGCCATCCGCGTGCGCGGCGTGATCGAGGGCTTTGCCGCCCGCCTGCTGGCGGAAGACGGCGTGTCGCGCCAGCTGCTGCGCGACCTGAAGGACTGCCTGGAAGACGGCGACCGCGCTGTCAACAAGCCCAGCATGGAGATCGACGACTACGCGGCCTACGTCGAGATGAACGACCGCTTCCACCGGCTGATCCTCGAAGGCTGCGGCAACCTTGCGCTCAAGCGGGTGATGGACATGCTCGGCGGCCAGCCCTTCGCCGCGCCCAGCGCGATGCTGCCCATGCAGTCGTCGATGGAGGAGGGCCAGCAGTGGATGCGCCAGGCGCACCGCACGCACCACGCGATGGTGCAGGCCATCGAGCGCGGCCAGGGCTCGCGCGCCCAGGCGCTCGGCGAGGAACACGTCGAGATTGCGCGCATGAACCTCGACTACGCGCTGGAGCGGCCCGAGCTCGCGGCCGAACTCATGCCGGGCATCCGGCTCGTGGCCAAGGGGCGCACCGCCTGAGCGGCGAAACGGCCGGTCAGCGGATCTCGATCAGCAGCTGGGGCTGGTAGCCCTCTTGCTCGCCGTTGCTGCGGTAGCCCAGCGGATTGGCGACCACGCGGCAGCCGTCCTTCACATAGTCGAACGGGCAATGCAGGTGGCCGTGCAGCCACAGCTGCGCGTGCGGCAGCAACTCGTCGAGCGAATTGCAGAAACCCGCGGTGCCGGGCGTGAGCCCATAGCGGGGATCTGCGCTCGCCAAGCTGGGCGCGAAATGGGTGATGGCCACCGTCGTGCCGTCGTAAGGCTGGGCCAGCGCATCACGCAACCAGGCCTGGCAGGTGAGCGCTTGCTCTCTCATTTCGGCAGCCATGAAGGGCTTGCCGTCGCGTGTGCCGGCCATTTTCTCGAGGTAGAAATCGGCCGCGCGCATCGCCTTGCCGCGCTTCTTGAGCGCCTCGGCGAGGCCGTCGCGGGGCTCGACCAGCGCGTCGAAATCGGCCCACAGCGTGGTGCCGATGAAGCGGATGCCTTCGATGACCAGCGTCTCGCGCTCCAGCCAGAGGATGCCGAGCTCGTCGCACAGCGCCCGCAGGCGCGCATGCGTCGCGTCGAAGTCGAGGTTGTCGTACTCGTGGTTGCCCGGCACGTAGACCACCGGCGTCGGCCAGCCCTTGCGCGGCGAGAAGCGGCCCAGGCCGAAATCGGTGTCCGTCAGGCGGGAGCCTTCCTGGTAGGAGCCGATGTCGCCCCCGAGCACCAGCAGGTCGGCGCCCGGGATGGGGTCGGCATGAAAGTTGGGGTGGGATTCCAGGTGGAGGTCGGAGAGCAGTTGCAGCTTCATCGTCGGGTCAGTCTAGGTGAATCGCACTATGCGTGAGATGCATAACCTGGGGCTTGCTTTACTAGGGATTACCCTTAATCTACATCCATCGTTAATCAACCCCGTCGCAGCCACAAGCCGCGCACCGTCATGTTCAGTCTTCTTGCCCAAGTGGCCCGTTTCTTCCGTTCGTCGCCGAGCCAGACCCCCGCCAGCCACGCTGCCGCGCTGATGGAAAGCGCCGACAGCCGTGCCGGTCGCGGTGCGCACCACGCGCAGGAGCTGCGTGCGGCGGCTTCCGCCTGGCTCAGCGTCGTCAGGTAATTCGCTGACGCGCGCCGCCCCGTGCGGCGCACCCGGGATCCAAGGGCAGGTCACGCCTGCCCGTGGACCGAGCCCGCGAACGCCGCGGCCGCCGAGCGCAACAGCGCCGTGCGCAGCCACTCGTGCGAATGCCCATGTTGGGCGCGCCGGTGCCAGATGGCATCCACGTGCACCGGCGGCTGGTCGAAGGGCAGGTCCCGCACCACCAGCTGATTCTCGATGCCCGTCACGCTCACGAAGTGACGCGGCAGCACCGCCAGCAGGTCCGAATTCGCGACCACGCGCCCGGCGGTGAAGAACTGGTTCACCGTCACCGCGATCCGCCGCTCGCGCCCCATGGCGCCCAGCGTCTGGTCGATGAAGCCGTACGGCCGCCCCGAAAAACTCACCAGCAGGTGCCGCGCTGTGCAGTAGCTGTCGAGTGTCAGCGGTGCGCTGGCCAGCGGATGGCCGCGTCGCATCACGCATACATATTGGCCCAGGTAGAGCCGCTGGGTCTCGAACGGCACCCCCACCCCCGACTGGCCGCGCGCCGCCAGGCTCGCGATCACGGCGGGAAAGTAGCCGATCGCCATGTCGACTTCTTCGTGCTCCAGCATGCGGCGCGGGTCGCGCGTGGTCAGCGGCAGCACGCGCAGCGAGATGGCCGGGGCTTCTTCTTCCGCAATCTTCACCAGGCCTGGCATGAGTTCGGCGGCCGTGGCGTCGGCCATGGCCAGCAGGAAGGTCGTGTCGGCGGTGCCGGCATCGAACTCGCCGGGCGCCAGCGTGTGCTGCAGCTGGCGCAAGGCGTCGCGCACCGTCGGCCAGAGGGCTTGCGCACGCGGCGTGGGTTCCACGCCCGCGCCGGAACGCCGCACCAGCTCGTCGCCCAGCAGCTCGCGCAGGCGGCGCAGCGAGTTGCTCACGGCTGGCTGGGTGATCGCGAGGTTGCGGGCGGCGCGCGTGAGGTTGCGCTCTGCCATCACTTCGTCGAAGACGCGCAGCAGGTTGAGGTCGAATGTGCGGAAATTGACGTCCATCAGTGATATGAATGATAAACATCAGAAAGATAAAGTGGCGGAACACTGGGGTAATCCCTAATATCAGGGCATCGGCCTTGTTCGCCACCACTGATTACCACTTATCCCCAGGAGGGATGCATCATGACCAGCTTTGTCCACGTTGACCAACCCACCGAACATCCCGGCGTCCGTCGCGCCGAAGTTCTCTTCGGCCAGATCCAGGCCGCCCGTGCTGGCGCCCATGGCGCCCGTCCGCTGATCGCCCTGTTCGTGCTGGCCCTGGCGGCCGCCGTGCTCGTGGTCGCCGACAAGATCGTCTCCAACTGGGACGAAGGCGCGCTGCTCGCCGCATGGACCGTGTTCTGTGTCGCGGCCATCGCCTTGTTCGCGCTCTTCGTCGGCTCTGTCCGCAAGAGCAGCCTGGCCACCCTGTGGCGCGAAGCTGCAGAGCGCCGTGCGCAAGCGCGTGCAGACGCCCGCTTCCTGGCGACCGCCCAGAGCGATCCGCGCATCATGCAAGAGCTGCAAGCCGCGGTGTGGCGCCAGCAGTCGGACGACGTCGTGTCGGTTCAGGCCGTCGCCAAGGTCGACGCACTGGCTCGCATGAACCGTCGTTCGCAAGAAGTGCGCATGCCCACGCTGTACGAAGCGATGCGCCGCATGAACAGCTCGCGTTATTACTAAGCAAGGCTGGGCCGGGCGCTGAGCGGCCGGCTGTAGTTGAGTTGGTTCAAAGGCCCGTCGGACGTATGTCCGACGGGCCTTCTTCATTGGGGCTGAGCTGATGCAAGTTGGTGAATGTCTCTGCTGTCATGGAGGCGCTGCGGGAGTTGCTCGATGGCGCCCTGGTTGGGGAAGCGTACGCCTCTATATATAACGGGGCGGATGGAGTCGCTCCTGGGGGCGCCGTGTGATCAAGCGGTGCCTGAAGACGCGGCAAGCTGTGGAGCGGTCTCGCTGCAAGATTCTTTTCATCTCGTGTTGGCTTCGGCACCCAAAATGACATACACTGGCAGGCTTCGCTGCTGAATACCTCTGGTGTTTGAAGTGACTGGTGCTCTCAGGAGCGTTGGTTGTGGGTGGTGAAGAAAGTCTTCGAAAGTTGACGCGGTTTGAAAAAACAGTG